>CAYNOR010000007.1:0-111153 GCA_964398915.1 uncultured Verrucomicrobiota bacterium
CTCATACGGAGACATTAAACCATCTTTACGGTTTTTCAATCGTTAAATGCTCTAGGATGCCAGAATCCTCTCACGTAGATCCAATGATAGTGTCTTCATGCAGGAAAGCCTACAGGAAGACCGAAGATATGGCTACACTTTTGTTTAAAATTCTCTAGCCGTGGAGCACGAAGGAGGCTTCCGATAATATACGGCCAGTAAGGGATGATGAGTTTTCCGTCCCGGACGACGAGGGTTATAGCCTTTACAAGCACCTTGCTGAGGGCCGGAGCGCTGAAAGACAGTCGAATCCAGATCCAGAGAATATCCCGTTGCCGGCGTTGTGAGCAGTTCCATCTGCCACTGCCAAAGCGGAACACATTGAACTCCAGCTCTTAGGAACAGGGCGACCTTTTTTAAACTCCGGTTTTCGGGCTTAACACATCAGGCGAGCCGAAAAAACGACATCACGTCATAGGGAAAGATCCAGAAGGATTAAGCGTGATAATCCTGAATCGGCTTAACGCTCCAGTCTTTTCCGGCAATCGCCTTGATGGCTCCGAGAGTTGCCCTAGCGCCGGATTCGGTGGTGACGATCGGGATGTTTCTCAAAATACACTCGGAACGGATTTTGATTTCATCCATACGGGAGACCGGTCCGCTAGGTGTGTTGATAACCATGGTGATCTTGCCGTCCTGCATGAAATCGATAATGTTCGGATGCTGTCCGCTGGCGAGTTTACAGGTCTCAGTGACTTTCAGTCCCTGCGTGCAAAGCGCTTTGGTAGTGCCTTCGGTGGCGGTCAGCGTAAAGCCGAGTGCGACGAGTGTTTTGCCGATTTCCACCATCCAGTTTTTATCGCGGTCGGTGGCGCTTAGAAACACGCAACCATTTGACGGAAGCATCTGGCCCGCAGCGATCTGAGCTTTCCAGTAGGCCATTTCGAACGTCTTATCAATACCCATTACTTCGCCGGTGGATTTCATTTCCGGGCCGAGGATCGGATCAACGCCGGCGAAGCGGTTGAACGGGAAGACGGCTTCCTTGACGGCATACCAGCTCAGTTTTGGACGGAAGCCGACAAGACCCAATTCTTTGAGCGTTTTACCGACGGCGATTTCGGTCGCGATTTTCGCCAGCGGCACTCCGGTGGCTTTGGCGACGTACGGTACGGTACGCGAGGCGCGTGGATTAACTTCGATGACGTAGATATCGGTACCTTTGACGGCCATTTGCGCGTTCATCAGTCCTTTGACGTTCAGTTCGAGCGCCATGCGGGTGCAGGCCGCTTCGATTTCACTGATGATTTTTTGATCGAGTGAATAGGGAGGGATTGAGCAGGCGCTGTCGCCGGAATGAATCCCTGCCGCTTCGACGTGCTGCATGACGCCGCCCACGTAAACGTCTTTTCCGTCGCAGACGAGGTCTACGTCGATTTCAATGGCGTTTTCGAGGAAACGGTCGATCAGTACCGGGTGTCCCGGGCTGGCGTTGAACGCGGCATGGGTGAACGGAACAAATTCGGTTTCGTCGTAGGCAACCATCATGGCGCGACCGCCAAGTACGAATGACGGACGGATCATGACGGGGAAGCCGATGCGGTGCGCGATCTTCAGCGCGTCATCCATCGTCTTGGCCGTGCCGCTTTCCGGCTGTTTGAGGCCGAGCTTGATAATCATCTGACGGAACAGTTCGCGGTCTTCGGCCATGGCGATGCTTTTTGGCGAGGTTCCAAGGATTGGAACGCCAGCAGTGAGCAGACGGTCGGCCAAATTGAGCGGGGTCTGTCCTCCCATCTGGACGATCATGCCGAGCGGCTTTTCCTGTTCGTAGATGTTCATCACATCTTCGAAGGTGAGCGGTTCGAAATAAAGCTTATCGGAGGTATCGTAGTCGGTCGAAACGGTTTCCGGGTTGGAGTTGACCATGATGGCCTCGTAGCCCATTTCGCGCAACGCCATGACTGTGTGTACGCAGGAATAGTCGAACTCAATTCCCTGACCGATACGGTTCGGTCCGGAGCCGAGAACAATGATGCTCTTTCGTCCGGTTTTGCGGACTTCGTTGAGATCGCCGTAGCTGGAATAAAAATAAGGCGTAGCGGCCTCGAATTCGCCGGCACAGGTGTCAACCAGCCGGTAAACCGGAATGACGCCGGCTTTCTTGCGTTCTTCGCGGAACGCCAGCGGATCCTGACCGCGCAGTACGGCGATCTGGGCGTCGGAGAAACCGTTGAGCTTGATCTTACGGAGCAGGTCGATGTCGAGAGGCTTGTCTTTGGGTGCGTCGAGAATTTCGCGCTCCATTTCGACAATTTGTAGAATATTGTCGATAAACCACGGATCAATTTTGGTAATTTCGGCGATTTTTTGAACGGTATAACCCTGTTTGAGCGCGACCTTAATGGCGATGCATCGCTCAGTCTTCGTGCGGGTCAGCCATTCTTCCAGGCGGGCAAGCGGCACTTTGGCTTCAGCCTTCAGATCAAGACCGTCTACGCCGATTTCCAGAGACCGGAAGGCTTTCTGAAGTGCTTCTTTGAAATTGCGGCCGATCGCCATGGTTTCGCCGACCGACTTCATGCTGACGCCAAGATGCGCGTCGGCTGAGGGAAATTTTTCGAAAGCGAAACGCGGCATTTTGACAACGCAGTAGTCGATAGACGGCTCAAAGCAGGACGGAGTCTTTTTGGTGATATCGTTCGGCAACTCGTCGAGCGTATAACCAACGGCCAGCTTGGCAGCCAGTTTGGCAATCGGGAAGCCGGTGGCTTTTGAGGCCAGCGCTGACGAACGCGATACACGCGGGTTCATTTCAATAATTGCCATACGTCCGGTTTCAGGGTGGATGCAGAACTGAACGTTCGATCCGCCGGTTTCAACACCGACGGCGCGCATGACCTTGATGGAAGCGTCGCGCATTGCCTGATATTCGCGGTCGGTCAGCGTCTGGGTCGGTGCAACGGTGATGCTGTCGCCGGTGTGAATACCCATCGGGTCCATGTTTTCGATGGAACAGATGATGACGACATTATCTTTTTTGTCGCGCATGACCTCCATCTCAAACTCTTTCCAGCCGTAGACGGATTCTTCGAGAAGCACTTCGCTGCTGAGACTGGCTTCCAGCCCGCGTCTGGCGATTTGTTTCAGCTCGTCCATATTATTGGCAATACCGCCGCCGGTTCCGCCGAGGGTAAAGCTGGGGCGTACAATGATTGGAAAGGGAAGTTCTTTTTCGGCGACGTGGATTGCTTCTTCCAGATTGTGAACGTGGAAGCTCTTGAGTGTTTCGATGCCCGCTTCCTTCATGACGGATTTGAAAATATCGCGTTCCTCGCCGCGCATAATAGCGTCATAGTTGGCGCCGATCATTTCGACATTGTACTTTTTCAGCACGCCGCTCCGGTAAAGCTTCATAGCGGTATTGAGCGCAGTCTGTCCGCCAAGCGTGGGCAGCAGCGCGTCGGGGCGCTCTTTGATAATAATCTTTTCGACGGTTTCGGGCGTGATCGGTTCGATGTAGGTCGCGTCCGCAGTGGCCGGGTCAGTCATGATCGTGGCTGGATTGGAGTTGATCAGCGTGACGCGGAATCCTTCTTCGCGGAGCGCCTTGCAGGCCTGTGTTCCGGAATAGTCGAATTCGCAGGCCTGGCCGATTACGATCGGACCGGAGCCGATGATCAGGATGTGATGGATGTCAGTTCTTTTTGGCATTTTTTTTCCTCAACGCAAAGGCGCAAAGCGCGCCGAGCCTCGCAAAGTTTAATTAAAGGTTATTCACTATTCGTGTAATTCCGTTTTTCAAAAGCGGTTCATGAAAGTTGATTAGCAGACCAAGCTTCACTCCGCTCAGTCGTAAATAGGTAAGGGTTTGAGATTTATCGATCGGATGAATCGTTTCCCTGACTTTTACTTCAACGATTACTTTTCCGTCCACCAGCAAATCAATTCGATAGTCTGTTTTAAGGGTCTTGCCTTTAAAATTGAGGGGCTGATATTTCTGTCTTTCATGCGGGATGCCGCGCAATTCGAGTTCACAGCACAGAGCTTCTTCGTAAACGTTTTCTAAAAGACCGGGGCCAAGCCCTCGATGGACTTCGATTGCTGCTCCGATAATTTCTTTAGATAGCTCGTTCTCTGTCATTTTCTCAGCGTTTCTTTGCGTTGAATCTACTCCCATTCGATGGTGGAAGGCGGTTTGGAAGAAATATCGTAACAGACGCGGTTGACGCCTTTGACTTCGTTGATGATCCGGTTGGAAATTTTATCCATCACATCATACGGCAGTTTGTACCAGTCGGCGGTCATACCGTCGCGGCTTTCCACCGCACGAACAGCGACGACGTTTTCATAGGTGCGGTCATCGCCCATCACGCCGACGGTCTGGATCGGAAGCAGTACGGCGAAGTACTGCCAGACATCGAGATGGTTCGGCATTTTCATGATTTCTTCGCGGACGCGCAGATCGGCCTGTTGAAGAATGGTAATACGCTCGGGGGTGATGTCGCCGATGATACGCACGGCAAGGCCGGGGCCGGGGAAGGGCTGGCGGTCGACAACGTAACTGGGCAGGCCAAGTTCGCGGCCGACTTCGCGCACTTCATCTTTGAAAAGTTCGCGTAGCGGTTCAACCAGGTCAAATTGCAGGTCGGCGGGCAGTCCGCCGACATTGTGGTGGCTTTTGATGGTGGCTGACGGGCCGCCGATCGGAGAGACGGACTCGATGACGTCGGGATAGAGCGTACCTTGCGCCAGATATTTGACTTTACCTGCAAATCCGCGTGCTTTTGCGGCGAAGACGTCGATGAATATTTTCCCGATGATTTTACGTTTTTTCTCTGGGTCGCTGACCCCTTCGAGTTCTTTGAGAAACAGGTTGCCTTCACGGGCGACGGTGAGGTCGATTCCGAAGGCATCGCCGAAGAGTTTTTCGATTTCTTCAGTTTCCCGGTAACGCATGAGTCCGTTGTCGACGTAAACGCAGTGAAGTTGAGGGCCGATCGCTTTGTGGAGCAGGGCAGCGACGACGGACGAATCGACGCCGCCGGAAAGACCGAGCAGAACATGGTCTGTGCCGACTTTGGCGCGAATGGCTGCGACATTTTCTTCTATGAATTTGCTCATCTCCCAGTCGCCGGCGCATTTGCAGATTTTGAAAGCGAAGTTCCAGAGCATTTCCTTGCCTTGAGGGGTGTGGACGACTTCCGGATGGAACTGTACGCCGTAGATTTTCCGTTCTGAATTTTGCATTGCGGCGTAAGGGCAGTTGTCGGATTTCGCAACGGCTTCGAATCCTTTGGGCATGGCCTCGACTTTATCGCCGTGGCTCATCCAGACCTGCAATTCCGGTTCCAACCCCTGAAATAGAGGGGAATCGCCGGTGATTTGCATGGAGGCTTTGCCGTATTCGCGCTTCTGGCCGGGGTGGACTTTCCCGCCGAGTGTCTGGGCGGTGAGCTGCATGCCGTAACAGATTCCAAGGATTGGAATATTCAGATCGAAGAGGGTTGGGTCGCACTTCGGTGAGTCGGCATCCGGTACGCTGCATGGCCCGCCGGAAAGAATGATGCCTTTCGGCGCGCGTTTGGCAAGGTCGGCGGCCTTGGTGTCAAAGCGGATAATTTCGCAGTAAACCTTCTGTTCGCGGATGCGGCGCGCAATCAGCTGCGTTACCTGTGAACCGTAATCTAAAATGGCAATCCATTCAGTGTGTTTCATCTCAACTCCGTTTCCTGCGTGTAAGGCCTCCTGCGGCGAATCCAGTCAGGAACATAAGTGATATTAAAATGACCGGCGATACACGCACCGGCCAGAAAAGTACTTGGAGTGTGACGGCTTTGAGATTCTGAAAGCTGATGATCAGCAACAGAATAAAGAGCGTCAGCAACATTATATTTTTCCAGTTTTTCATCACTTTTTCTTATACTGATCCATCAGTGCTATAAATTCTTCAAAAAGATAATAGGGGTCGTGTGGGCCGGGACAGGCTTCGGGATGATACTGCACGCAGAACATCGGCAGTTTCTTGTGCCGCAGGCCGGCGACGGTATTGTCGTTGAGGTTGATGTGACTGACTTCGGCAATTTCCGGATCAACGGTAGCCGGATCAACGCAGAATCCGTGGTTGTGCGAGGCAATTTCGACTTTGCCGGTGCGCAGATCCTGAATCGGCTGGTTAGCGCCGCGATGACCGAATTTCAGTTTATAGGTTTTCGCGCCGAGAGCCTGACCCAGCATCTGGTGTCCGAAACAGATTCCAAAGGTCGGAAGTTTTGATTCGATCAGTTCTTTGACGGTGGCGACGATTTGCGGAACGCCGGCCGGATCGCCCGGGCCGTTGGAAAGGAAGAGGCCGTCGGGGCCGCTGGCCAGAATTTCTTTAGCCGAGGCGGTATTCGGGAATACCATGCACTCACAGCCGAGCTCGTCGAAGATGCGGAGCTGGTTTGTTTTTATCCCGCAATCGATGACTGCTACGCGGAAGCGGGCGTTCTTTTTGCCGCCTTCCGGGGAAATGTAGGGTTTTTGTGCGCTGACTTCAGTGGAAAGGTCGCGACCGACGAGTCCGGCGGAGTTTTTGGCTTTCTGTACGAGGCTCTTGCAGTCGAGGTCTTCGGTGGAGATGATGCACTTCATGGCACCCTTGTCGCGGATATGAATGGTGATGGCACGTGTGTCGATCTGGTCAACGCCGACCACGCCGGCTTTTTCGAGATATTCAGGCAGGCTCATGGTTGAACGCCAGTTACTGGCAATCCGGCTACATTCGCTGATAACCAGGCCTTTGGCGAAAACGGCACGTGATTCAACATCTTCAGGATTGATCCCGTAGTTGCCGATGAGCGGGTAGGTCATGGTGACGATCTGGCCGTTATAAGACGGGTCTGTCAGAATTTCCTGGTAGCCGGTCATGGAGGTATTGAACACTAATTCACCGTTGAATTCACCGGAACCGGCAAAAGCCCGGCCGGTGAAGCAGGTCCCGTCTTCGAGTGCTATGATTGCTTTTTTCATTTTTGTGTCCGCCTGAAAAGTCCGTAATTTCGCCAAAATTCCTGTCATAATCACAATCCGAACCGAGCCTTGCAACCCTTTTCCTGCTCCGGAGGGGGGATATTTTTCAGGGGTTGACTGTACAGGCCCTGCCGCATACACTGCCCGCTTGTTTTTATAAAAAGATGTGTAATTAACCGGAGTAGACTGAATGAGCAAAGCCAAAATTGAAACCACCAAACCGGCCGTTGAGAAGATCAAGGCAAGAGAAGTTCTTTTCTTTGAACTCGAATATGTTGCCATTAACGGGCGGCAGATCATGTTTGATGTCCTCAAGCAGGTAATGAAAAGTAAAGATATTGATGTAACCCCTGCTCTGTTCGCCCGTTACGGGCTTACCCCGCGTCCCGGGAAAGCCATTCAGTCTATGATTGAGGCTTCCGGGCGGAATCTAACCACGGGCGATCAGCTTACCGAACAGGCCGAAAGCCTGCTGGCTAAAGCGTTTGCAGATAAAGCGGTGCTCAATAAAGATCTTCCGGCGTTAATCAAAGCGGCGCAGGCGCAAAATATACAAGTGGTTGCCCTTTCGGCATGGCCGGACGCGCCCGCTAAAGAACTGATGAAAAAAACAGAGCTGGATACGCTGGGTGTTGATCTGGTGGCGATGGACAGTGTCGATCCGATTTTTCCGCGCGCCGATCACTGGTTGCGTATTTTGAAACAGCGCGGGCAGGAGAATATCCCGCTTATCGCGATTGTTGCTTCGCGTGCCGCTTGTAAAGGTGCGTTGACGGCCGGCGCCACCGCGATTGCGTTGCCGGATGCTTATACGGCCTATGAAGATTTCACCGGCGCTAAAGTGGTGCTTGATACACTCGGCGGCCTCTCAGCTAAAGAACTGCTTGATTTGGTCAGTCGCCGTTAAAATGGCCGACAAATAGTCCTGAAAGTAAAACCTTGCCGGATTCCGGCGGGGTTTTTTATGCGACAGACATGGAGTTTCTGCTCGCGGGATTTCAGGGTGTTATGTGTCTTTCGGAGGCTTATTGGCCCAGTTGGTGAATTCTCCCTGCTTACGGTGCAGGAAGGCTTTAAAGGATTGTCCCTTTGACTGTGCGCGATGGTTGGTGACGATCTGATTACGGATTCCTGCATCAAATGTCGTGACTATTTTTTCGGGTAACATTTCTTTAGTGATCACTCCGTTTTGTGCAAAGGAGCACACATGCCGAATGGCGTCCTCAAGCTCACGTATGTTGCCGGGCCACGGGTAGTTATAAAGAATTTCTTTTGCCTTTGGATCAAGGCAAGGCATTTCAGCATCCGGCTTGATATTCCGGTGAATGGCCTGGTCGATGAGGTAGGGCATATCTTCCGGGCGGTTGCGTAATGGCGGGATATCAAGGCGAAGGGCGCTGAGTCGATAATAAAGGTTTTCGTGAAATGCTTTCTTTTCGACGAGATGGTCTAGCTTTTCACTGGAAGCAACGACAATACGCACATCGATTTTTGTATGAGTCGATCCGTCAATTCTGCGGATTTCATCTTTTTGTATCACGTTGAGGAGCTTGGGTTGAATGTGGAGGGGTATGGCATTGATGTTATCGAGAAAAAGTGTGCCGCCGTGTGCAGTTTCGAAAAGCCCTTTAGTGAACGTGTTATCTCCAAAGAGTTTCGATTCGATCCGCTCGGCAGGTAACGCAGCACAGTCCAGGGTTATAAACGGATCGTCTTTTCTAGGACTATAGTAGTGTATTGTGCGGGCGATGAGTTCATAGTCTGATCCGGGCTCGCCACAAAGGAGTACGGTGACATTTGCCGGGGCAACGCGCCGGATGATGTCGCAAATTTTGTGCATGCTGGCACTTTCTGTCACAAGCCCTTCCAGCATATCTAATCGCGCTTGAATCGGCTTACTTTCCGGAGAGGCATTGTAATATCCAAGCGAGCGCTGCACGGTTAGAAACAGTTCGTTGAGCTGAAAGGGTTTAACGAGAAAGTCGAAGGCTCCTTTTTTCATAGCCTCAATGGCAATTTCAATTTCGTCGTGACCGGTTAGCATGATGACGCCCATGTGGGCATAGGATTCCTGAGTTTTTTGTAACAGCTCCATTCCGTCCATAGGGGCCATATTGACATCCGAGATCATCAGGTCGAATGCTTTGGTTTTCAGTAGATCGAGAGCGTCTTCACCGCTCTGGACCGAGGTGATATCGTATCCGTGTCCGGTCAGAAGTTTGGTGATTACTGTTCGAAAGAACATGTCGTCGTCTACAATCAGGATGCGCGGCATAATTTATCCTTTTGGTCCTAAATACGATGCGGCAGGGCAACTCACTGAAAATGCACCATCCGCAGGATGTTTTTGGACTTTAAACTATTTTTTTTCAACCCTGAGAGTAAAAAAAAGCCGGGCAACACACCCTGTATGAATTAAGGCGACTTTTATTTTTCTGAAAAGTTATAGCGGAGAATTGTTTGAACGGAAATAAATGGTAGAAAGGCAGAAGGAATAACACATTTTTCCGGAGATAGTATGAATGAAAAGCCGATAGACCGTCTGCTGGATATTATGCGTAAACTGCGCGAACCGGGCGGATGCCCGTGGGATCGTGAGCAGACGCTGGACTCGCTCAAGGCCAACCTTATCGAAGAAACCTATGAGGTAATTGATGCGATTGAAAGCGGCGATCGCGCGGAGCTGTGCGGCGAACTGGGGGACTTGCTGTTGCAGGTCGTGTTTCAGACGCAGATTTGCGAAGAAACGGGCGATTTTACATTTGCCGATGTGGTGACCGGTATTGCCGATAAGCTCGTCCGGCGTCATCCGCATGTTTTTGGCGACGTTCAAGCCCATACATCCGGAGAAGTTCTCCGCAACTGGGAGAAAATTAAAAAAACCGAAAAGGATTCTGATACACCGCGCTCGCTGGTGGAAGGCATTCCGCGGCACCTGCCAGCACTCGCCAGGGCGCATCTGGTGCAGAAACGCGTTGCCCGTGCCGGTTTTGAGTGGGATGAAGTTGAAGGTGTCATTGCCAAGCTTGAAGAAGAACTGGCCGAAGTTAAGGAAGCGATGGAGCAGAAGGATGCTGCCGCAATTCGTGAAGAGCTCGGCGATTTACTTTTTTCAACCGTAAATCTCAGTCGCTATCTTGGCCATGAGTCTGAGGATGTGCTCAATGAAAACATCACTAAATTCATGCGTCGTTTCCAATGCCTGGAAAACTGCCTGCATGTTGCTGGGCGTGAAATCGAAGAGTGCTCGCTGGAAGAACTCGACGCAGTCTGGAATGCGGTTAAGGCAGAGGAGCACAAACCCTATTAGATTTTTGCGCAGTGCTGTAAAAGAGGCATTGTAATTACCGCCAATTTTGGCAGTATGCGTCGCATGAGCGTTACAGCCCCTGACAAGAGAGCCAAGAGTAAAATTTTAATTGTTGATGACCATGCTTATGTCCGGCAGGGGTTGCGTGAATTTATTGGACGCGAGACTGACTTGGTTGTGTGCGGCGATACGGTAGGACGAACGGAAGCTTTAAAGCTTTGTGCGGAAGTTGCGCCGCATCTTGTTCTAATCGACTTGTCGCTGGGCGGAGAATCCGGCATCGATCTGGTAAAAGATGTTGCCATCCAGTTTCCTAAGATCAAAATGATCGTGCTTTCTATGCAGGACGAGATGCTTTATGCCGAGCGGGTTCTGCGTATCGGTGCTTCGGGTTATGTTAATAAAAGCGATCACCCCGGACAGTTGATTGATGCCATTCGTTGTGTTCTGGGGGGCGGGGTTTATGCCAGTGAAGCGGTTAAGCAACGAATTATGCAAACCATTCGGCGTGTCGATGCGGGAGGCGATCCGGTCGGCAGTCTCAGCGATCGCGAATTGGCAGTTTTTGAGAAGATCGGTCAGGGGCATGGCACGGCAGATATCGCTGAATCTATGAATCTGAGCATTAAAACGGTTGAAACCTATCGTTCACGTATTAAAACCAAATTGGGCGTGGATAGTTCGACCGAGTTGCTGCAGCGGGCGGTGCAATGGATTTTAGGCAAGAAGGTGTAATTTCTTTCGCTTGGTGTAATAAAGCGCCCTACAAAACTTTCAGGCAGTCGCCCGATATACGGAGTTCCTTGGAAACATTAGCCTCCCTCCCGTCAAGTGGTTCCGGAGAAAGGATGTTTCTGAAGACGATTGGGTTTTGGATATCAGTTTTTGTAACAGCACTGGCAATCTTTGCCGGCTTATGCCTCTTGAACGCACGCCCAGATTCAACGATCCACAGTGCGTCCTCCACCGGGACCTGTAAACTTATTCAGGAAAAACTGAGAGGCGGCGCTGACATTAACGCCCTTGATCAGAATGGTCTTTCGCCGCTAATGCACGCCGTGCAAACCGGACATCTGGAAGCTCTCACCCTATTGCTGGCTTCGGGTGCTGATGCCAACCGGTCCGGACAGAAAAACAACACGGCACTGCATTATGCCGTCCTGCAGCGGGATGCTCGCCTGGTCGACCGGCTGATTACAGCCGGAGCCGATCTCAAGGCGTGTAATGCGGACAAAATCACGCCGCTCGGGCTGGCCATAGAATCCAACAGTCCGGCAATTGAACGGCTGGTTGCCGCCGGAGCTCTTGCCGTGGAGACTCCCTCCGGCGGAGAAAGCTACCTTTTTTGTGCCGCCCGTTCCGGCAATTCCACCATGATTAAAATTCTAATCGAACGTGGTGCCGATTTAAACATTCGCGCCGGCAACGGCGCGAGCGCCTTGCATTACGCGGTGAACAGAGCTCATGCAGAAGCTATTAATTTACTCCTGGACCACGGTGCGGATGTTAATGCACAGGATCGGCAAGGATGGACCCCTCTGCACCATGCCGTGCGCGGCAATCAGATTGCGATGGTCCGGCAGCTCATCGGTCGCGGTGCGAATTTAGAAATGCACTGTTACTTGGGGCGTACTCCGTTGCTTATGGCCGCGCAATTGGGACAAGGTGAAATTTTTGAAATATTGGTGAGAGGCGGCGCTGACATAAATTCTAAATCGACCACCGGCGAGACCGCCTCTGCTTTAGCGATTGCTCATCAACATCGTGAAATTGTGGTTTTTTTGAATCAATATCAGCGGGAGCTTAAGGAATTCAGCAGGAACTCCTCCGTACGATATTGATTAGTCATCCTGTTCCGTTGGTTCGCAGGGCGGAATGCGTTTGACCTCGCATTTGAAACTTCGCACAATCCGCGCCCGATGACACAGGAAACCACCACCGTAATGGAACATCGCCTTTTTCAAGGCGACTACCGTCTGCTCAAGCTTTCTGCACCCGCTGTCGGCCCGCTCGTACAGCCGGGGCAGTTCGTCCACCTCCGTGTACCGCGTCTGGCCGATGCCGTATTGCGCCGGCCGTTCAGCGTTTTTAAAGCGGACAAGGCGGGACTTTCTATCCTCTATAAATCTGTTGGCAAAGGGACGGCGGCGCTGACTACCGTTGCCGAAGGCGAAGAGGTCAACCTGATCGGCCCGCTCGGCACTGGATTTCCGAACCTTGGAAAAGACAGAACACTGCCGGTGCTGGTGGCGGGCGGCTATGGCAATGCCGCGCTTTATCTGCAAGCCGCGAAACTGCCGGTCAAAGGCATTGCCTTCTTCGGCGGGCGCAGCGCCATCGATATTCTCTGTATCGACGAATTCAAAGCGCTCGGCTGGGATGTTCGTGTCACCACCGACGACGGTTCGCTCGGACAGAAGGGCTTTGTTACCGCCGCGCTTGATCTGTGGCTTGCGGAACAAGAGGTGGAAATCGGGGGGCAGGAGTCAGGTGGCAGGAGTCAGGGGATTGAACTATTCGCCTGCGGCCCGAACGCCATGCTCAAAGCGGTCGGAGATCGCGCGCTTAAAAACGGCCTCACGGCTTGGCTCTCCATGGATCGCAATATGGCCTGCGGCGTCGGTGCCTGCCTCACCTGCGTGATCAAGCGAAAAACCGGCAACGGATGGGAATGGGCGCGCTGCTGTAAAGACGGGCCTGTTTTTGAAGCACGGGAGATTCTCTGGGATGAATAAAAAGCCGGATATGCGTGTAAAAATAGGATCGCTGGAAATGAAAAATCCGGTGACGGTGGCGTCCGGTACATTCGGTTACGGCCCGGAATACGCAGATCTGGTGGATATCGACCGCCTCGGCGCGATTACGGTCAAAGGGATTTGCACCGAACCACACGTTGGTAATTCGACACCGCGGACCTTCGAAACGTCCGGAGGGATGCTCAATGCCATTGGATTGCCCGGTCCGGGAGCACAAGGCTTCATCAAAAAATATCTGCCATTCTTTGAAAATTATCGTGTGCCGCTGATTGTTAATATCTGGGGAAAAACGGTTGAAGACTACAGTCGTGTCGCGGAAATTTTTAACGATCAACCTCGAATCAGCGCGCTCGAGGTCAATGTATCCTGCCCGAACGTCAAAGAGGGCGGGGCACTTTACGGAACGGATGTGAGTCTGTTCCGCACGGTAGTGGATGCGGTGCGCACCAAAACGCAGAAACCGCTCATCATTAAACTGGCGCCGAATGTGGCCGACATTAAGGTGTTTGCCCGCGCTGCCGAAGAGTGCGGCGCTGATGCGGTTTCAATCATGAATTCCTACCCGGCGATGGCGATTAATATCGAAACCCGCAAGCCGGAGCTTGCTAACCGCACCGGAGGCCTGTCTGGCCCGGCTATTAAGCCGATCGCGATCAAGCTGGTGTGGGAAGCCTGCAAAGTGATCAAAATTCCAATTATTGGAATGGGCGGTATCTATACGCCGGAAGATTCGCTCGAATTTATTATCGCCGGGGCAACGGCTGTTGCGGTCGGTACAGCCAGCTTCACCGACCCGTCCACGGCAGCGCGTGTAATCGAAGGAATGGAGAAGTGGATGGCTGCCAAGGGAATCGGCTCGATTGCCGATCTCAAGGGAACGGTACAGGCATGATGCGCCGCTGGATCATCGGCGGGCTGACTCTGCTGCTGGCCCTCATTGCAATCAGTTGGATTGTTTATGTGCCGCCGTTTGCATTGCAAACGCTTAAACCGGTGCCAGCTCACGCACAAATTGTTTATCGCAATGACACCCCAGATTTGTCTGTTCTGGAAAAGTTTCACTCTTCCAATGGATGGAAAGCGGCGGGTCTCTTTTTTCAGACCTTGGAAGGAAATCCTTTGACGATGGCCACGGTTTCTCTTGGCGGGCGCGACCGGCGCGATGCCTGGGTGGTTGTCAGTGCGGTTGGTCCGCGCGTTTTTCTGTTGCGCTGGAAGTTGATTCTTTTTCCGCCCGAAGGGGTGAAAGCGATACGCTCTTACGGTGCCTGGCCGGTCTGGCAGTATAACGACCCGTCAATTCCGGCGTGGATGCGTATCCGGTTCTCCATTACCGAGGGGTTATTGATTTGTTCGATCTCCGATGATAGTCATGATATTTACTATCTGCTGGATACGCTGGATGGACGCCGCCCTTCGGCGGAACGAAAGGAAAATTGATGAAAACGGAAACCGGGCTTTTTTTTCTGACTATCGCATTACTGGTTACAGTGGCTTGTAAAACCACTGAAACGAAGCCGGTTCCGTGGAAAGAGCAGTCGGCCTATCTGACCAAAGTCTGTGATCCGCGTATTTACGGGTTCAGTATCTATCAGACACCCGGTGGAATGGAATATCGCGGAGGCACCCGCGTCCATCCGAATCAGGGCGCGGCACTGCCGATGAAGGCCGAGGCCCCGTTTCGTCCTGTGGTGATGTTAAAAGCAAGTTTAGGGATGGAAACGCCGGTCTTATTGGATTTCAGCACATCCTCCAGTTGGCTTGAGTTCGGTCTGGCAAATAAATTCGGGGCATTACCGCTTGGCGAGCGCGAAGCGCAACTGGTCAAACACTCCGGTGATGAAATTGCCAGCTGTCTTTCTATGGTGCCTTCCATGCGGTTCAAACAGCTTTTTATTGAACGTCCGCTGGTGAATGTACGCATGGCCACCGGCCCGCTCGGCCCGCGGGCTCGTGGCATTGAAGAACCGGAGCTCAAAGGCGTGATCGGTTGGGAAATACTCAGAAAATTTGAACAGATTCAGCTGAATTATTCTGAGGGAAACGTCCTGATTTCGACAGGTAAAACGGCTTACAACCCGGATCCATCGCAATGTATAGCTAAGCTTCCGCTTGTTAAATACGCCGGAGTTTGTGCGGTGCGCGGGATTATTGATGGCAAGGAAGAGCTGATTCTTATCGATCCGGCGGGGGACTTCGAAATGGCGACTGACGGTGCGGCGGCGGTCTCTTCCGTTGTGCTGGATCCCGAACTTGTTTTTTCAGCGCCCGCCATCGCGGAGTCGCCCGGCGGAACGCGTATTGGTGCACGCCTGTTACAGAATTATCAGATAACCATCTGCCCGCAGGCAGGGTGGATATATTTTGAAAAGATGAGTGCCGTTAAGGATTGATAACGGAATTCTGGCGAAGATCGCGGGAGAGGGCGGTAAATCCAGTTGCTTTCAACGGATAATTTCTTGAGGCAGCAAGTCGTTTGGAGAAACAAAAATCCCGGCCGCAGTGCGGTCGGGATTGCCTGCTTTCAGCGGGCGGATGCGTTAAGCAATCGCGGCTTTGGCGGTCTGAACCAGCTTGATGAAACCGGCATCGTCGTAGATGGCGATTTCGGAGAGCATTTTACGGTTCAGGTTAATATTAGCTTTCACCAGCCCTTCAATGAAACGGCTGTAGGTGATACCGTTCGCTTTGCAGGCGGCATTAACACGTACAGTCCAGAGGCGGCGGAACGTGCGCTTTTTCTGTTTGCGATGAACATAGGCCATCGCCTGAGCGCGATCTACCGCTTCGGTAGCTTGACGGAAAAGTTTGCTGCGGTGCCCGTAGAAACCTTTGGCGAGGTCCAGACGGTTTTTTCTGCGGCGGCGTGAGGCAGGTGCATTTGTGGCTCTTGGCATGGTTCTTACTCCTTAAAAATTAAGCGTAGGGAATCGTTCTGGCAATACGTTTTTCGTCAGTGGCTGCAACCAGATTGGTTCCGCCAAGACGGCGTTTCTGTTTGCGGCTCTTGCCGGTCAGAATATGGCTGCCGCCCATGTGGGAATATTTCAGTTTGCCGGTTCCCGTTTTCTTAAAACGTTTGGCCGCAGTCTTTTTGGTTTTCATTTTCGGCATGGTTTGCTCCTCAAATCGGTACGTAAAAGCGCAGAAATATAGGTAAGCAGTCGGGGTGAGTCCAGCTTTTAAATTATTTTTTCACATTAGATGCCAAGACCGCCTAATAACCCGGCGCTATCTTTGGTCCGAACAATCACGCCAGCCTCGGTTTTGGTGACAAAACTGTGCGGTGCAACGCTGTCCATCAGGAAAACATTTCCTCCGATAACGGAGTGGTGGCCGATGACTGTTTTACCCCCTAATACCGTCGTATTTGCATAGATAATAACGTTATTTTCGACAGTCGGATGACGCTGGACATGCTTGATCGGATTGCCGTGTTCATCGAGCGGAAAGCTTTTTGCACCAAGCGTGACCCCTTGATAGATTTTTACGCCCGTTCCGATTTTTGCGGTCTCACCAATCACCACGCCGGTTCCGTGGTCGATAAAAAATCCGCGACCGATCGTGGCTCCCGGATGGATATCAATACCCGCCTTCGCGTGAGTCCACTCGTTCATAATGCGCGGGATGATCGGCACATCAAGACGGTAGAGTTCATGCGCCAGACGATGCGACGTGATGGCCAGTACGCCGGGGTAGGCGAGTTTGACTTCGGCATAGCTCAGCGCGGCGGGATCGCCGTTGTAGGCCGCTTTTACATCGTCAATAAGCATTTCCCGGACGGCAGGCAGCTGCGCCATGAATTCGTTTAAAATCCGCCGGGCTTCGGCAGGGACATCGTTCAGTGCGGGGGTTCCGGCTGCACGCCGGGCCGATTCAGATTGCCACCGGAAGGGGATGGCGCGTTCGAGCTCAGGCAAAAGCCGTAGGGAAACCTCGCTAAGTTGTTTTTTAAAATAATTTTCAAGGTTTTCTTCTTCGGATGAGTACATGCCGGGAAACATGACATGGATGAGAATTTCCAGCGCCTCGACCACGCGGTCGGCAGCGGGCGAATTCCACAGTACATTTTCCGGGAGGTCTCCGTGTCCGGACGAATAGAGTGCGGTTAGTGCGACGGATATTTCCGTTATGGATGAATGAATTTTACGCATAACACGGCCAGTTAAGTGGGGATTGTATTCTGTTGCAAGATTTTACTTTATGAAAAGGTGCAAACGGCTTGTGATGCACTTGAAGTTTTGAAATCACGGTGCCAATCCCGGCGAGTTGATGAATGCTCACCGTAAAATGGAAAGAGACCGGGATTACCAGGTCAGTGTGAGGGATACACCGGCAAAGCGTTCAGGCGGGCGCTGTCCGGGAAATGATTGAAAGTCGTCGTCCCACGCATTGTTTAACAGAAAAGAGAGGGTGGCGTAATCGGCCTTGGGCGGTGTGAAGCGCACGACGAACGAGCTGTCGGCGCCGAACTGTCCGTTTTCGCGCATCTCATTGTCGGTCTGCCAGCGGAGCGACTGTACGGTGCCGATTTCAATCGGCTTAAGCGGCCTCC
Source organism: uncultured Verrucomicrobiota bacterium (assembly GCA_964398915.1). GTDB lineage: Bacteria > Verrucomicrobiota > Kiritimatiellia > Kiritimatiellales > Tichowtungiaceae > Tichowtungia. Next base: position 17,615 of record CAYNOR010000007.1, read on the forward strand.
AGAGTAATGAGACTTGCGCGAGGTGTTCCGGATAATCGAGCGCGTAGCGCGAAGCGTACTGGTTCAAATCTTCCGGTTGAAGGTCTTTATAAATCCAGGTGTAGGCAAATTGCATTTCCAGCGTTTTGATTGGATACCAGCCGAGGCGGGCTTCTGTTCCGTACACATCCAGATTACCAATATCGTATGCCGTCCAAGGTGAGCCTGGAGTGAGTTTTGCCCAGTCAACAGTGTTTCCGGAGCGCCGGTAAAATGCGGAGAGTTTCCAGTCGGTGTGTTCGGATGGAATTCCCTTGAAGCCGATCTCTGTCTGTTGCTCGGTTTGGGGTTCCAGAGTGGGATCTCCGGCACTGGCGGGTGAGAGATAATAAAGTTCGGTATAGGAGGGCTGGCGCACGGTTTCGGTGTAGGAGGCGAAGGCAGTCAGATTGTCGGAAAGCAGATATTCGGCGCCAGCCTGCGGCAGATAATAAGGCGATTCGCCGGTGAAAAACTCGCTGCGCATTCCGGCCGTTATTTTCAGCCGGTCGCCGCGCCACTGCGGCAGCAGAGAGATTCCGCCACGGGTTCGACCATGGTCTCCCATCTTGGTGCTGTCCATGCTCTCTTCATCCATATCGGCACGCCACCCTGCTGTCCAGCCGTTGACTTCCATCGTGCGTCCGTCGAAAAAGGCGGAGCCGACCTGCGAGCGGGTATGATTTTTATAGGCCCAGGACGGAATATAATAATCGTCGTTGAACTCGTGCCAAGATAACCCGCCGCGCACATACGCGTCATTTAAATCGCCCTTGCGAGCGGCGAGGTAGACCAGCGTGTCTTTGGTTTTCTCATTTGCAGCTTGTGTGTCGGGAACGCCGTAATAGCCGCGCGCGCCGAATTCCTTTTTTTGATGCGCAACCAGCATGTCCATCTGCACATCGTCTTCACGGTATTGCATATGGCCGCCGGCGTATTCCCGGTCGTAGTCGTTATCTTTATAGTCCACGCCTTCAGCCGATTCCCGTCCGCCGAACACACCGAGTCCAAGTTTATCGGTGAGCATCTGCTGAACCAGCGCGCTCTGCCAGTCGCGGTGATCCGAGCCGACGCCCGCTTCCACCTGTTTTTTTCCAATGATCGGAAGCAGACCAAAGCCGACCGTGCCGGTGAGATGTCCGCCCTGATTGTCGAGACCGGTCAGCACTTTGGGGCGGGAAAGCATAGCGGCAGGCAGCGGCAGTTCAGCGTTAAAATGTTCTGTTTGCGGATTGCGCAGCGTCATCCCGCCCAGCGCAAGGCCTGCGCCGCTGAAAGAACTGCCGCGGATGGAAAGATCGTTTTGCGAACCGCCCTGGGAATTGAGCGCCACGCCCGGTTCGGCGCGCAGGACCTCGTGGATCGCCGCGTTTTCGGCTGTTTGCGCCGCCGCTGTCACCACAATCGGCGGAATATTGGTGGCAATCTCTTCCGCGCCGAGGATTCCGGCATCAAAAAGTAATACCGTTGCGATAAAAATTGTCTTCATAATATTTTCGCGGAACGTATGCTCTCTTAACTTTTCAGTTTTGAGTCGGACAAGCTACCTGAATATGCGACAAAGTCGATCGTTTTTAAGTAAAGGAGTTCATGATGAACAGTGACAGAGTTAAAAAAGGAATGGAACGTGCCCCCCACCGCAGTCTGATGCATGCCACCGGCCTGACCGATGCGGACATCAAAAAACCGTTTATTGCGGTCTGTAATTCTTTCAACGAGGTGATTCCCGGCCATGTTCATTTGAATCAGGTTGGACGTATTATCTGTGACGCCGTCCGCGAAGCAGGCGGAACGCCGCGGGAATTTAATGTGATCGGCGTCTGCGACGGCATCGCGATGGGCCACGAAGGAATGAAGTTTTCTCTGCCCAGCCGCGAGCTGATTGCCGACAGCGTGGAAACCATGGTTCAGGCGCACGCGTTTGATGCGATGATTTGTATTCCGAACTGCGACAAGATTGTACCCGGTATGTTGATGGGCGCGGTTCGTTGCAATATCCCGACGGTATTCGCCAGCGGCGGCCCGATGGCGGCCGGACGACTGAAGGACGGACGCGTTGTGGATCTGATCAGCGTTTTTGAAGGTGTTGCGCAGTGCAAGGCTGGTAAAATGACCGAAGCCGAACTGAATGAGCTGGAATGCAAAGCCTGTCCGGGCGCGGGCTCCTGCTCCGGCATGTTTACGGCCAATTCGATGAACTGCCTGTGCGAAGCGATTGGTATGGCGCTGCCCGGAAACGGAACGTTGCTTGCCACCGAACCGGCGCGGCTTGAGTTTTGGAAGGCCGCCGCGAAGCGCGCGGTTGAAATGGCGCTGGCCAACGGGCCTAAACCACGCGAAGTTATCACGCATGACTCCGTGGATAACGCCTTTGTGCTCGATATGGCGATGGGCGGAAGCACCAACACCGTTTTGCACACACTCGCCGTCGCCAATGAAGCGGGCATTGCTTACGACCTCAATCAGATCAACCGTCTCTCCAAGACCACGCCGAATATCTGCAAGGTTTCTCCGTCATCGAGTTTCCATATCGAAGACGTTCGCGACGCGGGCGGCATCAGCGCGATCCTCGGCGAGATCAGTAAAATAAAAGGACTGCTCAAACTCGACTGTCCGACGGTCACCGGGAAAACGCTTGGCCAGAATATTGCCGGAGCAAAAACGCTCAATGAAAAATGCATTCATACCGTTGAAAATGCCTACAGCAAAGAGGGCGGCCTCGCCATCCTGCACGGAAACATCGCCGCCGAAGGTTCGGTCGTGAAGAGCGCTGGCGTTGACCCGAAGATGCTGGTTCATAAAGGCCCGGCGGTTATCTTTGAATCGCAGGAAGAAGCGTGCGAAGGAATTCTCGGCGGCAAAGTCAAAGCCGGCGATGTTGTTGTCATTCGCTACGAAGGACCGAAAGGCGGACCCGGTATGCAGGAAATGCTCGCGCCCACCAGCTACATCATGGGGCAGGGGCTTGGTGACAAGGTTGCACTCATCACCGACGGACGTTTCAGCGGCGGAACGCGCGGCGCCTGCATCGGACATATTTCTCCGGAAGCCGCAGAAGGCGGACTGATTGGTTTGCTCAAGGCCGGCGATATCATCGAAGTCGATATTCCGAACCGCAAACTGCACGCTGAAGTTTCCGATAAGGAATTCTCCGAGCGGAAAAAAACGTGGAAGAAGCCTGCGCCGCGCTATACCACCGGCTGGCTTGCCCGCTACGCATCACTGGCTACCAACGCTAGCAACGGCGCCGTGCTGAAATCGCAGTGCGACGTGTGCGATGTGTAGTTGTGCTACCGCAAGAGCGCAGAGAACTCAAAAATCAGAAAGCCGGGAGATGGACGAACCCATTTTCGCAACATCGGGTGATCGAGGGTCGGTTTCTGATCGTTTTGTCGGCCATGATTTTGTCAAAACTTTCACGGATGAACTGGCTGCTATCTGTGTAAACAGTTCTTGTTTAGCCGTCGGGTCTTTAATGCATACGGTGTGAGTAAGACGGAATCAATCTGAGTCGTATTGAGTAAATTATTTTACAACCGCTGTCGCTAGAGGAGGTCAGAGGGGCTCCAAGGGTTCAAATAAACCAGAAATTAACGGTTGTTTCAGGAAGTTCTCTCTACTCCTCGGCTGCTTACTCAAGCGTCAGCGGTTGTAAAAAACAATACTCATCAAGTGAGTTTCGTATAAGACGGATGTCAGCAAACCTTGCGGATTTCAATACCCAGTAACGAGGCCAGTTTTTCAATTTTACCGGCGATGTGTCCCGTTCCAATCGCGCAATGATGCGCCGGACCGCCTTTAGACCAGTCGTTCATAAAACCTTTTGCGCCGACGCTGAATTTATAGCGGCTGTTGGTGTTGCCGATCTGTAGAACCGGCCCGGGTACGGATTCGCCTTCGGCGACTTGCAGGAACAGGCTGTCTTTGGTTTGCACCACAGAAAGCAAGGTTACCGGTCCGTGTTTCACCGTCATCTGGATGGAAAGACCTTTGCCCGGCTTGCCGTGATAGACGGGCAAAGGCACCAGTCCAACGCGGCTGTCGGCGATGGCGAAATGCGCCGGGCCGTCGTGGCCGAGATAGACAACATCGTCGACAAAGTCGGACAGGTAAAATTCGGAAAACGATCCGCCGGCGCCGAAAAGGTCCATGATTTTCATGGCCTGCACATTTTTGATTTCGCATTCGCCCGCAACCGGAATATGGCGTCCTGTAAGCAGTGTATTGCCTGCGATGACCGAAGTGACAATATTTTCGTATTCACCGGTGCCTTCGTAATAGTAGGCCATCGAGCCGAGATCGTGTTTGGCAATCAGTTTATCCAGCGCCACTGAAGTTTTGGCGGCGCGTTCAATTTCGGACTTTTCGCACTCCGGAGAGATATCAAACCTTGTGCCGAACTCCGCGATTTTGGCGGATACTTCACTGGCCGTTACCGCCTTGCGGAATTCATACAGTTCGCACATTTCCAGGAGTTGGAAATGATTACCGAAAACGGCGGACTGCTGGGTCAGGTCGCTGTAGACATCGAGCATGCCGCAGTAGTAATGCCCCAGCATGCCGACCCGGTTTTCGCGCATGCCAGCCATTACTTTGGCGGCGTCTACCCAGTCCTGAATTTCGATCCAGGCGGCGGCTTCCTGCAGATAGCCAGTCACGACGTGGTAGTCGATTCCTGCACGGTTGAATACGCAGGCCAGTTCCGGAACTGAACAGGACTGACAATGCTCCAGCCAGACGCCGGTCATTTTGCCGCGGTCGCCCAGCGCGTTGAATTTGGCGTAGTCGAGCTGAGCCACCGGTTGAAGGTTCAGCATCACCACCGGAACCTTGGCCCTTTGCACCACCGGCAATACGGTTGAAGAAAGTGCATACGTGGAGATGAAGAGAAAGATCACCTCGACATTTTCTTTTTTAAACAGCCCGGCGGCAGCGGCGGCTTTTTCCACATTGTCGACCATGCCGGCATCCACTACTTCGACATCCATCGCGCCGATGCGGTCACGGATGTACGCATGATAGCCATTCAAATTTTTCAGCAGTCCGTCAAACTGCGCCCAGTACGTATCCAGTCCGATTGAAAATAAACCGATCCTCATTTTTTCCTTCCATCTGTTTTAAAACAAAATCCACCAGCTCCTAATGTTTAAAGCAACTGAACGATAACTTTTAATTGTAAAACCCGTGTTCGTAAGCCGCATCGTACATCGCCACCACATTCTCCGGCGGAACTTCGCCCTGAATGTTATGGATGTTGTTGAACACGTATCCGCCGCCCTGTTTGAGAATCTCCACATTCCTCCGTGTGTTTTCATAGACTTCTTGCGGTGTGCCTCGCGGCAGAACATGTTGAGAGTCGCAACCGCCGCCCCAGAACACCATTTTTCCGCTCCAGTCCGCCTTGAGTTCTGCCGGATCCATATTGCGTGCATTGGTTTGAACCGGATTGAGGATATCCACTCCGTTGTCCTTCAGTTCCGGGATGTATATCCGGCAGTTTCCGCAGGTGTGATACCAGATTTTTGCCTGTGTCCGGGAGCGGATGTACTGCACCAGCTTTTTGTGGCGCAGCTTGACGATGGAGCGATAAATGTCGGGGCTGAACATCGGTCCGTCCTGGCCGGATAAGTCATCGCCGATCATGATCACATCCACAAGGTCGCTGACCTCGTCTAAAAAGCCTTCAAAATACCCCATCCAGAACTTACAGGTCTGATCGATCAGCGCTTCACAGAATTCCGGGTCATTCATCAGGTCGCAAAACCAGTCTTCCAGTCCGCGCAGATACCAGCAGTATTCATAGACCACACCGGCGATTCCGCTGACGACGGCATACGGAGTGTCCTTCTTCAGCTCCAGCGCCCGTTCCCGCAGTCCAACAAACCGCGCCGGATCATTCCCCTTCGGCCATGGGTAGTCTTTCAAATCGGCCAGCGTTGCATTCGCAAGCGGATGATGCGAGATGTCCATGTAAAGCGGATTGGCATCCGGCAGGCTCCAGATTACACCGAACTCATCCTTCAGGTCATGCCACAGTTTTCCATCCCGTTTATTTTGTTTAATGGTTCCGTCGTAGCCTTCGCCGGCACCGGCACGAATGTAACGGGTATCCACACGAAACCGTTGCAGCACCGACTCCGAAGGTTGCGCAAGCTGCTGCACCGCATCCATGATCTGGAGTTTCTCGTTAAGCCCAAGGTGTTTCACCAGACTCATATAGGCGTTCTTGTGAATACCTGTCTGGTTTCCGCCGAGATCAATCGGCACCCGGTCCGGAGTTTCAAAACTCAAGGCCTTCATCATCCGTTCCCGCGAGGGCATGGTTTCTTTGAATTTCATGTGAGGACACTCCTAGTTACATTTCCCATGCTTTATGCAGAGTTCGATAAATTTTTCCACTCGTTCCGGCGAAACATCATTCTGAATAATGTGTGCGGGAGAAATCATATAGCCGCCGCCCGCACCGAGAATGGAAATCTTTTTCTTAATGTCTGCTTCCAGTTCCGCATTGGAGCCTTTCGGCAGCAGGTGCTGCTGGTCGATCGCGCCCCAGAACGCAAACAGATCGCCGAACCCGTCTTTCATTTCCTTCACCCCGTGGCCGGGTACGCCGGGCTGAACCGGATTGAATACTTCAAAGCCGATCTCCCGGATCTGAGGCAGCAGTTTGCTGACGGCTCCGTCGCAATGCAGAATCGGCACAATGTCAGGATTCGCCGCCTTGAACCGGTCGATCATCTGTTTATAGAGCGGCATGAGCTGTTCTTCAAACATGGCGGGCGACATCAGCAGGCCGTCCTGTCCGCCGAAGTCGTCGCCGACCCAAATGGCATCCACGCCTTGCGCGATTAATCGCAGGCCGACCTGTGTCTGGAACTCTGCGCAGGCTTTGAACAGAGGAATCACATAGTCCTCTTCGCCGGCCATATCCATAAGCAGTTTTTCCATGCCGGCCAGTGTCTGCGCCAGTGAGAAGATCGTCACTTCAATGTCACCGATGATGAAATAACGGTCCTTGAATTTTTCGACGAGTGCCGCGGCATCGTCATAGCGGCCCGGCGCATCCGGATCGGGCCAGCGGTAGGCGGCAATGTCGGCGGCGGTTTCGGCGTGCCTGAGCGGCGGCTCGACAATTTCGACATAGATCGGCCCCTGCTTCATCCGCATGCCGTATTCATTCAACCAAGTTCCATCCGCAAATTTCTCCGGCTTGAATCCGCAGTATTCGGCTGCGCCGGTCACCACCACGTCGCAACCCATTGCGGTACGGATTTCATTGCCGCTGATGCGGTAGGTGACGTCTTCAAAAATATTTTTGGTATAATGCATCGGGATGTTTAGCTTTTTTGAAAAGTGGTCATAAAGCTGGGCGCAGAACTCAAATTGAACCGGCACACGATCCGGCAGGCCGTCCATCCGCTTGAATGCTTTCAGCACTCTTTCTCTTGGGGTCATGGGGATCTCCTTATTCTAGCCGGCTTGGGTCAGGTTTTGTGAAAATGCCGATCCGGTTTTGTCGTGCCTTTTTTTGTATTCATAGTTAAAGCCGGATTTGATTTTCATTTTAACGGTGCTGCGCGTCATAGTGATTTCACTTCGATTAATGTATGGCCATACTGCTGCCGAGACCGATGATACAAGTCGCCACAATCAGTACCGCCGTCCCTGAATACAGCCAGGCGATTGCATGATGTCCGTGACAGCCCTTCCATTCACCAGTCAGCAACCCGACGACATTGCTGGTTACGATAATAAAAGCCATATGCAACGACCAGCTGACAAAGTTGTAGGAGCCCATCTGCGTCTCGCCCATTCCGTAGAAAAAAAACTGAAGGTACCAAAGGGTTCCTGCGGCGGCGCACAGCAACAGGTTCTTCAGCCGAGGCGTCCTGCTGTCGCCGAAGTTCTTAAACGTCCGGTTTCGTAAGCTTAGAAAAACACACCAGATGGCATTTGTCAGGAACCCGCCCCAGAGGATGACCACCAGTAATGGGATATTTGATCGCACCGGTATAACACCCATTTCAACGGCCATCTGTTGTGCGGGTGCACCGGCCTTGAAGGCGAATGACATGCAAGAACTCATCACCCCGGCGAAAACAGCAACCAGCACCCCTTTTGGCAAATTAAATTCACCAGCCGTCGCCGAACCTGCTGACAAGGCTTTCTCTTTCTCTACACCGGCCTTCCCGCATATGGCGATTCCAATCAGGCAAAGCAAAATGCCGCTCAGCGTTACCCATCCAGCTGCGGTTTGGATGATCGTTCCGAATGACCCGTTAAACAGCGGCGGGATCAGCGTTCCAAATGCCGCACAAAATCCCAGCGAGACGGCAAACCCCAGTGACATTCCGAGATAGCGTATGCTCAATCCAAAAGTAATTGAACCAACGCCCCATAGCACGCCGAACAAAAAGGCCAGACCAAGAGCATTTTTAGGCGAGGCTTTCAATACATTAATAAACTGCGGTGCAAAAGCTGTTGCCATGATCAGAGGCACAATGATCCAGGCGAAAAGACCCAGCGTGAGCCAGTAATTCTCCCATGCCCACAACTTAATCTTTTTGCACGGCGCATAAAAGCCGCCGGCCGCCATGCCGCCCACCGCATGCAGAAACACACCCAAAGCAACCATTAGATTCTCCTTCGTTTTTATACCGCCGTCGCAACTCTAATTGTCAAGTTATAGAAAAACCTCCTGGCTTTCAATGGACAGAATGACATCTCTTTGGCACATTATGACCCTGCATGTCTGATTTTAAAAAATCATGGTTTCGTTATCTGCCGGTTACCCCGGATGCTCGCAGGTGGGGGCTATATGTTATGGACGCAGGGTATACGCTGGTTCCTGCAGGATGGCCGTATCCTTCCGGGAAACACCCCGAGGATCACCTGTTTTCATGGGAAAAGGGAAGAACGCTCAGTTCTTTTTCATTGGTATATATTACGCGCGGCAAAGGAGTTTTCGAATCATCCACGGGTGGAACAAAAGAAATTCACGAGGGGACTTTGTTCATTTTGTTCCCCAATGAATGGCATCGCTACCGCCCTGATCCAGTTACCGGATGGGATGAATATTGGGTGGAATTTGACGGTGATCAGGCCCGGCGGATTATGGGCCACCCGGGATTTTCAAAAAAACAACCGGTTGTTTATTTGGGGCATGATGAAAAAATGCTCAGCTTATTTATCGAGATCGTAGAAAATATTGAGCATGGTTCGAGCGAATTTGAGCACATCATTGCTGCGCAAACATCCCAGATCGTCGCACGTCTGCTTGCATCGATCCGGCGCACGGGGGATTCAAGCCCGGGTAATGCAGAACTCATCCGCCATGCATGCTGTCTTATTTTAGAACAGTCGAATGAATGTGTCGATTTTGATCAATTGGCCCGGAATTTCGGGCTGAGTCTGTCAGGATTCCGTAAGCAGTTCAGAAAAATAACGGGGTTGCCGCCCGGGCAATACTTGCAGCAAGTCAAAATCAACAAGGCATGCGAACTGCTGCGGCAGACAGCTTTCTCTGTCGGAGAGATTTCCGCGCGGCTTGGTTTTGAATCAATTTACTATTTTTCACGCATATTTAAAAAGAAAACAGGGCTCACACCGAGCGATTACCGTAAGCAGAGTTTGTCGCGGTTGTAGATAAAAAGTGCAAAACGTTGAATTAGAAGTTTCCAAAGGTTGGAAATCCTCTTATTCTCCGCGTCAGCAAAAAAGGGGGTACATATGACTAAAAAGACACTGTTGGCTGTTATCGCTGTATTTGTTCTCTGGTCAGTTCTTGATCTGATCCTGCATGTTGGCATTCTGGGCCCCGTCTATCAGGCGACCTCCGAAATGTGGCGTGCGCCGAGCCTGATGAAGCCGGGCTACATCCATGCATCCGTTCTGCTTAGTTCCATCGTATTCACGGCGATTTATGCGGGGCTGATTAAGGATAAGCGTCTGGGAACCGGGCTCTCCTTTGGTTTTCTGTGGGGAGCGGCAAATGGATTTGCCATGGGCTTCTGCACGTATGCTGTTCAGCCGATCTCTTTCGAGCTGGCGGTAATCTGGACGCTTGGTGGTGTCGTTAAAGCAACATTGGCCGGTCTCCTGCTCGGTGCGATGATTAAAGAATAATTTACGGCGGCGCGGTTTTGGGAGCAGGACCACCAATCGCCTGCCTTGACAGTCTCCGCCAAAGAAGCAAAGCGGCAAAAAACCGCTTTCATCTTTCATACTTCATCCTTCATAGTTCGTCCCATCGCTCCGGTAGCTCAGCTGGACAGAGCAACGGTTTCCTAAACCGTAGGTCGCGGGTTCAAATCCCGCCCGGGGTACCAGTGCGGGATGAGAACCCGCGGGTTCAGCCGAGACCGCAGGTCGAGACAGGCTTCACGAATGTGAAGCAGCGAAGCGGCAAATCCCGCCCGGGGTACCATCATTCAGAAGTATGAATGATGAACTATGAAAGATGAATGGGAAACGAAGCCGGAAATGGGATGCGAACCCGCGGGTTCAGCCGAGACCGCAGGTCGAGACAGGCTTCACGAATGTGAAGCAGCGAAGCGGCAAATCCCGCCCGGGGTACCGTCATTCGGAAGTATGAATGATGAACTATGAAAGATGAATGGAAAACCAAGTCGGGAACTCGAGGGGTTGTGTCAAAGCTCTGTAAAAAAGGAAGGGTCAATGAAAAACAAAAATCGGAAATCAAATCGGATTCTGTCGATGGGTCTGCTTCTTTCATTCACGCTGTCGCATGGGATAACCGCGGCAGGCGCCGAACCGGATCCTTTGAGCATTATTCGTAACGGCGGCTTTGAATCCCTTCAGTTGACTCCATGGAAATCCAATTCCGGTGGGTTCGCGGTGGATTCCGTGGTCAAACATTCGGGCACCAGAGCCCTGAAGGTGACCGGCGCGCCGAAAGCCCGCGCAGTCACGAGCGAGAAGTTCCCCATCGATATCGAGACCGTTTACACCCTGTCTGTCTGGATCAAAACGCAGGACATCTCAACGCCCTACGGCCTCTCGGTTAAAATTTTCCAGCGCAACGACAGCACCGGTTGGAATTCCTGGTATCCCACCGCGCGCAGTGACCAACAGCCCGAGCGCAGGGTGATCAAAACCGGCGGAACGCAGGATTGGACGGAGTACCGATTTTCGTTCACACCCGATCCGGCAGCGGAGGGGTTCGAGATCGTCCTCGGCTTGGATGCCGGGGTGACCGGGACGGCGTGGATTGACGATGTTTCGCTGGGCCTCAGTGCGATGCGCATCGCGCAACGCGATTTCACCGGCGACTGGAATAATGTACAAACCCCGGGCGACCATGTCCGCTGGGCGGACAAGGCCGGGGCCGCGGACAACCTGGAGATCACTCTTCCGCAGGGAACCTATTCACTCTGGCTTTCCATGCTTGGCGACGGACATCCGGATGTCGAGGTGAAGGTGGATGGCAAGTTGATTGGAGTCGGCCCCGGTTCGGAAAAGACCGGTTGGCGGAAGCTGGGCAGAGTCGATCTTGCTGCGGGAGTGCATCATTTCACCCTGAAAAATCCGGGTGGCAAAAACGAGGCGGCCTATGCCGGGATGGTTGTTTCGACCGAGGCTGAGCCCGTGCTTCCGGACCTCAGCGGCCTCTTTGAGGTGAAACGTGACAAGTTTCCCGTCACATTATATCCCGCCAAGCCCACGGATTCCCGTTTGGCGGTTTGTGTCGCAGCCTATCTGGTCGAAACGGGTTGGGACGGAGCCAGCGGCCTGCCAAGTGCCGGAGCCGCCCGGATCGCTTCTCTGGCACACAAGTATGGCATCCCGGTCACCTGGCTTGTGAACAACAAGTCGGCCGTCGTGATGAAAGACCTGCTCACCAAATGGCATGAGGAATACGGCGATGATGTGGCCTCTTTTGACTTCAAGGATTGGGGGCCGATCAAGGAGGCGCTGCCTTGGGCGAGTGTCAGCTTTGCCGCCGTTGGGGAAGGTCGCACCCGCCCGGTTCGGGAGCTGGAAGAGGCAGGGATGATCGGCGCATGGGGTTGGACCTGGGGGCAGGAGGGCGTTGACAACAACACCGACAAGGGCTGCCCGTGGGCTCCCTTCTACGCATCGCATAACAGCAACAACGAATCCTATAAGATCCCCGCAGATTACCCCGGCAAGGTCCTCGGTGTGGAATGGACCCAGCGGGACTTGAACAAAGCCACCGATATCCATGGCGGCGACCCCTGCGTTTTCAGCATGGATCCCAACGATGTTCGCGAGGGAGGTATCATCCATGGGCGCAATATCGACTATTGGAAACAGCTCCTCGACGAGTATCTGCGCAACACCGAATGGAACGATTTCATCCCGTTCATCATCCACCAGGAGTCGCACGAGATGGACTGGGGTTATTCATGGAAATTTGTTTTCGGTCAGGACGAGGACAAGGCGTTTGTCGAGGCTCGCAAGCGCTACAATCTCGACGTGGCATCACTTGACGAATTTTTCAAATACGCCAAGTCAAAAAATCTGCCGTTCATGACGTTGCCGCAGATGGCGACGGCCTATCAGCGGAAGTATCCATCCGTTACGCCGCCTCACTATATGCTGTTCCGGGATATTCCCGTGCCAGACCCGAAGCCGCGATCCCCCAACACTCCGGTACATCCCGCTCCCTACCCGCTCAGCTTCTTTTTCTTTGATGCCGAATGTCAGATGGTCTTTGAAGATGCACTGCGACTGCCAAGACTGATTTTCAACTACATCCATCAACATGCTTCGGGCCACTTGGGGCCGTATCCACGTGAGGCATCTATTCCCGGCATTGTTTCCTTCGCGAAGCATTTTTCCGATGGCGAAGAGACCTGGAAGATCACCGTTTCCAACCCGAACTCTTATGTGGTGCCCATGGGAATCACGGAGTGGGGCGACTATTCCAACTACGAGTTGGTTAAGGCATCCGACACCGTGCAGGATGTAAAACGCATTGGCAGCACGCTGGAGTTCATCCGCTTCAACGCGGTACCGGGAAACACGGAGCTGAGCATTTCTTTCAAGGTCAAAGGCAAGCCCTTCGTCCCCACCGACTCCGATCAAGGCAGAGAGCTGACCTGGCAGGCCGGCTTTCGGGAGGGCAATTGGCAGATTGCTGGCCCGGCCAGCATCACCCCTGACGGTGAAGGTGCTGTCATCAAACATGATGGCGGGCCTTCTGCCCGCTTGGTCACGGTAAGCCCCGCAGGGGAGTGCTGTGTTCCTATCGACATGGAGAAGAACCCGGTTTTGGTCGTTTCTTTGGGCAAGGTTGAAAATGTGGATTTCTTACAGATCAACACTTGGAACGGAACCCACCCCGAAAAAAACCTGCTCAGGCTGCAGTCTGGCGGAACCGTTCTTCAATCGGATACTACGCTGTGTATTCCGCTGAGCAAGACAGGCTGGAGCGGAGACCATCTGGCCAACCTTGTCATAACCATTGGAAACAGCTCAAAATCCAAAGGCTCCCTGGAGTTGAAGTCGTTGAAGGTCATAGAAAAAGGGGTGACCCCTTGAGATTCCGGTAAAACATAAAAAAACCAGCTGAGAAAACGGACTCCTGAGCGGTTATTTTCTTTCCGTGCGCTTGTAACGGCTGGGAAATTGATCTAGAAAAAGCGGCACACTTGGTAGACGGGACGGGTAAAACAATGGCCGATTTTCTTGTATTTGAAGGGGTCTCGAAAAGTTACGGCGAACTCCTCGCTGTTGATTCCGTTTCTTTCTCGATCAACAAGGGCGAAATCTTCTCTCTGCTGGGTCCGTCCGGCTGCGGCAAGACGACACTGTTGCGCTGCTGTGCCGGGTTTGAAGATCCCGATGCGGGCCGTATCATTCTCGACGGACGTGATATCACCGGGCTTCCGCCCCACGAGCGCAAGGTGAACACCGTTTTTCAGAACTACGCGCTGTTTCCGCATCTGACGATCCGCGACAACATTGCTTTCGGCCCGCGCATGGCCCGCTGGACGAAAGCCGAGACCGATAAAGAAATCGATCGTATGCTTGAGCTGATCCAGATGGAAGACTACGCCGACCGTAAAGTCACCGAGATCAGCGGTGGTCAAAAACAGCGCGTAGCGATTGCTCGCGCGCTGATCAACCGTCCGCAGGTTCTGCTGCTCGATGAGCCGCTGGCGGCGCTCGACCTGAAGTTGCGCCAGCGGATGCTGGTCGAACTCGACGCGATTCACGATGAAGTCGGCATCACGTTTGTTTATGTGACGCACGACCAGAGTGAGGCCATGGGGATCAGCGACCGCATCGCGGCGATGAACCGCGGGCGCATTGAGCAGATCGGCCGTCCGGTGGAGATTTATGAAGCTCCGCGCAGCAGTTTTGTCGCTGCCTTCATCGGCGATACCAACTTCTTTGACGGCACCGTAACCGATGTGATGGACGGGCCGTACTGCCGGTTGAAGATCGACGGTTTTCCTGATGTGCTGGCGTGGAATGACAAGGGGTTACAGATCGGTAACGCGGTTCATTTGAGTCTGCGCCCGGAAAAATTCAAAATCTGGCGCGAGCTGCCCGAACCGCTGCCGAACCGTAATCTGGTGCAGGGGGTTGTTGAGGATGTCATTTATCTCGGTTCGCACACGAAATACTGGGTGCGGGTCGAAGACTACCGTCTCGGCATTCACCAGCAGCACAGCCGCTACCTGCTCGATACACGCCCGATCACCTGGGGTGAAAAAGTCTGGCTGTCGTGGTTCGCCGACGACTCCTGTATGCTGGAGCGCTATAAAGCCGAGGACGAAAACCTGCTCGTTCTGCCGGACACTGAAGAGGAGCCGGTGCTGGCATGAAGCGGCCTGCACAAAAAAAACTGCACGAGGTTCTGCTGACTGCACCTTCCTTTATCTGGCTGATGCTGTTTTTTATTATTCCGACGATGATTGTTTTTGCGATCACGTTCAAACCGTCGACGCCGTTCGGCGGCATTGGGGAGGGCTGGACTCTCAGTACGCTGTTTGATCTGCGCAACCCGAACTATCCGGCGATTATCTGGCGCACGGTCTGGCTGAGCGTCGTTTCCACCATCATCTGCCTGCTGCTGGCGGTGCCGTGCGGCTACTGCATCGCCCGTGCCCCGAAACGGATTCGCGATGTGCTGCTGCTGCTGGTGATTATCCCTTTCTGGACCAATTTCCTGATCCGCATTTTTGCCTGGAAAGTGCTGTTGCATCCGGAAGGCATGCTGAAACAGGCGCTGGTTTTCCTGCATCTTTGCGCGCCCGACGCCACACTGCTCTACAATCCGGTCACCGTGCTGCTGGTGATCATCTACACCTATCTGCCGTTCGCCATTCTGCCGGTCTATGCCGCCGCCGAGAAGTTCGACTATTCACTGATCGAAGCGGCACGCGACCTCGGCGCTTCGCAGTTCCGCGCCTTCCGGCGCATCTTTCTGCCAGGCATCAGCCGCGGGGTCTGGACGGCGGTTCTGATGGTTTTTATTCCTGCGCTCGGTTCGTATGTGATTCCCGATATCGTCGGCGGGCCGGGCAGTGAAATGATCGGCAACAAGATTGCCCAGCGCACCTTTGTAGATCGCAATCTGCCGCACGCCAGCGCGCTGGCGGCACTGCTGACGCTGGCGGTGATGGTTCCGCTTATGATCACGCTGGTGCACCACTACCGGCAGCCGCCGGCGGCGGCGAAGAAAGGGAAGGAGGCGGCGCAATGAAGCGCAGTCGCGTTCCATTCTATACCACGATGGCCGTGCTGGTTTTTTTCTACCTGCCGCTCATTATTCTGTCGGTGAACTCCTTTAACGATTCGCGCTACGGCGGTCCGTGGAACGGATTTACCTGCCGCTGGTATGTCCGGCTGTTTCAGGATCGCCAGATATGGCACGCACTGCAGAATACGCTGATCATCGCGGTCGGCGCGACCGTTGTTTCGATGGGGGTTGGCACCATGGCCGCTTTCGCGCTGAACCGCTACCGCACACGCTTTCAGATGACGCATTACGGTATGATCTACGCCCCGCTGATTGTTCCCGATATTCTCATGGGAATGAGCCTGCTGCTGTTTTTTGTCGCGCTGAACGTCAACCTCGGCCTTTTCACCATCTTTTTGGCGCACGTTACGTTCTGCATCAGCTATGTCACCATGGTCGTCCTTAGCCGGTTGCAGGACTTTGATTTCAGCCTGATGGAGGCGGCGCAGGATCTCGGAGCAAGTCACTGGATTGCATTCCGCCGTGTCATGCTGCCGCTACTTATGCCCGGTATCGCTGCTGGCGGGCTGCTGGCCTTTACGCTGTCACTTGACGACTTTGTCGTGACCTTTTTTGTTGCGGGGCCGGGCTCGACAACCCTGCCGATCCACATTTACAGTATGATGAAACACGGCGCGCCGGCTGTCATTAATGCACTTTCGGTGATCCTTTTGCTGGTCACGTTTGTGCTGGTGAGCGCCAGCCGCACAATAAGGGAGAAACTGTCATGAAGAAACGATCAACGATCCTGCTGGGTCTTCTTTGCGCGATGCTGCTGAGCGGCTGTTCCGACCCGCGTCCTGTTCTCCATATCTACAACTGGGCGGACTACATGAACCCCGATGTGCTCAAGAATTTTGAGAAGCAGAACAACTGCCGCATCGTACTCGACACCTTTGAATCCAACGAAGCCATGTATGCCAAGCTCAAAGCCGGCGCGAAGGGCTATGACCTGATTTTCCCCACCTCCTACATGGCCGGCATCATGAAAGAGCAGGGAATGCTTCAACCGCTTAAGCATGATTTGATTCCGAACCTCGCCAATCTGGACCGCAAATATCTGGCGCTCACGCAGGATCCACAGATGGAATACGGCGTTCCGTATCTGATCAGTCTTAGCGGTATCGGTTACAATAAAGTCCGCCTTGGCGAACAGGAACCCACATGGGAGCTCTTTACTAAGCCGGAAATTGCCCGCCGTTGCACGCTGCTGAACGACATGCGCGAATCGATTGGTGCCGCCCTGAAAAGTCTCGGATACAGCCTGAATACAACGAGCGAAGCCGAACTCGCCGCCGCGCAGCAGGTTCTGGTTAAATGGAAGAAAAACATCGCAAAATTTGAAGTCGAAGAAGCCCTGCGAGGGCTTTCCTCGGCGGAGTTTCTGCTGGTACACGCCTATAACGGCGACATCCTTCAGGCGATGGGTGAGAACAAAGACCTGGCCTTTCTCGTGCCGAAAGAAGGCACAACGATTGCCAGCGACGACATGGTGATTCCGGCCAACGCAGATCAGGTTGAACTCGCGCACGCCTTCATTAATTTTATTCACGACCCGGCCAACTCCGCTGAGAACATGGAATTTGTTTCCTACCTTTCTCCGAATATTGAAGGACAGAAACTGGTCAGCGAAGCATTCCGCAAAAACCCGGCGATCTTCATTGATCCTGCGGTCATGGCGAAGAGCGAAGTCATCCGCGACCTCGGGAAAGACAACGACAAATATACCCGTGTCTGGGATGCCGTAAAAGCGGCGGAATAAACCCGTTCGTTTGCAGTGCTCTGGAGTGCGGTGGCAAGCGACTTGTCCGTCGAAGGAGGAAGCGCGACACCGCTTTGGTCATTCTGCTGTTCCGCTGGAAAGAGCGCCGTCGCCCGTCCGCCTTCGTACACTTCGGCGTGACAGGTTGGTTGCCGGCGCACTCCAAAATCTTTACCGCCCGCCGGTCGCATTCCACCTTTGGATGGCGGGGCTGTTGAATTACATCGCGGCAAGATGTTCGGGATGAAATCTTCCGGGGTTTGGAAGGGGATTAGCCACAAAAAACACCAAAAGCACAGAATGTCGAGAAAAGCGTTCTGGGCCCCGTCATGGGGTTTTGCGAGTTTGTCGGACACCTTTGCAGTGCTCTGGAGTGCGGTGGCAAGCGACTTGTCCGCCGAAGGCGGAAGCGCGACACCGCTCTTGCAGTCGCACCGTTCCGCCGCAAAGAGCGCCGTCGCCCGCTGGTTGCCGGCGCACTCCGAAATCTTTATCGCCCGCCATGTGCGGCTACAGGTGTGGGCGACGCGACAGGATGTTCGGAATCTTCGGGATGAAATCTTCCGGGGGTTGGAAAAGGAATGGCCACAAAAAGCACAAAATAACGAATTAGGCGGACTGACCCTGTCATTTCATTGACCCTGTCATGAGGCGACGGTTGATCCCGATTAAAACAAGGAGTAAAAGGAAGCCGCTTACTCAGCGGAATGAAGGGGTGTTTTGTGTTTGACCGGAACCTCTAATGGGCGACACCTTTTCAGGCGTGAGGACACCTTTTTGAAAAATCTACAAAGAACTTATTTTAGAGGCTTGATCCGGAATCCGCAGCGTGTCATTTTTTTTAAAAAAACTGGATATGGAGAAAGACAATATGAGACGACATTTTTTTTCCCTTCTGCTTGTGATGCCGCTGATTGCATCGGCCGGCATCGTTGAGAACAATAGCGGTTTGGATCGGAACACTCAGGGAAACTGGAGTTTTTCTGGGACTGTGATGCTGGGTACCGCTCGGGACAATATCTTCGACAATGGCGACACCTGGTTGGCGCAAAATGCCGGATGCTTCGTCAAGAGTCCATATGGGGCCACAGATGGGACAAAGGATGCCGAAGGATTTGTCGGCATTTACAAGGGTGCCACAGGAGATATGATCTCTATGTCATACAGTTTCACGGCCACCACAGCCATGTCTCAGCAGGAATGGATCGCCAAAGGAATTATTTGGCGCACCGCAGGGGCTTACAGTGGTCGTCTGCAATTTTCCGTGAATCCGAGGGGCGAAGGCTTCACCGTTGTGGACGTCAGCGACTGGTTTGGCCGGTCATCGGATGGGGTGGGCATCATTGATATGGGTGCTGTTGCAACGGGAACAGCCTTGAATGGTCCCACGGCATCCTACACGACGGATTTAAGCAGTCTGAATATTGAAAGTGGCGACTCCGTGGTCTATCGATTTTCTATGAACTCGGGCGATTCCGCGGCCGGAACCTCCGCAGCAAGGGTGGGACTCGGCGTGCAACTCATCCCTGAGCCAGCGACATTTCTTCTTTTTGTAATAGGTGGTGTGGGCGCCTGGCTTGTCCGACGCAATGCACGCAGTGAAAAGTGACCAACGTAAAAAAGGCCAAACCATAAGCCTAGCCTCTTCGTGAATTTTTGCCACTTCGTTGCCCCGCTTTGCGGAGCCCAGCTCGCCAGAGGCTCGGTTGTGTTTTTCGTGGCGATTCTTAAAACCGTACGCGTTCTTCGATGATGCGTTCGAGTTCGTCGATGGAGACTCGGATCTGCTGCATGGTGTACGGTCAGGCGATTTTTAGTGTCAGTCGTTTTCCAATGGCTTCGGCAAACTTTTCCAGTGTGGAAAGTTTGATGTCGTCGGCGTGGTTCTCGATCCGGGACACGGCGGTTTTTTTTGTGTGCAGGCGTTCCGCCAGCTCCTCCTGTGTGATGCCAGCCTCAATCCGAGCCTGTTTGAGCATGGCACCGATTTTAAACTGCTGGTATCCGGAATCGAAGTCCTTGGAAAATTCTGCATCCCGCACCTTACGCTCCTGAATGTATTTTTTCAGATCGCTCATTTTTGTTTCCTCCTGAAATAATCCTGTTTTCGTTCTTCCGCCAGACGGATGGCCTGTTGCGGCGTTTTCTGTGTTTTCTTTTGAAATGCGTGGGATAGAACCACCAGCTTCGCTCCATCAAAAAAACCAAGGAAACGGAAAATATCCGATCCGGTTTTTACACGGATTTCCCACAGGTTGTTTGTATTGACCATTTTCTGGAAGTATTGTCCGGGTACGTTATCTAAATCTTCTACAAGGCTCATAACCCACGTGGCTTTTTGCGCCTGTTTGGACGAGAGCGTTTCGAGAAAATCCCGAACCGGGCTCCGTCCGCCCTCCGTTTTGTAGAAGAGGATTTCTCGCACCATGTCGACAAGTTAACCTGCCGGTTAACAACGGTCAAGCCGGGAAATCAATTCGAAATCTGGAATTTTCCAATCCTTGGGAACCCGCGCCGGCCGTGCGCAGACACGAAGAAATTTCAAGGCAAGCGAGACGCTTGCGATACGTATCGTCGCCGTCCCGGCCTGTCTCGCCATAGCCTTCGGCGACGGCGGACGGCCTTGTCTCAACAAGGTGGAGCGGGCGCTCCGCGCACGCTTTTCGTTTCGGGTGGAGCGAGCTCTCCTTCAAAAGGTTAGAAGATGGGACGGACACGTTTTCTGCTGTCTATTCTAATTCTTTTATCTTTTTCAACTGTAGAGCAGTTTTTGTCTCGTTTATGGGAACCTGTCGCCAAATACACATTTCTTTGAGATCGCTCAGGGCTTCGGTAGCCGCTGATTGGAGTTTTACTGCTTTTCGCCGAACACTGGAAATTCTTGACTTAAATACGAGGTGAAAGCCTGTTAATACCACAAACGCGATGATGGCCATCAGGCAAGAACAAGTTGCTGGATTAACTGCCAGAATGCTTACTCCAAAAAAATATACAATATCCCATGCCGCTAACAGAAAGCCGTATCGTACCAGCTTCTCGCTTTCTTGTTCTTTCATGTAATCTACAAAAGATTTCACAGTGCTTTCGATCGGGCCGATTTTTGTAAGAGTCAATTCGTCAATTTGAGAGCTGCTCCCATGCGCTAATTTTAGTGCTTTTAGGAGATGTTCTTTTAGGTCGCCTATTTCTTCAGCGGCGCAGAGAACGGATTGTTCTTTTCTAAGATGGTTGCTGACCCATGAAGTAAGGAGGGCATCTAGAGCGAATAAAGCGAACCCAAGGTTAACCAGCAAGTGGCTGGGAAAAATTTGGCATATGACATCCCAGAAAATTGACATCCTATGCGGCTTTCAATATGCCCCATATTTTGTCGAAGCTTCCGGACTGTTCCTTTGCTTTAACAGGGTCATTAAAACAAACAGAAGCGTGTACATCTTGGCACTCAAAACCCTTATGTGGTTCTTCTCGTCTATACATTTTGTCATCGAGAGTAATCCAGTGCTCCACAGGGTTGTTTGGATCCTTTAATTGGGCGAAGACGATATCGAGAGCTTCTTGGTATTTTTCATGAAGGGTTTCGAGCCAATTCGGGATCGCCTTATAAGCGGTCGTAATAACGCGAACTTTCCCGTTGTTGGAAGCAATTCGTTTCACCATCGAACAAAAGGCGTCTCTAATACTTGTATCGCCGGTTTCTTCTGCAAAACTTCCAGTAATGATCTCGGCTTTTTTTTCGGCCCGATCATATTGTTTGACGGTCAGATAAACAGCATGGGCGTAGTTGATGTTAGATATAACGGTCGAGTCCCCATTGGTGATAATTTCTTCGACCATCGCTTTATATGTATCCGTTACTCCGTTCGTATTCATATTTTTATCTTGGCTATGGGTTTGATTCATTTAAGACGTAAAGAACCCCGCTAACCACCCGAATGAGACCAAATTACTCAGAGAACGTCAAAGCCATATATTGAAAGAAAAAGGTATCAGTACTATCTTCTAGCCTTTTCCCTCCACGGCTAAAACCGGACGCGTTCTTCGATGATGCGTTCGAGTTCGTCGATCTTTACGCGGATCTGTTGCATGGTGTCGCGGTCGCGCAGGGTGACGGTGTTGTCTTCCAGGGTCTGGAAGTCGATTGTGACGCCGCACGGCGTGCCGATTTCGTCCTGACGGCGGTAGCGGCGGCCGATGGCGCCGGCGTGGTCGTAGAAACAGTTCCAGCGGCTGTTGAGTTTTTCGAATACTTCGCGCGCTTTGCCGACGAGTTCCTCTTTATTTTTGAGCAGCGGGAATACGGCGACTTTGTATGGCGCGATGCACGGCGCGAAACGCAGGACGGTGCGGGCTTCGTAACCTTCCGGAGCCTGTTTGCCCGGTTCGGCGGTGAGGACGGGGCCCTCTTTGGGAATCCATTCTTCGCGGTAGGCTTCGCAGAGCAGGGCGAGGGCGATACGGTCAACGCCCGCCGACGGTTCGATGACGTGCGGCAGGAATTTTTCCTTGGTTTCTTCGTCGAAGTATTCGAGCGACTTGCCGCTGGCGTTTTGGTGCTGGGTGAGGTCGAACGCTCCGCGCGCGGCGATCCCTTCGAGTTCCTGAGTGCCGAAGGGGAAGTCGTAGAGAATGTCGGTGCAGGCGCTGGCGTAATGGGCCAGTTTGTCTTTTTCGTGAACGTCGCGGTGCATGCGGCCTTCCGGCAGTCCGACCTTGCTGTACCATTTCAGGCGCTCGGAAACCCAGTATTCGTGCTGTTCGGCGTCGGTGCCGGGCTTGATGAAGAATTCGAGTTCCATCTGTTCGAATTCACGCGAGCGGAAGGTGTAGTTGCGCGGGTTGATTTCGTTACGAAACGCTTTGCCGATCTGCGCGATGCCGAACGGTACTTTCTGGCGCGAGACGGAAAGGACGTTGGCAAACTGGGCGAAGATGCCCTGTGCGGTTTCGGGGCGAAGCCAGGCGACGTTGGAGCTGTCTTCCATCGGGCCGACGAAGGTTTTAAACATCAGGTTGAACGAGCGCGGCTCGGTGAGCGTGCCGGGTTTGTCGGTGTCGGGGCCGACGAGTTTGTCGTAGGCGTCGAGCGCGATGGCGGAGAGCGGAACGGATTCGTAGTCGGCGGTGTTTACTTTGGCTTTTTTCGCCTTTTTCTCCGGAGCTTCTTCGTCCTCGGGGTAGGCGAACATCAGCGCGGAGGCATCGGTTTTGTGTTTGAAGACGAGAATCTGGTCGGCGCGGTAGCGGCTCTTGGTTTCGCGGCAGTCGAGCATCGGGTCTTTAAAGTTGCCGATATGGCCGGAAGCTTCCCAGACTTTGGGGTGCATGATGATGGCGCTGTCGAGGCCGACGACGTTTTCGCGGCTCTGGACGGTGGCCTTCCACCAGCTTTCTTTGATGTTGCGCTTCAGCTCGACGCCGAGCGGGCCGTAGTCCCAGAAGCCGTTAATGCCCCCGTAGATTTCCGAGGTTTGGAAGATAAAGCCGCGGCGTTTGCAGAGCGAGGCCAGAGCATCCATCGAGACTGAGTAATCGTTTGCTTTCATAAGGGGGCAGAGGATGCCCGAAACGGTTT
Source organism: uncultured Verrucomicrobiota bacterium (assembly GCA_964398915.1). GTDB lineage: Bacteria > Verrucomicrobiota > Kiritimatiellia > Kiritimatiellales > Tichowtungiaceae > Tichowtungia. Next base: position 40,703 of record CAYNOR010000007.1, read on the forward strand.
GGAGTTGAAAGTTAAAATTTAAACGGACAGACTGCCCCCCGTGAAAGAAAAAGCAACATACCAGCGGTTTGATCTCCTCGCGTTTCTGGCCATACTGGGCTGCATCGGCATGCTGCTTTTTGAATGCATCTTCATTTTTGAACTCTACGACCGTGCGCCGGATGAGATCGTGAATCTGATCCCGCCTCCGGTGAGCCCTCCGGTCGTTGCACCGGCGGTTAATCCGCCGAAAGCTGTTACGCCGGATCCGGTTTCTGTACCGCCCGTGACCGCGCCCGCCGGCGATGCACCTAAACCTGCCGTCACGCCTGTCGGTTGATCTGGGTTTCCTGAAATTGCTAATAAAACAGGAATAACTTCTTGATATACATTCATGAATGTATGTATAAGTAGCCCGAAATTCATCAGGGAGCAGGAAATGGCCAGAAAAACAAAAGAGGATGCGCAGGTAACCCGGGCCAGCGTACTGATTTCGGCTCTGGACCTGTTCAGTGAGAAGGGTTATTCCCGCACGACCTTTGATGACATTGCCAAAAAAATCGGTATGACGCGCGGTGCGGTTTATTGGCACTTCGATAATAAACCGGCTTTGCTTGCCGCTTTGATTGAATATTTCCACGAACGCAAGGAGCAGATGATCGGCGTTCGGGTGCCGGACATTCATACGGTGGATGAGTTGCGGAACGCATTTATTACTCATGCCCGGATTGTCACGGAAGATGCGGTCACCCGTAAATTTGAGTTTTTCATGAGCTTTCAGATGGAGTGGTCCGAAGAGCTGCTCACGGAGACGCACAAGAAGCTGAATGAGATCCGCAAAAGTCCTCTGGAGGCGTTCAAACAGTGTTTTCAGACTCCCGGAATTGCCAGCCGCCTGCGGCCCGGCATTGATCTGGATCGGCTGATTCTGACGCTGGCGGCTTTCTGGGTCGGATCGTGCAAGATGTATCTGGGGCGTTGTCCTGGTCTTGATTTCGGTCACCGGGCGGAGACGGATATCGAGCTGCTCACCGGTTTTGATCTGATGTCGGCGGTTGCCGGCGGTTTTGATTTAATAATGAGTGCGGTTTTAAAAAAGGAGTGCATAGATGAATAAGAAGATAGTTTTGATCGTGAGCGGAGCGGCTGGAGTATCGTTGCTGGCCGGATGGTTTTTACACGGAATGCTTGGCGGTAAGGGCGGCGGTCGTCCGGGAATGGGCGCGATGCAGATGCCGCCTGCAACCGTCACCGTGAAAACGGTATTGAAGTCGCATATTCAGCCTGCGGATGAATACATTGCCAAAGTCGAGCCGGTTGAGGATGTGATGATCCGCAGTGAAGTTTCCGGTTATATCGCCGCCGTGCATTTTGAAGAGGGCGGCACGGTGAAAGAAGGCGATCTGCTGTTCACGATTGACCGGCGGTCTTATCAGGCGGCGGCAGATGCGGCGGAAGCCGAGCTGAGCCGTGCGCAGAAGCTGTATGACCGCATGAAGAACGCCGATACCCGCAGCATTTCGCGCGCCGATATGGATTCGGCGGAAAGCGCTTTTCTGAGCGCGCAGGCCGCTTTCAAGCGGGCCAAAGTCTCGCTGGATTATACGGAGATCCGGGCTGCGGTCAGCGGGCAGATCGGTGCGGCGAAGGTGACCAAAGGTAATTACGTCACCTCGTCATCCGGTGCACTGGCGCGGATTGTGCAGATGGATCCGGTTCGTGTGACGTTTTCGCTGACCGACCGTGACTATCTCAAATTCCGTCAGCAGGAGATTGCTGGTTCAGCGGAAACCCGTGTGGCGCAGGTCCGGCTTCCCGGCGGTACGGTTCTTCCAGCGGTTGGGAAAAAAGATTTCGACGACAACGCCATCAATCCGGAGACCGGCACGATTGCGGTGCGTTATCTGTTTAATAATCGCGACGGGTTGCTGATTCCCGGCGGCTATGTCACCGCGCTGCTCCGCAATCAGAACAGCGAAAAAGGAATCAAGATTCCGCAGAAAGCACTGCTGGTGGATCAGCAGGGGGGCTATGTGATGACGGCGGATGAAAAAGGCATGGTTTCGCCTGTGCGCATTGTTACCGGAGCGCAAATCGGAACAGATGTCTTGGTCCTTCTGGGCCTCAAGGAAGGCGACCGCATCATCGTGGACGGAGTCCAAAAGACCCGTCCCGGCGCGACAGTGAATGTGATTCAGGCGGAGGCTAAATAATGATTTCCCGGATTTTTATTGAACGCCCGCGTTTTGCCGGTGTGATTTCCATTGTGCTGATGCTGGCCGGTATTCTTGCGATGTTCTCGCTGCCGATCGCGCAGTATCCGGAGGTTACTCCGCCGCAGGTGATCGTTCATGCGTTTTATCCCGGAGCCAGTGCGGAAGTTCTGGCGGCAACCGTTGCCGGCCCGATCGAAGATGCAGTCAATGGCGTGGACGACATGATTTATATGTCTTCTACGTCCGACAGTTCGGGCAGCTACCAGCTGTCGGTGAGCTTTGCTGTCGGCACCGACCCCGATATGTCGCAGGTCAAGGTGCAGAACCGTGTGGCTCAGGCCGAGCCGCTGCTGCCGGCGGAAGTGACCCAGCAGGGCGTTACGGTGCAGACCAAGTCCGCAGATATGCTCGGGTTCGTCATGATCCGTTCGCCGGGCGGAACCCGCGATGAGCTGTTTCTGAGCGACTACATCTACAAAGTCATCAAACCGGCGCTTGAGCGCGTTTCCGGTGTCAGCAGCGCTCAGGTGTACGGACCGAAATACAGCATGCGGGTCTGGATGGATTCAGGCCGGCTGGCCGCTCTGGGAATCAGTCCGGCTGAAGTGGCCGCCGCCATTCAGCAGCAGAACGTCCAGGCTTCGGTCGGCTCTGTCGGAAGCGTTCCGGGAAACGGTCAGGTAACGTATACGTTGAAGGCTGAAGGCCGTTTGAATAATCCGGCGGACTTTGAAAACATTGTGGTGCGCACCGGTCCGGACAGCGCCGTGGTTTATCTTAAAGATATCGCCCGCGTCGAAAAAGGAGCCGAAAATTATCTGAACCGCGCCAAATTTAACGGGGAGATGGCCGTGGCGATCGGCGTGAGCCGTTCTTCGGATGCCAACGCGCTGGAAGCCATGAATGCTTTGCGGGCCGAACTCAAGTCGCTGAGCAAGCGATTCCCCTCCGACATGGAATACATTCTGCCGTACGATGCCACCAATTTCGTGCGCGTCAGTATCGATGAAATTGTTCTCACCCTGCTGATCACCGTTCTGCTCGTTATCGGTGTCTGCTACATCTTTCTTCAGGACTGGCGCGCCACGATGGTGCCGGCGCTGACCATTCCGGTTTCGCTTTGCGCCACCTTTGCAGTGCTCATGGCGTTCGGCTACAGCATTAATACGCTGACGCTGTTCGGTTTGGTCCTCGCTATTGGTCTGCTGGTGGACGATGCCATCGTTGTGGTGGAGCGCGTTCTCTATCTGATGGAAACCGAGGGTCTCGACCACAAGGCGGCCACCATCAAAACCATGGAGCAGGTTACTGGCGCGGTCATTGCCACCACGCTGGTGCTGCTCGCCATCTTTGTGCCGATCGGATTTGTCGGCGGAATAGTCGGTAAAATTTATCAGCAGTTCGCGGTGGCGATTTCCACGGCGGTACTGTTTTCCACGGTCAACGCGCTGACGCTCAGTCCGGCGTTGTGCGCCACGATTCTGAGGGTTATTAAACCCAAAGAGCATGGACCGCTGCGCTGGTTCAATACCGGACTGAATCGTTTGCGCGGGCGCTATGTGGCCACGTCCACCCGGCTGGCCCGTCGGCTTTTCGTCACGCTGTTTATCCTGCTCGGTGTGATGGGCGGTTCCTGGCTGCTGTCTTCACTGAGTCCGACCGCCTTTTTGCCGGACGAAGACCAAGGGGTGATGTTTGGCGCCATTCAGCTGCCGGAAGGCGCGACGTGCACACGGACCGAAGCCCTGATGGAACAGGCCCTCCAGCCGCTTCGTAATGAGCCCGGCATTGCCTTTGTTGTACAGGTCTCCGGATTCAGCATGATCGGCGGCTCCGGTGAAAACGTCGCCTTCTTCCTGCTTGGACTCGACAGCTGGGACAAGCGAAAAGCCCCCGAACTTCAGGCCAAGGCGCTTCAGCAGAGACTTCAGGCCCGGCTGGCGGCGGTTCCCGGCGCACGAATCAACATCTTCACTCCGCCGGCTATCATGGGGCTCGGCGTGAGCGGCGGGATGGACATCCGTCTTCAGGCGATTAACGATAACGATCCGCAAAAGCTGGATGCGGTTCTGAAAAATTTCCTGATGAAACTGAACACCACGCCCGGCATCATGTATGCCTTCAGCGGCTATGCGGCGGATACCCCGCATCTGTTTCTGGAAGTGGATCGGGTTAAAGCCGCGCTGATGCAGGTGAAGGTCATCGATATTTTTGCCACGTTACAGAACTACTTCGGCTCGCGCTACGTCAACGACGTTAACTTTGAAGGACAGGTTAATAAAGTGGTCATTCAGGCCGACTGGGAATTCCGCGATCAGGCGGACGACATCAACCGGCTGTACGTAAAGAGTCAGTCCGGGGCCATGGTTCCGCTCGGCAGTGTGCTGAATGTTAAGCCAGCGCTGGCTCCCCGCTCGGTGGATCGCTACAACAAATTTACAGCGGCGTCGGTCACCGCTGTGGCGCTGCCGTTTCTCAGTAGCGGCGATGCGATGAAGCTGGTCACCAAGGTGGCTAAAGAAACTCTGCCGGACGGTTATACCTTTGACTGGTCGAGTCTGAGCTATCAGGAATCGCGGGCTTCCGGAGGATCTTTCATTCTGATCGCACTCGCGCTGGTCTTCGGCTACCTCTTTCTTGTTGCTCAGTATGAAAGCTGGAGCATTCCGCTGCCGGTCATGCTCTCCACGTTCGTTGCGATGTTCGGCGCACTGCTCGCTCTGTTTTTCACCCGGATGCCGCTCAGCATCTACGCTCAGCTCGGTCTGATTCTGCTGGTGGGGCTGGCGAGTAAAAACGCCATTCTGATCGTGGAGTTTTCAAAAACCCGGCGTGAAGAAGGGCTGTCAATTATTGATGCAGCTGCCGACGGAGCTGGCCAGCGCTTCCGCGCTGTGCTGATGACAGCCGTTACGTCTATTCTCGGAATGCTCCCGATGGCTGTGGCTGTCGGTGCCGGAGCCGCCGCCCGCCGCTCTATCGGTACGACAGTGTTCTGGGGAATGACTGCGGCGACTTTTGGTATCATTCTGGTTCCGGCGCTCTACGTGCTGTTCCAGACCTTGCGTGAAAAAGGTCATTCCATCCGCTTGCCGAAAGATAAGCTGCACCTGCTGATCATTCTGCTGATACCGTTTTTCTTCGGTGGATGTCTTTCTGTCGGACCGGACTATAAAAAACCGGCGCCGCCGCAGCTCGGAGGTCAGGCGGTTGAACTGCCCGCAGCATGGTGGACCACGCTGAACGATCCGGAGCTGACAGCGCTCGTGGATGAGGCGCTGAAGAATAATCACGATTTGAAATCGGCGGTTGCTGCGGTTCGCGCTGCCCGTGCTCAGCTTGGCATCGCCCGCGCCGCGCTCGGTCCGCAACTGGATGCTGCCGGGGGGTACAGTCGCCGGAAAGCCAGTGATGCGGTTGCCGGAACCGGCGAGACCAGCCTGTATTCCGGCGGGTTTGATGCCTCATGGGAAATCGATCTGTTCGGCGGCAATCGGCGCTCTGTTCAGGCCGCGGTTGCTGCGTTTGAAGCCAAAGAGGCCGGTCGTGCGGACGTTCAGGTTTCGCTGGCCGCTGAAACCGCCCGCGGTTATGTTCTGCTGCGCACTGCTCAGCAGCGGTTGCGCGTCGCGCACTCGAATCTTGAAATTCAGCAGCAGACGTATGAACTCCTTAAATCGCGGTTTGAAAGCGGCCTGATCGGTGAGCTCGCGTTCCAGCAGGCACGTTACAATCTGGAAAGTACCCGCGCTTCGGTTCCGCAGATCGAAACCGCTGTCGAACAAAGTCTCAATGCGCTGGCGGTTCTCACCGGAGTTATGCCGGGATCACTGCATGAGCGGTTGAGCGCCGTAAAAGAAATTCCGGTGGCGACCGCTCAGACGGTTACCGGAATTCCGGCGGATCTGTTGCGCCGCCGTCCCGATGTGCGCAAAGCGGAACGTGAACTGGCCGCTCAAACCGCACGCATCGGCGTTGCCAAGTCCGACTTTTTTCCAAAGCTCACACTCAACGGCTCGATTGGAGTGGAGGCGCTGAGTTTTAATGCGCTCGGAAATTCCGGTAACGAGTTTTACAGTGTTGGGCCCAGTGTCCGCTGGCCGATTTTTCACATGGGCTCAATCCGCAACAACATCAAGGTGCAGAAAGCCGGACAGGAGCAGGCGCTCGCCGCCTATGAAAAGGCCGTGCTGACCGCCGTGCAGGAAACCCGTGATGCGTTGACCGCGTTTGAAAAAGAGCAGCAGCGCATGACGGCGCTGGATGCCGCGGCTTCTGCGGCACGAACTGCGGCGGAGCTGGCTGATGATCGTTATAAAAACGGACTGGCCGGATTTGAGCCGGTGCTGGAAGCGCAGCGTGCCCAGCTGACGTTTGAGGATCAGCTGGTGCAGAGCCGGAGCGCTGTTACACAAAACCTGATTCAACTCTATAAAGTGCTTGGCGGCGGCTGGACTTCACTTGACCGGTAAACCCTCTATTCACCAAGTAAAACAGTCGGATTTTGGGTTGCAGAAAACAGTTTCCTGTTTAGAATGCGAAGCAGTTGGCAGAGCACATGGTGTGTTCGCCGGAAACGGAGGGTTCATGAAGAAGTATGGATGGCTGGTCGGGTTGGTGATGATTGCGATGCTTACAGGTTGCGGCGGCAGCACTGCTATTGATGAAAACAAACCGGCGGATCAAGTTGCGGCGGATGCTCAAAAGATGACTCAGGCTGACCTGCAGAGGATGGTGACGAAATATGAGGGAGCTATTGCTGAAAAAGGTAAAGAACTCGAAGCCCTCACTGCAAAGGTCAAAGAGATTCCTTTGACCGAGCTGATGGGTGAAAAAGCGAAAGCCCTGAAGGCCGACGTTAGCAAAATCACCACATCAATGGGTAAACTGAAAGATCAGATGGCGGTTTATGCCAAAGAACTGGCCGCGAAGAAGTAATTTAATCTTTCAGCGCGTAAAAAAACGCTCCGCTTTTGCGGGGCGTTTGTTGTTTACGGAAGAAGACCTTTTTTGCTTTTACGAACCATTGGCACCCCATGGAATGTTGGAATGAAGGAATACTGGATTAATGAAGAAGGCCTCGGCAACACATCTGATCCGATTAGAATCATCAAACCGCGCATCATGCGATTGTGACCTCGATTTGATGCAACTCGCTGCAAATCAGCATTCCAAATTATCCATCATTCCATCATTCCGCGTCCTATGGGACGCTACTGTTTACGAACCTTGGAAGAAATGGGTCCAGATATTGGCGGCGGCGTTGAGTGCGCGGGCGCGATGAGAGATTTTATTTTTCACTTCCGGAGGAAGTTCGGCGAAGGTCTGGTTGTAGCCGTCCGGAACAAAGAGTGGATCGTAACCGAAGCCTTGATTCCCGCGCAGTTCTTCGATAATGCGGCCGTGCACAGAGCCCTCAACCGTTTGCGGGTCTTCGCCGGGCAGAGCGAGTGCAATGACCGTGCGGAACTGTGCGCTGCGGTTGGGCTTGCCCGCAAGTTCACGTAACAGCTTTAGATTGTTGTCATGGTACGTGCACCCTTCGCCGGACCAGCGGGCGGAAAAGACACCCGGTTCACCATGTAATGCTTCCACTTCCAGCCCGGAATCGTCGGCCATTGCGGGTAATCCGGTGGCTGTGCAGATTTCGACGGCCTTTTTTAATGCGTTGGCTTCCAGCGTGGCGCCGTCTTCGACAACATCAGGGATTTCCGGGAAATCAAAGGCGGAGCAGACGTCCAGTCCTTGAAAATCAAAGATGGCGTGAATCTCTTCGAGCTTGTGCGGATTGCGGGTGGCGATGACTAGTTTCATGGGGCAGAGTGTGGAAGTTCGGCGTTTCGAGTTCAAGATCAGCTTATTTAAAATATGCACTTGCGCAGGGCAGGTGGAGAAGTTATCTTCTCCGGCCTTTCCTGTGCTCGGGTGGTGAAATTGGTAGACACGCTAGCTTGAGGTGCTAGTGGCCGCAAGGCCTTCGGGGTTCGAGTCCCCGCTCGAGCACCAATTCGATGTAAATCAGGTTTTTGATCCTGTTTGAAAACGGGGGATAAATGTCAGGCATGAAGAAACCATGGATTATTGCAGTTGCGACAGTATTTCTTATGTTGTTGCTGTTGCCCTGTAATCATGCCGAAAAACCGTGTCATGCTTCTGTCCTGGACCCCGTTTGCACTGCTGCACATACAGAGTGTCGGGATTGTTCAACTTCTTCCTGCTCATGGAAGCCGGAGGTTCGTCCGGAGAACAGCAGTCCGGACTTCGAGGCGCCAGTAAGGCAGATTCTTTGCGTACGCATTATCGATATAGACCAACCGGCGCCTCCGGATGTTACGTTATCTTTTAAGGATGTTTTGCCGATCTTAACTTTCCAGCTCCTGATTTGAGATTCTTTGTTCCCGCCCGGTGAACGAAGAATCATTTAAATCAGGAGTTTTGATGAACAAGCACATTTTTTTTATAGCCGTGACAGGCCTGTCGGTTTCCACTCAGGCGTTGACTCTGGACGAAGCGTTAAAGTCAGTCGCCGGGAAAAGTCCGGAACTGCGCGCCGCCCGGGCGGAGGCGGAAGCCTCCAAGTCTGATATCCGTGCGGCATCCGCATGGTCCAATCCGGAACTCGAATTTGAATCCGAAGGGATCGGTGGAGATTATAAGGGGGCGGACTCCGCAGAATACAGCCTGATGCTTTCGCAGGAGTTCCCAACCTCTGGGAAAATCCGCAAGGGACGGATGGTTGCTTTTCATGCCGCTTCCTCCGCCTCCGCTGCGGTTCTTGAAGCCGGGCGCGACGTTGAGTCGGCTGTGCGTCAGGTGTTTGCCGATGCTCAGGCTGCTCAGGAGATTCTGGCTGTCCGTGAACAGCAGCTCGCGCTGGCGGAGGAGTTGGTGAGTGTCTCTCAGAAACGTCGTGAGGCCGGAGCCGCGTCCGAGCTGGAAGTGTTGCGCGCTGAAATGATGCTCGAATCCGGGCGAGGTGAAAAACTGGCTGCCGAAAAAATGTATGGCGCCACGCAATTGAAACTGGCGAAGTTGATCGGTCTTCCAACCCTTGGAAAAATAGAAGGCGATTTTTTCCAACCTTTGGATCTCCCTGCGGGGTTGGCGTTTCGTGCAACACATCCGGCGCTCCAGCGGTTCCAGGCTTTGGAAAATGAGGCGGATGCCAAGACTGCACTCGCCAAGAGCTCGCAACTTCCCGATGTGACCTTTGGCGCCGGAGCACGTTACGAAGAAGACGGGAATGCGCACAGCTATCTGTTTTCCGCTTCAATTCCACTGCCGCTTTTCAGTCGCGGGCGTGCGGAGACCCTGTCTGCCGGGTTGCGCGCTGAAGCGGTACGTTTTGGAAATAAAGCCGCCCGGCGGGAGATTGAAATTGATCTGGGATCGGCGTTGGCCGAGTTTGAAACGGCCGTTGCCGAGGTTGTCCGTTGTCGTGATGTTTTGTGCCCTAAAGCGGAACGGTCTGTTGAGCTGATCCGGAGCGATGCATCCGGACGCTACGGATGGTTGGAGCGCATTGAAGTCCAGCAGGTGCTGGCCGAAACGCGTATCCGGATGATTAAGGCTCAGCACACCGCGCTGAAGGCACACGCAGAACTCTTAAAATTTTATACGGGAGAATAATGATGAAGAACTTTTTTTTATTGATCACGTTGCTGTCGGGAATTTCATTTGCACAGGAGCATGCTCATGAGGGGTGCGACGGGCACGATGCCGAACCGGCGGGTGTTGAAATCAAACCTGCGACGGGCGGTTTAATCGAACGGCAGTTTACTTTTCCTGCCGGGATTAAAATGAATCGCAACCGGTATGCTGCAGTGTCGCCCCGTTATGCGGGAACGATCCGTGAACTCCGGGCGGAGCCCGGCGATGCGGTGAAGCCGGGCGATGCGCTGGCTCTGATGGAGAATCGCGAAACGCTGGCTGTCTATAATCTGGTATCGCCGTTAGCGGGAACGGTGATTTCAAAAAATGGTTCAGTCGGCGAATCGACCGGCGAAGAAACGGTTCTTTTTGAAATTGCCGATCTCTCTAGTGTCTGGGTTGAAATTAATGTTTTCCCGCAGTATCAGCAGGCGGTTCGCAAAGGCGCACCGGTACAGTTGATTGCTCCGGACGGACGGACGGCGCAAACAATGATTGAGTACGTGAGTCCGCTGGTTTCCCCTGAAACCCGCACGTTCAAAGCGCGTTGTGAACTTTCGGATTCCAGCGGCAATTTTGCCCCCGGATCGTTTGTCCGCGCTCAGATTACGGTGGAATCGGTTCAGGCGGATGTTCGCGTCGAAAAGGACGCTGTTCAAACGATGAAGGGCGGGTCGATTGTGTTTATTCAGGATGCAGATGGGCTTGAGCCGCGCGATGTAACGGTCGGCTTGTCGGACGGAACTTTTGTGGAAATCAAGACGGGTCTCAAGCCGGGCGAGCAGTATGTCGTCCGTGGAGCATTTGGGTTGAAGGCCGAACTGGTTATCAGCGGAACTAATCCGCATGCGGGGTGCGGGCACTAGAGCGAATTGGAGTAAATCATGATAAACAGATTGATAGAATTTTCTCTGCGGGTGCGCGGGCTCGTGGTTGCCATGATGATCGGTGTGCTGGTTTTCGGGATTTATTCCTACCGCCACATGGCGGTGGATGCGTTCCCCGATATTTCGCCGATTATGGTTCCGGTATTTGCCGAGGTGGACGGTATGGCCCCTGAAGAAATCGAACGGTTGATTACATTTCCAATTGAAAATGCAATGAATGGTTTGCCGGACGTTACACAGATTAAGTCGACTTCGGCGTTCGGAATGTCCGTGATCTATGTTTATTTTAAAGATGGAACGGACATTTATTTTGCTCGGCAATTGGTAGCCGAACGGCTGGCCTCGGCGATGGCCGATCTTCCGGAGATGCGCGAGCCGCCCATGCTTGGTCCCATTTCAACGGGGCTGGGTCAGGTTTTTATGTATTACCTGACGTTGGATGAGTCTGTGGACACCGAAGGTAAAGCGCCGGATGTTTATCTGCGTGAACTCAATGACTGGGTGGTTAAATACCAGCTTCAAACCGTACCGGGAGTCACCGATATTCTTTCGATTGGCGGACACGTTTTGCAGTATCAGGTGCGCGTTAATCCCTATGAATTGCAACGTTACCGTATCTCAATGGAAGATATCGTCGAGGCGATTCGGGCGAATAATCGTAATGCGGGCGGACAGTTTTTAGTGCTTGGCTCCGAGGAAGCGCTCGTGCGCGGAATCGGGTTGCTCGAAAATCTGGAACAGATTCGCGATATTCCAATACGCACGGTGGATGGCGTTCCGCTGACGGTTAGTTCTGTCGCTACAGTGGAATACGGCAACGAAATCCGGCGTGGTGCGGTTTCGCATAACGGTAAAGAAGAGGTTGTCGCCGGAATGGTTCTGAAATTGTACGGAGAAAACACGTCTGCCGTGATTAAAAAACTTTATGTCAAAGTGGCTGAAGTGCAGGCCTCGCTTCCCAAAGGGGTGAAGTTAGTGCCGTATTATGAACAGGCAAAGCTGGTGAATCTGGCGACCGGAACGATTAAGACGGCCCTGTGGCAAGGCGCGGTTCTGGTGATTCTTACCTTGCTGGTGTTTATGGGCAATTTGCGCAGCGCTATCATCGTGGTGCTCTCACTGCCGGTCTGTGCGTTAATTGCGGTCATAATGATGGGGGTTAAAGGCGTTTCTGCCAATCTGATGTCTCTTGGTGGAATCGCCATTGCCATCGGGATGCTTGGCGACGGTGCCATCGTGATGGTCGAAAACATCTATCGCCATTTAGGTCTGCCGGAAAACCGGGCGCGGGAAAAATCTGCCGTTATTATCGATGCTGCACGCGAAGTAAGTCGTCCGATTTTCTTTTCCGTCGCGATTATCATTATGGTTTTTATGCCCATTTATGCGCTGCAAGGCGTAGAGGGAAAGCTGTTCACGCCGATGGCGTTCACGATCACCTTCGCCTTGATGGGATCCATCGTCACCGCTTTGATCGTTTCGCCGGTGCTGAGCCGTTATCTTCTCAAACAGGGCGTTCACCGCGAGAGCCGGTTGATGGAGAAATTAAAAAATGGTTACCGGGCGCTGTTAAATCGAACGCAACGCCGCCGGGGAATAGTTGTCGTTTGTGCAGTGATAGCATTAGCCATCAGTTTGTTGGTTTTTCCAATGATTGGAACTGAGTTTATTCCGACGATGGAGGAAGGCTCGATTCTTATTGGTGTGGCCATGGCACCATCTATTTCACTCGAAACGGCTACCGAAACGGTGATGAAAATGGAGCGAGAAATTCTGGAGTTTCCGGAGGTGAAGGAGACGGTTTCCCGCATTGGACGGCCCGAGGCAGGGAGTTGTCCGCACCCGGTCAATTCCGCTGAAATTTATGTAGAGATTCGTTCCGGTGCAGACAAGGCGAAGCTGATTGCCGCAATGGATAAAAAGTTGGCCGCCGTTCCGGGTGTTCAGTTGAATTTTACTCAGCCGATCCAAAATGCATTCGACGAACTCCTATCCGGCATCAAGGCGCAATTGGCCATTAAAGTATTCGGGGAAGACCTTGCTGTGCTGCAACGTGTCGCAGGAGAAATAAAAGAAGCGATTAAAGGGGTTCCCGGGCTGGTTGATTTATCTGTGGAGCAAAGTGCAGGTCAGCCGCAGATACAAATTGCGGTCGATCGCGCCGCCTGCGCACGCTATGGTGTCGCTGTAAAGGAGGTTCTTGAATTGGTCGAACTTTCAATCGGCGGCGAGCCGGTGGATCAGGTCTATCTGAACACCCGGCGTTTTGGAATTCATGTGCGCTATCAAGAGGCGTTCCGCGCCAGTCCTGATACCATCCGCAATCTATTGGTGCATACCGGCGATGGTTCATTGGTTTCATTGGAGCAGGTTGCCGCGGTAAGCGAAGCAACCGGCCCTCTTGAAATAACGCGCGAAAAAAATCAGCGGCGCTGGATCGTGCAGGGCAATGTGCGCGGACGCGACCTCGGCAGTGTAGCCGATGAAGTCCGTACGCGGATTGCTCAGCAGGTTAAATTGCCGAACGGATACTTTGTGGAATACGGCGGACAGTTTGAAAATCAGCAACGTGCTATGCATCGGCTCGCGCTCATCGTTCCTCTTGTCATTATTACAGTCTTTATTCTGCTTTGGATGACGTTCGGCTCGTGGCGCGATGCGCTCATTATCATCATCAATGTGCCGCTTGCGCTCATTGGAGGAATCGTCGGATTATTAATCACCGGAGAGTATCTTTCGGTGCCTGCTGCCGTTGGGTTTATAGCGCTTTTCGGGATTTCTGTGCAAAACGGTGTCGTGCTCGTCAGTTATTTTAATCAACTTCGACAGGAAGGGCTTAATCTGAACGATGCTGTTTTAGAAGGCGGACTTTTGCGGCTTCGTCCCGTACTGATGACAGCGCTGACAACGGTACTCGGATTGCTTCCGCTGCTGCTTTCGCACGGCATCGGCTCAGAGGTGCAACGCCCGCTGGCGGTGGTTGTTGTTTTCGGACTGACCACGTCAACGCTGCTCACGCTTTTCGTGATCCCAGCGGTCTATGGACTGATTGAAAGCCGTCGTCCGGAAAAATTTGAAACGCTGCTGGATTAACCGATTGCTGCCCGCCAATAAAGTTCCTGCAAAGTAATCTGGCGACTGCCACCGTTTCGCTGTTTCATCTTTTCTCCGTTCCGTGTACTGTCTCCCTATGTTTTTCGACACGCATGTCCATTTTGATGATTTCGTGAAAGACGGCACGCTGGAGCCTGTGTTGAAGCGTGCGGATATAGCTCATGTTTCGAAGATGATTGCGGTCGGCGGTTCATCAGAGGCGAATGAATTAGCGCAGATGCTGGCTGGAGCTTTCCCGAAGTGTATTTATGCTGCCGCCGGTTATGACCGGCATATGGCGGGTTCAATTTGCGACATGACCGCACTGCGTGAACTGGCGGCAAACGATGGAACGGTTGCTATCGGCGAAACGGGCCTCGACTATTTCTACGAACCGGAAAAGGCCAAAGAGCAGCAACGGCTTTTTTTTCAATGTCTGGAAACCGCTATTCATGTTCGCAAGCCGGTGATTGCCCATACTCGCGACGCGGATGACGACACCCTTTCGATTCTCGCCGATTTTTCCAAACACTGGAAAGGCGATCCGGCCTGTCTTGGTGTGATTCATTGTTTTACGCGCGACCGGAAGATGGCCGGAGAACTACTCGATCTCGGGTTCCATATCAGTTTCAGCGGTATTGTCACTTTCGCCAATGCCGATCCGTTGCGCGAAGTGGCGGCGTTTATCCCGGATGACCGGTTGCTGATTGAGACGGATGCTCCGTATCTCGCGCCAGTGCCGCATCGCGGTGAGCGTTGCGAACCTGCCTTTGTAGTGGATACGGCCAAACGGCTTGCTGAATTACGCGGCTGTGCAGTAGAGTCTCTGGCGAAAACGGTCATGGAGAATGCTGTTCATCTGTTCGGGCTGAAGGATACAGGGCATTGAAGAGTTTAGATTTACGATTAAATGGGCTGGAGTCAGAAAAAGGAGATGGGATGAAGAAAATACTGTTTGTATTGGCCGCACTGTCAGCCGCTGTTTATGCGCAGGAGCCTGTAAAAGTTAAAGTGACTGGTGAGCGTGTCAGCCTGCGCGCTGTGCCGGATACGAATGCGGTACTGATGGGTCGTGCGATGCTGGGCGATGAATTGGTTCTTAAAGACAACAGCAATCCGGATTGGGTTGCTGTTTTCCCGCCTGAAACGGTTGATTTCTGGGTGAGCAACGAGTTTGTCAGCAATAAAACGGTGCAGACGGAGTTGCTTAACGTCCGATCCGGTCCGAGTTTAAGTCATAGCGTTGTCGGAACGGCAAGTAGCGGTACGGTTTTAAATGTTCGCGGTGAGCTGTCTCAGTGGCTGAAGATTGCACCGACTTCTAACACAGTTATCTGGATCAGTCGTAAATATGTGGACGCGCCCGGATTTACGGCGGCTGTTCCGGTGGTTGTTCAGGGGACGCAGACGGTCGCTCAGGTAGGTGCTGAGGCGACGGTTCAGGAGATTATGACGGCCATTTCAGCAACTGCGCAGAAAAAGCTCACGGTTGATCTTTCTAAAACACAGGGCGTCGATGGATCGTATTACGGTATTCTCCAACCCGCTGACGCTGCGCTGTATAAGCTTGTTGATGACCACTTTACCGATGTCATTGTTTGCTATGTGCGGGGGAATGCTGCTCAGATGCAGACTTTTTCCGGCATGAAACTTGAGATTACGGGTAAAACGTATTGGGCCGAGGGCTTGGATCTGCCGGTGGCCGTCCCTTCACGTATCCGGCTGATTCCTGAAAAATAAAACGTAATGCGTAATGGGGGTCTGTCTTAATTACGTATTGCGAATTATTCGTTAGTTTAGTTCTGCTTCGCACAGCTCGTAGAAGTTGCAGTTTTTACAAGATGCCGGATCGGCGGCCAGTTCCCATTCCTCTTTAGGCAGCGGTTGATTACGCTTGCGGTCAAAGTCGACCAGATATTCCGTCATTTCCGCCACCGAATCCTCGATACGTGCTTCGAGCCGTTCAAAATCTTCGGGTGCAAGTTGGAACGGAGCCACCTGACCTTCGTTAAGGTATTCGACGTAAAGGAACGTATCATTTGGTTTGGCCCGGAATTTTTCGCGGGCCCAGAGGGCATAAAGCCCCAACTGTTCGCGGTGCGATTCTTTGACCTTTCCCGCTTTCCAGTCGTGAATATGAAACTGCCCGCCGATGCGGTAGGCGTAGTCAGGAATTACATACAGTTTGACGCCTTTGAATTCGATACTTTCCGGGTCGCCGCCCATATCCGGGGTCTTTACCGGCAGCTCCTGCTCACGGGTAATATTTCCAAGTCTCGGGAG
The DNA here is from genome assembly GCA_964398915.1 of uncultured Verrucomicrobiota bacterium. Classification (GTDB taxonomy): domain Bacteria; phylum Verrucomicrobiota; class Kiritimatiellia; order Kiritimatiellales; family Tichowtungiaceae; genus Tichowtungia. The sequence goes on from CAYNOR010000007.1 coordinate 56,811, forward strand.
GATCTTCTCGATGAAATTGGTGATACAGGTTTTTATCTGACTGCTCATTTGTTCGGCAACGGCTTTTTCGTCACCCATCACGCCGTAATAATGCTCTCGCAGACAACAGAACTTTTTTGGATTCTCCTTCCACTCTCCGCGTTTCGATTCTGTCCATTTTTGACGCAGGAAAGGGCGGGCGACGGTCTCGAAAGCCTCTTCGGCGGTGATGGGATGATCTGCCTGATGCTGACGCAGAACGCGCATGACCGAGTTTTCGGCAGCCTGCCCCATTAGTCCCCAGCGATTATCCATCTTGTTGAGCTGGTAGGCCTTTTTTGTTATTGGCGCGGCGGTTTTCTCCCAGCCGCCCCACATGCCGTATTTGTTCCAGAAGCGCCGCCGGCGGCATTCGTCGAAATCTGCCGCCGCGCTGAATGACCATGAAAAGGTGTTTTCCAGTTTTCCCATGCGGTGGAATGTAGCCGTAACGGCTCGAATAATCAAAGAATAAGGGGCTCGGGTCGGGGTGTTTATTGGTTATTTTGCCGCTTGCTGCATGAAAAAGTTAGTGCGTTTTTCACAGCCGATCGTAGTGCTTTCATTGTGACCGGCATGGACGGTGACATCGTCGGGCAGGACGGCCAGCTTTTTGAGGGATTGCGCGAGGATGCGTCCGTCGCCGCCGGGCAGATCGGTGCGTCCGCAGGTGCCTTTAAAGAGCGTGTCACCGGTAAAGATGACCTTTTCCTGCTCAAAGTAGTAGCAGACGCATCCTTTGGTATGACCGGGAGTTTCCAAACATTGGAAACTTAAATCGGCAATGATCCAGTCCTTGGATGTTTCCGGATGAATGAATTTGGTGGAGGGTTTTCCGGGGACGGGGTAGTAAGGCGGGATTTGGTTTTGCTGGCCAAAAGCCCATCTGTAATCTTCAGCATGGATATAAACCGGGGCGGGGCGGGCGGCGTGCAGATCGGCGAGGGCACAGAGGTGGTCGGCGTGACCATGAGTCAGCAGATAGGCGGCAACGGTGAGTCCGTTGCTTTTCAGAACGGCTTCGATACTGGAGGCGTCATGACCCGGGTCGATGACGAGCGCTTGTTTTGCGTCGCCCCAAACGATGGCGCAGTTCACTTCAAAGGGGCCTACGGATAGAATTTTAATATTCATACGGGGGAGAATAAGCAAGGCAGGCACGGTATAAAAGCGGGAATGGAAAAAATATCACTATATCACTCAAGTTTTGTCGGTTCGGTGGTTGACATGCCCGAGTCATTTCAGCACCTTATGCAGAATTTTAACCGGATTCGATGACTGGGAACTTAATGGAGGACTGTAAAATGACGGCACCGACGAAAAATACGAAGCTGCTCAACTGGGTGGCGGAAGTTGAAAAGATGTGTACGCCTGACCATGTGGTCTGGTGTGATGGTTCAAAAAAAGAATACGACAGCCTGATGGCGGAAATGGTGGCCAGCGGCACGGCGATTAAGCTGAACGAAAAGAAACGTCCGAACAGCTTTGCCTTTAACTCTGATCCGTCTGACGTGGCGCGTGTGGAAAACCGCACCTACATTGCTTCTGTCAAACAGGAAGATGCCGGGCCGACCAATAACTGGATTGATCCGGTTGAACTCAAGAAGACGATGACGGCACTTTACAAAGGCTGCATGAAGGGCCGTACAATGTATGTAATCCCTTTCTCAATGGGTCCGATCGGTTCGCCGATCTCTAAAAACGCCATCGAAATCACAGACTCTCCGTATGTTGTGTGCAACATGCACATCATGACCCGCGTTAGTCATAACGTGCTGAGACTGATCGACGAAACCGATGAGTTTATTCCTTGTCTGCATTCGGTCGGCGCTCCGCTCGAGCCCGGTCAGAAAGACAGCCGCTGGCCGTGTGCTCCGATTGAACAGAAATATATTGCCCACTTCACGGACGAGAACCTGATCTGGTCTTACGGTTCCGGTTATGGAGGAAACGCACTGCTCGGCAAGAAATGCCTGGCGTTGCGGATTGCATCCAATATGGCCCGTCATGAAGGCTGGATGGCCGAGCATATGCTTATTCTACGCTTTACCAGTCCGGAAGGTAAAAAATTCCATATCGCGGCGGCATTCCCGTCAGCTTGCGGAAAAACGAATCTGGCAATGCTTCAGTCTACCGTTCCGGGCTGGAAAGTAGAAACGATTGGTGACGATATCGCGTGGATGAAACCGGGTAAAGACGGACGTCTCTACGCGATCAATCCGGAAGCCGGTTTCTTTGGCGTGGCTCCGGGAACCAGCCAGCAATCCAACCCGATGGCGCTGGAAAGCTGCCGCAAGGATGCAATCTTCACCAATGTCGTCGTTACCGAAGATCTCGACGTATGGTGGGAAGATATGGGCGTAGACTGTGCCGGGGGGACGGACTGGAAGAATAATCCGTGGAAGCCTGGTATGAAAGATGCGGACGGCAAAAAGATCCTCGGTGCGCATCCTAACAGCCGATTCACTGCACGGGCTGCACTTTGTCCTGTGATCTGTGAAGATTGGGAAAATCCGGCCGGTGTGCCGATTGATATCTTTGTGTTCGGCGGACGCCGCACGACCACGATGCCCTTGGTTCATGAAGCACGTGATTTCAATCACGGTGTTTATATGGGTGCAACGGCGGCTTCCGAAGCGACTGCGGCTGCTTTGGACGTGAAATCGGCCATCCGTTTTGATCCTTTCGCTATGACTCCGTTCATTGGCTATCATGCCGGCGAATACATCAAGCATTGGTTTGATATGGGTGACACGCTGGGCAATAAAGCGCCTCGTTGCTTCTATGTCAACTGGTTCCGTAAAGACAAAGACGGCAAATGGCTATGGCCCGGCTTTGGCGACAACAGCCGTGTCCTGAAATGGATGTGTGATCGTGTTGAAGGTAAGGTTGAGGCTCGTGAAACCGCAATCGGCCTTATGCCGATTGACGGCGATTTGCCCCTCGACGGTCTGGATATTTCAGCCGCTGACTGGGCTGAGTTGATGAAAGTAGATAACGAGCTGTTTAAGGCTACTGTTACGGATGCAGAAAAGTATCTAGCGACTTTTGGTGACAAGTTGCCAGCCCGCATGACGGAGCAACTGAAGGCTCTGAAAGCACGTTTGGGCTGATTTCCTGAACGGCTAAGAAGCTCAACGGCACCCTGCATTATGCGGGGTGCCGTTTTTTTTAGCTGAGGCGAGGAAAGGCGAGTGTAACGATTGCGCCGGTTCCGGCGGCATTATTAGCGAGAATAAGCGATCCGCCATGCGCTTCCACAATGTTTTTGGTTATGAAAAGACCCAGCCCCATCCCGCCGGATTCGCCTTTGGTTGTATAATATTTAGTCTGCAAGTCGGCGATTTTGTTGGGTGGGAATCCTCCGCCGTTGTCCTCGACTTCAACCAGTGCGCGACCGCCATCAATACGCCAGCAGATATTGATAACACCGCCGGACGCCGGCAGAGCTTCAATGGCGTTGCCGACAATATTCTGAATCGAACGGAAAATCTGTACGTTATCGCCTTCGATGAGGCAGTCGGCCGGTCCGGAGACCATATTTACCTGCGCAGATTTTCCCATGGCCAGAGTTTTGGCGTTGCCGGCTACTTCGGTTACGAGGTCGCCAAGCGATAATCTTTTGATGGACGAGTCGGCTCGTTTTGAGCGTTCGCGCCACAGCGTGAGCATATCGCGGCAGCGGGAAACACTTTTTTCGATCTGCTCAAGATACCCGACATTGAGTTCCTTGCCCTGGATTTTTTTATCCTTGATGTCTTTGATCAGAATCTGGACGTAGCCGTTGATCACACTGAGAGGGTTGCCGAGGTCGTGTACAAATTCAGAGGATTCTTCGCCGAGTGAGGCCAGTTTTTCTTTGGCGTTGAGTTGTTCCTGCAACTGGGCTGTTAGATTTTCAAGGTGATCGGTAGCGGCAACTTGTTTCCGGTTGATTTTTGTGCGCTGAACGTACCCGGCGACAATTTCGCGGATTTCATCCGTATCGAAAGGCTTTTTGATGTAGTCGGTGGCGCCGTGGCGAATGGCTTCTTGCGCGGTTTCAAGCGACCCGAATCCGGTGAGCATGATGATGGAAACCTGCTTGTCGATAGCCCGGATTTCTTTGAGGCCCTGGATTCCGGTTTTTCCCGGCATTTTAATGTCGGTAATAATGCAGTCCGGAGAAGATACTTTCAGGGAGGCTACGCCTTTATCCACCGAGTCAACGCAGGTCACATCGTACGTGTCTTTAAAGAGGAATCGGAGACTTTCGCGCGGGCCGAGTTCATCATCAATTACAAGCAACCGGTCTTTTGACATTTGGATCTCCTAGAATTTGTAACCGTAGGAAAGGGCGAGTAGGTGTACGTTGTAGTCGTATTCGCCATTATGGGCAGCGGTATTGTTACCGCTGATGTTGCGTCCGTCAAACAATCCATAGGCGTAACCCAAATCAATGGCGTGATGATCGATTTCGTATCCGAGACCGAAAGAAATCACCCCTTGGTTTTCATCCGGGCCGAGCGGACCGTAGGTTTTTTCAGGGGTTGGGTTTTGCAGATACATAAACCCGGAACGGAGCGTCCATCGTGGTTTAAAATCCCATTCCGCACCGACGCCGGCTGTCCAGGTATCTTTCAAATTCTGAGCCGTTGTGGAGTTCCATAGTGGTCCTGGACGGGAGTCTTTGATTTTCAGGTTCTGGTAAGTTGAAAATTCAAGCCATTCAACGTCGACCTCGGCGCGGAGCGTATCTGTGAACTCAATTCCGTACGCCAGACCCACGACGGTGGGATATTCGATTTGTGCACTGACATCGCTGGTTCCAGCCCCATCAACTTTATTATCGCCATGATAAACAATATCGACTGGCGAGCGGTAAGTTAGTGCAAGGCGTTGCCGTTTTGTCATCTTCCAGGTTGCTGCTGCATTCCAGCCAAGAGCATCGCCGTCAGCAGTCAATTTTGATTTCGTTCCGTTTGGAATAAAGAAAGGAAACCCCGCGAATCCGTTGAGTATAGTTTCCTGCTTCACCTCTCCATAATAAATATCGGCACCAACACCAACCGAGAGCGAGTCGGTTAATCGCATGGAAAAATTCGGGGTGAAGTCTGCGACTGACATGCTTCCGGCATACGAAACGTTATTCCGGGCAAAAAAACTGTCTTCGCCCCAATCGACGGAACGGCCGTACGGGACATAAACGGATAGACCAACAGCATACTTGCCTTCTTTAAACGGAACAGCGGCGGAGAACCCGGGGATGGCGAAGAAAGGATTTTCTGTTTGATCAGAGCCTGCGGCATTTTTAAACGAGGTACTGCCGTAACCGAAGGTTGTGTTGTATTGAACCATCGGCTGTTTCAGGTCAACGAGGTTTGCCGAGTTATGGATCGTTGCATTGGCATCATCGGCGAAAGCACGGTGTCCGCCGAATGCACCAATGGCGCGCGCACCTTCAGGGGGATTGCGGTATCCGTCCGCGAGCAAAATAGATGAAATAAGAAACGTCGAGAAGAAGACCAGAATGGATACCTTTGCCAGACGAAGTTTACTGATCATGCCTTAAGCTCTCCCTGTATTTTTTGATTTGCCTGCAAGTTCCATACAAAAGTCGGGGCAGTCTAGTTTCGGTTTAGCAATATTTCCATATAAAAAATCAGTTATGTACAGAAATGAACAGGGGTGGAGCATGCTTCATTGTAAAGTTGTATCACTCTTCTGAGGGGTGCGTATTTGTTCACATTGGTTCCGAGATAACTTGATTCGGAATTTATATGCGTTTTCTTCATAAACTAAGTGTACAAATCTGTACATCTTCATTAATCTCCGCTGGACATTTTTGAACACCCTGTATTTTACAGACTGGAGATTAAGTGGATACACAACCGCGGGTAGTAGTTACAGGAATGGGCGTGGTTGCCCCCAACGGAATCGGTCTCGATGCTTTTTGGGATTCATTAATCCATTGCAAAAGCGGTATCGGGCCCATCACCCTTTTTGATGTGACGGATTATCCGTTAAAAATTGCTGGAGAGATCCGAGGTTTTGATCTTCGCAACTATATGGATGTGGCATGCAAGTCCTACCGACTAGCCCGACAAACTCAGTTAGCCTTGGTGGCTTTTAAGCAAGTAATGGAACATTCTGGGTTGGTTAAAGAATCGATAGATAAGCCGTTGGCGCTGGTTTTAGGGATATCTAGCGGTGGGGCAGATATTATTGAAAAGGCAAAAGAAATCATCATGACCAAAGGGGCAGATCGGGTTAGACCATATATGGTTGGTGCTTGCCAGCCTCATGCAATTGGTGCCGCTCTAGTTCAGTATTTTGGAATTCAAAGCTCAGTAATTACCGTATCGGAGGCGTGTCCATCCGGGTTAGAAGCTGTAGTTATGGCCACAAGAATGATTCAGGACGGGCGTGTTGATTTTGTTGTAGTGGGTGGAGCAGATTCTCCTTTAAGCAATACAGGTGTTGCAGGGTTTGCTGCGGCGGGAATACCCTCCTTGTCTCAAGATTTCCCTCCAGAAGAAGTGAGTAGGCCATTTGATGCCAAACGGAGTGGAGTAGTGCTTTCGGAGGGGGCTGGGTTTTTAGTTCTTGAGCGACTAGATTCTGCCTTGGCTCGTGGAGCAACGCCGTATATGGAAATTCTTGGTGGAGCTACCATTTCTGATACTCCTAAAGCCGATAATATGGGAGGACTGCTACATTCAATGAATATGGCAATGAAAAATGTGGGAATCTATCCAGATCAAGTTGATTATATTTGTGCAAATGCGGTTAGTGATCCGGATGGTGATAAAACTGAAACGGCGTTAATTAAAAAGTGTTTTGGACCGCGGGCATATCAACTTCCTGTTAGCTCTATTCGAGGTGTTATTGGGCATTCGCTTTCTGCGGCTGGAATGTTTCAGTTGATAACATGTGCACTAATTATGAAACACCAATTAATTGCACCAACTGCGAATCTTCGTTATCCAGATCCCGAATGCGATTTGGATTATGTTCCATTGGTTCCTCGACCAGCGAAGATAGACGTTGCTTTGGTCAACTCTCACGGTATTGGAGGAGAGAATTGTACTGTTATTGTTAAGAGAGTCTAATGAACCTTTTTGAAATAGTCATATTAATAGGCTTAATCGGGAATACAGCATTAGGATTGTTCATTCTGTTATCCAACCCTCGGCGGGCTGTTAATATTTCTTTTTTTGCGCTCACGCTGTTGATGATGTTTTGGTTAGGGTCGATGTTTTTTGCCGCTTTTCAGCAGTATTCTTCTAATGTTCTCCTGTTTTGGGTTAGGCAGACATCTGCTTTTGCCGGATTAATACCTATCGGCATCTTCATATTGCAATTGTCCATTACAAATCCTGATATAACGGTTCCTAGCATACTTTCTAGACTTAGATACTGGATTGTCAGTTGTCTGCTGATGGTTGCAGTGTGCCACTCGCCTGTATTTATTATTTCAGCAAAGGCCGCGACTGCTACGCAAACTGTTCCTGTATCAGAGTACGGTATAGGGTTTATTCCGTATCTCGTTTTCTTTTCTGCTGTAAGTATCGCAATGATTATTGGTCTGTGGACATCAGCCCGAAAGATTTCTGGGATTCAAAAAATTGAAAGCCAGTTTTTGCAGTTGGGTTGCTGGATGAGTTTCAGTAGTGGCATCTTTTTGTTTGCGATCTCGGTGGTTTTCAATTTCCAAGAAATCGGACGATTTGTTCCGCTTTCTGTACTTATTTTAGATGGCTTTGTTGCATATGGTATCGCGACTAGGCGCATTTTAGCTGTGTCGGCAGTATTACAGCGCGTGATATCATATGTTTTGCTGGCGATTTATCTAGTCGTGGTATATGTATTTTCAAAATTGCTGGGGGCGGTTCTACTCCAATGGGTAGTCTCTGATACGGCTTATCTTTCGAACCTTTTAGCGGCACTGGTCGTAGCCTTTTCGGTAGTGCCCGCGCATGGCTGGATGCAGACATTTTCTCATCGTCTTTTTCCCTATGCGACTTCGGTTAATGTGGACGAGGTGTTGAAAAAGGCTGGCTATATTTTTCAGGAAGTTTCTACGGAAGATAATTTGACGACATTTTTTTCAGAACTGATCATAGAAGCTTTTGGTGTTACGAGTTTGATTCTGCTTCGACCAGACAAGGACGGATCATATTATCAGTATTACGCCGCGCCGGAGCAGGACCGCAAAGTATCTATCCGTAAAGAGAGTCCGCTCATCCAATTGCTGAATCTGGAGCATGAAGCGTTTACTGCGGACATGCTTCAACGGATGCGCTCCTCGCCGGTAGTGGACGGGGCCCGTGCGGAGTTGGGGTCTTTGGACGCGGCGGCCATTCTTGGAAGTTTCATGCGCAAGGAAATGAAAGCGATTCTCCTTCTTTCGCAAAAAAAATCTGGACGAATTTACGACTTGCATGACCAGCGGGCGTTGCAGCTTCTTTGCGATCAGTTTGCGGTTGCTCTGGAAAATGCCAGTCTCTATACGGCGGTCCAAAACGGCAAAATTTATAATGAAATCCTGCTCGACTCACTCACCAGTAGTATTATTGCAGTCAATGCGGATCGCGCTGTGACGGTGTTTAATAAGTGCGCGCAGGCGCAGATCGGGCTTCCTGAGTCTGCAGTGATTGATAAGCAGATGGATGTATTGCCGCCTGCTTTGGTTAAATGTCTGGAGTCTGTGCTGAGGACAAAGGCTGGATTCCGGGACAAAGACGTTTGTATCAAGTCCGGGGATGACGATATTCCTATTCGTGTTAGTGGAGCCATTTTTCATGGGTATACCGGGAACCTGCTCGGTGCCTTGCTGGCATTTGACGATATGACGTTGCTCAAGAAGATGGAAGAGCAGATCCGTCGTACCGACCGGCTTTCAAGTATAGGAACGCTCTCTGCGGGGATGGCGCATGAAATTAAAAATCCTCTCGTAACCATCAAAACGTTTACTCAGCTTCTGCCGCAACAATACAGCGATACAGAGTTTCGCCACACCTTTTTTGATCTGGTCGGACAGGAAGTGAAGCGCATCGATACGATCGTTAACCGCCTGCTTAATTTTGCCCGCCCAGCCAAAGCATCGCTCAAGCCTGTTTCATTACATGATGTGATTGATAATTCATTACGGTTAGCCGAACAGCAGCTTGCTCAACACGGGATTGCTTTGGATCGGCATTTAGATGCCGTTCGCCATGTGATTGAGGCGGATGCGGAGCAGCTAAATCAGACGTTTGTTAACTTTTTCCTGAACGCCGTTCACGCAATGAAAAAGGGCGGCAAGTTGACTGTGCGCACGACGGTCGTAAAATTTTCACCGGACATCCCTCAGGCGGGTTCTTTACCGAATACGGATCGCGTTCAAGTCGATGTGCAGGATACCGGTTGCGGCATTGCACCTGGGGATATGAGCAAAATATTCGACCCGTTTTTCACGACCAAAGAGGACGGTGTCGGTCTTGGTCTTTCGGTTTCACACGGCATCATTCAAGAGCATAATGGTACGATTGATGTGGAAAGCGAAGAAGGAAAAGGCACTGTTTTTCATGTTCAGTTCCCTTTGTTGGTTCCGCAGGAGAAAAAAGACGAATGAGCGCACTGCCTGTTAGCATTATATACACACAGGATGGCGTATTGCTTCAACGTATACGCGGCTACCTTCACGCGCGTTCAGCGGTACGGCATGTCAGCGATCCATCTGAAATCGAGATGCTTTTGCATCAGCATCACGACACGCTTCTTTTTGTAGATCTGCGTGCCGCAGACTGTATGGTTATTCTTCCCGAGCTGATTAAAGAGTTCCCGGATCTGGTTATTGTTGCACTGGGTGCGGCCCGGTCAGATCCCGGGTTGAGGGCTGTTTCAGCCGGCATCTACGCTCTCGAGTCGGGCGATGTCGACCGTTTGCGGCTGCAATCCCTGTTTGATCAGGCCCAGGCGCACTTGCGGCTTCAGCAGGAGAATCGTTTGTTGAAGGAAAGCCTTCACCGGCCCGCCGTGCCGACCGCGACCTCCCGTGAAAATATTGCTCCGTCACTTTATCATTTTTCGAGCGCGTTTCGTCGCTTCGACAACATCGGCATTATGCTTGAAAGTATTGTTGAAGGGGTTGCCAGTTGCGCACGTGTGTCGCGCGTCGCTGTATTTTCGATTACTCCTGCCGAAATTTACCGTTTTCGCGCCGGTATAAAATGTATGGAAGATACCCGCACGCTTGAATTTAAAAAAACGCACCCGTTTGTTCAGTGGTTGCAAATCCACGCGCATAGCATTTCGCGTTCTATGTTGCGACACATTGAAACGATGGAAGAGCGTTTACTTCTCGAAAAAACGCTCGATCTGGCTGGCTCAGAGGCCATCTTGCCGCTTTTCGGTCGCGAACGGCTTATCGGCTGGCTTTGCATTGGAAGATCTTCCTCCGGAGCGCCATTTGAGCAACGTGATATTGAAGAACTTACACTCCTTGCTGAGCATGTTTCCGTGACTATAGAAAATTCGTTGTTGCACGAAAGCATTGCCATCCAGAAAGCACTTGCCGAAAATCTTTTGCAGGCCATACCGGTTGGTATTATTGCCACGGGAGCCGACGGGGCCATTCGCTGGTTTAACAGCGGAGCTGAGACGTTGCTTAATGTCATCGCAGCCGATCTTATCGGGCGTCCGATTGAGAAACTTTCGAGCTATATTGCTTCGTTGCTCAATCGGTGCATGGCGGGAGAAAAAGCCGTAGGCCCTGTTGAGTGGACCGAACCGCGAACCCGCCGGGGACTTTCTATCCAGATCCGCCGTCTTCAGCAAAGCGGACAGTGTATGGGCGCTATGGCGGTACTTAATGACCTTACCGAAGAACGGATTTTGCGTGAAAAGCAGAATAATCTTGAACGTGCCAGTTTCTGGAATGAATTGGCCACGGCTATTTCGCACGAGGTGCGCAATCCGCTGGTTGCCATCAGTACTTTTTCTCAGTTGTTACCTGAGCGCTACGCCGATGAAGAATTCCGCACTCAATTCAGGGATCTCACCACGCAAGAAGTTGCCCGCCTTAACGGAATGATTGATCAGCTTGATGAATATGCCAATCCTCCCAAGCTTGAATTTGCTCCGGTAAACGCCGGAGAGTTGATCGAAACTGCGCTTTGCAAAGTTCGTTCCGGCAATATGGCCGTGAGCGAGGTGCGTGTTGAAGTGGAAGCCGGACTCCCGTCCATTGAAGGTGACATCGATGTTCTTGCTGATTCTATTGCCCGCCTTCTTCACAATACCTTTGCCGCTGTCGAAGGAATTGCACAGCCATGCATCGTGCTTAAAGCATTTACAGGCAAAATCGGTACCGGGCGCCCCGCCGTCATGATTGAAGTGCGCGACAACGGTGCCGGCATACCTTTTGAATTACGAGAAAAGGTGTTCTCGCCGTTCTGCACCACCAAAGCACGCGGGGTAGGGCTGGGGCTTCCTATCGTTCGCCGCACGATGATTGATCACGGCGGACTCGTCGCTATTGAGAGTGGTGACACCGGTACGATCGTTCGGCTTTCACTTCCGGCACTTGATAATGGGGAGGGATTTTCTGTATGAAAAAGCTTCTCATTGTAGACGATGATTCTCATCTGCTTGAATCACTGCGTATTGTCTTTGAAGGAATTTACGATGTAAGCACCTCTCTGTCTGCCGAAGAGGCTGCCGTGCTGCTGGATCAACAGGAAATCGATGTGATGCTTCTCGATGTCATTCTGCCGGGCGTCACCGGAGTTGACTTTTTACGCATGACACGTGAAAGCCGTCCGCATTTGCCGGTTGTCATGATCAGCGGCGTATCGTCTATTCGGCCTGTGATGACGGCGCTAGAGCTTGGAGCGTCCGACTACATCCGTAAACCGTTCGATATCGACGAGCTACGCCTTGTTGTCGCCCGCGCCCTGCACGTAAGCGACCTGAGAACGCAGGTGGCTGAATTGGAGAAGGAGTTGGCGCGCCGTCCCTTTGCGGCGGAGCCTGACGGGCGGCCTATGAAGGAAATTATCGATGATTTTGAGCGTACCGTTATTCAGAAGGCTTTGCAACATGCGGGTGGCGTTCAGACTCGCGCCGCACAAGCCCTTGGAACCACTCGTCGTATCCTGCGTTACCGAATTGAAAAGCTTAAAATAAGCGCATAAGCCAGGTCAGTAGGGCTCAGTTCACAGGGGTTTTCGTGCGCCCTTGAGTCACTTGCTGGAACACTCCTCCATTTGAATCAACACATTTCAAGACTCAGGAAAAACCGGACTGAAAAGTTCCAAAGTTCGGGACAACGGTGTTATATTCCACGCGATGAAAACGATTGAAGAGCAAATTCTGGAACTGAAGGAACACCGTGGTGCGGTGATTATCGCCCACAACTATCAAGTTGATGAGGTGCAGGCGATTGCCGATTTTACCGGTGATTCACTGGAACTGAGCCGTAAGGCTGCAACGCTTCCGAATGAAGTGGTGATTTTCTGCGGTGTTCACTTTATGGCCGAAACCGCCGCGATTCTTTCGCCGGAAAAAACGATTCTGATTCCTGATCCGCAGGCCGGCTGTCCGATGGCCGATATGGTGACTGCAGACAAGGTGCGCAAACTCAAGACGGATCATCCCGGCGCTAAAGTCGTCTGTTACGTGAACAGTCCGGCGGAGGTGAAGGCCGAGAGCGATATCTGTTGTACGTCGTCGAACGCGGTGAAGGTGTGCGAGTCGCTGGGCGATGTTGAAATTATTTTTGTGCCCGACCGCAATCTCGGCGCGTTTGTCGCTGAACGGCTGGGGCGTGAGCTGATTCTCTATAACGGGTTCTGTCCGACGCATGAACGCATTCGCGACACGGATGTTTTGGAGCTGAAAGACAAACATCCCGGCGTGTTGGTGCTGGCCCATCCGGAATGCAATAAACCGGTGCGCGATCTGGCCGACGAGTTGCTTTCGACGGGGCAGATGTGCCGCTTCGCGCAGGCATCAAGCCATAAGGAGTTTATTATTGTTACCGAGCTGGGAATCAATTACCGCCTGCGGAACGAAAACTCAGGCAAAATGTTCTATCCGGTCAATCCGGATCGCGCGGTCTGCCCGAATATGAAGAAGATCACGCTCGAAAAGGTCCTCTGGTCGCTTCAGGATATGAAATATCGCGTGACAGTGCCGGAAGAAATCGCCCGCCGTGCGGTCGGTTCAATCGAACGAATGCTTGAAATTTAGGGAAATGGAATGTTGGAAGAGCGGATGGGTGGATTGTTGAAAATATGATCATTTTACTATGGAATTAAACACTCTAATAATCCAGTATTCCATTGATCCAGCATTCCAAGGGAGTTCTTATGTGGGACTATACAGAAAAAGTTAATGATCATTTTAAAAATCCGCGCAACGTCGGGAAAATCGAAAATCCGGATGGTACGGGCGAAGTCGGCTCGCTGGCGTGCGGCGATGCGCTGAAGCTGATGTTCAAGCTGGACGCGCAGGGGCGTATTAAGGAAGCCAAATTCCAGACGTTCGGTTGCGCCAGCGCGATTGCCTCTTCCTCGGCGCTGACCGAAATGATCATCGGCAAAACGCTCGACGAGGTGGAAAAAATAACCAACAAGGATATCGCGGAATACCTCGGCGGCCTGCCGAAACAGAAAGTGCATTGTTCTGTCATGGGACGCGAGGCGCTCGAAGCGGCGATCTATAACTACCGTACCGGTAAAAAGTGGGACAAGGCGCTCGAAGGTGAAGTGGTCTGTCACTGCTTCGGCGTGACGGATAAGGAAATTGAGCGTGTTACCCGTGAAAATAATATCCAAACCTTGGAAGCTCTAACCAATGCCTGCAAGGCGGGCGGCGGCTGTGGCAACTGTCTGCCGGATCTTCAGAAAATTATTGATCGTGTCCACGGAGAGATGGGCGCCGTAGCTGTGTCGGAGAAAAAAACACTGACGAATTTACAGCGGATTCATTTGATTGAAGATGTGATTGATCGCGAAATCCGCCCGGCCTTGCGCCAGGACGGCGGCGACCTTGAGCTGATTGATGTCGATGGCAATACGGTTAAGGTACGCTTCCGCGGCGCTTGCTCCGGATGCATTATTTCCGCGATCACTCTCAAGGATGTCGTAGAAGCGCGGCTGAAAGACAATGTTTCCGACGATATCCGCGTCGAGGAGGTTAAATAATGCGAACGGTCTATCTCGACAACAATGCCACCACAAAAATCGCGGACGAAGTGCGCGAAGCGATGATGCCGTTCCTGACCGACCTGTGGGGCAATCCGTCCAGCATGCACACGTTTGGCGGCCAGGTTAAAAAATATGTTGAGACCGCTCGCGAGCAGGTGGCCGCGCTGATTGGTGCTGCCGACCCGCAGGAAATCACGTTTACCAGTTGCGGTTCAGAAAGCAATAATCTCGCCATTCGCGGCGGCGCGGAGGCAATGGATAAGCCGCCGCATATCATCACGTCCAAAGTGGAACATGCGGCCGTTTCGGGCCCATGTCATTATCTTGAGGACCGCGGCTTCCGTCTGACCAAAATCGACGTGGATCAGCTCGGCCGGCTCGATCTCGACACACTGCGCCGCGAAGTGAAGACCTCTAAAACACTGACGTCTATCATGTGGGCCAATAATGAAACCGGCGTGATTTTTCCGGTTGGGCTGATCGGTGAAATGGTGCATGAGGCGGGCGGAATTTTTCATACCGACGCCGTCCAAGCCGTCGGAAAGATACCGATGAAGGTGAGCGACCTGCCGATTGATATGCTTTCACTGTCCGGTCATAAGTTACATGCGCCCAAGGGAATCGGTGCCATTTACATCCGGCGCGGAACCAAGGTGAAGCCGCTGGTGCTGGGCGGTCATCAGGAGCGCGGGCGGCGCGCCGGCACCGAAAATGTGCCGTATATTGTTGGACTCGGCGTTGCTTGTCGGCTGGCCGCTAAACATCTCAAGGAAGAAAATGCACGGGTTAAAGTTATGCGTGACCGGCTGGAGAAAGGTCTTCTTGAAACCTGCCCCGGAGCCCGCGTCAACGGGGATGCGAAGAGCCGTTTGCCCAACACCACCAATATCAGCTTTGATTTTATCGAAGGCGAAGCGATTCTCCTAATGCTCGACGACCGTGGAATCTGCGCTTCGACCGGATCGGCCTGTGCCTCCGGATCACTGGAGCCGTCGCATGTTCTGCGCGCCATGAATGTGGCGGGTACGTCGGTTCACGGCTCGATTCGATTCAGCCTCAGCACCTATAATGAAGACGAAGATGTGGACGCAGTCTTGACCGAACTGCCGAAGGTTGTAAAACGCTTGCGCGAACTGTCTCCGTTCGTATAAAAGAGAGCATGGTTACGCGCCAACAGATTGAGGAGCTCAGCAACCGGATTGCAAAGCGGTTTCATCCCGAAAAAGTTGTACTTTTCGGCTCCTATGCGGTAGGCAGGCCAACCGAAGATTCGGATGTCGATTTGCTGGTCGTCATGCCGTTCTCTGGTCGGAGTGTAGATCAGGCGGTTGAGATGCGCATGGAAGCCCGCCCGTCATTTCCGGTTGATTTCATTGTCAGGACTCCCGAAGCGGTTTTAGAGCGCCTCCGGCTTGGCGATACTTTCATAAGCGGCATCCTTGACGCGGGGAGGGTTCTTTATGAAGCCTCTCACGCTTGAGTGGATCGACAAGGCTGAAGGAGATTTTGCCACCATGGAGCGGGAAGCCCGTGCCCGTGCGGTATTTATAGTTTAACCCTATTGAAATAAGGAGTGAGTATGAGCCAGGCTTTGACGAAAATTAAGATCCCCGGAATCCCCGCGCCGCGTAGCGGCAAAGTACGTGAAATTTATGATGCAGGCGACAAACTGCTGTTTGTAGCCAGCGACCGTATTTCCGCCTTCGATTGCGTAATGCCCAACGGCATCCCGAAAAAGGGCAGTGTGCTGAATATGATTTCGGAGTTCTGGTTTGAGCGCACCGGCGACATCGTTAAAAATCATATGATTACCACGGATGTTAATAAATTCCCCGCACCGTTCAATCAGCACGCCGATCAGCTGGCGGGCCGGTCCATGCTCGTCAAGAAAACCGCCGTGTTCCCGGTCGAGTGTATTGTGCGCGGTTACCTGATCGGTTCCGGCTGGAAGGAATACAAACAGAGCGGCACCATCGGCGGGATGCCGTTACGTCCCGGCTATCAGATGGCCTCTAAGCTCGACGAGCCGATTTTCACCCCGTCCACCAAGGCCGAGCAGGGCCTTCACGACGAAAATATCTCCTTCGAGAAGGCCAAAGAAATCGTCGGCGCGGCGAAAGCCGAAAAACTGAAAGCGATCAGCATTGCGCTCTACAAACGGGCTGCTGAATATGCGCTGACCAAAGGAATTATCATTGCCGATACCAAGTTCGAATTCGGTGAACTCGACGGCGAAATCATTCTGATCGACGAGGCGCTCACGCCTGACAGCTCGCGTTTTTGGCCCGCCGATACGTACAAGGTTGGATCCTCGCCGATGTCTTATGACAAGCAGTTCGTTCGCGATTACCTCGAAACTCTCGATTGGGACAAAACTCCGCCCGCGCCCGCGCTGCCGGAAGAGATCATTTCAAAAACGCAGGCCAAGTATCTTGAGGCCTATGAAAGACTAACCGGAGAGAAACTCTGAGAGCTCTCTTAGAGCAGTTTCTTGATTATATCTCCCTCGAAATGGGGCTTAGTCGAAATACGCGTGCGGCGTACGCTGATGATATCGGGCGTTTCATTGACTGGCTGGCCCAACGGGGCGTCAGTTCGATTAACGCGGTAACGCGAAAGCAGATTCTTGATCATCTGATGGCGGAAAAGGCGCGAGGGCTGGCCGCTAACTCACTTTCCCGCCATCTCGTTTCACTTAAAGTTTTCTTTCGTTATCTGGCGCAGGAAGGGCTGCTCAGCATTAATGTTGCTGAGACGATGGAGTCGCCCAAAGTCTGGAAAATGCTTCCGAGTGTGCTGACGCCCAAGGAGATTGACAGGCTTTTCTCTGCGCCGGATTTGACGACCCCGCTGGGCCTTCGTAATCGTGCGGTACTGGAGTTGTTTTATGCTTCCGGTCTGCGGGTTTCTGAACTGGCCGGTCTCCAGTTAACGGATCTCCATTTTGAAGAACACTTTCTTCGCTGTATCGGCAAGGGACGCAAGGAGCGTGTGGTGCCGGTCGGTAAAGATGCCGTTGAAAAAGTGAAGCAGTATATCAAAGAGGTTCGCCCTCAACTTGCACCCGGCCCGCAGGAACAGACAGTCTTTTTGAGCAGTCGCCGTCAGGCGATGTCGCGCAAGACAATCTGGGACATGATCAAAAAATGCGCCCGCGATGCCGGAATCACCAAAACTATTTATCCGCACACTCTGCGTCACTCCTTCGCCAGCCATCTGCTGGCTAACGGAGCTCCGTTACGTATGATTCAGGAGATGCTCGGCCATGCCGACATTGCTACCACGCAGATTTACACGCATGTCGATCCCGACCGGCTTAAAGGGGTGCATCGGCAGTTTCATCCGCGGGCATAAAAAAAGCGCCCCGGAAGCCGGAGCGCTTTTCAATGCACAGCAGGAGCAGATCAAATGCCTTTGATAACTGCCTTGCGCTGAAGTTCGTATTCCTCTTCGGTGATGAGCTTTTCGTCTTTTAGAATTTTCAACCGCTCGAAGCGGTCACGCGGTGCAGATTTATAGTAGTGCAGGGTGAGGGCAATCTGCTGGGCCACATAGTCGGCCAGAACCGGCGCGGCTTCCTGTTCAACCAGCGGGGTGACCGTTTCGTCGTAGGTCATGTTATGCAATCCGCCGATCAGTGCAGACACGCCGATTGTGGGCCAGGCCACACCGTCAACCCAGGTGCGGTCGATGTCGGCATATTTCACGTCGAGACGGACGGGGATGTACATGCTGTTGATGAGTTTGCCGGTTTTGGCATCATTAAGAGTTACATCAATGTCGTACATGACGTGGTGGTTGTATCCGTGCCATGACGGGAACCAGATCAGGAAGCCGGGGAAGTCAGCCCAGAAGTTCCAGCCGGAGCCTTTATATTTGGAGACCACGGAAATGTTGGCTATGACATCAATGAATTCATTGTTGTCATCTACAGCGGTGGTGGCCTGTGCGTTATATTTTAGCAGGTCGCGGCTGACCGCATGCACAAAACGGTGACCGTTGAGATCAGCGGCATTGGCCCGAATACCGATGCGCAGACGTTCATCCAGTGCTACAATTGTTTTGTTGTGATAATTATTCATGTTGGTGATGGCCATCGGATGGGTGCACCCGGTGATGACGGCAACCAACGCGAGAAGAGGGAGGTGGAAGCTCAGTTTTTTCATAGTCTGCTCCTTTTGCTGTTTCCTGAATACATGGATGCATTTTCGCCCGCAACGACCCCTTTCATAGACTGAAAGCGGTTTTCTGTAAATACTATAAATTCTATAGGGGGGTTCCAAATTCAGGGAAAAATCTTTCGTTTGGCGCGGAGCGGAGCGTATAACCAACCGCATGAAGCAAAGAATTTTCAAAGCGCTTGAGAAACGTATCAAATACAAATTTAAAAAAGTGGCACTGCTGGAGGCTGCTTTAACCCATCCGTCGTTTCGTTATGAAAATCCAGATGCGACAGCCGACAATCAGCGGCTGGAGTTTTTAGGCGATGCGGTGCTCGGATTACTGGCCGCTGACGTGCTCATGGCAAAAAACCCGCAGGCGGCAGAGGGCGAGCTGACGAAACTTAAGAGCGCCGTCACTTCGGGGTTGGCGCTGGCTGCGCGGGCCCGCATTCTCGGGCTGGGCGAACATCTGCGGCTGGGCAAGGGAGAGGCGGCCAGTGGCGGTGCAGATCGTGATTCTAATTTGGAAGATGCCTTGGAGGCTCTGCTCGGTGCCGTCTGGCTCGATGGCGGACTGAAAGCCGCCCGCAAACTTTTTGAAAATCATATCTTCCAACCCTTGGAAAACGGGACGCCGGTGCTGAATAATCCAAAAGGCATGCTGCAGGAATATGCTCAGAAAAAGGGTTATCCGGCTCCTGGCTATCAGGTGATTGAAGCGAGTGGCCCGGATCATGCCCGCCAGTACTGCGTTGAAGTGACAGTTTCAACCTATGCGTTTCGCGGCGAAGGAACCAGCCGTCGCGAGGCTGAAAAAATGGCGGCAGAAAAGGCCGTATTGAATATGATCAAATAGGCAATGTTTATGCTCAGTAACGTTTCAGGAGTCTAAAAATGAGTGCATTAAAGGTTAAAGAAAATCTCTATTGGGTTGGCGTGCAGGATCATGACATCCGCGTCTTTGACATTGTGATGGTGACTGAAACCGGAACGAGCTACAACAGCTACATTCTTAAAACGGGAAACCATACGGTGCTGTTTGAAACCGTGAAGCTGAAGTTCTTCGACCAGTTCCTGAAAAATATCAAAGAGGTCTGCGATCCGACTGAGATTGATTACATTGTCATTGACCACACCGAGCCTGACCATGCCGGTTCGCTTGAAAAGCTGCTCGACTATGCCCCGAATGCCAACGTGCTCGCCTCCAATGTGGCACTGAGCTATCTGAAAGATATCTGCAACCGCGAAATCCCAGGCAAGGCGGTGGCGGACGACGAGATAATTAAAATTGATGATATTCATCTGCAGTTTATTTCCGTACCGTTTCTTCACTGGCCCGATTCGATTTACACGTACATCCCGGAACTGAAAACGCTGGTCACCTGCGACTCGTTTGGCTGTCACTATGCCGATGACAAGGTTTTTAATGACCGGATCGAAGGTGATTTTACGCCAGCCTATCAGTATTACTTCAACATGATCATGGGCCCGTTTAAACCGTACGTGCAGTACGCGCTGGAGCGTATCAAGCCGCTCGCTATTGAGACGATCTGTTGCGGCCACGGGCCGGTGTTGCGTAAAGATATTCCGCATTATATCGGGCTCTATGACCAGTGGAGTAAGCCCGTGAAGAAAGAAAAACACAATAAACCGAAAGTAGTGACTGCATTCGTCTCGGCTTACGGCTACAGCGAACGGCTGGCGCGCGAAATCAGCGCCGGTGTGCGCGACGTGATCGATGCCGATGTCAGTCTGCGTGACATGGTCACCGAGGATCACGATAAAGTACTGGCCGAGATAAAAGAGGCTGACGGCTTTCTGCTCGGCACCTGTACGATCAACGGCGACGCACTGCCGCCGATTGTGAATCTGGCGATGGGGCTCAATGGCATTACCGAAGGCGGTAAAGTCGCCGGCGTTTTCGGCAGTTACGGCTGGAGCGGCGAAGGCCCAGACATGGTCATGGGTCGCCTGAGTCTGCTGCGCATGAAAACCGTCGAGCCGGCTTTCAAAATAATTTTCAACCCCGAGAACAAGGACAAGCTCTCCAAAGCCCGCAAATACGGACAGAAGTTCGGCAAAAAACTGCAGGAAGAATGGGTGAAAATGAAGACCGATGCGGCCGGAAAAACCTACTGGAAATGTACCGTCTGCGGCGAGGTGTTTGAAGGCGCCATGCCGCCGCAGAACTGCCCGGTTTGCGGCGCAGGGCAGGAGGCGTTTATCGAGTACACGCCGGAAGTTGTCACGTTCCGTGATGACCGTGAAATGCGCGTCGCCATCATCGGCTCCGGCGCGGGCGGACTCGCCGCCGCCGAAGCGCTGCGTAAACGCAACGACAAGGCGCAGATTGACCTCTACACCCGCGAAGAACTTCTGCCGTATTACCGCCCCGTGCTCACCCGTGCGCTGGCTGATAAAGTGGAAGATACCGAATACTTCATTCATCCGGAGCACTGGTACGCAACCCGCCGTATCAACCTTCATCTCGGTGCGACGGTTGAAAGCCTGTCGCCGCGCGATAAGTCGTTCCGGCTGGCGGACGGCCAAACGGTATTGTACGACAAGCTGGTGCTGGCCACCGGTGCTTCCTGCTTTATTCCGCCGATTCAGGGCGCGCATCTGCCCGAAGTGGTCGCGCTGCGCGAAAAAACCGACTTTGACCGGCTGAACGGACTGCTCGCGGGCGGAACGAAAAAAGTTTCCATTATTGGCGGCGGACTGCTCGGCCTCGAAACAGCCGATGCACTCCACCGGCTCGGCCATCAGGTGACGGTGCTGGAAGCCTGTCCGTCGGTACTGCCGCGCCAGCTCGATCCCGACGGCTCACCGCTCTTCACTAGAATCATTCAGAAGAGCGGCATCGAAATTCACTACGGCGTTTACGTCGAAGAAATTCTCGGCGAAGGTAAGGTGACCGGACTGAAAACGCGCGCGCCGCAGGAAATTCCGGCAGGTATCGTTATTGTCTCGGCGGGTATTAAGCCGAACGTTGAGCTGGCGAAAGAAGCCGGCCTGAAGACCGACCGCGGCATTGAAGTCAACGAACGGATGCAGACCTCGGATTCCGACATCTACGCCGTCGGCGACTGCGCCGCCGTTCGCGGACGTTGCAGTGGACTGTGGGAGCCGGCGTCGCTGCAGGGCAATATCGCCGGAGCCAACATCGCGGGCGACGACAAAACCTATTCATGCAAACTCTATGGCGCGACACTGGCCGCTTTCGGCACCTCGCTGTTTTCTATCGGCGACCTCGGCGCGGGTGACGGGAAGTACGAGCAGATCATGGAGTACAACGAACTGAGCGAAAAATACCGCAAGATTTACTTCAAGGACGACAAGGTCGTCGGCGGCGTGCTGCTTGGCGACGTGAAGCTGACCAATCCGCTACTGCTCAGTGTCACCCGCGGCCTCGACACCGAAACCGCGCTGGAAATGATGAAGCTGTAGCCTAACGAGTGCTACCTAATACGTAATTTACTTCGGCGCGATGGAGTACAAATCTTCTGTTACGAATTACGTGTTACTCGTTACGTTCATTGTTTCCCAGCGCGTTTGAGCAGGTCGCGTTCACGGTTTGTCAAAGAGTGCATGCCCTGCTGAGCGGCTTTGTCGAGAATGCGGTCGATCTCCGCGCGGCTGACGGGCGGCTTTACCTTGGCTTTAAAATTTTCCTTTATCTTCCACAGCAGGTCGGTGCGTCCGATGACAGTTGCGTAAACGTAACCGGCGATACCGCCGCCGAGGTGCGCGGCGTTGGCGATGCCGCCACCGGGTCCGGCAAGTGTATGCATGAATTCATAGGCACCGAGCAACAGGACAAAGAGCCAGGCTTTGATCGGGAAGAAGGGCAGGAAGATGAGGATGAGTTCGCGCTTGGGGTAAAGTGCGGCGTAGGCACCGAGGATTCCGAAAATGGCGCCGGAGGCCCCAATACAGGAACCGTAAGGGGCGAGCAGTGACCAGCCGAGTCCGCCGAGGATGCCGCTCAGAAAGTAGAGGGCGAAGAAGCGGTTGGTGCCAAGTGCCCGCTCCGTTTCCGGACCTAGGAAGTAAAGACCCATCATATTGGAAAACAAATGCCAGAAGCCTTTGTGGATAAATAGATAGGTAACGAGGTTCCAGAAGCTGAATGTGTTCCACCAGCCTGCGCTTAAGGCGCATAAATTACTGAGAGGAAATCCCAAAAGGTGTTCGATGGCATAGGCAGCAATGTTGGCAAAGAGCAGCATCTGTACGCCAAAAGTCATTTCAGTCGGGGTTCCGTCGATATTCTGGGTTGCAGTTCTCATAAGTGAAGAGATCATAACCGTTTTTTAATGAATTGCAAAAGAGAGCCGCTTGAATTAATTTCCCCACCCAATTACAGAAATTCAGGATATAAAAATGGCAGATATTTTTTTAAAACCGTATGACGAACAGCGTAAGCCTCCGAGAAGGTTTATTTTGACCGCATTGGTCGTATTGGCTGTGACCCTGGCCGTGATAGGCCTGTGCTTGTGGATGGACAGCCGCTCGCTCACAGTTTCTGAACAGAAGCCGGATGTTCAGGAAAAACCGGCTCAGCCAGTCAAATCCGAAACCCCGGCGCCTGCACCGGTCGCGCCAGCCACTCCAGCGGTTTCTGATGCCGATTTTAAGGCCCAACAGCTTTTCACTCGCGCTCAGAGTCTTGCCGCTGCGGGCAATTTGGTGCAGGCACGCGACCTGCTCGGCGACGTGATGACAACCGCTACCGACGAGAGCCTGAAAAACAACGCCTTGCGCTTTCAGGGGCGTGTTAACATGCAACTTTTTATTTCTACGACACCAACTCCTGAGAAAAAGAGTTATGTGATTCAGCCCGGCGACTCGCTCGATAAAATCGCGCGTTTGAACAAGACTACGGTGGAGCTGATTCGCAAGATGAACAAAATGGAAAATGATCTGATTCATCCCGGTGGACGGCTACTTATCCCTGCCGCACCGTTTATCGTACAGGTTGACAAATCCGCTAAAACGGTGGATCTGACGATGAATGGCAAGCTTCTTAAGCGTTACATCGCCGGGCTTGGCATGAACGGAAAAACCCCGCTTGGCACATTTCGTACGGTTGTTCATCAGACGAATCCGGATTGGACTCCGCCGGGCGGAGGTATTATTCCGTTTGGCGATCCTCGTAATATGCTGGGCACCCGCTGGATGTCTATTCAGGACTCGACCCGTCCGGAAATTAAAGGATTTGGTATTCATGGCACTGCTTTGCGTGACAGCATTGGCGCCGAAACCAGCAACGGTTGCGTTCGCATGCTGAATGAAGATGTCGAAGAACTCTATCTGCTGATCCCTCGCGGGACGGAAGTTGTCATCAGCGAATAAAAACGGAGTAATTATGCCGCCTTTTACACTGTCTTTTGAAAAACCGGTGCTTGAGCTTGAGAAAAAACTGCACGAGCTGGAAAACTTCAGCAAGAAGCAGGACATCGACGTCTCGCATGAAGTCGAACGGATGAAAGAAAAGATCGCGGCGACCCGCGGGCAGATCTACGGCAACCTGACAGCATGGCAGAAAGTTCAGGTCGCCCGTCATCCTGAGCGTCCTTACACGCTGGATTATATCCGGAATATGACCACCGACTTTGTCGAAATTCATGGTGACCGCATTCATGGTGATGACCGTGCCATCATCGGAGGATTTGCAAAAATAGACGGCCAGAAGGTCATGATCATCGGCTCTCAGAAAGGCCGCGACACCAAGAGCAATCTGGAATGTAATTTCGGCTGCGCTTATCCGGAGGGCTACCGTAAAGCCCTGCGGCTCACGCGGCTGGCCGATAAGTTTAATGTGCCGGTGGTTACGCTCATTGATACCCCCGGTGCATTTCCGGGACTTGAATCTGAAAAACGCCACATTGCTGAAGCCATCGCGGTCAATTTGCGTGAAATGTTCAATATCCGTGTGCCGATTGTCGTGGTTATCATCGGAGAAGGCGGTTCCGGCGGCGCGCTGGGAATCGGAGTCGGCGACCGTATTTTAATTTGTGAACACGCTTACTATTCCGTCATTTCGCCTGAAGGCTGTGCCGCGATTCTTTTTAAAGATCGCGCTTATGCCGACAAATCAGCGGAAGCGCTCAAAATTACGGCTCAGCACCTCATTGAAAACAAGCTGGCCGACGAAATTGTACCTGAGCCGAGAGGCGGAGCGCACACTGATCCAAAGGCGGCCGCTGACAATCTCAAGGCCGTTCTTTTGCGCAACCTTGCTGAGCTCAAAAAGCAAACCCCCGAACAGCTTATGGACGCCCGCTACGCCAAATTCCGCGACATGGGTGTTTTCGTTGAATAATGAGTAAGGATTGATTCGACGCTGCGCTGGATGTGCTTCGGAGGGGCTTAACCCAAAAACATCCCGCTTCGTTTTCCGGTCAGCGCACCGTTCTCAATGGTTAATGTACCGTTAACGGCCAGCGCGACAACCCCTTCAGAAAGCTGATGCGGTTTGCCGTACGTTGTATTTTCTTTGACCTTCGCCGGATCAAAAACGACGACATCCGCGAAGTTACCCTTTTTCAGCACGCCGCGACCGTTCAGCCGGAAGTGTTCGGCGGGCAGGGACGTCATCTTACGAACCATTTCGGGAAGCGGAACGGTCTGTCCGTCCAGCGAAGCACGCAGAAGCTTGGTGAAACTGCCATAGGCACGCGGATGCGGATGATCTTTGCTCAGAATTCCGTCCGGCGCGCGCAGTGACGCATCGCTGCCGATCATCACCCACGGCTGCGCCAGAATCTTCCACATATTCTCTTCGCACATCCCGAAAAAAATTCCGCCGGTGCGCAGTTCATCATTCTCAATAATGTGCAGTAACGCATCCACCGGCTCCATGCCGAGCCTTTTTGCCGCATCATCCACTTTCATACCTTTAAAGGTATGAAACAGCGGATTCTCAACCGAACCGATCATCACGGTGCTGAAGCCGAACTCGCCGCGCCCGGCGAGGATTTCGCCGCGGATTTTTTTCCGGACTTCGGAATCTGCCAGCCGCGCCAGCACGGCGGCTTTACCGTCGTAGAGTGCCCAGTCCGGAAGAATAATATCGAGATCGGTGCAGGCGGCGGTGTATGGATACCGGTCAGCGGCGACTTCAATCCCTTCGGCGCGGGCCGCTTCAATTTTAGCCAGCGCGGCATCGATCTTATGCCAGTTATCTTTACCCGACGTTTTCAAATGCGAAATTTCAATCCGCGCACCGGAGCGGCGTCCGATATCGACCGCCTCGTCAATCGCTTCGAGCAGTGCTTTGCCTTCGCTGCGCATGTGCGAGGTGTAGATTTTGTGTTTTGCGGCGCAGACTTTCGCCAGCGCGATGAGTTCATCGGACGGGACGGCGGAAGCGGGCGGATAAATCAGTCCGGTGCTTAGACCGCATCCGCCTTCGTCGAGCGCCTGCTCCAGCGCGCGGCACATTTCTTTCAGTTCGTCCGGTGTCGCGCCGCGCGGCTCGTAGCCGCTGACACCGCGGTGCAGGGTGTTATGGCCGATCAACAGCGCTTCGTTTACGGCAGGCTTCACCTGATCAAAAATTTTCCGGTATTCGGCGACGGTACGCCACGTTCCGGGGAATGGTTTATCCTGCCAGTCGGACGGCAGTTTCGCGTCGCCGAGACGCGGCGCGGCCGACGCGCCGCAGTTGCCACATACTTCGGTGGTAACGCCCTGAAACACTTTGCTCGAAGCGCGCGGCTCAATCAGCAGATAAGCGTCTGAGTGGGAATGAACATCAATAAACCCAGGTAAAACCAAAAGCTCGATCGCGTAAATGGTTTTTATTGCTTCCGCCTCCGACAAATCGCCGATCGCTACAATCCGCTCGCCGGAAATCCCGATGTCTGTACGGGTCGCTTCCGCGCCCGTTCCGTCCAGCACCGTTCCGTTCTTAATCAACAGGTCGAATTTCATGCGGATATGTTATCCACTAATTTGCACTAATCGACACTGATTTTTGGAGATTCTATTAGTGCTGATTGGTGAAGATTAATGGAGGCTTTCTCTTCGTTGCTCAACAGATGTGCCGCGCCAGGCGAACCAGAGGGTGCCAAGTACGCCGAAGCCGAAGGCGATCAGTAAGTTGAGTTCTGGCGATACGCGCCAGAGCAGGGCGCCGCCGAAGGCGGCGAAGGCGACGATGACGTCGCGCACCAGATAGTAGAGCCCGAACATGGCCGCCTTACGCCCTTCCGGTGCGAGATCCATGATGAGCGCTTTACGGGTCGGTTCACCGAATTCTTTGAGTCCGCGCAGTACGAATGCCGCGACCAGCGGCCAGAGCGAGGTTGCGTGCATCAGCGCCAGCGGGAAGCAGGTGAAGAAGGCGAAGGTGATCAGGACAAACGGTTTTTTTCCGAAGCGGTCGGCCATGTAGGCGACGGGCAGGTACACCAGTACGGCAGTGATGTTTTCGATGGCGGAGAGCCAGCCGAAGGTGAGTTCGGAGACCGGATGCAGAATGGTGCGTGTGACCCAGATGACGACGAAGGCGTCGGGAATCCGTTCGCAGAAGCGGATGAGAATATCCGACAGAAGCAGATTACGGAGGCTTGTCGGCATTTCGCGCCAGAGTTTCAGCGGATTGGCTTCGGCTTCTTTGGCATCTTTTGCATCGTCGGTGATCATTTTCTGCTGGATCACCGATGCGGCCAGTGCGAGCGCCAGCGCCGCGATAAAGGCGGCGCGTACGCCCTGTTCAACGCCCCAGACGGCAATACAGGCGCCGCCGACAACCGGTCCGAGCATTTTCGGAACGCGTCGCACCAGCGACAGTGCCGATACGCCCAGCGTGCGCCGGTTTTTCGGTACGATTTTGGCCAGCAGGGCCATGGTGGCCGGCAGAGAAATCGCCGACCAGGAGATGAAGAACGCTGCGCCGAGCAGCACCGCCCACCAGGAGCGGATAAAAATGACGCACAGGTAGCCGATCATGGAGAGCGCGTTGAAAACCAGCAGTGCGCGCTTGGTGCCGAGCCGGTCGCTCAGATAGCCGCCGGGAAAGGAGTACAGCGCGGAAAGCAGGTCGTCCATGCCGGCCAGCAGTCCGATGGCCATGACAGCGGTTGAAGCCTGCGCCAGCTGCTGCAGATAGAGCGGCAGGAAGCGTTCGGCCATATGCTCGCCCATGCCGACCAGAATAATCATGCCGAGCAGTCCGGTCATGCTGCGTTTATGTGAGGAAGCAGTCATTTGTTGCGGCTGAGTGTGAAAACCCGGGCTGTTTCTGTCAATCCTCCATCCAACATTCCACCATTCCACTATTCCAATCTTTCTCTTTTCTCCTCATAATCCGCCGCATGAATTTAGTATTCAATGCATCGGCGGGAACGGGCAAGACCTGGCAGGTCACCGAGTTGTATGCCGCGCTGGTACTGGGAAAGGACCATGAGCATCTGCCGCCGAACCGCCGCCCCGTTTCTCCTGAAAAAATTCTATTGATGACGTTTACTGATAACGCCGCCGCTGAACTGCGCGTTCGCGTTTCAGAAAAGATGCTTGCCGCAGAAAGGGCGGCGCTTGGGGTCGATGATGAACTGGCCGACCGCGCGCGGCGGGTTTTGCGTTCAATGCCTGCTGCGAATATTTCCACGATTCACGCTTTTTGCGCCGGACTGCTTCGGGAACACGCGCTGGAGCTGGGACTGTCTCCGGCTTTCCAGACTCTGGAAGATGAAGCCCGCGATGCGCTACTCGACGAAGTTTTGAAGGCGGAGATTTTCCAGGCATTGGACGCGGATGTAGATTTTCGTGATTTCTGTTCTGGAGTTTCTGTGCTGGGCGACTCCGACTACAGCTTGATTAACACAATCCGCTCGTTGCTCGAAAAAGCCGCCAGCCGCGGGCTTAATCTGGTCGATGCCGAAGCGATGCTTCCGCCGCCGGAGCGTACGGTTGGCAGGCAGAGTTTTGAACGGATTCGTGATGAATTGGCTGCTTCAGGGCTGTCTCAGAAAACAGTTTTAGATGCGCTGGATGCGCTGAATGAATGTCTGTCCGGATTTCCTGCCGGGCTGGATGGTTTAAAAAAGTTCGGAAGAATTAAGGCGGTACAGCATTTATCGGATGAATTGTTCGAGCTGAAAGAGCGGTTTCTGACGGAGTATTATTACGAACAGCATATTGAAAAATTCCGCGCTTTTGCCCGGTGTTTGTCGGCCTGCGCGACCGGTTTTATTGAAGCCAAACGGTCGCGCGATGCGGTGGATTTCGGCGATCAGCTTCTGCTGGCGCGCGATCTGCTCCGGAGCGGAAAGTTTAAAACTCTGTTCGACTGGATTATTGTCGACGAAGTTCAGGATACCTCGCGGGTACAGAGCGATGTTATCGAAGAACTTTGGGGTAAAGAAACGTATCTGGTGATTTGCGGCGACCGCAAGCAGTCTATCTATGCGTGGCGCAGTGCCGATCCGCAGGTGATGCCCGATCTTGAAGGAGCGATGGCACAGCGCGGCGGGCAAAAGCGGATTGATCTGAAAATAAGTTATCGCAGTAAAGACCGGGTGATTGACGCGGTCAACGGGCTGTTCGGCGGAATTTATGCACAGTACGACGCGCTTGAAGCGAAGACTGTTCTTGCGGGCGAAGGGCCGTGTGTCGAGTTTTTGATGCAGGATAACGATGAGAGTACCACCGAAGACGAAATGGCTGCGGTCGCACGGCGCATCCGGCTGCTGGTGGACGGCGGCGCGGAATGGCGTCCGAAGTATGGACACAACGGCCGGACTTTTGCCGAAGGCGAACCCTTCCGCTATGGCGATATTCTGATTTTGCTGAAACGCTCGACTCATCAGTCGGCGCTGGAAAAAGCGCTGCGAGACGCGGGGGTTCCGTATACCAGCGGCGGTAAAGGAAACGCGCTGTTTGAACAGCAGGAAGTGCGTGACCTGCTTTTGCTTTTACAGGTGCTTTGCGAGCCGGCGAACGATCTGGCGCTGGTCGGGTTTCTGCGCTCGCCGTTTGCTAATGTGCCGGATGATGAGATTGCCCAGCTCGGCTGGAACGGCGAAACGTTTGACCATGAAATTCTGCGTAAACAGTTTTTTGAAAGCGGGCTGCCGGCGGCGGAGCGTTTGTTGCGGTACCGCGAACAAACCGGCGAAAAGCTAGCATCACAATTGATCCGCGAAATGGTGCGCGAAACGGCATTCGATGCACAGCTGGCCGGACAGCCGGGCGGCGAGCAGAAGCTGGCTAATTTTAAAAAGGCACTCGACTGGATTCGCGCCGCCGAACGTGGCGGACAGGTTCTTTTGCCGGACGTGGTGCGACTGTTTGAAAAGTACATCAAAACGCCGCCGCGCAGCGGAGCCGCCGAGGCGCTACTGCCTGATCCGGAGCAGAACGCGGTGACGCTGATGACCGTACACGGCGCGAAAGGGTTGACCAAGCGGGTTTGCTTTGTGCCGGATATCAGTTTCGGTGATCAGTCGGATAAGGGATTCGCTGTATTTTCCGCCGACACGCTGGAACTGAAGCTGACCGGACTGTCGGGCGAGGAAATTAAAAGCCCCGGCTGGGACGTGGCGCGGAAAGCGGATAAAGCCGTGCGCGATCTGGAATCGGTGAATGTTTTCTATGTGGCGATGACCCGTGCCCGCGATCTGGTTGTCATTTCCGGTGCCGGCACACAAAAACCGGATGGCTGGCTGAAATTGAGTGAAGCGTTTTTGCAAAGCGCCGGTCCGGAGGTTTTGCGGAAGTTAAGTTTTGCAGAAATGCCGCAAGCAGAAGAAGGCTTTAGGCCTGAGGCTTTAGGCGTTAGGCAGGACATCGAATTTCAAACTCTTCAAGTTCCTGCAGGAGTTGAAAGAATGCCTGTGACGCGTTTGGTGGAGAACCTAAAGTCTAAAGCCCAAAGTCTAAAGCCTTCTCCGAACGACCGCCGGGCGTTCGGTTCTCTTGGTCATGCGGTGTTGGAAGAGCTGGCGATGAATGGATGGCGTGGCGATATCCCTGCTCTGGTGGAATTATTCAGCACTGAATTTGGCGAAGTGGAAACGAATATGCTGATTGCCCAGCTCGAAGCGGCTCGCGATATTTTGAGTAAAGAAACTGCAGGTGCGACGGCGCTGTTTACGGAACATCCGTTTGTGTTAAAGCGCGATGAGATGATCCTCGACGGAACGATGGATCTGCTTGCTCAGCTATCCAGTGGCTGGAAAATTTTCGATTATAAGTTCACGAACGAAACGCCGGAAAATGCGCTGGCGGTTTACTCACCGCAGCTCGAAGCCTATAAAGAGGCGGTTCAGAAGCTTTATCCTGACGCGGCGGTTTCAGCGAAACTGGTGCTGATTGGTGATACGATTCGGATTGCAACGGCCCGCTCTACTTAGCTTTTGCCCGGCTGACGTCGGAGAGGTAGGCGACAATGCCGTCGGCGATACCGCGGGCGATCCGGTCGCGGCCGACAGGATCACTGAGTATTGCCTCATCCTTTGCGTTGCTGAGGAAGGCGGTTTCAACGAGGGCGGATGGGCAGGGGGCGTCACGCAGAACTTCAAACCGGGCGCGTTTGACGCCGCGATCTTCCTGTCCGGTGGCCCGAAGGAGGTTTTGCTGGATGCGGTAGCCCAGTGCCATGTTGGCGATGTCATAGCGGTTTCCTGTATTGATGGCCGTGGGAAGTGTGCCGCCGCCGTAGGAGTTGCTGCTGTAGCGTCCGGGCAGGGAAAGGACGAAGGTTTCGGCCCCGCGGATATTACGATCTTTAGTCGCGTTGGCGTGTATGCTGACAAAGACATCTGCTTTGAGCGCCGCGGCTTTCCGGCAACGGGCGTCGAGGTCGAGTTTACGGTCGCTTTCACGGGTCAGTTCAACCTTGATTCCGCGGGCTTGCAGCCGGTTGCGCACCCGGTTGGCGATATCGAGTACAACCTGTTTTTCATGCAGTTTACGCGGGCTGCTGGCACCCTTGTCGTCGCCGCCGTGTCCGGGGTCGAGGACGACGGTGCGGTTTCCGGCGCTTTTAAGGAATTCGGCTGGGCGCACGGACGGTTCGATAGTTTTTTTAAAGTCGGTTGTGTCAATAGCCCATGACCAGCCGACTTTACGAACCGGTTCGTTGAGTGCGACGAGTGTGCCGTTGATCCATGCACTGCGGGAATCCGTTTCAAATTCTATTTTGTTGTATTTGTTTTGCAGGCGGATGCGCTTTTTTGCCGGCTGGGTTACGGTCATGCCGTAGTACGTTGCCAGATTGGGCAGGGTGACATAGGTTTTACCGCGCGAGGTGACGGTGCGGACATCGGCACTGGATGTCGCAACGGTAAAAACGGTTAGTAAAGTGACGGCAGGAAGCAGAGCGTTTTTTTTCAGGCGCATGAAATAACCTTTTAAGGATACGGGTAGATTTGTATAGTCCGCGAAACAGTTACCACGGACTAATTCATGAAGCGAGGCATATATCACTTTGAGCAACCCCGGACGCTTCGTATGGGGCTTTACCTCTTTCTTTTCCTGTCGGTGATGGGTGTTGGCACAGCAGGGTATTACTGGCTTGAAGGATGGCCGTTGCGCGAATGTCTTTACATGACGGTGATTACCGTTTCGACGGTTGGATTCGGTGAGGTTCATCCGCTTTCTCCTGACGGACAGGTGTTTACAATTTTGCTGATTTTCTTCGGGGTGACGGCGGCGGCCCTGTCATTGACGGCGATTTTTGAATATTTTGTCCTGCGCGGGCTGAATAATCTTTTTGGGAGAAATAAAATGGATAAGCAAATTGAAAAGCTCACCCGACATATCATTATCTGCGGCTATGGACGTACCGGAGAGTATATCGTCCGTGACTTGCAGAAAATGCGTAAACCGTTTGTTGTTTTGGAGAGCGATTCCGAACGTATGAAGCTGATGGAGCAGGAGGGTGTGCTCTACATCCCGGGCGATCCATCAGATGAAGATCTGCTGATGGCCGCGGGTGTTACCCGGGCTGAATCGTTAGTCGCTGCGCTACCGAAGGATGCGGATAATCTTTTCCTGACGCTTAATGCACGCAGTCTGAATCGCGATATGCACATTATCGCGCGGGTTCAAGATGTTGGCAACAGCCGGAAACTGATCAAAGCCGGAGCAAATCAGGTAGTTTCGCCCTTCTCGACCGGTGCGACCCGCATTGTGCAGTTGCTGACCCGTCCGGCGGCTGTGGATACGATTGAACTGGTGACGCAACGCGAAAATCTTGAGCTGGAGGTGTGCGAGATTCCGGTAGACGGGAAGAGTGCGCTGGCTCATAAAACGCTAGCGGAGTCGCGTGTCCGGCAGACCCTTGGATGTATGGTTGTTGCGATCAAGCGCGCGGATGGCGAAACGGTGTTTGATCCCGACCCGCAACTGCGGATTGAGTTTGGCGATGTGCTTTTGGCCATCAAGAAGCCGCGTCCAGCAGAGGCTTGATGCGGCTTTTACTTCTAGTTCATCTCGTTTTTGTGCTCAGTTGCCGCGCACAGACGAACGTTTTTTCGGTGATGACTTATAATTTGCATCAGTACGCACTGACGGATCGCGATGGCGGCGGCGAACCAGATGATCCAAAGCCGGAGAATGAGCGGCGGGCGGCAATCGTGCTGATTGCTAAAGAACGCCCCGATGTGCTTGCGGTACAAGAGATGGGGGATGCGGCAATGTTTGCGCAGTTTCGCGATGATCTTCGCGCGGCCGGTCTGAATTATCCGTACAGCGAATTGCTCCAGCGCGGGCGTGTGGAGATGAATCTGGCGGTTCTGAGCC
The DNA here is from genome assembly GCA_964398915.1 of uncultured Verrucomicrobiota bacterium. Taxonomy (GTDB): domain Bacteria; phylum Verrucomicrobiota; class Kiritimatiellia; order Kiritimatiellales; family Tichowtungiaceae; genus Tichowtungia. The sequence continues at coordinate 89,923 of CAYNOR010000007.1, forward strand.
GGTTTCCAATTGCGGCAGTTCATCACCGGACGAACGATTGGTACAGCATTGGTTCGACCAAGATGTCGGTGTTGCGCGGATTTATTGATGTGGATATTCAGGTTAATCCGAAGTATCGGTTCCGTTTATTGACGGCACATTTGAAGTCGAAGGTTTATCACGCGCTGGGACAGACTGAAATGCGTCGTAATGAGGCGCGACTGCTCAACAAGGCGGTTCGTGAGATTCTTGATAAAAATCCGGGCATCAATCTCTTAGTGGCGGGTGATTTTAATGATGATTATAATTCCGCCCCGGTGCGTGAAGTGTGCGGACGGCGCGGCGGTGAAATGACGGATTTGCGTCCGGCCGATTCCGCGGGTGATGTGTGGACTTATTTTTATCCCGCAGTCGACGGGTACAGCCGGTTTGACTATTTCTTTGCCAGTCAAGGGATGCTGAAGGAGTTGGTGCGCGAGCAAACTAGAGTGATTTGCGGCCCGCTGACCCGTGAAATTTCCGATCATCGGCCGGTTGTGTCCGTGTTTCGTGCTGTTGATCAGTAGGGTTTCTGGTCGCCGGTCAGTAACAGATAACGCCGTGACGATTTAGCACCAGCCTGGTCTGAAATTGTAATCTGCTGACCGGTTCCGTGCAGGTTCGCGCCTTGCGGCAGGGTTTTCCAGTCTGCGAGAGTTCCCATCGGAGCATCGGTGTAATAAATCGTGTAGGTCAGATCGACTGCTGATTTCCAGCTGATGGTCGTTTTTCCGCCTGCACAGGATGTCGCCATTTTAGGTGAGACGGGGAATGTTATTGGAGCGGGTGCGGTAGAACATCCTGTCAAAAGGAGAGCGATTAGCAGGGCGGTTGTTTTGCACATTATAGTTTTTCCCACCAGGGTTTCTTCGGCGCTGGTGGAATAACTATTTCAGCGGCGGGGATCTCTTCTGCCGAAAAAGGGTCGGCTTCTATCATCACAGGTGTTTCATCGGGCGGATTGTTTTTTTCGAGCATCTTTTCCGGTGCAGGCGTTGACGCGACCGGATACTCAATTAATGGAGCCGGGGAGAGTTCAACGAATGGCGCCGGATTTTTAGAAGCTGTCTGCTCCATCAGCGGAGCAGGAACCGGTTCTGTTACGGGAGCTTTTTCAATGACAGGATCCGGCTTAAGGGAAGGGAACGGGCTGGTGGATGGGGTTGGTGTTAAGGCTGGGATTGGCGCTGGCGGAGTAATAGCAGGAACCGGCACAACCACCGGAGCGGGTTTCGTGACGGGTGCTTTTTCCGGCAGAGGTTCCGGTGCGCTAACCCGGATAACCTTAATCGGTTCTGACGCAGGGGTTTCGATTTCCGGAATATATTTAGGTTCTTCAATGATCACGCTTTCAATCGCCGGCGGCGGAAGAGGGTCGATGCATTGCCATTTGTTCAGATCAATTGAAAAATTCCGTTTCGCGCGTTTTTCAGCCAGCACGTCTCCGCGCATATTCCACCAGTGCACGTTGTCCAGAGTCGGATTGATTTCTTCAATCGGATAGTTGTACCGCGTTGCAAACTGATCCCAGTAGCGAAAAGGGAAATCAAAGTAGAGCCCCAGCAGATGGAGCATTACGCGCGGATCAGTGGATGTGATGCGGCTGACGCTTTTGCACCAGATGCTGTTTGGAATCAGTATTTGCGGTGCGCGAATCTGGTCGTATTCCACCAGAATGGCGTGGGCAGGCCGGTTGGCAAAAAAAGTTCCGGAGGCATAGTCGTTTGTCGGCACGCTGACCCAGTTATCGCCATCCCACGCATGGGTTTTGAGGGTGCCGCGTGTGACTTGATAGCTCACCAGCAAAACCGGATACCGCCGCGAGATATCTTGTGCAATTTGAAGCGGGATGGCCTCGCGCGGAACAATCAGCATGGTGATGTCGCTTTGCCAGAAAGCCCGGGAAGAAGAGGGGGTAAGGCCGGACAGTACAATAACAGTCAATAGCACTATTTTTTTGAACATGAGCGACCTCTTTCCTGATTTAAGCCTTTGCCAGAGCGGGTGCAGGCGGCAGACGCTGGCCGAGTTTGTCATCAATCATCATCAACGCCGCGCCGTTGTCGCCGATCATTTTCAGGCGATCAACGATTTCTTTGACGTTGGCCTCTTCTTCAACCTGCTCGGTAATAAACCATTGCAGGAAAACCTGAGTGGCGTGGTCTTTTTCCTCTACAGCAACGTTCAGTAGCTGATTAATCGACTCAGTCACAAAGCGTTCATGTTTCTGGCTGGCCTGAAAAGACCCGAGTACTGAGCCGAAATCGGCTGGCGGTTCGTCAATTTTTAAGAGATGGGCTTCGCCGCCATGGTTCATGATATAATCAAACATCATGGTCATATGAATAATTTCTTCGCTGTATTGTGTACGGAACCAGTGTTCGCAGCCGGGCATACCGAGCTTATTGCAATAGGCGGCCATCGCCAGGTAGAGATACGCGGAGTAGAACTCCTTGTTGATTTGGGCATTAAGCTCTTTTTCCATTCTTTTGGTGATCATGGTTGCAACTCCTTTTAGTTGTATGGATTCTATCTCAACCATGCAGGCAGTCAAATCACAACCCAAGAAAACAGGGCATCTTCCGGCGGTTCAGCAAAGGATTCCGGACAGCCTTCTGCCGTGGTTTTCGGAGCATGCCCGTGATCTGCCATGGCGCCGGAACCGTACACCCTATCGCGTCTGGGTTTCTGAAATCATGCTTCAGCAGACGAGGGTTGATACGGTAATCGACTATTACTACCGCTGGATGAAAGCGTTTCCATCCTGGAATGCTCTGGCGCGCGCACCGCAGAGCGATGTGCTCAAGCTGTGGGAAGGATTGGGTTACTATTCCCGCGCCCGCAATCTGCACGCCGTTGCGCAGACTGTCGTGGAAAAGTATGGCGGTAAGCCGCCAGCCGCTGCCGCAGAGCTCAAAAAACTTCCGGGGGTTGGAAGTTATACGGCGGCGGCGATTGCCAGTCTGGCGTTCAATGGCGATACGGCGGTGGTCGACGGCAACGTTATTCGCGTTCTGAGCCGCCTTTTTGCATTTGGCGGCGACACCGGATCGGCGGCGGGTAAAAAACAAATTCAGGCGTGGGCTGATGCTCTTTTGGTGAAAGGGCGCGCCGGTGAATTTAATGAAGCCATGATGGAGCTCGGCGCGCTCGTTTGTCTGCCGAAGAATCCTGAATGTACAATTTGTCCGATGCGAAGTGTTTGCAGCGCATTTGCTATGGGTGCCCCGATGAAGTTTCCCGTGATGAAGAAAAAGGCTAAAGTACCGCATATCATTGTTGGTGCGGCCGTGACGGTGAACCGGAAAGGCAAGGTATTGATTGCTCAGCGCAAGCAGGGCGACATGCTCGGCGGGCTGTGGGAGTTTCCTGGCGGCAAACAGGAGCCCGGTGAAACCATTGAGGCGTGCATCACCCGTGAACTTTGTGAAGAACTTGGTATAAAAACCGTTACAGGAGAACATGTTATAACTGTAAAACACGCTTACAGTCACTTCACCATGACGATGTATGTTTACCGCGCTAAAATCATTTCCGGACGCCCGCGCCCGATTCATTGCGCCGATTATGCATGGGTAAACGTTCCGGATCTTGGAAAATTTGCCTGGTCAAAGGCCGACTTACAGGTGGTCGATAAACTGCAACATCTTATCTAAGGGTGAAAAAATCGGAAAAAAGGTTGATGCGCAGGGGGGAATGATATAGACATGTCCCTCTTTTTCCGCGGACAGGAGTTCGCAATATTGGACTGGAGATTACAGAACTATGGCAACAAAAATACGTTTACGTCGAATGGGAACCATCAATAAGCCGTTTTATCGCATTGTAGCGGCGGATTCCCGTTTCGCAACCACCGGCCGCTTCCTCGAAATTCTCGGCTGGTATGATCCAAAGCAAAAGGGCGCCAATTTCAGCGTTAACGTTGAACGCGTCAAGCATTGGCTTGGTACCGGAGCGCAGATTTCCAACACAGCGGCGAGCCTTCTGAAAAAGGCTGAGGCTGGATTGGGCGTCCCGGTTGGTGCAGCCGGAGTGTCACTTCCTGCTGAGCAAGCTTCCGAACAGCAGGAGGCTTAAACATGAAGAAGCTTGTAAAGCAAATGGTCGCCGCTCTGGTTGACCATCCTCGTCACGTTAAAATTACCGAAGTCAAAGGGGAGAAAAGCGTGGTTTACGAACTGCGTTGCCACGAAAAAGATGTCGGTAAAGTTATTGGACGCAGTGGTAAGACCGTTGGCGCTATGCGTACGCTTCTCGGGGCAATTTCCGCCCGGGACGGACGTCGTGCGATGCTCGAAGTGGTGGAATAAAAAAACCACCTGTGATACAAAAGCGGCCGAAAGGCCGCTTTTTTTGTTATGAAGATAGACGTTATAACTATTTTTCCGGATATGCTCGACGGGTTTACCGGACAAAGCATGATGAAACGCGCTTCCAAGGCGGGCTACGTAACGTTCCGCGGATTAAATTTGCGCGATTTTACGGATGATAAGCACCGGACGACCGATGACCGCCCGTTTGGTGGCGGCCCCGGCATGGTGATGAAGCCCGAGCCGGTTTTTCGGGCGGTTGAATCCGTTCGATCAGAGAAATCCCGCGTAATCCTGATGTGCCCGCAGGGGAAACCTTTTACCCAGCCGCGGGCGCAGGAGCTTTCGAACGAAGAACATTTGATTTTTGTCTGCGGGCATTATGAGGGGCTGGATGAGCGCATCCGCACGGAGCTGATTGATGAAGAAATCTCAATCGGCGATTATGTGCTGACCAACGGAGTGTTACCTGCCGCCGTGGTGATTGATGCTGTTGTCCGTCTGATTCCCGGCGTGCTGGGCGGCGAGGGGGCTACCGAGCAGGAATCCTTTAGCGAATCGTTGCTTGAATATCCGCAGTACACCCGTCCGCCGGAATTTCGCGGTATGAAAGTTCCTGAAGAGCTGCTTTCAGGAGACCATGCGGCCATTGCGAAATGGCGCCGGCAACAGTCTGAAAAACGTACCGCAGAACGCCGTCCCGATCTGCTGGCCTGAAAGAGCGCCAGCAACAACCTGCTGGGTGTGTTTTATTTGGCGTATTCGATGGCGCGGGTTTCACGGATGACGGTGACTTTTACCTGTCCGGGGTATTTGACCTCATCCTGAATACGGTTGGCAATTTCGCGGGCGAGAATCAGGGCGCGGGCATCGTCCACTTTGGCACCTTCCACCATAACGCGTAGCTCGCGTCCTGCCTGAATCGCGTAGCATTTATCGACGCCTTTGAAGGACATGGCGATCTTTTCGAGTTTGTCCAGACGCTGGAAGTAAAGGTCGGTTGTATCCATACGTGCGCCGGGACGGGCCGCGGTCATGGCATCGGCGGCGGAAGCCAGCACTGCGTAGACACTGCTTTTCTCGACATCTTCGTGATGCGCGGCGACGGCATTGTAGACCAGAGGGATTTCGCCGTATTTGCGCAATAGATTCGCACCGATTACGGCATGGGAGCCTTCCACTTCATGATCAACAGCTTTACCGAGGTCATGGAAAATACCAACGCGTTTTGCCAAAGCGACATCCAGACCGAGATCAGCGGCCATCATACCCATTAAAGAGGCCATTTCGATGGAGTGGTCGAGTACATTCTGTTTATAGCTGGTCCGGTATTTCAACCGGCCGAGAATTTTTACCAGTTCCGGTGCTACGCCCGAAATGCCGAGTTTGTAGAGTGCGTCCTCGCCGGTCTGCCGGATAATTTCATCAACGTCTGAACGGGCTTTTTTGACCATCTCTTCGATGCTGGCAGGATGGATGCGCCCGTCTGCCATCAGTCGTTCCAGTGCGACGCGGGCTACTTCTCTGCGGACAGGATCGAAGCTGGAAAGCTGCACAAAACCGGGTGTTTCATCTATGATCAGGTTAACGCCGGATTCCATTTCGAAGGACCGGAAGTTGCGGCCTTCTTTACCGATCAGGCGGCCTTTCATATCCTCAGCGGGCAGGGCAACCTGCGTTACGGTGATATTGCTGACATGTTCTCCGGCGTACCTCTCAATCGCACTGCAGATCACATCACGGGCTTCCGCACGGGCCTGTTCATAGATTTTTTTCTGCTGCTGACGGATCAGTCCGCTGATTTCGCCTTCCAGCTCTTTTTCCATCTGATCCATGATCAGTCTGCGGGCATCTTCTTTTGAAAGGCTGGCGGCTTCCTGAATCTGGCGGTTTTCTTTTTCAATGCATTCTTTCAGCTCTTTTTGCTGCGCCTTAAACTCTTCATTCAGCTGGTTTGCTTTATCGACTTTTTCGGTCAACGTCCGGTCTTTTGCTTCGAGCAGTTCGAGTTTCCGCGAAATATCCTTTTCGCGGGCAACCACGCGGTCTTCCAATGCGATAATACTCTGTCGCTTGGTTTCCTGTTCCTTTTCGATTCGCTCGCGGGCTTTCAGCACCTCTTCACGGGCATTCACATTCCCTTCATGAACGATCGCTTCCGCTTTTTTCTTCGCTTCATCCAGAATAACGGCTCCACGGTGACTGGCGGCTACCGCATTAGTGCGGGTCAGGTAGGCGTGAAAAAAGAACCCAAGAATGACAAACCCGACATTGATGATGAATCCTTGTACACTGCTCAACCAGATTTCTATGCTGTCCATGATCTGCCTTTATTTAAAAATTTAATTTTCTGTGTCTTAGGATAGCTATGACCGCGCGGAATGTCTAACTGTTCATCGCAATTTTAAGAATTTGTGTTTCGGTGACAACAAGGTGCATCGGGGTGTCATGCTTCTCTGTAGGCAGGCGGTCCAAACATTGGAAATCAAAGCAAACTCCCGCCCTTACGGAGTGATATTGAGGTAGCAGCCGGTCATAGAAGCCGCCGCCTCGCCCGGTTCGATTCCCGGCCCGGTCAAAAGCCACCCCCGGCACAAAAATCAGATCAAGGCCGGTTTCGACGGCGAAAGCCGGAGTCACCGGTTCCAGGATGCCGAAACGTCCCTTTTTGAGTTCTGCAGTGAGTTGAGCCATCCGGTATCCACCGGCCGTCTCGTCAAACGCCGGGATATAGAAAGTTTTTTCTAACGCTTGGAAAAGAGGCGAAATATCAACTTCACCGGGCAGAGGCAGATAAGCTCCGACAGTTTTTGCTACCCTGAAAATTTCCAGACTCTGGATTTTACAGACAACGTCAGCGCTCATTTCAGCCAGAGTCTGGGCGCTGAGCCTTTTCTTTTGCTCTGCAATTCGACTGCGTATGTCCGCTTTGGTCATTTTTTGTTTTTCCGCATCGACGCCCAGTACTCCAGCCGTTTTTTGAGCGTCTCTTCGTATCCTTGACTGGTTGGCGTGTAATAAATCCGGTCGGTCGGTACATATTCCTGATCGACGAAATGATCCTTGCCGTCGTGGGCGTATTGGTACTTCACATCGCCCTTGCCGGGGTGCGGAGCATTTTTCAGATGATCCGGCACCGGCAACGTACGCCCGTTTTCCACATCGGCCAGTGCGGCATCAATTGCCAGATAGCTCGCATTGCTTTTCGGCGCGCAGGCCAGATAGGTTGTCGCCTGAGCCAGAATAATACGCGCCTCCGGCATACCGACAAAATCGACAGCCTGCATCGCCGCCGTTGCCACCGACAGTCCGCGCGGGTCTGCATTGCCAATATCCTCGGAAGCCAGAATCACCAGCCGCCGCGCAATAAAACGCGGGTCCTCGCCCGCATAAATCATTTTGGCCAACCAGTAAATGGCGGCATTCGGGTCGGAACCTCGCACGCTTTTTATAAAAGCCGAGATGGTGTCGTAATGCTCATCTTCATCGTGATCGTACGAAACCGCCTTTTTCTGAACCGACTCCTCAGTTTCATGGCGTGTCAGATGGACGATTCCGTTTTCGCCGGGCGGAGTGGTCAGCGCGGCAATTTCGAGCGCGTTGAGTGCGCGCCGCGCATCGCCTTCGCAAACGGTCGCCAAGTGCGCCAGAGCGTCAGCATCGGCGGTAACGAGTCCGTTGAGTCCCGCCGGATGTTCCATAGCGCGTTTCAGCACCGTTTTAATTGCATCCTCACTCAGCGGATTGAGCTGGAAAATCTGTGAACGGGAGTTGAGCGGGGTATTGATGAAAAAGAACGGATTATGCGTTGTCGCGCCGATTAGAATGATATCGCCGCTTTCGACGTAGGGCAGCAGCACATCCTGCTGCGACTTGTTGAAGCGATGGATTTCGTCGATGAAAAGAATGGTGTCCTGCTTATGGATTTTTTTCCAGCTGGCGGCCTGTTCGAGCAGTTTGCGTAGAATGGCGATATTGGCCAGCACGCCGCTGGTGCGCTCAAAACGGCGGTCAGTGACCAGCGCAATGACTTCTGCCAGCGAGGTTTTTCCGCATCCGGGCGGGCCGTAGAGAATTACGCTTGAAATGCGGTCGGCCTCAATTGCACGGCGCAACAGCTTGCCTGCACCAAGGATATGATCCTGACCGGCGATTTCATCGAGAGTGCGCGGACGCATCCGTGCCGCCAGCGGCGCGGTGCCCGCACCGGGTCGCGGTTTGTTGGACGGTTTTTCCTCAAAAAGTTCCATAGGGGAAAGTTAACCACGAAAGACGGGGAACTGGAACATTGGAATAGAGGAATGATGGAATAGTCGTGGATTGATGGATTTAAGGATGAGTGGATTGACGAACCCAATAATCCTTCATTCCTGTATTCCATCAATCCGCGTTCCGGGAGGAACGCAAAAGAAAGAGCCCGTATCCGGGAGGCTCATTTCCGAACCCTGATTTACAAGGTGGGCGCCCTAAAGTGAAGATGGAAACCATCAGCACTGTCCTGAGCACCCTATTTTTTATTGTTATCGGATCGGAAACTTGTTGCCTGCCGGGCGGGCTGAAATTTTAAAGAACAGGCGAGGTTTTGCTTTATCTCTTCCTCACGACTCAGATGTTACGCTTGGCACCTTTGGCCGTCAAGTGAACGGATTGTTTTGTGGTGAAAAATCCCACGTCAACTTTTGCATTGATGTGCTAAGGCTGAGCGCGTATCCGGAAGAACTCTTTACCCGCCGCAGGCACTGTCCACTCCACCGATTGTTCTGTATTGGTCCAGTTGATTAGATCGCTCGATTTCATCATCTGCAATCTCACGTTTATGTTGGTCCCAACAACCTGAACCATCATTTCTCCCATGGCCAGATCGCCAACAGTTGATTCCGTGTAATAACCGAAGACGGATGAGTTGCTTTCAATGTAAGACCGCACGAACGAATCGTCATGAATTGGCGACCAGCCGTGCTCAACTTCCCATCCGTCTTTAAATCCGTCGTTGTCTGAATCCGGATTGTTTGGATTCGTGCCGTACCGCACTTCCGCCACATTACTTAAACCATCCTGGTCGTCATCTGGAAGATTCTCCTGATATTCATAAGCGCCCATGTCTACCCGGCTATTATAAATGCGAGGATTGCCGTCCAAATCCATAGGCCTCGGCGCATAAGCGTTAATTCCCGCATCAATGCATAAAGACCCAGCAGACAACCGGTAATTTTCCAGATCGCGAGCAGCAAATGCTGGCGCATTAGTAATATTCCCGAGCACGCCATGACTCAGCGTTGGTGAACAGGAATACAAGACGGGTACTTCACTGCCGATGTCATTCGGGGTATTGTAGTAAACGATTGAATTCCTAGCCTCCCCGTAATACCCGTCCGAATACATCCCTCCACTATACTCCGCACTATTTCCGGTAATAGTGCAGTTATATGCTCTACAACTCGATAATCCACCGCCGGATTCGGAGGCGGCATTTTTCACAAAAAGGCACCCGAATGCATCCCCACCACGAGCCATTCCTCCACCGTTACGGGCAGTGTTCCCTCTAAAAACAGAGTTAGATGCGATTCCACTGGAAGAAAGTCCGCCCCCATCCCCATTAAAAGCTGCATTATCCTCTATGATACAATCGGCCACACTGCTAGAGCTCACTTGATAATAACGGAGATACAGTCCACCCCCCGATCCAAATAAAGAACAATTTCCTCTAACAATGCAGTTATTCAAACGAAATTGACCGAATACGCCGCCGCCATCTCCCCATGCGGTGTTATTTAGAATCACACAATTGGTTAATACTGATGGGATATCGAGACTACTCACACCGAAGATTGCTCCACCCACACTGGGGTCATCGGACTCATCCACAAAACCGTTTTGCATGGTAAAGCCATCAATTACAACCGTCACATTTTCGTTTTCGTTCACGTGCAAACAACGGCAAAACCACTGCGCATCAATAATGGTTTCGGAGGGCCCGTTAACGCTCTGAAGAGTGAGAGGCTTATTAATGACGATCTCAACGGTCAGCTTATAGATCCCATTCGTCACCCAAATCACATCGCCGGTAGATGCGGCATTAACCGCCGTTTGGATATCTGTCGCGGCGGAAGCCCAGTTCGTATACGGCGCAACCGGCGCTGAGTTATTCAAATCCACATACCGCTCTACCGCCGAGGCTGAAAAACAAAGAGCGCCCGCAAGTCCTGTCACGATCCATCTTTTCATCAACGACACTCCTTTTTCAAAGTGAACTACTCTTGCATTACGAGTCTGAAAGTAGCCCTCCCGCCCGGTTTTGCACAGCGGATTCTGGGGAAATGTAATGGACCTCTGTGACTGCGCACGGTGGGCGCGGCTTTCTGGGGCCAACGGCCCCGGCTACAGAAATCGTGAATGTCTGGCCGTCGCTCCACCTTTTGCGGCTTAGCGCCTTGGCGAGAGAACTCTTTACCCTTCGCGGATACCGGTGGATCAACAGCCATTACGACCAGTCGGCAAGGTTCAACCCTTTGATCCGTTTAAAATCGCGGGTGTTGTTGGTAACGAGTGTTGCATTAACCGATCTGGCGTGAGCTGCAATCAGCATATCCATTGCCCCGACCGGAGTTCCGTCCCGTTCGAGTTGAGCGCGGATTTCTCCGTAGTGTTGTGCCGCCGAGGGAGCGAATGGAAGGATTGTGAATGGCGATAAAAATTCCATGAGCGCCAGCCGATTTTTTTCCGGATCAGCGCTTTTTTCACATCCATACTCGAGTTCGCTGACGGTGATGGAGGAGATCAGTAAATCTTCCGGACGGTGCCGAGTGATTTGCTGTATGACCGCCGGGTTTTTCTGACGGATGATAAAAATGCAGATATTGGTATCCAGCATGTAGCGCATCAGAAAGCCCGCTGATCGAGTTCCGGTTGTTTACGTTCTTCCATGAAATCGCCGGTAAAGCGCTTAAGGCTGGCAACAAAGCCGGCCCAGGGAGTTTTTCGGGGGATGAGCATAATCACTCCGTCGAGGCTGGTAATGAAAACATCTGTTCCGTCCAGCCGGTATTCTTTCGGCAGTCGTACGGCCTGACTGCGACCATTCGTAAAAAGCTTGGCTGTTTGCATGACTCATCTCCTTAGATATATACCGTAGTATATACCCAATAATTTGAGAGTCAACTTTCGCGGATGAATAGGTTTCGGGTGAAGTGCGCTGGTTAAAACTTCACCTTCTCACACTGCTTCAGGATTTGTTCTAACCCGCCTTGCAATTGTTCCATCGTTTCAGGTGCCATTGCTGCGGGAGCTCCGTAACGGCAGGCTTCCAGTTGTTCAAAAACAGTGCGCAGTGCATGGACTTGTTTCGGGTCAATGCCGGTGCCGGTCAGTGCCTGAAGCACCGTGGACGCGGTGACGTCGCCGGGTGATAGATTCAGGCGGTGCCCGAAGTAATCAGCCTGCGCATACCACAACGCATCATAGAACGCTTTAACGTCACCCTGTTTGCGTGCGTGTACGGCCGTACGCAGTGCTTTACGGGCGGCTTTAGGGGCTTTTTGTCTTCTTACCCTCGCGGTATCGCCCTGTCGTGTTTTATGAAATTTCCGGGCGAAGAAAAAGATGCCGGTCAGAATGAGCGCCGCAGGGACTGCCCATAACCATGGGCGGACGGTCTGCCATAAATTTTTCACCTGACTTTCAATCCGCTGAATATCGCTTTCCGTTGCAAACGGGGTTTCCGGCGGGGGCAGAACAAGCGAATCTTTTGCGGCAAAAACCTGTGCCACGTTATTGGATGAAGCCTCGACTGTAATTGGAATCGCTGCGCTGTTCAGTATGCGGTACTGCCCGGACTGAGTGTCAAAATAAGAAAAAGCGATGGGTGGAATTTCTGTAACATTTGCATCACGCGGCGAGATCACCTGTTCAAACCGAACCCCGTTATCTTCCGGCTTGCGTACCGGTTCGCCGAAGAGCCGGAATGATCCGTTGGCCGGGATGGCCGGGATCATGACCCGGTCGAAGTTCCCGTCACCGCTGATGGTCATAGCCAGCGTGATCGGATCTCCCGGCTGCACCTTTAGCGGTTGCGCGGTGACTTGAAATTCGAACCGGCCTACGGCACCGCTGAACCCCGCAGGTTTGCCCTGTTCCGGCAGTGGCATCACTTCAATCGTTGCTTTTTCAACTTCAACATCCACCGGACGCGTCTCGTTGCGCTGGAAAAGAGAGCCGAAAAACGGATCGTTTGACCGCTGGTTTTGATTCTGGGTGATGATTTGAACCGTTATGACAGGTGCGAATGCAAAGTCCCCAGAACTCACGGCCCGTGTGCGGCAGTGAAATCTTCGGACCTCATAAACGACATTACTGATCGCCACGCGATCGGGCTGAATTTCCTGCCATTTTAATTCGCTCAGTCCGGTTTCCGGCATACCCTGAAGATTGATATTGCCCGCCATTTGCAGACCTTGCCGTGAATAGATGGACAGGGTCAGTCCGAAGGGTTCCTGCACATAAGCGCTTTTACGATCCGGCTCAAGACGGGCGAAAAGAATTTCTGACCAGCTTTGCGGCTGTGAGGCATCGCCGGACGTAGCGACGACTTTCAGCTCGCCTTGCAGAGTTTTTGTTTCCTTGTCTGCGGTGTAATCAAACGGTCCGATTTTAAACGTACCGGTTTTTTGAGGGGCAATTTGAAAGCTGTAGGTGGTGAAGCTATCTGTTTTTCCGTTGACCCAGCTGGTTTGTTGCGACTGACTCACGCCGGAAAAGCGCAGGCCGGGAACCTCCGGTAAAGCAGGCGGCTGTATTTTTTTTGCATTTCGAACTTCAATACTCAGCGTGGCCGACTCACCCAGCTGGATCAGCGGCGGCTGAATCGTCATCGTCGCCTCAAAGCCGAAAACACGGGTCGCCACCACGCTGCACGCAATCAGTAATCTGAAATCTGCAATCTTCAATTCACACACTCCTACCAGTCTTTTTCCACCCGGACGGGCCCGCCCAGAAATGGTTTCAGGTTTGTCCGTTGATCCTGCTCATCCTGTTTCATCGCGTCAAGTAACTGCTGGGCCTCTTCCTTACTCATCTCGCCGGCCTGCTTAGGCTGAGCTGGCTGCGGCTGATCCTGACTCTGCTGTTGATCGGCCTGATCCGGTTGATTCTTCCCCTTTTGCTGATCCTGCTGTTGATCCTTTTTGTCGTCCTGCCCGCTCTGTTGCTTTTGTTGATCCTGTTGCTGATCCTGCTTCTGATCCTGCTGGTTTTGATCTTTATTCTGCTGATCTTTTTGCTGTTGCTGTTCTTCAATCAGCTTTTTCAGCTTCAGGAGTTTTTCGTCCTGTGGGAATTTTTCGAGAGCTTCTGCAACCAGATTGCTGGCGACCGGAGTGTTGCCGTAAATATATTCTTTGGCAGGCGGATTAAAAAGTTGAGTAGCGGTTTGTGCCGAAGCGGTGGCGCATAGCGCGAGGCAAATTAAGATGGATGGATAACGTTTCATGGCTTTAGCGGATTGGAGGGATAAACAATTTCGATGACTTTACGGTTGTTCTCATTGAACTGCTGAAATTCCTGCGCCAGTTTTTCATCCAGATCGAACGCCCATTTGCGGGCTGGTTTATCGTCCAGCATGATGTCGGCCGCTGTTTTGTATTCATATGCGGCGATGGCCTGTTTGGCTTTTTCCATGTCGTCTTTGGTTTCTCGTACTGCTTTTGATAACATCGAAAGTTGTTTGTCAGCCTGTTGCTTAAGTCCCATCGCCATCCGATTGTCTGGCGAATAATTTTCGAAAATCGGTGCCAAAATATCTTTGGCCTTCTCGTAGTTTTCTTTGGCGGTCTTTGCTTTGAACTCCTTCAACAAGGCGTCAGCTTCCTGAATCAGTTTCGCCGAACTGCTGATGCGCGTAGAGACGATCAGATTGATGGAACGTTCGAAATTCTGTTTGGCGGCTTGATCATCCGGTTTGAGCGCGAGAGCCAGTTCAAAGAGATCCGCGGCCTGTGCTGCTGTGTCATAGACCGCATTGGTTTGAGTTGTTGTTCCGGCCAGCAGCGCGGTGCCGCGATTGTAAAGTGCCTTTTGTTTCAGCTTTTCATTTTGAGTCAGCGCGGACGCTGCGGCGTACGCTTTTTCCGAACCTTGGAAATCCTTCTGCCGGTAGAGCACGTTGCCGCGATTATAGTTTCCGATGTCCGGAAACTTTTCAGCCAGTTGATCGATTGCCTGAAGCGCATTGGTGTAATCGCCCTTGCGGTAAGCCTTTTCCCAGCTGGCCGCTTCCGTTTCCTGAGTGGGAAAAAACAGCAGAAACAGCAAAAGCAAAGCGGGGCGGAACAGTCCTTCGGCCAGCAGGAAAAGCAGGGCGGCGGCGGCGAACCAGACGAAGCGTTCTTCATATACTTTGGCCAGCCGGGATTCCTGTTCGTCACGCTGCAGATCGGAGATGCCGAGTTTATAAATCCGGTCGAGGCCGAAATCGCCCGGCGCAGAGCGGACGTAGAATCCGCCGGTTTCGCGTGCCAGTTTTTCGAGCAACCCCTCGTTCAAAGAACTTTTGACAACCCGGCCCTGCGAATCTTTCGTGTACCCTTCGTTTGAAGGAATCAGTTCGCCCGACAGTGTGCCGACGCCGATACAGAAGAGCTTTATGTTTTCCTTGCGGAACTGCTCTGCCATGCGGCCAGGATCACCCTCGTGATCCTCACCGTCGGTGATGAGGATGACTGCGCGATCCGCTTCTGATTTTGCGTCAAAACTGTCCGCCGCTGTTTTCAGCGCCTGCTCGATAGCGGTTCCTCCGCGCGGAATAATGCCGGCGTAAAGGTCGTCGAGCATCATCGTGAAGGCGGCGTAGTCGACGGTGACAGGGCATTGCAGGAAGCTGCTGCCCGCAAAAGCAATCAGTCCGATGCGATCGCCCTTCAGCTGTTTCACGAAATTGCGCACTGCCCATTGCGCCTGTTTCAAACGGTTCGGTTTGATGTCCTCGGCCAGCATGCTTTTTGATGTGTCGAGCACAACGATAATATCGAGTCCGCGCTGTTTAACCTCTTCCCAGCGCGAGCCCCATTGCGGACGTGTTATCGCCAGCCCGATGCAGAGCAAAGCGAGTATCCGCAAAATCGTGCGGCGGTATCCGTGCTTTTTGCGCCGCCCGGGAATAACGGTGTCCCAGGCACTGGAAGAAATCAGTCGCGCCAGTCGTGCGGTGCGTTGCCGGTGCATAAAAATAAACAGTCCAATCAGCGGAATGATCAGCAGGAGCCATTTGATAAATTCTGGAGCGCCGAATTTCATTCAGGAAGCCTCCCGAAGCGTGAGAGGGTTAATATTTTTTCCAAAGACAGGAAAAACAATGCGGCGAGCAGCCAGCTCCCGGACTTTTCTTCGAAGCGGGTGTATTGCAGCATTTCGATTTCCGTTTTTTCCAGTTTATCGATTCGGGCATAAACCTCTTCGAGCGTCTTTAGATCGCGGGCGCGGAAAAATTCCGCCTTGCTCAGTTCAGCAATGCGTTTGAGTGTGGTTTCATCAATTTCCTGCGGCGGCATGGTGAAAAAGCCTTGCCGGACCGGCATGCCGCCGCCGATGCCGATGGTGTAAACCTTGATGCCGAGCGCGGCGGCGGCCTGTGCGGCATTTTCCGGTTTCAGTTCACCGCGATTGTTCATGCCGTCCGTCAGTAAAATAACGATGCGGCTTTTTGCTTTGCTTTCACGCAGGCGGTTAACGGCCGACGCAATACCATCGCCGATTGCCGTACCGTCTTCGAGCATGCCGGTTCGTAATCCGTCCAGCCGTTGTTCCAGCCAGCTGTGGTCAAGCGTGAGCGGTGCGATGGAGTAGGGGAGCGCCGCGAAACCGACCATGCCGATCCGGTCGTCCTTGCGTTTACTGATAAAGCTTCGAATAACCTGCTTGGCGGATTCAATGCGGGTTTGAAGTTGACCGTTCCGGGAAAAATCAGGGGTCTCCATAGACGTGGAAAGGTCGAGCAGCAGCACAATATCGACCCCTTCCGTGTTAACATTGCTTTCCTGTAATCCGCGTTGTGGACGGGCTGTTGCAACGATAAGACAGGCCAGACCCAGAACGTAAAGTGCGGTCAGTACCGGTTGTAAACGCACGGCCGGACCGACCGGCAGTTTCCTCAGCAAGGCTCCGTCCGGGAAATTGACCGCCGATCCGCGGCGGCGGGCACGCCACCACAGCAGCGCCGGAATCAGTAACAGCAACAGCAATAAATATGGATACGCTAATTTCATTTTAATTAGTCTGATTGGTCTGATCAGCCGGAGCCGTTTGTTCAACAAACTGTTCAACGGTTTCGAAAGCGTTTTGCATCACATCCTGCTGTGCATCGGCGCGGGCGAATTTTACGAGGTCGGCCTGAGTCATAAAATTATGCAGGGTCTGTTGCTCTTTGATGGCCAGCCGGTTGTCGGCGGTCATGGAGCGTGTCAGCTCCTCCGTGGTAGACTCGGGTGCATTAAGACTGAACCGGTTTTCGAGGTAGGTGCGCAGGATCAGCGAGAGTTCTGTGAAGAACGGCTCCGGCGACCATTGTTTTTTGCGCAGAACGTCGAGCGCCTGTTTGGCAATGATGTGCGGAGGTTGGGGCGGAACGGATGACAGTTGCGCTGTTTTTCGTTTACGGAGGAAGAGCAGGGTCACTAAGCCGGCAATCAGTGCCAGCAGGGCGATGGCCAGCGGCACCCACAGCTTGCGTGCAAGTTGCAACGGCGGTTTAACGATATCCTTGATGTCCGAAAGTTTGGTTGCGTTGGTCGCATTCAGTGAACTCTGAACATGCAGCACAAGCCCGGACAGATCCTGTGTTTTCTGTTCACCGCCGGAAAACGTGCAGACGACCGGGTTTGTGGCGAGCTGCCAGTCACCGATACGGAAAGAACTCAGCTGGTATATTTCTTCCGACTCCAGAATGGTTTTTGTGAGTTTTTTACCGGCTGACGCCCGTCCGCGGACAGCCACTTCCTTGCCGTTTCCAATGTTCGGAAAACTGATGGTACTGCCTGCGGGATGGCGGGCGGTCAGGGTTAAGGTGACCGGATCGCCGACGAGGATGGTATTTGTGCTTAGCGTCGCCTGTGCAGAAAACCCGCCCGCCGGGAGCGGATCCGCCGGCTTTCCGCATCCGGAAAGCACTGCGCAGGACACCGCGCATATAAAATATCGAACATTGAATCTCATCTTTTCCGGCTCCGCTGTCTGAAAAATTTCATGAAGGCTTTATCGTAGGGTTCGCCTGTGAAGAGCTCGATGGTGTCAATGCCGGCCCGGCGCAGTGTGCGCTGTAATATTTCCCTCTGCTGTTCCTGGTTGAGCAGTAACGCGCTGCGCACAGCGGCGCTGGACGTATCAACGAGCGTCCGCCGTCCGCTTTCCGGGTCGCGCCACTCAATCAGCCCCGCTTTCGGCCAGACGCGCTCGTGCCGGTCGGCGATGGCTACAGCAATCAGATCGTGCCGGCGGGCCGTGATTTTAAGCGATTTATCGCAATCTGACGGAAAGATAAAGTCGCTGATCAGAAAGGCGACGGCTTTGCGATGTGTCGTGTGATTAAGAAAATCGAGCGCAGGCCGTGCGTCGGTCTGCCGACTTTGAGGGATGTGATAAAGCACTTCCTGAATGATACGCAAGACATGCGATGCAGTGCCTTTGCAGGGCGGGATATATTTTTCGACCCGGTCGGAAAAGAGAATTAACCCGATGCGGTCGTTATTGCGTGTTGCGGAGAACGCGAGCATGGCGGCCGTTTCGGCGGCCAGGTCGCGCTTGAGCTGACCGGTGCTGCCGAAGTCGTTCGAACCGCTGATGTCGACAAGAAGCATAACTGTCATCTCGCGTTCTTCGACGAATTTTTTGATATGCGGCACGCCGGTCCGGGCGGTCACGTTCCAGTCGATGGCGCGGATGTCATCACCGTGGACGTATTCACGCACCTCATCAAACTCCATCCCGCGTCCTTTGAAAACGCTGTGATAGCGTCCTGCAAAGACATCATTAACGGCGTGGCGGGTTCGGATTTCGATCCGCCGAACCTTCTTCAGCAACTCTTTATGATTTGTTGAGTTCATAGTCACAAGTCTGAATGTCGAAGGCCGAAAGTCAGACATTGGACTTTCAGACCTTTGACTTTTGACTCTTAGGGTACCGGGATCGCGCTCAAGATCTTATCGATGATCATTTCGGAGGTCAGCTCCTCCGCTTCCGCTTCGTAGGAGACGATGATGCGGTGGCGCAGAATATCCGGGGCGATGGATTTGACGTCCTGCGGTGTTACATAGCCGCGGCCCTGAAGAAAGGCGTGGGCGCGGGCGCCGATAGTCAGCGCAATAGTGGCGCGCGGACTGGCACCGTAACGCAGGTATTCTTTGATTTTCAGACCGTATTTTTCCGGATCGCGCGTGGCAAAGACGATACTGAGGATGTAGTCCTTGATTTTATCGTCGGTGTAGATTTCGTCGATCATGCGTTGTGCGTTCAGGATGACGGAGGGATCAATGACGGGATTAATCGTAATATCGGTGTCCGTGCGGGCCATGCGGTCGAGGATGCGGCGCTCTTCTTCGATGGTCGGATAATCGATTTTGAGCTTAAGCATAAAGCGGTCGACCTGCGCTTCGGGCAGCGGATAAGTGCCTTCCTGTTCGATGGGGTTCTCGGTGGCCATCACAAGAAACGGCTCGGGCAGGCGGAACGTCTGATCTCCGATGGTCACCTGATGTTCCTGCATTGCTTCGAGCAGGGCGCTTTGCACCTTGGGCGGTGCGCGGTTGATTTCGTCGGCCAGAATAATATTGGCGAATACCGGTCCTTTTTTGACAAAAAACTCGGATTCCTTCGGATTGTAAATCAAGGTTCCGGTCAGGTCGGCCGGCAGAAGATCCGGAGTGAACTGAATGCGATGGAACGAGGTCTTCAGTGCGGAGGCCAGTGTTTTAACGGTTAGAGTCTTTGCCAGCCCTGGAACGCCCTCGAGCAGAACGTGTCCATTGGACAGCATACCGATAATCAGCCGGTCGATGAGATAGTCCTGACCGACAATTACTTTTCCGATTTCCGCCTTAAGGGAATGGATGAAGGCACTCTGTTCGCGCACCTTCTGGTTAATCACTTCAATACCGACCATATTTAAATCTCCTATTTAATGGATTCGTGCAAAATAGACTATTTAACAGAGCAAAATGTTCAATCTTTTTTCATTGTAGTTCCATGGACGGTAAAAAAACAGTCCCGACTGGTGCTAAAAGGCGATTTTTCAAACTCAGGAAAAGAATCCGCTTTCATAGTTCATCCCTCATCCTCCATAATCCGCCCCCGTCACCCCGGTAGCTCAGCTGGATAGAGCAGCGGATTTCTAATCCGCCGGTCACAGGTTCGAACCCTGTCCGGGGTACCAACCCGCCTTGGCGGCGGAATTTCGAATAGCGAATGTCGAAATCTGAAAAAGGATCGCAACTGGAATTTTTATGAATCATTCGTGGGTTGAAATTGATTTAAACCGATTGCGGCAGAACGTACGTTCGTTGCGGGCGGCCATCCCTGAAAAAACCGCTGTCATGCTGGTGGTCAAAGCGGATGCGTACGGCCACGGGCTTATTCCTATCGCAACGGCCGCTGCCGCAGAGGGAATCAATTGGTTTGCTGTCGCTTTTCTGGATGAGGCTCTCAAAATCCGTGCCTCGCTGCCGGAGGTTAATATTCTGGTGCTGGGGATGGTGCTTCCGGAGCATATTGATGAACTGTTCGAAAACCGTATTTTCCCTGTGGTTACCTGTCTTGAACACGGATTGATGCTGGCTGAGGAGGCCCGCCGCAGAGGGAAAGTTCTTCTTGTGCACCTTAAGGTGGACACCGGCATGGGCCGTCTCGGTGTGCAATGGGACGAAGTCGGCGCCATGGTTAAAGTGCTGGATTCTGCCGGCGGGTTGGAATGGGCCGGTATTTGCAGTCATTTTGCCCGGGTTGATCCCGATCAGCCGGATCATGCTCTGGCGCAGGCTGAAAAATTCAACGAGGCATTAAAGCACATGCCCTCGACCGTTTTTAAACATCTTTCCAGCAGTCGCGCGGCGCTCTATTTTCCGGACTGGGATCTGGACGGAGTTCGTCAGGGGATCGTACTTTACGGTTATGGCGCGACCGATCCTAAGGGACGGTTTCAAACCAAACCGGTGCTTCAGTGGAAAACACGTGTGGTTCAGGTTAAAAAGGTTCCGGCTGACTTCGCGGTGGGGTATTACGGGACGTATCGCACGGAATACCCAACCCAGATTGCCACGCTGGCGGTGGGATATGCAGACGGCTATAATCGCGCCTTAAGCAATAAAGGCGATGTATTGATCGGCGGCCGGCGGTGTGCGGTGGTTGGCCGTGTCAGCATGAATTGGATTGCGGCGGATGTGGGGCCGGATGCCAAAGTGAAAGTCGGCGATGAAGCGGTTTTGATCGGCGAACAAGGTGAGGAATCGGTCTGGGCAGATGAACTTTCAAAAATATGCCGGACGATTCCGTATGAAATTCTGACCAGTATCAACGCAGCTCTTGATCGCAAATACGTTTAAAGATCTTTTCCGAACCAGCGTTTTGATGTGCCGATAATGATGCACAAGCCGGATATAAGGATCGCCGCGACCAAAGCCATTGATCGATAGCGTTGGATTTCTATGTCGTATGATGCGGGTTTGAGCAGAATATAAACGGCTATTCCGATAGAGAGAGTCACGGCGGAGACCCACCAGAGCCATGCGTGTCGACTGGGTTTAATCATGAACATCATAAGTTGGCAAAGCTTACTGATTTGTCATTTTTCTACAAGGGAAACTTTTTTCTGCGGGGTAGTGTCCTAAAAGTTCTGCAAAAAGAAAGGGTCATGGTATTTCCTGTTTAA
>CAYNOR010000008.1:0-107636 GCA_964398915.1 uncultured Verrucomicrobiota bacterium
TTGAAGCAAAGGCCCACGTTGCATAATTGATCAATTATGCGATGTTGGCCGGTCCTTCGGTTGCAAGACCCGTGAGCGTGGCCGCCGAGTTAATTCCCCGAGAGCAGGCCGGTGAATTCCGGTGATTGTCCGGAACTGAACCGGTCTGCGTTCAACCATACCACCCCACGGAGTGTTGCCTGCAACAGCAGGCAGCCCGAGGGAGTCCGCCCCGAAACATGATGGCGCGATGTATTCGAGCGCCATGATGTTGCGGGATCAGCGGACTGCCGAGGTAGAAGGCCCGTTCCGGCACTGAATCGGACACCCAAGAGCCGAGGCCGGTTGCAAAGCAACCGTAGGAGGCTCGCAGGGTGGAACGATGAAGAGCCGGTTCGGGCCGCGTTGCTACATCCCCCCACCGGGGGGCTTGGGGGGCGAGTGCAATGAAGTGGATTTTGGCAACGGGCGAAACAACCAGAGGACAGAAGTCAGAGGACAGAGGTCGGCAGTAGAGAAGAATGGCCCGGTGGCAAAAGACACTTGATTGCGCGAGACCGCATAGGGAGAAGGATGAATTATGAAAGATGAATTGTGCGGCCACCGTCCGCACCCACAGGGAAACAAACAAGGGTTGGGAAAATACCTACCTGCGGGACCGACGGCGGCGGCGCTTGGCGGTTTTGTAGGGAAAGAGAGATTGTAAAACCGGCCAATCACGAATGGCTATCTTGTGCCGCATTTCCGCCAACTGGATGGAAGTACCCTGACGCTGTGCAATCTCTTTGTACGACACACCCTGATAACGCCAAGCAACGATGTCGCGCAGCTCGGAAGGCAAAGAAAGAAACCCCTGTACGAATTGAGCCAGCACATCCGCGGGAAGCATTACGGATTTACGATTGGAGATTTCCGATTGCCGATTGGCGGGATGAAAAAATTCAAAACCGGGTGCAGGAGTCGGCGGATTGAACTCGTCAAACGGAACGGAATAGAACGTATCCTCACCCAGCTTGCAGGCGGCACAAGGAGTCTCGTTCCAAGGTTTGGAATCGAAGTCGCCTCGCAGGATGGCTTCGTGGTGACGGCAATTATGACAACGCATAGGAATCCTCCGGAGTTTGGAAACCTAAATAGGACAGATGCGAGTTATGGGAGAAATGACGCGGATGATGACGCGCAGGAAAACCCCTTCCCTATTGGTCTGCGTCATCTGCGTCATTATTACCATTATAAATAGAGGTATAGAGAATAGAGATAACTGCCGTTCTGCATACCGTGCAAATACAGAATAACTTTTTAAATGATGATGACGCACGGCACAAACGACGCAAATGACGCACACGACAATAAAAAGACCGCCCTGATGCAGGCGGTCGAAACAGGTGCCCAGGATTTGATTAAAAAGGTGTCGTATCCCCTTCACCTTCGCGAATCCGAACGATGTCAATGTCCCAAATCCGCGTAGCATGATGTCGTCGCTGAGTGAGCGGATAACCCTGAGATGCCAGCTTGGATAACTCCCGGCCGACTTGGCGGGTGGTGTATTTAGCCGCAATACCGGCCAAGCCATCCTGATCGCTAAGCATAGCCGTTAACAAATCCGTCGCCGAACCTGTCCACACATTGGAAGTCTGCCCTTCGAAAAACTTCAGTAAGACCTCGAGGAAGGAATAGGCACTGGATGAATGACGAGCCGCTTCAAACAAAGATGCTTCGCAGTACGTTTGAACCCCGTAGCGTGAATCGCCCAGAACGTGATCCGGCGGTGTCCAGTCGAGCAGCCAGCGTAAGAAAAACGGTAACTCTGCTTGGATGATCTCCGCGACGTTACGGGGAAAGGCAAAGGTATCCCGATCAGCTACACGAAACAGATTGATCTTATCCCGGTTCGACAAATCCACGTCGGGCAGAATGCGGATCGACTCCGGATCGGTGTTACAGGTGACAACAACGCGACCGTTCCATTCGATTGTTTTATCGACCTTGAATTTTTCCCGGATGGAAAAGGTACGGTTGGCCGCCATTTTTTTGATCAGCGCTGAAAATTTCTGATGCGAGCGATGGTCGGTCAGCGGGACAATATCGTCGACCGCCCAGACAGCGGACTGGAACAGGTGGGAGTTGAAATTGTCGTCGCCGGAGAGGAATGATGACGCATCCGTATGCCCGCCGAAGATACGGGAAAGGATAACGGTAGAGAGCAGCGTCTTTCCAGTGTTCGGAACGCCGGCGAAGAAGGAAGCCTGTCCGGGAAGCATGCGGTTGTCGAGGGCGGATTTATACCAGCGGCGCAACCACGCATAAAAATAATCCAACTGCTCAACCGGATCGAAGAAGGTGGAGAAATAGGATTCCAACCAAGGGAACTGGCAGGCTTGAGGAAGGCCGCGGCCAACGTCCGCAGCTACAGAAGAAAGCGTGCTCGGAGATCCCGCTCCACCTTGGGAATCAGAATCGGCGGGTTGGCAAACCGAAGCGGTGGAGGTGTTGAGGATGCGGAGACCATTAAGGTGAATAATGCCTTTCGGACGATGAATCAGAGGCGCAGCACAAGTAATACGCTGATATTTATGGATATGCTGGAGGGCTTTGTCGATTTCGGTAAAGTTGTCGTTGCGGGATTTAGACATCCGCAGACCCTTGGCAACTTTGAGTTCGAGGCCGGTATCGTTTTTGCACAAAGAATTCCATGTGCCATCAGGATGCCGGTGCCAATAATCGCGGCCGTCAAACCAGATGTCTTCAATGGCGCCGCCAACACGATCCGCTTCAAATTTATTAACAAAGGAACGGCCGAGAATTGCCGACCACGGGACGAAGGCCTGTCCGCCGGTAAAACATTGCATACCGGAATCGCGTACGATCGCCGCCGTCTCGTTGTTTGCTGAAGAATCCCAGAAGCGAACGCCGCGTCTGCCGATGTCAAAATCGCCAGTCCAACGACCGGGGTATTGCCGTTCCACTTCGTCGGCGATGGTTTCGATAGGGATAACAGGGCCCAGTTTGTTCCAGTCGTATTGATTGGATGACTCCACAGCCCACTGCATCATAAAGTTTGCCGGGATCACGCCGCCGGAAAGCTGAACCCAGTCCGTGCCAGCTTCGTAATACTGGCAGGGATTTCCAAAGGCGGCGGTGTCCAGCCCGACCATGATCTTAGAGAGCCCCAGCTTTTTGCGGACATGCTGCATGAGCCGGATAGTCAGGTCGTTGCTATGGAGCAGAAAAGGTGCTTCGAGCCGCCAGAGCAGCCGGGCACCGCCAGAAATAGTTTTGCTGATATACTGCGGGCGAAAATCAACGCAGTGGTCGAGAACGGTATCGCGCGCGTGCTGGTCAATCCGTCCATCGTAGTCGGCAACGATCCAGTGCAGACGGACGGCGGGATTATTTTTTGAGTCGATGCGCATCCCGGAAATCAAACCCTCGAATCCAGAATAAAAGCAGTGGTCGAGATCGGGCCTGCTCCATTCAGATTTCGACGGGGCAACTGTTTTGACCCCCCAGGGGTTGCACGGTTTGGTTTGGTTCGATGCGAGATTTTTAATGGCGTGTAGCATATGTCCGCTCCTTATAGGTTAGAGTTAAAAAAAACATGGGGCTCTACCCAAAGGGGCGGAATCAACCGGAGGAAGCGGCCTTTACTATATAAAGGAAATGGAACGCAGCCGGGGTGCAACAGGAAGAAACCGACACGAAACGGAATGACGCGACATGGGGCGGAATGGAACGGAATTAACGGGCGGAAAAAAAAGTAAATTTTTTTCTAAGCCAAGGGGTAAAAATCAAACGGCATAGACAGATCCGCCCGCTGTAGGCGACCAGCTTCAGGATCAATGAGCCGAATGGGATAGCTAATCGGCTCAAATATTAGGTTTTATTGAGCCGAATAGATACGAGAGCCCCGGAACTCAGAGCCAGCCGCACTCCTGAAGGCGCTGATAGGAAACCTGTATGTGTCGGGGCGTAAAGAGTTCCGCTTTTCGGGAACTCCATTTATGCACCAGCTTCACCGCTTCTTCTTCAGATGCCGGGGGATTTTCGACATGCGTCGAGACCCAATGAACTGTAGCGAGGAGCTCCATGCCATATGGTGTTTCGAAGCCCTCAATCAGATTTGCGATCTTGTTCAGTCGCGTCCGGCTCTGTTCGCAGTCGGATGAGTTCAAAAAGAACTCGGCTTCTGAAACAGCTCCGGAAACCAAAGAAATAGAAGCCTCTTCCGCTTTCCCCGTGTTATCGCCAAACCCTTGAATGAAGTGCCCGTCGAGGCGCGAAAGAACATGATTCAAATTGTCGGCGTACGGGCCATATTTATCGGCAGCAAAATTAAGCTTTAACGGCTCGCCTGCCTCCTGAAGGAAATAGGCCAGCTTTTGGATTTCCAACCGGCTCAGGCGGTAGTCGGCGATCTTGTACAGGTCGAGCAGTTTAATAAATAGAGCGCGGGCCACCGTCAGATGCGGTTTTTCGGTTCGATTAACCATTTGTTCAACGGCCGGGGCTCCGGACGGTTCAAAAATCTGAACTTCTACATCGGGCAGAGCAGCAAAAGCCCGTTCAATACGGGGCCGCACCTGATTCCAGTCCAGTCCGCCGTTACCGCAACCGAGCGGCGGAATGGCGATGGACTTGATTTTAAGACGACCCACTTCTTCAACCAGAGCCGCCAGGCCGGACTCCACGTCTTCCATACGGGACTTGCCCTTCCAGTGGCGTTTGGTGGGAAAGTTAATGATAAAGTGAGTCTGCATCAAGTTGCCGGCATCAAAAACGAACATTTTGCCGGGTTGAATGAGCTCTGCCTTGCAGGCCTTTTCGTAGGCGCGGCAGTTTTCGGGGAAGGCTTTTTTAAACTGCAACGCGACCCCTTTGCCCATCACGCCGACGCAATTTACCGTATTAACGAGCGCTTCGGCCTTTGCTTTGAGCAAATCGCCTTGTTTTAATGTAATCATTTCTCTCCGCCTCGT
Source organism: uncultured Verrucomicrobiota bacterium (assembly GCA_964398915.1). GTDB lineage: Bacteria > Verrucomicrobiota > Kiritimatiellia > Kiritimatiellales > Tichowtungiaceae > Tichowtungia. The sequence continues at coordinate 4,956 of CAYNOR010000008.1, forward strand.
CTGTTCAGCTGTTCAATAGTACCAGTTTGTCCGCACCTGTACAGGCACATCTACCCCGGAATTTCGCAGTATTTCCAGAACCTGCGCCTTTATGCCAGCGTCAAAAACTGCAATTTCAGAAACCAAAGAGACAGGGAACTGCTGGTGAACCAGAAACTCGGCCTGACGCTGCCTCTTCCGATCAGGGTGTTCGGGTGTATCGTTCCAATAGGTGCTGTTCATCACAGACCATGTCACGCGATCCAGCCGAGCAAGATCGGAGAAAAACTCCGTAATCGCCATCGTGGCATGTCCGTCGGTAAAGGCAAACGGCAGGCCGGCAGCTTCTACGGTCTGCGCGGTCGAAACCAGATAGACCAACGGGGGCTGGCCTTCTGTGTAGCTCGGCACATTCCCCTTTGAAATCGTAAACAGCATGGGCGACTTCGGGGCGAAATGGAAAGGAACGTAGGCGTGCAGACAGCCTCCTTTTGCACCGAACACCATCGTGTTTTCACGTCGGTCCTGGATGTGGTCATAGGCTATGTTCTGATGTTCGATTCCCTGCCGCCTCATCTCATGATTGGACAGCACGCCGCCCGCCGACAGAATCGACGGCAGATTCCGCCAGTGTGTCAGGTGATAGATTGGTGTTGGAATTGGTGCCTTCATAACCCTATTTCTTGAACCATCTAACAGAAAATGGCTCATGGGTACAACTTCTTAACCTGTCTGCTTCTACCAGTTCATCCGCATCGGCAAAACCGTGTTCCGATGCTTGGTTAATCGAGCAACAGGGTCAGAATCTGTTCCGCATGCTCATGTTCGCCGTCCGAATAAGGGGGTCATGGCTGGTTCACGATGGTTTCTACCCAATCCAAATGCCGGTGGAGTTTGAGATAGAATCGTGCTGCCGTGCTAAACGGAGCGTTGGGGGCTAGTCTTCTCTCGATGCGAGTGCGAATAACCGCCCTTGCCGGTGCGGCTGAGGGCAAAGCTTCATACTCAAGAACATCATCTGCGATGTCATTACATAACTGTTCGCGCGTCGAATTAAATTCAGGATGGTCAAGATTCAGCAGAATCTTGCTCTGATCGACCCGCTGTGCGGCAACCGCATCACCAGCAAAGGTTGGATTAAGAACAGGGCGTCCATCTGCCTGAAATGCCAGCAGGGCACAGTCCGCTACATTGCAGGGGTCTAAAATGATTGGCCGCTCGCTCGGCAATTGACTTTTCCTCTTAGCCCGCACTGCGGGCGGTAGCAACGGGAAGTTGTCACCCTTTCCACCAACGCAACCATAGAGAGGGTTCTGCAGGGAACTGTTCGCCCAAGGACATGCCACGCGATAATTCTCGGCATCAAACGCCAGCCACCAGTAATCGCAGACGGGGCGGTAATGGTCGATGACTAATGGCGCTCCAACTATTTTGGCCTCGGTATACCAACATTTGCTCCCCAATAATGGCGTCAGTCGATCCTTTATCGGCTTCCACTTTGTGCTGCCATTATCGTCTATGTATTTTTTTCTGGTTTTGGGCGGTCGTTTTTTCGCCGCCATCTTATGGGCTCGTTCAAGACTCTTCTTTGTCTTCATGCCGGCTGCATCGGCGAAGATTTGCGAAAGTATGGTGCTGTTCTCGATATGCCGCATGATTAGCCTCTACGCTGGCGCAGGAATGCAACGTACTCTGGGTCTCGCTCGCTTACGCCAGGCATAATTTCCAATTGGACGTTAAGCACTTTAAGCCGCGCCTTGTCCTGATTGGTAAGCCGCTCCTTGATACTAATGTCAAGGCGCTCATCGAGCAGCTTCTGGGTTTCCTTATCGAGACTAGACGGAAGTCCGAAGAACTCGCTGCTGCACAAGATATTTGCTACGCCCTGTCCTCGGGGATTGCGAATCGGACGGGAAAAGAGCGGTTGATTCGGCTCAGGTGCGTGTGCCAATAAGACTTGGTTCTTCACCATACCGGAAATCATCACCGGGTCGTGGGTGGCCATCAGCACGGTGGAGCGCGACTGCTGTTCCGACCTGAAGGCTTCCGTCAGCATGCCGGGGTAATCCCAAGACCAATGCGGATTCAAATGGGTGTCTGGCTCATCGAGCAGAATTAGATTGTCTTTTTGGTTGGTCAGCTTGACAGCCCCAACAACTGCCAATAGCTGCTTTTCTCCTTCACTCAGTTTATCAAACGAAAAAACATCATTTGCGTTCAGACGTTTTAGTTTAAATGAAACCGAGCGCAGCATCCCTCGTGACCTCAAGCTTTCTAATGCTAAATACACATTGTCCCCGTCGGCCTGAAGTCGTTGCGCAAGAGCATTGATTTCTTTGCCTGAATCTTCCCCGAAGTGGTAGCTGCGTTCCATGGGTTTGAAAAGGCGTCTTCTTCGCCCATTCGGCAGGAACTCATTTGGTATCTCCAAGATTCCAAGGCCACGCTGATCGGTAGATGTTTCATCTATTGCCGCGACAATTCGTCGGATCGCACCTTCAGCATTCCACAGCTTGGGCTCATGCAGTTCAGGATCGAAGCCATCCGGAGATCGCAAAACGATTGTGACGTCCACAATCTCTTCCAATTGAAGACGATCGAGTAATTCCCTATGGCCGTGGGCAAAAAGCGCGAGCAGGATCACTTGCGACTGCTCGTTGCTCGACTGAACGAAGAGCGGACGAAATCGATCGGTTTCCGGATTGCGGGTAAGCTTTTGGAAATGGCGACGATAACGGGCAACCAGTTGTTGAACTCGCTGACACTCGCCAGAGTAATAAACAAGCGTCAGCTCGGGGTAATACACCTGCGCCGGGCCATCGCGAAGTCGCTTCGCGAAGTGATCCAGCGGCATACGCTCTCCATCCACCGTGACTGAGGTTCGGCGGCCTTCACGCTGTAGCACCACCACCCGATTCTGAGCTTCATATTCCAGCCTGAACTTAAAGCGCGGTGCTTTCTCGAAATAGCACCCAATGAGGATTTGAAGAATCGCCTCGATGAGGTTCGATTTCCCGCTGCCATTGCCGCCGATAACAGCGTTGATTAATGGCGATTCCGTGAACTCGACGTCACACGAGCAGACGTTCTTGTAACCTTCAATCTGGAGTCGCCTAAGTTTCATCGACGTTAAATTCCAAGCGATGCCAGTTCGGGTTTCAACGCGGCTTCCAGCTTGATCATTACTTCAACCATCTCGGATTGTATCTCTGGCCATTGGGGCTCCGGACTGCGGTAGCCGCCTCGCTCAACCACGTGTTTAATGCGGGAAGCGCGCTTAATGTCGAGACGCTCCCACGTAAGCGTTCCTCCGAAAGCCTTTTCGATTTCGTCTTTACGGGCGCAGAGCTGGTCGAAGATATGTTTATTCTCAACAGCATCACCGCGGTCTATGTACAGCTCCACCACACCATATTCTTGACCAATGACATAGTTGAGGCCGAGGCCGCGATGGCCTGAACTTGCCCCCATCCAGCCGTAAGCGCCCGGCTTTATATTGGCGTGACGCGTTTTGCGGTTGCGGGTAATGGCCACCAATCCTTCCCAGAACTTCAGGCGGACGTCGTAGCGTTCCGCCCGCTTTTTGCGACCAACCTGCTCTTTCTCCCGCAGCTGTATCTGATAGTCGTTGGCCTCCGGTAGCGGAATGATCTGCTGAACGTCAATCAGCCGTTTCTCGCCGTCCTCATACGGACGCAGACGAAGGCAACGAATGTCGATGTCCCGTTCGCGCAACCAAAGCACGGCTGTGGTGAGTTCCTTTCCGAAATCTTCGGAAACCAGCATGATGCGCACATCGGGGGCAAAGGTTTCCTCGTCGGGTTCATCCCAGCCAAGAAATGTCAGCATCCGGGTTCGCGCATCTTCTGCCGGTTCGCCCATCGCCAACAAAAATTCAGCGTGAATCTGCTCGGCTCGCTCAAAGGTCATCGCGGACACCATGCTGGCGTAGCGGATGGCTTGCAGCTCCATGTGTCCGCCGTCATTGGTTCGTTTCAGCTCGATCACCACGAGATTCGCCTGTTTATCGATGGCAAGCAGGTCGATGCGGCGGCGACTGTCATCCCAATCGCTGAACTCCTCTGCGAGTACATAGAGATCGTCGCCCAGCACGTCAATTTGCGTCCGCAATAAGCGCTGGATGTCATCGCGCTCGCGAACCTTCAGGGCGGCAAAGGAGGCTGGGTTGATTGGCCGGAAGGCATCGGATGTCATTTCGTATAGTGGCATGGTGAGGCTCCTTCTTTATGATTTGGGCGGGCGGCCACGGCGGCCGGTGCCTTTACTTGACTGAGCGGAAATCTTGCGATTATTGGGGGTGCCGGTGAGTTCGGCGACGAGGGCGGAGAGGAAGTTCGCGGCGGCGGTGCGGGAGGCGGCGAGCTGCGTTTCCAACTCGTCCACCAAGGCCATCAGTTGATCCACTTTGGCCACGATCCGGCGTTGTTCGGCAAGGGGTGGGAGTGGGAATGGCATTGCCTTGAGAACATCCATGCCAGGGATGTTTTTCTGAGCCGTTCCCGAGAGATTCGTGAGCGTGTCTGTCTCCATGAAGAACGCCGGGAACAGAATCAGGAAATATTCGTTGAGCACGGCGGACTGGTGAAGACTCAGCTTTAGCAGTGCTTGATTGATGATGCCGCGCTCGATGTCCGCCGGAACGATTGCCACCTTTCCAACAGTCCCTGAGCAACTCACCAAGATTTCGCCGGGATGGAGCTCGAATGCACGCAGCTCATCGAACTTCGCCTCGTTGATGTAGTAACGCCCTTTTGTGAAATCGCCGTAGATCGCGTGTTGCTGTTCGTAAATTTTGAATCCACTTGAAACGAACATGTCCTTTCGGATGGTGCTGCCGAACGGTCCCCGCTTGATCGCATACTGCACAGGGCGCGTAGCCTCCACTAGGCGGGTCCATCGCCAACCGAATGGCAGATCCGCCATGTCGCTATCGTCGGGAGTTTCTTCGAGTCCGTGTCGCCTAATGATCCCATCGCGAATTGCCCTCTTGGCGTCCTTGCTCACCTGTTCAATCGACGCCTCCGCCGGTTCGTCGTTGGGGTCTTGGGGGACGAGCTTGCCTTGAACGGCGAGAGTGAGGATGGATTTGCGGAGGTCGGCGGGGGAAATGGTGTAGGACGGATGGAAAATAAAATTGAGGTTGGCTGGGGTGGGCGCGTCGGCAAAGCGAGCTAGCGACGCGCGGGCCAACGCGGCGTGTTTTTCTTCACGCTCTTTCTGCTGCGCCTCCAGCCGATCACACAATGCCATTAACTCATCCACCTTCGCCACAATCCGCTTCTGCTCGGCGAGGGGCGGGAGGGAAATTTCCCAAGCCTTAAGAATGGTTTGACTGATGTTCTTCTGCGCGAGACCTTGCCCACGTGCGAGCAAGGCGGGCTGAATGCCCTTTATTGTGTGAAAGAGGTATCTCAAGTCGACGCGTTTCGGATCGGGTTTACAGAACGCGATAGCCTGATTCGTGGCGCATTCAATTCCAGTGATGCCCAGCTTGCCGATAGAGCCATACATCGCAATAAGCAATACACCCTTTGGTAACAGTCGGGCTGAGCTATTGGCGAGTCCTTCCTCGGTGATGAAGGTCGATGCTGAGGTTACAATCCCATCGTTTAGGTCACCGATTATGAGCCATGGAATTGAGCCGCCGTAATACTGCGGTTCGCTGCGTAGAGGCGTTCCACCGCTACCCCAGTCGCCGAGTGATCCGAGTGAAACGCGATCCCATTTACTTGAGTCAAGTCCGATGACACTTCCGTTGAGCGCAAGCCGAAGCACCAGCTCGCGCATCGACTTCACTCCGTTCGGCGTGTCTGCAAGTTCGTCGAACTTTTCAAAGAAGGTTTCCAGCTTCATTCAGCAGTCCCGGCAGTGGCGATGAGGGCGTGGTGGAGTTCCTGTTTCAGCGCGGCGCGGGTGGCGGCGATCTGGGCGAGGAGCTTTTCGTATTCGGGGAGCAGATGATCCACGTCGCCGGGGCCCTCATCCGCATTGTGCGGGTTTTTGAGGTCAAGGTTGTAATTGCCCGCTTTGATCTGGTCGATGGAGACACGCCACGCCTGCTCGTTTTCGACGCGGTTATCCCACCACGCTCTTTCCGGTTCGAACTCTTCAATGCGGATGGGTTTGCCTTTGTTGTAGCTCTTGGCTCCCGCCGGATAAGGATGCTCGTAATACCAGGTTTCGGTGGTGGGTGCGCCTTTGGTAAAGAAAATGAGGTTGGTGCGGATGCCGGTGTAAGGAGCAAAGACGCCATTCGGCAGGCGGACGATGGTGTGGAGGTTGCATTCCTTCAGCAACGCTTCCTTGATGCGGGTCTTGACGCCTTCGCCGAAGAGCGTGCCGTCGGGCAGAACCAGTCCAGCGCGTCCGCCGGGCTTGAGGATTTTCATGAGAAGCACGAGAAAAAGGTCGGCGGTTTCGCGGGTGCGGAACTCGGCGGGATAGTTGGATTCGATGCCGTCCTCTTCCATGCCGCCGAAGGGCGGATTGGTGACGATGACATCCACCCTCTCCTTCGGCCCCCAGTCGCGCAACGGGCGGGAAAGCGTGTTGTCGTGGCGGACGTTGGACGGAACATCAATGCCGTGCAGGAGTAGATTGGTCATACACAGAACATGCGGCAGGTGCTTTTTCTCGATGCCGGAAAAACAGTCCTGAATGTAGAGTTCGTCGGCTTCGGTCTTGGCCTGTTTGCGCAGGTGTTCGATGGCGCAGACGAGGAAGCCGCCGGTGCCGCAAGCCGGGTCGAGAATCGTTTCGCGTTTTTCAAGGCTTGGATTGACCTGTTCAACAATGAACTGGGTGACGGCGCGCGGGGTGTAAAACTCGCCGGCATTGCCCGCCGACTGAAGGTCTTTGAGGAGTTTTTCGTAAATGTCGCCGAACATGTGGCGGTCATCAGAAGCATTAAAGTCGATGCCGTTGATCTTGTTGATGACCTGCCGCATCAGGGTCCCGTTTTTCATGTAGTTGTTGGCATCCTCGAAGGCGGAACGGATCAGGCCGGTAATCTTGTCGCCGCCAGCAGTGAGGTTTTTCAGCTTCGGCAGGAGCGTATTATCGACAAAGTCGAGAAGCTTCCCTCCGGTCATGCCTTCCTCATCCATCGCCCAGTCTGACCAGCGAAGGTGTTTCGGTAGCGGGGATTTATAGTCGTCGCGGAGGATTGCCATTTCCTTTTCGCGGTCATCGAAGATTTTCAGAAAGAACATCCAGCCGAGCTGTTCGAGCCGTTGCGCGTCGCCGTAGGTCCCGGCGTCTTTGCGCATGATGTCCTGAATGGATTTGATGAGGTTGGATACGTTGGGCATAGATCAGGCTGCTTTCGGGTAGAGGGCGTTTTCGAGTTCACGGATGGCGGCTAGATAGTTTGGTTTGCCGCCGAAAAATTTGATGATTTCAACCGGCGTGCCGAAGGCGGTCAGCGGATCAACCTTCAAGATTTCGAGCGACTCGACGCTCTTGAGTCCGCTGTCGGCGTATTTCTGGAGCAAGGCATCGAGCACGGCGCGGGCCTGTTCGCCGTATTTGGCGAAGACGTGGCGTTTTTGCACCTGTTCCGCCCGTTCGCGCCGGGTGAGCGGCGGCGCATCGAAGGCGACATGGCAAACGAGATCGAAGGCGTCGAAGTCGCGGCCGACCTGTTCGGCCAGTTCATCGAGAAAGACACCTTGGGCGGCGAGCTCTTCGATGACGGCCTGTTTGCGTTCCGCGTTCTGCCATGTGGTGAGGAAATCGTCCAGCGAGGTATAAGCCTTGCGAACCGTCTTGCGGGTGAAATCTTTCAACGATTCGGTGATGAGCTTGCCGTGTTCGTCCAGATATTGGACACGCTCGGTGGCAACGGAGACTTCTACGTCGTTGACATAGTATTTTGTCGGGGTTGACGGATCAACGGGGCCGCCCTCCGGCGGTTCGTGAATAATGTCGCCGCCGGGATCGTTCTCATCATCGGGCGGATAGACCGGCGGGACTACAGGCTCATTCGGCTTAGGTTCGTAGATTTGCACCGGGTCGCCGTCAAATGCCGGATCGGCAAAGAGCGCCGTGGCTCGCTTGAAATCCATGATGGTGAAAAACATTTTGTTGTAGTCTTCGTTGATGCGTGTGCCGCGTCCGATGATCTGTTTAAACTCGGTCATGGAGTTGATGCGCTTATCGAGCACGATCAGATGGCAGGTCTGGGCGTCAACGCCAGTGGACATAAGCTGCGAGGTGGTGGCGATAACCGGGAAAGTTGATTCCGGGTCGATGAAGTTATCGAGCTGGGCTTTACCCTCTTCGTTGTCGCCGGTGATGCGCATGACGTATTTGCTGTTGGCGGCTGCCAGATCGGCGTTGGCGTTGACCAGCGCCTGCCTCATTCGTTCGGCATGATCGATGTTGTCACAGAACACAATGGTTTTGGCGAAACGATTGGTGGCCTTGAGAAATTCCGTGATTTTTGCGGCGACAAGTTCCGTCCGCTTTTCAAGCACAAGGTTCCGGTCATAGTCGAGACCGTTGTATTCGCGGTCTTCGATGAGCTGGCCGTATTTATCGGTTTTCCCTTTTTCCGGACGCCAGCCTTCGAGGTCTTTGTCGAGGCCGATGCGGATGACTTTGTAGGGGGCGAGGAAGCCGTCGGAAATCCCCTGTTTGAGCGAGTAGGTGTAAAGCGGGTCACCAAAATATTCGATGTTGGAAACGTCTTTGGTTTCTTTCGGCGTAGCCGTCAGTCCAATCTGGGTCGCTGAAGAAAAGTATTCGAGGATTCGCCGCCAGTTGGCATCGTCCGCCGCACTGCCGCGATGACATTCGTCAATTATGACCAGATCGAAGAAGTCGGGCGAAAATTGTTTGTAGATGTTTTGATCCTCTTCGGTGCCGCTGACGGCCTGATAGAGGGAAAGGTAAATTTCGTAGGCCTTGTCCACGGTGCGGTTGGTTATTTTCGTCATGGCCTGACCGAACGGCTTGAAGTCGTTGGTCTTGGTCTGGTCGGCGAGGATGTTGCGGTCTACGAGGAACAGAATCCGCTTTTTGGCCCCTGCTTTCCAAAGCCGCCAGATGATCTGGAACGCGGTGTAGGTTTTGCCGGTGCCAGTTGCCATGGTCAGCAGAATCCGGTTTTCGCCGCGACCGATGGCGTCAACAGTTCGGTTGATGGCGATTTGCTGATAGTAGCGGGGTGTTTTGCCGGAGCCGTCATCGTAGTAGTCTTGGGTGGTAACGGCTTTCTGTTCGGGCGTGAAGGCTTTCGCGGCGCAGTAACGGCTCCACAGTTCTTCGGGTGATGGAAATTGATCGAGCGGAATCTCGCGGGTAACCGTGCTGCCGGTGGCTGTGCGATCGTGTTCCAAAAACGCGTCGCCGTTCGAACTGTAGGCAAAGGGAATGTCGAGGATTTCCGCGTATTCGAGCGCCTGTTGCATCCCCGCGCCCACGGCTTGGGTGTTGTCTTTTGCTTCAATGACAGCCAGCGGAAGGTTCGGTTTATAGAAAAGAAGATAGTCGGCTTTTTTGGCTTCGCCGCGCCTGACCATTTTCCCGCGAACGATGACGCGCCCTTTGGTGAAGTAGACCTCTTCGCGCAACTGGCTTATCACATCCCATTTATCACCGTTTTCCCCGACCAGCGCCGGGGTGATGTATTTGGTGCGAATGTCCGCCTCAGTTAATGACTTTTTGTCCATGTCGTGGTTAGGCTTCCAAAGGTTGGAAGATTTCTACAGCAAATTTCCAATGGTTGGAAGCGCGAGCGCAGACTTTTGTCAGCCCTGACGAAGCTTTTTCGGGTCACAAAAAATAGTTTGAATTATTTTTCCAAAAAACACGGAAAATCAAACGGGGCTCTGCTCACCTTGTTTCACATCCCTACTCAGGCGGCGATAACGGCGGCGGCTTTTTCCTCATCCGTCATTCGGGCGACAGTTTCGACCAGCACCTTGAATTTTTTGACGACCTCTTCCGGTTGCAATGATTCCGCCTCTTTACCGAGATCCAATACCGCCTGAGGCAGATCAAAGCGTTCTTCGATGCCGCCGGTCAGCGCTTTCGGCAATGAAGATTCCAGCGCATGACGGAATTCCTCACGTTTCGGGCGGAAGTAGTGCTTCAAGACGACTTCGACAGTGGAATGACCGGTGACGCGCCGTACCAGTTCCATCGGCACTCCGGCGGTCAGCGCCATGGTGATCCATGTCGTCCGCAAGGAGTGGAAATCTTTGACGCTGGCTTTCTGGCTGGCGTTCTCATTTACCGTCCGGATGTTTTTGATACCCGCATCACGCAAAACCTTTTTAAACCGCCACGTCAGACCGTGGTCGTTGGTGCGGTACATTTCTTCGGCTTCGGGGAAAACATACTCACTGACCCGCGGACGGTTCGCCAATTCGGCCCGCAGCAGCGGGAATAACGGAATTTCAGCCATTTCGCCGGTCTTCGAAGTTTTTACGGAAATAAACCCGTTTTTTAAGTCGATCGATTCCCATTTGAGTTTGCAGCAGTCGCCGCGCCGCATGGCGGTGCACATGGCCGTCAGAACAACGGGGCGGATGATGGCGTCGCAGTGCTCAAGAATGTCATTCAACTCCTTTTCCGAGAACGGCTGGCGGTGGACAGTGCGCAGAGACCGGTGCGGGATACCCGCGAAAGGATTTTTCAGAATCCCGGCATCGTGACCAAGCTGCTCAAACAGCCCTCGCATAACGGAAAGCTTCACGTTGTAGCTGGCGCCAGACAGCTTGCGCTCGTTCAGGGTTGTCAGCCAGGCCAGCACCATGGGACGGGTGACCTGTGACATATTTTTGACGGCCGGATACTTTGCCTGCATAACCTCGCGGAACTCGCGGATATTTGCTTTCTGGGCCGTCTCTGCCTTTTCCGTACGCGTTTTTTTAGCAGGCAGAAACGCCCACCGTATTTCCATTTCGGTCAAAGGAATCTGCGCAAGCCCTTCTCCTGACTTAATCTCATAAAGTTCTTCCAGATGATGCGCCGCCGATTTGCGGCTGTGAGCCTCGCTCCGCAGTTCTTCGAGCTTAACCTGAGCCTTCATTCGGGAATGCTCAAAGAGCGAATCTCCGCGCATTTTGAGCGTTTCAGGAATCTTTCCTTTAATCTCTATCCCGAGATTAACGCAGGTTGATTTCCCGTTTATTTTGAACCGCCCGTACCACCATTTTGCCCGCAGTGATCCGTCTTTCTTCCGTGTGATTTCCAGTCCCATTTTCTGCCTCCTGTTGTTTGTGTTCATATGAAACGCCCTTAATCAAACAGGGCGAATCAACCGGCCAAACCCGAAGTTTCCCCCGAAGTCGGGCCGAACGAGGCGGAAAATAAAAAACAGCACCTTTCGCAAAGTGCTGTTCATCAAATGCTAAGACTGGAGCCGGCGGAGGGATTTGAACCCCCGACCAGCTGATTACAAATCAGCTGCTCTACCACTGAGCTACGCCGGCGTTTGCGTTTGAAAAGAGGCGGGATTATGCGGAAAAAAGAAACAAAGTCAAATACTCAGCCGCGTTTATAGCCGGGGCGATGGTGCCAGAGGTGGCGGAAGCCGTAACGAGAAAAGGCGGCAACAACCAGAAGCAGTGTAAGACCCAGCGTCATGATCAGGGTGAAAAGACCGCGATGATGGCTGGCGAGGTACACATCTTCCACGAAAAAGTAGGCGGAAAGCAGCCCGCCAACAACCAATACCAACAAGGCAAACACCAACAGGCCTCGATACGGCCTCAGCTTGAACATTGGGACTTTGCCGCCCATTAAAATCATTTTTATCCGGCAATTTTTAATCAATCAGGTATTTGAATTGTTACAGAGTGACGTAGCAAATAACGGAAGTCAATATGCTTTCAGCGGTATATCGGGGTCATTCAGGGTCTTTTTTTATACAGTCGTAACCGCTTCGTTATAAACGGGTTAAGTAAAATTAAAACAAAAACACAACTTGTTATACACTAACGGGTTACGAAGCTTTATAAAAAAGCCCTGCGGGGTCATTTTTCTAACCCACCTTTAGGCGACTTCAATCAAAACTTTTGTTTTTAATCCAATATTTGGCCGCGCGCATCGTTATGCTGAATACGATGAAAACAACACCTGTTCTTGCCGTGGTATTTTTTCTTCTGGCCGGAGTGGTTCAAGCAGAAGAGCTTCAGCTTCGGGAGTGGACTGTGGGCGGCGTAAAGCGAGAGGCGCTGGTCTGGATTCCCGATCAGATTCCGTCGAATGGATGCCCGACGCTCTTTGCGTTTCACGGCCATGGCGGGGACATGCGCAGAGCGGCACGCGGGTTTAAATCATGAGCTTTGGCCGCAGGCCGTGGTGGTTTATATGCAGGGGCTTCCGACCCCCGGGGGCCTGACCGATCCGGAAGGGAAACGCAATGGATGGAATTCAGAGCCGGATGACCCGGGTAATCGCGATTTGATGTTTTTTGATGCAGTTTATGCGTCACTTGCCGGGCAGATTGATTCGAACCGTGTGTACAGCACCGGGCATTCAAATGGCGGCGGGTTTACTTATTGTCTTTGGGCGGCACGCGGCGATCTTCTGGCTGCGGTTGCGCCGTCGGCTGCCGTCGCCAGCCGGTCTGCACGCGGGTTGACGCCGAAACCGGCACTGCATGCGGCCGGAACCGCCGACCAGCTTGTGAAGTATGAATGGCAGGAGCGAATGATGCAAACGGTTCGAAAGCTGAACGGGTGCGCGGAAGCCGGAGAATCGTGGGATAAATCGGGCGACCTGACCGGTACGCTTTATCCGTCGGCTTCCGGTGCGCCGTTTGTTTCGCTGATATATCCCGGCGGGCACAGCCCCCCGAAGGAGGTTCCGGCCGTGATCGTCCGTTTCTTTAAGGAATATTCGGTGTCGAAATAGCGATCAGAGTTCGGGTAGCAGATAAAGAAATGCCGGCTGACCGGAGTGGGGAAACGCCGACGGAAAGCCATGCAGGACCAAACGGATTGATCAAGGAAAGCAATTTTTATATTTTACCGGACTATTCCGTCCCAACCCGTAACCGCATAAATCCCTGCATTGCGTCAAGTGGCATGCGAACACGCCAAACCTCTATTGGATTCGTCACACTGATGCGCTCCTGAGCTATCGGCACCCACCCCGCCGAATCCGTCAAATTTGAATTTACCTGCGGGCTGTAAATTAAATCGCTCAATAATCGGTTCCGGTAATACACAAAGTTGAACAGATTTGTTCCGCCGGAAACCGTTACACTGGAAAAAGATTGTCCGCCAAGACCGCCGCCGGAATTCGCCACCGACGGATCCGTCCCGGAGGCGTATTCGATCAAATTTACCACCGAATCCTCATCCGGGTCATCCCCCTCGGCATTTTGCGAGGCAGACAATTCATACCGTTCCGCCCAGGCGGCATAGCGGTCTGTAACCGTCAACAAGGTTCCGGCAGAAACCGCACAGACCTCATTGCTTCGTTGATACCTGACATCCCACAGGCCCGGCAACCGCGTTACCGCGCCGGTGCAGGATATGAAGTCGAGAGCATTTGATGAGCCGGAGACAAACCATCGGCCATCCTTGCCAGCTAAAAAGACGGATACATCATCATAAATCAGCGCGGTATTGGCCCCGCCGCTGGAATAGAAAATTGAAACACCGTCAAATTCTGTAATTGCAAAGGCATCTGCAAACGAAAATGAATTGCTGACAGCATCCGTATCAGAATCTCCGCCAAGGACCGTAACCACATTCCATCCTGTCTCTGTGCGGGTCATCGCCACCGTCTGTTCCGGAGTCCACTCCGCAGAAGTCATCCGTTCGTGATATGATTTGACTGTATCAAGAAACATCGACGATGCATCGGTCGGGGTAAGCAGCGTTTCTGATGTCGTCGGGTTGCGTTTATACAAACTCAAGCCAGCCACGGCATTAGTCGAAGCGCGATTGATAATCGTGTTGTAGTAGTACCCGGTATAGTCGGTAAATGCCGGATCGGCGGTTCCGCCGTTGGCATAATCGGTTACAGTTGCAGCCCCCTTTTTAAAAAAACCAACCCGGCTGAACGGATCGGTTCCTGTTATTTCCTGATCACGCACATGCCATTTGAGAGTAATCGTGTCTCCCGCAGCAAGGGTCTGGGGTGATTCGAAATATTTGATAAATCCGCCTCCGCCTGCTGCTCCGCTGACAACGAGAGCGTTGGTTCCGCTCACCGCGCCGTACTGCTGCGTTCGGTAGTCCGGCCAGAAGTTGGCATCGCCGATGTAGCCATCCGTATTATCTGTGTTATTCACACCATTTTCGAAGCTATCCGAAAACACCGGAATTCCAGCGTCCCCGCCCGAACCGTTCATCTGGACCGCACTCCCGATAGAAACCTCGGACGGGGAAATTGCTGCTCCGACAAGCGGAGCCGCACAACCCAAACTCCACAGAGCCGCCACGTCGCTGTCGGTCAGCACTCGCATGTAGAGCCGAATGTCGTCCAGCCCACCGTGAAAAAATCCGGTATGCCCGACATTCGGTAACCCGATCAACACCGGAGCCGCCGAATTTTCAATGGTTGCAGAACGCTCTTTTGCAGTTCGATCCAACTCGCCGTCAATATAGAGTCGAGCCCGCTGCATCTCCGGCAAGCTGCCATCGAAAATAAGAACCACATGATGCCACTGGCCCGGCTCAAGTAGAGAAAGGCTGGTAAACCGGTCAGACGAACCATTGATATCTATGTTAACTTTTTTATTCGCATAGTAGGCCGTAAACGCATTGCCGGATGAAATGGATTCCCGTTTTGAAACCAACCCGCCGGTATGGTCCTCGTAGGGCTTCATCCAGAAGCCCAGCGTAAATGCTCCAACCGGATCAAGCGATGAATTGTCCGCTACCGTCGCCAGCGTATCCACCCCGTTAAAAAACACTCCTTTATCGACCGCTCCGGATAAAAGAGAAGAAGGCGCTCCGCTCCATACGGCATTATTACCCAGCGAAGAGCTGTCATTCGTCGCGACTCCAACGCCGGCTCCCTCATCAAATCCCAGATGAAGAACCAGATTATTTGTGGCCGGCGGTTGAGGCCGCGTTCCCGCATAAACCGTCAGGTCCCGACTGGCCGCGATGGAGCCGTCATCGGCGGTTGCCCGAAGGTGATAAATTCCATCCCCAGGGAAATCAGCGAACGTAACAGAGGCATTCGTCGCACCGAAACCCACGTCGAACGGGCCGGAAGCGGTACTCCAACGGCAAGTCACTTCCTCTAAAGTATCATCTTCAACCAGCAACTCGACATGCAACCGGGTTTCTGAATCCGGTAGATAAATTATGTCGCGCCCGGGCGATTTTAAACTGACAATCGGAGCGGCATTAATCAGTTCATCCGAAAACGTAGCGTAAATATGGGTTTTGTATGAAGAGTAAGTCGGATAGCTCCCGCGAAACCATAACAGGCAGGGATTGCTTCCGTGCCCGCCCGGCACAAAGGGGCGGTAATTGCCTTCCGGCGAATTTGCCGTTATAGCGGAATACGTCCAGCGGCCTCCGCCATCCACCGTCGACGCCTTATAAATTTCATGGGCACCGCTACCCACGGCAGAGCCATCCGCTGGATTAACATTTGAGCTCAAGTAGACGCCGGACGGATCATCTGGATCAAAAGAAACCCCTCCGGAATAATACGGCGCGTCCTCATACAGACAGGATCCTGCATAGGCGATCTGGTTTAAAATCCACGTTCCGGCGCTGCCATCCCACCGCGCATGGAAATAGCGGATATCGGCACCATCGCCAAAATCATCCGTTGTGCTGCCATAGTTGGTTGAGAAAACGATTACCGGACGGCCAAGTCTATCGTGCGCAACGTCCAAAATCCACGGACGGCCAATCGCGGATGGACCATCCATGTCGTAAACCATGGTGGCAGCCCACGGCGTGATCGGTGCATTGGTTAACGCGGACAGGCTGGTGATGAGAGTTCCATCAGTCTGATAAAAATTGCCGCTCTGATAGTACATATGATGCAAATCGGCATAATGCTCTCCAGGATGGGCGCTGGTAAACGCCAGATCAATTCGGCTAATGCCGTCAGAGCAATATTTGACATAAGGGCGCCCGAGTGTGTCGAAAATCCGAACCGCTGACGCCCAGTTGGCTCCCAAATCATCGGACCATATAAGATGTGTGTCGGAGCCATCTCCCCGGAAAAAGTTGTAGATACGATTCGTTTCGGCAGACAACATATGCGGATTGCTGTACGTCACGTTCCCCGCGGCAATCGAAAACGACTGCTCGTCACTCCATGCTGAAATATCGCCGGGCTGATCCGTCACACGGTATTCGCAAGTCAACGTCGAAGCATGCCGGGCATAAAGGGCCAAAATGCGCCCGTCCGGTAATCTGCAAAATCCCGCGTTATCGTGGTCATCCTTCTGTCGCCAGGTACTAAGCGTAAAAAAACTCATTTCATGGGTCTGCAGGTCATAAGAAGAAACGCCGGAATAGCCGTCATTATCCACATAACCGGTAATCAGTTTTCCATCCGCAATAATTGCGCGCTCATCATTGAACCAAGTCCAGATTCCTCCGCAGTCAGTCAACTTTACCGGCGCGCCGGGGGTCGGCGAAACGATAAAAGTATGTCGAACCGGCGCAGCGGCAGCATAAATTTCATTCCCGGACTGAGCGGCCTCTACGGTTACCGTGCCGGTCAGTCCGGTCAGCTTAATCCAATGGTCGTCAAGCGATACAAGTTTCTCTCCGGAAACTACCGCATACTGGACCGGCAACCCAGAATCGGACGTTGCCGCGAGAGCTGCCGGCGGCGAACCGGCGATTAAATTTTCAAGAGGCGGGAAGCTGATCGTTTGTGGCTGACCACCAAAAACAGAAACGGAAACCGCCAACCCAATACAAATCAATTTGTGGTTCATCCAGTGCAACTCCTTGCCATAATCAGACACTTTCTCTGTCAAACTATCATTAACAAGTATGCAAACGAAATCATTTCAACGGGTATAGACACGGGCAAATTGTAAATGAACCCCTCTGGGTTCGGGGAAAAGAACCCCATGTCAGAATGAACCTTTTCTTTTGCGACTAAACAGATGGAAAGGAACATCGGCATGAGGCCGGATTTACAAACCCGCAGACACAGATCCACTGGTACTGAATCCGGCGCACCGCTCTTGGTTTTAAGCCGATCTTGCACCACTGTCGGGGGATGACCGGTTGCGGGCCGAGGCTGGCGTCGTCTCCGGTTCCGATTTCGACCTGCCCGCCGGGATGCTCTTTGCGGAGTTGCTTGAACCCAGGCCTGAAGTTTTTTTTAAAGGCTTTCTTAGTTTCAGGAGAAGCCGCCCGGGCATGCTGCCGACGGGCGGGGCCCCTGCAATGATCAAGCCCGGCCGGACCCGGGAATGCCATCTGGTACCCGTACTGACCGGCTGGTTGAGTTCCTGAGAGATACAGTGAGCCACATTCGGCCCGCTTCAGATCCGGCGGATCGTCCGCCAAAGCGCGCTTTGAACTGTTGGGGTTGCAAATGGGCTTCAGGGTATGTGCCCGTGATGTTCAATATAAATCAGGGCAATTTTGTATAAATCCAGATTGACGATCGCGCTTTTGGATTTTCCGGGGTTCAGGGTTTCTTGCGGTTGGCGGCGCGGTACTCCAGCGGGGTGAGCCCAGTGGCTTGATGGAAGTAGCAGGAGAAATACCCCGGACTCGAAAACCCGACGGCAGCGGCGATGTCCACCGCTTTACGGTTCGTTTCCGTGAGCAGTGCCTTGGCGCGGTTGATCCGGATGGTGAGCAGATATTGGCGGGGCGGGAGTCCGGCCTCCGCCTTGAATGCCCGGCGGAATGATGAATAGCTCATGCCGAGTTCCGTAGCCAGTTTCTCCAGATCGACTTCTTCCTGCGACCGCGCCAGCAGGGTCAGTTTGGCCTTGCCGATCCGGCTTTGCCGGGCTGTTGTTTGGCGGGATTGTCCGGAGCACTGGAGTTCATCAATCAGCGCGGAGGTCAACGCGGCGATACGGCCCTGATGGTGTTCCGGATCGCTGTTGAGCCGTTCAGCGATTTCCCGGTACAAATCAAGAGTCCGTTCCGGACCGCGTAGCGGGATAACCGGCTGTTCCGGAGAAAAGAATGAATTCATTAAATGCAACACCTGCGAGCCTCTCAGTCCGACCCACCACGATTTCCAGCCAGTCTGACTGTTCGGGCGGTAGCGGTGCCATTCGCCGGGGAAGAGGATGAAGGCTTCGCCGGCCCGGAGCGGGCGGATTCCGGCCGTTTTTGTTTCGAGCACCCCGCTGCCTTTTTCAATGATCAAAATATGATAGTCATCCAGCACCCGGCCTTGTTCCCAGACGTAGAAATAGGAGTCGGGGTGCAGCGGTTTGTCGTGCGGATAGGGGTAGTCCTTGAACCCTGGAGGAACCGTATCACTCCCTGTATTAAAGGCGCAAATCTTCCACTGGCCGCCTTCCGCGTATCCGGGAAGGTAGCGGACGTGGGAGGTATGCCGGACTTGTCTGCTGCCGATACATTTCATAGAGAGGCAGATTTATATGATCATTTTCTATAATAAACAAAGTCAAAATCTCTACTACCCCGTGACCGGAAAAATACGGACTATGCCTGCGTGATTCAGAGGGTGACGAACGGCGTTCATGGAGGCTGGGAGATGAATGCAAGAGAACGGGTGCTTAATGCATTGAAACGGAAAGGAACGCTTGACCGGCTTCCCTTTGAAATCAGCTGGGGGTCATTTACACCGTTGCTGATGAAAACTTACCGGGAAAAAACCGGTAGCACGCTGCCGCCGGAAGAATATTTTGACTACGACACCCGTTTCGTGCTTCCCGATCCGACCCGCCTCAAAACGGATTTTTCCGTTTTCTTTGACGGACTGGATGAGCGTGTCCATTTTGACGAGTGGGGCGTAGGCTCGGTTCCGACGCTCTACGAAATGCCGGATTACAAATATCATCCGCTCGAAAAGATGGAGCACACGGCGGAGATCGAGGCATTCCCTTGGCCTGATTTTGGTGACAGCTACCGCTACGTCAAGGCCGCGGAAAACGTGAAAGCGTACCATGATCGCGGGTATGCCGTTTGCGGAGAGATGTACCAGACCCTTTTCGAAAGCGCCTGGCTGATGCGCGGCATGGAGACGTTCATGACCGATTTTTATCTCGAGCCGGAAATCGCCCACGCGATTTGTGAACGGATTACGGATATCCGCATCCGTCAGGCCCGCGAGTTTGCAAAGACCGGGGTGGATATTATCCGGCTGGGCGATGACATCGTTACTCAGCAGGGCCGCATGATGTCGGCGGAAACTTTCCGGGAGTTTTTCCAGCCGCGCATCAAGCGGATTGTGGCCGCCGCCAAGGTCGTGAATCCTGAAGTGATAATTTTTATGCACAGTTGCGGCCATGTTGAAGAGGTAATCGATGACTTGATTGAGGCGGGCGTGGAGGTGCTCAATCCAGTGCAGCCGGAGTGCAACGATTTGCGGCGCATCAAAGAACGGTACGGGAATCGGCTCGCTTTCTGGGGCGGGATCGGGGTCCAGTCGGTCTTGCCTCACGGCACGCCGGAAGAGGTGCGCCGCTCCGTTGCGGAGGCCGCCGCCCAGCTCGGCCCCAGCGGTGTGCTGCTGGCACCTGCACATATTTTAGATCCTGCGGTACCGTGGGAAAACGTCCTCGCCTTTGTGGAATCCGCACGAATGATACAATAGCGGACGAACCGGGTCTTTCTTCAGGTATGACGGCCTTGGGAGTGACGGACAAGTCTGCGGAGAAAACCGGATCAAGGGCCGTCCGGATAACTATGCACTCGCGCGGCTGACGCGGGAAAAGCCTGTGTGCTCAACGGCTGGATCAAACAGCGAGTGCAGAAATCTTCAAGGGGCAGTCTCTGAAAATTAATCGATAATGATCAGAACGATGGCGGTGATAAAAATCAGAGCACTTGCCAGTCGACGGAGCATGACGGGGTGTCCGGCGGTGTGCTCGAGGTTGCCGATGTGCCGGCCGAAGGCCCAGACGAGCAGAACACTCCAGAGCGCGTGCGAGCTGTATACGATATTTATTTCCGGTGCGTGGCCGTAGCGGCCGATGGCCAGTCCCATGCAGATGCCCGGTACGGCGGCAATCAGCATGCCGGTTTTGAGGTGCCGCCGGGCAGGGAGTGTCAGATCGCGATAACGTCGTCCGAAGCGTGGAATGAGTGCGAACATCAGAATAGAGGCCATACTGAACATCAGAGCAAGGAAGCGCATGGCACCCCAGCCGTTGGCCCATTTTTGCAGACAGACATCACACAGGGCATAACACAGCATGGCGCCGGCCATCCGTCCGATGGTGCTTAGAACCAGAGAGCTTTTTTTTGTTTCGGATGTGCGTATAACGAGCAGGGCAAGAGCGGTCAGTCCGCAGGCGATCCAGATGGATGGGGCAAGTGTGGATCCCAAAAACAGGGCGTTGAGCAGGGCGTTGAGAATGGGTTTAATTCCGGCGACCGGCGCGATCAGACTGACATCGCCGATTCGCAGCGCGCTCATCCAGAGTGATGCCCCGGCCAGCCAGCAGAGTGTGGCAAGTACGGGTTGATGAAACTGGTGCCACGGAGCCGTTTCTTTGGTGAGAAAAATAAAGGGCAGGATGATGATCGTTGTTACCCAGGTCATGGAAGCGAATACGCGGACAACGCTGCATCCTTCCGTCATGGCCTGCTTATTGAAAATACTGCCGATGCTATAGGTGAGTGCGGCAATGATGGCGAGGAGAAGATAGATGGGCATACGATTGGGTTTCCTGCCGGGTTATGCGTTCCGGATAAATGGTTTGAGTTTCATGCGCCGCAGTGTAAGCTCCGTCGCAGACGATCACAAGTGTGCTTGACTTGGATAACCAAAAAACATTAGTAAATAGGTAATATTTTAAATGAAAGGGAGGATGCTGATGAAAAAGTGGAAATGTGAAGGATGCGGATATATTCATGATGGCGATGAAGCGCCGGCCAAGTGTCCAAAATGCGGAGCGCCGAAAGAGCAGTTCACCCAGCTTGATGAAGCGGCGGCCAAACTGGTTGAGCGTTCGAGGCACACGAACACGTTGCATGCACACGTTATCGATCTGGCGCGTCAGCTTGAAGCGGCTTGTAATGCGGGAATCAAGGATGAATTGGATCCCGGCTGTGTCGATGTCTTCACAAAGTCACGGGCGATGGCCTGGCAGGTGATGAAACTTTCTATGACTGAAATGCAGGGGCACATGAAAAAAGGCAAGTGGGGCTGAGAACCATTGACGATTGATGATCGCCGATCGGGCGCTTCGGGAAACCGGAGCGCCTTTTTGACTGATTATCCGCGCAGCATAAAAAACCCCGCCATCGGCGGGGTTATCCAATGCTCGGAACTTTAGTTATTCTGCGGACGGTGCTTTAGGAGCTTTTTTTGCTTTTCCGGCGGCCGACTGGTCCGGGCGCTTTCCTTCGTGTTGAGCCAGTGGCTGGCCGGCCAGAATCCGCTGAACCTGGTCTTCAATACGGGCCGCTTTATTGTTTTCATAATCTGCCACCCGCCCTTTGAGTTTAGGCAGTTCTTTTTCGACCTGATCGAGCCGTTTTTTTGCGTCAGCCTGCATTTTGTCGGCTATTTCAGTGAGCTTTACGCGGAGCTGCCCGACCAAGATTTCTTTGTTGGCCGGATCGGTTTCGTTGCGAGCCGCTTCACCCATTTTCATGAGCTCGTCATGCTGCGCTTTCATTTTTTCCATTTGTTCAGGCGAAAGCTGCGGACGTTTATATTCACCGCCGCCTTCCCGTTTTTGTCCTGAAGCTTCACGGCGAGCTTTTATCTTTTCGAGTTGTTCAGGCGTAGGTTGCGGGCGGTCGCCGGCGGCTTTTTGTTTGACGTCAGATGCCGGAGCAACCGGTACCGGAGTAGCAGTTGCCGGTTCGGTTGGAGCGACTTGTGCTTCCGGGGCCGGAGGGATCACCTGTGTTTGTTCGTCAGCATCCTGAGTAAACAACTTTTTATACCACGGCACGGTATCTTCCGCGACAGCCAGACAAGCCGCGAGTGTACCGATCAATCCATATATCATCCACTTTTTCATCGTTTTCTCCTTGTTGGGTTATATTTCCATGAGGTCGGCCGGATTGACTGATATGGCCATTATCAGGGTTTCCAGCCGATGCAGGTCTTCTTCAAACGGAACGTTCCACACGTCCACTTCCGTCGTTCCGCTATCCGCAACGGCGGGAGCTGAAGAAATCTGATTTTCATTAAAATTAAAGATGCCGGAAATAATGGTCAGCCCGGCGGCCAGTGCGAGTGCTGGCTTCCATAGAACAGAAGGGTTGAAATCCGGGCGAGGCTTTTCACGCAGACGGGCATCGATCCGGGTGACAGTCCACGGTGACAGCTCAACATCCGGCTTGTTGATCGAGCCGCTTAACAGGCTGAGGTCTGAACGCAGTTTGCGTGCTTTATCCGAAACCTGAAGTTCGTGTTCAAGCCGGCAGCGTTGTCCGGGGGAGAGTTCTCCGGACTGTTCGAGCAACAGCAGTTTTTCCAGTTTATTTGTTTTCATATTCCCGCCTCCTGCAATTCCCGATATTCACCATCCAGCTCTTTCCGGAGTTTGGAAACGGCGTACTGCATCCGGGCCAGCGCCGTGTTGATGGAGCATTTTTGAATTTTAGCAATTTCCTTAAAACTGAGATCGGCCTGCATGCGCAGCCAGAACACCTCGCGTTGTTCCGGGGGAAGTTGTGCGGCGGCGGTTTCGATGCGCAGGCCCAATTCACGTCCGCCGACTTCATCATCGGGGCGGAGACGGATACTCGCGAGCTTTTCACTGAGCGCAACCCCGTCTTCAGTTGATGCCGTATCCAGAGAGAGAAGCGGCTTCCTCTGGCGCGCCCGGTCAATCATCAGATTGTGGGCTATACGGAACAGCCAGCTTATTAAACTCTTATGACGGTAACTTTTCATGTTTCTAATTGCCCGCACCCAAACTTCCTGAAAAACCTCCTCGGCATCCTCCCGTCCTCCGGAAAACCTCAAAACGAATCCGAAAAGCGGACGTCTGTATTTTTCAACCAGCCTGCCGAGAGCCTCGGTTTCGCCTGATCTATAAGCTGCCAGCAGTTCTGCATCTTCCTGATCCATCCGGTATTGATCTCCGTTGACGGTTTCTGTGGCATATAACGGAGCAGGGTCGGGCTTATTGTATCGGATGTCGCTTTTCATATTTAGATACAGCCTTTACCGGGTATGGAGCGGAAGTGAGTTTTTCAGATGGCGGTATCCATTAACCGCAGCCTTTGCCACAGCAGTATAGTTTGTAACTACTTCCGGATGTAGCAGTTCCCATGCGCTACGAAATGTCGGCGCACCGATTACAACAATCCAAAGTGCTACAAAAAACAGATTGGCGAGATAGATAATGACATAAGAAAAAAGACGCCCGTTTTCCTGAATATCCGGCTGATGCTGACTCAGCATATAGATGGTAAAGGTCACGTGAAATCCCCAGGTCAGCCCAACTGCCGCCAGACCCCACGGCGCATAGCGACTGACATCGACAAAAAAGCTGGCGCCGTACCAGATCGCGATGACCAGTCCTGTATAGAGCGGGAAGAAATACGGCGCCAGCGAGATAATGAAATTACTTTTCGAAAGCATCACATGGCCGCCATTTTTGCCGACCTTCATTTTCCCCACTTTGGCGCCCATCAGCAAGCCCCAGCCTGCATGAGTCAATTCGTGCGCCAGCACATATGTACGGAAAGGTCGCGGCAGGATAAAAAAGCCAGCAGCCGAAACGATAAATCCGAGGGGTAGAGCCCAGCTTGTCCAGCTGGATGATGCGGAGGGAACAGCCTGAAGCAGGTAAAAAATAACCTTAGAAAAAGCCCAGCAGAACGGGAGCAGAAGCAGGCCGATGAGGAGCTTGGAAAACTTTTTCACAACGAAGAAACTAACAGTCCCGATGAAGGTTGACACTCCAAAAAACATCACGTATAACCCCAGCTTCTTTCGACCTTTTGTGGGGGTATAGCTCAGTTGGTAGAGCGCTTGAATGGCATTCAAGAGGTCAGGAGTTCGACCCTCCTTACCTCCACCATTTTTTAATCACATAACACCATCCGCGCAGATCAGAGAAGCGTGAGGATTTCTGCCGGACGGTTGCGATGATGTACTCCGGGTTGTGTGTCATACCATTCGCGGATGATATTCAGTATTTGATCAAGGCAGGCTGGACGCCTGCGGTATGTATCGCAGGGTTGCCGCGTCCTTTGGCCGCTGCTTTCTTTCAGAAAGCCTCGCTTCGCGTCCAGCCTGCCCAGTCTTTACAAACCGAATGTCATGCGGTTTTGGTATCAGGCAGTCAATCAGATGGTCGCGATCCATTTTTGTTTTTACCGCATTGATATTTATCGTCCTTAAGACCTATTGTATCCCTCTTTTTAATAAGAACGCGTTACTGATTGGAGGCTTCAGAATGGATGTTTTAAATCTCACCAACAATAAAACCGAACAGGAGCTAATTACTGAACTGCTTCAGGCAGGACAAGAGCATCTCTTTGCCGGATGGGACGCTCCTGGCGTCCACGAAGCAGACAAGGCGGCCTTTTTAAAGAGTCTGACGCGTATTAATGATTCCTATCCCGGCGGGCTGACCGGTTATATTTCCAATGCTCGGAAACTTCTTGCCGAAGCAAAAGCGGGCGGGAATCCGTTCGATGGATTTGTTCCCCATCAGCCGGATAAAGTGAATCTGGTACAGTTTGATACGAACTATGACCGCTACGAAGCACTGGGGATGGCGCATTTTGATAAAACCGCTGTTGTGCTGGTGGCTGGCGGGCTTGGCGAGCGGCTGGGGTATTCCGGAATCAAGCTGGATATTCCCGTCGAGATAACCGAATCGGTATCTTATCTCGCACAGTATGCGGCGTGCCTTAAAGCCATGGAGGCCCGCATGAAAAAGCCGCAGGCTGTGCCGTTTATCATTATGACATCTGAAGATACCAACGCCAAAACCGTTGCGGTGCTCGAAGCGAACAGCCGCTTCGGTTTGAAAAAAGAACAGATTCATATCCTCAAACAGGAGCTGGTTCCTGCGATTGCTGATAACGAAGGCCGGCTCGCGCTGGAAGAAAAATATAAATTGATCCTCAAACCGCACGGTCACGGTGATATTCACATGCTGCTTCACAGCAGCGGATTGGCCACCAGGCTGGAGAAACAAGGGATCAAGCATCTGCTTTTCATTCAGGATACGAACGGACAGGTCTTTAATGCCGCTCCGGCCGCATTGGGGGTTTCTGTAGAAAAAGGGTTCGACTTCAACTCCATTGCGGTTAACCGCATTCCCGGCGAGGCGGTCGGCGGGCTGGCCAAACTGGTCAAAGGGAACACCGCGCTGACTCTCAACGTGGAATACAATCAGCTGGATCCTCTGCTTCGCGCAACCGTCAGTCCCGAGGGCGACGTGCCGGATGCGCAGGGATTTTCTATGTTCCCGGGCAACATTAATGTGCTGGTCATCAAGCTGGAATCCTACGTAAAAATCCTGAAACGGACTCAGGGAATTATTGCCGAGTTCGTTAACCCGAAATACAGCGATGCCGCCCGGACTTCCTTCAAAAAACCGACACGCCTCGAAACCATGATGCAGGATCTGCCGAAACTTTTCGGACCGGATGAAAAAGTCGGCGTTACGATCTTTGATCGCCGCTGGTGTTTTTCAGCCAATAAAAACAATATTAAAGATGCTGCAGCGAAGCATGCGGCGGGCGGACCGCCCGAATCCGGCGCAACCGCTGAATCCGATTTCTATCTGGCAGGCCGCATGCGGCTGGATGCTGCCGGAGTGCAGATGAAAACAGCAAAAGAGGAGTTGATCCTTGGCATCCCGTTTACGCCCGGTCCGCGTGTTTTGCTTCGTCCATCGTTTGCCATGACGCTCAGCGAAGTCCGCGCGAAAATCAAAGGCGGGAAAATTTCCGGTGATGCTACGCTCGTTCTCGACGGCAAAAACATCACGCTCGAAAATGTTGAAATTGCGGCAGGATCAGCACTCGTCATCAAAGCCTATAACGGCGCCAAAGTAACCGTCAAAGGCCTTAAGGTTGAAAATGACGGCTTCCAGCTGGTTCCGCTGTCGGAAGACGAGCAGAACAGTCCGGCGACACCGGAATATTTGCGCATTCGCGGTTACCGGATTGAAAACCGGTCAGCCGTCGTTTATGAAATTGCAAAACCCGGCATTTACACCATTGGTTGCGACGGCATTTTATTTGCAGAAAAGTAGTCGGGGCTGAGTACAGCCGTTTGCTTGTCAAACGGCTCAAGTCTCCAGTTGCGAGCAACTGGATTTACTGTGTTGGAGTACAGCCATTTGCTTGTCAAATGGCTTTCGTGCTCAAGAAGTTATTTTCTCGAGCTGATGCTGTTTCTGCAGGAGTCTCATCCGCTCCAGACGTTCTTTGGCGGCAGCTTTTCGTTTGGCGGGCATCGCCTTGATCGGCTTTTCGTGCGGCAGCAGCTCGCCGCCGACCGCCGAGGCCCCGCCGTCCACGTAGAGCGTTTGACCGGTGATTTTTTTGGAGCCGTCTCCGAGCAGGAAAAGTACCGCATTGGCCACTTCCTGCTTATCTTTAACCGTATCCCACGGGAGCGGGCTGATCCGTTTCCAGGTGCGTGCCAGATGTGCAAAGTGCGGAATTGATTTAGCGGCCTTCGTGGTGAGCGGGCCGGCGGATACGGCATTGACGCGGACGTGTTCGCGGCCGTATTCACGGGCCAGCGCACGAACCAGCGCTTCGAGTGCCGCTTTATTAATGCCCATCCAGTTGTAGTACGGGAAAGCAACTTGCGAGGCAAAGGAAAGGGTTACGATGGAACCGCCTTTGGGCATGTGCTCCTGTGCGAACTGCGACACGGTCGCCAGCGAGGCGCAGCTGATGTGGAAGCCCTGTTTAATATCTTCAATCGCATCCGTGTACATGTGGTCGCCGAGGCAGGTTTTCGGATTGGCAAAGGCGATGGAATGTACAACGCCGTCTATAGGGCCGATGCTCGCGAAGAGCGCTTTGACTTCGCTTTCGATGGTGACTTCGCAGTAACGAATATCCAGCGAGTCCTTCTCTTCTTGCGAGAGATCGGTACATCCGCGGTCAAAAAATATCTTTTTGAGGCGCTCGTTCTGCGCCGTGTAAATTACCTTGCCGCCCAGCTCCTCAATCATTTTGCCGGTGGCATAGGCGATGGAGTCCGTATTGAGCAGGCCCATCACTACATACGTTCCGCCTTTTTTAATCATTCGTGAATCCTTTCAGAGAATGGTTTATACGCGCGAAAGCGCGGGACAATGCCAGACTTTGCCTGAAAAAAAAGCCTTAAGTTGACTAAAAATCAACGCGTAGCAACGGGCAGGTGCTGAAGCGGCTTTCCTTGACGGTATTAAACAGACCGATCTGTACGCCGTCCAGCCGTTCGCAATGATTGAACAGGCCGAGCTGCAAGCCGCGGACATAACGGGCATGATTGTAAAGCAGACTGATTTGCGCGCCGTCGACGTTTTCAAAGACGAAATTCCAAAGCCCCGCGATTTCGAGTCCTTCCAGCGCACCGGCCATCGTGCTGATACCGCCGATCTGCAGGCCGTCTGATTTGCCGATGACATTGGCCGCCACGAGCGAAAGCTGCAACCCCTTCATTTCGCCGGTTTCAGCCAGAATAATCGAGCCTTGCAGCCCTTTAGCGACTGTTTCCGCCTTAGCCATCACTCCGCCGATCTGAATGCCGCGGGTTTCCTTGGATTTGGCCGTCAGTCCGCCGATCTGAATACCGCGGGTGTAGCGCGATTCGTTAAACAACAAACCCAGCTGAATACCGTTAGCGTACCAGCTGGCTTCTGTGAAAACTCCGCCCAGCTGGATCCCGGCGAGATTTTCGGCTTTTGTTTCATAGAGTCCGGCCTGAATACCCTTGGCCCAGCATTTATCGGTTTCGGATTCCGACTCGGCGATCAATCCGCCGACCTGAATACCGTTTATCTCGCGAGCCTTACCCAGCAGGCCGGTCAGCTGAATACCGTAGAGATCTTCCGCGTCTGTTGTAACAAGTGCGGCCTGGAGGCCGCCAACCTGTTTGGTTTCAGCGCTCCAAAGCGCGAGCTGAATACCGCCGAAATCATGTGTTTCATTACGGTAGATAGCCGCCTGCAACCCGCTGGCATCTTCCGAAACGTTCCAGAATCCGAGGTCAATCCCGTGCATGTAGCGGTTATCCACGAAATAACAATTCAGGCGCAGACCGTGTACGCCGTAATCTTTAGGAAAAAGACAATGATACTCGTCAGCGCCCAGCTGAAACGGAGTGCTGAGATGGGTAATGGATTTTTCGACCGGCATCGCTGCGAAGAGCGAGCCTGCCGCCAGCGCGAAGAGAAAAACAAAGGTCTTTTTCATAAAGCCGTTTTTATCATCCGCCGCCCCAAATATAAAGGGAAACTTTTAACCCTTCTCCCGTTTTAATCACGAGTCATCACGCGCTATCAAAACAGGGCGGTTTGGGTGTGTCATGCGTTTAGACCAATAAATAAAGGGCTAAAACCGAAGTCTTAGCCCCTGAAAAGATGGTGCACCTGCCGGGAGTCGAACCCAGATCACCGGCTTCGGAGGCCAGTGTTCTATCCATTGAACTACAGGTGCACTGAAAAGAGGGTTATCTGTTAGCGGTTAATGCCCTCAGAGAAAAGCCAAAACATTTTAAATCTGTTTTGAAATACGGACGGAAACCCGCATAATGCGCCCCATTAACCCTGAAGGAGGACGAGCATGGAACTTAAAGGAAGCCAGACTGAGCAAAATCTGATGTGTGCATTCGCCGGCGAATCACAGGCCCGCAACCGTTATACGTACTACGCGGCCGCAGCCAAAAAAGAAGGCTATGTCCAGATTGCTGAT
Organism: uncultured Verrucomicrobiota bacterium; assembly: GCA_964398915.1. Lineage (GTDB taxonomy): Bacteria > Verrucomicrobiota > Kiritimatiellia > Kiritimatiellales > Tichowtungiaceae > Tichowtungia. The sequence continues at coordinate 33,914 of CAYNOR010000008.1, forward strand.
ATTTTTGAGGAAACAGCGAATCAGGAAAAAGAGCATGCCAAGCGTCTGTTCAAACTGATGGAAGGCGGCGAAATTCAGATTCCTGCCAGTACCTTCCCCGCCGGACCGGTTGGATCAACAGTTGATAATCTGCTGGCCGCCGCAGCCGGTGAAGAGCACGAGTGGACCGATATGTACCCTTCCTTTGCCAAAATTGCTAAGGAAGAAGGCTTTACGCTGATTGCCGCAGTGTTCAGTGCGATCGCCGTGGCCGAAAAGCAGCACGACAAACGCTACAAAGATCTCGCGGCCAATATTAAGGCGGGCAAGGTGTTTGAGCGTGCAGAGAAAGTAGTCTGGCGTTGCCGCAACTGCGGCTACCTGCATACAGGAACCAAAGCCCCGGTTAAATGCGCCGCTTGCGACCATGTGCAGGCGCATTTCGAATTGCTTGGCGAAAACTGGTAAACGGTCAGCGGTTCATGAACGCGCGGCTTTTCCAAACCTTGGAAGGGCCGCGTTCTTTTTTGGTTCGCAGGCCTCTATCTCTAAGAGAAGTTTTTTCCATGGCAGTCCACAACTGAAGCCGCCGAGGCCTTTAGCGGCAACGGCCCGGTGACAGGGAATAAAAAGGGGTAACGGATTTGCTCCGCAGGCGGAGCCGACGGCACGTGCTGCTTTTGGATGACCCATGGCCGCTGCAATTTCTCCGTAGGTGCGGGTTTGTCCGCGCGGAATCTTTTTCAGCTCATTCCATACCGCTTGTTGGAACTTGGTTCCAGAGGAAATTCCAATGACTGGAAATTTTCTGAGCCAAGCCTCCAAGGATTGGAAGTCAGCGAATGATAACGGCTTGCGCGGCTCCTTGCTGAGTAACGGCAAAACAAGTGCAATGACTTTTCCGCTGTTGTCCAGTTTCAGCGTGACGGGGCCCCATGTCGTTTGAAATTTAACGGTTTTCATATGGCGGTTTGAGGGAAAGTTCACCCAGCGGCATAAAATATGACTCAAAAGGGGAATTACAGCCAATACAAACAATGCGCCGACGGGAACCATCCGTTAAATAACCTTTCATTTAGCCGCTATGAAAGAGCCGATTTTATATCCCCGTTTTGTCCGCAAACGATTGGTTGAAGCTTTGGCCGATACGCCTGTCGTGTTGCTCCATGGCCCGCGCCGAATACAAAACGGGAAAAACCTCGTCGCTGTGAATCACCAAGCACATTTTTTTCTCAGTGTCTCGGGTTGAACCGCAGAAATCAGCAGGTCTTAAAAATTATTGGTGGATCCTTTTTTAGGGAATGGAAACTTTGATACCCATCGATTGCGACCCATTGCTACTGGAGAAGATGAATGGTCGTTTTTTTGAGGAAAATGTTGGATGATTTTGTGTGCGACCAACGAGGCGTCTTCTTTACGTTGCTCTAATAAATCCGTCCAGATGTTTTTTTCTTGAGCCCCGCACAAGCCTGTATCTGCTGCTTTAACGTGTATGATGCGATCACGTATAGTTTTCAATTTGATGTACTTGTTCCACAGACTGCCGTTTTTCTGAAACTTAATTCCTGTAATTTCAGGTAGCACCTCAGACAACTTAATATCCAGAGATACGTTGCGCTCAATTTGTGTTCTGTCATAGCGCTCCCAACATTTTTTATCCTGTCTAAGTTGTGAGAATACATAGTTGCCGGGGATAGACTCGTTGGCAAAGGCCTCCAGAGCTGTGTATGCAAAAATCACATTCAAAAATAATTGCTCAAAGAGATCAAATAATAGAGGCAGTCCTTCTTCCGAAGTGTGACCGTGCGGTTTGCTTTGGAAAAGTTCTTCTTTGCAAATGACTTTAGCCTTTTCAAAAGCTTGATTCGATAAATTCAGGCAGAGTGCCGCATGCGAGGGTAGTGCAAAGGACGCTTTATGATTTTCGAATTTCGTAATGGTAGAAGCGCTAGCCAGGGCATAACCACCAATGGCAATTCTAATTAAATCTGCTGCATAAACTCGTGGGTCTTGGGCATCAAGAAGTTTCTGAACCCTTAATTTGTCTTTTTCATCATCCATGGCACGATAGCTTTCCTGTTGTTTACATAGACCTATCAAAAGCCTAAACCGGTCAGAATATCTATTTTCACCCAACTCCCGCCTCGAAGGCGGAACATTTTTAGCAGGTTGGCGGGCAGGCGGCAAAGAATTTTCCAAACAACGACATGGGAACTTTCCGTGTATATCGGTGTATTCCGTGGTTCAGCCTCTTTCTCGGAGCCCCTCGGCCCCTCCTCCAGCGGCAGCGGGTGGTAAAATCCCTTATTTTAGGCTGTTCTTCGTTTCCTTCTGTAAAAAAGATTTCCGGCGCTCGGCGGTTCGTGGTTAAATCCAGCCTTAACCATTTTCCAAAGGAGTTGCCAAATGACAAAAATTACACGGGCGCTGTTGAGCGTCTCGGACAAGGCCGGAATTGTTGATTTTGCCAAGGCGCTGGCTGCGCGCGGAGTCGAACTGCTTTCAACCGGCGGAACCGCCAAAGCGCTGCGCGACGCGGGCGTTCCGGTTAAAGACGTCTCCGAGTTCACCGGCTTCCCGGAAATGCTCGACGGTCGCGTGAAGACGCTGACCCCGCAGGTTCATGCGGGATTGCTTCATCTGCGCGACAGTGAAGAGCATATGGCTACGATGAAGGCGCACGGTCTTCAGCCGATCGACCTCGTTTGTGTTAATCTTTATCCGTTTGAAGCTACCATTGCCAAAGCCGGCGTACCGCTGCACGAAGCGATTGAGCAGATCGATATCGGCGGGCCGACGATGATCCGCTCCGCTGCGAAAAACATGAAGTTTGTCACGGTCATCACCGATCCGTCCGACTACGCCCGTGTTCTTGAATCCATGGATGCCAACGGCGGCGGGACAACCGAAGAACTGCGTTTCGAACTCGGACAGAAAGTGTTCGCCCGCACGGCGGCTTACGACGCGACCATCGCCGGCTACCTCGCCGGACAGATGAAAACCGCCGCGCCGCGTCCGTTTGTCAAAACTGCCGCCAACGGTGTCGAACTGCGCTACGGAGAAAACTCGCATCAGAAAGCCTGGCTTTACACCGATGCCACCGCGGCCGAAGCCTGCATCGCCCATACCGATGTGCTGCACGGTAAGGAAATGAGCTACAACAACTATGTGGATGGTGAGGGCGCGCTCGAAGCCGTCAAAGAATTGTCCGGCAAGCCGGGCGTGGCGGTGATTAAACACACGAATCCGTGTGGTTTTGCAACAGGCGCGACGCTGGCCGAAGCGTTTGAAGCGGCGTGGAACGGTGATCCCGTTTCTGCCTTCGGCAGCGTGATTGCCGTCACACAGAAAGTTGATATGGCGACCGCTGAACTTCTGAAAGGCCGCTTTATCGAAGCATTGATTGCGCCGGACTTCGATCCCGCCGCGCTTGAGCTGTTAAAATCCAAGAGCAAGAACATCCGCCTGCTCAAACTGCGCCAGCCGATGTCCAAAGCCGCGCCGCGCAAAATGATCAAAGATATTAACGGCGGCATTCTGGTGCAGGATGTCGATACGGATGCGATTGCCGAATGGACGGTGGTCTCGCAGGCCGCGTTCGATCAGTCCAAGCGGGCTTTGGCTGAATTCGGTATCGCCGCCGCCAAGCACACCAAGTCCAACGCCATTATGGTCGTGCAGGAATACAAGCCGGGGCAGTTCCGCGTACTCGGCATGGGCGCCGGACAGCCCAATCGCGTGGATTCTCTGCGCAAGCTGGCCGTGCCGAAAGCGGTTGAAAATCTGAAGCTTCAGAATCCGGGCATTACGGACGCGCAGATTCAGAAAATCATCGGTGACTGCGTATTCGTTTCCGAGGCGTTCTTCCCGTTCGCCGACAGTATCGACGAAGCCCACGCCGTCGGCGCGCGCTTTATCGTTCAGCCCGGCGGCTCGATCCGCGACGACGAAGTCATCGCCGCCTGCGACAAATACGGCATTGCGATGGCCTTCACCGGCATGCGTCATTTTAAACATTGAGGCAGGCTGCAATAGCACTTAATTCTGGTATGTGGCGATTAAACCTGGGAGCGCCAACGTCCTCGTTGGCAAATCTTGCAAATCAAAAAAATGCCGGAGGAGCTCATGATTCAGGGGAGCCGTGGAAACGTTGAACAAAGGGCCGACGGGGACGTCGGCGCTCCCGGCGTTGGTGCTCCTGAGTGGTATTCGCGCGGCTACTTGCCTCATCGGGAGCGTAAAGGATTGCTGCAAACCATTACATTCCGGCTTGCGGACAGCCTGCCGCAGGAAAAGCTTCGGGAAATGCAAAAAGAACTCTCCTTGTTTCCTGCCGACCGACAAGACGCTGAGCGTCGAAAGAAGATTGAGTGCTGGCTCGATTCCGGCATGGGCTGCTGCGCGCTACGATATCCCGTAGTGGCGCAGCAAGTACAAGATTCATTACTCCATTTCCATGGCGAGCGATACACGCTTGTGGCGTGGTGCATCATGCCGAATCATGTGCATGTGCTTATGAATTCCATGGCCCCGGCCTCCCAGATCGTGCAGGGCTGGAAATCTTTCACTGCACGCTGGGCTCTGGCACGCAATGAGGCGCTGAAGCTGGGCATCCCCGATACCAAACACTTGTGGCAACGGGAATACTGGGATCGCTACATCCGGGACTCGGAACATTTTAATAGTGTTGTGGATTACATTCATCAAAATCCAGTGAAGGCCGGCCTTTGCGAGCGTGCGGAAAACTGGCCGTGGTCAAGTGCCGGGAACGCCAACGTCCTCGTTGGCTTATCCAATCACTCTAACTACAATAACCTTGCCGACGGGGCCGTCGGCGCTCCAGATTATGAGTTTTAAACGGATTGAACGTGGTCGATGCTTGGAATTTTGCGCGGTTTTGTGTTATGGGTAAGAATCAATTTTAAACGGAGATATTTATGGCTCAGACATGGTTTAAGCTTCAGAATGGTAGTGATGTTCGCGGGGTTGCTCTTGAGGGGGTGCCTGGCGAGCCGGTCACGCTGACACCCGAAATTGTACGTCCGATCAGCTATGCGTTTGCGCAATGGCTGGCGGAAAAGAAAGGCGTTCCGGCCAGTCAGTTGAACGTCGCAGTCGGCCACGATTCGCGGCTTTCTGCGGAAAAAATCAAGATCGCTGTTTTCCAGGGGTTGGTAAAGGCGGGGTGTGCAACGGCTGACAGCGGACTTTCTTCGACGCCGGCGATGTTTATGGCGACGGTTTTTGAAAACCAGGCCTACGACGGTTCGATCATGCTGACGGCCAGCCATCTGCCGTTTAACCGCAACGGGCTCAAATTTTTCACCCGTGACGGCGGACTCGAAAAAGCCGACATTAAAAAAATTCTGACTATCGCGACGGAAACCGGCCTGTTTGATGCCAAGGGCGGAAAGAAGGCGACCAAGATTAATTTGATGGACGACTACTCCGCCGCGTTGGTTGCGACGATCCGCAAGGGTGCCGGTCTGGGCGATAAGCCGCTGTCCGGATTGAAGATTGTAGTGGATGCCGGTAATGGTGCGGGCGGATTTTTTGTGGACAAGGTGCTTAAGCCGCTGGGCGCAAATACCAAAGGCAGCCAGTTCCTTGATCCGGACGGACGTTTTCCGAATCACGTTCCGAATCCGGAAGAGAAAGCCGCCATGGATGCCATCATCGATGCCGTGGAAAAAAACGGTGCGGACCTTGGCATTATTTTTGATACGGATGTGGATCGCGCCGGAGCGGTGGATAAAAACGGCAAGCCGATTAACCGGAATCGTTTCATTGCGCTGATGGCTTCTATCGTGCTCGAAGAACATCCCGGCACCGTGATTGTCACCGACTCGGTGACTTCGACGGGGCTGAAATACTGGATTGAAGAAAAACTGGGCGGGGTTCATCACCGTTTCAAGCGCGGCTATAAGAATGTGATCAACGAATCGATCCGCCTGAATAAAGAAGGTAAGGATTCCTGGCTGGCGATGGAAACCTCCGGGCACGGTGCGTTGAAAGAAAACTATTTTCTCGATGACGGCGCCTACCAGATTGCCAAAGTGCTGATTAAAGTTGCGCAACTTCATGCGAGCGGAAAAGGCTCTGTGGATGAACTGCTGGCTGGTGTACCTGAGCCTGCGGAAGCCCGCGAATTCCGTGCGAAAATCAGAGTGGAAGATTTCGGCGCGTATGGCGGACAGGTGCTTGATGCTTTCACAAAGTTTGTCGAACAGGAGCCGGGCTGGTCCATTACTCCGAATAATTTTGAAGGCGTGCACGTCACGATTGATGCCGCGCACGGCAATGGCTGGGCGCTGCTGCGCAAATCGCTGCACGATCCGGTTCTGCCGCTGAATGTTGAAAGTGAAGAAGACGGCGGTGTCGCAAAAATTGCTGCACGGATGAAGGCTTTTCTGTCTCAGTTTGATCAGCTTGAACTGCCGGTCATCTGACCGATCCGGAGGGGCTTGACCTCTTCTCTCTTAAAATGTATATAGGGTCTATACAGATTAAAGGGGAACCCATGCAGGCAACCGTTGTGGATTTACGCTACCGAATGAATGATATATTGAAGGCACTGGCTCGTAATGAGTCGGTGGAAATTCTTTATCACGGGAAAACCCGGGGTGTACTGAGGTCGCAATCCGGTTCTGTCAGCATGAAGGTAAAAGATCACCCGTTTTTCAACATGGGTAAATCGTCCGTGTCGGTTGATGAAGAAATGGCCCAGCTTCGCGGGGGACGTTACCGTGATCTTTGATACGGACATTCTGATCTGGGTTCAGCGCGGCAATACAAAGGCTGCGGATCTGGTGGAGAGGGAGGAGGAGCGGCTGATTTCGGTGCAAACGTATATGGAGCTTCTTCAGTGTGCTGAGAACCGGCGTCAGCAGGATGTGGTTAAGCAGTTTTTGAGGGATTTCGGATTTCAAACCCTGCCGCTGACAGAAAATATAGGCCATCGGGCGGCCATTTACATTGAAGAATTTTCACTGTCACACGGGGTCAGAACCGGGGATGCGATTATTGCTGCAACCGCAGCAGAAAATAATCTGACGCTCTGTTCCGGTAATGCAAAGCATTTCAAGCCGATTCGGGACTTGAAACTGCGGATTTTCCGACCATAACGCGGGGAGTGAATGGTGAAGAAAACGGTTTTGATTACAGGGGCAACGCGCGGTATCGGTCGCGAGGTGACAAAGCAGCTCTGTGCACAGGGCTTCACAGTTTTTGCCACGGGGCGCGATCAGCAGTTGCTGGCCGCGTTGAAGAAAGAAACGGGCTGTCTCGGTTGCGTATGTGACTTATCCGATGCAGAGGCGGCGGTCGCTTTGTATGTGACTGCTCAAAAGGTGCTGGGCCGGATTGATGTGCTGATCAATAACGCGGGGTTTAATCCGGGTAAAAACCCGGTGGTTGAAGTCGGCATGGAACAAATGGATGCCTCTTACGCCGTTAATTTCCGTGCTTCTTTTTTACTGTGCCGCGAAGCGCTCAAAGAAATGGGCGTGCGCAAGCGCGGACATATTCTTAATGTCGTCAGCACGATCGCCCGCACCAGCGCTTCGAACTATTCGGCCTATTGCTCACTCAAATATGCATTGCATGGGTTTACGCAGTGTCTGATCAAAGAGGCGCGGCTGGTGAACGTGAAAGTAACCGGCGTTTATCCCGGCGGAACGGATACCGATTTCCGTCCGGAGGAACGGCTTGATTACATGAAACCGGAATCCGCTGCGCGGATGATCGTTCACTGCATCAATGCCCCGGATGACGTAGTGGTTCACGAACTGGTTTACCGTCCAATGATTGAATCGAATTTCTGAGGTGTTATGAAAAAAATATTTTTATTGGGAGTCGTCAGCGCAGGGCTGCTGCTTTCCGGATGTTCGACCATCGATCCGGTAACCGGACGGCAGACGAGGAACTTTTATTCGGTGCAGGAAGATGTGGGAATCGGCTCGCAGGTTTACAGCGAAACACTGACGGAAATGAAGCAGCGCGGCGTACCGGTGAATGCTGACGCGGCCCGCGTGGTGCAACTTAAAGAGATGGTGCGGCGCATTAAATCCGTTTCCGCTTTGCCGGATCTGCCGTATGAAGTCGCGCTGATTCAGACGAACGTGGTTAATGCCATGGCCGCACCCGGCGGCAAGATCATGGTCTATGAAGGACTGTGGAATCCGAAGGACGGCTTAGTGAAAGACGACGATGAGCTGGCGGCCGTACTGGCACACGAAATTGCCCACGTCAACTGCCGCCATTCGACAGAAGCGATGACCAAGGTAATGTTTGCTAACGGAGTTGCTCTGGTCGGAGTAGTTGCTACTGCGAATACGAAGTATGAGAAGTGGGGGCAATATGGAGCTGCCGGCGGATTGTTTGTTTACAACGGGATGGGGATGACGCGCTATTCACGTAAGGATGAAATAGAGGCGGATTCCGTTGGTTTGATGTACATGGCGAAAGCAGGATATGACCCGCGTGCCGCGTTGCGCATCTGGGAACGAGCTTCGCAGCATCGCAACGGAGGGGATTCGGTTTCCAGTATTTTTTCAACGCATCCGTCAGACAGCACACGGCTCCAGAACCTGCGCATCCAATTGCCGGCCGCAATTGCGGCCTATGAAGCAGTTAACCCTTCTTTGGGGAAGAGCCTTTAAGGTGGTGGCTGGAGGCGGACTTGAACCGCCGACCCGCGGATTATGATTCCGCTGCTCTGACCAACTGAGCTACCCAGCCGCTAAGAAAGGGGACAGAACATAGAAAAAGCCATTCCGGTTAGCAAGTGCAATGTGGTAAGAATCCCCCTTCAAATGAACCTTATTCTTATTCATCCGTATGAGCTGGACCCCGACGGTCGTGTTTGCCTTACCGACGGGCGGGCTGAGCATATTCGTGGCGTGTTGAGGGCGTTGCCCGGCAAGGTGCTCCGCGTCGGGCTGCTTAACGGGGCGGCTGGGCAGGCCGCCGTGCTGGAAATTTGCGATAAAGAGGTGCTTTTGCAGTGCGAGTTTGCAGATCAAATACCGCCGCGTCCAGACGTTGATCTGCTGCTGGCTCTGCCGCGTCCGAAGGTGATGAAGCGTCTGTGGGCGCAACTCGCCGCTCTGGGTGTCGGGCGTATTATTCTGACGAATGCCGAAAAGGTTGAGCGGTTTTACTTCGACAGCCACGTTCTTGAGCCGGATTTTTATACCGCACGGCTCATTGAGGGTCTTCAGCAGGCGGGTGATACGAGGCTTCCCGAGGTGCGGATTGTCAGGGAGCTGAAGCCGTTTCTGGAGGATGAGCTGGATACGTTGTTTCCAGCCTCCGGAATCCGCCTGCTGGCCGATCCGTCCGCCGGAAAATCGATTTTCCAGACTTTGAATAATTCCGCCCCGGCGCGAACCCTGCTTGCGGTTGGTCCGGAAGGCGGCTGGACTCCCTACGAACTGGAGATGCTTTCTTCACACGGGTTTCAGGTCTTTAATGCCGGGCCGCGAATTTTGCGAACCGACACCGCCTGTGTTGCATTACTTTCGGCGCTTACGCTACTCTCCGGCGCAGATGAAAAATAAATGGATTCAATATATTGCTACCGGCTTCGGCGCCGGATTCAGTCCGGTGATGCCCGGTACGGCTGGAACGCTATGGGGACTGCCGCTGGCCTGGGTTGTTGCGCAGCTTCCGTCACTTGGATTTCAGATGGTGGCCTGCGCTGTACTCACGCTGCTGGCGGTTCCGGTTTGCGCGGCGGCGGAAAAACAGCTCGGCAAAGGTAAAGACCCCGGATGTATTGTGGCGGATGAATATTGCACGTTGCCGATCTGTTATCTCGGACTGCCGTTCACGCCGTGGGTTGTGCTGAGCGGGTTTGTGCTCCACCGGCTTTTCGATATTACCAAGCCGCCGCCGATCCGGCAGTTACAGGATCTCAAGGGCGGCATCGGGATTGTGATTGATGATTTGGCCGCCGCACTGCTTGCGCTGGCGTGCAACCACCTGCTGTTCTATCTATTTTTTCAATGATTGGAAAAACAGGAATGGAATAGTGGAATGTTGGATCAGTGGATGAATGGGGTCAGAGTGTTCCGGAATCAATAATCCAGTAATCCCTTATTCCATCATTCCATAATGTAATGGATCATGGCTTTTCCGATATCGGTGTTGTCGTGGATGCCGCTGAATAGAGAACTTCCCGGGCCGTACGCAAACAACGGAACCATGGCGGCCGTATGTTCTTTTTGGGTAAAGCCGGTTCCGTCCACGGTTTTATTTTCGACTGATCCGCCGATCAAAGCGAATCCGCCGGTTTCATGGTCGGCGGTAATGATCACCAGCGTTTCACCGTTTTTCTCGGCAAAATCAAGCCCGGCTCCGACGGCCGTGTCGAAATCAACGACTTCACTCACCGCATTGGTCCCGTCATTTTTATGGCAGGCCCAGTCAATCTGGGATCCTTCGACCATCAGAAAGAATCCATCTTTATCCTGAGCGAGAATCTCAATGGCTTTTTGTGTCAGCTCCTTGAGAGAAACATTCCGCTCTGCCGCATAGGGCGGGTGGAGCGGATAGAGCAGGGCGGCGGCTTTTTGCGGTATACCGATGTTTCGAAATTCTTCCGCAGTTTGTGCGACGGTCATTTTTCTTTGCAGCACCGGCAGGCTGGGGTTGTTCGCCGCGGCGAAGTGGCTTAGTCCGCTGCCGAAAAGCACGTCGACATCGCTGGCGGCAATCTGTTCAGCGATTTCAGATTCCATTTTCCGGCCCGACACGTGCACGATGAATCCGGCCGGTGTGGCGTGGGTCAATGCGCAGACGACAGCAACGCCGGTGGCTTTGCCCTTTTCTTCCGCATACTCAATAATATTTTTCAGCCGTGTGCCGTCGGGCGCGATACCCAGCGCACCGTTGCGGGTTTTTACGCCGGTGGAAAGCGCCGTGGCGGCGGCGGCTGAATCGGTCACCAGAGAATTGTCCGACCAGGTCGTCGCCAATCCCGTTACCGGACAGCGCTCCATTTCGAGTTTCCCTTTGGCAACTTTACCAGCGGTCACTTGCGACAGACCCATGCCGTCGCCGATGAATAGAATGATGTTTTTCGGAACGGGATTTTCCGCACAAACGGTGTACGCAAAAGCCGCGAGACAAGCCAGCAGGAGTTTTTTCATAGGGCCGCGATTTTATCGCATTTTTAAAATTTGTCTGTTAGAAAAGAGCTAAATGAGCACTACCGATACCATTGCTGCGATCGCCACGCCGTCCGGACAGGGCGGCGTCGGTATTGTCCGCGTTAGCGGTTCCAAGGTTTGGAAAATTGCCGACGCAATTTTCCACTCTTCGGAGCGACCGTCGCAGGCAAAGGGCGGAACGTTTCTGCACGGCAAGGTGATCGATGCCAACGGGGCTGAAATTGACGAGGCACTCTGCCTGATTTTCCGGGCGCCGAAAAGTTATACGGGCGAAGACACAATCGAGATTCAGGGACACGGCGGACCCGTTGTCCTAAAAAAAATCCTACGCCGCTGTCTCGAAGCCGGCGCGCGGATGGCTGAGCCGGGCGAATTCACCAAACGTGCTTTTCTCAATGGCAAGATGGATCTTGTGCAGGCCGAGGCCGTAGCCGATCTCATTCATGCGCAAAGCGACCGCGCCGTCCAAGCTGCACTCGAACAGCTCGAAGGGGGGCTCAGTAAAAAGTTTACCGCGCTGTATGACGGACTCATGGAAACCGCCGCCGATATTGAAACCACGCTCGACTTTGTTGAAGACGAACTGCCGGAAGATGTGTTTCCAACCCTTGGGAAAAAACTGGATGAGAGTTTTCTGGCGCTGGAAACGCTGCTGGTTACATGGGACGAAGGACGGCTTTTGCGCGAAGGAGCACGCGTGGTGGTCATGGGTCGTCCCAACGCTGGCAAATCTACACTTTTTAATATGTTGCTCGGACACGACCGTGCGATCGTCACCGAGCTGCCGGGCACCACGCGTGATGTGCTCGAAGAGACACTGGTTCTCGACGGCATTCCGCTGCGGATACTCGATACGGCCGGACTGCGCGAAACGGACTGCCTGATTGAGCAGGAAGGCATTCGTCGTGCCCGCGTCCATTCCGCCGCCGCCGATATCGCCATCTATCTGATTGACTCGTCGCAGCCGTGTTCGGACGAAGACGCAGAGTATCTCGCCAAACTTAATCCGCAGCGGACCATCGTTGTTCTGAATAAAATGGATAAAAAAGTTTCAGGCTTCAGGCTTCAGGCTTCAGGTTTCCAGCCCTTGGAAACTTCTCTGATTAACGGCGCTGGAATTTCTGAGCTCAAAGCCGCCATTTCAGAAAAGCTTGGCGGCATTTCGCACGCGCCGGCCCATGCGGTGATTTCCGAACGCCACCGCGATTTGCTCGAAACCGCCCGCGTTGAGTTAGAGCAGGCCCGTGATCGGCTGGCCGACGGCGGGGAGCAGGCCGCCGCTCCGGCGACGGAACATTTGCGGGCCGCGCTGGAAGCGCTCGGGCAGGTTACGGGCCGTGTTTACCATAACGAACTGCTCGACAACATTTTCTCCCGCTTCTGCATCGGGAAATAACATTGGCTTTCAAAGCCAAAATCAAACATGGAAAAAGAACGAAAATTTAAAAATGATCCACCTCGGCTGGATCGGATTTTTCAAACTTACGATCCTCCGCTCTATTTTGTCACATTCAACACACTTCACCGGAAGCCGTTGCTGGCCTGCAACGAGGTTTTTGCCGCTTTCACGGCGTATGCCGAGAAAAATGCAATACAGGGACGAGCCGTTGGACGTTTTGTAATTATGCCAGATCACATTCATTTGTTTGTACGGATTGGTAAGGACTCTAAGCTGAATGATTTTATACGTTTGCTGAAGCAGGTTCTGACAAAGGAGCTTGGCGTGAAAGATGTGTGGCAACCGAGATTCTTTGACCATTTGTTGCGGCACTCTGAAAGTTATTTTGAAAAGTGGAATTATGTGCGTGAAAACCCTGTTCGGGCCGGGTTGGTTGAGCGGGTTGAAGAGTGGTTGTGGCAGGGCGAGATTGTGCGAATTGACGGGGTTTAGCAGAGAATTGGCTCTGAGAGCCAACGCTACATTGAGCGCAATGTAGAGTCGGTTCTATGAACCGAAATGTAACGTCGGCTCTATGAGCCGATCAGAGGAGTCGAGATGAAAACCATTCTAATTACCGGCGGAGCGCACGGCATCGGGCGCGGGTGCGTGGAGCATTTTCTAAAATCCGGCTGGAATGTGACCGCGGTGGATATTCAACCGATGGAATCCGGCGAACGGCTGGAAGCTGTTTCCGGCGACACGTCGCTTGAAGCCACTGCGCAGCGGGCCGTAGAAAAAACGATAGAACGGTTCGGACGTCTCGATGCGCTGATTAATAATGCGGGTGTTTCAGCTTTAGGAAAATTCAGTGTCGCCGATCTGCCGCTCGAAGAATGGAACCGTGTGATCGGTGTGAATTTGACGGGCTGTTTTCTGATGGCCAAATATACCGCGCCGTTTCTGCGCAAAGCAAAAGGCGCGATCGTGAATATCGCCTCGACCCGCGCGATGATGTCGGAGTCGGACAGTGAAGCTTACGCGGCCTCGAAGGGCGGGGTCGTGGCGCTGACGCATGCACTGGCCGTCAGTCTCGGACCCGATGTGCGTGTCAATTGCATTAGTCCCGGCTGGATCGAAACGCGCAAAGGCGCCAAACATAGCGACGCCGACCGCGCACAACATCCGGCAGGTCGCGTCGGAACTCCTCAGGATATTGCGGAACTGGCGGCTTACCTGATTTCCGCTGGCTTCGTCACCGGACAAAACGTTGTTGTCGACGGGGGTATGACGAAGAAAATGATTTATGTTTAGTTCGTTATTTTCCGCCGTCCGGCGGATTCTCATCAATCGTTGACGCCCGCCGGATGCTGGCACTGCCGAATTTCGCCCGGATGCGGTCGACCGCGCGGCTGAGCTGTTCGCGTTTGCCGGACATTTTCTTTTCCGAGGTCTGGAAAAGATCGAGCTGCGGAGCGTCGGCGCTGCGACGCAGTCCGCTGACGCCGAATCCGATAAGCCGCACCGCGCTGTGCATACGTTCTTTCCGGAGCAGTTCCAGCGCGGTTTCGCGCAGGGTGATGTCGTCGCAGCACGGCGGATCAAGTTTCCGCTGACGGGTGATGGTTGAAAAATCGGTCCAGCGGAGTTTGATCTGCGCGGTGGTTGCGTAGAAGCCCGCTTGGCGCAGGCGTGTGCCGACTTTATCGGCCAGATCGAGCAGGGCGGATTCAATCGCCGCCGCATCGCGCTGATCTTCATCGAACGTTATTTCGTTGGAGATGCTTTTTTCTTCGCTTCCGGTCGTGAGTTCGCGCTCATCGAAGCCGAAGGCGAGGCGGCGGAAGCTGGCGGCGGTATTTTCGCCGACCCACACAGCGAGTCTGGCCGGATCGACGGTTTGCAGGTCGCCGATGGTACGGATCTTGTGCGCTTCGAGAATCTCCTGCGTTTTTCTGCCCGCGCCCCACATCCGCTTGACCGGCAGCGGCGCCAGAAAGGCGTGAATAAGTTTTTCCGCTGACGGGACGATGGTGAGTCCGTCGGGTTTGTTGAGATCGCTGGCGATTTTGGCGAGGAACATATTGGGCGCGACGCCGACGGAACAGGTCAGGCCGGTTTCCTCTTTTACGGCGGTTTTGATTTTGCGGGCGATTTCGGGGCCGTCGCCGAATAGGTAGCGTGCGCCGGTGACGTCGAGAAACGCTTCATCGCAGGAAAGCGGTTCAACCAGCGGAGTGAAGCGGCGGAAGATTCCCATGATTTGTTCAGAAACAGCATGGTAGCGCTTCATGTTCGGCGGCAGGAAGACTGCGTGCGGGCACAGCTTGAAGGCGGTACGCGACGGCATGGCCGAGTGAATGCCGAATTTACGCGCTTCATAGGAGCAGGTGGAGACCACGCCGCGCTTGTCGGGCGGCGAGCCGATCACTACCGGCAGACCTTTCAGCTCCGGATGATCATGCACCTCGACCGCCGCAAAAAAAGCGTCCATGTCGATGTGAAGTATGGTTTTCTGTGAAGTTCCAGACATTGGAAAAATTCTGCCATGGTTTCCAAAGGTTGGGAATCTGGTTCTGTGCTCTTTGAGAATTGGCGCAGTAACGTTGCTGGTATTAACGCAGTGAGGGCCCCGCGTCTACATTGAAGATTCTGACTCCCGACTTCTGACCTCTGGCTCAGGCCTGTTTGGCCCACGAATCTTTAAGTCCGACGGTGCGGTTGAATACCGGTTTACTAGCGGATGTATCGAGGTCGGCGCAGAAATATCCAATCCGTTCGAACTGGAATTTTTCTCCAGCCTTCGCTGTCGCCAGTCCGGGCTCAATCATACCGGTAATGACTTTCAGCGAATCGGGGTTGAGATAGTCTTTGAAGTCACCTGCTTCGGCGGCGGGATTTTCGCTGGTGAAGAGACGGTCATAAAGACGCACCTCGGCTTTGACGCCATGTGCGGCAGAAACCCAGTGGATGGTGCCTTTGACTTTGCGTCCGTCGGGCGCGTTGCCGCCTTTGGATGCCGGGTCGTACGAGCAATGCAGTTCGACGATATTGCCATTCGCATCTTTGACGATGTTCGTGCAAGTCACCAGGTAGGCGCCGCGCAGGCGAACCTCGGCGCCGGGAGCGAGGCGGAAGAATTTTTTGGCCGGTTCCTCCATGAAATCTTCGCGTTCAATATAAATCTCGCGGCTGAACGGAACCGTGCGGTTTCCCATTTCCGGTTTATTCGGATGGTTGGGCAGTTCGAATTCTTCAGTTTGCCCTTTGGGATAGCTGGTGATGACGACTTTGAGCGGGTCGAGCACGGCCATGCGGCGCGGCGCGATTTCATTGAGATCGCTGCGCACATGGTGTTCGAGCAGGGCGACGTCGGTGAGACTTTCGGTTTTGGTAATGCCGATTTCGGTGCAGAAGGCGCGGATCGCTTCGGGTGTGTAGCCGCGGCGGCGCATGCCGCAGAGGGTCGGCATACGAGGATCGTCCCAGTTGCTGACGAGATTTTCTTTCACCAGTTCGAGCAGTTTGCGTTTGCTCATGATGGTGTAGGTGAGATTCAACCGGGCGAATTCGTACTGGCGCGGCTGATAGAGTTCGAGTGTTTCGAGAATCCAGTCGTAGAGCGGGCGGTGTACTTCAAATTCGAGGGTGCAAAGCGAGTGGGTGACCCCTTCGATAGAGTCTTCCAGGCAGTGGGCGAAGTCGTACATCGGATAAATGCACCATTTGTCGCCGGTATTGTGGTGCGAGGCGTGCTTGATGCGGTAGATCGCTGGGTCGCGCATGTGCAGGTTGGGCGAGTTCATGTCGATCTTGGCGCGCAGGACGTAGGTTCCGTCGGCGAACTCGCCGTTTTTCATCCGGTCGAAAAGGTTGAGGTTTTCTGCGACGGAGCGCTGGCGGCCCGCCGGTTCTTTGCCGGGGATGTTCGGAACTCCGCGGTATTCCTTGAAGGCATCGACGCTCAGGTCGCAGACGTAGGCTTTGCCGCGCTTGATCAGTTCGACGGCGCATTCGTACATGCGGTCGAAATAGTCGGAAGCCCAGTAAAGATGGGTGCCCCAGTCGAAGCCGAGCCAGCGGACATCCTCTTCGATCGCGCCAACGTATTCGGTGTCTTCGGCGGTCGGGTTGGTGTCGTCATAGCGCAGGTGACAGCGTCCGCCGTATTTGAGGGCTGTGCCGAAGTCGAGGCAGATAGCCTTGGCGTGGCCGATGTGCAGGTAGCCGTTGGGTTCGGGCGGGAAGCGGGTGACCACCTCGGTGTGTTTGCCGGAGGCTAAATCCGTATCAATGATGTCATGAATAAAATTACTGCTCGGGGTGCTCATAGAAATTCCTTAAAGTAAGGCCTTTTTCTGCCTGATTTCAGGGTAAATGGCAACACTTTGCGCCGAATATCGGACAGAACAACCCGTTTTTAAAGTTGACTAGCGAGCCGTTATTTCATTAAAACCTAGGAATCTGATAATAATTTGTCGATTTAAGCTGGGAGAATAAAATATGAAGATGTCAACTAAGGGTCGGTACGCCGTTCGTATTCTGTTGAGCATTGCCCGTTATCAAAAAAACGGACCGGTTTCCAAGAAGGTTATCGCGGAAGAGGAATTGATCTCTGCGGACTACATTGAGCAGATTATTGTCCCGCTTAAAAATGACGGGCTTGTTGTGGGTTTGCGCGGGGTCAAAGGAGGCTTCCGCCTAGCTAAAGATCCTGCAAAGATCACCATTTATGACATTCTTCGCGCTTCCGAAGGCGAAATGGCACTGGTTGACTGTGAGCGTAATGACTGCAAAGGCCGCGACAAAAACATTTGTGTAACCCGTCCGGTTTGGGAAGGTGCTTCCAAAGTACTTGAGGCTTATTTCTCAAAAATAACGCTTAAGGATTTGCTCAATAAAGTGGCTGATCTCGAAAAATCCGGGGTTTCCAGCTACACCATTTAATTTGTGAGGGATTCTCCAATGAAAATTTATGACAACGTAACGCAGACTATTGGCGGTACTCCGCTTGTACGGCTGAATCGCCTTACTGCCGGCCTCAAAGCCACTGTTGCCGTTAAAATGGAATCTCGCAATCCGCTTGGCAGCGTTAAAGATCGCATCGGAATTGCTATGATTGAGGCCGCTGAAAAAAGCGGAGAGCTTGCGCCCGGGGCAACTATTGTTGAACCGACCAGCGGCAATACCGGCATTGCACTCGCTTTTTCCGCCGCCGCCAAAGGATATAAGCTGATTCTTACTATGCCCGAAACCATGAGTATTGAGCGGCGGAAACTGCTGGCCGCACTGGGGGCAGAGCTGATTTTGACGCCCGGTAACGAGGGGATGCCGGGTGCTATCAAAAGGGCGGAAGAACTGGTCGGAAAACTGCCTAACGCCTATATGCCGCAGCAATTCGATAACGCCGCCAATCCGGAAATTCACCGCCAGACCACAGCGATTGAAATTTGGAATGACACGGACGGTAAGGTGGACTTTTTTGTTGCGGGGGTCGGCACCGGAGGAACGTTGACCGGCGTCGGCGGTGTGCTGAAAAAGAAAAAGCCCGGCGTAAAAGTTGTCGCGGTCGAGCCGGCCGATTCACCAGTGCTGTCCGGCGGTAAGCCGGGGCCGCACAAAATTCAAGGAATCGGCGCAGGATTTATTCCGACGAATCTGGACGTCAAACTGATCGATGAGACCCTACAGATTGCCGCCGCCGATGCAGGAATCACTGCACGCCGTTTAGCTAAAGAAGAGGGAATTCTGTGCGGAATTTCAGCTGGCGGAAACGTTTGGGCTGCGATTCAGCTGGCCAAACGTCCGGAAAATGAAGGCAAGCTCATCGTCACGGTCATTTGTGACAGCGGCGAGCGCTATCTCTCAACCTGGCTTTTTGACGAAAACTGATCGGTATTTGTCGTCCCGCTGGCCGTAAACAGATTGATCAGTACGGGTTAAATTAGTTTTTAAACCCGGGCATTTATGCTAGCGTTCCGACCGTGTTATCCAGACTCAAACTGCTGGTTTGTCTGTTGAGCATGAGTTGTGTTGCCGCTCAGGCTGCGGATCGTTTTATTGATCTCGGTGCGGGCTCTGTTTATTCCGGAACTATGGCTTATTCCGGCTTTTCACTTGCGGCCCCGCAATGGATGGAAACGTCTGTTTTCAACCGGGTCAATTCCTTCATCCCGAACGATCCGCTTTATTCCAGTCAGTGGCACCTTAATGCAGTTAATGTTCAGGAGGCCTGGGATCGGGGGTATTCGGGCGCAGGCGTAACCATTGGGTTCGTTGACGACGGTATTCAGATGAACCATCCGGATCTTTCGGTCTCTGCATCCGACAGTTATGATTTTGTTGGGAATGACATCGATCCATCGCCCGCGCTCCCGGACCAGAATCATGGAACCGCCGTAGCCGGTGTGGCCGCGGCAAAAGGGAATAACAGTCTCGGAGTGATTGCGCCTGCTTATAATGCGACTGTTGCGGGACTGAAAGTCGGATTCGACGGTTCCGGAACGTATCAGCAGTTTATTGACGCGACGCTCTATCACTCTTCAAGCGTTAATCCGGCACAGAACACGATCAAAATCAAAAATCACAGCTACGGCGTCGCCAGTCCGTATGCCGATGACGCCGGACTTCTGGCGGAATCCGCCGCACTGAATCAATCGGCATCGGCGGGCACGATTCATGTTCTGGCTGCCGGCAATGAACGCGGTGATGCCAACTGGAAGCGGTTTCAATCCACGGACAGCGCCATCGTAGTCTCCGCGACAGCCGATGACGGGACCTCTGCTTATTACAGCAACATCGGCGCCAACATTACAGTCACTGCTCCCAGCAGCGGCGGCGCGCAAAGTATCACTACGACAGACCGGACCGGCAGTGATGGATATACCAACGCCGATTACACGGCGCAATTCGGCGGCACCAGCGCCTCAGCTCCTTTAGTCGCGGGGATCATAGCCATGGGCGTTGAGGCCAATCCGACTATGGATGTGCGAACCGCCAAGCACCTGCTGGCGATGACCAGTGAAAAAATTGATGCGACCAACAGTTACTGGAATCAAAATGCCGCCGGAGTGAATTTTAATCCGTTTTACGGCTTCGGTATGATTGACGCCGGAGCTTTTGTTGCCGCCTCCGGAATTTATACAGGAGTTACCGACCGGGTTGTCGGGACAGTAGACTTGACACCTATTGGCGGAAAAGTCATCGCGGATCGCCCGGATGATAAAAGTTGGCTGTGGGGGCATGTTACGGGTATCAATGTTGCTGCCGGAATATTTTCTGATCCGCTCGAAGAGATTGTTCTAACGGTTTCAATGGAAGCTTCGGTGGCATCTACGTGGTCTCCGACCGAATTGACCATCGATGTTGTTGATCCATACGGAAATCAGCTCACCGCAGCGTTCTATTCCACCACCGCGGCCGGCACCAATGAGATTGTTTCGTGGAATTATGTCGTAAACGGGTTTTGGGGTGAAGGTCCTGCCGGTCAGTGGGTGATCGGGCTGGGCGACGGCGTGGATAACGGGCAGACTGGCACCTTAACCGAACTCGCCATGACGTTTAATACCGGACAGGTCGTTCCTGAACCTTCACCGGTTATACTGGTGACGCTGGTCTGCGCCGTTGCTTTTTGGATTCGCCGGCGATTTCCAGCGTACTAAAATGGCGAATTGAATTTCCCGGATAATTGGAAAAACCTTGATTCAGCCGCTTAAATATCCTTTTATCCGGACAAGCGGATAAACGAAATATGACTGAAACCAATATTCTTGAAGTGTTCAAGGCGCTGGGCGATGAGGCCCGCTTGCGGATTTTGCGCGCGGTGGAGATTTCCGAGCTGTCGGTCGCGGAAATCGTGGAGGCTCTTAAAATGCCGCAGTCTTCGGTGAGCCGCCATTTGAAACCGTTACGTGACAGCGGGCTGCTGGATACACGCCGGGATGGAACGTCGGTCTATTACCGGCGCGGACCGGTCTTTCAAGATGTGACGTTTGCACAACTGATGAGCGAAAAGCTGGCGGAAGTCTCCGGCGCGAACCGTGACCGCGCGGCGGTCGACCGGGCCATCGAGCTGCGGCGCAAAGAGAGTACGAAGTTTTTCGACGAGATTGCCGGGCGCTACGGCTCGCTGACTCAGCCGGGCGGCGGCTGGCAGGCACTGGCGGCGGCACTGGCCGCCGGTTTTTCCGGCCAGACGGTGGCGGATATCGGCTGCGGCGAGGGCGATTTGACGATGTTACTGGCCCGTTTTGTCAAGCGGGTGGTGGCGGTGGATATTTCCGCGCAGATGCTGCGGGTCGTGCAGGAGCGTTCGGCGGAAGCGGGTGTGTCGCGACGTGTGTCGGTGGAAAAAGGCGATCTGGAAAAGCTGCCGCTGGATACCGGGAGCATAGACTCGGCTTTTGTGAGTCAGGTGCTGCACCATGCCGCGCGGCCGGGAAAGGGATTGACTGAAGCGGCGCGTATTTTGAAGCCGGGCGGCCGGCTGATTCTGCTTGATCTGGCTCAGCATGATCAGGAATGGGTTCGTACGGAGTGGGCGGATCAATGGTTAGGATTTGAAGAGCGCGAGTTGCGCGGCTGGCTGGCTGAGACGGGACTGAAAATGGAAATTTTTCAAATCCTGCAAGGTCCGGAGCCGGCATTTTCTGTAGTGATGATTGTTGCAACCAAAGAAGATAAGAAACGGAGTAAATAAATATGGCTAAGAAAGCGATTTCGAAGAATCAGGATTATGTTGTTCGGGATCTTTCTCTGGCGGCGTTTGGCCGTAAAGAGATGGAGTTGGCCGAGTATGAAATGCCGGGACTGATGGCTCTGCGTAAAAAATACGGCCAGGAAAAACCGCTGAAGGGCGCGCGGATTACCGGATCGCTGCACATGACCATTCAGACGGCCATGCTGATTGAAACGCTGCAAATTCTTGGAGCGAAAGTCCGCTGGGCCAGTTGCAATATTTTTTCAACGCAGGATCACGCCGCTGCCGCTATTGCAGTAACCGGCACACCGGTATTTGCAGTGAAGGGCGAGACGCTGGAGGAATACTGGGATTATACCGATCGCATTCTGGATTGGGGCAACGGCAAGGGACCGAATATGATTCTCGACGACGGCGGCGATGCCACGTTGTTCGTTCATCTCGGTCTGCGGGCGGAAAGCGATCCGTCTGTGCTGGACCGCAAGCCGGGCAGTCATGAGGAAAAAGTGCTGTTGGCTCAGTTAAAAACGGCGCTTAAAAAAGATCCCAAACGGTTTTCCCGTATCGCCAAAGGCATTATCGGCGTGAGCGAAGAAACGACTACAGGCGTACATCGACTCTATCAGATGATGGAGCGCGGCGAACTGTTGTTCCCGGCGTTCAATGTGAACGACTCGGTGACCAAGTCTAAGTTCGACAATCTGTACGGTTGCCGCCATTCGCTGGTAGACGGAATCATGCGCGCCACCGACGTGATGCTTTCCGGAAAGGTTACGGTTGTGGCCGGGTACGGCGATGTCGGCAAGGGCTGCTGCCAATCTCTCAAGGGACAAGGTGCGCGCGTAATCGTTACCGAAATCGATCCGATCTGCGCGTTGCAGGCTGCAATGGAAGGATACGAAGTGATGACGATGGATGCCGCCTGCGCAATCGGCGACCTGTTTGTCACCACCACCGGCTGCTGTGATGTGATCACGGAAAAGCATATGCGGCGCATGAAAGATATGGCGATTGTCTGCAACATCGGCCACTTCGACAGCGAAATTCAGGTTGAACGGTTGAAGAAATACAAATGGACCAACATTAAACCGCAGGTGGACAAAATCACCTTCCCGAATAAGAGTAGTATCTTGATGCTGGCTGAAGGCCGGCTGGTGAATCTGGGTTGCGCTACGGGCCATCCGAGTTTTGTGATGTCCAACAGCTTTACCAATCAGGTGCTGGCTCAGATCGAACTTTACTGTAATCCGGGCAAATATCCGGTCGGGGTGTATACGCTGCCGAAGATGCTGGATGAAGAGGTCGCTCGACTGCATTTGGGAAAAATCGGCGTAAAACTCGAAACACTTTCGCCGGCGCAGGCAAAATATCTGGGGATTTCCAGAAAAGGCCCGTTCAAGCCAGATCATTATCGCTATTAATCAGCAGCCTGATTGCAACACCCGCTCCTTGGTTTTGGGGCGGGTTTTTGTTTTTCCGAGAACCCGGGCGGGTTAACGATTGGAATGCCTCGCGGCGCAGGAACTTTACTGCCTCCGAATCTCGCGAACCAATCAGAGGTCTTGAGGAAGTATAGCGCTTGCTTGTCAAACGGCTTTCTTGTTCAAGAAACTTATCCAGTTGCAAGCATCCGAATGCACTGCCCGATCGATCAGCTCATCCTGCCTGCCACAACGGCATTCTTCTCTAGTACATCGTACATTCTAAAGTTTCGGATATAGTTTCTTGAGTTTAATTCGCGCATCATCGGTTTTAAACTGCCAGTCAACGGGGGTTTGGCGGTTGTTTCTATCGACATTCCACGCATGTACGGCTCGCTCCAGCTCGGCTTTACTTTCAATTCGTCCTGAAAGATACTGGCGTTTTAAGACGCTCAGCTCGATTTCCGATATGTTCAGCCAGCTCCCATGCTTCGGGGTGTGATGGATTTCAAGGCGATCGCACAGACGCTTTGCTTCGGACGGAGAAAAGGTCGCATAGAACGATGAGGTTGAATGGGTGTTGAGCTGATCCATCACCAGCAAAACTTTTTTTGCGGACGGATACGGGGCATCTTGTTTTGTCATCTCCGGCGCTATGACATTCTTCTATTTCTACTTACGCCGGAAAATACATGAAGACCAAAAAAACGGGGTTGTTTATCCGAGGTAAAGGTGCCTTTGTCTCAGGTTAACTCATTCTGAATGCGGGTGTAGTAGATCTTATGGCTTCAGATTAAGCCAGCCGATGGTGTGCAGGAATGTGATTAGGATCGCGACGGGGCAGATGAAGCGGATGAAGATGCCCCAGAGCGAGGCGAGCGTGAGCGGGTGCGTGCTGGAGTTGTGCGACGGATCGTCTTTGAGTCCCGCCAGCAGGGCCAGTAAATGGACATCAGCGAAGTTCTTTGAGCCGTGGCGGATTTCTTCAATCGCTTTGCGGGTTCCCCATATCCAGCCGGTGAAGAGGCAGATGAAGAGTCCACCGAGCGGCAGCATCCAGTTGCAGGTGAGGTTGTCCACCAGATCAAAGAAGCTGGCTCTGGCTCCGCCGAAACAGGTTGTCATGACTTTCTGAATGCCGGGGAGTTTGTCCCAGCTGTTCAGGCTGATGGCACAAAGCGCTCCGATCAGAAAAATAACGGTTCCGGCGCCGATGACAACCCGGTGCCGCGGCCACTTTTTTTCATCCACAAAGTAAGCGGTGACGACTTCAAGCAGGCTGATGCCGGAAGAGAGCGCGGCCATAACAACCAGCAGGAAGAAAAGCACAGCCCAAAGCGGTCCAAACGGAATCTGATTCAGGACGGTCGGAATGACCTGGAACATCAGACCGGGTCCTTCGCTGGCCTCAAAGCCCATGGCGAATACCGCCGGAAAAACCATTAAGCAGGCGAGGATGGAAAAGAGCGTATCGAGTCCGGTGATCCAGAGTGCGGAGGCGAAGATATTCTCGTTTTTCCCGAGGTAACTACCGTAGGTGATGATGGCGCCCATGCCGAGGCTGAGGGTGAAGAAGGCATGGCTGAGCGCGACCAGCACGGCCTGTGCGGAGAGTTTGGAAAAGTCCGGAGTGAAGCAGAAACTGATGCCCGCTCCGGCACCGGGCAGGGTGATCCCGCGCAGAATGAGAATCAGCATGATGCCAAACAGCGTCGGCATCATGATTTTACAGGCTTTCTCGATCCCTTTTTGGACGCCCAGATAAACAATGCCGATGCAAAGCAGCATGAAGACAGCGTGAAAGGTGATGACCCATGCGGGGCTACCGGTGAAAGCGCCGAAGGTTTCTTTGGCCTGTTCGACGCCTGCGAAGGCGAGCTGTCCGCTGGCCGCTTTCAGGGTGTAGCCGATGGCCCAGCCGCCGACGACGCTGTAGTAGGAGAGAATCAGAAATCCGGCGGCAATCCCCATGAGTCCGACGAGCCGCCAGCTTTTCAGGAAAACCAGTCCGCCGAGAATCAGAGCGGCGACACCCCAGCCGAACGACCGGAAGCAGAGCAGCGCCAGACCGGTAATGATCATTCCGGCACCGAGCAGATGCGCGAGTACAGAGGTCGGGGGAGTGAGCTGTGCGAAACATCCGACCGGGTTGCGCTGGGTATGGCGTCCGAGCGTGATTTCACAGATCATCACCGGCAGGCCTATGCCGGCGACACACAGCAGATAGATCAGAATGAAAGCGGCTCCGCCGTTTTCGCCGGTGATGTAAGGAAAGCGCCAGATATTGCCGAGGCCGATGGCTGATCCCGCCGCCGCCAGGATGAATCCGAGCTGGCCGCTCCAGTTTTCACGCTTTGGGTTTACGCTGTTTTCGCTCATGCGATCTCCTTGGTTTGGAAGAGGCTTTTTTACGGACGGAAAAACCGAAGTGGCCGAGATAGCGGCCGAGTTCAAAATAAGCGCCGTGAACGTAGGCGATCAGTCCGGCTTTTTCGAGGCAGAGCTTCCCTTTGGCGTCGATCAGTTCTGCGGAGGCTTGTACCGCGACAACTTCGGCAAGGAACATTACGTGCGAGCCTAATCTTAAGGTCTGGGTGACCCGGCACTCAATGTTGACCGGGCATTCCTGAACGATCGGGCAGCTCACGTGAAGCGCCGGAGCGCAGGTCAGTCCGGTTTTTTCAAACTTGTCTTGCTCCCGGCCCGAAACCACGCCGCACCAGTCGGTGATTTTTGCCTGTTTGGCTGAAGGGATGTTCACCACAAACTCGCCGGTTTCGTTGATGATGTCGTACGAGTAGCGTTCCGGCCTGACGGAGATCGAGAGCATCGGGGGGTTGGTGCAGACGGTGCCCGCCCACGCGATGGTGATCAGGTTTGGTTTCCACTCTTTTGTTCCGCCGCAACTGACGAGCACCGCCGGAACCGGCGAGAGCATGTTGCCGGGTTTCCACGCGTGTTTTTTAACGGGCTGTTTGGACTGCATGGAGAAGGTTTTTAAGCCGGACAGAACCGGGAGGCGAGCTGATTTTTCGATGGGTGTTAAAAAAAGCCGCCCCGTTACCGGAGCGGCTCAGACTGTTGAAAACCCTCTTTCGATCTAAACACCCTGTGCGCGGGGAAGTTTTGACAGAATAATTAAGGTCAGAATAATTTCCTCAACCAATGCAGTTCAACAAGTAATCATTCTGCCCATAATCATTCTGACTTTTTCTTTTACCGTGATAATGAGCTGGCAGATCAAGGCCAGGACTTTATCAACAGCCTGAGCCGCCCCGTTACCGGAGCGGCTTCTGTGAATCCGGAAGTCCGGTTAGAACTTCCAGCTGGCGCCGATGGTCGCGCTGTTCTGGTACATGCTGATTTCGGTTCCGTTGCCGCTGTCTTTGAGTTCCTCTTTCAGACCGTGTATGAATGCGAAGTGCAGCGTGAATTTGTCAAACTCATAGGATGCACCCGTTGCCAGATGGGTTTCCATGATCGCCGGGAAAAGGGCGTTGGCAAAAACATCCTCCGCCTGAATTGGCGAGTTGCCGTGCGAAATACCGCTACGCAGCGTCAGCCGTTTGGTTGCGTTCCAGGTGAGTCCGGCTTTGACAATGCGCTGATCTTCCCAGCCGAACTGGTCGCCGAGCGTTTCCAGTTTGTTCCAGCCGATCCAGCGGTAATCGAGTGCGAACTCCAAATTGGTACGGACATTGTATGCCAGACCAACGGTAACCTGCTGCGGCAGGTTGAGCGAGTCGTTCAGTAGATTGTCGTACTCATCGAACTCGGTCATGAACTGTTCGCTCATGTAGCTTCCGCCGATTTTCAGTTTTTTCCCGATCTTCTGGTTTACGCCGATAATTCCCCCCGCACCGACCGCTTCATCCCAATTGCCACTTTGAGAAACCAATACAGCGTTGTACATATCTGTACGGAAACGGGATAGAACAAAGACCGGTCCGGCTCCGATGCTGAAGCCGTTATCAAAAGCTTGAGCATAAGTCAGGGTCAGTTTAGCAATGGAGAGTTCTGTCATCTGGTCGACCTGACCTTGCGTTGCGGCGGAAGGTGGCGGCAGCGTACCGAACCGACCTAAAGCATAATCAACGCCCATTCCGCTGGTGCCGTAGAGGCCGATGCCGAGAAATCCGCCATTACCTTTGCAGCATCCGAACGAGGCGCTGACGGACGGGATAAAAAACGCCGAGTCGTCTTCCTGCGTTCCCGCGCCGCCGCTCATTGTGGAATTTATAGTTCTTACCGGTGCGAAGTACTGGAACGATGTATCCACCTGCCGGCCGACATCAGTCAGCCCTGCCGGATTGAGGATGAGCCAGGATGAATCCTTGGCTGAAGCGACACCGGCCCCGGCGGTTCCCTGCTGAACCGGTCCGATTCCGATGAGGTTGATCCCTTCTGTTGCTTTCACTGTAGGGGCGGCGAGCAGCAGCACCGCTGCAAATATAAGTTTTTTATTCATATCATTTCTCCTTATTAATGCTTCCCGTCTTTAGGAAATTGAGCATAGGTAAACAGATTAAAAAACAAAGATCAATATAAATATGAGTAACATTATCATTTATAACTTATTTATATTTTAACCATAAAAATGCAGAATCGGGATGATTTTTATTGCTTTAATTTTAAAACATTATAATTTTCTAATGTTAAGGAGAGGCGATGAACAATCAGGAGCGGGAAATGACGGCGGAGGTTCTTAAGGCGATGGCGCATCCGGTGCGGCTGGGTGTGATCGAACTGCTGGCTGACGGCGAAAAAAGCTGCACAGAGCTTTTTGAGCAGCTGAGATGCAGTCAGTCGATGATGTCGCAACAGCTGAAAATTCTCGCCCATCAGGGGCTGATATCAATCCGCAAGGAAGGAACCGTTAAATACTGCACGCTGCAGAACACCGACTTCCTGAAGCTGTTCGATTGTATGCATAAACATCTGCGCACGTTTCTCCACTTTAAGGACTAGGGAAAGGTAAGAGGATTATTGAAATGGAGGATTATTGGATGAGCGAGAACCCTGCTGTAAACAATGTGCGCGAAAATCGGTTGGGATTTTTACGGTAGGGTTAACGCATCCTTTTTATCCAACAATCCATTCATCCATCAATCTTTATAAAAAGGAGTTCGAATCATGAAAGCGAAGAAGATTGTAATCATCGGCGGAGTGGCTGGCGGCGCCAGCGCGGCGGCGAAGGCTCGTCGGCTGAGCGAAGAGTCGGAAATCATTTTACTGGAGCGCGGGCCGTATGTTTCGTTCGCCAACTGCGGACTGCCGTATCACATCGGCGGTGAAATCGTCGACCGGGACCGGCTGCTCGTCACCACGCCGGAGCAGCTGCGCAAGCGGTTTCGTATCGACGTGCGTACCCGTAATGAGGTCACCGCCATCCAGGCTTCGGAAAAAGCGGTTGAAATCAAAAATCTGGAGACCGGCAGAATTTACCGTGAGTCATACGACGCGCTGATTCTCAGTCCCGGCGCTGAACCGGTTCGCCCGCCGATCCCAGGCATCGAAAATCCGAAGGTGCTGACGCTCCGCAACATGGAGGACATGGATCGCATTATCCAGGCCTTGGACGGCAAACAGCACGCGACGGTTATCGGCGGCGGTTACATCGGCCTCGAAATGGCCGAGGCGCTGCGCCGGCGTAAAATTGCGACGACACTGATTGAGCTGGCGCCGCAGGTGATGGGTTCAGCCGATCCGGAAATGGTTTCCATTCTTCATCAGGAACTGACGCTTAACGGTGTTGATTTGCGTCTGGGTATTTCCGTCACCGCTTTCAGCGAAGCAGAAAACGGACTGAAGCTGACTTTAAGTTCGGGCGAAACGCTCGAAACCGGCTTGGCCGTTCTGGCGATCGGCGTGAAGCCGGAAACTGCGCTGGCGAAATCCGCCGGTCTTGCACTGGGCCCGCGCGGCGGCATCCAAGTCAACGACCGCATGGAGACCTCGGACAAAAACATCTACGCGGTCGGTGACGCTGTGGAAGTGACCGACTTCATCACCCGTCAGCCTGCGCTCATCCCGCTGGCCGGACCGGCCAACCGGCAGGGGCGCATTGCCGCCGACAATATTTTTGGGCGCGATGTTCGCTATAAAGACACGCAGGGAACGGCGATCTGCAAGGTATTCGATCTCGCGATCGGCATGACCGGCCTCAGCGAGAAGGCGGCGAAGCGCGCGGGCATCGCATATGAAAAGATTTATATTCATCCGGCCAGCCACGCGTCGTATTATCCGGGCGCTGCCGCGCTCAGCATCAAAATGCTGTTTGATCCAATGTCCGGAAAAGTGCTCGGCGCGCAGGCGGTCGGCGCCGACGGCGTGGATAAGCGTATTGATGTTTTTGCCGTCGCCATCCGTGCCGGACTGACTGTTTTTGATCTCGAAGAACTGGAGCTTTCCTATGCTCCGCCCTTTGGCTCGGCCAAAGACCCCGTCAACTTCGCCGGATTCGTTGCGGCGAACGCGCTGCGCGGCGATGTCAAACTCTGCCAGGTTGAAGATCTGGTCAAGCCGGCACCGCACTGCAAGATTCTCGATGTCCGCACGCCCGAAGAATTTTTCTCCGGCACCATTCCCGGCGCGAAAAACATTCCGGTTGATGAACTGCGCGACCGCCTCGGCGAGCTCTCGAAAGAAGAAGAATATCTCGTTTTCTGCCGCGTCGGACTGCGCGGCTATCTCGTCTGCCGCATTCTGCAGCAGAACGGGTTTAAGTGCCGCAACCTCACCGGCGGATACATTACCTACCAGCGGGTGAGCGGAATCGCGGCCATCGAAATGCCCGAAAACCACACGCCTGAAAGCGATTCAGACGAGCAGGATGTAAAAAAGGAGACGCCGATGAAACGGGTTAAAACGATTAATGCCTGCGGCCTGCAATGCCCCGGGCCGATTCTTCAGCTTAAAAACGCCATGGATGAAATCAACGAAGGCGAAGCGGTCAGCATTACCGCGACTGATCCGGGCTTTGTGGCGGATGCGCCCGCGTGGTGCAATACAACCGGCCATGAACTGGTCTCTCTGGAACCGGCGGAGAAGGGAGCTTACCGCGCCACTGTGATCAAACGTACTCCTGCTGCGGGCGGAGTTCCCATGTCTGGAAAACGCGCCATGACCAACGTAGTATTCAGCAACGACTTTGATAAGTCGATGGCGGCGTTCATCATCGCCAACGGCGCGGCGGCTGCGGGTTATGAAGTCACGCTCTTTTTCACCTTCTGGGGAATTAACATCCTGCGTAAACCCGGTCCGGTCACGGCGAAGAAAAACCTGATTGAAAAAATGTTCGGGGTCATGATGCCGAAAGGGCCGGACCGGCTGAAGCTCTCGCAGATGAATATGGGCGGGATGGGGCTGGCAATGATTAAAGGCATTATGAAACATAAAAACGTCATGCCGCTTTCTGCGCTCATCGCGCAGGCGAAGCTCAGCGGGGTCAAACTGGTCGTCTGCACCATGAGCATGGACCTGATGGGAATCAAAAAAGAGGAGCTGATTGACGGAGTTGAAGAAGGCGGCGTGGCGATGTACATTGACCGCCTGAGCCGCTCATCGGCCAATCTGTTTATTTAAACAAGGAGAAAGCTATGCCACGGATTATCAACAAAGATGAATGTGTAAACTGCGGAGCGTGCGAACCGGTTTGTCCGGTAGAGTGCATTTCCGAGGTGGATAACAAACGCTTCATTAAAGCGGCCGATTGTATTGACTGCGGCGCGTGCGAACCCGTTTGCCCGGGCAACTGTATTTCCGAAGCGTGATCTGACGACTTATACGGGATTAACTTAATGAGTATTTTTTTCACCACCCGCTTCGCTAGAGCAGACTTCGGAGTAAGGCAGAGAACCTCTGGCCATCGTTTATTCCAACCCTTGCCTTTATCCTCTGAACTCCTCGGAGGTTTCTCCAGCGAAGCGGGTGGTAGAACATTTCTTGTTCTAATCTGATCAATACAATTCAAATTGATTCCGTATTAGATCATCCGGTTGGCTGAGGTGAACTCCACACCGTATTTGCGTGAGATGAGGTTGGCGGCGATACGGCCCGATTCATAGATGGTGGGCAGTCCACTGCCCGGATGGGTTCCGCCGCCAGCCAGATAGCAGTTGTCTACTTCCTCGAATTTATTGCGCGGGCGCAGGTGGATCATCTGATCCCAGCTGTGCGCCAGATTGAAGGTGGCTCCGGCATAGACATTCAGATCGTCGCGCCAGTCCGCCGGAGTCATCACTTTTTCCTCTACGATGTGTTCACGCAGACCGGTCATGCCGCCGCGCTGCTCCATAATATCGAGCACGGTCTCGCGAAAGGCCGCTTCCTTCTGCTCCCAGTCGATGTCCGCACGCAGGTTGGGCATGGGTACGAGGACGTAGATGGCCGAATGGCCTTCCGGCGCGAGGGTCGGGTCGGTGACGGACGCGTTGCGGACGTAAACGGACAGGTCGCTGTCCGGCTCGCGCAGGTGGAAAATATCGTCCACATTTTTGCGGTAGTCTTTGGCGAAAAAGATGGTGTGGTGGGGCAGGTCGTACTGCTTGTCGAGCCCGAGGTAGAGCATGAAGGTGGAGCAGGAAAACTTTTTCTTCTCCAGTTTGGCAGGACTGTATTTTTTCAGCACGCCGGGTGCAAAAAGCGTTGAGGCGGCGTAGGCGAAATCGGCATTGATGATCACCTCATCACTTTCAATCCGTTCGCCGTTTTCAAGCTCCACGCCGCGGGCCGCGCCGTTGCGGACAAGGATTTGTTTGACGGGGGCGTTTAGGCGGATTTCTGCGCCGTTGGCGCGGGCCGTATCGGCCATCGTATCGGAGATACGGCTCAGCCCGCCGATCGGATGATAGATACCGAAGGCATGTTCGATGTAGGGAATAATGGCGAACATTCCGGGACATTCCCATGGCGACATGCCGAGATATTTAGCCTGGAAGGTGAAGGAGAGCGCCAGTTTTTCCTCACGGAAATTTTTCACCATAATGTCGTAGAGACTCTTGCCGAGCGCCAGGTGCGGAACCGCCTTGATCAGATGCGGGGAGAGAAAGGAGCGCCACGTGTGGTACGACTTCTGGAGACAGGGATAGAGCGCGTCGAAACGTTTTTTCTCGCGGGTGAAAAACGGCCCGTACGCCTCTTCGTAGCCGGGGAATACGCGGGCGATTTCGGTTTTCATTTTGTCCACGCCGTTGGTGGGTTCGATAAACTGATCCTCGAACTGAAGGCGATACATCGGCTCCAGCTTGCGCATATCCATCAGCTCGTCGCAGTCAGCGCCCGCCTCTTCAAACACCTCGTCGAGGATGGGTTTGAGCATTAGAAAGGTCGGCCCGATATCAAAGGTATATGGCCCCAGGTGCAGTGCGCCGTTGCGTCCACCGACACGATCCTGCGCCTCGAACACCGACACCTGAAAACCGCGTTTGGCCAGAATCATAGCGGCGGTTAATCCGCCCGGTCCGGCTCCGATGATCACAATTCGCTTGCTGTTCATAAATAGCACTCCCGCTTAGGCAAGCTACCCTACGGCTTATTTAGATAAAAAAGAAGTCTCTTTTTAAGCGCCCGGCAGGTACTGTCAACGCATGTTCAGTCGTTCGTTTGTGAAGTTTAATAATTGGCTTACGCGGCTTCGCCGGACGCAGGTCCGCGCGGAAAATCTGCTGTTGCTGGTTCCCCGTTGTTTGCAAAAAAACGGCTGCACGCAAACGCTGGGCGAAACGATTGATGGTTGCAAGGCCTGCGGGCAGTGCAATGTTACGGACCTGCTGGCGATTCGCGACGAATTCGGCATCCGGTGCAGTATGGCCGCCGGCGGGCGCGAGGCGCTCGCCTTCGTGCGCGACCCGCAGGTTAAAGCGGTTGTTGCGGTTGCCTGCGAAAAAGAACTCACGCAGGGTATCCTTGCCGTCTTTCCGAAGCCGGTACTCGGTGTATTAAATATCCAGACCAACGGCCCGTGCCGCAATACGCGACTGGATCCGGATCGTGTGCGGGCGGCCATCCGTTCCGTACTCAAAGTCTAACTGCCGGCAAAAAAGCGATATCCCCGCTTGAGGAAGTTGAGCGGAACGTTCATCGGTGGATACAGCGCCGCAAGATCAAACCGGGTGGAGCGGGTTAATACGCTCCGAAAATGGCTGAAGGTGTCGAAGCCGGTTTTCCCGTGATAAGCCCCTATGCCGCTTTCACCCCGTCCGCCAAAAGGTAATTCTTTCGGGATCAGTTGGCTGATCGTGTCATTGATGCAGACACCGCCCGACGGGATGGCTTTCATAAGCCGTTGTTGCTGTTCCGGATCGTCGGTGAACAGGTAAAGCGCCAGCGGGGCTGAGCGTGTTTTACAAAAGGCGATGATGTCGTTTTCGGAATCATAGGGCAGGACAGGGAGCAGGGGGCCGAAGATTTCTTCCTGCATGAGCGGGCTGTCGAGCGGCGGATCGAGGATGATCGTCGGGGCGATAAAGAGATCGTCCGCATTGCATTTGCACTCCGGCGCGAGTGCAACCATCCGGTCGAAGTGATGCCGGTTGACGATCCGTCCATAGTCTGGACTCTGCTGGGGATTTTCGCCGTAAAACTGCAAAACAGTCCGGTGCAACTGGTTTGTGAAATCAGATAGCATGGAACGGGGCACCCAGACGTGATCGGGTGCGACGCAAATTTGGCCGGCATTCATAAACTTGCCGCGTACAATCCGTCGTGCGGCGACCGGCAGGCAGGTGTTTTCACCGACCATGGCGGGGCTTTTTCCGCCCAGTTCCAGCGTCACCGGAATCAGTTGTTTGGCGGCAGCCAGAGCAACCGCACGTCCCGCTTCAGTGCCTCCGGTGAAAAAGATGTGGTCGAATGGCTGGCTGAGTAATTCTTCCGCCACGTCCCGCCCGCCCTCAACGACGCAGATATAATCGGGATCAAAGGCCGCCTCGACCAGGGTTTTTAAAGCCGCCGAGGTGTGCGGAGTCAGTTCAGAAGGTTTGATGACAGCGCAATTTCCGGCCGTTACGGCGGCGACCAGCGGGGAGAGAACTAATTGTATGGGATAGTTCCACGGGCCGATGATCAGTACAGTTCCTTTGGGCTCCGGTACGACTTGTGCCCGGGCCGGACGCAGTCCCGCCGGAACTGCAACGCGCTGCGGACGGCTCCAGCGGCGCATATTTTTCAGTGCATAACGGATATCGCTTTGCACAAAGCCCGTTTCAGACGTGTAGGCATCCAGCGGCGACTTGCGCAGGTCGGCATGGAGCGCGTTGTGGAGCTGTGCCTCGTATGTTTCGAGCGCAACGGCCAATTTGCGGAGCTGGTCGTGTCGAAAGGTAAGGCTTCTGGTGGCGCCGCTTTCGAAAAAACGGCGCATGCGATCAATCTGGATTTGGTTGTTCATCGCGCTTGGCGTCATGCTCGGTCATGTCTAGACTCCCGTCAAGCGATGATCACACGGCTTTTCATCTTTTGTGTCCTGTTGGTTACTGTATCCGGACTGTCCGGTTCGGCGGAGGATTCGCTTGCGCAGGCCCGACCGTCGTTTGAGATCATGCTCCGCGCCGGTGCCGGAGAGGCGACGGATGAGCAGATCGGGACGGCCGAGGCCGATATACAAACGGCGATGAAGTCCGGACGGCAGATAGGCGAGTGCGAGGCCATGCTGGCGACCGTGTACGGGTTTGAGCTGAGCCGTCATCCGTGGAAAGCCCTATGGCTCGGACCGAAGATCCTTCCGCTTTACCGCTCCGCACTCCGCCGCGAGCCGGGAAACGCCCGCGTCCATTATCTGGCCGGACTCGGCTTTATGAGAGCGCCCGAAAAATTCCGCGATCTTGCGGAAACGGAGCGGCTTCTTTTTCGTGCCAGAGAGCTTTATGCACAGGATGGCGATGAGGCGGGCTTTGGTAAAGCGAGCCGTTATCTGGATGAGTTGAAGGCCATCAAAAACAGGCAGGAGGCAGAATGAGTTCCGGAAAAAAAGTTGCAGTGATCGGTTCAGGGCTCGGCGGGATTTCTGCCGCGATTTCATTGCGGCAGGCGGGTTATGAGGTAGATCTCTATGAAAAGAACAGCCGGATCGGCGGGAAGCTGAATCTGCTGGAAGCACAGGGCTACACCTTTGATATGGGGCCGTCCATCCTGACACTGCCGCACCTGTTCGAGCGGCTGTTCGAGCGCTCCGGCAAAAAAATGGCGGACTATATTCCGATCCGCACGGTCCGCCCGCACTGGCGCAACTTTTTTGAAGACGGCACGGTGATCAATCTGTACCCCGAGCCGGAGAAAATGGCGGCGGAGGCCGAACGCGTCGCTCCGGGTTCCGCCAAAGAGGTGGCCGCTTTTCTGGCTTACGCGGCGAAGCAGTATGATCTGGTTGAGAACGGATACTTCGAGGCCGGACTCGACACCGTCCGCGACTTCCAGCGCTTCTACGGCCTCTGGCAGTTCATGCAGTTCGATATGATCCACTCAATGCATGGCGGCGTCGCGAAGCGCATCCGCGATCCGCATCTGCGCGATGTGTTCGACTTTTTTATCAAATACGTCGGCTCCTCCGCCTATGACGCGCCCGGATTCATGAACTGTATGCCGACCATCCAGTTTCGGCATGATCTGTGGTATGTCGATGGCGGAATGTACGGCATTGCGCGCGGGCTGGGAAAACTGATGGATGAAATCGGAGTGCGCGTGCATCTCAACCGCGAAGTTAAACGGATCGAAAAGTCGCTCGGGCGCGTTACCGGGCTGGAATTTTCCGATGGATCAAGAATTCAGGCGGACATTATCGTGTCGAACATGGAAGTGATTCCGGCCTACCGCAAACTTCTCGGTGAAAGCGGAAAATATTTCCAAACCTTGGAAAAACGGCTGGAGCCGGCCTGTTCCGGGCTGGTGGTCGATCTGGGGCTTGACTGTAAATATGAACAGCTGGCCCATCACAACTTTTTCTTTTCCGGCAATCAGAAGGAGCATTTCAAAAGCGTCTTTCGCAAAAAGCAGATTCCTCACGATCCGACCATCTATCTGGTTGCCGCTTCACGAACCGATCCGACCGTTGCTCCCGCGGGGTGTGACTGCCTGAAAATTCTGCCGCACATTCCGTACATCAACGACAAAAACCCCTATACGCACGAAGACTACCTCGCGCTGAAAGAGCGCATCATCGACAAGCTCGAACGGATGGGACTGACCGGTTTGCGGAAGCATACGGTCTTTGAACACGTCTGGACTCCGTTCGATATCCAAAAAAACTATTACTCAAACGGCGGCTCCATCTACGGCGTTGTTTCCAACCGCTGGAAAAACTTCGC
Source organism: uncultured Verrucomicrobiota bacterium (assembly GCA_964398915.1). Classification (GTDB taxonomy): domain Bacteria; phylum Verrucomicrobiota; class Kiritimatiellia; order Kiritimatiellales; family Tichowtungiaceae; genus Tichowtungia. Next base: position 69,865 of record CAYNOR010000008.1, read on the forward strand.
TTTCAAAGGGCCCAAGCAAAGCCCGCTCTACGAAAACCTCTTCTTCACCGGCGGGTCGGTCAATCCCGGCGGCGGCATGCCGATGGTGGTGCTGTGCGGACAAAACGTCGCGCGAAAGGTGGTCGAATGGGATCTCTTGAATAACCCGGGGCGGGCTTAAAATGCAGATGAGGCTTCTGATTTTAAGGAATATTTTTTTGACAGGATAAACAGGATTTTTATTTCCCATCCGGTCGATCCGGTAATCCTGTCTGAAATTCATTTCCAAACCTCGGAAGATTCTTAGCCACAAGAGAGCGCATAGAGCTCAAAAAATTCCTTTTCAGAGTTCGGATTCCTTTGAGATTCCTGAGTTCTTTCGTGGCAAACAATTTACATATATTTTTAGTGGACGTCTCGCGTCACTCTGAGCGGGCGGAGTCCGCGATAGAGTGAAAGCGGTTGATACTCATCTAAGCCCTTTGGATAGGGCGGTGTATTCCTTATTCTAAAAATTGGGTGCCTCCTCCTGGTCAAGGATACGGGCTCTCCGCCCGGAGGCGGCTCCCAATTGACAACTAAACGGAGGAGGCATGGATGAAGTATTACCAAACGACGACGGAATTCAACTGCGGAATCGATCTTCATACACGGCAGATGTACATCTGCGTGATGAACCGCGCGGGCGAGGTGCTCGTTCACCGCAACATCAAAGACAACGACTTCGGGTTTTTCCTGAAGCTGGTCGAGCCGTACCGGCACGACCTGACGGTGACCTGCGAGAGCTGCTTCGTCTGCTTTTGGCTGGCAGATGCCTGCGAGGATGCGGGGATCCATTTTGTGCTGGCCCACGCGTACTACGTCAGGTCGATCGCAGCCAACAAGCACAAGAACGACAAGGAGGATGCGCGGGAGCTGGCGGAGTGCCTGCGTACTAACCGGATTCCTCCGGCCTATGTCTGCCCGAGAGACCTGCGTCCGGTCCGCAACCTGCTTCGGCGTCGCACAAAGTATGTCCGCAACCGCGCGGTTTTAACGGGACATTCCGCCCGTGAGGTGATGGCCGCCGGGAACCGGCCCCTGGCGACGAGTGCGAACTCGAAGGAAAAATGGCGCGAAGGGGTTCGCAGCAGCTTTGCTGATCCGCTCGACAGTTTCACCGCCGAAGCGGAGCTGTACATGATTGAAAGCTACGACCGGATCATTCAACAGATGGAACAGCGGATCGAAAAACAGGCCCGCGATTTTCAGCCACAGGACTACCGGCTGCTACGCACGGTTCCAGGCATTGGAAAAATCCTGGCGCTGACGATCCTCTACGAGACGATCGACATCAACCGCTTCCCGTCGGAGAAGGATTTTGTGAGCTATTGCCGGCTGGTGGCCGGCACCAACGAGAGCGGTGGCAAGGAGTTCGGCGGCAAAGGGCGCAAGATGGGCAACCCCTATCTGAAGTGGGCCTTTATGCAGGCATCGGTTCTCGGCAAACGGGCCGATTCGAAACTCAACGCATATTATGAAAAACTGACTCGGCAGAAAGGCAAACATGTTGCCAATGCGATCCTGGCCACCAAGATCGCCCGCGCCGTGTACTTTATGCTGAAACAGAAAACCGGATTTTCACCGGAGATGCTGGTGAAAGGACGCCGATGAGTTTTTAAGGAGACGGCGGATATCCGGAAGCCTAACTGGGACAACAAGGCCTCCTGCAACCCCGACGGAATAAACTGGGACAACCCGAGCGTCGTGATGGGAACATGGTCTGATCCCTCTGCGTTTGATTGGACCCGCCGTCTCCGGTTTTTTTAGAACCTGATTTGAATAAGGAGCCGACCCTGCTGCAAGCCCGACACCAACTGGAATCCGTCTTTAGGACGGACAACCGCTTCGCTCTTGAATAGGCAGCATGCAGGGAGAACCGAATGATTTTCTGGGACGTTACGGATCTGCGAGAACCGTAACAGCCGCGACCCGTCTTTGGACGGGAGACCTCGCCGCCTGAGCCCGCACGGTTGTTTGGACGTGCTTCGCACGCACCCGGCAAAAGAACAGAACACGGCCTGAACTCAAGCGGGGAAGCTGATCCGATCGATAGAGAAAGTTGTAAAAACTAAAAAGATCGGAGCGGGGGATTTTTTTGCTTTACTCAAAAGGGCTTAATGGTGGTTCGGTTCGTTTTTTAGAGACTCACTAAGTTTAAGTATAAAAGTACGTTTAAAATTAAAATTAATTCCATAGCACAGGAAAATGGTGAGAGAAAAAGAGGAATCATCCACCATCTTCGGTGTCGGGTAAGTTTCTTTGTTATAGGAATCAATCCCAGTGAAATAACAAACATGCCTCCGTAAAGAATGAGTGCAAAGGAACTACGAAACCGTGGGGAGTCTCCGATCATAACTAGAAAGATGGAAAGTACATACCCAGCGACATAGCAAGAGACCATTGAGCCTCTGCGCTTTACCTTTTCTTTTTCTTGGATTTCATTTTTCATAAATTTATTTCACCGAATGTTTAAAAAAACCCTCGTGGATTGTGCGTTGCATGGACGCGCGGCGAGTTTCACGTAACGTCTGAAAGGAGCGTCGGGCGTAGCCCGTAAGCTCACTTGATTGGTTCGGTGCCTATTCCAATGGTTTGTTCACAATTCTGAGTAAATCATTCGCTTCGGATTGCTCGTAAACTTGATTCGTCCCTTTGACTTCAACAACGGTCCAATTGGGATACGTTCCTGCCGGAATTTTTTCGCGGAGCGATGCTGGGTGCCAAGACATATACCCTATTTGTTCTTGAAGGATGTGACCCTGATTATCGGAGACCACGAATCGAACTTTGCACTTCGGAGTGAAAGTCGCCTCGTATCGCACGATTTCAATCTTCACCTGGTCGTGTGTCATTCCGGGTGGAAGGACGAGCCACTTGGGAAGGGGAGAGTCGTCCCGTAATCTGAAGTAAGCGCCGATGACTCCGTGCTTATCACAGGAGACAACCAGACAAAGCGCAACGAGAATTCCGAATATTCTTATCATTTCATATACCTTCACCGAACGTCCCGGATCACCCTGAGCGCGCGGAGCAAGCGATAGGGTGCAGCCGATTGTTCGATTTGATTTTTAATCTATACACCATGTGACAAACCCCGTCACATCTCTCCAGAGCAAGAGGTAGTGAAAAACTCCAATAATAATAGCTAATGAATAAAATAGGATAACATGCTTTCCTTTGTAACGCGTCCATGGGTTTACCACAAGGAGAGCTGAAATTATCAGTATAATGGGTGAAATTAAGTAGAAAATCAGGATTCCGTCAGGGAGAAACCAAGTAATTTCAGTATGAAAAGGATCGGTATCTACGAGGTACTGGGGAATATGCCCAAATGCTTGACATGCATTCAACAGATCTAGGCCGAACACCACCAGTGATAGACCGAGGACCGAAATGCATATCCATGGAATTGATGCTGTAATTTTCATTATTTATGCAATCGAACGTTCTCAAGGATCCTCGTGCCTTGCGCTTCAACTTAATTGCCGGGCGTTCATCACGTAGGGTCACTTGATTGGTTGGTGATTCGTTTCTTGTTTCTGTCATAGGTAAGCCAAAGCGATATCGGCGGGGGGATCATCAGTAAAAGGAAAAATGGAAATACAAAGCAAGGGATCATGCTTGCGATTTCTACTGCTAGGATTGTTTTGTATCGAACTTGTGATTTAACGACAAACCGATGTGGAATTAACACGATGGAAAGATAGAGCCAAGACAATGGAAGGATTAAAACTCCAACCCATTCAGGGAGAGTTCCCCACCCAACGATGGAATCAATAAGGCTTGTCATAACAACAAGCGTAATTGCTGTGAGGGAGGCGACCACTCTGATGATTTTATATGCCATACTTTTTCACTCACCAACGTCTGAAAGGAGCCTCGTGAAGTGTGCTTCATCTGGGCGACGGGCGTTCATCACGTAGGGTCACTTGATTGGTTGGCCATTTTTCTTATAAATTTTATGTGCAAGGATACTGCAATGATTACCGGTATAGATAGCAGATTTTCTAATGTGACGATTGAACGGCTTTCAGCAACTGATATTACGACAACTGCGCAAATGAACAGAATATAGAAAATTCCAAGTCCAACATATGTGTGCCACACAAGACGATTGCGATACAAAATCCGTAGCGGCAAGAGGAGAAGAATGCAGAACACAGTAATTAAGAAGGAGATTGCCTGAACCCAAAAAGGGGCTGTCCCTAGTCCGAAAACATAGAGAACATATAAACCGTATAGTGTGAACAGAGCAATTACGACTCCGGTCATTCTGACAAGGTATTCGAAGGCTAAATTGATTATGTCTATCTTCACGTTTATATGTGGCCAACGTTACGCCTCTCTCTGAGCGAGCTTGCGAGCGATAGAGTGCAGGCGGTGGTTAGCCGATTTTTTCTTTTAATGTTGCGGTTTCAATTTCTACATGAGGAAAGAGATGAAAGGTCTTCAGCTGGTTCTTTTTTAAACAGGGATATGTCATCACAGAACAGGAGGTTGTAGATGTGGTTGATTCCCGCATCCTTATAGGGTTTATGGAAAACTCCGCTCTCCGCAAAACTTACAGAAGCAACACCTAATCCTAATCCCATCAGTTGTAGTATTTTTTTCATTATTTTTTATGAGCCTAACGTCTCGCCTCACTCTGAGCGGCTTGTACTTTGACCGGATCGCGGGGCGGGTTCGCGATAGAGTGAAGGCGCTTGTTCGCTATAATCTTCTAGTAAATGGATTCTGGTTATATTTTCTATCGTTCCGGAAAAAAGACCTAGGTGTCCATGGCTCTTGGCGTTGAAATTGCCTTCAATAAATACGTGTTTATTATGATATTTATCGGGATGGTTCTTCATTTCATCAGACAACTCTACCCACAGGCCGTTTGCAGTCATCAGGAACTGAGCATCCTCTTTATGAAGGTATAATGCGTTGCCCTCGAATTCAATTTGAAGGAACCCATCAACTGTGACTGTTTTGTTGTGGTATTTCTTGGGAGTCGCAATTAGTTGAATTAATGAATCTGGTGTCATGTCCCAAAATACGAATAGCTTGGAAAGCACGAACCCAATCACAACCATTGTGATCAACGCCCAGATAATGATGGATTTCTTCTTTTTCATTTTTAGTAGCGAACGTCACGCGTCACTCTGAGCGGGCGGAGTCCGCGATAGAGTGAAAGCGGTGGTTGTGTGGTTTTTCTTTAATTGCCCGAACGGCTAGCTTGTAAAAAATGACAGGGATGAGAATGGTGCCCACGAAAGCTATTGCACCCAGGAGCATCTCTTGGTCGTGAGGAAGGCCGTCTGCCATGAGAAACTCCATATGCACAGAAGAACAAACGAACCATATTTCCCATGCTAAAATTAAAATAATTCCTTTCCCCACAAATTCACCTTTAACGGGCTGGAGTCCTGCCTTTTTCATCCAATACTTACTGATAAAAACATAAACTGGGATAATAACTAGTGTGGCAATAAGCATAAGAATGTTATCCGCAGTTCTAGATTCTTCGAATGCATTCCTTGCATATGCACTAAACAGAAAAACACTCACGACTGACAGGGTGCCAACAATCATTTTTATATTTTTGCCGCTATTATCCTTCGAAAGTTTGAGGCCGAAGTAAGCCATGAAAATGCCAGGAAGTGCCATCAGAGGGAACATCGTGAATGCGAATATGTACTCAAAGGGTTCCTTTTCCCCGCATGCAAAGTTGTAAAGTGGTTGAAGTAAGGTGCTAAATATCCACCACGCACCGATAGCTACTGCAATCAATCCTATCGTAGAGTGAATAGTTATTTTTTTCATGTTTTTCCTCACACAACGTCTGAAAGGAGCGTCGGGCGTAGCCCGTAAGCTCACTTGATTTGTTCGGATTCCATTTTTTTACTCAGTATTTTTTTCAACTTCTTTTTGTAACGCTCATTACCCCGCAAGCCGTCAATGGACGCTGCGATAAATAACAATAATATGACTACAAAGAAAATGGTGCCTGACAAACTTGATGGGTGGGAGTTTTCTCCAGATGTTGGCTCAAAATTGGCAAATAGAAAGTAGACAAGGATCCAACTCCATAAAAGCAGAGAAAAACCATGGAAGATCTTTTTTCCCGCTGATCCGATTGTTTTGTTTGGATTGTTCATTTTTTTTACTCCGAACGTTTGAAAGGAGCCTCGTGAAGTGTGCTTCATCTGGACGACGGGCGTCATCACGTAGGCTCACTTGATTTGTTCGATTTTCTTTTTTTAACGAAACTATTAGCTTGGAAAATAAGAAGTACTGCATGCCGCCAAAAATAATAAACAGTATTGTAAAAGTTATGTTTTGCCAAAAATAGTAATGCCCATTCGGTAGATATTCAACTAAGGGCACAACAAGATATACGAGAAGGCTTGCCGGAAAATCAAAGATCATTGGGAAAAACCAGAGGTAGCCCATCATCGCGGTTTCTCCTGCGGGATTCCACATGAAGAAACTCAAAAATACGCCAAGAGATAGTATGACTATCGAATGGAGAACTAATACTTTATATGGCGTTTCGAGTTTTTTGAATGATGATGGATTCATATTTTAAACCTAACGTAGTGACAAGTTTTTCAGTTCCGCGCGCGAACTTCAATACACTCAATTCCTTTCTTCGGTTTCTGATTCCTTTATGTCGTCATTAAAAATATCGATGGTAGCCCATCCGAGAACGAAGTCCAACAGTTCTCCAGAGTTGACTCCAAGTCGGATTCCACCGAAAAATCCTGCTGCTACTTCAATTTGTGTGTAGTAGGGAATTTGTTGACGGGCAGATGTTTTTTGGGTTTTGGGCAATGCAAAACACATCATCCCCTCGCTCATGAAGAGCTTCCCTCTACGTTTCGCCATCACGAGATCGGCGGGACAAAAGTTCTCTGCAGAAAGAAAAGTTATCTCGAGGTCAATATCCTCCTCATAACCCTTGGGCTTGAATGGAAAGCCGAGTTCCCCTGCACGAATACCTGCGTAGTCAAGGCCGCAGAAAAGTCCGGCGCGTAGAGGGCCAACACGAACTTTTGCTCCGTAGTTATCGCCAACTGTGGCGGTAAAGATATCGGCCACATCACGACCACGATCAGCCATGTAGGTCGATGTGCAGCCAGTTGAGATGGCGGCCAGACCGAGAATCAGAATCAGTTGTAGTGCCTTTATCATCTTTTGAATCGAACGTTTAATAGACGAACTTCGTAATTTCCTCATTTAAAGTTTCATATTAATGCCTTACATCGTATACGTCAATTTAAAGCTTGCAAATATTCGCAAGAATATGCAAGTAAGATCCGGTTTTAGGGTGTTATACGAGGTTTGTATATCCGCTTCATTCAAGTTGATGAGCATTATCTTTCATTCTACGTGAGCTGGGTTATAATTTGACATAAACAGAAATTGCATGAACCTAGAACTGATCATTTGGATCGTGCACCTGTTTGGCCTGCTGGCCGGATGGTGCCTGCTGAAAAAACTGCCGCGCTGTGCGGAGAGTAATGGGCGAGCTCCCGTTTCCGTCATCATTCCCGCGCGTAACGAAGAGCAGAACTTGCCGGCTCTGCTGGAGTCTCTCACCAGTCAGACCCCGCCGCCCGAAGAGATTGTTGTGGTGGACGACGGTTCGACCGATCAGACCGCCGCGCTCGCCCGCGCTGCCGGAGCCCGCGTGATCACCTCCGCGCCGCTACCGTCCGGCTGGCGCGGCAAGGCCTGGGCCTGTCAGCAGGGAGCCGATGCTGCAACGAACAGCACTCTGATTTTTATGGATGCGGACACCTGCTTCGAACCCGACGGGTTACGGGCTGTTTGCAGCGCGTTTGCAAAACGGGGAGGCGCGCTGTCGCTGGCGGCTTTCCAAACTCTGGAAAACCCGTCCGAGCAGCTCTCCGCATTTTTCATTTGGGTGATGACTGCGGCGAGCGAACTGTTCGGACCGTTCCTGATGGTGTCAAAGAGCGATTATCAAAAAGCGGGCGGGCATGCCGCCGTAAAAAATCAGGTGCTCGAAAATGTTCATCTGGCGGCGGAATTCCGTCAGGCGGGAATCCCCGTGTGCTCGTTTGGCGGAGCGGGGACGCTCTCGATCCGTATGTATCCGGGCGGACTGCGCGAACTTTCCAACGGTTGGAAAAAGGCCTTTGCCACCGGCGCGGGGCAGACGCCGCCGCGCAGAATGGCCGGTATCATTTTCTGGCTCAGTGCCGCCGCCGGAACCGCCGTCATGCTTCCCGTTTCGGCGTTCAGTGGATACTCGCTTCTGTTGTGGGGCGCGCTTTATGCCTCTTTTGCCGGACTGCTCTTGATCCAGTTGCTGCGGCTCGGACAGTTCTGCTTCTGGATTGCGCTCTTTTACCCGGTTGCGCTGGTTTTCTTTTTTGCCCTCTTTGCGCAATCGGCGTTTCAGAAACAGCAGACTTGGAAGGGGAGAACCTATGCTGATTGATCTGCCGGTTATGCCGCTGATTCTGATAAACATCGTCGCGTGGGCGGTATTTCATCTTGGGATCGCCGCGCTGGCGACTGCGCTTCCGTTGCGTCTGTTTTCACCGGATGGATGGATTTGCCGCCAGCGGAAGTGGGAGCGCGGCGGAGTCGTCTATGAGAAGCTCTTTGCCGTGCGCCGCTGGAAAGGGCGGCTTCCCGAAGGCGCGGACATTCTCGGCGCGGGGTTTCGTAAAAGCCGGCTGGAGCGACGCGACCCTGATTATTTACGCGAATATTTTCACGAAACCTGCCGTGCTGAAATCTGCCACTGGTGGGTGTGGTTGAGCGGCTGGCTTTTTTTTCTGTGGAACCCGATGTGGGCAGGCTGGATTATGGTGCTTTACGCCACGTTCGCCAACATGCCTTGCATTATTACTCAGCGTTACAACCGTGCCCGCTTCCGGAAACAGCGCCTGTTCACCCGGCGGTTGGACCGTCGCCTGTGATTTTTTAACTGGAGGGGCTTCCGGAGTTTGATGCCCGGTATTGGCGAGGCGTCTGGTTCATAATCTGCCGGAACTGGCGGGTGAAATAGTTTCCGTCGCTGAAGCCGCACTCCAGCGCAATATCGGTAATGGTGCGGGAGGTGTGGCGAAGCAGCTCGGCGGTTTTTTGAATCCTCACGTGTAACAGATGGTCGATGGGTGAGCGGCCGATGCACTCCATGAAAATCCGCTGGAAATGGCGGCTTGAGAGGTGTGCTTTTTGCGCCAGGTCGTCGAGGGTGATTTTCTCGGCGAAGCAGGTTTCGATGTAGGCAATCGCATCGCCCAGCCGCAGGAGGTTGAGGGACTCTTCGGACGGTTTATCGGAATAGCAGCGGGAGAGGTAAACGGCCAGTTGCATAAAAAGACCTTTGGCCATGATGCGGTATCCGGGGTTGTGAGTCTGGGTTTCATGCATCAAATCATGAATCATTTCATTCACATGGTTGAGTTGCCGTTCAGCCAGTTGCAACCGGCTGTTGAATTTCTGCTGGGTGCGCAGAACCGGTTCCAGGGCAAACAGCGCGTGGAATCCGGGCAGGGCCCGGATGTCCCACTGATTCATTTGCAGGGCGCGGGAGTCAAAAAGGATGTTTGCCAGCGCCAGTCCGTGCATGTCCAGATATTGATGCTCGTGCTTTCCGGATACGACAAATACGTCGCCACTTTTGACTGGAAACGGCTGGCCGTCAACGATATGTATGGCCGTACCGCGCAGAATGATGACCAGCTCATCGAACCCGTGCGCGTGCAGAGGAAACTCCGGTTGCGGGTCGCGGATATGGACTTGCAGCGGTAACGTCTGATCTTCGAAATAGTCCTGCTTTTTCAGTTTTTCAGTCATGGTAGTTCTATTTTGACGCCTCTGGGTTCGAACTATGCCTTTGCTTTAGCCGGTTTGCAATAGACATCCCGTCTGTTGTGTGTCGAGGTGCGTCGAGAACCGACGTTTCCGGTTCTGATATGAATTGTGTACTTGGCGGGAACAGCCCCAAGGATCGTTCAGAGGCTTCGGCCCCCTGTACCGAGAACCGATCCGTAGATTTTTCGCCAGCCGGCGGGTGTGATTCCGTAGCGCCGCTGGAATGCGCGGGTGAAATGTTTTTGCTCTTCATAGCCGACAGCGTTGGCAATCCGGGCGATCGGCAATTCTGTTTCCCGCAGCAGGCGGCAGGCTTCTTCCATGCGCAGGCGCAGGACCTCTTCATAGACCGGCCGGTGCAGGTGATGCTGGAATCGTTGCTCCAGCACGCGTCGGGAAAGATTGACCGCTTTAGCAATCTCCTCCACCCGCAGGCGGGCGCAGCAGCGCTGTTGAATCAACCTCAGTGCCTGCCGGAGCTGCGGGTCGGAAACGGCAAACAGGTCGGTGGAGCGCCGAACGGCGACCCCGGCGGAGGGGATGGGAATCAACGCGGGGGCTGTTGAATGACCGCGCATCATCCGGTCGAGCAGGGCGGCGGCATTAAACCCGGCACCGGCGGCGTTGAGAATGATGCTTGAAAGCGGCGGGCTGGTCAGTTCGCAGACGAGTTCGTCGTTATCAACTCCGAGCAGGGCGATTTCTTCAGGGATTCGCAGTCCGGCCTCTTTACAGCCTTCGACCAGCTGACGGTTTCGGTCATCGGTGCAGGCGAAAACTGCGGCGGGACGGGGCAGGGAGCGGAGCCAGCCGGCCATGGCGCGTGGTTCGGTTTCCCAGCGGCGGCGGGCTGAGGCGGACGGCGGGCTGTAGTGGCTGACTGTATATCCGGCGTCGTTAATCTGCTTACGGAAAGCCTCGCCCCGGGCGCACGACCACCACATATCATCGAATCCGCAAAAGCCGAAATGCTGGAATCCGCGCGCCAACAGATGCTCAGCGGCGAGTGCGCCGATTTGAGCGTCGTCGCTGAGAATGTTGGGCACTCCGGGAAGCGGGCCGATGCGGTGTGCACTATAGATCAGCGGTTTTTCCAACTTGAGCAGTTCGCTATCCAGCGGGCCGTGTTCGCGCAAGATAATGCCGTCCGGATTCCAGTCACGAATGCGTCGCAGCAGCTCTTTCCAGCTATAGTGTTCATAAAAAGGGGCCTCGCGGTAAAAGGCCCAGGGTCCGTGCTCGTGCGCATATCGGGAAATTCCACGCAGTAAACTGCGCCCGATATTCCGGTCGCTTTCAATCAGCAGGACAACTCTGGGGAGGCTTTTCATTCGTGATATGGGAAATAGTAAGCGCGATGTGGGGTTACATGCAAGCTGGCTTTTTCTATGATATAACGTCTAACAAGGAGATGAATCATGGGTCGGATCGTTGTAGCGGGGCATGTCTGTCTGGATATCATTCCGGATTTTGGAAAAGCGGTGAAACCGCTGATGGAGATTTTTGTTCCGGGCACGCTGACGGAAATCGGCAGAGCGACGGTGGCGACCGGCGGGGCGGTATCCAATACGGGCATTGCGTTGCACCGGCTGGGGTTGGATGTGAGTTTGATGGCGAAGGTGGGCGACGACGAGTTCGGGCATTCAATTCTGAATATTCTGGCTCAATATGGCGAAGGCCCTGTTTCCGGTATGATCATGGATCCTGCCGTTGAAAGTTCTTATTCGATCGTGATCAATCCGCCCGGCATTGACCGGGTGTTCCTGCATTGTCCGGGCGCGAACCACACGTTCTGCGCGGAGGATATTGAGTATGAGAAGCTGGAGGGAGTTGATTTGTTCCACTTCGGATATCCCACGCTGATGCGCAGCATGTACCGTGATGCCGGCGCGGAGATGAAGGAGATTTTTGAGCGGGTTCGCGGCAAGGGTGTGCTCACGTCGCTGGACATGACCCGTCCCGATCCGGCGGCGGAATCCGGGAAAGTGGATTGGCTGGCGTGGTTGCGGAATGTCCTGCCGAAAGTTGATATTTTTCTGCCCAGCATTGATGAAATTCTATATATGCTCAACCGGCCTAAATACGAGGCTCTGGCCGCGGAGTTCGGAGAGGACAATCTCATGGCTGGAATCGATTGCGCAACGGTTCGTGAGGTTGCGCAGAGGTTGCTTGATCTGGGGGTTTCGGTGGTGGTGATCAAGCTGGGGGATCAAGGTCTTTACCTGCGGACGGCGGATGGTGTACCGGGTCGTGGGCCGGTGTGGTCGAATGCCGATATTTTTGCGCCGTGCTATCAAGCGGCGGTGGTTGGAACGACCGGCTCAGGGGATTGCACAATCGCCGGATTTCTGGCCGGATTCGTCAAAGGCGGAACTCCGCAGGATGCGATGAACAGCGCGGTCGGGGTCGGGGCCTGCAGTACGGAATCGGCGGAGGCAACCGGTGCGGTGCCGCACTGGGATGAAGTGCAGCGCCGGATCACGGCGGGTTGGGGGCGGCTGGCGAGCAAGTTTATTGATTGAGCTTTAACGCAGAGGGGGCGGAATGAAATTGTACGGACAAGAGTGGACGCGGCGGGAGTTGGAAGAGCGGATCGGACGGCTGGAGCAGATTGGCGGAGTGCGCCGGCTTCAGGCCACGGAGGGACTTGAACAGGGTCTGGAAACGGTGCAGGTTCGTACCGGTGCAGGGCTGGAATATTTTGTGAATCCCTCACGCGGGCTGGATATTTCCCTGTGCCAGTTCGGCGGTGCGCCGGTGAGCTGGCAGTCTCCGCAGGGCGATTCGGCTCCGGCGTTTTTCAGCGAAACCGGACTAGACTGGTTGCGCACCGCGTGCGGTGGAATGCTGATGACCTGCGGGTTGCGGCAGGCGGGTGCTCCCTGCGTGGATCAAGGGGAGGTGCTGGGGCTGCACGGACGGATGCATCACACCCCCGCGCGGCAGGTGTCGGCGCAGGGATGCTGGGATGCCGATGAATATGTGATGCAGGTCATCGGACAAATGGAAGAGGTCCGCATGTTCGGTGAAAACCTGAAGCTGTACCGGGTGATTGAAAGTCGGCTCGGGGTGAATGAAATCCGTATTAAGGATATCGTGGAGAACTGCGGCTTTGAATCCTCTCCGTTGATGCTGCTGTACCATTTTAACTTCGGGTTTCCTCTGTTGACACCGGACGTTGAGATACAGTTTCCGTCAAAGAAAACCGAGCCGCGCGAAACACAGACGCCGCTGGACGGGTTTAATCGCTGGGAGGCGCCGACTGCCGGAATCAGCGAACGGTGTTATTATCACTCTGATTTTGAAACGGATGCGGACGGGTTTGCAACGGCCTCGATTTTGAACCGCGCGTTTCCGGTTGCGGGCGGACGTGTTCCGCTGAAAGCGTCGGTCTGCTGGAAACCGGAGCAGTTGCCGTTTCTGGTGCAGTGGAAGATGTGCGGGCAGGGAATGCATGTGCTTGGGCTTGAACCCGCCAACTGCCGGGTTGGCGGGAGGGCTGAAGTGCGCGATGCCGGTAATTTACAGTTTATTGAGTCTGGCGACCGGGTGGAATTTGAAACCGTATTAAAATTCGAAACAGAGGAGTGAAAGATGGCAGTGGAAAGTAAAAAATTGAGTGTGGAAGCGGATGCGAAGGCGCGTGCAGCGTATCAGAAATTGTATAAAACGGCGCTACCTGGCACCGGAGGGATTGATGCCAAGCGGATTGAAGTGGCGACCTTCAACTGTGCGGAAACTTTTGATGAGCTGCAGGTGATCGGGCTGGGGTTGGAGACGGTTGTCATTTACCGCGCGTCCGACGGTACCGGCCACACTGGAAAGGTCCTGATGAATCTGCCGGGTCAGCTGTTGCTGGAGCACGGGCATGTGGACACCTTTGTGCTGGAACAACGCGCGCCTCTGCCGAGCGGCTTTGTGCGGCTGGCGGAGCTGATTAACGCCTTTGACGGCGTGGTTCAGTATAAGAGCGATGGAACTCCGGTACTGGAAAACGGCGCACTGAAATATATTTATCGCGATGAAGATTATCAGATTGTGCAGGCGGTCGACGGGCTCAGTACACTGCCGGACAATCATCCGGGAATGGTGGCGGTTTATCCCGGTAAGTCGGAAACTTTTAAGGCTATCTACGGCGACGGCGTTCTGTTTGCTGATACGGCTGAAGTGCTCTATGCACCGGAGGGTGTTGACCCGGAGCGGATTCCAGAAGAACTGATGCCGCTGGTCGAAAAGGTGCGGGCGGAACAGTGCATTACCACCAAACGGATGATTTATATGACCCAGGGGATGAATGTGCTGTTGAGTAAAAATACGCGCCACGCTTTTTTGGGCGGAAAAAACGGATGTGTGTATCTTGAATTTTCAACGCCGTCGATGGATGAAGCCGACCGCTTCACCGATCCGCGCGTGATCCGGTAATCTAAAGGAGTTAAGAGGAAATCATGGGAAAAACATTTGTGGGTTTTGGGTTTGGGGCCATTCAGAGCGGTCTCTTTTTGTATGAGGCCTTCGAGTCGGGCAACTTTGACCGGCTGGTGGTGGTCGAGGTTATTCCGCAGGTGGTGGACGCGGTGCGTCGCAATGGAGGATACGCGCTGAACGTGGCCACGGCGGATGGAATTGAACAGCATCGGATCACCGGCGTGGAGATTTATAATCCGTCCGTGCCGGAGGATCGCGAAAAAATCATTACCGCATTGGCGGAAGCGCAGGAGATGGCAACGGCGCTGCCGAGCGTCGATTTTTATGATCGAGGCGACGTTTCGGTGGCCAACCTGCTGGCAGAAGCTGTCAAGCGGAAGCTGTCCGATTTAACGTTGCCGCCAGCTGTGTTTTACACGGCGGAAAACAACAATCATGCCGCTGAGATTTTTGATGCGATTTTAAAGAAGAAGGTCCTTTCTGATTACGGGGCACGTTTTCAGTTCCTGAATACGGTGATCGGGAAAATGAGCGGCGTGGTGGTGGACCCGAAACAGATCAAGCAGGATAAGCTGGAGCCGATGACGCCCGGCGCGGATCGCGCCTTTCTGGTTGAGGCATTTAATCGGATTTTGATCTCAGCCATTACGATTCCGAACTTTGAACGCGGGATTGATGTTCTGGTGGAGAAGGCCGACCTCATGCCGTTTGAGGAGGCCAAACTGTACGGGCATAACGCCACCCACGCGTTGCTCGGTTATCTGGCTTATGAAAAGGGGCTGCGGTTTATGTCGGATGCGGCGCAGGATGATGAGCTGGTTGAATTCTGCCGTGCGGCATTTTTGGAAGAATCCGGCGGAGCGCTTATCAAGAAATATGCCGGGTTTGATGCGCTGTTCACGGAAGCGGGCTATAAAGCCTATGTCGATGATCTGATGGTGCGCATGCTCAATCCCTATTTGCGCGATCAGGTAGAGCGGATTATTCGCGACCCGCTACGCAAACTCAGCTGGAACGACCGGCTGGTCGGGACCATGCGAACGGCCCTCGCTCAGGGTCTTCAGCCAAGACGTTACGCCAAAGGGGCTCAGGCCGCGCTGCGGTTGCTTGTCAAAGAGCAAGGTGCTCCGGTTAATTTTGACACACTATGGCCGGAAGCGGGTGTTGCGGAAAGGGCGCAGGTCGCGAACTTTCTTTAGCGCAACCGTGTTTTTTCTTATGAAACCGGTTGATTTATTTGTTTGAAGAACATAGCTTGTCTGACAAGTCGGATGACAGAATAAACAAGCAGTGTATATGACGAAAGAAAAGGTTTACGAGCACATCAAGCGCAGTCTGATTCAACGCATTTCAGGCGGGGAGCTGATACCGGGCGACCGGGTGCCGTCGGAATACGAGCTGGTTGAGGAGTTTAAGGTTAGCCGTAACCAGACGCGTCAGGCGCTGCGCGAGCTGGAGCTTGAAGGCTGGCTGGTGCGCCAGCAGGGCAAGGGCACTTTTGTGGCGGAGAAGCCGGGCGTCGCGGATGGACTAGGTATCCGGCTTGGACAAAAAACGGTTGCGATTGCGTTCCCGGTCTACAACTCGGCTTACGGCCGCAGATTGATGGAGGGCATGATGCGCGCGCTGGCTGATAACGGATATCAGGCGGTGATTTATAACCTGCGCATGGATGACGAGTCCGAGTTCCGGTTTCTGACGGATATCCAGGTCAGCGGCGTGGACGGGCTGATTCTGTGGCCGCAGCATTGTGGTGAGCGGATCAGGCAGTTGATGAAGCTGGCCGCCGAGCGTGATTTTCCGCTGGTTCTGGTGGACCGCTATTTGCCGGGTGTCGATGTCGATTTTGTAGTGACGGACAACGAGGATCTTGGATACCGCCTGACCAAAGTCCTGTTAGAGCGCGGTCATAAGAGAGTCGGTTTCGCTGGCGAAAACGACCGGATCACCAGTATCGAAGAGCGTTTTGAAGGGTACCTTCGCGCAATGCAGGAGGCTGGAATTGAACCGGATTCTTCATGGCGGATAGCGGTTCATAGCGGTGTTGTGGACGAATCCGGGTTGCATGCGCTGATGGCGCACAAGGATCCGCCGCCCGCCTTTTTCTGCCTGCACGATGCCACGGCGGTCTGTCTGCGGGATGCGTTGAAAAAGCTGGGGTATGAGGTGCCGCAGGACATTGAACTGAGCAGTACGGATGATGACCATTTTGCGTCCGATGGAAATTGTGCAGTAGCGACTCTAGAGCAGGATGCACAGGCGATGGGCAGGCAGAGCGCAGAGCTGCTGCTGGCCCGAATTCGAGAATCCGGCCGGACGCTGGAGCAGAGGTTCCTGCCGGCGAGTGAACTGAAGATCTACGGAATGTAAGGGCTGTTTTTAATCCGGAATGTGAACAAGGCATGGCGGGACAACATCGCGAGGACTCCGGCGTCGGAATTCAAGCTGCCGAAGTGCTGGTGATGTTACAGGGCGACACAAAAAGAGAGGGGAGAGACAATGCAGGTTTTCAATGGAGTCGATTACGTTTTGATGGGGATTTATGCGCTGATACTGGTGGGGCTGGGGCTCTATCTGCAGAAACGCGCGTCAGCCAGTCTGGAGGATTATGTGCTGGGTGGACGCAGTATTCCGTGGTGGGCGATGGGTATTTCCGGTATGGCGAACTATCTTGATTTAACCGGTACGGCGGTCATCACCTCCTTCCTCTTTCTGCTGGGCCCGCGCGGGATTTTCGTTGAGTTCCGCGGCGGTGCTGTGCTGGTTCTTCCGTTCCTGATGCTCTGGATGGGGAAGTGGCACCGGCGCTCCGGCTGTATGACCGGCGGTGAATACAATATTTTCCGGTTCGGCGATACCTTTGGTGGACGCTTTGCTCAGCTGATGGCGGTCTTCGGTGCGGTGGTCGGCACGATCGGCATGCTGGCCTATCTGATTGTCGGAGCCGGATCCTTTGTTTCCATGTTTCTGCCGTTTTCTCCGATGATGTGCGCCTTGATGCTGGTCGGGATTTCGACTCTCTATACGATGGTCTCCGGGTTCTACGGCGTGATTTACACCAACCTGTTCCAGTCGCTGATCATTATTGCCGCCGTGATCTATATCTCCGTGATTTCATTCTCGGCCTTTACCGGAATGCCGGAGCTGGCCGCAGCGGCGCAGACGGTTACCGGCGATGCCAGCTGGTGCAATGCGCTGCCGTCATGGGAGGTGACCATGCCGCCGGGCTACGAGATGTACCGGCATCTGATTCTTTTCGCTTCATTCTATCTGTTACGCAATGTCATTGGCGGCCTGGGTTCCGGCGCGGAGCCGATTTTTTTCGGCGCGCGCAGTGATCGCGAGTGCGGCAAGCTGACGGTGCTGTGGACGGTTCTAATGACCTTGCGCTGGCCGCTGATGATGGGGATCGCTATTCTTGGAATTCAACTGACCGCGGACCTTCTGCCCGATCGGGAGGCTATATCCATGGCCGCCCTCCGGATTCATGAGTTTTTGCCGGGCACCCCGAAGCAACAATGGGGCGCGGTGCTTTCCGGACTGATCAACAGCCCGCAGCTTTATCCGGCTGAGCTCGTTAGCAGTCTGAGAGATATTCTGGGCGACGGGTTGGCGCAGAAGCTGCAAATGGTGAGCTATGAAGGGGTGGTCAATCCTGAGAAAATTCTGCCCGCCGTGCTGTTGATGAAGATCGGGAACGGCTTCCGCGGTCTGATGGTCATCGCGCTGATTGCCGCCGCCACGTCGACCTTTTCCGGTTCGGTAAATGCCGCGTCCGGCGTTGTCGTGAATGACTTCTACAGGAAATATCTGCGTCCGAAGGCCGGGAACAAGGAACTGATTTATGCGACCTGGGGGATTGTGGCGGCACTGGTGAGTCTCGGGTTCTGGTTTGCCTACAACGTACGCAGCATCAACGATATCTGGGCCTGGATCATTATGTGTCTGACCACCGGCGGTCTGGCATCCGGATTGCTGCGCTACTATTGGTGGCGCTTCAACGGCATGGGTTTTGCCGTCGGTGCGCTGGTTGGCATCGTGCTGGCGATTGTGCTGCGGATCTTTTGGCCGGATATGGGTGAGTTGACCATGTTCTTGCTGAGCCTGCTTATCCCGGCGCTCGGGTGTGTTGTCGGTACGTATCTGGCTCCACCCGTCTGCCCGAAAGTGCTGGAAACCTTTTATGTAAAAACCCGCCCGTTCGGCGTGTGGGGACACCTCAAGCGCAGGTTGCCCGAAGAGCAGCGCAAGGCCATGACCCGCGAACACGCACGCGATATCGCCGCACTGCCGTTCGCCATACTCTGGCAGGTCAGCATGTTTATCGCACCCATGATGTTTCTTGTGCACAACATGAAAAGTTTCTGGGGCACGATCGGCTGCATGCTGATCGGTCTGGCCGGCGTTTGGTTCATCTGGATGCGGCATGGCTTCGGCACGGAAGAAGGTGCTGCGGAGGGGAAATAGACTATGGGCTGAAGGGGGCCGTTTTGGAGGGGGCATGTAAAAGCCTCCGTTCGGTCTGGCCTTGCGGCTTGGTTATCTGAGTGAGGATATTGAAAAAAAACTAATATTATGAAAACAGCCTATATTGTAAATCACACGCACTGGGACCGGGAATGGCGCTATCCGATCTGGAAAACGCGGCTCATGCTTCTCGAATTTATGGATGAGCTTATCGAGATGATGGAGCAGGGGATCTATCCCGGATTCCTGATGGACGGACAGGTTTCGCCTGTCTTGGATTATCTCGAAATGCGTCCCGAAATGCGCGAGCGGGTCGTTGCGCTGGTTGAAGCCGGAAAGCTTGAGATCGGCCCGTGGTACACGCTGCCCGATGAATTTCCGGTGGATGGCGAGGCGATGGTGCGAAACCTGCTTTGGGGGCATCGCGAGGCTCGTAAACTGGGCGGCGTCTTCTCAACGGGCTACACCCCTTTCGGTTGGGGACAAACCGCCCAGCTTGTCCAGATGTATACCGGCTTCGGCATGGATGTTGGAATGATTGGAAAATACGTAAACAAGGAGCGGGCACCGAAGAGCGAATTTGTGTGGCGCGGACCCGACGGCAGCGAACTGCTTTGCACCCGCTTCGGAGGAATGGGCCGCCAGAATTTTTATTTTTATTTCCACCTCAACGCGCTCCATGCAAAGCACTATCTCAATAACGATGAATGGCAATACCTCTATAAAGAGGGCGGGCTGCTCTGCCATGACGCCACGCCCAAGGGTATGGAACAGGATTTTGAGCGGCTGGACGCCCCCGCGTCCTGGCATCCCGAACGAGTCACTCCTGAAATGCTCGACGAGTGCTGGTCCTCAACCGACGAAAGCGTGATGCCCGATGATCGGCTGATGATGAACGGATGCGACTATACCGCCGCACAGCCGATGTTCCAGGAGATGCTGGAAAAACTGCGGGCGACCGATCCGGATCCCGACCGTGAGTGGCGTCACGCCACCATGACCGAGTTTGTTGGTGTTATGCGCGAGAAAATTGACCGCGCCACATTGCCGGTTGTTGAAGGGGAGTTGCGCGATGGCCCGTCCATGTTGCATACCGGCAACGCCCTCGCCACGCGACTTTACATTAAGCGGCGCAATAAGGAGGCCCAGAATCTGCTCATCCGTTTCGCTGAACCGCTCTGTGCGCTGGCGGCGATGCTGGGAGCCGAATATCCGAAGCGCTTTTTGGATAAAGCGTGGCAGAAGCTGTTGCTCTCACACCCCCACGACTCGATTAACGGCGTTACGCAGGATGCAACGGCCAACGATGTTATGGCGCGCTTGCAGGAAGTGATTGGTCTGGCCGATGCCATGGGGCAAAAAGCGATGCGGGAAATTCTCCACAGACTCGACACCTCCACCTGCGGCGCGGTTGATGATGTGCTGCTTGTTGCATTCAATCCGCTGCCTTATTCGCGTCGCGAAACACTGGAAGCGTGGATCTGCACGCCGGACGATGAGTGTCTGCACCGACTCTGGCCGGCCGCTGCGAATGAGTTGCAGATTTTCGAAATCGACGGAACGCCGCTCTCCACCCAGTGGGAAGGCCGTCAGCAACACACCTATCCGGTTGAGGAGAGTCATACACGCGCCTTTCCGTTCGATACACAACGCCACCGTGTTTTCTTTGACTCCGGAGAAATTCCGGCCGGCGGCTGCAAAGTCTATCGCATCGGCTCACTGAAGGGAACCTCCGTGCCGGGTGTGGACTGGTCAGACGCACTGGCCGAAACAGGCAATCTGCGCACGGCGCCCAATGTGCTGGAAAACAGACATCTGCGTTTGGTTATGCACCCGAACGGCACCTTCGATCTTGAAGCGAAAGCACTGGGACATACCTTCCGCGGCCTTAACTACTATGAAGATCGCGGGGAGCAGGGCGAGTATTGGATCAACTCGCGCCCCATGTTTGACCAGATTCACACGTCCCAGGGGTGCTCCGCACGGATTTGGTGCGAGGAATCCGGGCCGCTGCGCGCCACGTTCGTCAGTGAAATTGAATGGATGCTGCCGCGCAGAGGCAACCGCCATACGAAGGATCGCGGAACGGAGCTCGCTCCCATGCGCATTACAACGCGGGTTACCCTCACGCGTGATTCGGAGCAGGTGGATGTGCAGGTGGATTTTGAAAACCGGCATGAAGATCATTATTTGCGCGCAATGTTCCCGACCGGCCTTTCCGGGGCCACCCATGCCGATGTGGGCGGGCATTTCACCGTGGATCATCGCCCCGTGCGTCCGTGCGGCCCGTCCGCCGGCAGTTACTGGCCCGATATGGGGACGCTGCCCCAGCACAGCTTCGTGGATCTTAGCGATGGCAAGCGGGGCATCGCCTTCCTGAATGACAGTTTGACGGAATACGAGGTGCTTGAAAACGAAGAGCGCACGGTCGCCCTTTCGCTGCTGCGCGCCACGCATAACTGGATTTGCACCGAGACCCGCGTGGGATCAATTTATCCCTCGCAAAAAGGCGGCCAGTGTCTCGGACCGCACAGCATCCGCTATGCCCTCCGTCCCCATGCAGGCCGTTGGCAGTCCGCCAATACGCCGCTGGCAGCGGAACAGTTTAACGTGCCGGTCCGGCTCCTGCAGAGCCGCGCATGGAAACCTGAAGCACCGTCGGTTGCGCCTGGTGCATTGTTCGAGATAGAAAATCCGGCCTTGCGCTTTTCGGCATTGAAACCGGCGGAAGACGGGGGCGGATGGGTGCTGCGCATCTTTAACCCGACCCCCGAAAAACAGGCGGGAGGGATCCGCTTTTTCCGGAAACTCATCGCTGCGCAGGCGTGCAATCTAGACGAGGTGAGGCAGGAGTCTCTGACGATTCGAGATGATCGGGTCATCGAGATTTCATGCGCTCCCGGCAAAATAAGAACAATCCATTTTGAAATGGCTAAAGGAGATGTATGAACGAAGAGTATGATGTAATGATTGCCGGACACCTTTGTCTGGATATTATTCCGCTGTTTCCCGATACCGGGGCGAGGAAAATCGAGGAGCTGATGCGCCCCGGGAAACTCGTGAATGTGAGCGATGCCAAGCTGAGCACCGGCGGGCCGGTTTCGAATACCGGACTGAACCTGAAAAAACTGGGCAACCGCGTCTGTTTTTGTGCGTGTACGGGCGACGATGAACTCGGCCAGCTGACGGCCTCAATTCTCTCGCAAAGCGGCAACGCCGCCGGAATCCAGGTGCTCAAGGGGAAAGCCAGTTCCTATACGGTGGTGATTGCTCCGCCGGGCATTGACCGCATTTTCGTGCACAACCCCGGTACGAACAATCTCTTCAGTTCCGCCTATCTGAACGCGGATCTGATCCGGCAGAGCCGCCATTTCCATTTCGGGTATCCTCCGCTCATGGAGCGGATGTTTGCCGATGACGGCCGCGAGCTGATCGAGGTGTTTAAAATTGCCAAAGCGGCGGGCGCGACGACGTCATGCGATATGACTCTGCCGGATCCCTCCTCGCCCTCCGGAAAGGTGAACTGGCGCAGGATTTTAACCGGCCTGCTGCCGTATGTGGATATCTATCTGCCCTCCATCGAGGAGTCCTTCTACATGCTTTGGCCGGAAGAATTTCTTCGCTTGAAGAAAGAGCACAACAACGCGGATTTGATCAACGTTTTTACGCCGGAGCACTATTCCAAAACAGCCGATGAGCTACTCGCGATGGGCGCAAAAATGACCAGCCTTAAAACCGGACATCGCGGCTTCTACGTCAAGACTGGCGATGCCGCGCTCTTCAGCGGAATGGGCCGCGCCCGTCCGGGTAACGATAAAAACTGGAGCAACCGCGAATTGTGGCGTCCTGCGTATACCGTCGATTCCTTCGGCTCGGCCACCGGTTCCGGTGATTCGTCCATTGCAGGATTTCTTTCGGCCTTTTTGCGCGGCCTTAACATAGAAGAGGCGCTTAAATATGCCACCTGTGTCGGCTATCAGAATGTCTGCGTGCTCGATGCTGTTTCCGGCGTCAAGGATTGGGATACCACCACCGGAATGATCAAAACCGGACGCCCGTTCCTGAATGTAAACATTGTGGATCCGAACTGGTCGCTCAATGAAGAGCATCAAATCTGGGTTGGTCCGGCGGATTCCAGGGGTTGATGACAAAGAGAAGTGCTTGAGGACGATAAAATTGCAAAGGAGTCCGAAGGATGACATCACGGGAGCGAATTAAGAAAATTATTGCGGGAGAGGCGGCTGATCGTTGCGGGCTCTGGCTGGGGAGTCCCGATCAGAAGACATGGCCGGTTTATCATGAATATTTCGGCACGGACAGCGATGAAGCGTTGCGTCAAAAGCTGGGCGATGACTTTCGCTGGTTCTGTCCCGAGTTTGATCCGGCGAGTTATAAGCATCCGCAAGGCAAGCCGGTGTTTGATTTCAGTTTCAGAAAGACGTTGAGCGGGCATGGCGGGCCGTTTGAGAATTGCGAGAATCCGGCCGAGATTGAGGCCTATGACTGGCCGGAGGCGAAGTATTTCGATTTTTCAGGCACGATTGAACAGATGAAAAATGCAGGCGAGATTTACCGCGCCGGCGGCATGTGGTGCGCCTTTTATCATATCCTCATGGAGCTGTTTGGAATGGAGAGCTACATGATGAAAATGTACACCGATCCGCGGGTCGTGCAGGCGGCAACCGACCGGCTGTGCCGATTTTACTACGAAGCCAACGAGCGGTTTCTTCAGGAGGCCGGTGATGAGCTGGATGCCATCTTTTTCGGAAACGATTTCGGTACGCAGCAGGATCTGATCTGCGGGCCGGCGCAGTTTGATGAATTCATCATGCCGTGGTTCCGTAAATTCACCGAGCAGGGTAAAAAATATAACAAGCAGGTGATTCTGCATTCCTGCGGTGCGATTCACAAAGTGATTGACCGGCTGGTCGATGCCGGCGTGGACTGTCTGCATCCGATTCAGGCACTGGCGAAAAATATGGATGCCGCAACGCTGGCGCGTGATTTCGGCGGACGTATTGCGTTCATGGGCGGAATTGACACGCAGGATCTGCTCGTGAACGCTTCACCGGAAGAGGTCGCCGCCGAAACGGAACGTGTAAAGACGCTGTTGGGACCGCGGCTGATTGTCAGCCCCAGCCATGAACATATTCTGCCAAACATTTCGCCGCAGAACATGGAGGCGATGGCCCGAGCGGCGACACGCGTTTAACGATAGTTTGAAAGGATTTTAAAATGGGTATGCGTCAGGAATTTATTGATTATGTGAAAAACGGCGGAGAGAAACCGGTGGTGTCGATGCAGATCGGAGCCGGGGCCGGGTTTGATACGAAGCTGGCGGGCAAGGAGTGGGTTTCGGAAACAACGCTGGATGATCTGATCGCGGCCTATGAAAAGGTGCAGTGCCTGCCGCTGTTCAATATCGGCATGGGCTTCGACTTTGTGCCGGAATTCAAGTGGGAGAATTTTGAGGTTTCCGCATCGGACGAGTACCGGGACTCCGGCTCGCGGATGGAGACTCCGTATGGCGAACTGGTCTGGAATTTCCGGGAGCAGAAAAAGCATGGCATGACGCCGACGAAATACCCGCTTACTATCGACAGCAATCTGGATGTGGTCAAATGGTACGCAGAACAGATTCAGAAAAACATTCACCGCGCCGGCGAATTGCTGGTTGAGCCGCTGGCGAAACTGCAACCGCACGGGCCGGTTTCAGTACAGTGGGCTTTGCAGCCGTTTGAGCTGTTCGGACTCTCCTTCGCGGTTCCCCAGGCGATGATGCTGATGGACGATCCGGACTATTACCGTGATTTGTGCGATATGATCCGCGACATCAATATTGAACTGATGACCGCGGTGTACAAAGCGGGCGCGGACTTCGTCTTTCTGGGCGGGCCGGGTTCCGAGGCGGCATCGCCGATGATCTATGAGGATTTTCTGATTCCGGACTCCAAAAAAATCACCGATGCAGCTCATGCAATGGGCGGGCTGATTTATTCGCACATCTGCTCGCCGATTCAGCCGTTTCTTGACAAAGGCTTCTACAACCGCATGGGCATAGACCTGTTTGAAACGCTTTCGCCGCCGCCGGTCGGCAATGTGGCGGATCTGAAGGCGGCGCGTGAACGACTGCCGGCAGAGATGTGTACGCGCGGGAATATCGGACTGGATGTGCTGCTGAACGGCAGCCGGGAAAAGATCGAACAGGAGACGCTGCGTATACTCGACGCGACGAAAGGGTTTAAACACATGGTCGCGGCTTCTGATTATATGTTTTATGAAATCCCGTTTGAAAATGTAAAAACGATCGTGGAAACAGTTAAAAATTACCGTTAACAGAGGGTTAAAAATGAAGACAAGACCGAGTTATTATGTTCTGAGTACGCATTGGGATCGTGAGTGGTATCAGCCGTTTCAGGATTATCGCTACCGGCTGATCAAGCTGATGGATAAAACCATGGCCGCAATGGATTCCGGTGAGCTGCGCGGGCCGTTCTGCGCAGACGGGCAGTCGGTGGTTGCAGAGGATTATTTGGAAATCCGTCCGGAAAGACGCGCGGAGTTCGACCGGCTGGTGCAGGCGGGAAAGATCCGGCTCGGTCCGTGGTATGTGCAACCAGACGAGTTTCTGGTTTCCGGGGAATCGCTGGTGCGCAACATCCGTCTGGGCCGCGAAACGGCACGGGCACATGGAGGGGAGCCTTCGAATGCCGGTTTCATTTGCGATCTGTTCGGCCACAATTCGCAGCTTCCGCAGATTTTTAACCGATTCGGAGTGCAAAGCGCACTGCTTTGGCGCGGGGTCAATCTGCACGATAAGCGGCACTTTATCTGGAAGGGCGCCGATGGCTCGGAGCTGGTGACCTACCGCTGGGGCGGCGGCGGGTACAGCGATTTTGCAATCCGCGTCCGCGAAGCGTTTAAGCCGAACAAGCCGTTTGACGAGGCGGAAAAACGGAAGCTGTTGGGCGACTATATTGCCCATGAATCCGGCTGCACGGAAGTCGATGCCCTGCTGCTGTTCGACGGCGGCGATCATCTGGAGTTTAATCCGCAGGCTTATGCCCTGGTGCGCGAAAAAATCGATGCCGGTGAAGTTGAACATGTGGATCTGGATCGCTACATGGAAAAGGTGCTGGCGCAGCGCGAAAAAATCACGGAAACCCGTACAGGCGAATTGCGTGAGCCAGGGCTCGAAAAAATCGGGAGCCTTGATACAACAGAAATGATTCCGGGCGTGCTTTCCAGCCGGGTCTGGATCAAGCAGCGCAATGCGAATTGCGAGACCCTGCTCACGCGCTGGGCGGAGCCGTTCAGTGCCTTCGCCGGACAAAGTGCCGCCATGGAATATCCGCAGGGATTCCTGAATACCGCATGGAAGTGGCTGATCAAAAACCATCCGCACGACTCCATCTGCGGATGCTCGATTGATCGCGTGCATGAGGATATGAAATTCCGCTTCAGCCAGTGCGAGCAGCTCGGGGAGCGGCTTACCTTCGAGGCGACGATGAAGATTGCCTCGAATGTCGCCGGGGAGATCGGAGAAAAGGAGCTGCGTGTCACGGTGTTTAATCCGGATGTGCAGCCATTCAGCGGGACCACAGAACTGGTGCTGGAGATCCCTAAGACCTGGCCGAACTTCTTTGAGTTTTTCGGTTATGAAACCAAGCCGTCCTTCCGGATTTTTGCCGCCGATGGCCGTGAGCTGCCCTATCAGCGCCTCGCCCAAAAGAGCGACTGCATCAAGAAGCGTGCGCGCGCCATGCATTTCCCGGAAGCTTGGCAGACGACCGATGTCACGGTTTCCCTGCCATTAGAAATCCCTGCCTGCGGATACACTACGCTTTGCGTCCGCGCCGGTGAGGCGGAACAGAATCAGGGCGTCCGCTCGGCGGAACGCACCCGCCACTTTGAGCATAAGGGCCTGGCGGTTTCTGCGACCGGGATGCAGAACAACCATCTGCGGGTTGAGGTTCAGTCAAACGGCACCCTGAAGCTGACCGATCTGAAAAACGGCGTCGTCTATGAAAATCTGCTGACCATAGAAAATACGGCGGATATTGGTGACGGGTGGTATCACGGAGTTGCGGTGAACGATCAAACCTTCGTTTCCACGGCCTGCTCTGCGGATGTCTCTCTGGTGCATAACGGTCCGTATTTGACAACCTTCAGAATCCGCACCGTGATGCGCGTGCCGGATGAGTTTGATTTTAAAACCATGCGTCGCTCTGAAAACTTCAAGGAACTGATTGTGGACAGTTTGGTTTCGTTGCGTCCGGAATCAGAGAGCGTTGAGGTGCAGACCCGGATCACAAATCAGATCAAGGATCACCGCGTGCGGGTGCTCTTCCCGAGCGGTTGCGCCGGAGCGGCAACCTGTCTGGCCGACAGTCAGTTCGATGTGGTCGAACGCAAGATTGCGTTGCGCGAAGATCGTCATCTCTACAAAGAGCTCGAAGTGGAAACCAAGGCCCAGCAAAGCTGGACCGCCGTGCATACGCAGGGGCGGGGTCTGGTGGTGGTCAGTAAAGGACTGTTGGAATCGACCGTACGTGATCTGGAAGACTGTCCGGTCGCGCTGACACTGTTCCGCAGCACGCGGCGCACTGTGCTGACCGACGGCGAGCCGGAAGGGCAACTGCTCAACCGCGAGCTGATATTTGATTACCGGATTCGTCCGCTCTCCGGCGCTCCGGACCGTGCGGCTCTTTGCACGGAAGGCCAGCGGCTGGCCGCCGGCCTGCGCAGAGTGCAGTTGCAAACTGCCGATCTCGAAATGTACCGGTCTGCTGAAACCCTGCCGGCGGAACAGAGCTTCATGCAAATCGATGGCGCGGTGGTGGTGACGGCCACGCAACAAACCGCCGCCGGGTTCGAGGTGCGTCTGTTTAACCCAAATCCGGATGCAGTTCCTGCCACGATCCGGTTCAACGCGCAGTGGAGGCCGGCAACGGTTCAGCGGGTTAATCTGGAATCTGTTCGGTGCGGGGATGCAACACCTGTCAAAAAAGGGGATTATGGGCTGAGCATAAAGCCTAAAGAGATCGTGACGCTCTGCTTTTGTTGACGCGGGACGTTGAACATAGCGGATCTTGTTGAGGTTATCGAAAGAGGGCGGGCTGTCCCGCCCTCTGGCAATGTTCCAATGTCTGGAAAATCTCTATCCGCTTTTGCCAACCCTTGGAAGAAAAAGGAGAGGGCTATTTCTGAAGTGTCCGCCGGTATTCGGTCGGGGTGATGGCGGTGAATTTGCGGAAGAGGGTGGCGAAGTGCTGGCTGGAGGAAAAGCCTAGATCGAGGGCGATGTGGGTGATGCTTTTGTCCCGATCGGCCAGCAGGGTTTTGGAAAATTCAATCTTCCGGCCAAGAATATATTCGTAGGGCGGGGTTCCGATCTCTTTCTTGAATACCGCTTTGAAGCGGGACTCCGAGAGAAAAACCGCTGCGGCAAGGTCCTCGATCCGTATCAGTTCACTCAAATGCTCTTCGATGTAGTTTAATGCGTTCAGGGTGTTTTTTCTGACTGGCGGGGTGGCGGCTTTCTGTTCGGAATCAACCAGCGTATGAAGGATTTGAATTAGCGCGCTTTGCGCCAGTAACCGGCTGTAGGGCAGGTTGCTTTGATAGGCAGAAAAGAAATCGTGTATCGGTTTTTTCAGGGCGTTGCCGACCGGGAAATGGCGCAGGCGGATTTTGCACAGCGCGGTCAGCAGCTCGCGTGCTTCGCGGCTGCGCAGGCCGAGGAATGACGGGCCGGGACGCGTAATATTCACACCGATCCAGTAAAAGGTTCGGCGCTCTTCCGGGTGTCCGCCGGTACAATGCTCCTCATCCGGAAAGGTGATGAAGACATCTCCGCCCTTCACCCGGTGTTCATGACCATCCACCGCATAGGTGACCGCTCCTTTTTCGACATAAACCAGTTCCAGTGTGCCGGGATGGGTATGGACGTGAAGGGGAGTTTCTGCGGTTGAGAGCACACATTGGCCGAAGTGAGTGAGATCAGGAATAAAATCCTCCGCTTCTTCAATATAAAGCCGTTGCCGCAGATCGGTGATGATTTTCATGTTTATAATCGTACTGTGAGCTTAAATGAACGCAATCTTATTTTGAATTTGGCAGGATAACCGGATTCTTACTAAAGGAGTTGGGCATGACATCAAGAGAACGGGTTTATCAGACATTGAATTTTAAGAACCCAGAGCGTGCGCCGCGTCAGTTGTGGGCGTTGCCGTGGGCGGAATTTAATCTGGGTGCGGAGCTTAAGGCGATTCGGGCGGAATATCCCGACGATATTGCACATCCGCCGGTTGTGCTGGCGGAACCATCCCGGGCCATCGGCGATGCGTATACGGTCGGGCAGTACACCGATGACTGGGGTTGCGTGTTTGAGAATATTCAGGCGGGGATCATCGGCGAGGTGCGCAATCCGATCGTAAAAGATTGGGAGGCGGATCGGGACAAGGTGCACATTCCTATCGAGTGGCTTCGTTTTGATGCCGGGCTGGTCAATGAGTTTTGTGCTGCAACAGATAAGTTTGTGCTGACGGGATGCTGTCCGCGTCCGTTTGAGCAGATGCAATTTATTATGGGTACGGCAAATATGTATGTGGAGCTGATGGATCCGTCGGATGCCTTTCTGGCGTTTATGAAGGAGTTGCATGCGTTCTACTGTGAGCTGGCAGAGAAATGGATGACGGAGACAAATGTCGATGCCCTGTTTTTCATGGACGACTGGGGTTCGCAGAACGATCTTCTGATCAGTCCGGAATTGTGGTGCAAATATTTCAAGCCGCTGTACCGCGACTATATTGAGATTGCGCATCGGAACGGCAAAAAGGCATTCATGCATTCCGATGGTAATATTTTAAAGATCTACCCGCACCTGATCGATCTGGGTCTGGATGCGATCAACTCGCAGATCTTCTGTATGGGAATTGAAAAGCTGGCGCCGTTTGCCGGGAAGATCACGTTCTGGGGTGAGATGGATCGGCAGCACCTGCTGGTCAATGCTTCACCGGAAGAGGTGGCTGCTGCGGTTGAAAAGGTTCGGACGGTGTTGTGGAAAAACGGCGGGTGCATTGCGCAGTGCGAATTCGGCCCCGGCGCCAAACCGGAAAATGTACGGCAGGTTTTTGAGTCGTGGGCATAAAATAAAGCAGCCTGCTATAATACGAGATTAACCTGAAGAATATTCTAACCACACAATACCCGGCGCAACAAAGCCGCAACCAAAAATTTTATCCGCAGATGAACGGGCATCACCGATTATCGCAGATGAGAGGTCCGTTAATTTTTAATCTGCGCCCATGCGGAAATCTGTGGAAAAAAACTGTTGAGTAGAAAATGTCGTCAGGAAAACAAGAAATCAGTGGATAGTAGTACAAAACTCAAGGAACCGATTCTCCGTGTTTTTCTTCCTGTATTCCGTGGTTCAACCAATACGAATCAAGTTGATGGTGTATAATACGGTTCGATCCGGTTCTTGCCCCCGAAACGGCTTGTCTGCCAAGTTGCTGTTCTGTCATACTGCCCGTTATAAAATAGAGGAGTTAATGATGCGCAAAACGGTGCTTTTGATTTTGTTGAGCGGGCTACTTGCCGGTTGCGGTGTGGCGGAAGCGAGTCGCAGGATGGCGAAGCCGATTGTGGTGATGGATTTCGTCGCAAAGCGGCAGGCGTTGAATCCTGATGATCCGGCGGCCCTGCGGCGGCACTACGACGAGGTTCTGCTGGCAACCTGTCTGCAAGGTCTGGTGAACCGGGATGAGTCGCAACTGTTTGTCCGTTACAACGCCGCACCCGACGACTTCTGGTTTCAGAAGATGACCGAAGACGGGGGTTGGGTTGCGGGAAGAAAGATCGAACGTATTGGCACCGTGGCGGATTTGCTGAAAAAGTTTCCTGCCGCCGCCAAGGGACTGATCGTGTGGGACGAACGTGTGCCTGCGACGATGAATGTTGCGGCTACGGTGGCAGGCATCGAGAACCTGCTGGCCGTGCGCTTCGATGAATCCGCCGGTTCGCTGTATCAGGAATTAACCTCCGGCAACGATCGGATCAAGATTACGCAACGATTGCTGACGGACGATGGCCGCCCGCTCTTTACGGGGCAGGGAAGCGTGCCGGGAACAACCCACGCCACGACCGGAAGCTCGAAGAATGATGCGTACATCTGGCTGATCGAAAACTACATCAAGCCGGGCAGGACCAACCCGCGCATGCTCGGGTATTATATCGACGGATTCTGGCTGAAATGCAGGAAGGCTTCGGCTCTGCAAAACCATACGCTGAACAATCTCGATTACCTCATCGCCAATCGCTGTGCAATCGTCGACTTGAACGTCTGGGAGGATGAGTCGCCCGTGGATGACCCCGCGCAGGCCCCCGGAACAGATCTGAAGACCCTGCGGGAAGTGATGGTAGCCTGCGTCACCGGTACGAAGACAAACGAAATAATCGCCGTTTTCGGTTTTCCGCCGTGGGCCTTCAAATACACCGACTCCGCAGGCGCCGGAGGCAAGCACGGCGCGGTGGCCACCGAATGGAAATTCGCCGAGATCATGACGGCCTACAATGCCTATATGGACGCCGATGCGCTAGGCTACTCTTCGTTTCCTAACGCGTCGTTCTATCAGCATTATCAGGTGCCGGAGGTGGTCAAGCAGGATGCCGAGCCGACACGGGAAAAACTGATTGAGAAGGGCGTTCTGGATCAGGATGGAAAGCTACTGCCAGTTAACTATTATGCCCATTATCAGGGCGATTTCGATGCGGCGGCCTGGGTCTACTGGCATTTCCCGAAAATCTGGGATGATTCTGCGCGCGGCACTCTGCCGCTTACCTGGGCGATCAATCCAACGCTGGCAAAGCGGTTTCCTTTCGGTATGCACTATATCCGCAAAACCAGCAAACCGCAGGAAGTGTTTGTCGCCGGTGAGGGCGCAGGCTATCTCAATCAATCGCTCCTGCAGGCACCGCGCCCGGCCCCGCACTTACCGGATGCGATGGATCTTTGGGTTGCGCATAGCAAAAAGTGGTACACGCAGTGGGACGTGCAGGTAACCGGCTTTAATATCGACGGCAATACGCCGGCGTTCAACGAGCGCTCGTTTGAGGCCTATAAAACCTTCTCGCCGGGCGGAGTCGGACTCCACCAGGCGTCGTCGGCTTTCGGTATGCGCAAGGGGGTGCCGTTCATACGCATGACCACCGATCTGCCGGGTAGCGGGGGCGATGCCGACATGGGGCAGACCGTGGAGGCCGTGCGCAATTTTTTCCGGCCGGATATAACCAACTTTCTGCTCTTCCGTTCCATCCTGCAAAGTCCCTCCTATTACGCCGAGATACAGCGGCGTTTGCAGGAACCCGGCAATCTGCCGAACAAGCTGGTGGATGTGCCGACGCTGATGTGGCTGATCCGCGAGTATGATAACAATCCTGAATATCAGCAGGCGCACAAGTCCTATGCGAACCAAAAGACAGTGACGGCGACTCCGGATACTTCTGCCGGACTGCATCGGAGTGCTTCGGGCGACGGGGTTGCGGTTATTGCCGAAGAGCAGGGGATAAAGGGTTGGCGGATCGATGGATCCGGACGGGCATACTTCCTATATTTTGCCGTGGCGGAGGATTTTGCCAAATCGATTGGTGCAGCGGGTGTTACCGTAAAGGTGACCTATCTGGACCAGGCTCGCGGCAAAATCGAAATGCAGTATGATTCCCGCGACAAGGCCGCCCCGGCGAGCGGTGCCTATAAATCGGCAGCTGATGTGATTACGACTGGATCGGGTGAATGGAAAGTTGCCGAGTTTGTGCTGCTCGATGCGCTTTTCAGCTCCCGTCAGAACGGCTCCAGCGATTTCCGCCTGAATACTGGCGGCAAGCCGCTGACAGTCCGTTCGGTAGAAGTATCAATCCGGAGCAATCCGCGCGAATCGGACCCGGACGCACCGATCTTCACCTATCCGCTGCACACCGATGGCGGACTCATCTATGATCCGCTCCGGCGGGAGGCGGAGAAGACCGGACAGCTCGCCCGCTATGCGGATGCATCAACCGTTGAGCGCGTTGTGCGCTCAGGCAGGATGGAAGCCCGATTCCAGGTACCGGTCGGTGCGCGCGCCTACGATACCGTGCCGGTTTCCTATATCCTGAAAAACACTTCAGATACCGCCTCCGGCCCGGTACATGTCTCGGCGACCGCATTCGAGGAGCCCGTACGGCGCGCTGGACGCGATCTGGCCGACCTTTCGCTGCCCGCGGACCTCGGCGTGCAGATGGATTTTCTCGGCTCGGTCACGGCGGATCTGCGCGGGGACCCGCGACACCTCATGGCTGCGGATTTATCGGATAAGCCGGCAGCCAAATATCCGAACTACGACGCCAAACCGCTCGTGCGCTCAGGGACGGTGGAGGCGGGCGATCTCGTCTGGTTCCGTTTCCGGCTCACCAATACCGGTAATACCATTCTCGATCCGGAGGGCGTGGGCGCTTTTTTCCTCAAGCCCGACCTCTCACGACAGAAGGCCGACGGCACATGGGAAAGTACCGGGATTGCCTACAACCGCTACGTGCGGATTCTGGATTATCTTTACCCCGGCGAAAGTACCGAGGTGTGGTTCAACTTCAGGAGCAGCGACAAAGAGACACCCCAGGGGTTCGGCCTTGTGCCCGGGCGCTACCGCATCGGCATCAACGCACTGGCCCGTTTTGAACGGGAATACGACTGGCTCGTCAACATCTGGGAGGGAAGAACGGTGGCACGCGCGGAGTGGGATTTCACTGCGGCCGGTGAGCCGCTTGCGACCGAGCCGGAGCCGGTACGGATGATGCTTGAAAACCTGGGCGGCGGGCCGCGACTGAATAAATGGCTGCATACGTTCGAGGAGTTCATGACGGCGTTTGACAGCCACCTCGCGGGGCTGCCCCCCGGGGGAGAAGTGCGAGGCACCCTGCACTTGCAGGTCGCCCCTTGGACGAAAGAAATCGTGGTGAAGATGCTGGCCGGCAACCCGCCGCAAGTGGCCACAGCCGCTACGCCGGCGGCCATCACCACCGAAACGCTGCCGGTCGCCTTCCGGCCGACGGCGAAGAACCTTGTTTGGAAAAACGGACGCTGGCAGCCGATGGTCGTGACCCAGACGATGGCCGACATGCGAAGCAACATCCAGCTCGGGCCTGACGTAGCGGAAACCCTGCGCAGGGATCGGGCCTTGATGGAGGAGAGCGGGATCACCAGCGTCACCACCACCGGTATGCCATGGCTTTATGAGTTCATCCGGTTTCCCTACATTTACAGCCAGCCGACGCCGGTCTCGAATCAAAACGGCGACGCCTGGAAATTTTTTCTCGATCTGGCACGTGCGGACGGGATGCCGGTGGAAGGGTGGGGAAATTATCCATTTGCCCGTATGACGATTGGTGAGATTGCTTCCTGGCTCACGGGGAAACCATTCCCGCTCAATGCCGCGCAGCCGATGGAGGCCAGCCATGTTGATCCAAAACTACCGGAAGCTAACGCGCTCGTCTGGCTCTATCATTATGAGCGCTGGGGTGACCTATTCAGCCGCAACGCGGCCGGGCAAACGCCGTTTTCCGTTGAGGACACGCGCGGATGGCTGCGTATGGACGTGCATATCCGCTACCCGCACGGTCCGGCATTCATCGCCAGGTTCCGCGAATGGGCAAAAGCAAAATACTCGAATCTAGAAAATCTCAATACCGCCTGGAATTCCGCGTATTCCACCTGGGAGGAAATCGATCCCGAGCGCGGCCAGATCAAAAACCAATGGGACCACCGCTGGGAGTATTCCGACTCGAACAACCCGTTCCATGACTGGTCGCCCGCGCTGGCAGATTTCGACCGGTTCCGCACGGAAGTGCGCGTGGAGAATTACGAGAGGACTCTCTCCCTTCTCCGCGAGAAGGTTCCTTCTTCTGCACTCACACTTCGTACGGAAGGCTCAAATGTGCTGGTCGCGGGAATCGATCCCTCCAGCCCGAACCCGCATCTTCGTCATGTGTATTACAACCAGCGGCGCAATGCCATGATCGCGGAAATCCTCCAGAAGTCCGGCGTGCTGGCCTATCATTCCGATTACACCACGCTGCCCTACACCCCGTCTGAGGTGCGCGAGCTCACTGCGGCTGCCGTCAAGCAGGGAGTCACCCCCGCATGGCTTCCACAGTTCGACCACATGCGCGATATCGCGCTCAACGAACGCTACGGCACGGATGACTACCAGCGCGCTTTCAACGCGGATCGACCGGTCAAAGCCGCCATGCTGCATGTACTCACCGCCGTTTATCCCTGGTGGCAGGCGATGGCGGAAGAGGGCGGCGTGCCTGGCATACTCTGGGCGGACTACGAGTGCGACGGGTTTGTGACCGCAACGCAGTCCCGCGAAATGAAGCTCTTCAAAGAGCGCCTCGCCACATCCACCGCCGCGACGGATGTCCGCAAAGCGATCGAGGCCTTTCCGCCACCGCCGCCTAATCCTGAAAGCGCCGCCAAGCGCAGCTTTGACAATGTCAACCCATGAACCCCCGCATGAAATCACTCCTCTTTGCCGCGCTTCTCTCGCTGGCCGCCGCTCCGGTGCTCGCAGCGGATCGCAAGCCGAACATCGTGATCATTCTCTCCGACGACCAGGGCTACGCGGATGTCGGGTTCAACCCGCTTCACGGGCCGGGGGTCATCACGCCGAACATCGACAAGATCGCCCGCGACGGCGTGATTTTCCAGCAGGGTTATGTCGCCGCCACGATGTGCCTTCCCTCGCGCGCGGCCCTGCTCACGGGCCTCTACCAGCAGCGGGCCGGCGTCCACTGGGCCGAGCCCGCCACACAGCCCGTGCGGCTGCTGGCGGACTATTTGAAAGAGGGCGGCTACGTCTCGGGAGCCTTCGGCAAATGGCACGAGACGGTGAACATCGCTGGGGTCGGGAATCCGACCAAGCGGGGCTTTGACGAGTTCTACGGCTTCAACCACGGCGGCCGCGATTATTATGACCTGGACAACACCGCGTCCGATTTCGCCCCGCTCTACCGGGGTTTGAACTGCCTCAAGGGGTCGGGAGAAAAAGGCTACCTGACCCACCGGCTGACAGAGGAGGCGGTGGCCTTCATCATGCGGCACCGCGACCAGCCGTTTTTGCTCTACCTGCCCTACAATGCCGTGCACACCCCGCTACAGGCCCAGATCGAAGATGTGGAGAAGCACCACCAGTATAGCACCGACCCGGCGCGCAAGATCTTGCTGTCCATGATCGACTACCTCGACGCCGGCGTCGGCAAAGTCGTTGAAACGCTCAAGGCGGAGGGACTCTACGACAACACGCTCATCTTTTTCCTCACCGACAACGGCGGCTCCACGCTGGCGACCCATGCGGACAACACCCCGCTGCGCGGCGAGAAACTGCAGCATTGGGAGGGCGGCATCCGCGTCCCGTTCGTGCTCTCCTGGCCGGCCGCGGTCAAGGGCGGGCGGACGTTCAGCCCGCCGGTCTCGACGCTCGACATCCTGCCCACCTGTCTGGCCGCCGCAGGTCTCCCGGTTCCTTCCTCGCCGAAGCTCGACGGCGTCAACCTCCTACCGCTCATCGACGACAAGTCCCCTGCCCCACCGCCCGCGCGCGATCTGTTCTGGTGGTGGAAGAGCGGCCCGCTCAAAGGGGGCTGGGCCATGCGCTCAGGAAACTGGAAGCTCTATCAGGAGCCCGGCGACAAGCCGACCCCGGTGCAGCTCTTTGACCTCGCCGCCGACCCGCAGGAAAAGACCGACCTGGCCGCAAAATTTCCTGACAAAGTGACCGCCCTTAAGCAGGCATTCGATGCCTGGGCCGCCAGTGTCGAAGCCGACGCCGCTACAAAACCGATCAAACCATGAACACACTAAAAAGGGGTCAGTCCGCCTAATTAATTATTTTAAGGGTTGATCTCGAACTGCTTCTCTGTTTCCATGCTTTGCATGGCCAGAAAACCGAGAGTTGAATTTGAGGGTGCGACCTATCACGTGATGTGCCGAGGGAACCGTCAGGAGGCGATCTTCCGGGATGACAAAGATCATGAACGTTTCCTGGATACCCTCGGAGAGGTTTCGCAGCGAAGCGGATGGCTGGTTCATGCTTTCGTGTTAATGGGCAATCATTACCACCTCCTTCTTGAAATGCCTGAGCCGAATCTTGTCGAAGGAATGCGGTGGTTTCAAAGTACGTACACCCAGCGGTTCAATGCCCGCCATAAGGTCCGGGGCCATTTGTTTCAGGGACGGTATAAGGCGCTGCCGGTTGATCAGGGTGAATACTTCAGAGCGGTTTCAGATTACATCCACCTGAATCCGGCACGGGCACACGCTTTCGATTTGGAAAACGGGCATTTGACGGACTTTCAATGGAGCAGTTTCTGCGGGTATATGCGCCCGGCCAGGCGCCCCGGATTTCTGACGGTGAAACGGGTGCTGGAGTCTCATGGGGTTACGGATGACCCATCCGGGCGCAGCCAGTATCGCAACGATATGAAACGCCGGGTTTTCGAAATTCTGCACAGCAGCAATCCGGCGGAGACCGATGAGCAGTGGGGCAGAATCCGGCGGGGCTGGGTTTTCGGGGCCGACGAGTTCCGCGCAAGAATTGAAGAGGCTCTCGATGTTGCGGTTTCCGGAAAACGAAGAGACTCCTTCATGGGTGAAGAAATCCGCAGGCACGATGAAAATCAGGCGGAAAAGCTTTTGCAGCAAGGGCTGAAATGTTGCGGGCTTACGGAGGCAGACCTGTCGGAACTGAAAAAAGGAGATGATCGGAAAAAAGTGATAGCCTGGCATATCCGGAAAAAAACAAGCGTGCGAACCGGATGGATTACGACCCGCCTTAAAATGGGTGTCACCTCTAATCTTTCCTGTTATGTCCGGGCGGTGGAGCAATCGACGGAGGGTCTTTTGCGGGAGTTGAAAAACAAAATAATGAATTAGGCGGACTGATAACCATATAGAGGTTCTTTGAAATAAGCTTCGGTCGGAT
>CAYNOR010000009.1:0-105611 GCA_964398915.1 uncultured Verrucomicrobiota bacterium
TAGTTTTCATGCATTGGGAGATCACTCTTGCCGATGTTGCACCGTTCGCAGAGTGTTTGGAGGTTATCCAAGATGGTTTCGCCGTCTTTGCTCCATGGGACTATGTGGTCCACATGTAGGACGACACCAACCTCATTTGCGGGGGATCTCCCACATGCGCGGCAAGTGAATCTGTCGCGCCGATTTACCAAGAATCGTAATCTCCATGACGGATCGCGTTGCGTCCGCCGCCTTTGCGGGGCTGGAGCTGGAACAACGCTACCAATTTCGGAAACAACCGCCGTATTCGGTGCAGCTTCGTCGTCGGCGTTATCTACAAAATACTCAAGAGCCTTGCGCCAAGAACCGAAACGTCTTGTGTAGGTATCCGCCGAAAAACGCGATAGAGGTGGGCGAAGATCACTTTGCTTCGGTTGCCGTCCAAGAGTTTCCCACACACTCGCCAAATTACTGAGAAGGTCGTCATCTTGGGTTTTCGGATGCCAAGATGGTGAAATATCCAGCCCAGCCTCAGCAAGGGCCTTTGCCCAAGAACCAAAAGCCGTGGAAATTGTCGCGGCAGAAAAAGTCCCAATGCTGGAATACGCTTCGACCGAAATGACTTTTGTGTTAAGTCGTTCCGCGACTTGTTTCAAATCGTTAAGGAGTTCGCACCGTGGAATGTTATTACGTTTTCGAACGTTCAGATTGCTTTTCAATAGCGCGTTGTTCCACGAACCGAACCGGTTTTGCATTGTTGCAGCGGAAAAACGGCCCTTTGCGTTGTATTCGTCTTTCGTGAGTGATGCCTTGCCTAAACGGGCAGCAACGGCTCGTAGATCATCCAGAAGAACATCGTCTGGGCAATTTCGATTATCCGGTTCGAGTTCGTATTTCATGGCTTGGGGAGCATTCCTTGTCGTATTACAAATCATAGATCTGCGTGGTCGCCGGAACGGCAGGCAGTATAGCAGGCGGATCGCGCCCGTCAGGCGATTTCTTTTAAAATTCCAAATCGCTTTTTAACGTAGACGCGGAGTCCCCACCACGTTTCGCCGAATTGACTGAACGCGGTGGGGACTCCGCGTCTACGTTGTCTCAGCCTTTCCAAACCTTGGAAAACTCATTGGGTGGAACGCGATCTCCGAGCGCGTTTCCTCCTGCGGCGGACAAGCAAGCGTGCCCGGAGGTCACGCTCCACCTTTTGCGATCTGTGCGATCCTTTGCGGTTAACAAACCTTCCAACCGTTGGAACCTTTTCGTGCCTTTTGTGTTTTTTGTGGCTAATTTTTCCAAACATTGGAAACCGCTCCGCTTGCGCAGAGCGGAGTTCGTCGCTAGTATGCCTCACTTTTAGGAGAATTTATGCAGGATAATGAATATCGCCGTCAGCGCCTTGAAAATATGAAACAGCTCGAAGCCGCCGGGTATCCGGCGTTCGGTTCCGCCTTCAAACGCACCGATACGCTGGCCGGGCTGACCGCTTCGTTCGAAGAAGGCAAAACCGTCAGCGCCTGCGGTCGGATCGTCGCCATGCGCAAAATGGGCAAGATGGCGTTTGCCCACTTGTCCGACGGCTCGGCCAAGTTCCAGCTGATGGTCAAAAAGGATCTGATCGGCGAAGCGATTTTTGATGCGTTCAAACTGCTCGACCTCGGCGATATCATCGGCGTGACCGGCGAACTGTTTATTACCCAGACCGGCGAAAAAACCGTCCGCATCACCGAATGGAAACTGCTTTGCAAATCACTTCTGCCTCTGCCGGAAAAATTCCACGGCCTGCAGGATGTCGAAACCCGCTACCGTCAGCGCGAGCTCGATCTGATTTCGAACGACGAAGTGCTGGCGCTGTTTAAAAAGCGCACAGCTGCGCTCAGCGAAATCCGCGCTTTTCTTGCGGCGCGCGGCTACAACGAAGTCGAAACGCCGATGATTCAGGCCATCGCCGGCGGCGCGGCGGCTTCGCCGTTCAAAACCCGTTACAACGCGCTCGGCACCGACATGTTTTTCCGCATCGCGCCGGAGCTTTATCTCAAGCGGCTGATTGTCGGCGGCATGGATAAAGTATTCGAGATGAACCGCAACTTCCGCAACGAAGGACTCGATCGGACGCACAATCCCGAATTCACCGCGCTCGAAATCTACGAAGCCTACGGCGATATGCGCTCGATGCAGGAACTGGTGCAAAGTCTCGTCACCCATCTGGCGCAGAAAATTTTCGGACGCATGGAAGTTGAGTGGATGGGCAACACCATCAACCTTTCCACGCCGTGGAAGGAAGTCGCTTACCGTGATCTGATCAAGGAACGCCTTGGTGCCGACTGGTTTGAAAAGTCGCTCGATCAGGCACTCGCCAAAGCCGTCGAGCTGGAAATCTTCATCGAGCCGGGTTCGGACTTCGCTGACGTCACGCACGAGATTTATGAGAAGAACATTGAAGGCACGCTGATTCAGCCGACCTTTGTGACTCGCCTTCCGGCTTTCCTCGTTCCGCTGGCCAAGCCGTGCGCCGACGATCCGTCGCTGGTGGATGTGTTCGAACTGATTGTCGGCGGCAAAGAGCTGGCCCCGGCGTACAGCGAACTGAATGACTCACTCGAACAGCGCCGTCGCTTCGAAGAACAAGCCGCAGGCGACCCGTCAAAAATCGACGACGATTTCCTCGACGCGCTCGAAACCGGTATGCCGCCGACCGGCGGTATGGGTATCGGCATTGACCGGCTCATGATGCTCCTGACCGGCTCCGACGCTATCCGCGATGTCATTCTTTTCCCGCAGCTCAAACCGCGCAAACGTGCAGGGCAGGGCGACGAGGAAAAACCGGAGTGATACAGAGTGCAATTTTAATTCTCTTTGTTAAGAGAGAGTTTTGATCAAAATAATTATGGACAGAATAATGAGAAAGACCCTGCCTTTTCTCCTTTGAAAATTATTTTGTCCATAATTATTCTGATTTTTATATAACATAGAAAAAGCGGTATTTCTGCCGCTGTTGAGGAGTGTGAAATGGAACGATTCTCGATTTCGATGGAAGAGGAACTGGTTGCGAAGTTCGATGGACATCTGGAGCGGCGCGGCTATTCCAACCGCTCCGAAGCGGTGCGCGACCTGGTGCGTAAAGCGCTGATTGATGAAGAATGGCAGGCGGGCGAAGAAGTCGTCGGCGTGATCACGCTGGTCTATGACCACCACCAGCGCCAGCTTCAGGATAAACTCACCGCCATCCAGCACGACCACCACGACCGGATCGTTTCAGCCACGCACGTTCACATGGATCATCACAACTGCCTCGAAGTGATTATCGTCAAAGGCGAGGCCCGCGAAATTCGCGAAATGGCCGACCTGCTCAAAGCCGCCAAGGGCGTCAAATCCGGCGAACTCACCGCCGCCAGCACCGGGCGGAAGCTGTAAAATCAGTTCTCGCCGGATTGAACGTTACGAGTCACTCTGAGCGGCGGAGTCCGCGATAGAGTGACGGCGGTTATTGGGGAAGTTATCTCACTATTTTCATTTCTTGCGCCCAACCGGTTGAATCTGTCTTGAAACCTTTTCATTCACTTTCTGCTTTGAAGGCGAACAGGATTCTCCCTGCGTGCTCACCGTCTAAAATTTTTTTCCAAGAAAGTATAATTCCACCAAAAAATGCTGGAGCTGACTGGGAATCGTGTAGATAAATTTTTGCGCCGATTAGATCGTGAGCGGTTGTTTCAGACAAAACCCAGTACCCGCTCTCATATATTTTATTATCCCTATCAACGGGCTTCATTAGGTTCATCCGTTCAAATAAATGAATTGATTTTCCTGACATATTATCCATTTCTGACGATATGTGCCACAGGAGCTACCTATTTAAAATTGAATTCGCAATCTTTTCATTCTCCATTAGCGTTACTGACAACTTATGCCCAGGCACTAGAAAGTGTGGCATTATCAATCTTGGGTTCTCTGCTAGCTCACCAGCGCTCACATCATTATTTGAAATCATTTCTTCAAACTG
Organism: uncultured Verrucomicrobiota bacterium; assembly: GCA_964398915.1. GTDB lineage: Bacteria > Verrucomicrobiota > Kiritimatiellia > Kiritimatiellales > Tichowtungiaceae > Tichowtungia. The sequence continues at coordinate 3,977 of CAYNOR010000009.1, forward strand.
AGGCACATTTAGTAGTGGTTGCATTTCGCGCACAACCAATTCCATATTCGTGTGGTCATTAAAAAGAACGTCCCACATATTTCTTACTAGCGGTCTGTAGCCGGCATCCGGAAAAGTTGCAGCCAAGTTTGTGTAGAAGTGATGCTGTGCCGAATGGAATAGATCTTTTTTGTTATGCTCGCTGAAACCGTTAATTAGCCTGCTAAGAGGTGTCTCCGAACCCTTTTGATAAAAATATATTGGAATATTTACATCTGAGTTGCCCATGAACATAGCCAAATTATGCCCACGAAGAAGCCAAATATAAAATATTGCAGCTCCACGCTGATCTGACGTGAACTGTTCATACCAAGCAATAGTTTTTTTTATGCTAGATCTCGTTGATTTGTGCAGTAGAAAACCCATCAGTCCCATTTTCAACCTCCTTTAGCCGCAGGCTACTCAATTCGTTGTTTTGAAATAGCTCATCCCATATTTATTTTGTTTATCCCCGCACTGCATGGACGCGGTTGTTCGGCATTCATTTCGAATCCATGACTTTGGCTGTGAGCTTCCCTTCCTTGGCAAACACCTTGATCGGCATTTGCGCGATGAGGGGATTCTTCGCTTGGGGTTTGGAGCGTGCCCGATATGTTCTGGAATCAAGTTCCCATATCTGGAATTCATCCGGCTTGTCTGTTTCGAGGGCACCAAGAATTGCATCAACTCGTTCGAGCATTGAGTAGAGAACGCCGACATAGGCGTTGCCCTTGTGAGCTGATCGAATGGTCACTTTCTTGTCCTGCCAGGTGAATTCGTTTCCATCAGAATTAACTTTGTTGGCACCAATGTGGCTGGCAACGATGATCGCCATCCTCTTTCCGAACTCATTGGCCTGTGCGCCTGTGTCACGATCCTGTGTCATTTCAGTGCATTCTCTTGTCGAACGTTACTGCTCTGGTTCTGTTCCAATATCACGAAGGAATTTATCTAAACTAATATCAAGAAGAGAGTTACCTAAGCTGATCCAGCCGTGATCTTGCTCGAATTGTTTGATTTTCGGATGCTGTCGAAGGTCTTTGGGGAGCACATAGCTGATCGTGTGGCGCATCGCGTCCGACTCATTTCGAATGAGCGCGAACCATGCCTTCTCATCCTCAGACCATACGATGTTGTGCTCCAAAAGATGTTTTATATGAGCTGACCCACGGATCAAGTAGAGCCAAATTTCAGCGACTGCATCCTCAAGGTTGGGCTTTCCCAATGCCCGTTCGGTTGCTTCCTTAATGAGAGCTGCTCCAAAGAACCATGATAGTCTACGGGATACGATCTCATCGGTCTGAATTTCGAGTTGTTTTGCAAGCATCTTTATGAATCCACAGGTAGTACTATTGGGAAGCGATTTGTCGTTCTTCCATACAGTAAGGGCCGGATTCTGATTCTGGTACGCGACAACATACATTGCATGGGTTGCTGGCACATTTTTGCTGAGAATTTCCTGAACCGCATCTACGAACTCGTCGTCGGGTAAACTTAGAAACGCTTCAAACGGGGACGGGGTTGCTTTTTTCGCAAAAAATCCGAACATGAAATTTCTCCTTATTGATCCAACAGTATTATTGAACGAACTTTAACTACGTTTTATGCAATTTCGTAAAGTGACCCAACGAGCCCGATTGTAGGGGGAGCGGATAAGCGGTCAAGGGGTAATTTGTTTTTACAAGATGGCGGCGATATGTATCGCAGGCATCCTGCCTGCTTTGAACGCTTTTGTTTGCTCTTCTACTTTAGCTTTTTTGCGATGTACACCCCGTAGCTGAAGTACGCTTTGTACCGCTTGTAGAGGTCAATTTCCCGCTGTTCTGCCGTCACGATTGCGCGTGCATCTTCACTGTTGCCATTTCGGCTCAGAAACTCCTCGAATCTGGCCTGCATCGGGCGGTAATACTGTTCCAGCCAGCAGTGTTCTGGCAGTACGAAATACCCGACCGGCGAATAACCGTGCTTTTCGAGTACCTTGATCTTAGCCGAGGCGACATCAATTTCGGGATATTCGCTTGTCCAATGGTTCTGGATTTCCGGCGGTCGGGTGTCCGTGATCCAAGTGATTTCGGAAGCAACCAGCAAGCCGCCGGGTTTCAGGTAACGCCGCCAGTCTGCTATGCCCTTTTCAAAGCCGATGTTGTAGATGGCACCCTCGGACCAGATGATATCCAGCTCCCCGTCGGCGAAGGGCAGGTTGTCCATGGATTGTGCAAGTGTCGATATTCGGTCAGCAACTCCAGCGCTTTCGGCTTTCATGTTCAGAACATTCAGAAAGTCCTGAAGGAAATCCACCGCCGTGATATGCGACTTTCTCAAGAGATGTGCAAGCAGGAGAGTGGACGCACCTGTTCCGCAACCGATATCAGCAATTTTCAGGGCGGCATTGCGGTCAACCATTGTGAGGTTGAGAGCACGTTCGGTCTCTGCATCACCGCCCGGACCCTGCCGGTCAGCCTGTTTGTGAAGATCAATTAAAAGCCGGCAGTTATTCATTGTGCGCCTTATGGTATTGCCTGAACTCATCGGAGGGTTCGCGATCTGAATAGATGTAAACTGAATTCCCGATGGGATCGATAACAGAAAACCCCCGATCTCCCCACGGATGATCTTCCAATGGCATGGTGGTTTGCAGGCCGGCCTGCATTAGCCTGGCGTGTTCTGAATCCACATCAGCGACTTTGAAATTGAGCATGATTCCTGCGCCGTTAAAGGTCGGCGTCTCACCTTGCGGCCGCATGAACTGAATGGACGGTCCATGACTGCCCATGCGTAAATTGACATACCAGCCGCAATCAAAAATAGCCTGTGCCAGGAAATGGCGCTGATAGAATTCGCGGCAGACATCCACATCGTTTGTAACGAAGCAGGTCGACAATTCGATGATTTTCATAGGCCTCCTTATGCAGGTTAGTTTCGGTTTATATCCCAATGGATTTTTTATAACTCGGGCAGACTAAAAAACGGGACCGGTCTTGGCAATCGGTGAAACGATTTGGTTCGAATCTTTTCAGTGCTTGAACGCTTCTGTGAGAGCACGACGCTTGCCCGGTGCAATCAGGAGATGGTCGAAGCCAGCCTCATAGAGCATGGTTTTGCAGGCTTGAATATCTCGCCCCCGGTGTCCGGTCGTGTCTTCTTCGGTGTCGCGAGGGTTGGCACCAGCTTCTGCGTAGACGACGTTGGCGCCAGACGTGAGACCGATGAGATTCGGTTCATGTACGGCAATGTTTTTAGTATCCGGGCAGCCCAGACTGGCCAAAGTTACCACCGCCGTAATCTGGGCCAGCCGGAGTTCGGTGATTTGCCCCCGTTCTGCAAGCGGAGCACCGGGAATATAAACTCTGCGCATGGCAGCATGCTGAAAGCAGCCGTACTCAACACCAAGGAACAATTGCTCAACCAGCTCTTCTGAACTGTGCTCTGGGCCGATAGGCTCGCAACAGTAATACCAGTCCAGACCGGCGTCCTTGATCGTCCGGATCGTGAGTTTCCTTTGTTCGGGATCCAAAGCGGTATCCTTTCCCTCGCGTAATCGGCAGACGTGATAGGCTCCGTTAACTCCGGCAGTTTTTAACTCATTCGCCTGCTTGAGATCAAAATCACCAATGTTGACGACGAGCTGAGGACTCTCCGGCATGATTGCGCGGAGCCTGCGTACAACATCGAGCAGGCGCTCAAATTCGAACGTGTGCATGGTCATCAAAAAAAGCGCATAGAGGTCGCCGGACTGTGTGAAGAGTTTTGCGGCGGCAAGAATCTCGTCGACGGACATTGCTTTTGCCGTGAAGTTCGAATGTTCTTCGCCGAAGCTGCAGAATTTGCACTGTCCCGGACACTTGTCTATCTCGATTCCGATCTGACCCAGAATGATCGCCTCATTACCGAACCGTTGCCGGTTGACCGTATCCGCCACACTGCGGATCATAGCCGCTTCCAGAGAGGTGGCCGTGCAGTTCAGTAACGTTTGACATTCCTCTTTTGACGGCGCAATTCCTTTTTGCGCTCGTCGCAATATCGTTGTGATGGTTGCATCAATTTTCATCATGGTTCCTGTTTAGATAAGCCGCGCAGAACGAACTTCAACTCCAGGGTACTGCGCCACAGCGGATTTCTCGTAACGCAGGCAGGCTACGCAACAGAACCGGCCTCGGCAACCAGAGAAATTATCCGGTTTTAAAAATTTTGCTTTGACACGTTTCGCCCGTCAGTGTTACGAGTATTTGAAACGTAACACAAACGGAGGCTGGTTTGAAGACAGAAAAATTTCAGATTTTTGCGGCTTTTATGGTTTTTGCGAGCGGAGCGGTGTTTGCCGGACGGCCCTTGGCGATTGATGATGCTGATCCGGTCGAGAAGGGACAGTTTGAGTTTGAGGCGGGCGGTTCGTATGCCCATGATTCAGAAGTCACCGCATGGGAAATGCCTTTCGGTCTGACGGCCGGTATTCTGCCGAATGTTGAGGCCGGTTTTTCTTTGGGCGGATTGCATGAACGGCGTGCCGAGGCCGGAACGCCGATTGACCGTGAAAGCGGACTCAGCGATCTGGGTGTCGGTGCAAAATGGCAGTTTTTGAAAGAAACGGGCTGGCTCCCGGCGCAGGCTCTTTCCGCTGGTGTCAAAATTCCAACAGCTGAAGATGCCAAAGGTCTGGGCAGCGGGAAAACGGATTACGACCTCACTTGGATCGCTTCCAAAAAGCTCAGCGAAAAAACCGGTCTTCACGTCAATGCCGGTTATACCTGGGTCGGTGAGCCGTCCGGAGAAGATGTTGCCGATGTATTTCACTATGGCGTGGCACTGGATTACCAGCTGACCGAAACTGTACAGTGGGTCGGCGAAGTGTTCGCCGAAAAAGAACTGCAAGGCGGTACGCAAACGCTGGTGCAGTGCAATACGGGGTTCCGTTACAGCGCTTCGGACAGTCTTACGCTGGATTTTGCTGTTGGCACAGGACTGCATGGCTCTGATACGCCGGATATCACGGCGACGGCAGGGCTGACTTGGGCGTTCGGACTTTAATCAGGAGAAAAACTATGCATATGGCTGATGCTTTAATTTCACCCGCCGTGGGCGGTACGTTGTGGGCGGTGACTGCCGCCTTGATCGCGTGGTGTTCGAAGAAGGTCAAACAGGCGTGTGATGACCGGCTGGTTCCGATGATGGGCGTGCTGGGCGCATTTGTCTTTACGGCGCAGATGATCAATTTTTCCATTCCGGCCACTGGTTCGAGCGGGCACCTCGGCGGCGGACTGCTACTGACGGCGCTGCTCGGCCCGCACGCGGCCTTTCTGGTGATTGCGTCGGTGCTCAGTGTTCAGGCGCTCTTTTTTGCCGACGGCGGTTTACTGGCGCTGGGATGCAATATTTTCAATCTCGGCTTTTTTCCGGCATTTGTGGCGTATCCGCTGATTTATCGCGTGATTGCAAAAGATGCTCGTAGCGGCGCACGGCTGTGGACGGCATCCATCCTTGCTGCGGTCGTTGGCTTGCAACTGGGAGCCTTTGGTGTGGTACTTGAAACGACGGCTTCTGGAATTTCCGATCTGCCGTTTGGTTCGTTTATCCTGCTGATGCAGCCGATTCATCTGGCGATCGGTCTAGTGGAAGGTCTGGCAACGGCGGCGGTGGTGGCGTTTGTCGCCCGTGCCCGGCCTGAGGCTCTGGCGCCGATGTCCGGCGCAGCGGCGAAAAGTCTGCGCCCGGTGCTGACCGGACTGCTGATTGCCGCCATTCTGCTTGGTGCAGTAGTCAGTTGGTTTGCCTCGTCGCAACTGGATGGACTGGAGTGGTCGATCGGTAAAACGACCGGCCATGAGGAATTGAAAGAGCCGGACAGCGGCGTTCATGCCAGACTGGCGGGCATTCAGGAAAAGACCGCTTTTCTGCCGGATTACGGTTTTAAAACGTCCGGCGAAGAGCCTGCGGAAGAGGCTGAAGTCTGGCCTGCGGTCAATGCAGGAACTTCTGTTTCCGGACTGATCGGCGGACTGATTACGCTTCTGGCCGCAGGACTGATTGGTTATTGCTTAAAACGCCGAAGAACGGCAAAAAATACGGTGTGAAATTCGGACACTACATCGAAGTGGGTTTGATGGACGAGCTGGGGCGTATGGATACGCCCCAGCACCGTTTGGATGCCCGGACGAAAATACTGACAACCATCGCGTTCATCGTCACGGTGATGTCGTTCCCTCGCTATGAAGTTTCCGCGCTGATGCCGCTGTTTGTTTTTCCGTTTGTACTGATGGCTTCAGGCAATATTCCGGCCGGATATATTTTTAAAAAAGTGGCCGTCGCCGCGCCGTTTGCTCTGTTTGTCGGATTGTTTAATCCGCTATTTGATCAGAACACAGTGTTTACGGTCGGCTCGCATGCTGTTTCCGGCGGTTGGCTGTCGTTTGCCTCCATCATGGTGAGATTCGTGCTGACCGTCAGCGCGGCACTGATTCTGGTCGCCTGCACTGGCATCCACCGTCTTTGTGCGGGGCTTGAACAAATGGGTGTGCCGCGCCTGTTTGCGGTTCAGCTGCTTTTTCTCTACCGCTACCTTTTCGTGATCGGCGAAGAAGGGCTGCGCATGATCCGCGGTGTGCAAATGCGTTCGCCGGGCGTCAGGTCACTGCGTATGCGCACCTACGGATCATTGACCGGACATCTGCTTCTGCGCTCGATGGACCGGGCCCAGCGCATCTATCAGGCGATGGTCAGTCGCGGCTTTGACGGGCAGCTGCGGATTTTGCGCCGGACTCATCCGGGCTGGCGGGATATTCTTTTTGCGGTCTGCTGGATCGCCTTTTTTATTATCGTGCGGATGTGGAATCTTGCCGACGGTCTGGGCCGCTGGCTGACAGGATGCGGACTATGAGTAAACAAACCATCGAACTCCGGGATTTGCATTTTTCTTACCCCGACGGAACGGAAGCTCTGCGCGGCATTTCCTTCCGGATCGGCTACGGTGAATCCGTCGCGATTGTCGGCGGCAACGGAGCCGGTAAATCTACGCTGTTGCAACATTTGAACGGCTATCTCATGCCGTCGTCCGGAACCGTACTGGTCGGCGGACAGCCGGTAACTCGCGAAACGATAGTCGCAGTTCGCCGTTCCGTAGGCGTAGTGTTCCAAGACCCCGACGACCAGTTGTTTATGCCGACTGTTTTTGACGATGTCGCCTTTGGTCCGTTGAACGCCCGTCTGTCGCCGGACGAAGTGGAGCGGCGGGTGGCGACCTGTCTCGAACGGGTAGGCATGTCGCATTTGCGTGAACGTCCGCCATATAAACTTTCAGCCGGTGAAAAACGTGCCGTCGCTATTGCGGCGATTCTCGCCACCGAGCCCGACATTCTGGTCATGGATGAGCCGTCGTCCAACCTCGACCCGTGCGGCCGCCGCCGTTTAATGAATCTGCTCTGGGGTTTTGAACAGACTCGTATTATTGCAACTCACGACCTCGAAATGGTGGTCGAAATCTGCCAGCGCGTGATCGTGATGGATCACGGTATTGTGGTTGCTGAAGGCTCGCCGGCTGACGTGTTTTCAGATGAGGCGAATATGCTTAAACACGGACTGGAAAGTCCGCATATCCTGCGTCACCGTCATCCTCATTGAGCATTTTGAGCTTTTGAACGTAATACGTGATGAGTCATGCGCAACAGTATTTCATTACGGATTACACGTTACTCGTCATTTCGTAAAATTCGCGTGGATTGGCGTTCAATCGCGATTGAGTTTCGGATAGACTTCTTCTTCTAATGATCCGTCCTGTTGAACATCCCGAAACTCTGCTGGCAACCGAACGTTTTTTCGCGTCCGGCGGCGGAATGGAAAAAGCACACGACGACAGCGATTTCCCCTTTGAAATCCGGCCGCAGCAGCAGCAGATGGCTCGCGCGGTTGCTGAGGCCTGTGCTAATTCGTGCCACCTCGCGGTCGAGGCGGGTACCGGCGTCGGTAAGAGTTTTGCTTACCTCGTTCCGCTCATCCTGAATGCGCTGGCACAGAATGTCCGCGCCGTAGTGGCGACGTATACGATTACGCTTCAGGAACAGCTGATGGAGAAGGATATTCCTTTTCTGCAGGAAGCTCTGGGCGTTGAGTTTAAAGCGCGGCTGGTCAAGGGCCGTTCAAATTATCTCTGCCTGCGACGGCTGGCGCGGGCCCGGCAGATGAGCGGCGACCTGTTTGATCCGTCAAAGGAAATTGAGCTGGCGCGGATTCGCGCCTGGGCTGACCGGACCGGCGAGGGCAGTCGGCAGGAACTGGAACCCCAGCCTTCGGTTGACGTCTGGAGCGCGGTTTGCGTCGAACACGGCAATTGTCTGGGCAAGAAGTGTCTCGATTACGACCGTTGCTTTGCAATGAAGGCGCGTGCCGGATTGCATGAAGCAAATTTGCTGATCGTGAATCATCATCTCTTTTTCTCTGAACTGGCGGTCCGGGCGACCGGCGGGGCTTTTCTGCCCGATTACGGTATGGTTGTGTTTGATGAAGCGCATCAGATGGAAAACGTTGCCTCTGAGCATCTTGGAATCCGTCTTTCACGCTATGCCATGGAGCACTGGCTGCGGAGGCTGTTTACGCAGGACAATCGTAAGGGTCTTTTTGCCGTGCTGCGCGACGGGAAGGGCGGCGATCTGACGAACCGCATCTGGGATGAAAGCGAACGTTTTTTCAAGGCGATGCATAAGCATTGCAAGCTGTCGGAAACCAACCAGTCCGTACGGTTGCGCGAGCCGCCCTCGGTCGAAACCGGGCTACCGGAGCGGCTGGCCGAACTGGATGTTCATTTCGGTACGATGATTCGCGATATGGAGGATGAAAACCTCAAGGCCGAACTTCAGTCGGCACGGGGGAAAGGTAAGGCGTTTATCGAAATGCTGACGACCTTCCTGAAGCAGAGTGAGCCCGGTCATGTCTACTGGGCGGAGCTGGAAGGGCGGACGCATAAACAGCCGGTGCTCTATTCCGCTCCGGTCGATGTGGCGCATCTGCTCAAGAATATGCTTTTCGATGAGGTGCCGTCAGTGGTGATGACCAGCGCGACACTGGCCGTCGGAGATGATCTGAGCTGGTTTCGCGGACGGATCGGCGCGGAGCATTGCGACGAACTGCAGGTCGGTTCGCCGTTCGACTACGGACGTCAGATGCGCGTAAAAATCCCGGCGAATATGCCGGACCCAACCGATGAAAAGGCGTTTGAAGAAGCGGTAATCGAAGCGCTGCCGCGTTACATTGCGCAGAGTCAGGGACGGGCTTTTGTACTTTTCACCAATGCAGGATTCATGCGCCGCGTGGCCGAACGGGTCAACGAGCAGCTTGAGGGGATGGAGTTTGATCTGCTGGTGCAGGGCGCCGGCCTTCCGCCGCAGGCAATGCTCAAGCGGTTCCGTGAACACGGCTCGGCCGTTTTGTTCGGTTTGGATCGTTTCTGGATGGGTGTGGACGTGCGCGGCGACGCGCTGAGCAATGTAATTATCGTCCGCCTGCCGTTTGCCGTACCGGATCATCCGCTGGTGCAGGCAAGGCTGGAAGAGGTTAAGGCGCGCGGCGGCGACGCATTTCGCGATTATTCACTGCCTTCCGCCGTTCTGAAATTCAGACAGGGTACGGGCCGTCTCATCCGTACAGCCAGTGATGAAGGCACCATTGTGATTCTTGACCCGCGGGTTACCAGTAAGTGGTACGGACGGCTTTTTTTGCGTGCCTTGCCTGAATGTCCGGTTGAGATTGAAGAATAAACAGACGCGACCCTATTTTCTGCTGGTGAAGGAATTATCTGTGGAGTTATAAAAGGGGACTGTCTATTTTTGGAAGGAGTTTTTCATGGGCGTTAAAACAGTCGGGCTGATTTTGGGTGGCGGAGCAGGAACACGGCTTCAACCTCTTACTTCGGACAGGGCCAAGCCCGCTGTTCCGATCGCCGGAAAATACCGTCTGGTCGATATTCCCATCAGCAACTGCATCAACAGCGGAATCCGCTCCATTTATCTGCTGACCCAGTTCAACAGTATGTCGCTGCACCGGCATGTTCAGTCCACCTATATTTTCGACCAGTTCTCGCCGGGCTATGTGCGCATGCTGGCGGCTGAACAGACGCCGACTTCCAGTATCTGGTTCCAGGGGACGGCCGATGCCGTTCGTCAGTCCACGCGGCACTATATGGCCAGCGAGCCGGACATCGTCGTCATTCTTTCCGGCGACCAGCTTTACCGTATGGATTTTTCCAAGGTGATCCAGGAGCATTTGGAGCGGGGGGCCGACGTCACGATCTGTACCAAGCCGGTGCCGCGCTGTGAAGCGGGTTCGCTGGGCATCATGCATGTGGATGCGAAAAACAAGATTGTCGAATTCGTTGAAAAACCGGGCGATACACCTCGGCTCAACGATCTGCGTGCGCCGATGTACAAAGATGAGCGCTATCTCGCCAGCATGGGGATCTACGTTTTCAACGCCAAGATATTATCGGAGCTTCTGTGCGGCAACGATCTTCCGGACTTTGGAAAACACATCATTCCGGCGGCAATTCATTCTAAAAATGTTTACAGTCACATTTTCGAAGGCTACTGGAAAGACATCGGAACTATCGGAATGTTCCATGAAGCCAATCTGGCGCTGACCGATCTCGTTCCTGAATTCACCTTTTACGATACTTCCGCGCCGATTTTCACCCACATGCGTTATCTGCCGCCGTCCAAAATTAATTGCTGCGACCTTAACCGCTGTCTGCTGGCAGAAGGATGTATCATTTCCGGACACCGGATTTTGCGTTCGGTCGTCGGTCTGCGTGCGGTCATTGGCGAGGGGACTGTGATTGAGCATTCTGTTGTCATGGGAGCCGATTTCTTCGAGCGTGAAAAAACCTCGGGTAATACTGGGAATATCCGGCTCGGTATCGGTCGCGACTGCTACATCAAGAACGCCATTGTTGATAAAAATGTGCGCATAGGTGACAGCGTTTATATTTCGCCGGATGGTAAACAGGAAGGCGAACAGACACCGCTCTACGTCATCCGTGACGGTATTATTGTTATTCCGAAGGGCACCGTCATTCCTTCGGGAACGCGGTTGTAAAATTGCGTGGTGACGAGTGTGCGTAATTCGTAAGCTTGGCAAATACACCGCGAAGTTCGATACAGACCGGATTGCGTTCGACGCGGTTTTAAGGACGGTGGCCTCTGTTGCGACGTCAGTTAAAGTCGCAGTTGCGGCTGTGAATTTTTCATGGCGACCCATATTGGCATTGCGGGTCGGTGCTGGCTTATGTAACCTACAAATCAGTTTCCTCCCCTTTGATTTTGAGCGGACTCTATGAAAAAGGAAATTTTCTATCTTTTGCTCTGGTGCCGGATGGTTGTGCCGATGGCATTCGGCGAAACACCGCTGGAGTGGTTGAAGGTTCATGCGGAGGCCGACGATGCCTCAGCGCAGACGCTTTTGGGGATGATGTATCAGGCAGGCTATCAGGTACCGAAGGATCTAAAGCAGGCCGAGCAATGGTTTGCGCGCGGCTATCAGGGTGGAGACGAATTTGCCGGAACCCAGTTGAGGACTGTTATCCGGGAGTCCGAGGCGCTCAAAGGCAAGCCGAAGGGAGTCGCTCCAGCTTTGCCCAAGCCGACATTGGCTGACCGCATCGCCCGAGCGGCGGATCTGGAGTATGGCGGCAAAGTCTCATTGGAAGATCTGCGTATCATCCGTTCGAACTATCTGAATAAAGTGGTCGTCGTTTCATTTTTCTGGACGAGCCTTCCGGTGCCGACTGCGGAGCACTATATCACGGTCTGTGATGACGACCGTAGTTTGTCCGAGCGGATTACCTACGACCATACGGTTCCTGGCGCGGCCGAATGGGCGATCATGCAGGCTAAAGACGAGAACGGCTCGTGGTCTTCGGTCTATGTGCTGGTCGAGAGTAACGGACTACTCGGTCTCGGAATACGGCGGAAGCGCGATAACGGGGCATCATATAACTATAGTTGGTAGTTTTTGAAGAATTGATGGGGCTGTTCGAATCGGTTATAGGACTCGGGGTCACTATCCAAAGGAGCCCTGCGCCGCCGATCAAGACCCCTATCTTGTGCGCCGTTTCAGTCAACCTTTCTGGGCCCTCCGGCGTAATTATTGGACAGTGTGCCGCGCGCTCAGTCCCTTGGTAGAGGGGATGCGGACTGTTTTTGAACCGAGCGCCAGTTCGGCACAGTCGGGGTAAACGGTGAGCTCAACAGGCATCTCCGGGTGGCGTTTCTTCCAAATATTGGAAAGCAGAACGGCTTTTTCGATGCCGTCGCCGGTTTTGTAATTCCAGACTTCATCGGGCTGGGCCAGACGTGTGCCGTCGTAGATGGATGCGGAATCCATCGTTTCTAATTGTTGGAACAGTTCATCATCGCTAAGTGTTTGTGTCCCTTCGATACAAACCGGATTACGTTCGATCGCGGCTTTGAGGAAGGGCGTCCAGTCTGTACAGCTCATGTCGCGCAAGGCATAGAAGGCGAGGTCGGCAGAGCGGTTTTCTTCCCGCATGCTTTCGACGTAGGTTATGATCTCTTCGCGGATCATTCCGGGAACGATTTCCAGTTTTTTCCAGGGTCTGAACGTTTTTCCGGCGGTGTCCGGGAATTCAGGTTTCAGGTGGACGAATTTCGCCAGGTCGGCGAGCATTTCATTTTTGCCGGAACTGCTGCATTCGAGCTTTTTGCCGAGTTCAGCCATACTTTCGGCGTCATAGTGCTGGATGGGGTTGTTTTTGAAAAACTCCTCCAGCTTCGGCAGGCAGATGCGTCCGGGGATCGGTTCGCAGTAGAATTCATCAGTATCAATTTCTTCCAGCAGTTGTGTGCGGGTTCCGTCACCGATTCTATAGGGTGCACTGTGTTCGTAGGCATAGGCGCGTTCGGCGGGGATCCAGCGTCTTTTTCCATGAAACTCATGACATATCTGGAAGCATTTCTGGAATTTTGAGTTTTGACGCAGAAAGTTGGCGAGAATCTCAAAGGTGATTTCCGTGGAAAGGTAGTCGCCGATTTCAGTCTGGAACCGTGCGTAGTCATCAGGATTCATGGTGGCATCGGGATAGACGCAGTGAACATAGCCCGTGTTATTGAATACCATGGTGATCTGCTCATGGCGGAGAGCCCGCTGCGCTTTATCGGTTAGTTCCGTGCCGTTAAACCACATGTTTTTGGTGACGATGCGCCGGTTGTTGGTGAGTACGCCGCCGCCGACCGCCACAAAATTCTGTGAGTGGAGCGGTGTGGCCATCAGGAAAATGTCTTCCAGTGGAATTCCGCAAACGATGAACAGGGCGGCGGCGTAAAGCGCTGAGAGCGAAACGCACTCGCCCGCGCCGTTGCGATAACCTTCGCGGCGGCTGAACGCATCCATGGCCTCAACCGTCTCAGTCTTCCAGTACGGAATGACGGTATCATTGTATTTTTCGAGCCCGAAGTGGCGGCGGATATCGAGGGCGAAATAATGTGTGTCGCCCTCATAACCGAAAAGAGCATTGCTGGCGCTGACTGTTTTGGCATCCATGAAGGGGGCGAAGCGGGTCAGTTCGGTCTGCTGGTCGGTCAATCCCCAGGTATCGAGGTCGAGATTGAATTCGTAATGATCGATGATGTACTGCTTCAGCCGGTCGATCTTCTTGCGCGGGTTCATTTTGTCAATTTTGGCGAACCACGGGTCATTGCGCCAAGTCCAGATGCGCGGACTCATGATATTGGCCAGCAGCAGGGCATAAAGCAGTTCAGGAAAAACAAAAATCTCCATATCGGACAGCGTGACTGCGGAGGAGTATTTTTCCAGTTCTTCGGGGGGTACAGCAGGTATATTCATAGACTCCTGACACGGTTTTTCCTTTTCCAAACAATCGAAAGCGTATACTAATGTCCGCTCAATTCAAAAGGTTTTACCTCATGTCCGAAGAAACAGCTATTCCGCAGAACGAGTCCCGGCCGGATGACGATATTCTTATCGATCTCAATTTTGTCCCGAGCTGGGCCAAAAAAGCACCGGCAGCCAATCATTATGCCTCCGATGACCGTTCTGAGCGTCGTCCCTCACGTGATCGCCGCGATGGTCCGCCGCGCGGCGAACGCAATGACCGGCGGGACGGCCCGGCTCGTCCATCCCGTCCGCCGCGGGAACGCAGCGCGAATGACCGTCCCAGACCGTCTGGCGGGGCCGGACTTGCTCCTCAGCGCGAGTCGCGTATGGAACGTCCTGCACAGGAACCGCGACGTGAGTCCGTGGCGCGTCCTGAACGTATTGAACTGCCGGTCGAAATAAAATTTCTGCCTGAGCAGCAGTGGCTGGCCTCTATGGTCAGACAGATTCACCACAGTAAGCGGGCTTATCCGCTGATGGATCTGGCCAATCTCTTTCTGGCTGATCCGAAGGGACATCTGGTCAAAATCGAAATTCGGCCCGGTGCGGATGGATTTAAACTTTATCAGGGCAAGCGCTCTAAAATGGTTGCCACAAGCCGCGACGCACTGGTTCGCCAGCTTCTCGATGACCATTTGGAAGATTTCTTTGTCAAACTGGATATCGAAGTCGACCAGCCTACCGGTGTTTTTCCAATGATTGGAAAAATCGGCGACGTGCTGATCGGCCCGCCCAACCACCATAGTTATGCGGCCCGCCTGCATGAAATTCACAACGCACAATTTTCCGGCATGCCGTTTGACCGTTTTAAAGAAAAGGTGCAGACCGTCCGCGATGAAGAGCTGATTATGCGGTGGAAGATGGAGTGTTCCAAAAAGACGGTTTACCGGTTAAAAGATGCGCCCGAAGGCGAAGTGAAAGATTTCACCCTCGCACAAACCGAAGAATTCATCCGCACTCAAATTGCCGAAGCGGAGATTGAAGAAGTCACCCGTGCTGTATTGCCTTCGGCACTGGCGCGCAAAATTAAGGATTACAATTTGATCCGTATGGTGCGCGAAGCGTGGGAACGTGAAAGTCGCTTCCCGATGTCCGTTTCCTTTGCTCTGCGTGCCGCCTTCCGTCATTTGCATCTGCAAACCTTTAAAGCGGGGCGGAACATTAATTTCGTCACTTCCGTGAAGCCCGACCCGATTAATCCGGAAAAGACGGTTAAGCATATTCGCGCCGTGCTTGAATATCTGGCCGCACATCCCGGCTCAACCCGGGATAAAATGGTCGAAGAGCTGCGTCCCGGTGCAGAGAAAGATTCCGAGGCCGTCCGTGAAATTCTCAATCCGCTGCGCTGGCTGATTGAAAAAGGCCACATCATTGAATTTTTCAATGGAACGCTGGCTGTTCCGTCGCACCGTCAGCGTCGCTGACGGGACTTCTCTGGAGTGCGGCGGCAAGTGAAACGCGACACCGCTTTCAGCCCAGAGAGCGGCCTCGCGCCTACGGCTTGCGTCCGCACTCCAAGGGTTGCTTTTTAAAATGCGTCTTGCACATTTATTAAGTCAGTCTTGAAGCTGGCGAGCGTGTTTACAAATGAGCGGGATGCGTGCAGTTCCAGCCAATGCTGAGAACACCATTCGTATGAAGAAGCATCATTCGTGACACCATGATGCACCGGATTTTGATGAACGTACCGGAGGCGGCTGAAAAATGATGTCTGATGGGTGATGTGTGAATCCCAGTAGTTATGCCAAACCTTGCGCCCAGGCGAATTGTCCAGACGGTTCAGTTTTTTTGCGCTGTATTCATGCAGTCGGGCGATGAGTATTTTCAGCGACTCCGGGATGTCCGGTGAACTGGCAATAAAGTGATAGTGATTGTTCATGACCGCCCACGCTTGAAGTTGCCATTTATATTTCTCTGCAAACTCAAAAAGCATATCCCGCACCAGCGAACGCTTTTCCGGGGTTTCCAGAAAAGACTGCTTGAGATAGGTTCCTCCGGTCACCATGTATGTTCCGCGTTCCAGTAAACGATGCATCGGTGCATGCGGCCAATAAGAAGATGTTTCTTTCATAGAAAGAAAGTAAAAGATTTGGAGTGCGGTGGCAAGTGAAACGCGACACCGCTTTCGGAGTGCGGTGGCAAGTGAAGCGCGACACCGCTTTCAGTGCGAAGAGCGGCCTCGCGCCTGCGGGTTGCGTCCGCACTCCAGAATGTTTCGAATCTGCTGCGCACGTTCCGGTGTGCCGCGCTCGGCAGGAATCAGAAGCAGGTCAGCAAGAGCGCGGGTCGGTTCGACGTGTTTGCGGTACATCGGCTCGACCTGTTCCGCCCAGCGGCGGCGGATTTCCTGTTTGGTGCGGCCCCGTTCGACCGTATCGCGGGCAACGCGGCGCTCCAGACAGGTTTTCAGCGGCAGATCAATGAAGACCCTCAGATCGAACACGTCGCGCAGATGCCGGTTGGCGAACAGAAAAAGTCCTTCGACGATAATCAGCGGGGCCGGTTTCAGCGTTACGGTGTCTGGCGCGCGTTTGTGGGTCGAAAAAATATAGCGCGGACCTTCGACTGTTTCGCCGCGCTTCAAAGCCGCGAGATCGCGGGCCAGATGTTCGAGATCGATTACCGCCGGATTGTCGAAGTTCCAGTCCTTGGAATCCACATCATCGGGCAGGCTGATGTAATAATTGTCCTGCGACATCAGGCTGGCGTTTCCGGCCAGCTCCGCCAGCTCCTTCGCGACCGAGGTCTTCCCCGACCCCGATGCGCCGACAATTCCAATGATGCGTGGTGGTTTCATTTAAATTGTTTGTTCTCAGTCTGAGTTATCGAAGATCTTTTTTATCGGCCACCGATATGCCACGAGTGAAAATTCTAAGCAAAAACATCGGCACATATCCTTTCAATGCCACCCAAGAGAGCGCCAAGGCAAATATAGACGAGCCCAGAATTATAGGGACAGAATTTTCTTCGAGAGGTGTGCCAACAATGAGAAATGCACTAAATAATAAGACGAGTAACCAGCACGGCAAAGCGACGAGTCCTGCTAAAAACCTAAACAGTGGTCTAACTTCGTTTTTTTTCATAGTACGCCTGAAATTAACTGAAAGGCTGGGGTTGGAAAAGAGTTTAAGCGAATGATGTTTTTGGGACAAGGCAGGCTGGAAGCCTGCGGTACGGAGAAATGTATCGCAGGCTTCCAGCCTGCCTTTAGTTTTTCTTCCGTGTCTGCCGCTCCATTCCTTTTTTCCCGGCAGAGCGGGCGGCGAGGTCGGCTCCGATGGCGTGGCGGACGGTTTTCGTGTTGAGTCCGCGAGTTCCGGTGATGAATTCTTCCAGAAGCTGGGCGAGGCGCGCCGGTGTGAAGCCGTAGGTGGTGTGCGTCTGCGCGTAGAGCCATTCGCTCCATTCCATGAAGGCGGCGAAGACCGACGGCTGATTCTGCCAAATGAGCGGCGAGCTGTGCGGGAAGCGTCCGTTGTTGACGGTGATGTCCCAGTAGCGGGCGAAGCGGCGGATTTGCTGGAGTTCTGTCGCGCTGAGCGTTGAGGTTTGCAGAACGTCGTAAGGCGGCGAGCTGTTGTAAACCATCTGCCATTCGGTGTCGTGCCGGGCAATCGGCGCGCCGCGCAGTTTTTTGAGGATGCCGAGCTGGATTTCGTCCGGCCCGCAGGCGTGGAGACGGTCGAAGCCCGCCGCGATGCTGTCGAAGGTTTCTCCGGGAAGTCCGGCGATGAGGTCGGCGTGCAGATGGACGGACGGCATGGCGGCCAGTTTGCGGATATGCGCTTCGACTTGTTCGGCATGGAGCGGGCGTTTGATCCGTTCGGAAATTTCGGGATTGAAGGTTTGCACGCCGACTTCGAGCTGGAGGAATCCGGGCGGCGATTCGGCGATGAGTTTTTCGAGGGTCGGCGGCAGGTGATCCGGTTCCCATTCGAGATGAAGCATCATGCCGTCGCGGCGGT
Organism: uncultured Verrucomicrobiota bacterium; assembly: GCA_964398915.1. GTDB lineage: Bacteria > Verrucomicrobiota > Kiritimatiellia > Kiritimatiellales > Tichowtungiaceae > Tichowtungia. The sequence continues at coordinate 21,850 of CAYNOR010000009.1, forward strand.
TTTCGAGAAAGAAGCGCAGGACGGCGGCGGCATGAGCGGCGTTAATGTTGAAGCTGCGGTCGAGGAATTTAAAAATCCGCACGCCGCGCTCAATGAGTTTTCCAAACTCCGGAAAGATCCGTTCGGGCGGGAAGAAGCGGACGTTTTCTTCAAGCGCGGAAAGGCAGTATTCGCAGAGGAACGGACAGCCGCGCGAACTTTCGACGTAGATGCGGCGATGGGCAATGTCGTCATCCGTATATTCGTCGTAGGGCAGGGCTACGGTTTTCAGGTCGGCTGGCGGGGCATTGATGATCTTCGGCAGGCTGGAAGCCTTCGGTACGGGAGATGTATCGCCAGCATCCTGCTGGCCTTGTCCCGCGTGGTGGGCGCGAATTCCGGCGGCGGCAGGATTATTCCGGATATATTTCTGGATGCGGGTGAGTTCTTCCTGATTGCGGACTATATGGTCGTAGCTTTCCCGTTTCCAGACGGTGCCGCTTGTTCCAATATGCTTGTTGATCTGATTCGCCGAGTATGATTTCCATGAATGCAGGATATCCTTGAGTTCAAAATCGGGAAGCGGCGTTACCAGTACGTGAACATGGTTCGGCATGACAACCCATTCATCGAGCTCATAACGCTGGCCGTCGAAGTGGGTCAGTGTGTCAGCGACGATCTGCGAGATTTCCGGGTTTCGCAAAATGCAGGAACCAGCGCCTTCATCCAGCCAGCTGTTTATCCGTTCGGAGAACAGCTTATCAAACTGTTCCTGTTCTTTATTAGAATAAGGCGGCTGATGGTGCTCTTTCCATTTTTCGCGCAGTACGTTGTATTCGCTGATGAGCGATTGAGCAATCGAATCCGCAAGACGGAAAGTGACGAAATAGGAGCAACCGGTTTGTTTCCAATGTGGGAGGTTTTTTCGACGGGATTGGCTGACTTCGTGAACAGGATTGAAGCAGGGCAGGCTGGGCGATACGGGAAGACATGGCAGGCTGGAAGCCTGCGATACGGGAGCTGTGTCGACGAGCAGGTCACGGCACAAAGTTTCAATCACGGCTTCGCCTTCGCCGCAGACCAGATGGTCGGCCAGCTGGTGGATCAGGGAATTCTGGTAGTCATAGCTGACTTCCGGTCCGCCGATGACGATTTTCAGGCCGGGATCGGCTTTTTTGAGAAGGAGCGCGGTTTCATAGGTGACGACAAGGTTCCAGATATAGACGCTGAACAGGATAATTTGAGGATCATGCGCCAGCAGTTTTTCGGCGGCGGCATGCGGGGAGAGGCTGTTGTCAAACTCAACGATCACTGAACGGTCACGCAATCCGCCCAGGCTGGCCCGCAGGCATCGCAGGGCGAGTGAGCTGTGGGAATAGCGGGCGTTAAACGTTGAGAAAACAATATCCATGCGCTACAAATACGCCCTTTGGAACAGGTTTAGGAGAGAAAAATGGCGAGTCCCGTTTGTGTCTATGGAAATCCGGTGCTTCGTAAAAAATCGGTGCCGGTCAAAGAGGTTACGGATGAAGTCCGTACGCTGACCGATCGAATGCTTGGCATCATGTATGCACAGGATGGAATTGGTCTGGCGGCCGAGCAGATCGGGCATACCGAAGCCGTTTTTGTGCTCGATGTGCCGGTTGCTGCGGACAAAAACGAGCAGGGTCTTCCAAACAATCCCGGCGTTAAAATGCCGCAGGCGTTTATTAATCCGGAAATTATCGGTGAATCTGCAGAGACTGCAATTGCCGAAGAAGGGTGTTTAAGTTTTCCGAAACTTTATGTGCCGGTGGAACGTCCGTCTGAGGTGGTTCTGCGCTATCAGGATCGCGACGGAAATGTACAGGTGCTGAATGCCAGAGGGTTGCTGGCCCGCGCTATTCAGCACGAATTCGACCATCTTAACGGGGTGCTGCTGGTTGATCATATGTCAGCGGCGGAAAAGCTGAAACACTGCCTGCGCCTGCGCGGCATAAAAAAGTGGTATAAAAGCAGGGGTTACTAATGATGCGCGGAATGCTCTCATTGCTGGTGAGCATTATATTATTCAGCACGATTGAAGTGGCATCCAAGCTGATGCAGTCCGGCGGCGGAATTGCCGGTCAGTATCCGTTCTGGCTGGCGGCGCTTCGTTTCATCATTGCAGGGATGATTCTATTTATTCCTGCGGCGCGTCAGCTGCGGGGCAGGCCGCTGAATGGGCGCGATATCATCCAGCTGGCGGGGCTCGGGCTGCTGGGTGTTACGCTGATGTCCAGCCTCTACCATCTCTCAATCACTTTTTTGCCGGCCAATGTCGCAGCACTCGTATTCAGTTGTAATCCGGTTTTTGTGGTGCTGTTTGCGCCGCTGGTCCTTCCGGAAAAAATCACGACCCGGAAACTGATCTCTGTCGCGGTCTGTCTGACCGGAATCTGTGTGCTGGCCTACGAGCGTGCTGACGGGGTTTCGGCTCTCGGCCTTTTACTGATGCTGATCGCCATTGTTATTTTCGCCTTCTACACCGTGCTTTTTAAAAAAATGACTCCGCGATTTGGCGCATTGCCCGTTACCGCTTTTGCGGGTCTGGCTGGCGGACTTTGTATTTTACCGCTGGCGTTCGGGTTTGAAGGATTTCCACTTACGATTTACGGCACGGCTGACTGGATGGGTATTGCATATCTGTCACTGATCGGAACTGCACTCGGCTATTTTTTGTTTATCTATGGAATAAGTCATGTCGAAGCGAGCGCCGGTGCTATGGCCTTCTTTTTGAAACCGTTCCTGGCCGCGCTCTTTGCATGGATGATCCTGGATGAATCATTGACCTTGCCGATGCTTATCGGGGGAGCGTGTATTCTCGGCGGGATGCTTATTGCACTGGGTCCTGCCCGCAAGGGATCCTCTGCGGCGGTGGTGACGGTTTTGTCGGCGAAGCGCTTGCGGTGACTATGCTGACTGATTATGCTCAGCTGGCCGATGAAGAGCATGTCTGGAGCATTTGGGAAGGCAATGCACGAGTGAAGAGATAGAGGGAACCCGGATTAGTGGATGCATGGGTCGGTGGATGGGAAAGAGCTACCGGCCCAATAATCCAAAAATCCATTATTCCAATAATCCATAACAAAACGGAGTTTTGAATATGAAAGCAGATATCGGACTGATCGGCTTGGCGGTGATGGGCGAGAATCTGGTGCTCAATATGGAGAGCAAGGGGTTCAAGGTCGCGGTATTCAATCGCACGGTTGAAAAAGTGGACGCATTTATCGCCGGGCGCGGTGCCGGCAAGAATTTTATCGGATGTCACAGCATCAAGGAGTTCTGTGCGAGTCTGGAACGTCCGCGCAAAGTGATGATGCTGGTGAAAGCCGGCAAAGCGGTGGATGACTTCATCGAGCAGGTGATTCCGTATCTCGAACCGGGCGACATCATCATTGACGGCGGCAATTCGTACTTCCTAGACACCATCCGCCGTACGAAGTACGTCGAAAGCAAAGGCTTTCTTTTTATCGGAACCGGAGTCTCCGGCGGCGAGGAGGGCGCGCTGCTCGGCCCGTCGATCATGCCCGGCGGCTCACCGGCCGCGTGGCCTGCGGTCAAACCGGTCTTTCAGAAAATTTCCGCGCAAACCGAAGCGGGTGAACCCTGCTGCGAATGGGTCGGCGAAAATGGCGCAGGCCATTTCGTAAAAATGGTTCATAACGGTATCGAATACGGCGACATGCAGATGATTTGTGAAACCTACCAGATGATGAAAGAAGGTCTCGGACTCTCCAACGAAGAAATGCATAACGTGTTTACAGAGTGGAACGCCAGCGAACTCGATTCCTACCTGATTGAAATCACCCGCGATATCCTCGGGTACAAAACCCAGGCCGGTGAAGCGGTGATCGATCAGATCCTCGACACAGCCGGGCAGAAAGGTACCGGTAAATGGACCGCGGTTTCCGCGCTCGATCTCGGTCAGCCGCTGACGCTGATTGGCGAAGCGGTTTTTGCCCGCTGTCTGTCTGCGCTGAAAGATGAACGCGTTCAGGCTTCGAAGGTATTGAAAGGTCCAGCAGTAAAATTTAACGGCGACACATCCGCGCTGATTGAAGCCCTCAAACAGGCGCTCTATGCCTCCAAGATCGTTTCGTATGCTCAGGGCTACCAGCTGATGCGTGAAGCAGCCAGGGAATATAGCTGGAAACTCAACAACGGCGGCATTGCGCTCATGTGGCGCGGCGGTTGCATCATCCGTTCTGTATTCCTCGGCAAGATCAAAGAAGCGTTTGATAAGAATCCCGACCTGGTCAATCTGCTGCTCGCCCCGTTCTTTACCAAAGCAGTCGAAGATGCACAGGCTGGCTGGCGCCGGGTGGTCTGCACGTCGGTTGAACTCGGCATCCCGATGCCTGCGATCAGTGCCGCGCTGGCTTACTACGATGGTTACCGCGCCGCCCGTCTGCCGGCCAATCTGCTGCAAGCTCAGCGCGACTACTTCGGTGCGCACACCTATGAACGGCTTGATAAACCGCGCGGCGAGTTCTTCCACACCAACTGGACCGGACGCGGCGGCGATACTGCGGCTTCGACTTATATTGTGTAATCTTCGGCCTGTCCGACTTGTCGGACGGAGGTCAGCAAATGATTGCTCGATTAGGAGAGAATGTTTCGATTTCCACCAACGAGTTGAAGACGCTGGTTTTCCGGGCATTGGAAGTCCGGCTTGTTTCCATGTGCAGAGTGCTAATTCTTCCGCCGGATCATACCCGTCTAAAAACTCTCAGGATGGACCGATTTGTGAAAATATTTTGCGAATTAGCGTGAGACTTCTGGAATTTGCCAATTTGGCGCATTTAAGCGGTTGAATAATATCCGCTGTATGGTAAAAATTGTCACAGTTAAGCGGAGAATTCCTTGTGAAATCGAAGTTTTTGGACAAGTTGATCGATCGTCTTGAGCGAATGGATGCCGACAGCGTTCAGGCGCAGTTTTTGCATCTGGCCCGCGAAAAGGGGCTGATGGAGACGATTTTTCAGGCGATTCAGGAAGGTATTATTGTGGTCGGGCGCGGTGCGCGTATCCGTTATGCCAATCGCACGGCAGAATCACTTTTCGGCTTTAAACTCGAAACGGCAGAGGGGCAGCCGATTGCCCGGTATATTCGCGACATTGATTGGGAGAAGGTGCTCAGTCTGGATGGCGACGAGTGGGAGCGGCTGATCCGGCGCGAAATTGAGGTGACGTATCCGGATCACCGTTTTGTTGAATTTTATGTGGTACCGCTGTCGGCAATCGAAGAGCGGGAGCAGGGTGCGGTGGTGATCTTTCGTGACGTGACGCGGGAACGGGCGACGACGGCCGAGTCAATTGAGTCGGAACGGCTGAAGGCACTGACGCTGTTAGCAGCGGGTGTGGCACACGAAATCGGTAATCCGCTCAATGCTGTGACGATTCATCTGCAACTGATGGAGCGTGAACTCGACGGACTGACTGATTCAGAAGCGCGCGAAAGTCTGAAAGAGATGGTTGAGGTTTCGAAACGCGAGGTCCATCGCCTGGACCGGATTATTACGCAGTTTCTGCGGGCGATCCGTCCTTCGCTGCCGGATCGTAAACCGGTGCAGATGGAGCGGATGCTGGACGAAACGCTGGAGTTGATGAAGCACGAGGTCGAAAATCGCCGCATTCTGGTGGAACGCGAACAGCCTGAGCAGATTCCTTCGGTGCCGGCCGATGAGACGCAGGTGAAGCAGGCGTTTTTTAATATCATTAAGAATGCAATTCAGGTGATGGATGACGGCGGCATTTTGAAAATTGGTATCGACGTATCGCCGCGATTTGTGAGCATCTGTTTTGCCGATAACGGGCCGGGCATCACGCCGGAAAATCTTGGCGCGATTTATGAGCCGTATCATACGACCAAAGCAACCGGGTCGGGGCTCGGATTGATGATCGTGCAGAGGATTCTGCGCGATCATGGCGGAGAAATTGAGATTTGCAGCACGCCGGAGCGCGGCACGGCCTTTACGCTGCATTTTCCGCGCGATGACATAAGGCTTTCACTTCTCGAAGCGCCGAAGAGGGAGGGTAAAGAATGATTGCAAAACCGGTTGTTTTAATTGTTGATGACGAAAAGAACACGCGTGAAGGGCTGGCACGGGCGCTGCGCCGTTCGTATGAGGTGTTGATTGCCGAAAGCGGGTCGGCGGCTCTGAATATTCTGAGCGAGCGGCCGGTGGATGTGATGCTGAGTGATCTGCGGATGCCCGGCATGGACGGGATGACGCTGATGCAGCGCGCGCTGGCCGGGTCGCCTCAACTGGTTTGTATTCTGCTTACGGCGTATGGAAATATTGAGACGGCGGTGGATGCCATGCGGCATGGTGCGACCGATTTTCTGACGAAGCCGGTGAATCTGGAGCAGCTCGAGCTGGTTTTGCAACGCGCACTGCGTTCACATCGGGCCGAGACGGAAAACCTTCAGCTCCGTGAGCAGCTGGACAGTAAGTTCGGAATGGAGAATATCATCGGGACTTCGCCGGAAATGCAGCAGGTTTTTGATACGGTACGGCAGGTGGCGGCTTCGCGGGCTACCGTACTGATTCAGGGCGAGAGCGGAACGGGCAAGGAACTGATTGCCAAGGCGATTCACAGTCTCAGTTCCCGTAAAAACGGGGCTTTTGTGCCGGTGCATTGCGCGGCACTTTCTTCGACATTATTGGAGAGTGAGCTGTTCGGGCATGAGAAGGGTGCTTTTACAGGTGCGGCCGAGCGGCGTAAGGGACGTTTTGAGCTGGCGGACGGCGGTTCGCTGTTTCTGGATGAAATCGGTGAGGTGGATGCGAGTGTGCAGGTGAAAATTCTGCGGGCGTTGGAAGAGCGGCGCTTTGAGCGGGTGGGCGGGCAGGAATCGATCGATGTCGATACGCGGCTGATCGCGGCGACGAACCGGGATTTGAAGAAGATGGTGGCTGAAGGTAAATTTCGAGAGGATCTCTATTACCGGCTGTACGTGGTCGTGATTCAATTGCCGGCGCTGCGTGAGCGCAGGAGTGATATTTCTCTGTTGCTGAAGCATTATCTGGACGTGTTTAATCAGGAGAACGGTCGTGCAATTGAAGGGTTTTCTCCGGATGCGCTCGACCTGTTGATGGCCTATCGCTGGCCGGGTAATGTGCGCGAGTTGCGTAATGTGGTGGAGCAAATGGTGGTACTTTCCCGGTCACAACGCATTGGTGTACGCGATTTGCCGGTACATTTGCGTGAAAACGGGTCTTCGGGAGGGACTCAGGAGGTAGGAGGTACGCTGGAGGAGATGGAGAAAAGGGCTCTTCTGCAGGCGCTGAAGGCATCCGGCGGAAATCGCACGCATGCCGCTGAGAAGTTAGGTATCAGTCGGCGTACGCTACACCGTAAAATTGCGGAGTACGGCTTCACCGAAGTTGAATGAGTTTGGGATTGAAGAAGCAGAAGTGTTCAAGGATGCTTCAAAACATATTGCGTACTGAGTATTGCGTAAAAGAAATCGGGGGCTGGAATGCGGAATACGCAGTACGAAATGCATGGTGAGAATAAATTTTGGCCTCACAGGAAAACGGTTCGTGGAATGAACATCTCGGAGTAAGACCTATGGCAAAACAACAGCATCAACCCTTCGAGGCAACCCTGCAGGATCTCGTTTACAGCGTGGATGCCGGACTTGGTTTGAAAATTATCCGTACGACTCTTTTTTGTCTTTTTGTCCTCGGATTGATCATCATCTTCACGGCACGGCAGTTTCGCGGGTTTGATACGGAGGCGGCCATGGATTACGCACAGCTCGGGCGCAATCTGTCTCAGACCCATCGTTATGATACACAATGTATCCGCCCGGTAACTATTGCACAGGTTTCATCCCACAGTTTCGATGGTGATGCCCGGATCGGCCGCCACCCTGAACTTTTTAAGCCGCCGCTTTATCCGGCGATTATTGCGGCTGGTTTCAGTTTTTTCAACCTGATCGGTATTGATCCGTTTCCGGCCAGTACGGCTTTTCAGGGCATTCGTATCTATCCCGCCGAACAATGGATTATTGTTCCGGTACATCATTTTTTTACCGTCCTTTCAGGTCTGATGCTCTATCTGCTGGGAAAGAAGCTTTTCTCGCATAAGATGGGTTTATTAAGTGTTGTGACCTATTTCCTGAGCGAAATGGTCTGGATGGACAGCATTCGCGGCACAGGACTGCCCGTTCTTACATTTTTTGTTCTCGGAGCTACTTATTTTGCTCTGCTGGCAATGATCAACCGCCGGGAACGAAGAGCGTTGTGGAACTGGATGATGTACTTTCTCCTTTCCATCGGGTTTTCGGCGGCAGCGTTTTTGACGCATTATGCGGCGCTGGCCGTCATTCCGGGAATCACACTGTTTATTTGGATGATGGGCTCACGCACGCAACGCGGCGGGCATCTGGCCTTTTTTTATGTGGCGCTTATTTTTCTGACCGTATCGCCATGGGTGCTGCGCAATTACCAGCTTTCCGGATCACCGCTTGGACTTGCTCCGCACACCGCACTGATCGATTCATCCAAGTATCCGGGGGACTCAATGATGCGTACGTTGAAACCCAGTTTTAAACTCATGCCGGATATCCAGGTGGCACGCGCAAAATGGGCGAAGAATTTTAATGAGCTGTACCAAACCGGGTTCACTTCCATGGGGGGTGGTTTGCTGATTGCATTTTTTATGGTGACGTTTTTCTACCGGTTTGTCCGGGTACACGTTCACACCCTGCGCTGGGGAATAGGGCTGTCGATGGTCTTGTTTTTTGCCGGAGCCTGTTTTTTTAATAAAGACACCCTGCGCGTCTACCATATTTTCTGGCCGTTTATAATCCTCTATGGCTTGGCCTTTTTTTCAATTCTGCTTGATCGGCTGGATTTGAGTATTCAGCTTTATAAAGTTGGTCTGACTGTTTTGGTGATTGGACTGACCGCGCTGCCGTTGATGGTCACAATTTTTCTGTCGTCTTCACCGGGGCTGCCATATCCGCCTTACTATGCGCCGTTTATTATGCGTGTAAGTGAACTGTTGAAACCCGGTGAAGTGATGTGCACTGATATGCCGTGGGCTACTGCGTGGTATGGGAAACGTGTCTCCATACTTCTGCCGAAAACACTGGATGACTATTACGAGATCAACGACTACCGCAAGTACATCAGCGGGCTTTATATCACCACGCTCACGAAAGACCGTCCGTTTGTTTCATCACTGCTTGAAGGTTCGGAAAAAACGTGGCTTCCCATAACTATGGGGCGTTTGCCGCAGAATTTTCCTTTGAAACAGGGGTTTGCGCTCAATAAGCAGGATCAGCTGTTTCTGACCGATACCGTTCGCTGGGGTGCGGATCAGGTTCAGAAACCGGCGGGCGGGGAATCCAGTGTGAAATAATCCGGAGCGGCATCATGCGCGTAGTTTTCTTTGGATCGGCAACGATCGGATTTCCTTTATTGGAAGCACTGTTTGCGAGTGCGCAGGATGAAGTTGTTGCCGTTGTTACTCAGCCTGACCGGCCGGCCGGCCGTAAACAGCAGTTAACGCCATGTCCGGTAAAATCTGTCGCGAAAGAACGCGGACTTCCGGTGCTTTCGCCGGAAAAGGTCAAAGATTGTCTGCCGGAATTGACCGCCTTGAATGCTGATCTTTTTGTAGTGGTTGCCTATGGTCAGTACATTCCGCCGTCTGTATTGGCTCTTCCGGAACACGGAGCCATTAACCTGCACCCCTCCCTGCTGCCGAAATATCGCGGATCGTCCCCCATACAATGGGCTCTTGCCAACGGTGACACCGCTACCGGCGTGACGATTCTTTATGTGAGTGAAAAAATGGATGCGGGTGACCTCATTCTTCAGCGCAGCGTACCAATCGGGGTGGATGATACATCGGCAACACTTGAACCGGTACTGGCGGCGGCCGGTGCCGAGTTGTTGATGCAGGCGGTTGAACAGATCCGCAGTGGAAACGTTTTGCGTCATCCGCAGAACGATGCGTACGCAAGCGAAGTGCGTAAGCTCACGAAAGAAGACGGGCGCATCGATTGGACGATGTCCGCGGAAACATTGCGCAACCGGGTCCGCGGCTTTACACCCTGGCCGGGCTGTTTTTGTGAACTGCTGGACGGGTCACGTTTAAAAATACTTAAAACCGTTGTCGAAATGCGCACTGGAGTTCCCGGTGAACTTCTTGATGCGGAGGGCGCGGGACCTTTAGTGGCTGCGGGAGAGGGGGCCTTGCGTTTGATTGAGGTGCAGCCGTCCGGCAAGTGTGCTATGGACGGGGCGTCGTATCTGCGGGGTTATCCGATGATGAAGGGCCTGAGGCTGGTGTGATATCATTTGTTTTGAGCCGTTCGTGTACCCGTGGATTTCCCGGATCGATTTCCAGTGCTTTTTTCCATTGCTCGACAGCAGCAGTGTGGTTGCCCAGTTTAAAATAGGTGTCACCCAGATGCTCCCGGATGACCGGATCGTCTTTAATAAGATCCATTGCCTTCTTCAGCTCGTTCAGTGCTTCGGCGTGGCGGCCCTGCATGTAATAAATCCAGCCGAGCGTGTCGCGAAAGGCTCCGTTTTCAGGGTCTGTTGCAAGCGCTTTTTGAATAAGCTCTAGCCCCATATCCAGTTTTTCACCGCGCTCTGCCCACATGTAGGCGATATAATTCTGCGCGTGAGCCGTAAAATCTCCGCCCATCTCTATGGTTTTTAAAAAAAGTTTTTCAGCGGATTCAAGCTGGCCGGCCCGCTCATGGAGTGAAGCGTATTGATAATAAAACTGTTCGCCGAGCAGATTGGTGTCGCTGCTTTTTTGCACCAAGGCCTCGAATTGCCGGGCGGTCTCGATGGCTTTTGCATATTGCTTTTGATCGGTCTGCAGGATCATCAGATAATAGAGGGCTTCGGCGGCTTCGGGGCTCATGGAGTGGAAAACAGTCAATAATTCGATGGAACTTGCGGCAGGAATTGAAGTTTGTCCAGTGAGCAGGGATTGCATGTACTGGTTTAGAACCATTGGATTGTCGATGTAGATAGAGGCCAGTGTTTTGGCAGCTTCTTCCGGATGGCCGCTTTTTTGTGCGGCAATCAGGAAGTTAAAAAGAAAGAAAGGATTAGCAGCCCATTCCGACTCGGGGGATGTTGTGCGTACGTGTTCGAGCTCCGTATAGGCATCGTCGTAGCGCTCCTGCTGCAGGTGCAGATATCCCAGCACGATGCGCAGGCGGCTGTCGTCGGGATAATGCGCAAGAGCTTTTGTCAGAAGGGCCTCCGCCTCTTGATTTCTATGTGCTCCGATATAAAGCGAGCCCAGCTGTGTGTAAAAGAAAACCGGAGATTGCTGCTGTTCCGATATCTGCTGTTCCAGGCGGGCAATTAATCGGTATTGCTCATCTTCCGGCAGTTTTTCCGCAATATATTGGAGCCATGATTCGGGTTCGGTTCCTGTTTTATCAGCCAGCTGTTCATAGATTGCCATGGCTTGATCAGCTTTTCCCGTTGTAATCAAGAGGTCGAGGATCTGCCGGGCGGTGAGCAGATCGCCGGGCGCATACCGGTGTGCAGTTTCAAAGGCATTCAGGGCTTCTGCCGGCTTTTCCACGGCAAGCAGTGCAAAACCAAGTTGCTGCCAGGACAGCGTATTGGTCGGCGCGAGGACGAGAGCTTTTTGCAGAAAGCCGACTCCTTCTTGAACTGTTGCTTTTGCTTGAGGAGTGTCCCCCATACTTCGGGCATTATCGATACAGAGTGTTCCGAGGAGATGAAGCAGGTCGGCATTGTTGCTTTGCGCTTTTACGGCCATGCGGAGCGTGTCGAATGCATCGGCGCGTCGATCCTGTGAAAGATAAAATCTTGTAAGAAAGACAGGAGGTTCCGGTTGTTCCGGAAACTTGATGCAGGCCTGTTTGAACAGGGATTCGGCCTGATCGGGATGTTCGGTTAATGCATAAACTCTGGCGAGCAGAAGTAATGAATCAGCCGCATCGGGGTGGCGGCTTACCAGTTCGCGTGCCAGCCGGACGGCATCATCCGGTTTTTTCAGTTTAAGTGCGATGGAAACGGCCGGGGCGTAGAGTTTCGGCTCATTCGGGTCCAGCTTCATAGCGGCTTCAAGCTGATTTAATGCGCCGGACGAGTCACCGCCCGCCTCAGCCAGCAGGCCGAGACTGAAATGAGATAAAGCCTCAGCCTGCGCGTTTGCGCTCAGCTGAGGCTTTAAAGGAAATGCGCAACCACTGATGCTCAGTACGGTACCGAGCACGGCAGCTCCGGCGATCCGGACTTTGCGGGATGCGCACATGACACTTCCCCTTATCAGTAAAAACTATTTCTTTTTATGCCGGACTTCACGACGACGTTTGCGCCGTTTATGTTTCGACATCTTGGTCTTACGCCATTTTTTAATGGTACCCATGTTTCTGTATTCCTTTGTACGCTTATGCAACCACTTTATTTAAGCCGATTTCAATAATTCCTTCAGCACCGGCGGCTTTAAGTTCGGGAATAATCTCCCGCACCACCGATTCATTCACTACCGTTTCAACGGCATACCAGCCGTCGTCAGAGAGGCTGCTTACGGTCGGAGAATGCAGTGCCGGCAGCAGTTTTTTCACCTGCGGAAGATTTTTTTGATTTACGTTCATTTTAAGCAGCACCTTATCGGTGGCATTCAGTGCGGATGACAGCAACAGGGCGATCTTCTCCAGCTTTGAACGTTTCCAACAGTCGACCCAGGCCGTCTTGTTGGCAAAAAATTTGGTATAGGATTCCATGATCGTGTCCACGATACGCAGATTATGCGCACGCAACGACGATCCCGTTTCGGTGATGTCTACAATGGCATCGGCGAATTCGGGCACTTTGACTTCGGTAGCACCCCATGAAAATTCCACCGTGGCTTTGACCCCGTTTTTGGCTAACCAGCGTTCTACGATGCCGACGCCTTCCGTGGCAATCCGTTTGCCTTCGAGGTCTTTAACCGACTGAATCGGGGAGTTCTCCGGAACGGCCAGCACCCATCGCACGGGGCGTTTGGTTTGTTTGGAATAAATTAAACTGCATACATCTTGTACATCGGAACCGTTTGCTTCAATCCAATCCAGTCCTGCGATACCGGCATCCAGCATGCCGTTTTCAACATAACGGCTCATTTCTTGCGGGCGGAGCAGGCGGAGTTCAATTTCCTTATCATCAATGGAAGGAAAATAGGAACGCGAGCTTCCCGAGATGTTGAATCCGGCTTTCGCGAACAGGGCGTAGGTTGAATCCTGCAAACTTCCCTTAGGTAATCCTATAATCAATTTCTTCATGTCGTAAAATGTCTTCCAGTTCTCAAATAAGAGCGTCGGACTATACGGAAACCTGATGGGGTCGTCTACCGTTATTTTTCCCATTTTTACAAACGATTTTTGAAATGGTTTGATTTGATTGCCGGTACGACTGATTTTTCATTTTCACCTGCGGCCTGTGGTATATTTCACCAGCCGGGTGAAAAATCAGTGTTGAAAATCCTGTCAGTTGTGGCACGGTCTCTGCTAAATATCTCGACGGCTCCGTTGATGATAGAAGGGATCTCTATGAAACAGATGAAAATGTGTATAATCCTGTCTTTCCTGTCGGTTTGTGCCGGATTGTATGTCCGGGCTGAGACAACGGAACGATGGATTAATGCTACGTATGTAAAAAACGGTGCGGTTGATACGGGTAATTCTTCGGCAACGCTTGCTGTTCGTTCCGGTCCCGGTTTGAATTTTTCTCAAGTTGATGCGCTTTCATCCGGACAAAGGGTTTTTTCTGATAAAACCAAGGATGGTTGGATGCGCCTCACATCCGGCGGTGCATCTGTGCCAGCACCTGCTTCTGCGCCCGTTGCAACTCCACAGAGTGTTGCGACACAACAGTGGATTAATGCTGCGTATGTAAAAAACGGTGCGGTTGATACGGGTAATTCTTCGGCAACGCTTGCTGTTCGTTCGGGCCCGGGGATCGACTATACCCAGGTTGATTCTTTGGCTTCAGGACAGAAGGTGACTGTTTTGGAAAATAAAAATGGCTGGGTCAGGATTGCCCCGGTTGTTGCTGTTGCCCCGGTTGCGTCCCCTGTTATTGCTGTCACACCTGCCCCCGCAAAACCACCTGTAGCAAAGAACACTGTCCCTGTAAGGGAAGAGAAGTCAGCCGCCGCCGCACCACCTGCTAGATTGATTTCGACTCCTGTGTTGCCGCCTCGTCCTGTCTTTGCTCCGGTACGTCCTCCAGTGAGTAATTTAATTTTGAGCGGAGACTTTTCAGGTGCGGCCTTGGCGTTGCCCACGACCGCCGGTGATACCACGGCTGAATTAAGCGGGCGCTGGATTCGCTCAAGCACTTCAGCTTGGGAGATTTTCCCTTCCGGCGGGAATCTGGGTCCGTATGTGCGTGCGGCGGCTTCACGTGAAGCGGGTCTCTTACTTTATGTTGTTAATGATGAAAAGCGCAGTACCGGAAGCTATGTGCTTCGGTTTGATTATATTTTAACCGATGCAGCCGACGTATTAGGTGTGAAGGTGTTTGTATCTGATTCAGATATCGCAATTGGTACTGACGGCGGTAATTTCCGGATGAATAGCACACAGCGTCCGGACGATATGATTATATTGTCTGCCGGCGCGACCTGGGTTACCTATTATCTGCCGGTTGAATTAGGAAAGGGGTATAACAATATCTACGTTCTATTCGTCGGCAGCGGAGCGGCAAATACCGGTATCGACAACATTTCACTTTCTCCGCAACGTCGCTAAGAGACTGTTCATAAAAAGGGGCGGTGCTTGGATTACACCGTCGACGAAGGAAGGGGAACACGGCGTTTGCCGTATTTCCGTGTGTGACCCATGAGGGTCCTGTTCGGGCTTATCAGCCGCGATTGGACCACGTCATCGGATTCTTAAAGCAACTGCCATGTAAAGCGGCTACGCTACTTTTGAAAAATGAAGCAGCGTTGCTTCTGCGACATCTGCTTCTCGGTCTGTTTTTCTGATTCATCATCTTCTCCTTCTTTATACTATCCTATCGAGGATAGAAGTTTGCCCTTTCGGGCTTCCCGTCTTTTGGGAATTGTTATTTCCGCTTCATTTTGCGGCCGACTTTTTTGACCAATGCTTTGCACTGACGACGCAGCGCTTTGAAGTCGATCTGAAAATCAATCATTGCATTGTAATCGTTCGGCTCAAATCCGAATGGGATCATCTTGATTGCTTCTTTCTTTAACGTTGGGGCAGGCCTTTTGGTCGCCCCAGGATTTTCCTTTTCCAACCCTTAGATAAGTAAATCTTGATTCCTTTCTACTCTTATTGGTGTGGATGTCAATAGGTCAAATGTTAAAATCATGTTAGAATATTTTATATTATTTAAACATATATCACCATTCGTTGACATATTTCGCATCATAAGAAAGTAAAACGATCGTATATATCGATATTAAAAAATCATGGGAATGTTATACGAGGTCTGTTTCCAAAGCCATCTTGACGGCACCGTCAGATCACCCTACGCTCCCACATCACGCCGCCATGCGTCGATTTACCCTCTTTATTTTGATAAATACAGGGAATGGAAGCTGGCACGGGAGCGTTTGTGGAGAGGTGAACTAATGAGCGATATCGAGAAACGAAAAGTGGAGCATCTTCAAATCGTTGCACAGAAGGACGAAATGGATCGGCGTAAGTTTTATTTCGAGGAAGTCCGTCTGACACATCGCGCATTGCCGGAGATCGATCTGAAGGCGATCGATCCATCGATTGAATTTCTGGGAAAAAAACTGTCGTTTCCGTTGCTGATTTCATCGATGACCGGCGGCGGCGATAAGCTGTTTCGTAAGATTAATACGAATCTTGCCGCTGCGGCTGAGGCCGAAGGGGTGGCCATGGGGGTCGGGTCTCAACGTATTTTCTTTACTGAGCCAACGGCGCGGTCGAGTTTTGATTTGCGTGGTACAGCTCCGTCTGCGTTGCTCTTTTCCAACCTCGGCGCGGTGCAGTTTAATGAAGATATGACACTTGCGCACGCCCGCGCCGTCGTACAGGTGCTTAAGGCCGACGCGCTATGTCTGCACTTGAATCCGTTGCAAGAAGCGGTTCAACCAAAGGGGGATACTAATTTTGCAAACCTGAGCGAGAAAATCGGCGAGATTGTCAGCGGACTCGAAGTTCCGGTGATCGTTAAGGAAATCGGGGCTGGTATTTCGATTGCTGATGCAAAGCTTTTGATTGAAGCGGGTGTCAAATATATTGATGTGGCCGGTTCGGGCGGCACATCGTGGAGTCGCGTGGAAAGTGAACGTTGTGATGACGCGTCAATCGGACGGCTTTTTCAGGATTGGGGGTTGCCCACGCCGTTAGCGCTCAAGGCCCTTGGGCCGTACCGGGACCGTATTACACTGATTGCCTCCGGCGGTATCCGTTCCGGACTGGACATGGCTAAAGCGGTCGTTCTGGGGGCCTCGCTTTGCGGACTGGCGCGGCCGTTTCTGAATCCAGCCATGGAATCTGTCGAGGCGGTACAAAAAGTTATACAACGGCTGAAACACGAATTTGTTATAGCGATGTTTTTGCTTGGCGCCGACCGGGTGGAAAAAATAAAAGGCCGCGAAGAGCTGATTATACAGTAACGGAGCCTGCCCGCAGCGTTTCAGCCGTTGTTTTTCGGACGTGCGGCGGCAGATCAAATTGGTAGGTGACAAATTTGGCGAGCACGCGCTCAATTTGTGCCAGATACGTCGGGGCATAGTTCGCCGTTAATACATCCTCCGGTGTTTCAGCTTCTTGCCATGTTCTGAGCAATTCAACAGCTTTAGGTGCAAGCGGTGAGGCGGGAATCCGGTGTTCGCGTGCGTAGCCTGGATCAATAACGCCTCCATGCTCGGCTGAAAAGCGGTATACCTCGCGGGTCGTATCGTTCAACTGAACCAGCTGCCCTTGAAATTCTGCGAATTTCAGGTCAAACCATGCAAGGAACGCCGGATGCTGTCCATAGGACTCTGCATAGGTAAGCATTTCCTCAAAAAACTCAAAGCGGCCTGCCTCATGGCTGTGGCGCGGCGTAGTGCGGGCAAAGAGGGCGGAAATGTACCCGGCGGCAGTGCAGGCCCTCCAATCGGTACGGAAGGCGTTGCGTGTATGAATCATAGAGCACTCTTTGGCGATATGGGTATTCTGTTCAGCCCGGTCGTAAAAAAGCAGTTCGCTGGTTGAGAAAAGATCGTATTGCCCGCGAAAAAGACTGTTTTTACGTTGATCGCCTTTAATGGTAGTCGAAAGTTTACCGTAATGAGCCGTCAACCAGGTAACAATGCGCGAGGTATTCGAAACATCGGTCCAGTACAGTGGAATGGCTGGTGTTTTGACAATCATGGTGATCAACGGGCACTTATCCTGTCCTCGATCCTAATCGCAGCGCACGGCTTCGCCAAGCTTCGGAAAGTATTTTTGGTGTACTTTTTTGAAGAATGATGTTTCCTTCTGCCATGCTATTGAACAAAACCATACGGCTGTTTCTCGACAGCATCGGGCGGCGGGAAGAATATGAATTCTACCTTAACAAATTCCAGTCTGCCGGCACCGATTGTTTTGCATTGCTCGTTCCGGATGTCGAAAGTCTGGATCAAGGTGCCGAGGCACTTGCCTTCGACCTGCACTTTCTGCTCAAGCTTGGCCTGAAACCGGCCGTCGTGCTGTGCGATATCGATGCCGGGGCTAAATGGAATCTTCTCAAGGATAATCCGCTTTTTGAGCGCACCGTTTTTCCAAAGCTTGGAAGGCGGAAATCAAGCGTTCCGGTTTTTGTCGATGAAAACACCCAGGCCTTGGAAAGCCTGCTGCAGAAAGTTCCGGCGATTGGAAAACGGGTACACTTTATCCGCGCTGCGGGCGGGATGTCGGTGGATTATTACCACACACAAAAGCCGGTAATGGCTCTTTCCTCCGAAGATAAAATACTGGCCGATATCGCTGCTGCGCTGCTCGAAGCCCGGCCCGGTACTCATATTTCGGTTACCGCCCCGATGAACCTGCTCAAAGAAATCTTCACCGTTAAAGGTGCGGGCACCGTCTTTCGGCGCGGCTCTACAATTCTTTCCGGCGGCGCACCCGATCCGGACCGGCTGCTGGCCTTGCTTCAGGAAAGCTTTGGTAAAAAACCGAAAGATGGAATTCTTGCGGCGGCAACACAGATTTATTTTGAAGAAAATTACCGGGGTGCCGCACTGCTGGAACGGCATCCGGAAGGACTTTATCTTTCAAAATTTGCTGTCGGATCCGAAGCGCGCGGTGAAGGCCTCGCGCAGGAACTGTGGGATGAAGTTTACAAAAACAACCCTTCATTCTTCTGGCGGTCACGCAAAGGCAACCCGATCAACCAGTGGTATGACCGGCATGCCGACGGACGCCATAACGCGGGCGACTGGGTCGTTTTCTGGCGAGGCATGGACGCCGTATCGATTCCCGGCATTATTGCCTTCTGCTCCGCCCGCCCGGTAGATTTTATTTGATTTTTGAAACGCACCTCATGAACTCCAACTATTTTATTTTCGACATCGGTAACGTACTGGTTAATTTCGACTTTCAAGTGCTGCTCCAGCAGATCGCCGCCGACTCCGGCACGCCGCTTGAGCAACCGACGGAACGCGACCTCGAAATGCACCACGCCGTGGAGGAGGGCGTCATCAGCGACGAAGCATTTGTCGCCTATCTGAACGAAGCCAAGGGTCTTTCATGGACAGTGGACACCCTGATCGGTGTCTGGCAGAAAATGTTCACCGTCAACCAGACCGGCTGTGGACTGTTCCGCGAAGCGATTGCCCGCGGCCTGCCGGTTTACACGCTCAGCAACATCGCTGAACACCACATCGAAGCCATTGAACGCAACTGGCCCGGGTTTTTTGACGGCGCGACCGGACTGTTTCTTTCCTATCAGGTCGGCGCCCGCAAACCGCACGCTGAAATCTACCGCCACATGCTGGAAAATCTCGGCGTCAAAGGAGAACAATGTCTGTTTCTCGACGACCTCGCCCGCAACGTCGAAGCCGCCCGCGCCGCTGGCATCCAGGCCCATCAGTTTATCCCCGAAAACTATCCCGCCATTCATAAAGTGATCGGTGAATTCTTTTAACCATTGAACTCAGTCCTCTGTCACGTCCTGATTTAAAGTTGTCACTTTTTCGTTCTGTTTCTGATCTGGTTTAAGCTCCCATTAGGGAGCGATTCTTCTTCTCCGGTGCTCCCGGAGGGAGTGCCGGACGGATTTCCCCTCCTCCGGATGAGGGGAAAAATTCTTACGCCGCCTTTTTAAGTTTCTTATGAGCCGCCTCCGGTGTTTTATACTTCAACGCCAGATGCGGACGCCTTGTATTGTAAAGATAAACCGCCTGATCCACGGCCCCGACCGCCTGTTGCTTCGTCCGAAAACTGCCCCCAAGATAATACTCCTGCTTCAGAATGCCGTTTACACGCTCGGCTTTGGCATTCTCATAACAATGCATCTCTTCGGTCATGCTGATTCCTAAGCCGTACTCCCGAAGCCGTCCAGTGTATACATGCGAACAGTACTGGCAGCCACGATCCGAGTGATGCATTGGAAACATGCCAGCCACCAGCTCCTTCACGGCTCGTTCCAGTGCGTTCAGGCACCCTTCAGTTTCCAGCGTATCTCCCGCATGGTACCCGACGATCTTCCGTGACCAGGCATCGGTAATCAGGCTCAGATACAAAAAGCCCTCTTCGGTCCGGATATACGCCCCGCGAATGGTTTATAGCTCCCCTGCCGGTAATCGAGGAAGCCATTGAGCTGATTATCTCCGGCGAAATCGTCGATTATGTTTACGACGATGAATCAAAGCTGATTTGCCGGAAGTCAGATTAAAGAACTTCCTTGGGAATCTGCATGGTCACGCAGTGGAGTGAGCCGTGCTGCAGAATTAGCGTGGAACAGTCTAACCCGATGATTTCGCGGTCGGGGAAGGCCTTTTTTACGGCAGCCAGCGCGCAGGCGTCATTCGTTGAATCCTGATACACCGGAACCAGCACGGCACCATTGATGATCAGGAAGTTTGCATAGGTGGCAGGCAGGCGGTTGCCGTCTGTATCGAATTTCGCTTTCGGCCAAGGCAGAGGAAGCAGGCGGTACTCCGGCCGTTTTTGCAGTTCGTTTTCCATGTTGCGGAGTGCCGGAAAGTGTTCGTCCGCCGGATCATCGCATTTCATATAAAGAATCGTTTTGTCCGGACAGAGGCGGGCGAGGGTGTCGATGTGTGCGTCGGTATCATCGCCGGCCAGCCAGCCGTTTTCCAGCCATTGGAAGTTTTTGATTCCGAGTTCAGCGGTAAGCCGGGATTCAACCTGTGTTTTACTGAGTTGCGCATTGCGGTTGGGATTGAGCAGGCATTCGGCAGTTGTCAACAGCGTTCCTTGACCGTCACTTTCGATGCTCCCGCCTTCAAGAATCAGATCGACGCTGCGCAACGGGGTTTTGCCGAAAGCGCCCATGGCATGGAGTTTGGCGGTGATCTGATTGTCGAGCCCGGCTTCGAATTTTCCGCCCCAGCCGGTGAAGGTGAAGTTGAGCAGTACGGGTTTGCCGTTTTCGTAAATCGTGACGGGGCCGAAATCACGCGCCCAGGTATCGTTGGATTCAATTTCGTACAGCGCGACGTTCGCCATGTTGACGCCGCGGTTTTTCAGTTTGGTACGCACGGCGGATTCGTTATGAACGACAACAATCAGCTTTTCAAAACGGGTTACTGCTTCGGCAATATCGGCGAAAACCGCTTCGGCTTCCTGCAGATGCGGAGCCCAGTCGGTTTTCTCATGCGGCCAGCAGATCAGCACGGCATCCTGTGGTTCCCATTCGGCGGGTAGGCGACGGAGAGCGGGGAGGTGTGTGGGTGCGGGCGTGTGTGTGTACTCGTTCGGCTTTTTTTTGTCTTTGTCGTTCATTGCTCCACTTCTCCGGTAATCTGTTGCACCATACGAATGAATTGCATTCTAGCTGAAACGGCGGGGTTGACAATGTTTTGCACAGCAACAGATACGCAGAGTTGATTCGTATTCCGCTGTATGAGAAGAATGCGGCATGAATTTGAAACCAAAGGCCCTGCTTGTTTCATCGTTTGCTGTAACCGTTTCCTGTTTTGCTTCGCCATCACTCGAGCAGAAAATCGGCGGGCTTTTAATGGTCGGATTCCGGGGGATGTCCGCTGAGGCTGACAGCCCGGTTGTGCGGGATATCTGCGAATACAATCTGGGCGGAGTGATTTTGTTCGATGCCGATCTCCCGCTCAAAACCGGCGAGCGGAACATCCGTTCGCCGGTCCAGCTGGTGCAACTGACCGGAACGCTTCAGTCCTATGCAAAAGGATCGTTGCTGATCGCGATCGATCAGGAGGGCGGCCTGGTCAATCGGCTCAAGCCGGCCTATGGATTTCCGCCTACGCTTTCCCAGCAGCAATTAGGACAACACGACGATCCCGATTTCACGTACAGGAAAACCGCTGAACTGGCCGCCGCGCTCAAAGCGGCCGGAATTAATCTGAATCTGGCGCCGGTGGTGGATATGGCGGTGAATCCTGAAAATTTTATTGTCAAAAAAGAGCGGACATTCTCATCCGATCCGGGAAAAACAATCTGGCAGGCGGCCGCCTCAATTCGTGCTCACCACGATCAGGGGGTGCTGTGCACGCTTAAACATTTTCCAGGGCACGGAAGTTCTGCCGCCGATTCGCATCTGGATATGACGGATGTAACCGGAACCTGGCAGGCTTTCGAACTGGAGCCCTACCGTCAGCTTTGTAAAGAAACCGACGTGGTGATGACCGCTCACATTTTCCAGCGCAACCTTGATCCGGACTGGCCCGCGACGCTTTCAAAGCGGATTATTACCGGACTGCTTCGTAATGAAATCGGTTATCAGGGGGTTGTGATGACGGACGATTTGGGCATGAAGGCCATTGCCAGTCACTACGGTTTTGAGACCGCGCTCGAATACAGCCTGAATGCCGGCGCCGATATTCTTCTGATTGCGAACAATGAAACGTATAATCCCGATCTGGTTCCGAAAACCGTTCAGATCATTGCCGGACTGGTTCGTACGGGGCGCGTTCCGGAGTCACGGATTGATGAGGCATTGCGCAGGATCACTCAACTCAAGAGCAGCGTTTCGGTAGTCCGCCAGTCCATGCACGGGTCTGTGATCGACTGTCCGTAATGCAGATCCGGTGTAATGGGTTGCGTTCCCTCTTCAATAAAGCTCTCCAGCATAGCGCCGATGACTGGGCAGTCCGGCTGTCTGCGCTGTTCGATCAGATCGTTCCATACATCGATCTGTTTTGCCGGAATTTTTCCGGAATTGGCGTGTGAGCAGTCCACCATAATAGCTTCCGGCAATCCGGCGGCACGCAGTTTGACCGCAGCGGCTGCCACTTCACCGGCGTGGTAGTTCGTTTTTCCGCCGCCGCCGCGCAGGACGAGATGAATGTCGGGGTTGCCGAGTGTTTTGACAATACTGCTTCGTCCGTCCTGATCAATTCCCAGAAAGCTATGCGGTGACCGGCATGCGAGCAGGGCGTCAATGGCGCTCTGTACACTTCCGTTGGTGGCATTTTTCAGTCCGACCGGCATTGAGAGTCCACTGGTCATTTCGCGATGGGTCTGCGATTCAATGGTGCGTGCACCGATTGCTGCCCAGCTGACCAGATCAGCGGTGTATTGCGGGATAATCGGGTCGAGAAATTCGGTGGCGACCGGGAGACCCAGCGCGGTGATATCGAGCATCAGGCGGCGTGCGGCGCGCAGGCCGTATTCCATATCGCAGGAGTCGTCGAGATGCGGATCGTTGATAAACCCTTTCCAGCCGACCGTTGTGCGCGGTTTTTCAAAATAAACGCGCATGACGAGCAGGTAGCGTTCTTTTACCTTTTCATTGAGTGCGGCAAGACGGCGGGCATAGTCGAGCGCGGCGGACGGGTCGTGTATGGAGCAGGGACCGACGACAACGAGCAGGCGAGGGTCGCGACGTTCGAGAACGGCCCGGACGGCTTCGCGTCCGCGCACAACTGTTTCTTTCAACAAATCTGTCAGCGGCAGGTCTTTTTTCAGTTCCTGCGGTGTGATGAGGCGAGTAACGCTTTCAACACGCAGGTTTTCTGTTTTTTTACAAATTGAATTCATTGGAGCGCAGTATAATAAGATTTTGGCTCATGACAACTAAGGTCACGTTCTATTCATCTTTGCGGCCAGCCGTTTTGCAAAGAGCGGCAGTTCCGGGTCGCGGGCACCCATGCCGAGTACCGGGAGGCCTTCTTCGGTTAAGCGCGTTTCAAGCGTAGCGTAATCCGCGACAAATTCGGCGGGAACGCCGGCCGCCGTTAGCTTTTCAACGAATTGCTCTGAAGTGATTTTTATATTCACCGTTCCGCCAGCAAAATAGACTGGCAGAATGAAGAATTTGCAGGCTGGACGGGTGTGTGAAAAAGTTGAAAAGCATTCCACGAAAGCGTCCAACCCTTGGAAAAGCGGTGTGTAGCCGTGCGGACGCCAGTAGGCGGAAAATGCCGGGAATTCGCCGGAAGCCGCTTCCAGCGCGGCGGCGATCTTGACCGGACTGTGCGCGAAGTCGTCGATCACTTTGGATCCGTGACGCTCCAGTCGCCGCTCAATTCCCGTAAATTGTTGAACCGCTTCAATGCACTTTTGCATGTCGAAGCCGAGTGCTTTGCAGAGCGTCAGCGCGTTGTTGACGTTTTCGGCGTTGTGTTTCCCGAGGAGCGGGGAATGAAAAGATGGAAGGAGGGACGGATGCTTGATCACGACTCCCGAAACCTGTGACTCAAACTGAGCGAAGAGCTGGTGAAGTTCTGAGAGCGAGAAATGATCTTCGGCGATGTTGGTGATAATGGCGTGGTGCGGATGAAACTTTAGAAAAGACCGGTCGCTTTCGTCGGCTTCGATAATCCACGGGCCGGTTCCGTAGCGGACGGAGGCCCCGACGTTATTCATGATTGCGCCGCAATAGACGGTCGGATCTTTGTCCAGACATTGGAAAATCCAGCCGAGCAGGCCGGTGACGGTGGATTTTCCGGCGGTTCCGGCAACCGCGATCACCTCTTTGTTTTCGCAGAGCCTCACCAGCATATCGGCACGGTGGATCAGGGGAATGCCAAGGAGCCTAGATTGCAGGATATCCGGATTATCGGATTCAATGGCGGTGCTGTAGACGACGGCGGCGGTGTCGGTGGTAATGCCGGAGCCGTCCTGCGGGACGATGCGGATGCCTAGAGATTCCAGCGATTGGAAGATTGGAAGATTGGAAGCCCGGTCGGAACCGGAAACCTGATATCCGGCGTGTGCCGCTAGTTGCGCGACGCCGTTCATTCCCGTTCCGCCGATACCGATAATATGAATTTTGTCTTTCTGCATGATGGGTGCGGATTGTTACCCATCCGTCGCTGCTTTGACAAGCTATGGCGGATAAGCGAATGGCCGGAAAATGGCACCGGCTGTTTTAATCGGCAGAGGGAAGGGGTTGGCAAGGGGAAAATTTGCTGTGTATAGTCCCTGTTCTTAAATAAATACAAGGAAGGCTTCATGAGCAAAGTACATGAAGAAGGGCGGAATCTCTAACTGGATTGGAATAAGCCGGGAAAGGCTGTTGCTGTAAAATAAATTTTGAAACCCGCGAACTCGAAAACCTCGATCCGTAAAGGGATGGAAGATTGGAATAGTGGAGTGATGATACATATTAATATTGCCCCCCTCTCATTATCCATTCTCCCAGTCTTCCGCTCATGTACGGACTTGAATCGTCTTATCTGGCGCGCGGACACGCACTGCAGTTTAAAGCGCTTGCGGAGGATGTCCATTTTATGAAAATGCCGCGCAAATACCGTCCGCGAGGATTAGAGATCGTTTACGAAGATCGCGATCTGCTTGTGATCAATAAAGAGCCCGGTTTGCTGACAATGAGTTTCCACCGTGATGAGTTGCAAACGGCGGAGTGCGTTCTGACCGCTTACCTGCGCAAAGGAGCGGCCCGCTCGCGTCTGCGTGCTTATGTGGTTCATCGGCTTGACCGTGAAACGTCCGGCCTGCTGATTTTTGCCAAGACTGAGGCGGTGCAGCAGCATCTCAAAGATCACTGGAAGGCGGTCGAAAAGGAATATCTGGCTGTTGTGCACGGGTCGCTTGCAGAAAAATCGGGAACGCTTTCAAGCTATCTGGCGGAGAATGATGATCAGTTCGTTTATTCAACCGATCAGACGAAAGGCAAGTGGTCTGAAACGCAATATTGTGTTATGCGGGAAAACAAAAACTTCAGTGAACTGAAAATCAACCTGCTGACCGGGCGTAAAAATCAGATCCGGGTTCATTTTTCTGAGTTGGGTCATCCGGTGGTGGGTGACACCAAATACGGCCCTAAAGGAAAAAAGTTTGAGCGCATGGCGTTGCATTCGCGATCGATCACGTTTAATCATCCGCATAACGGTAAGCGGATGGTTTTTGAAGCGCCGGTTCCAGAGTTTTTTACCCGCCTGATGGAGAAATAACCCGTATGAAAAAGTGCCCGTTCTGTGCGGAAGAAATTCAGGATGATGCGGTTCTGTGCAGGTTTTGTGGACAGTTTTTGATGCCGAAAAAGAAAGCACCGTGGTATTTGCGCCCGGGCTGGCTGGTCACGGCCGTACTTTGTGTTGGACCCTTTGCCATTCCGCTTTTCTGGTTTCAGCCTGATTTCAGTCTCCGTAAAAAAATAATCTGGACGCTGGTCGTGCTGATTCTGAGCTGGGTGATAATGCTTTTGATGCAGAGGTCTGTTCAGTCCATTACGGATTATTACGGAATACTCGATCAGCTGTATAAATGACGGCTTTGGCTGCAAGAACCTGTCAACAGGCGGCTTGTCAATCAGGTGAAGTTCGTTATCCTGCACGGCATAAACGGAGAGTTGACTATGCTTCTAGTCGTATTTTTTTCAGGGTGCCTGCTGTTCGCTTTGGCGTATCGTTTTTATGGCCGGTTTTTGCAAAAGGAAATGGAGCTGGACGACCGTACTCCGACGCCTGCGCATACGCTTTGCGATAACGTAGACTATCTTCCCACTCCAAATATGATCCTTTTCGGCCACCACTTCAGCACCATTGCCGGCGCCGGGCCGATTGTCGGCCCTGTTATTGCCGCGTTGGCGTTCGGCTGGGGTCCGGCGGTTCTTTGGATTGTGTTCGGTTCGATTTTGATCGGCGGTGTGCATGACTTGACCGCTATGGCGGCCAGCATCCGCAACAAAGGCCGCTCAATCGGCCAGATATGTAAAAGCTTTCTCAGCCCGACGGCCTATTACATGTTTCTTTCTTTTATTCTGCTGACGCTGATTTATGTCGTCATCGTTTTCCTTGATATCACGGCCAGCACCTTTGTTCCTGCATCCGGAGTGGTTCAGGAAGGCTCTGATCAGGTTGTTCTGGAGGCACGGCAGGGCGGTGTGGTCGCTACCGCTTCACTGTTTTACATTGTGCTGGCCGTCCTGTTCGGCCTTTGTATTTATAAACTGAAGGTGAAAACCGGGCTGGGCACGCTGATTTTTGTTCCGCTGGTTTTTGGCGGACTCTGGCTCGGCAATCAGTTTCCATGCACCGCCGACATGGTTCCGCAGGTGTTTGGCTCGGCCAAAAACTTCTGGGCGCTGATTCTGATAATCTATTGTCTTTTCGCCGCGATGCTACCCGTTTGGATTTTGCTCCAGCCGCGCGACTATCTCGCTTCTTACCTGCTTTACGCCTGCCTTATTGGCGGCGCGGTCGGGCTGATCATTTATGGCGTGACGGGACACGCTGCGCCGAGCTATCCGGTGTTCAAGGGGTTCACCAGCGAAAATATGGGATTTATCTATCCGACACTGTTTGTAACGATTGCCTGCGGCGCGGTCAGCGGCTTTCACGCCGTCGTGGCATCCGGCACGTCGGCCAAACAGCTTAACAATGAACGCGGGGCTTTGGTCATCGGTTATGGATCCATGCTGATCGAAGGTGTACTTGCTTTACTGGCGGTTGCTTCCGTGATGATTATTTCCGGTAAACTGCCCGCAGGACAAACGCCGGTGGTGACGTTTGGAAACGGTCTGGGCACCTTTGTTCAGACGCTAGGAATCCCGGCAGAGTTTGCCAAAACCTTTGCCATGCTGGCCGTCAGCACCTTCCTGCTGACCACACTCGATTCCTGCACCCGCATGGCACGGTTTCTCATTGAAGAAATTTTCAGTCTCGGCAACAAGCTCTGGCCGCGACTGCTTTCCACGACGGCGGTGCTGGTTCTGCCTGTGCTGGTAGTTTTTCAGAAAATACCGGGACCAAACGGACAACTTATTCCAGCGTGGCAGGCCATCTGGCCGGTCTTTGGCGCGTGCAATCAGCTGTTGGCGGCGCTGGCACTGCTGGTCATCTTCACCTGGCTTAAGCGAAGCGGGAAACGTACTTTTTACGTCGCCATTCCGATGGTGTTTATGATGGTGACGACCCTGACGGCGCTGGTTCAGTTGACTTGTAAAAATCTTTTAGTGGAAGGCAGACTGTTTGATCTCCGGCACATCATCGGCAGTATCAGCCTCGTGCTGCTGATTCTGGCCGTGACGATTATCGCGGATACCATCCGCTCGTTTGTGAAAAAGAGTGCCTAGCCGATCGTGCCGATCAGCCGCAGAAACTCCGTGCGCGTTGCGAGCTGCGAACGGAACGTGCCGTGCATCGCCGAGGTAATCATCTTGGAGTTCTGCTTCTCCACGCCGCGCATCATCATGCAAAGATGCTGCGCTTCGATCACCACGCCGACGCCCTGCGCTCCGGTTTTTTCCATAATGACATGAGCAATCTGGTCGGTCAGCCGTTCCTGAATCTGGAGACGGCGGGCAAAAACATCCACCACACGGGCCAGCTTGCTGACACCGATCACCTTTTTTTCCGGAATGTAGCCAATATGGCACTTGCCGATAAACGGAAGCATGTGATGCTCGCAGAGGCTGTAGAGTTCGATATCCTTAACGATCACCATGTGGCTGTCTTCAGCCTCAAAAAAGGCATTATTAAGCACATCATCGATATTCTGGTTATAACCCTGTGTCAGGAATTTATAAGACTCGGCCACGCGGGACGGTGTGCCTTTCAGCCCCTCGCGCTCGGGATCCTCGCCCAGTTCAACCAGCAGTTTACGAATCAGTTCTTCCATGATGTTGCTCCTGTTTAAATCGCGGCCGGAGTGTTCCAAGGATTACCATTCCTTGCCAGTCATTTCTTTGGGAATACCAAAGCACTCTCACCTTCGGCTCGGGTGGAAAAACCGCAATTCTATTTCTAGACGGCTCAATCTGAGCAGTTTGGCAAAAAACTGCCCCGCCGGGCTTTCAAACCCCGAAAGAATCAGCTAAAAACTTTCAGTGTTTTGTAAGGGCGCATAACGCAGCCGAAATCCGGAGCAGATTGAACAATGACCGATCAGCCGATTATCAAGAAGAACAGCGACCTCATTTGGACCATTGCCAACCTTCTGCGCGGACCGTACCGTCCGCCGCAATACCGCCGGGTAATGATCCCTCTGACCGTTCTGCGCCGTCTGGACTGTGTGCTTGAACCGACCAAAAAAGCGGTTCTGACCGAATATCGGAAGCTGAAGGCAGCAGAAAAGCATGACGATGCGACCATCGAAAAGATGATCTGCCGCAAATTCAAGCTGAACTTTTTTAACAGCAGCGGGTTTACTTTTGCGCAAAAGGAAGAGGGGCTTTATGCGAGTCTGTTGGCGGATGCCGACAATCTGCCCGCCAACTTCAGAGCCTTCATGGCCGGATTTTCCGGCGGGGCGCGGAAGATTCTGGAAAAATTTAAGTTTGAAGACGAAATCGAGAAGCTTGATGAGTCCAACCGATTGTTTGACATCATCAAACAGTTCGCCTCAGTCGATTTGCATCCGGAACGGGTTGAAAATTCCGCAATGGGCTATCTGTTTGAAGACCTTGTCCGCCGGTTTAATGAGCAGGCCAACGAAGAGGCCGGGGATCATTTTACCCCGCGTGAAGTCATCAATCTGATGGTGAGCCTGCTCTTTACTAACGAAGAAATCATCTACACACCAGGCAAGGTGTTGCAGATTTACGACCCGACTTGCGGCACCGGCGGAATGCTCTCGGTATCTGAAAAATATATCACCGAGAGCAATCCGGATGCCCACATCCAGCTGTTCGGGCAGGAATACAACCCGGAGTCCTACGCCATTTGCGGTTCCGACCTGATGATCAAAGGCGAAGAGATAACCAACATTGCCTACGGCGATACGCTGGGAACTGGCAAAAAGAAGGAAGATCAGGTGGACGGCGATGGCCATCCGGACAAAAAGTTTCATTACATGCTGGCCAATCCGCCCTTTGGCGTCGAATGGAAGCCGGAAAGCGATTACGTCACGGCGGAACATAAAAAGCTGGGATTTTCCGGACGGTTCGGGCCGGGACTGCCGCGCATTAACGACGGGGCGCTGCTCTTTCTGCTGCACATGATTTCCAAGATGCAC
Organism: uncultured Verrucomicrobiota bacterium; assembly: GCA_964398915.1. GTDB lineage: Bacteria > Verrucomicrobiota > Kiritimatiellia > Kiritimatiellales > Tichowtungiaceae > Tichowtungia. The sequence goes on from CAYNOR010000009.1 coordinate 51,401, forward strand.
CCGGCACCGGAGAACGGCGGGGAAGGGTCGCGCATCGGGATTGTCTTTAACGGATCGCCGCTGTTCACCGGCGACGCGGGCGGCGGCGAAAGTAACATCCGCCGCTGGATCATAGAAAACGACCTGCTCGAAGCGGTCATCGGTCTGCCGGATCAGCTTTTTTATAACACCGGCATCTCCACCTACATTTGGATCGTCACCAACCGGAAAAAACCGGAACGGCGCGGCAAGGTTCAGTTGATTGATGCGACCGGCTGTTTTGTGAAAATGAAGAAGAGCCTCGGCAACAAGCGCAACGAGATCGGCAGTGGTGAACACGGACAGCCGAACCACATTGAAGAAATCACCCGGCTTTACGGCAATTTCCGCGAAACGGATAAGAACCGGGTTTTTCGTAACCAGGACTTCGGATACTTGAAAATTACGGTCGAACGGCCCTTGCGGCTCAACTTTGCAGTGACGGACGAACGAATTAAGCTATTCAAAGCGGGAACCTATTTTACCGGACTGGTGCAGTCGAAAAAACGCAAGGCGGTTGACGCAAAAGCCAAAGAGATTGCCGAGGGGGAAGAACAGCAGGCGCAGATTTTGGCCGTGCTGGAAAAACTGAAGACCGGCGGAAGCAAAACGGTAAAGAACCGAGATATTTTTGAAGCGATTCTGGAGAAAGCCTTCAAGAAGACAGAAATCAAGCTGGATGCGGCTTTGAAAAAGGCTCTGCTGGCTCCCGGCTCGCTGGGTGAACGTGATCCGGAGGCGGAAATCTGCTGTGACGGGAAAGGCAATCCCGAGCCTGATCCGGAACTGCGCGACACCGAAAACGTCAGCCTGCCCGAAGGAATTGATCTGCCGCTTCCGCTGGATTACGAAACGGAAGAGAACAAGGGCAAGGTGGACAAAGAGAAACTGCTGGCTCTGGTGCAGGATCACTGCGAAGAATATTTGAAACGCGAAGTGCTGCCGTACAGAAGCGATGCGTGGATTGACCACGACAAAATCAAAGTCGGCTATGAAGTTCCCTTCACCCGCCATTTCTACAAATATGAGCCGCCGCGCCCGCTCTCAGCTATCGAAGCAGATATCCAAGGTTTGGAAAAAGAGATAGTCCGGATGCTGGCAGAGGTGACGGCATGAGCACCAATGAACTGATTGTTTACCGAACCGGAGATGGGAAAGCGGAGGTTCAGCTCAAGACGGGTGATGGTTCGGCGTGGCTTAGTCAGCTCGAAATAGCGGAGCTGTTCGATACGACCAAGCAGAACGTAAGTCTCCACATTAAGAACATCTTAGAAGAGGGAGAGCTTCCGGAAGCGGCAACTGTCAAGGAATCCTTGACAGTTCAAACCGAAGGAATCCGGCAGGTTCAGCGAAAAACCTTTTTATACAATCTCTACATGATTCTGGCGGTTGGCTACCGCGTCCGGTCGCCGCGCGGCACGGAGTTCCGTCAGTGGGCCACCCGGAATCTGGCGGAATACCTTGAAAAAGGATTCGTCATGAACGACGAGCGGCTTAAAAACCCCGGCGGCTGGGATTACTTCGACGAACTGCTCGCCCGCATCCGCGAAATCCGCGCCTCGGAAAAACGGTTCTATCAGAAAGTCCGTGATTTATTTGCCCTCAGCGCCGACTACCGGGCAGACGACCGCGATGCACAGCTCTTTTTTGCCGAAACGCAGAACAAGCTGCTGTTTGCCGTTACCGGGAAAACCGCCGCCGAACTTGTCGTTGCCCGTGCCGATCCAGACGCGCCCAACATGGCACTCACCAACTGGAGCGGTTCCAGAGTCCGGAAACAGGATGTCATCGTCGCCAAAAACTATCTGACGGCTGACGAAGTGGACACGCTCAACCGGCTGGTGGTCATCTTCCTCGAACAGGCCGAACTGCGGGTGAAAGAACGTAAACAGCTTACGCTCGACTACTGGCGGCAGAATGTGGATCGCCTGCTCGACTATAACGAAAAGGCCATTCTTGACCATGCCGGAACGGTTTCGCATGACGACATGCAACGCATCGCCCATCAACGCTACGATGCCTTTGACGAAAACCGTCGTGTTGCTGAAGCGCAGCAGGCTGACGCCGCCGACCTCGCCGAACTCGAACAGATTGAAAAGCGACTGGAAAAGGGGGAGCACGACGCATGAACCTTTTTGGGATATTGACAGAAATGAATGAGGAAGGTTTACTGCCTTCAACAATACCTCCCACGCCTGCTTCTGCGGCGCACCAGGGGGGTTGCTCATTTCTAGACAGAACGTCTCTCCCGATCTGGCAGGAAGGGGCTTCCAAATGAACGCGCCCGCCTATCCGAAAACCAAATCATCCGGCATCGAATGGCTCGGCGACGTGCCCGAACATTGGGAAGTCCGGCGGCTGAAGTTTGCCATCAGAACCAATCCGGTAAAATCTGAGATTGTCGAAGTTTCCGGCGATAGTCTGGTTTCATTTGTGCCGATGGATGCAGTCGGCGAATACGGCGGGATGAACCTCGAAAAAGAAAAAATGGTGGATGAGGTTTATACCGGATACACCTATTTTGCAGATGGCGATGTAGTGATTGCAAAGATTACGCCTTGTTTTGAAAACGGCAAAGGAGCAATCGCAGCTGGACTGAAAAACGGAATTGGATTTGGAACGACGGAATTTCATGTGTTGCGAGCAGAAAAATCCTGTGACCGGCGCTTTTTATTTTATCTGACCATTTCGCACCCGTTTAGAAAAATCGGTGCATCTGAAATGCTCGGGGCGGGCGGACAAAAACGAGTTCCAGAAGATTTTATCAAAAATCTTACGCTTGGAATGCCGCCGGTTTCTGAACAGCGAGCGATTGCGGAATTTTTGGATCGGAAGACGGGGCAGATTGATCAACTGATCGGGAAGAAAAAGGAGCTGATCCAAAAGCTCAACGAACAGCGCTCCGCGCTCATCACCGCCGCCGTCACCGGCAAGCTTCAATCGGAAATCGGCAATCCACACTCGCCAATGTGCGATTCCGGCATCGCTTGGCTCGGTAAAATTCCGGAACATTGGAATGTCCGGCGACTGAAGTTTTTGACCAAAGTCATTGGTGGAGGAACTCCCAGCACTGGAAATTCAAAATATTGGAACGGCGATATTCCATGGGTGTCACCCAAGGATATGAAGTCTGATTTGATTGATTCAGCGCAGGACAATATCACTGAATTAGGAGCGGCGGAAAGCGCGACAAAAGTCGTTCAGCCGAACACGGTTCTTATTGTTGTGAGATCCGGCATTCTCCGTCACACGATCCCGGTCGCACGGAATACGGTTGCCGTTGCGCTGAATCAGGACATGAAAGGATTTACACCTGAGAATGGATTGACTCCCGAATACCTTCATTTGTTGATCGTGGGCAATCAAAAGCAGTTGCTTCCTCTTTGGTCAAAGCCGGGATGTACTGTTGAAAGCTTAGAAGTTGAACTGATGATGAACACGGGAATCCCCGCGCCTCCCGTGCAGGAACAGCAGGCTATTGCAGAATATCTGGATGAAAAAACGGGGAAGATCGACGGGCTGATCCGGAAGACGGAAACCGCCATCCAAACCTTGGAAGAATACCGCACGGCCCTCATCACCGCCGCCGTGACGGGGAAAATTGATGTGAGAGCATTTACATGTAGGTAGTAAGGGAGGTCTGAAATGAGCAATAGTCTTGAGGTGGATTTCTTAGCGGTTGGTAATGGAGAAAAAAGCGGTGATGCTATTGCTATCCGGTGGGGCGATTTTTCAGATGCCAGCAAACAGTATGTCGTAGTGATAGACGGAGGAACTACGGAGTCTGGCGAGGCATTGGTAAAACTCATCAAGGAAATATACAAAACAGCTTTTGTCGGCTTAGTTATCTGTACTCATCCTGATGGCGATCACTCGTCAGGACTGCGCGTTGTATTAAACGAACTGGGCGTTGGTAAGTTGTGGATGCACCGGCCTTGGGATCGTTCGGGTGAAATTTCGCATATGTTTAAGGATGGCAGAATAACCAATGACAGTTTAGGGGAGCGTCTGAGAGAGGCATACAATTTTGCCCATGAGCTACAGAAAATTGCTAAAGAAAAAAATATTCCTATAGAAGAACCATTCGCCGGAAAGACCATTTCTGGTGGCGGAGCGAAAATAACCATACTTGGGCCAAGCGAAGACGCTTATGTTTCTCTGATCCCTAATTTTGCAAAAAGTCCCGAAGTCAAAGTTGCTACAGAGCGCTTTTCAGCAGGGCTTAAGGAGGCCGTTAATTGGGTGAAGGAAGCATTACATATTGAAACGTTGGATGAGTCTGGAGAGACCACCGCAGAAAACAATTCGAGCGTTGTTAGTCTGTTTGAATTCGATGTGAAGAGAGTTCTGTTTACTGGCGACGCCGGAATTCCCGCGATGAAAGAGGTGATTAATTACGCGGATCGACAAGGCATAAGCCTTGAAAATATCAGCCTATTCCAGGTTCCTCATCATGGAAGCAGACGAAACATATCCCCGTCCATATTGAACAGAATTAAGGCGGGAACGGCGTATATATCTGCGGCAAAAAAAGCTGAAAAACACCCCGCCAAAAAAGTTGTAAATGCCTGTATTCGACGAAAGATGAGCGTTTTTTCAACCAAGGGGAATAGCCTTTGTCATCACCACAATGCACCTTTTAGAGAGGGGTATTCTGCGGCAACGCAATTAGAATTTTCTGAGATGGTTGAAGAATGAGGAGGGGGCAATGTCGCAAGTACATTTTTTGAATGTAAATGATGGTGATTGTTCATGGATTAAGCATGCTGACGGGAAAATCACGGTAATAGACGTAAACAAGGCCTCTTTGATAAAGGTTTCTTTAGAAGAGACTAGATTTGCGGCCAACACAATTCTTGGAAATTTTAATCAGAAGCATCATCCTGTAAATCCTATTGAGTACCTGAAGCGTCATGGTGTTACTTCGGTGTTCCGTTTTATTCTTACTCACCCAGATATGGATCATATGGGCGGCATAAAAGATTTTTTTAAGACCTTTGAGCCCGTTAATTTCTGGGATACAGCGAACAACAAAATAATTGGGAGCTTCGGTGGATCGCCCTATTCGGAAGATGATTGGAAATTTTATCAAAGTATAAGGTCTTCGGACACTGATCCAAAAACTCTGAATTTATATTCTGGTGCCAAGGGACAATACTTTAACCAAAATGAAGACAAAACAAATGCCGGGAACGGGTTGTATGTACTGGCCCCAACCCCGCAGCTGATGAAAGAGGCGAATGAAAGTGAAGACCACAACGGCGGCTCATACGTCATTCTATATAGATCTGCGAATCATAAAATTTTGTTTTGCGGAGATTCTCACGACAAAGCGTGGGAGCACATTTTGGCAAACCACTGCGCCGAGGTAAAAGATGTGGACTTGATGATCGCGCCACATCATGGACGGGAATCAGATCGGAAATATGATTTTTTAGATGTGACAAAGCCTAAACTGACTTTTTTTGGGAATGCAAACAGCGAACACCTTGCTTACGAACCATGGCGATATCGCAAGCTGGAATATATCACAAATAATCAGGCGAACTGTTTAGTGGCGGATAGTCAAGATGCCGGACTTAGCATCTTTTCAACCTATGAAACATTCGCAAAAACCTACAATCCCAGTACAAAGTACAGCCCTGAGCATCAGGCATGGTACCTCAAAACAGTGCAATAGGGGGATATATGAGTGAGTTCATTGACAAACTGTCATCTTACAACCTGTTCAACTATCTGCTTCCGGGGACAGTCTTTGCTGTGCTGCTCCGCAAAGTAACAGGGTACGACCTGATTCAGGAAAATGCCCTTGTCGGCGCATTTCTGTACTACTTTGCAGGAATGCTGATCAGTCGCGTCGGGTCTCTTTTTGTTGAGCCGTTTTTAAAATGGATCAAATTCCTTCGATTTGCACCGTACAAAAATTTTGTCAAAGCGACGGCCATCGATCCGAAGGTTGAGACCCTGTCCGAAACAAACAACACCTATCGAACGCTGGTTGCGATGGCTGTCCTGTTGCTTCTCAGTATGGCGCTTGATTCTGCTGAGACGAAATGGAGCTGGCTTTCCGCTCACAAATACCTGTTGGGACTGGTTGGCCTGCTGGCGCTGTTCCTTTTTTCTTATCGGAAGCAGACGAACTACATCCGTGACCGGGTGGAAACTGTTTTGGAGAAGGAACGCAAATGACAAGAACCGTCATCCAACTCCCGGAAGAATACCGCACGGCCCTCATCACCGCCGCCGTGACGGGGAAAATTGATGTGAGAAAGGCCGTGTAGTGGAAATCGAAGGCAAATATGTTCCGAACGAGGCTCACTGGCAAAGTGTCAACGGGCAAATGGTTGAAATCTGGCGTCGACTTGGCCGCGATGAGGGAAAACAAATTCCTGTGCGTCCCGCTTCGCACGTTTTTTCAGATGTTAATCGTGTGGAAATGACGAAGGCGGCACAACAGGAACTGTTGGAAGCGTGGAATAAAACGCTGGAGTGGATAGATCGCAATCATTGCGAAATGACCGATCGCGGCGTTGTGAAAATTCCGCACGGGAAAAAATGTGCTCTGAAAATAGACCCTGAAAATCCGTACGAGTCTGATGTGTTGCGGCGGAATAAACAGGCGGGAGATGCTCTCGTCCGACTTTTTGAAATGCAAAAGGAGTCGTTTGTCTTGGCGATTAACGGGGCGTGGGGATGCGGAAAAACTACGTTCCTGGATATGTGGCAGCATCAACTCACCGCAAGCGGGTATCGAATCATTCGTTTCAACGCATGGGAAAGCGACTTTGCCGAGGATCCTTTGATTTCTGTTCTATGCGAAATTCAAGAAAAGCTTGGCGAGCCGTTTAAACAAAAGCTGGAGAAAACAGCGTCTGAAGTTACCCGTGTTGGGCTGGGTTTGTTGTTAAAGGCGCTAACGGCAGGCGTTGTTTCAAAAGATGATTTTGATACGTCCGTTTTCGCTGACGGCGCAGAGGTAAAAACTTCCGATCTTTTTGATGCATACCAAGCACACAAGAACAGTGTCGCAAATTTTAAAAGAATCCTGTCAAAAGCCATTTTGGAAAGCACTGCGACAGGATCCAAGCCGTTAGTTTTTATCATCGACGAGTTGGATCGTTGCCGACCGACCTATTCAATTGAGCTGCTGGAGCGGATCAAACATCTGTTTGATATCAAAGAAGTCCTTTTTGTTTTGGCTTTGGATAAGGAGCAGCTCGGAAAATCCATTCAGGCTGTGTATGGAGACATTAACACGGAAGGATATTTGCGCCGTTTTATTGACCTGACCTACAACCTGCCGGAGCCGTCACCAAAAGAGTTCATAACAGCCCTGTTGAGTGAAGTTCATTTGACCAATTATTTAGAGAGCCGAACTCAGGATGAAGGGATTATAGAATGGATTATCGGAGGGATGACCTATTGGGCCCCCGTTATGAAGTTGAGTTTGAGAGACATAGAACATGTCGTTCGACATCTCGCCTTCATCGTGAGAACGACTCTACCGCACGAGAGGCTCCGTCCATCTTTGTTGATTTTGATGCTGTGTCTCCGATTTCATAAGGGAGAGGCGTATGCGCAATTCATGAAAGGAGAATTGTCAGCAGAAACGTTATTGGAACAACTACCTTCGTTCCCTAGCACTCGGGCGGGTTTCAGCGGGCATCGAATCTCTCATTTAAGCTCCGCTATCTTCTTTGTCATGGATCGGAACAGCGGCGTTGCTGTCGGTGTGCGCAATACTTCTTTATCTGAAGAGGTGCACAGAGCTATTCAGGAGCTGCTTAGTTGGAATGGTTGTGGCCGCGATAAAGATGACCGGATTGATGTAATCAAAGACGTTTATAAAAAGATTGAGGCTGGCGCGGCTTTCGCGTGGTAGAAAGAATACAAATCAGATGAGCATTGAAGGCATAACAAAAATTTACGATTGGATGGAAAAAGCCCGGCCTGCAAAAGTTTTCTGGGTGATCGTTTTTTTCGTGTATGGTGTACTTCTTTTTGAACAGTTCACCGGCCATTACCGTTTAACCCGTTTGGAGAAGTCTATTTCTGTGATGGAGGCCGTACAGCCCGGCCCGGTTCGGGATGCTGTTCAAACGCAGGTTGAGCAACAGTCCGCCAAGCTATTTGTTCCCAAACAAACCAGTCCGGTTTTGTTACGAATGGCTTGTGGAGGATGGTTGTTCCTATTGGGTTTGATCGTAACTCCATTTGCTCCGCAGGGCTTTTGGAATTTTTGTAAGGCGCTGCTTTGTTTTGCATTCGCCGGAGGATTGATCGCTTTGATTCCTGATTTTCTTCCGACGTGGAAGCATTGTTTAGCGGCGTCGGGTGTTTATCTTTTTGGAATTGGCTTTTCTGCTGTCGATGCGCTGAATGATCCTACTATTTAAGGGCTTTATCATGAAAAAGCACACGGAAATACGGTTTGAAGACGCCATCTTCGCGGAGTTGGTCGGGCAGGGCGGCTATGTCGCGGGCCGTTCGGAAGATTTCAGCCCGGCGCTGGCGCTGGAGCCGGAGGCGGTGATTTCATTTATCCGCGAGACCCAGCCGAAGCCGTGGAAGGCGCTGTCCGACATTCACGGTGACGAAACCGCGAAGGTGGTTTTGGATTCGCTCTGCAAGGAGCTGGAGACGTTCGGAATGTTGAAGGTGCTTCGTCAGGGCTTCAAGTGCTATGGCCGCAAGCTGTCCGTCGCCTTTTTTGCGCCAAACAATCAGATGAATCCGGAGACGCTGGAGCTGTACGGCAAGAACCGGCTTTCGGTGACCCGTCAGCTTTTTTACAGCGACAAGCATAAGAATTCGCTCGATCTGGTGCTGTTTGTGAACGGCTTGCCAATCGTTACCGCCGAGCTGAAAAATCCGATGAGCGGACAGACGGTGGAGCACGCGATGCGTCAGTACAAAAACGACCGCGATCACCGCGAATTGATTTTCGATTTCAAGAAGCGGGCGCTGGTGCATTTTGCAGTTGATCCCGATCTGGTGTTTATGACAACCCGCCTTTCAGGTGGGCAGACCCATTTCCTGCCGTTCAATCTGGGCGATCACGGCGGGGCGGGCAATCCGCCCGCTGCGGATGGCGGCTACTGCACAGCGTATCTCTGGCGCGAGGTGTGGCAGCGGGACAGTCTGCTGGATATTCTCGGACGCTTTATGCACCTGCAAACGGATGAAAAGCGGGTCGTGACCGATAAGGGCGTCCGGAAGATCAGCCGGGAAGTGATGATTTTCCCGCGCTACCATCAGCTCGATTGTGTCCGCCGTCTGATTGCCCATACCGGGAAGCATGGCGCCGGAAAAAATTATCTGGTGCAGCATTCCGCCGGTTCGGGCAAGTCAAACTCCATAGCATGGCTGGCACACCGGCTTTCGAGTCTGCACGATGCGAAGGACAGTAAGATTTTTGATTCGGTGGTGGTGGTAACGGATCGCCGCGTACTGGATCAGCAGTTGCAGGACACGATTTATCAGTTTGATCACAAGCAAGGCGTGGTGCAGAAGATCGATGAGGATTCCAAACAGCTCGCCACTGCACTTTCGACCGGCACCCCGATTATTATCACCACCCTTCAGAAGTTTCCGTTTATCTGCGAGTCGCTGGATAAGCTGAACAAGGAACGCGCTGCCGATGACCGGGTTGAAATCAGTACGAAGGGTAAAAAGTTTGCGGTGATTGTGGATGAGGCGCACAGCTCGCAGTCCGGCGAAACCGCGACGGAGCTGAAGGGTATTTTAAACCGTGAGGGCATTGCCGAGGCAGCCGAAATCTACATGACGGAAAACGACTGCGAGGATTTGGAAGATGCCGTGGTTTTCCAGATGATCAAACGCGGCAAGCAGCCGAATCTGAGCTTTTTTGCTTTCACGGCCACCCCGAAATATAAAACGAAGCATGTGTTTAATGAGCCGGGGCCGTCCGGGGAAGCGCCGTTCCATGAATACACGATGAAGCAGGCGATTGAGGAAAAGTTTATTCTCGATGTGCTGGCCAATTACACGACCTACGGAACCTATTACCATCTCGTCCAATCCTCGGAAAATGATCCGCAGGTGGAGCGTAAGAAGACCGCCCGGGAGCTGGCCCGCTTCCTGACGTTGCATCCGGTCAATCTCCAGCAGAAGACGGAAGTGATGGTGGAGCATTTCCGGACGCATGTCCGGCATAAGATCGGCGGACGGGCAAAAGCGATGGTGGTGACGGATTCCCGCCTTTCCGCCGTCCGCTACAAGCAGGAGTTCGATAAATACATTGCCGCCAAGGGCTACAAGGACATCAAATCACTGGTGGCATTCTCCGGCATCGTGGATGATCCGGATTTTCCCGGCAAAAAGTGGACAGAAACCGGGATGAACGGCGGGATCAGTGAGTCCGAACTGCCCGAAAAATTTGCTTCGGAAGAATATCAGGTGCTGCTGGTGGCGGAAAAATACCAGACCGGCTTTGATCAGCCTTATCTGCACACGATGTATGTGGATAAAAAGCTGGCCGGTGTGCAGGCCGTGCAGACCCTTTCCCGCCTGAACCGGATGTGCGCCGGGAAAGAGGATACGTTTGTTCTGGATTTCAGAAACACGACGAAGGAGATCTTCGACGCCTTCAAACCCTATTATGAAACGACCCCAGCGGACGAGCTGACCGATGCCAGCAACCTCTACCGGCTGCAAGGGCAGATTGCCGAAGCACATATCGTTTATACCGAAGAAATTAGCGAGTTTTGTGCGGTGTACTTCAAGCCTCGCCGCTATGAGTCGGTGCATGACCACGCGGCGATGAACGGCATTCTGGATAAAGCAGTGGAGCGCTTTAAAGAGCTGGATGAGGAGGCTCAGGAAGAGTTTAAGAGCCTGCTGGTCAGCTTCCGCAATCTGTACGGATTTTTGTCACAGGTGATTCCGTATCAGGATTCCGATCTGGAAAAACTCTATACCTATCTGCGGTTCCTGCTCAGCAAGTTGCCGCGCCGTCACTCCGGCCCTGGTCATCACATTGCCGACGATGTGGAGCTTCAGTATTACCGCTTACAGAAAATCAGCGAAGGACAGATCGACTTGAAGTCGGGCGAAGTCAAACCGCTCAAAGGTCCCGGCGACGTGGGCACCGGACAAAGCGAAGATGAAGAGGTTCTCTTGTCCGAACTGATCGAAATTTTGAATGAGCGGTTCGGCACCGAGTTTACACAAGCCGACCAGCTCTTTTTCGACCAGATCGGTGAAGAGGCCGTTCAAAACGAACAGCTCCAACAGGCCGCAGCAGTTAATTCTGTCGATGATTTCCGGTATGTCTTTAACAAAGCCTTCGAGGGGCTGGTGATTGACCGGATGGAAGGCAACGAGGACATTTTCTCCCGGCTGATGGGCGATCCGGAATTTAGAGCCCTTGCTTCGGAGCATCTGCTTCACAAAGTTTACCGGACCATCAAAGCCTGATAGAAAATCAGATCTGAGTTTTGAGCCAGTCGAGGAGGGTGGTGCGGTCGGTAAAGCGGTCTTCGAGCTGGGCGTCGTAGGCGAGCTGAATCAGTTCGCCCATGCGCGGTCCGGACTCAATACCGAGTTCCCGCAGGTCTTTTCCGGTGACCCACCGTTCGGGCAGAATCGGCTCTTTTTTCATTTCTTCGGCTTTTTTGAGCAGATAGTGATAGTTGTCGAGCAGACGATGACTGCCGGAGCAGTCGAGCCGGTGCAGCTCAAGTTCCAGATCGAAGGTTTCCGCACCCATCAGTTTGCGCAGGGTGGATTTATTCATCTTCTGCACGTCTTTGAAACGCATGTGCCCATCAATCGCGATGAGGATTTGTTTAATCTCTTTGACCGGCAGTTTCAGGCGGCGCAGAATTTCTTCAGCCATTTCGGCACTCTTGCGCTCGTGACCGTGGAAACGCAGACGGTCTGCACCCATAAAGGCTGTCGCAGGTTTGCCGACATCATGCAGCAGAACGGTGTAGGCCAGCAGCTTTTTGAAGCTGGAGGGATGAGCAGGCTGGAAAGCCTGCTCCACAGGTGAGGCAGGCTTTCCAGCCTGCCTGATCTTGAGCAAGGATCCTTTTCCTGATCTGAAATCGGTGGATGCAAGATGTGCTTTGACGGGATTTTGAAAAATATAGGCGGTGATTTTTTCAAGAGACGCTTCGCTGCGGATAATATGATCAAAAGATTCATCCATCCAAAGAGCTCCCTTTGACCCGGTCACTTTATTGATTTCCCGTGCTGAATATCCTTTCCATGACTGCATTATGCCAGAGAGCGGTTCTCCGGCTGCCGGCGCAACAATCAAATGCACATGGTTGGGCATGATGACATAGTCGCCGAGCCGGTAGCGCTCACCATCGAAGTGAAGAAGAGTCTGTTCAACAATTTCAGCAATTTCATGATTTTTTAAAACGCATGACCCATATCCTTTATCGAGCCATTCCTGCTGCCGTTCATGATAGAGGCGGGATCGTTCGCTTTCTATCGTTTGAGAAGAAGGATCGGGTTGTTGCTTGCGCCAGAGTTCCAGTTCTTCCTGCCATTGAGCCAGTTTTTCCTGAGCAATCGAGTCGGCCAGCCGGAAGGTGATAAAATAAATTCTGGAGTCTTGTTCCCAATGCGGCAGACGGCGGCGGAAGTTGCGGAGAGCGGCTGTTTGTTCCACAGGACGGAAGGGATGAGCAGGCTGGAAAGCCTGCTCCACCTGCGTATTCATCAGATTCAGCATGAGGACGGTATGTTCAAAAACATCGCCTTCAGGATGGAACTGCGGCGGTTGCTCCTGTCCAATCATTGGAAGAATTTCGGGGATGATACAGTTCATCAGGCCGAGAGCGACCAGTTCGCGCAGCGCATCACCGGGCCGCAGGCTTTCGGTGAGCGTACGCGAAAACTCGTTTTCAATGCGCTCGGCACTGATTTTTGCAAGAGAGGGCGCATGCTTCTGAATAGCGGCGCGGGTCGCGGGTTCAATTTCAAAGCCGAGTGTATGTGCAAAGCGGACGGCGCGCAGCATGCGCAGGTGGTCTTCTGTAAAGCGCCGGTCAGGGTCGCCGATCGCCCGGATAATTTTCTTTTCCAGATCAGCCTGCCCCCCGACGTAATCGATGACTCGATCTTCGATCGGATCATAGAACATTCCATTGACGGTAAAGTCGCGCCGCATGGCGTCCTCTTCGGCACCGCAGAATTCGATGGAGTCGGGCCGGCGTCCGTCCTGATATCCCCCATCGGCACGGAACGTGGCGACTTCGGTTTCGGTTCCGTCCTGTACAACGACAATCACGCCGAAGGCTTTGCCGACGGCGACGGTTTTAGGAAAAAGGGCTTCGATTTGTTCAGGCCGGGCATTCGTTGCGATGTCGTAATCTTTGGCGGGTCGTCCAAGCAGCCGGTCTCGTACGGAGCCTCCCGCAAAATAGGCTGTAAAACCTGCGGCGCGGATTTGCTTCAAAATGTTTAACGCGGTATACTCCAGACTGTCCATAAGTGCGGTGAGTTTGGAGTGTACCTATGAAAAAGTTAATCCTTTTCTCTCTTCTTCTTGCGGTGGCGCTCACGGGATTCGCCCGGGCGGCGGAGAATACATGGGCTGAAAGCCTGAAAAATTTCAGAATTGTCCGTACCGAATCGGGTTATATGGATGCCGCAGCTTTTTCTGCATTTATTGATCAAGCAGAGGGTGGACGTCCGGAACAGAGCGTTTATGCGCGGTTTTCAGCTGATCCAATGGTTTTTTTTGAACAGTGGGGGCTGTGGCGGACGCTGTTATTGATTCTGCTTGGCGGACTGGCTTTAAACCTGACGCCTTGCGTATTGCCGATGATTCCGGTGAATTTGGCAATTATCGGTGCCGGGGCGCAGTCGGCATCCCGCCGCAAAGGCTTTTCGCTGGGTGCGGTCTATGGTTTGGGCATTACAGTGGTTTACGGTGCGCTGGGACTGGCGGTGGTACTGGGTGGTGCGCGGTTTGGCGCGCTGAATGCCAGTCCATGGGTTAACTTCGGTATCGCGGCGGTATTCTTCGTTTTGGCGCTTTCGATGTTCGGTGTGCTGCACATAGACCTTTCCCGCTTTCAGACCGGAATGGGCGGCAGGCAATTCAAGAGCCGGTTTGTCACGGCATTTTTTATGGGTGGTGTTGCGGCATTGCTGGCCGGAGCGTGCGTCGCACCGGTGGTGATCGCCGTCCTGCTGCTTTCAGGAAATTTGTATGCGCATGGCCTGCAGGCCGGGCTGGCGCTGCCGTTCATCCTCGGACTGGGAATGGCTTTACCCTGGCCGTTCGCGGGGGCAGGGCTTTCGTTTTTGCCGAAGCCGGGCAATTGGATGGAGTGGATAAAGCGTGGATTCGGCGTGCTGATTTTACTTTTCGCCGTTTATTACGGTCTGCTGGCAGCACGGTTACTGAAAAATGATGTAACAGCAGTCAGCGGTGGAGAACAGCTCGTGAGCAGCGCGGCCGATTTTCGTAATGAACTGGATTCGGCTTATGCGGACGGCCAGTCTGTCGTGATCGATTTCTGGGCCGACTGGTGTAAAAACTGCCATGCACTGGATGCGACCTTTGCGGATCCCTCGGTGAAAAAGCGGCTGACGGGCTACAAGGTGATCAAATTCGACGCCACCCGTTCTGATGAATCGCCCGCCAAAGAAATCCTCGACCACTTTGAAGTGGTTGGATTGCCGACATGCATCATCCTTCAGCCCGTCAGGTAGAGGGCAATATTTTTAGTGGGATTAAAGCCGGTTTTTCTGTAGCTTTCGACCTCAATTATGAATCTTACCCGAAAAATACGCTGGCTGATTTTTATCGCGCTGGGTGTGTACACTCTCTTGATCGCGGCGGTTGAATTTTTTATTTCGCCGTCCGTTGCGCGTCATTTTCTGACCGATATCGTCAGCACCAGTACAGACTATAGTCACCTGCCGCTTTTTGCCATCAACACCAGCCTATCGGTCTTTTTTCTCTGGACCGGCGCGGTACTTTTCCTGATGGCGTGGCGGTGTCTGAAGCCGGAAGAACCCGGCGGACGGGAAGAGCTGTTTCTCGTTTCCCAAATGATCATGTTTTTTTACCTCGGTTGCGATGATCGGTTTCTGATCCATGAGGGGCTGAGCGGTCAACTTGGATTCAAGGACTGGATATTTTTCGGTATACTGGGCTGTTTAGAAGCGGGAGCGCTGGTCTTTTGGGGCCGGATTTTCTGTCGTGGCCGCAAGGCATTGATGGATATTGTGCTGGCGGGCGGGCTTTTCTCTCTCATGATGCTGGTCGACACGGTGCTTCCATACAGGTTCCCGATGCGTCTTTCGATTGAAGATCTCGCGAAACTCTGGTCGGCCTTCTTCCTGTTTAAATTTGCCTGGGATACCTGTTCGGAAAAAATCGACCGGCTGAAAGGAAATGAAATTGAAAATCCGTGAACTGCTGCGTCTGCTTTTTTGGCCGCTGATCATTCTCTGTCTGGTCGTCATCACTCAGTCGTTTTTCGCCTACTACACGCAGGGACTATCAACGCTGCTGGATTACCTTAATGCCATTATTGATCTGCGTGAGGAGCGCACCATCGGCACCTGGTTTGAAAGCATTCTTTTTGTCATTACCGGTCTTTCCTTCTTTCTGGTCAGCCGCCATCCGGCACTTTCGAAAGTCGGGAAAACCCTGCTGGTGCTTATGGCCATCGGTTTCTGCTTTCTCTCTGCGGATGAAGCGCTCGTACTGCACGAATTCATGGGTTATGAACTGGAACAGGCCACCGGCATCGTCAAAGACACCGCGCTCGAACAGCGCGGATTTTCCTGGGTATTGATCTATGCTCCCGCCGCTTTGGTAATTTTTGCTTTAGTTTCCGGCCAATATCGACGGATGACAAAAACATCTCCGAACAGAGCGGCCGGTATATGCTGGCTGCTGGCCTGGGTCGCGGTGGAACTGGTGGTTTTATTTGAGGTCGCCGTCGGCTGGAGTATTCTTCAGCATGCCGAGGTTCATATCTTCGCTTGTTTTGAAGAAGCCATGGAGCTGGTCTTTATTATGCTTTTTTACAGCGCCAATCTGCTGATCGCCGAGCAGTCGGAACTATAAATCCTGAAGAATTTTCACCACCTGCTTTGCGGCTTGTGTCCAGCTGAGGCGGGCGGTGTAGTCATCGAAAGCTTTCAATGACAGGGAGCGGTATTCTTGCGGATTGTTGAAGAGCGCCGCGATACGTTCTGCATAAGCCGGGGCATTTTCAACATCCACGCAATATCCGTTAATGCCTTCATGCACCGCTGTGGGAATGCCGCCGGTATTTGAAGCGATTGCGGGCAGGGCGAAACTGTTGGCTTCGGGAAAGATGTGGCCGAAGCATTCGGCGCGGCAGGGTTGAATCAGAAAATGGGCCTGACGGTAAAGCTGTTCCATCTTCGCCCGTTCATCCGGTTTGGAGAGAGAAAGAAACCCGGCGCTTTTGGCAAAGGCCGGAACTGTTTGCATGTGCTTGGCCGGGTCTGTTCCAAGGAAAGTGATTTCTGTGCGGAGTCCCTGTGCATTGAGGATTTCGACAGCTTTGATCGCAGTGTCTCCACCCTTGCGCTTCCATTCCACGCCGGTGAAAAGCAGGCGGCAAATTCCGTCAACCGTTTTTTCTGCTATGAGCCTTTCCGCGTCAGCCCGTGAGAATCCGGATGTCAGATTGGCGCCGTAGGGAACTACTTTGACCTGTTCCGGCGAAGCGCCGTAGAGTTCCATGGCGCGGCGTGCCGCCCAGTCGGAGGCGAAGATCAGCCGTGCGCAGTTTTTGACCGCCGCACGGTCCAGCTTTTGCAGATCACGTTGTGTCCGGCGGCAGAGTCCGGTGAAGGTCTGGTAGTAGTCGAAAAGTCCGCCGTAGAGCGAATCGGTCCAGATGGCAATCGGGCGGTCTGTTTTCAGAAACGCGGCGTGTTTCACTTCGGTGCAGAGTATCGCCTGCGCGGAGCAGCGGCTCATCTTACGTGAAAGCTGTCTGCCGTAACCGTGACTTAACGACGGCTCTGCCCAGCCGTAATATTTCTCCTTCGTCAATTTCTGATAGAGCAGGATCCGGACAGCGGCCAGCGGTGTGCAGACATTGCGCAGCGGGGCAAGGTAGTGAAATTCGTTCGAGTTGGCTTTCAGATGCAGGGCGATATTTTCTGCCGCGGTGTGAATGCCGACTGCGCCGGGTTTGCGCCCTTTGGCTGACTGTTTGAAATCCAGATGGTGAGCAAAGGCCAGATTCACCGGTTGATCTCCCCGCTGGTGGTGCGGGTGTCGCGCCACAGTTTTTTAAGTTTACCCCGGCAGAGCATGTTCAGCGCGGCCAGGAACTGGAGTGAGTCGAGCAGGATTTGGACTGCAAGTACGGGCAGATAAGCCGCCTTTTTAGACGAGCTGAATCCGCGGAAGCGGATAAGACGGGTGGCGATGAGAATTTTGTAGATGCGGATGTAATCACGCTCTTTGACCTTGTCGGAGATCAGCCGGCGGGACCAGTCCGGTGTGGTGCGGTTCAGATTTTCAATCAAAATGGCAGCGTCCGGTGCATCAGTCCGGTGTTCCTCAAGATATTCCCATATCCAGCGGTGGATAATGTAGCCCGCGATCTGCCGGCGGTGCGTCGCCAGTACATCGGACATCCGGGTATAGGCTTCAAAAACATGCGAAGCTGTTTCAGCGACGACCAACCGTTGTGCTGTATTTTCGGGTTCGGTGAGGAAGTTCGAAACAGCCATTTTTTTGATAAAACCATCCTCGACGATAATTTGCTCGGGAATCCATAGACGGCGCAGCCACGTTGCGCGGGCGCAATAGAGCTGTCCGCAGAGCTGTCCGGCGGCCGACTGGTTAATCCGTGCGCTGTGCATTGAAATCTGGTCGAGCAGGCTGTATCGGTTTTTAAAGACGATGTGCTTAACCGGCAGGTCGGTACAGATAAAGGCTTCCGGATATTGCATCAGCTTCTGAAGCATATTGCGCAGTGTATCGGGCATGTAGATCTGGATGTCGGCATCAACCATAAAAATGACATCGGCCTGCGGATCGGCTAATTCGTGTACAAAAACATTCCAGGCATTGGTTTTTCCCGGCTTTTCCAGCGAATGAACCTGCCAGCGTATGCCGTCGGAAAAGCCCAGTCTTTCGGCAGCGGCCAGCATAGCGCCTTGAGCGGCCAGTGCGGTATTGTCGGTACATCCATTGGGAACGCAGACAATTTGAATTTGAAATCCGCTTGTCAGAGCATCGCGGATCAGACTTTGGGCGAAAAGACTGTGAATGGTCGAGCGGATGCTGATTCCTTCGTTCCAAGCCAGAATTCCAATACTTATTTTCATAAAGTTAAAATTTCCGCAGGTTGACCGGCACCGAGGGTGTCTCAGAAACTACAGCCGCGGCATAACCGGAATCAATTTCCAATGTTTGAAAAAACCACCGTTTATCGCTTCCACTATTTGGAGAGAAGGGTTGTTCGCCGACCGGAACAGCAAATGTATTGAGATCTTTGTAGATGCCGATGCCGAGCGCTTTGACATAGGCCTCCTTTTTGGCCCAGATCTCGAAAAAACCATTCGTTGGATTATCCAAGGTTTGTAAAAAGGCATGCTCTTGCGGAGAAAACCACCGTTTGGCGATTGTTTCTATGTTTAACCCGTTGCGCCGGAACTCAATATCTACGCCAACGGCCCGTCCGGCGGTGACGGCAATCAGCAACCGGTCGCGCGAATGGGATACATTGAATTCCAGCCTCTTGTCGGTCAAAAACGGTTTACCCTGTGCATTGCGGCTGAATTGCAGTCCGGACGGGTCGGTTTTCAGGCTGTCCGCTAAAATCCGGCGCAGCAGTCCGCGGCCGAGAATAAAGCCTTCCGCATCAGCCGTTTTAAGAAATTTGGCCGCGCGCTCCAGTTCTTCGCGGTTGAGCAGGGTGCGGCACCGGTCTATATCGTCGCGATGCTCGGGCAGGTTGATATTCCAGATTTCAATCGAATTATTAAAAGTTTCCATATTGTTCTTCATCAGAATCGGCACTTTGTATACCATCTGGATCTAGGCGTTGCGAGTGCCGGATACTTATGAATTTAAGAGACGACAAAACACTGATTGCCCGGTTTATTGAACAGGCATCCCGGAACCCTAACTCTGCCGCCATTCGTTGCGGGGGCGCTGTATTTTCCTACGCCGAGATTGATCGCCGCTCATTGGAGCTTGCCCGGGTGTTGCGGTCTCATGGTGCCGGACGCGATATACCGATTGCTATTTGCCTTGAGCGTTCGCCGGAAATAATCATTGCCATGCTGGCGGTCATGCGTGCCGGCAGCGCGTATCTTGTGCTTGAACCTTCTTATCCGCACGAACGCCGGAAGTTTATGCTGGCTGATAGCGGGGCCCCTCTTGTTATTGCAACGGCGGCTCACCGCTCTCAATTCATCACGGACGTTGTAGTCGTTTCCCCGAAAGATTCATTGCCCTACACCTCGGACTGGGAACCGCCACGTGCGAATGATCTGGCCTACGTCATCTACACGTCCGGATCCACCGGGAAGCCCAAAGGAGTGCTTTGTCCGCATTGCGGTGCACTCAATGTGCTCGATGACGCGCAGCGCCGCCGGCCGCTCGGCCTCGGCGATGCCTGCAGCTGGTGGACCGGTCCGGGATTTGATGTTTCAGTTTATGAAATCTTTTCTCCGCTCATATGCGGGGCAACGCTGGTTATTGTCCCGGATGAAATCCGGCTGGATGCGGTGAAGCTGACGGATTGGTTCTGCACAGAAAAAATTACTTCAGCCTATATTCCGCCTTTCATGGTCGCCGATCTTGAGAGCTGGGTTCGTGAACATCCCGGACAGAGCCGTTTGCGCCGCCTGCTCACCGGTGTTGAGCCGATTCCTGAACGGCGATTAATGAATATCGCCCGCGTCGTACCGGAACTGTACATCATCAATGGGTACGGTCCGACTGAGGCAATGGTCTACTGTACCTGTTACCAGGTGGACGGTTCCGGCGATTCGCATCGCAACACGCCGATCGGCAAGGCGCTCTCCGGGGTTGAGATTTTTCTGTTCAACAGCCGGATGGAACCCGTAGCAGACGGTGAGAAGGGCGAAATTTATATTGGCGGAGAACAGGTGGCGCGCGGTTATCTTAACAGTCCCCGTTTGACCGCAGAACGCTTTCTTGAGACGCCGCACGGGCGCCTTTATCGCACGGGCGACTATGCCATCCGGTTATCCGACGGAAACCTGATGTTTGCCGGACGCGAGGATCAGCAGATTAAATTTTCCGGCTATCGCATTGAGCCTGGTGAAATTGAATCGGCGCTCTGCCGGATTCCGGGCGTCCGTGATGCGGCGGTTACTTTGCGTGAAGATATTCCCGGCATCAGTCGTCTTACCGCTTATTATACCGTACAGGAGTACGGCGCTCCGTCCGTTGAACAAATACGGCAGGCGCTGGAGCGCGAACTCCCGCCGTATATGGTTCCCTCATTTTTTATCCGTCTTGTACATATTCCGCTCACAGATAACGGGAAAATCGACCGCAAAGCACTGCCGCCGCCTGCACTATCCGATCTTGAAAAATTGCGTGCCTTAGAATTTAAACAGCCAACATCGACAACGGGAAAGACAGTCGCTGAGCTTTTCTCCATCGTTCTGAAAACCGGACCGGTCGGGCTGGATGACCACTTTTTTATGCTCGGCGGACACTCGCTGCTGGCCACGCAACTGGCATCGAAAATTCATCTGGAACTTCGGGTGGACATCCCTCTGAAGGATATCTATGAAAATCCGACCGTTGGAAAGCTGGCGGCTTTGATCGATGTGCGGCGCAGCGCAGGAAACGTGATCAAAGAGATTCCACTCGCCGCCGGGTGCTCATCCTATCCCCTGACTCCGTCGCAACGCACCATGTGGATGTTGCATCAGTCTGACCGCTCCGGCCTCCTGGCTAACATTCCTGAAGTGATCCATTTGAACGGTCCGGTGAATGTTGAGGTGCTGGAGCGGGCATTTAATGAGGTTGTCCGTCGTCACGATGCCTTGCGCATGGTCTATACCATGGAAAAAGGCGAAATGGTGCAGCGCCCGCTTGCTGAAGTTTATGTTTCCGTCAAATTCACCGATTTGAGCGAGCTGGACGTCGCTGAACGCGATCGACGGGCTGTGGAGCTACGTTCAGCCAACGGCCGCCATGTTTTTGATCTCTCTTCGGGAATGCTTATCCGTGCTGAACTGGTCAAACTGTCCGAAAAACGCTTCCAGCTTTTCTTGAATATTCATCACATAGCTTCCGATGGATGGGGCATTAGCTGGTTTGCGACAGAATTTGCAGAAATATATGAAGCGTTCATCGCCGGACGTCCGTCACCGCTGCAACCGGTTGAACGGCAGTATTCCGATGTCGCCGTGTGGCTCAATGAACGTATCCGGAGCGGTGTGCTGCAGCCGCAGCTCAACTATTGGAAGGAAAAACTGGCCGCCCCGCGACCGGATCTTCATTTTCCGCTTACTCATGCCCGTCCGGAAGTTTCCGCGCATCGCGGTGCACGTCACGCCTTTATTGTTTCACCGGATCTTACCACCGCGCTCACGGCACTGGGGCGCCGTGAAAGCGCTTCATTATTCATGGTGCTGACTTCGATTTGGCAGACTCTGCTGCACCGGGCCACGGGATCGACGGATATCATCACCGGTACGGCCATTGCCAATCGCAACCATCCGCAGATTGAAAAAATCGTCGGAACCTTTATCAATGCACTGGCGTTGCGCACCGACTTTTCAGGCGCACCAGACTTTATCGCTGTACTTGATCGCGTCCGGCACACCGCACTTGAAGCCTATGCGTATCAGGACATTCCGTTTGAAAAGGTGATGGAAGCGGTCAGTGACGGATCGCGGCATCCTGTTTTCCGCAATTCGATTATTTTGCACAACATGGCTCTGCCGACTAAACGGTTTGCCGATCTCACACTGACGGACGATGAAATCGGCAACGATACATCCAAAATGGATATGCTGCTCTATTTCATCGAGCGCGAAGGGCAGCTCGAAGGGCAATTGGAATACGATACGGAACTTTTTGATGCCGCCGCCGCCGAACAGACCGTCAGTGATTTCCTTATGCTGGCGCGACAGGTCGTTAAAGACCCGTACCGTCCGCTCAGTGACTATTTGCAGGACAGTGACGGAGCGGCACCAACCTGTTTCGTGATCGGTGAAGGCTCTCTTTGTCTGCGCTGCACTGAAATATTGCGCCGCCGTGGACTGCGGGTGCTCGGGCTGATTTCGCCCGATGCCGCCAATCGCCGCTGGGCCAAAGAAAAGGGCGTTCCGTGGCACCATCCCTCTGAAGGATTCGAGAAGATTCTTTCGACTCAACCGTTCGATTTCCTTTTCAGTATCGTGAACAGCTATATCCTCAAACCGGACGTGCTGGCCCTGCCGCGCCGCTTTGCGATCAACTATCATGATGCCCCGCTGCCGCGCTATGCGGGTGTCTATTCGACCGCCTGGGCAATCATCAACCGGGAACGGCTTCATGGCGTCAGCTGGCATGTCATGGTGAATGAAGTGGATGCGGGCGATCTGCTTAAACAGCGCTCTGTGGATGTTCATGAAAATGACACCTCGTTCACGCTCAACGCCCGTTGCTACGATACGGCGATTGACGCACTCAGCGAGCTCGCACTCGAGCTGGTTGAAGGGCGTGAAATCCGTACACCGCAGGATTTGCGGAAACGCACGTATTACCCGCTCCATAAACGTCCGGCCAACGGCTGTCTGATCGACTGGAGCCGCTCTCCGGATGAAACGGACGCCCTGCGCCGCGCGCTGGATTTCGGTAATCAACCCAATGAGCTCGGCCTGCCTAAAGTGCTGTTCGGCGGCGAGCTCTATGTGCTCAAATCCGACGGCGCTATGCTGACGCTGGACGGCAGTCCAACCGAGTTGCGGTTCCCTGCAGTGTGTGAATCGGCGGACTGGCTGGTTAATGAACATGAATTTTTAAAGCTTGGTCAAAAACTGGACGCACTGAATGCTGAATGGGCCCGTCATGAGCAGTTCTGGGTGCGCCGGTTCGAAAATTTCCAATCGTTGGAAATCCCTGCCGGCATTGATCGCTTGATGCATCATTACATGCTCACCGATCTGCCGCTGTTTCTGTGTTTCCTCTCCCGTTTCTGCTCACAGAACCAGTTTACTGTCGGCTGGGCGGTCGAAACCGATGCACCGGAGTTTTTTGCCGCTACAGTTCCTCTGCATCTTGAATTAAATGCCGACCAGCTTCTTTTTGACAATATGCAGAAAGCAGAGAAGGCGCTGGAAATCTGCCGCAAACGGAAAACCTATGCCCGCGACCTGTTTCAGCGGTTTACTTCGCTGCGTAAGCCTCCGGTTTTCCAGATTATTCTCGGCGAAAACGAGGTGTATTGTCCGGCCAGAATCTGGGAGCATTTCCGTGCTTTCCGCCATGTTTCATATCTCAGCCAGCCGCTTTTTTCTCAATCCGTGCTGACGGCAAGTGATCGCCGTGAGCTTGAAAAAGCGCAGGCCCGCACACCGGGGTTCAGTGAAACGCGCTGCATACATCAACTCTTTGAAGCACAGGTCGAAAAAACACCGCGGGCCACCGCTGTCGAAGGACCTTTTGGTAAACTGACCTATGCCGAACTCAATGCGCGGGCTGACGCTCTGGCGGCGCGGTTGCAGGAACTGGGTGTCAAACCGGATACTCCGGTCGGTCTTTTTTTAAACCGCTCGCTTGAAATGTGCATAGGCATCCTTGGCATCCTCAAGGCGGGCGGCGCCTACGTGCCGCTTGATCCGGATTATCCGGCAGATCGACTCGAATTTTTCATGGCCGATACGGCGATGCCGATCGTGGTCACGGTTGATTCGATGAGTAACCGGATATACGGCGGGCGGACCGCAGTTTGCGTCGATTTGATTAAAGACAACGGGGCTAAGCCATCCGCATGTGCCGTCAGCTCTAATCTGGCATACATTTTTTACACCTCCGGATCCACCGGGAAACCGAAAGGCGTGATGGTCGAACATCGAAATGTCGTCAATCACTGTCTGGCTTCCGTTCAGGTCTATGGCATCGGAGCGAAAGACCGTGTTTTGCAATTTTTCTCGATGAATTTTGACGGTTCGGTTGAAGAACTTTTCCCCGCATGGTCCACCGGCGGAACCGTGGTGCTGCGCAGTGATGAACTGTCCAGCTCGGTTTCAGAGTTTGAAAAATTCATCGAGCGCTGGAAAATTACGGCAGTCGATTTGCCGACGGCCTACTGGCACGAATGGGTTCGCAATGTACGTACCGTGCCGAAAAATTTGCGGGCAGTCATTATCGGCGGAGAAAAAGTTTCGGCGGAACTCTGCCGCGTCTGGTTGCAGAAGGGCGGCGGTGCGGTGCGGCTGTTCAATACCTACGGCCCGACGGAGTGCACCGTGGTGGCCACCGTTCACGAGCTGGTCGGTGCCGTGAGCGGTGAGGTGCCGATTGGCCTGCCGATTGCCGGAACGGCGCTTTATGTAGCCGATGCACGGCAGCAGCTTGTGTCGCCCGGCATGCCGGGTGAACTGCTGATCGGCGGTGACGGCGTTGCACGCGGTTATCTCAACCGTGCCGACTTAACCCGTGATAAATTTATCCGCAATCCATGGGGCGAGGGGATGCTTTACCGCACCGGCGATCTGGTGTGCCGCCAGCCTGACGGACGGATCGGTTTTCTGGGCCGCGTGGATAATCAGGTTAAAATCCGCGGCTTCCGCATTGAACCGGACGAAATTGCCGCCGTGCTGGAACAGCACAATGACATTGCCCAGGCTGTTGTGATGGCTCGCGACGACCTTTCCGAACAGAAAGAATTGGCGGCTTACTACATCCCGGAGCCCGGGCTGTCTCCTGCGGTCACGGAGCTGCGCGCTTTTCTCGCCGCCAATCTGCCGGAATATATGGTGCCTGTTGCGTTCATGGAATTGGACGTGTTTCCAACCGCGCCGGGTGGAAAAGTGGATCGCAAGGCGTTGCCGTCGCCAATTAAAAGCATTAGCCGGTCGCGCGAAAATTATGTCGAACCCGGAACCGTGTCACAGAAAATGCTGGCAGAAATCTGGTCGGCGGTGCTTGGCATGGATCAAATCGGGATTCGCGACAACTTTTTTGATCTGGGCGGACACTCGTTGCTGGCGATTCAGCTGGTTGAGCGGGTTCTTGCCTCGGGACTGTCGCTGACGGTTGCGCAGCTTTTCCAATATCCAACCATAGCGCAAATGGCCGAGATTGTTGAAATGCGCGACGCTACAGAATACAAATCGCTGGTCTGCCTCAAGGAAGGGGCTCCGGGCCGCGCACCGTTCTTCCTGTTGCACAGTGCGCCCGGCGATTTGCTCGGCTACTCAAATCTCGTACACAATCTGCCAGCGGATCAGCCTGTATACGGTTTTCAGTCACTCGGATTAGTTGATCCATCCAAGGTGCACTCTACGATTGAGGAGATGGCGGCCTACTATGTTTCCGTGCTGCGTGAATTCCTGCCGAACGGCCCGTATTTACTCGGCGGCTGGTGTTACGGCGGTTACGTCGCCATGGAAATGGCACGCCAGTTACTGGAGCAGAAATGCGAAGTAAAATTGCTTGCGATGATCGATGCATGGGCCTATCCGCCGGCGGAGCGTCGGATAGCCTTTTACTGGCGCCGGTTTCGCCTCGTCCGGCTCATTGGATTCAAGCCCTGGCTGAACATTATTAAAAACCGGTTTAAAAATATTTTCCATGACGAAGCCGCTGATGCCGGAAAAATGCTCGACGGGATTCAGATGCAGGAAGGCGTATTGGCTCATCGCGAAGAGGTGTATCGCCGGAATCGGGAAGCGGCACTCCGGTACCAGCCGCATTTTTATCCGGGGCATGTCGCACTCTTCCGTTCCGATGACCTGGCTTCCTGGTTCCTGCC
Organism: uncultured Verrucomicrobiota bacterium; assembly: GCA_964398915.1. Classification (GTDB taxonomy): domain Bacteria; phylum Verrucomicrobiota; class Kiritimatiellia; order Kiritimatiellales; family Tichowtungiaceae; genus Tichowtungia. The sequence continues at coordinate 77,365 of CAYNOR010000009.1, forward strand.
GGATATGACGATGGAGTGGGCTGTTCTTACGAAAGATCAGGATATTTATCTCGCTCCGGGGTTCCATCGTGAAATGCTACGCGAGCCTTCCGTAAAAGTGCTTGCTGCGCGGCTCAACGTCAGTATCGAAAAAGCACTGAATAATTTATAATAATCACCTCTGTTTTACGCTTTTTCGCGGCGGACTTTCCCGTATTCTCTGCCCAATGAAATTTGAACTGTTAAAAAAAGACGGCGCGGCGCGGCGCGGAAAGATCACAACGGCGCACGGTGTTATTGATACACCGGCATTTATGCCGGTCGGCACGGTGGGTACAGTTAAAGGCATTCTGCCGGAACAGCTTGCAGAAACCGGCGCACAAATCGTGCTCGGCAACACCTATCATCTGATGCTGCGTCCCGGTGCAGAGCGGGTGGCCGCTCTCGGCGGACTGCATAAATTTATGAACTGGCCGGGGCCGATTCTGACCGACTCCGGCGGGTTTCAGGTGATGTCGCTTTCCAAGCTTCGGAAAATCACCGAAGAGGGCGCGATGTTTCAGTCGCACTTTGACGGAAGCAGTCACCATCTGACTCCCGAACGCTCGATTGAAATTCAGCATCTGCTTGATGCGGATATTACGATGTCGTTTGATGAATGCACTCCGTTTCCGGCTACCGAAGAGGTCGCCGCCGAATCCATGCGGCTTTCAATGCGCTGGGCAAAGCGTTCGCGCGATGCCTTCAATGTGCGCGACGGATACGGCATCTTCGGCATCGTACAGGGCAGCGTTTATCCTGAATTGCGCAAAGAGTCGGCGGATGCGCTCAAAAAAATCGGATTCGACGGCTATGCCATCGGCGGCCTTGCCGTCGGCGAAGGGCAGGACCTGATGTTCCAAACATTGGAATATACGGTACCGCATCTGCCGGAAGACCGTCCGCGTTATCTGATGGGCGTTGGTAAGCCGACTGATATTGTTGGCGCGGTGCTGCGCGGCGTGGATATGTTTGATTGCGTTATTCCGACCCGTTCCGGCCGTACCGCACAGGCTTTTACCCGGCGCGGCACGCTCAATTTTATGAATGCCCGCCATGCCGCCGATCCGCGTCCGCTGGATGCAGACTGCACCTGTTATACCTGCAGGAACTACAGTCGCGCCTATTTGCACCATATGTTCCGGTCGGGCGAAATGCTCGGTCCCATGCTACTCTCCCGCCATAATCTGCACTATTTTCAGGAATTGACCGCCGGACTGCGCGGTGCAATTGAGGAGGGGACGCTGGAGCAGTTTTCGGCGAAGTTTCACGCGGATTACAATGACGGCGATATAGAAGAATTATGAACGAGGAAAGATGAAGTATGAAAAAGGTATTGCTTCATACTTGTTGCGCGCCGTGCGCTGCACCATCGGCTGAACGCCTGATGCTCGATGGCCATGAAGTCGTACTCTATTTCAGCAATTTTAATATTCATCCTGTGTCTGAATATCTGAAACGGCTCAAGCACGCCCGGAAGCTGGCGGAAAAAATGAATCTGGTGATCGAGGAGGATCAGTATGATCACGACGTCTGGCTCAGGCACATCCAGGGTCTGGAAAATGAGCCGGAGAAGGGCGCGCGCTGTCGGAAATGCTTTGAATTCAGTCTGGCGCGAACCAGCCAGATGGCCGCGCGGCTGGGTATCCCGGCCTTTGCCACCACGCTGACACTCAGTCCGCATAAAGTATCACGCATCATCTTTGAAATCGGTGCACAGTTCCCCGGTTTTGTTCCGGTCGACTTCAAAAAACAGGGCGGATTCCTGCGGAGCATCGAATTGACTGAGGAATATGATCTGTACCGCCAAAGTTATTGCGGCTGCGAGTTCAGTGCGCGATAGGGGATCGTCCGGCGGCCTTTCACTTCGCAGTTATTATCTTTCAATCTCTTCTGTTTCCAATCGCCGGTAAAAATGGCATATAAAGCCCTCAAGGTTTTAAAAACGGAGGGATCATGAGTAAAACGGCGTTATTGGATCAGATTTCATGGGATGCATTCAGCGGCCTGAGCACGGTGGAAAGAGCGCCGTATTTTCTTTCCGGTGACCGGTCGTATCACGCGTTGTCGGCCCAGCAGTTCAGCCGTCCGATGCTGGAAGATCTCTGTTCGCTGGCCACTTGTGTGCGCCGTATTGCAAAAACTGGCGCAGGCAGTGCCTTCTTGCAGCAGCGGCTTTTTGATAAACGCGCCATGTTGTATTTTGCCCAGCCTTCGACGCGCACGTATCTTTCTTTCTATTCCGCCTGCCAGATTATCGGTATGCAGACCATGAACGTGCGTGACAGTTCGACGTCCAGTGAGATGAAAGGTGAGTCGCCGGAAGATTCGGTGCGGACCTTCAGTTCGTATGCTGATCTCATCATTATGCGTCATCCGGCAGGCGGGTTTGCTGAACGGATTGCGTGGATGCTTTCCAATACGCACCGGCCCGTACCGGTTGTCAATGCCGGGTCGGGCAAGGATCAGCATCCGACTCAGGCGCTGCTCGACATTTACACGCTGGCGCGCAGTTTTGAAAATATCGGCGGCATCGACGGCAGGAAGATCGCTTTTGTCGGCGATCTGAAGCGCGGACGCACAGTCCGCTCGCTGGCATGGCTGCTCACACAGTACACAGGAGTTAAGGCGTATTTTGTCGCACCGCCCGAACTGCAGATCGGTGATGACATTCTCAAACAGCTTGATGCGGCAGGCATGCCGTACGAAATAAGTCACGATTTTGCTAAGGTGATTCCTGAAGTGGATGCAATCTACATGACCCGCATTCAGGACGAGTGGGATGTGGATAATGAAAGCAGCCGGGTGAATACTTCGGCGTATCACTTCACCAAAGAGCATTTGAATATACTCAAAGAAACCGCAGTGATTATGCACCCGCTGCCGCGCCGTCTTGAAATCGATCCGGCGGTCGACAGTGACCCGCGCGCTGTTTACTGGCGGCAGGTGCGTAACGGTATGTGGATTCGCGCGGCGTTGATGCTAAGTATTTTCAACTGCGACGGCGCGGTGCATGATTATTACAAGGAGATGAAACAATGAAACACCTCATTTCACTCAAAGACTGGAGCGCTCAGGAAATCCTTGATGTGCTGGAGCTGGCTGAAAAAGTTAAAGCCAAACCGCAGAAATATGCCGAGGCTCTTAAACAGAAAACCCTGTTGATGATTTTTGAAAAGCCAAGCCTGCGCACCCGTTTGTCGTTTGAAATCGGCATGACCCAGCTGGGCGGCCATGCCATTTACTATGACATGAGCACGTCGCCCATGGGCGGCGGCAAGGAAACCATCGAAGACTCCATCAAGGTGATCAGCCGGATGTGCAATCTGGTTATGGCGCGACTCTTCAAGCATGAAGATATTCTCGAGATGGCTAAGTACGCTACGATACCGGTCATTAATGCACTCACGGACGAGGGGCATCCCTGTCAGATTCTGGCGGACTTGCAGACCATTCATGAAAAAAAAGGTACGCTGAAAGGCCTCAAGCTGGCTTATCTCGGCGACGGCTATAACAATGTAACCCATTCGCTCATGCAGGGCTGCACCAAGCTGGGGATGCATATCAGTGTTGGCTCACCTGAGGAGCAGATGCCGGCCGTTGAAGTCACCGAATGCTGCGCCGGATTTGCGATGGAGTCAGGTTGCAGCCTGACCGTCACCGATGATCCGGTTGAGGCGATCACGGATGCCGACATCGTTTATACCGATTCATGGATGAGCTACCACATTCCAAAGGATGAAGAGGCTGACCGCATCAAGCTGTTTACTCCGTATCAGGTGACTGCGGCGTTGATGAAGCACGCTAAACCGGATGCTATTTTCATGAACTGCCTGCCCGCCTTGCGCGGATTTGAGCAGACTGCCGAAGTCATCGATGGTCCGCAGTCCGTTGTCTTCGACGAGGCGGAAAACCGGCTGCATGTTCAAAAAGCTGTCATGCTGATGCTTTGCGGCGCCGCCTGATACGGGGTGAAATGTGAGGATACTGATTGTAAAAACCAGCTCGCTGGGCGACTTGTTTCATGCGCTACCTGCCGTTCATCTGCTTAAAACCGGGCTGAGCGCGGAGGTCGACTGGGTTGTCAACAGCGGCTACGTACCGCTGGTAAAGTGTTTCACCGATGTCGGGCGTGTGATCCCGTTTCCGCGCAACAGTCTCCATTCAAATCTGAAAAGCTTTCTTTCCGAACTTCGGAAAGACAAATACGACCTGGTTGTGGATTTACAGGGGCTTTTTAAAAGCGCGGTGATTGCCCGCGCCGCACGGTCGCATAAACGGATCGGTCCGTCGTTTCACCGCGAATTCGCCTATCTGTTCTACGATCACGTCGCCGCCGGGCGTGATAAAGAGCGGCACGCCGTTGACGAAAATCTCGACGTTCTTCGCTTCCTTGAACTCCCGGCAGAACCGGTGCGATTTCCGGTCACCTTTCCGCCGCCGGCATTCAGCGGACAGACTTCACCTTTAAAGGTACTGCTTTCGCCCTGTTCCCGTCATGCCGCCAAAAACTGGCCGGTCGAACGGTTTGCCGCCGTTGGAAAAGTTTTGCATGAGAAAACGGGTGCCATGCTTTATATCTCTGGTGTGCCGGAAGATGCCGCTGCCTGCGGAAAATTGATGGAACTGCTTCCACCCGGTTCGGCGCACAATCTGTGCGGAAAAACTTCGCTGGTGGAATTGGGCGGCGTTTTACAGGCTATGGCCTTGGTAATCACCGTAGATTCCGGCCCGATGCATATGGCCGCCGCTGCGGGTACGCCGACGCTGGCCATCTTCGGCCCGACCGATCCTCTGCGTGTCGGACCCTACGGTTCACAGCATCGCACCCTGCGCAATACCAACGTCACGTCCTACTCGAAAGATGACCTGAAAAGCATCCTTGGCGTTTCGGTCGATCAAGTCGTCAGTGCGGCTCTGGAAATGCTGGCGTAAAAACCATCCTTATTCCCGTCTTTTGGAAAGAGCCGCAAACCGGGGTGAATGCCGTAAATCAAGTTGCTCGCAACTGGATATTTTCTTGAGCGGGGAAGCCGTTTGACGAGTAAACGGACGTACTCCGTGACAGTTCCAGAGTCCGGCATTTAAACTTATAATCTACCTCCAAAAATCTATTGTGCATATCGACAATAGTAAGTAACGTCAATAGATTACGATGGCGGTGCGAGGGGGAAAGAAGCGGCAGACATGCGGGAAACCAGACGGAAAGCCCCCTCCCTCATAGATCGAAAAAGGTCAGCGGCTTTCGTGAGAGTATGCGGAGAAGTTTGTGTAGCAATTTATTAATCTGCTGAAAGGAAACCATGATGAAAAGTGATATGATGAACCGTAAAAAGAAAACCATACCGTCCCTTAACAGGCATCCTCAGGAATTCTTTCGCGGGCTCTGCGGAATCAAAGCGGGAAGCCTCCGACTCTTTCGCCCGGCGGCACTGGTTTTTTTCGCGGCGCTCGCTGCACAGTTTTCAGCAGAGGCGGCTGACCAGAAACCGGCCTGGATGGACCCCTCGCGTCCGGCCGACGAACGGATCGAAGAGATTATCAAGCAATTGACGCTTGAGGAGAAGGCCATGATTTGTACGGGACGGGGGCTGGTGGAGGCTCCGAACCGGATGCAATTGATGGGCGGGGCTCCGCGACTTGGGCTCGAGCCATTCGGGGTGCTTGACGGTCCGCGCGGAGTGGGCGCACGGGTGCTGACTGTGATGCCGGCCGGTCTCGGGCTGGGGTCTACATGGAATCCCGCGCTGGTGGAAAAAGTCGGGGCCGTGCTCGGGAATGAAGCGAAGGCCTGCCGGATCACGATTTCTCTCGGCCCAGCGTTCAATCTGAACCGCGACGTGCTGGGCGGGCGTTTTTTTGAATATTTCAGCGACGATCCCCTGCTGAGCGGGAAGCTGGCGGCCGCACAGATCCGGGGGCTCCAGAGCGAAGGGGTCGGAGCCTGCGCCAAGCATTACGCGGTGAACGGAAGGGAGTTCAACCGCAACGATTACATGAGCCGGGCGGACGAGCGCACACTGCGCGAGCTGTATCTGAAAAACTTTGAAATTGCCATCAAGGAGGGTAAGCCGTGGTCCGTGATGACAGCGGCCAACGGGCTGAACGGGGATTTGTGCAGCGACAGCCAATTCCTTCTCAACGATATCCTGAAAGGCGAATGGGGTTACGAAGGGCTGGTGATGACCGACTGGTGCCACTCGAAGACGACGGTTAAGGCCGCGCTGGCCGGACTGGACGTGGATATGCCGGGAGGGCCTTTTGCGGTCATGAAATTCGGTCAGCCGCTGGTCAATGCCGTGACGAAAGGTGATGTGCCGGAGTCGGTGATCGATGATAAAGTCCGCCGGGTGCTGCGCATCTACGCCCTGACCGGATTGCTGGACGGCAAAGATCCTTTGGTCGGCGCCGCTTTGAACACCCCGGAGCACCGGGATGTCGCACTGCGCGTAGCGCAGGAAGGTGCCGTGCTTCTGAAAAACGAAAATAACATCCTGCCGCTCGACGCCTCAAAACTTAAGAAGGTGGTTGCGACAGGCCCAAACCTCGAAAAGTTTTTTTGTCAGGACGGACTGGGTGGAAGTTCGGGCGCGCAGGCGTTCAAAGAGATCACGCCGCTGATGGGGTTGCGCGAACTGCTGGGCGACAAGCTGGAGGTGGTGCCGCTGAGCGGGAATGCGGAATTTGAAGTCATCCCTTCGTCCGCGTGGAAAGTATTGGCCGTGACCTTCCACGAATTCGGGGGAGTAAAAACCGGAATCGAAAACGTGCGAAAACCGGTGCGGTCGATTGACATGAATTTGGCGACGAACAAGATGGCGCCGCAGTTCGATGCGGTGGACTACCGCGCGGTGTTTCAGGGCAGGATTGTCGCGCCGGTGACCGGAAAATATGTCCTGCGGCTGGTGTCCGACGGTCCGGCCCTGCTCAAGGTGGGAGCCAAAGGGGGTCCGGCCACGCGCAACGTGGAACTGGGCACGCCCCAGAGCAGCACGGCAATCCTCAATTTTGAGGCTGGGAAGGAATACGAAATTTCCGCATGGGTCCAGCAGACGCTCTGGGGCCGGAAGAATGTGGAAGAGATGAATTACTGGGCGAAAGATCACCCATCCATCCGCCTGGAATGGGCGTTGCCAGCCAACGCCGAAGAAATCGCCAAAACCCTCGATCCCCACCGCAAGGCATTCGAGCAGGCGGATGCGGTGATTTTTGTCGGCGGCGGAGACCACAGCGGAGACAGCGAGGGACGCGACCGGACGGACATGGGCTTTCCAGCCGGGCAGTCGGATCTCATCAAGCAGATCGCGGCGATCAATCCGAAAACTGCGGTGGTTCTCTATCACGGATCGCCCATGGAGCTGCCGTGGCTGGAGAGCGCGCCTGCCGTGCTGGATATGTTTTATCCCGGTACGCTTGGGGGCACCGCGATGGCCAACCTCCTCTTCGGCAATGGCAACCCGTCGGGCAAACTGCCCTTCAGTTGGCCGAAAAAGCTCGAAGACTCGCCAGCCTACAAGCTGGGCCGGCAGGACAAGGACAACATCCATTTCGACGAGGGGCTCATGCTGGGCTACCGGTATTTCGACACTATGAAAGCCGACCAGCACTTTGCCTTCGGCCACGGACTGAGCTATACCCAGTTTGCCTATTCGGACATGAAGGCCGCCTGCAAAGGCGGTGTCTGCCAAGTAACCTTGAAGGTAAAGAACTCGGGCGCCAGGGACGGAGCCGAGGTGGTGCAGATCTATGTCGCACAGAAAAACCCGAAGATCCCCCGCCCGGTGCATGAGTTGAGGGCGTTCGAAAAGGTTTCCCTCAAGGCCGGGGAGAGCAAGACGGTGACGTTTGATCTCGGGCCTGACGCGTTTTCCTATTGGAGCCCGGAAACAAAAGCGTGGACGAGTGACACAGACGAATTTGTGATCGAGGCGGCGGCGTCTTCACGCGATATCCGGCAGACCACCACCGTTCAATGGAAAGGCCATCCCGGTGCCTAAAAAATCTCCACGATAACTGCTCCTGAAAAGTCGACTGAGTTTCCTAGTCGATGAAGCAACGGCAGTAAATCCGGTTGCTCGCAACTAGAAATTTCTTGAGCGGGGGAGCCGTTTGACGAGCAAACGGCTGTACTCCGCCAGAATTGGTTGCCTGATTATGTCCGGAAGAGGGTGCCGAGTTTTTTTCCGAGCAGCAGGCTGCTGCCGATCAGTGTGACGGTCAGGAAGAGCATGGCCCAGACGCCCAGCGCGGAGGCGATATATTTTCCCGTGCCGATGAGCTGGAAGAGTTCGTAGATGGTTTTGGTGATCGGATAAAATTCCGCACGCTGGGCGAGCATCAGGCTGTCAGAAACTTCGAGCATGCTGAAGGAGAAGACGAGCAACGCGCCTGCGATGAGGTGTGCGGTGATCAGTGGCAGGGTGATGCGGCGCAGGCTGACGTTGGGCGATGCCCCGAGGTTGGCGGCGGATTCTTCAAGTTCAGCGCTGGTCTGCTGAAGTCCGGCGGCGGCGGAGCGCACCATGTAGGGCAGGCGGCGGATGCCGTAGGCCAGTACCAGAAAGAGCGCGGGATTGGTCTTTACATCGAAGAGGTTCAGCAGAGCCGGTGAGTTGCGGACGGTTTCCAGATTGGAGAGCATGGAGCTTAAGGCGAGATAGCCGGAAGCCATGACGAGTCCGGGAACAGCGAGCGGCAGCATGGCGAGTCCGTCCAGCAAACCCCGGACGCGCAGGGTGGAGCGCACGGTAACAAAGGCGATGCCGATACCGAACACGAGGGTGAAGAGTACGGCGAGCAGCGAGAAGCCGAGGCTGTTGCGGATGCTGCTGACGGTCATGTCGTGGCCCAGCGCTTCGAGGTAGTTTCCGGTGGTGAAGACATCGGGCAGTACGGTGTGGTACCAGCCGCCGGGCGCGGTGAAGCTGGTGAGGACCACCCCGAGATGCGGCAGCAGGGCCAGTGTGATGAGGAACAGGAACGGCATCCGGACGAGCCATGCGCGTCCGCCTGTGAGCCGGATTTCGTGAAACGCGGTGGCCGTTTTTCCGGGCAGGGTATAGGTGCCGCCGCCGAAGAGGAATTTACTCAGGAAATAGAGGCCGGTACTGACGGCGAGCATGACGGCGACCAGCGCGAAGGGGAACGGATTGCTGCCGATTTCTTTAAGCGCGTCGTAGACCTGCACCGACGCAACGCGGGTGCAGTTCATGATCAGCGGCGTGCCGAGTTCGGTGAAGGCCCAGATGAAAACGATGGTTCCGCCTGCGAATAGACCGGGCGTCATCAGCGGCAGGGTGATGCGGCGAAAACGGGCGAAGCCGGAGGCTCCGAGGTTTTGCGCCGCTTCGTCCATGGATGGATCGATATTCGCCAGTGCGGCGGCGATGTTTAAATACATGACCGGATAGAGCGAGAGAGCTTGTAGCAGGATTACACCGGCCCACTGTCCCCGGCCAAGCCAGTCGATGTGGAGTCCCAGCAAAGAGTTCAGTGTGCCGTATTGTCCGAGAATCTGCTGAAAGCCGATCGCGCCGACAAAGGGCGGCAGAATCATCGGCACCAGCATCAGGGCGTTGAGTCCGGTTTTTCCTGCGAACGCGTACCGGTTGGAAAGCCAGGCAGGCGGCAGAGCCAGCAGGGTGGCCAGCAGGGTGGTTCCCGTCGCGATGCGCAGACTGTTCAGAATGCCTTCGAGATAGACGGGATTGCGGAACACGCCGGTCAGATAATTCAGCGTGAACTGGCCGTCGGGCGATACGAAGCCGTTGCGCACGGCCAGCCAGAGCGGAAAGATGAATCCGGCGGCGAAAACGGTCAGCGTTACGATAAAGACGGTCCACGCGGCGGATTTACGCACGGCGGCCTCCTTCCGCCAGACGGCGGGCTTCGCGGTACTGTGCGCGGAAAAAGATGATCCATTCCCGCATGGTTTCCATGCGGTTCGCGGAGTTGAACCGTTCCGTATCCAGCGCGCTTTCCCACGACAGACCGGGCGGCAGAGCCAGCAGTGCCGCCATGGCTTCAGGTGTGGCTTCCGGACCTCCGGCGCGGGCAATGGCCGCCCACGCGGCGCTCAGTTCGTCACCGGAGTCAAGGCACATGGCGCGGATCAGATCGCGGTGAATAGTAAAGTGCCGCCCGGTCCAGCGGCCGACATAGGTGAATTGCGAGGCGAGCTGATACGGGTTGATGCCGGAGTCGCCCAGATCGTCGGAGGTGTAAGGCCGGTGCGCCTCGAAGCGGGCCTGAATTTCCTTCCGGTCCGACGGATAGAAGTCGCGGCGGATCGGCAGGCGTCGCAGTGCAAATTTTTCGGGTCCGCCCGGTGTGCCTGGCCGGTAGTTCCAGAGTTTTTGTCCGGCTTCGCTGACGGTGAATTCAATGAAGCGTACGGCCAGTTCGCGGTGCGGCGCGCCGCGCACGAGTCCGATCGGATCGCAGCTGACGCTTGATCCGCCTGCCGGAGTGACGTAGTGCATGCGTTCTTCGCCGGTGGCGGGATTGCGGCTGGTTTCGGCCTGATAGCGGCCGTAAAAATCGATGGACAGTCCGGCTGCGGCATCGCCGGTGCTGACGTCTATCGCGACCTTGCCGGCGCTGTCGGTGAAGTAGCGTGCATTGGCGCTGATCAACCGGACGAGATTGATGCCGTTCACCCAGCCGCGTTCAATTGCGGCGGTGTATGCAGGATTTTTCTGGTCGGGAGCCGTTTCTGTTTTTGCTGAAAATCCCGTCGTTTCGACCGACTGATTGATCTGCTGGTGAATGATCATTTCAAATGCTTTGGCGATGCTTCCGCTTTTGGTGGGATCGGCTAAGCCGAGCTGACGGTGGTAGACGGGATGGGTCAGGTCGATCCATGAAGCGGGAGGAGTCTGGATTCCCGAACCGGCGAGCCGGTCACTGTTATAAACGATGCCGAACGTGCTCAGGGCTGTTCCGACAAAACCTTCGGCGCGCCAGAGCTCTCCGCCCAGCCGTTCGGGAATCAGTTCGATGCCGTCAGCGGTTTCGACGAGTTCTTTGGGAATGCCGTTCGGCCACGGGGCGACGGTGAGTCCTTTGGCAAATGCACGGGAGTGGTCGTATTCTCCGCCGCCGAAAAAGAGATCGATGCCGGTGCTGAAGGCGGCGGGGTTATCGGTGGAGAGTATGGCCTGCCGGAGGGCAGTGAGTTCGGGGTCGCTGCTGCGGAAGCGGTGATCGGTGAGTGCAAAGGTTCCGCCGCGCGGCCAGGATTTTCCCTGCGGGCCGGTCCACCAGCTGCGGAATGCACTCAGGGTTTCGCTGTCCAGATAGCGCGTGATTTCGGTGGTGCCGCCGATGTTCCGCCAGTCGATTTTGACCGGGCATCCGAACCGTTCAGCGTGCCAGCGGCTGAAGGCCCGCCCGAATTCGTAGCGGATTGCTTCGTTGTGGGGGGTGATGATGACCAGGACCGGATCGCCGGAACGCCAGACTCCGTCCGGTGTTTTCTGCCGGAACAGAAACGGCAGAGCAATCACTGCCGCCGCGGCCAGCAGTATCGCGAGATTTTTCATGAACGGTTCGCCCTCCCTTCGGCAGGCAGTACAACGGCGTCGCGGGGATCGACCCAGACCGTGGCACGTTCTTCGGTGTCGCGGGCGATGATGCGGGGATTGATATCAAAGACCTTAAGGTTGTTTCCATCGTCCGTGCGGAGCTGGTGCTGAGCCATTTCGCCGAGATAAATCGTGTCGTGAACCGTGCCGCAAATACGGTTCGGTGCGTTGACCGGCGGTTCATCCAGCCGCAGGACTTCCGGACGCAGAGAAATCGCCACGCGGTCGCCGGTACGGAGTCCCGGCGCGACTGTTTCGGAAACGAACAGGCCCAGCGCTGTACGAACCTTTACACGGCCGCCTTCGCCGCCTTCCAGTGTTCCGTAAATAAAATTGGTTTCGCCGATAAAACTGGCGGCGAACATGGAGACGGGGCGTGCATAGATTTCGCGGGACGTTCCGCATTGTTCGATTTTTCCGTTACGGAGCACGGTCAGTCGGTCAGCTATGGAGAGCGCTTCTTTCTGGTCGTGGGTGACATATATGGCAGTCAGGCCGGACTCTTTGCAGATGCGGCGGATTTCTGTACGCATTTCCAGGCGCAGCTGGGCGTCCAGATTGGAGAGCGGTTCATCGAGCAGCAGACATTGCGGATGAATCACCAGCGCGCGGGCCAGTGCGACGCGCTGCTGCTGTCCGCCGGAAAGCTGGGACGGCTTGCGGCCGGCATACGGCTGCATTCTGACCATCGCCAGCGCGTCGTTTGTGCGGGCGGCGATTTCCGCCTTGCTGAGTTTACGCATTTCCAGACCGAAGGATACGTTACGGGCGACGCTTAGATGCGGCCACAGGGCGTAGCTTTGAAATACCATGCCGGTATCGCGCCGGTGCGGCGGCAGGTTTGTGATGTCACGACCGTCAATTAGAATGGTTCCGCTGTCAGGTTCGGAAAATCCTGCGATAGAACGTAACAGAGTGGTTTTTCCGCAGCCGGACGGCCCCAGCAGAAAGAACAGCTCGCCGGGTTCAATGGTCAGACTGATGTCGTCCACCGCCCGCACAGAACCGAATGTTTTAACCAGATTCTGAAGTTGAATTGAAACTGCCATAACTTCCTTTGCTGTAAACCGTCAACTTGTGGAGCGCTCAGCCGGATTAATCTTATCGGGCAAACTCGAGGCGCTGTCCATGGGCGGCCCCGTTTATTTTTCCGTTCTGCCAGACAACCCGGCCGGAGACGATGGTGGTGTCAACCGATGAGCGGAAGGTGACGCCTTCGAAGGGCGACCAGCCGCATTTATAAAGGATGTTTTCTTTGGAGACAGTCTGCGGGCGGTTTAAGTCGATCAGCACGAGATCGGCCCAGTAGCCTTCGCGGATGAAGCCGCGGTCTTTCATGTTGAAAATGCGCGCCGGATTGTGAGCAATTTTGGCGGCGATGGTTTCGAGTGAAAGCAGGCCTTTGTGGAAGTGTTCCAGAACGGCGGGCAGGGCGGACTGGATGACGGGCATGCCGGACGGTGCGGTCCAGTAAGTCCCCTGTTTTTCCTGTACCGTGTGCGGCGCGTGGTCGGTTCCGATGGTGTCGAGCCGGTCTGTCAGCAGTCCGCGCAAAAGCGCCTGCCGGTCAGAGTCGCGCTTAATTGCCGGATTGCATTTAACGAGCGCACCTTTGGTCTCGTAGGCCGTGCTGTCGAAGTGAAGATAATGGACGCAGGCCTCGGCGGTGATTTTCCGGATGGTGGTGTCGCGTTCCTCAAAGGCTTCATTTTCACGCGGGCTGCTGATCCGGACTACGCTGTCGTCGAAGAGTTCCAGTTCCCGGGCGGTGCTGATATGCAGGATGTGCAGGCGGGTATCGTGTTTGCGGGCGAGTTCGACCGCCAGTGCGCTGGAGCGGTAACAGGCTTCTTCGCTGCGGATGAACGGATGCGAGGCAAAGGGTGTTTTATCACCATAGCGTTCGCGGAAAATCTGTTCGTGTTTCTGGATGATCCCGGCGTCCTCGCAGTGCGCGGCCAGGTTTATCGGGCATTCGCGGAAAAGGTCTTCCAGAGTTTGGAACCGGTCAACCAGCATGTCGCCGGTGGATGAACCCATATAAACTTTTACGCCGCAGACATTTTTGGGATCGACGGCTTTGATCTGATCAAGGTTGCTGAGCGAAGCGCCAAGGTAGAAGGAATAGTTGACGGCCATTTTTTGTGCGGCGATGGAAAATTTTTCTTCGAGCCGTTCATTGGTGACGGCTGGCGGGCTGGTGTTGGGCATTTCCATGACGGAGGTGACGCCCCCGGCGGCGGCGGCACGCGATTCGCTCTGCATGTCGCCTTTATGTGTCAGACCCGGCTCGCGGAAATGGACGTGACAGTCAATCATACCGGGCAGAAGGGCTTTGCCGTCGGCATCAATGACGATATCTGCGACGGCTCGAATCTCACGATCAATCCGGTCGATCCGTCCGTGACGGATGAGAACATCGGCGGGTCGAATCAAACCATCGCTGATTACATCTGCATTTTTTATCAGGATACTTTGCATGGGATTTTTTTTCTGCAGAGAATAATAATTGCGCCCAGGATCATAAAGGACGAATAGAGCTGACCTTTAGTGAGCCAGCCGAAATAGACGGTGCTGTCCGGTTCGCGGAAGCATTCGCTGGCGATGCGTGCGGCGGCGTACAGGACGAGGAAGGCGGCACTCAGTCTGCCGTTGCGTTTACCCCAGACTGTGCGGCGGATGAGCCATAGGGCAATGAACAGGAAGAGGCCTTCACCGAGCGCTTCATAAATCTGTGACGGGTGGCGCGGTGTCGGGATGAGGTCTTCGGCCTGAGGGAAGATGACGGCCCATGCGACGTCCGTCGGACGGCCCCAGAGTTCTCCGTTCACAAAGTTGGCGACGCGTCCGCAGAACAGGCCTATCGGCGCAACCAGAGCGAGGCCGTCGGTGATGTTCCAGAAGTTGTATTTCTTTTTCCATACCGTGCAGAGCACAACGAGGATGACGCCGAGGATGCCGCCGTGGCTGGCCATGCCGCCCTCCCAGACGCGAAAGAAAAAGAGCGGGTCTTGAATGAAGGTATCCCACGCATAAAGCAGGACGTAGCCAAGCCGTCCGCCAAGGAATACGCCGTAAATCGCCAGGTGGACGATGAAGTTGCCGAGTTCCTGCGGCGGTACGGCGAATTCTCCGCGTTTAGACATCCGGAGCAGAATCAGATAACCGCCGAGGAAGCCGAGCAGGTAGGCGAGTCCGTACCAGCGGACAGCCAGCGGGCCCCAGATTTGGAAGATCACCGGGTCGAGGTTGTGAACCCAGAAAGACAGAAAGAGTGGATAATTGGATAATTGGATTATTGGAACAGAGATCATAGAGGCTTTTCCTTTTTCGTCATCAATCCAGTCATCCTGTAATCCGTTGTTCCTGTCTCAATAGCTTGAGCCTCTCCAGTGAAGTTTCTGACTGAGGACGGCGAAGTAGCTGTAGCCGGGCAGGTGCAGGAAGGTGACGGGTGCAGTGCTGCGGGTGATCCGGACCGCATCGCCCTCGTCGAGTTCTTCAACATCCTGTCCGTCTGCGGAAAGAATCAGTTTTTTGTGCGTGTGCCGGACGGTGATTTCGATGACGTGTGAATCTGGCAGAACCAGCGGACGGTTGCTGAGTGTGTGCGGGCAAACAACGCTGATTCCGAAGACGCTTGCACCGGGCTGGATGATCGGTCCGCCAGAGGAAAGGAAGTGTCCGGTGCTTCCGGTCGGGGTGGAGACGATCATACCGTCGCAGGCGAAGGAGGTTATGGGTTCGCCGTTTACCGACAGGTCGAGTGTGATGATATGCGAAGAACCGCCAAAGCCAATGACGGCATCGTTTAAAATCCGGTAACCGCCGGCCGAGTGGCCTTTTCGCAGAATTTTACAGTCGGCCACGGTGCGGGTTTCACGGTTGCATTCGCCGGCGGCCAGGGCGTTGAGCGCTTTTTCTATGGCTTCTTCGCCGATGCCGGTGAGAAAGCCCAGACTGCCGAGGTTTATTCCAAGGATTGGAACATTTGTCCCGTTCAGGAGTTTTGAACAGAAGAGCACCGTGCCGTCACCGCCCAGCGCGAGCAGCACATCGACGGTTTTGGAGAATTGATCAAAGGGGAGAACTTTCGCGGAGGGCAGGCGCTCAGCCGTTTGTTTGTCAGTAAACAGCTCCATGCCGAGCGTTTCGGCTTTGCGGGCGAGACGCTCAAAGATGTCAGCGGCATGGGGACGTTTAGGGTTTGCAATGACACCGACTTTTTTCATACGGTGATTGTTGCCACAACCGGTCGACGGCACAAGATTTATTCAGGGGGAAATGGACGGAGTAAATGAGTTCTAAAACCATTGTTACCGCCTGTGATCATAATTTCGTATGGGGTACTTTCATACTCCTGCTTTCTCTGCGCCGCAGTGGAGTCAGGCTGCCGGTGCATGTGGTAACGCATAATCTCAGTGAAGCGGAACGCGCATTATTGCGTCAGGTTGACGGCGTAACTCTTTTTACGGCTTCTGATGAGGCGAATCACCGCAACATTGTTTATCAGAAAACCGCCGCCATTTTGACAGCGGAGACCGATCAGATTATGTGGATTGATTCTGATTGTATTGTTACAGGTGACATTACGCCTCTGATCGAAGCTGGCGGCACCGGGTTGCAGATCCGGATGCGTCCGGACTCAGAAATCGCCTATCTTTTCAGAAAGCGCTATGCCGCCGGAGAAAAACGCGGACTGCTCCCGAAAAAAGTGCTCGAAATCTGGCGGACTGATGTGGGCGAACGCACGGTGTCGGCGATCAATACATCCTGCAACGCCCACTGTTTCACGGTGCATCGCAAGCATCTTGATTTTATCCGGCGGTGGGATGCCCAGATTCGCAAGGTAATCGCCGATGAGGCTTCAGGCGGCGTAGTCAATGATCGCAGTTTTGCTTATTTCCTTCTTGATGAATCGGTTATGAGTTCATTGCTGGCCTTTTCCAGCGAGCCGCCGCCGATCCGCCGGTATTTGCTGGATATGGATCCGGCCTGTGCCGTGGTTCATCTGGGCGGACGGCCCAAGCCGTGGGAACGCTGGCTGTTGCGCAACATGAAGTATTTTGATGAGATCACGGGGTTGCTGGAATGGGCCGGGTCGCAAGGGTGGTCGCTTCCGTGCAAACCGTGGTATTTGCAACGGAAATATAAGATATGGTGCGGTATTCATGCGATGATTTTTGAAGTACAGCGCCACGTCTGGCGTAATGTATGCGGGTTGAAAAAGAAAAGTTACTATTGAGAATTTATGGATACGAATAAACTGGTTTCAAATGAGCAGAAAGCTGGAGTTTTTTTCTCCCGTGAAGCCGTTTCCGGCGTGCCGTGGATGGTGGCCAGCAAGGCGATTCTGTTTTTTGTGTATTTCGCCATTTCGGTTCTGCTGGTAAGGTTGCTGGGTCCCACGCAGTACGGCATTTATACACTTTGCATGAACCTGGCTGAATATTCCGGCATCTTCTGCGAACTGGGGCTGGTTTCAGCGCTTTTCCGGTTTGTGCCTGAACTGACAGTACAGCGCAATGCGGCTGGACTGAAGCGGCTGATCTGGCGGTCACTGGCTGTGCAATGCCTTCTGACGCTGATGATCACCGTGGGACTCATACTTCTCCGGCCGTGGCTTAACCAGTGGTTTAAAATAGATTTTGGCGGTTATTTGCCATTAATCGGGTTGCTGATCGGCTTCAGTCTGCTCAAAGAAAATGTATCGGCCGTTGAAACCTCATTGTTTAGAACCAAAAATATATCCATGTTGACGCTGGCACGCGGGCTGCTCTGGCTGGGTATGCTGGGCTTCGGTATCCGGATGCTGCCGACTGCTACCGCAGCCATTTGGTCTCAGATCATTTCCTACGCGCTGGTTTACATCACCGGCGCCTGGTTGATGTTCCGGTACATTTACAGTTTTAACTGGCGCTCTCCGCCCTACGGAATCGGCCGCAACCGCACATTCAAATATTCGTTTGCAATTCTCAGCAACACCATTGTGCGGATGATGATGATGAAATACACCGAGGTGTTTTTTCTCGGACTCACCGTCACACCGGCAGTGATCGGGGCCTACGACCTTGGCTACTCCCTGCCGCCGCTGGTCATTTTCTTTATCCCGGATTCTCTTCACATGCTCTTCACATCCGGCTTTGCCGAGGCCTACACGCGCGACCCGAACTGTCTGGGCCGGCTGATTAAAGCGTATTATAAAATGACGATTCTTCTCATGGTGCCGCTGGCCATCTTCGGGTTCTTCTTTGCGGCGGAAGCGGTGGTCATGGTATATGGCGATGATATGGTCCTTGCGGGGGTGCTTGCCTCTGCATTTTGCATCATTCATCTGATGTCCACGATCTCCACGCCGCTTTCCATGGCGATCAAAGCCAAGGAGCGGGTCATGGCCACGATGCCGGTTATGCTCCTGCAAATCGTTATTAACCTGTTCCTTGACTGGCTGCTGATCGTTCACTTCAAGTTCGGTGTCTGGGGCGGTGTGGGAGCCGTAGCTGGAACCTTCCTGATTTCCGCACCGATCCGTCTTTCGGTCGTCAAAAAAATTCTAGGCGGCATCTTTTTCCCGACCGGGTATATGTTCCGTATGACGCTTACGCTGATCGTACTGTCGAGTATCATGAGCGTATTTTCCAGTCATTGGAGCCTACTGAAGCTTTTTGAAACCCGCTGGCTCAACGTCGTCACTCTTTTCGGTCTCGGAGCAATCTATCTGCTGCTTTTCTTCGTCGCCATCCGGATGTTTAATCTGGTGAAGGATGAAGATGTCACCGATTTCCGTGCCCTAGACATCAAAAAACTGAACTTTGTTTTCGATCTGCTTTCCCCGCGTAAAAAATAATTAAGCCCGTCCCCAAGTGATTCCGGAAAAAATATGAAAAAACAAACGCCCAGCAAAATGGATTTACTCCCGCCGGTTTCAGAAGGGATCGATATCCCGAAAATAATTCACCAGACGTTTTTTTCCGGCAAAGGGACGGCTCTGCCGCCGGAAATTGAACAGAATATTCAACGGATCAAAGCATCCAATCCGGACTGGGAATACCGGTTTTATGACGACTCCGATATCATTCTCTTTATCCGCGAAAACTACGGCGACAGGATTCTGTCGTTTTTTCTCCGGATTGATCCAACCTACGGCGCCGCAAGAGCCGACCTATTCAGATATTTATGTATCTATAAATGCGGCGGAGTGTACATCGATATTAAAAGCACCCTGCAGAAACCGCTCGACAGTGTTATAAAACCTGACGACCGGTTTTTGCTGTCGCAGTGGGAGAATAAACCCGGCGAACCGTTTGATGGATGGGGGAGGCATCCGGCCACCCGGCACATCCCGGGAGGCGAATATCAGCAGTGGCATGTTGCCGCCGCGCCGGGACATCCGTTTTTAAAAGCGGTTCTTCAACGCGTCCTGCAAAA
The DNA here is from genome assembly GCA_964398915.1 of uncultured Verrucomicrobiota bacterium. Taxonomy (GTDB): domain Bacteria; phylum Verrucomicrobiota; class Kiritimatiellia; order Kiritimatiellales; family Tichowtungiaceae; genus Tichowtungia. The sequence goes on from CAYNOR010000009.1 coordinate 96,396, forward strand.
CATTGAACTGTACGATCCGCGTCGCCACGGTTCAGGAAAATGGGCCGTTATGGAACTGACCGGCCCCGCCGCCTACACGCTGGCAATTGAACCGATCCGGTCGTTGCATCCGCACCGTCTTCTGAATATCAGCAGGGATGCAGGGTTTCAGTACAGTATCTACTCAACCGGAGCCAGCCAGACGCACCTGACTCTTTTCAAAAAACATTACTCAAAAAGTGTTAAACCGGTCGTTCGGGTCGCGAAATGGAAGGAAATTCAGTGGTATATTCTGAAGTTGTATTCGCTTATTTTTAGGAACTCCCGTCTTGCCGAAGCGTATGACCCGTTCCTGCATTGCAAAAAAAAGGTCGCGGGGAAAGCCGCCGACTCTGCGAATAAAAAATCGTCATGAACCTTCTGAAACCTAAACCGGTCCGTCCAACCATTTCCGGCTTTGAAGAACGGTCTGATCGTGGTTAACTCCCGCTCCTATGCTTGCAAAACGAATCATACCTTGTCTGGACGTAACCGGCGGACGCGTCGTTAAGGGCGTTAAATTCGTCGAACTGCGCGATGCTGGCGACCCCGTGGAGTGCGCCAAAGCCTACGAAGCGCAGGGCGCGGACGAACTGACATTCCTCGATATCACCGCCTCCAGCGACGGACGCGACACGATGGTGGACATTGTCCGCCGCGTCGCCGAACAGGTTTTTATGCCGCTCACCGTCGGCGGCGGCATACGCACACCCGCCGACGTCCGCCGTATGCTCAATGCCGGAGCTGACAAAGTTTCCTTCAACACCGCCGCCATTAACGATCCGGATATTCTCAACACCTGTTCCGAACAGTTCGGCAGTCAATGCACCGTGCTGGCGATTGATGCACGGCGCAATGGCGACGGCACCTGGGGTGTATTCACACACGGCGGCCGCAATCCGACCAACCTCGATGCGATCAAGTGGGCAATTGAAGGCACACAGCGCGGGGCGGGTGAAATCCTGCTCACCAGCATGGATGCCGACGGCACGAAGAACGGCTACGACTTGGAACTCACCCGCGCCATTTCCGAAGCGGTCGGCGTACCGGTCATCGCATCCGGCGGCGCAGGAACCCTGGATCATCTGGTCGAAGCCGTCACGATTGGCAAAGCCGACGCCGTACTCGCCGCCTCCATCTTCCACTTCGGCGAATTCACCATCCGTCAGGTCAAAGAATACATGCGCTCAAAAGGCGTGATCGTACGATTGTAGCATGCTTTATTGGCGGTTTTTAAGACGCGGAAACCGTACAGTGAAAACGTTGGTTTACGATTACGTCTTGGTCATGAGACTTTTGCTTGGGGAGAAAAAAGTAGAGTCTCGGTGACGTGCCAAGAGAGACGAGGACAGGAAACTGGGGTTTCGGATGAGTGAGTCCGCTGATAAGACCTCCGCCCAGAAGAGCTGCTAATTGAGCGGCAAAGATGATGGGAAGCCAGAAAATATCCCCGGCGCTGTTTGGTCCCCTATATTCTGCTTATGGAGTCAATAGGGCATGAGCAACGTAGACGCGACGCCCTCGTCGCGTTTTTCTGTGGTTGAGATAGCAGAGGTGGAGCGGGCGCTCCGTGCACGCTTACTTGTCCGCCGAAGGAGGAAACGCCGAGGACGTCGCGTCTACCTTAATACTGGCAAGGCTCGTTTCGGCTATGTATATTCCCAGCTTTCAAACGGAGAAACTATGAGCAAGGAACTTGAAGAAGGACAGAAACTCGAACTCGACTGGAACAAGCTGGAGAAGGCAGTTGCCGGAACCAAAGGGATTATTCCCGTCGCCGTGCAGCACGCCGATACCAAAGAGGTGATTCTGGTCGCTTACATCAATAAGCTGGCGTTCGAAGAATCGCTGAAGCGTAAGATGCTGGTGCTCTGGAGCTCGTCGCGGCAGGAAATGTGGATCAAAGGGCTGACGTCCGGCGAGACGTTTGAACTGCTCGAAGCACGCGTCAACTGTGAGCAGAACTCCCTGCTGTTCACCGTCCGTCCGAACCGCGGAGGCATCTGTCACACCAAAAATGCGAAAGGCGCTCCGCGCGACTGCTATTACCGCAAAATCGACTTCGATACGCTCCAGCTCGAAAACCTTGATCCGTAAAGCATTCAACGCAAAGAATCAAAGGTCGCAGAGATGCGCAAAGAACCTCTGCGAGACTTCGCGAACTTAGCGTCTTTGCGTTAAATTCCAAATGTTTGGGAAACTATGAATAAACCAGCTCTCTTGCGTGCCATCATTACCGAACTTGAAAACGAACTGATCCGCCAGCAGGAAGCCAATAAGCAGGCCTCTGCCGGTGCAACGGATGGTGAGGCGCGCGCAGAAACCAAGTGGGATACCTGCGGACTGGAGTCGTCGTATCTGGCGCGCGGCTATGCACTTCAGTTCAAGGCGCTGGTTGCCGATCTCGAAACATTACGTACATTTATGATTCCGGTTTTTTCCGGCAAGCCCGTCGGAGTCGGCGCTCTGATTGAAACGGAACTGGATAAAAAAAGAATGATTTGCTTCCTGCTGCCGTGTGCGGGTGGAACGGAAGTCAGTTTTAAAGGGCGGAATGTCAGCGTTATTACACCGTCATCGCCGATCGGCGCGGCATTGATGGATAAAAAGAAGGGCGACCGGTTTTCATTCCGCGCCGGTTCGTCCGGGAAGGTTCTGTCCGTATCATGAAAACGCCCCGCAAACTTTGATCCGGTGTGCGGATTATTTTCCGACCAGCGCGAGGAGAACCCCGGCGGCGACGGCGGAGCCGATCACGCCGGCAACATTCGGGCCCATGGCGTGCATGAGCAGAAAATTGTACGGGTTGGTTTCCTGTCCGACTTTATTGGAGACGCGTGCAGCCATCGGTACGGCGGATACACCGGCCGAGCCGATCAGCGGGTTGACTTTGTCTTTGCTGAATACGTTCATCAGTTTAGCCAGCAAAACACCGCCTGCGGTTCCGAGTGCAAAGGCGATCAAGCCAAGCGTTAGAATGCCGAGCGTTTCCGCATTCAGGAATTTTTCAGCGGCCAATTTGGAGCCGACGGAAAGTCCCAGCATGATGGTAACCGTGTTGATGAGGGCATTTTGTGCGGTGTCGGAGAGCCGGTCAACGACCAGGCATTCTTTGAAGAGATTGCCAAGCATCAGCAGACCGATCAGAGGGCAGGCGGACGGTAGCAGCAGGATGCAGAGGAGCAGAACCATGATCGGGAAAACAATTTTTTCTGTTTTGCCGACATGGCGGAGCTGTTTCATCTCAATGGCGCGTTCTGCCGGTGTGGTCAGCAGACGCATGATCGGCGGCTGGATAATCGGCACGAGCGCCATGTAGGAGTAGGCGGCTACGGCAATAGCACCCAGCAGGTTCGGCGAGAGGCGACTGGTCAGGAAGATAGCCGTCGGTCCGTCTGCGCCGCCGATGATGCCGATGGATGCGGCGTCGGCCAGATTAAAGTCAATCAGTCCGCCAGTCCATTTTGTCAGAGCCAGCGCGCCCATTAGAGCCACAAAGATTCCGATCTGTGCAGCGCCGCCGAGCAGGGCGGTTTTCGGATTGGCAATCAGCGGACCGAAATCGGTCATTGCACCGACGCCGAGGAAGATGAGCAGCGGAAAAACACCGGTCTGTACGCCGCAAGTGTAGAAGTAATAAAGCAGGCCGCTCGGTTGTCCCGGAATGCCTGCCTCAGCAATTCCTGCAATTGGAATGTTGGTCAGAATGGAGCCGAACCCGATCGGGATGAGCAGTAACGGCTCGAACCCTTTAGCAATGGCCAGCCAGATCAGCAGAAGGCCAACAAGGATCATAACAAACTGTCCCAGCCCCTCGGGCAACAGGCCTTTGTACTCAACGCCTTTGGCAATAGCTGCATCCAGCACCGATTGGAGCGTGGTTACATCAACGCCGGCTTTTTTTGCCAGGTCGACATTTTTCTGGGCGCTGTCAAAATGACCTGCATTGGTTTCTGCGTCGGCCGTTTGCACGCAGGCATTGATGTATTCGGTTTTCTTCTCGTCGGCTGTGCGCGGGTTGATAAACCGGTAAATACCGGTGTCGTGCCAAAGCCTTTTGAATCCGCTGACAATTGAGATTTTTTGTACGTCCGGTTTTTCGGTTGGGATTTCCGTCGCAAAGGTTGTAGCGGAGATCAGTAGAACGGTCAGCACGATCCAGATCGATTGGTTTAAGTTTTTTCGCATGGCGTAAATTCCTTAGTTAATTGAGGCAAGGGCCTGTCCGGCAGTGACCTGATCACCGATATTTACGGCGATGGAGGATACGGTTCCGCTGATCGACGATTTGATTTCCACTTCCATTTTCATGGCTTCGAGGACCAGAAGAATTCCGCCTGAGTTGATATGCTCGCCGACCTTGGCATTGATGCGCATGACTTTGCCCGGCATCGGAGCTTTGATGGCAATGGAATCGGCGGATTCTTGAGCTACTTTACTGCCGGCAGATGAGGACGGAGTAACGGTGGCGCCGTCTTTGACGGTGATATCATAGCTCTTGCCGTTGACTGTGGCTTTATCGCCTTTGACTTCAACCGCGTAGGATTGGCCGTTGACTTTGACGGTGTACCCGCCAGCGGTGTCTTTTTTAGGCTCGTCCTTTTTCGGTTCCTCTTTCATGCGCACGCCGTTGACAACGGCTTTGCCGAGCAGAAAGTCGATTCCTTTCTGGCCGCAGGAGGCGGCGATGAAGATGTTTTCATCGGAAAGGTCGGTGATTCCGGCATCGGTCAACTGTTTCTTAATCACGGCGACGCTCTTTTTCGGATCGGCATCGTTGATTTCGAGCACTTTCTTAGTGGTCGGTTCCAGCTTGAGCTGTTCGGCGCAGATTTTAACGATTTCAGCATCTGGCGCGACTGGCGTCTTACCAAAGTACCCGAGAACCATTTTGCCGTAGCCATCGGCGATTTTTGCCCATGGGCCGAGCATAACGTTGTTGTAGGCCTGCTGGAAGTAGAACTGAGATACCGGGGTCACCGATGTGCCGAATCCGCCGCGACGAACCACTTCGCCCATGGCCTTGATCACTTCGGGGTAGCGGTTCATGATGCCGTTGTCGCGCATCATTTGCGTATTGGCGGTCAGAGCGCCGCCCGGCATGGGCGAGAAGGGGATGAGCGGTTCAATTTCCTTGGCTTCCGGCGGCAGGAAGTAGTCTTTCATGCAATCTTTGAAAACCTCTTCGGCTTCACGCATTTTGTCGATATCGACATTCAGCGAAAACTCGGAGCCGCGCAGGGCGTGCCACATGCTGATCACGTCGGGCTGACAGGTTCCGCCGGAGGCGGGCGCCATCGAGCAATCGACCTGATCGGCACCCGCGTTGATCGCTGCCAGATAGGTGGCGACGCAGGTTCCGGCGGTATCATGCGAGTGGAAAACAATTTTTGTTCCGGCCGGGAGAATTTTGCGGGCGCGTTTGATCGTTTCGTAAACTGTGGCCGGAGTCGCGGTTCCTGAGGCGTCCTTGAAGCAGACGCTGTTATACGGAATGCCTGCATCAAGAATCCGCCGCAGCGTTTTTTCGTAGAAGTTGGCATCATGAGCGCCTTCGCAGCCGGGCGGCAGAGCCATCATCGAAACGACGACTTCATGCTTCAGTCCGGCATCGTGGATGCATTGCCCGGAATAGATCAGGTTGTTGACGTCGTTCAGTGCGTCAAAGTTGCGGATGGTGGTCATGCCGTGCTTTTTGAAGAGCTGGGCGTGAAGCTTAATGATGTCGCTGGACTGCGAGTCGAGGGCGACGACATTGACACCGCGGGCCAATGTCTGAAGATCGGCATCCGGACCGGCAACCTTGCGGAAGGCATCCATGGAATCGAAGGCGTTTTCGTTGCAGTAGAAGAAAGGCGCCTGAAAACGGGCACCGCCGCCTGCTTCAAAGTGGGTAATCCCTGCGGCTCTGGTTGCTTCGACGGCTGGCAGGAAATCTTTGGTAAATACGCGGGCACCGTAGACGGACTGGAAGCCGTCGCGGAATGCGGTGATCATGGTTTCGATTTTTTTCATAATAAAAATGCTCCTTTTGAATAAAATTATTTACGGGTGCGGGCTTTAACAGCGGCAATGGCTACAGCAATGGGCGTTAAGTCGATTCCGGCGGCAGGTTGAGGTTCCGGGTTGCGTTCGGCGAGTTTGATGAAGAACTTCGCTGACAGGTTCATAATGCTCACCATCAGTTGAAGGAATGCAAAAACAGTCACCATTCCGATAATTAATAAAACAAAGCCTTCTGCCATAGTTTTTCCTTTGTCTTTCAGTTTTGAAAAAATTAGCCTGCTTTGTACGTAAACAGTGCCCCCGACTCCAGTTTAAAAGGATACAAAAAAATCAGTGAAATTTTATCTCCAGTGGTATGCCCGGCTCCCGTCGACCAACACGTTTCTTAAGGAACGGCTGGCGCTGGAAGGTCAGTTGCCTTCCGGCACCATTATTGCCGTGCGTGAGCAGACGCAAGGACGGGGGCGTCGTGAGCGCGAGTGGGTCTCTTCGTCCGGTGAAAATCTTACGTTTTCAGTTCTGTTGCGCGGAAAATATAACCCCCGTCATCTGCCGTCTGCGTCTATGGCCGCCGCGGTTGCTGTTGCTGAACTGCTTGAATCAGAAGGGTTGAAGCCCGCACTGAAATGGCCGAATGACGTGCTGGTGAACGGGAAAAAAATCTGCGGCATTCTTTCTGAAGGGATTCCTGGCGGAGTGATTATCGGTATCGGCCTGAACGTTAATATGCAGAATGCAGAGCATATTGATCAGCCTGCCACATCTGTTTTGATGGAAGCGGGGAAGCGCCGTGATGTGGATGAACTGCTTGGTAAATTGCTGAAACATCTCTCCATCCGTCTCGACGAGTGGGCGCAGGGCGGATTTTCCAATGTGCGGAAAAACTGGGAGTCTAAAATTCCGAACGTCGGTAAACCCGTTACGGTGCGCGACGGTGACGTGATTCGTACCGGTATACTTGCAGGATTCGGCAGTGACGGTGAACTGCTGCTGCGTGACGAAACCGGCGTCATCAGTTCGGTGTGGGCTGGCGATGTAACCGTATGAGCGCTTCCTTCCAGCTTGTTTCAAACTATTCGCCGACCGGCGACCAGCCGGAAGCGATTGATGCGCTTTGCCGCGGACTGGAGTCCGGTAAGCGGTTCCAATGTCTGGAAGGGGTGACCGGCTCGGGCAAGACCTTTACCGTAGCCAACGTCATTGCACGGCAGAACCGGCCCGCACTGGTGATCTCTCACAACAAAACCCTGGCGGCGCAGCTCTACGCCGAGCTGAAGAGCTTCTTCCCGCACAACGCGGTCGAGTTTTTCATCAGCTATTACGACTATTATCAACCGGAAGCCTATCTTCCGCAGACCGACACGTTCATCGAGAAGGACGCCTCGATCAATAAAGAGATTGAGCGGCTCCGGCTGGCGGCGACCGACAGTCTGCTCAGTCGTGATGATGTGATCATTGTCGCGTCGGTTTCCTGTATTTACGGCCTCGGCTCGCCGGAAGATTATCGCGACATGGTGTTCTCGGCACACGTCGGCGACCGGTGCGTCCGCGACGAGGTGCTGAAAAAGCTGGTCGCCATTCAGTATGAGCGCAATGACTACGAGCAGGTGCCCGGCACGTTCCGTGTGCGCGGCGATACGGTGGATATTTTTCCGTCCTACGCACAGCACGGCATTCGTATCGCCTTTTTCGGCAGAGAAATCGAAAGCATCCGCCGGATCGATCCGCTGACCGCCGCCACCGAAGAAGAGCTGGAGCGGATCACCATTTCGCCGGCCAAGCATTTCGTGATGGCGGCGGAAAAAATCGAACCAGCGCTGGTGCGGATCAGGGCTGAGCTTGAAGAGCGGGTGAAGTGGTTTGAAGATCACGGCAAACTGATCGAGGCCCAGCGCATTCGGATGCGGACGATGTATGACATCGAAATGTTTAAAGAAATCGGCTATTGCGGCGGTATTGAAAACTATTCCCGCCACCTCGGTGGCCGCGCGGCGGGCGACCGGCCCGCTTGTTTGATTGACTATTTCCCAAAGGATTTTCTAACGATCATCGACGAATCGCATGTGAGTCTGCCGCAAATTCGCGGTATGTCGAACGGCGACCGCGCCCGCAAGACGACGCTGGTCGAGCACGGATTCCGTCTGCCATCGGCGCTTGATAACCGTCCGCTCGAATTCGATGAATTTCTGGGTATCACCGGGCCGATGATTTTCACGACGGCAACTCCGGGGCCGTTTGAACTGGAGCACAGTGGCAAAACCGTTGAGCAGGTAATTCGCCCGACCGGAATTGTCGATCCGCCGGTCGAGGTTCGTCCTCTCAAGGGGCAGATCGACGATGTGATGGAGGAAATCCGTTCCCGTGCTGAGCGCGGCGAGCGGACGCTGGTGACGACGCTGACCAAACGTACGTCCGAAGACCTGACCGACTATTTGAAGAAGGTTGGTCTGCGCGTCGAGTATCTTCATTCCGAAGTCGACGCCATCGAGCGTGTCGAAATTCTGCGCGGACTGCGTAAGGCGGAGTTCGACTGCCTGATCGGTATCAACCTGCTGCGCGAAGGACTTGATCTGCCGGAAGTTTCACTGGTGGCGATTCTGGATGCCGACAAAGAGGGGTTTTTGCGTTCGGAAACCGCGCTGATTCAAACGGCGGGCCGTGCCGCCCGCCACACGGACGGCAAGGTAATCATGTATGCCGACCGCATGACCGGCTCGATGCGCAGGATGATTGATATTACGGATCGCCGCCGCAAAAAACAGACTGCGTATAATACCGAACACGGCCTCACCCCGCAGGCGATTCAAAGTCGGATTCAGGACAGTCTGGGCCATCTCAAGAAGGATGCTGAGGAACTCGAAGAAAGCATCGTGCGTGAAACCGGCGAAGATTATGACATCAACCAGACGATTCGTGAAATCGAACAGGAAATGATTGAAGCCTCCGGCAAACTCGAATTCGAACGTGCCGCGCTCCTGCGCGACCAGCTCTATGAACTGAAAGCTTCTATGGAGCCGCCCAAACCGGTGCAATCGGGAAAAGTGCTATATGCTGGGCGGAAGATGAGGAAGAAACGGAATACGTAACGAGTAATGCGTAATCAAACAGTAACCCCGTTTGGGGCGGTTTTTCGTTATGATTAGAGCATTTAACGATTGAAAAACCGTAAAGATGGTTTAATGTCTCCGTATG
>CAYNOR010000010.1:0-102274 GCA_964398915.1 uncultured Verrucomicrobiota bacterium
GAAAGCCTACAGGAAGACCGAAGATACGGCTACACTTTTATTTAAAATGCTCTAGTTAAGTTAATTTCGTATAAGCGTCCATAAAGGAGTTGCCGTTTGATTACGCACGGGAAGTCACAAAAGTGGGAGCGGGGGCTTTGTAGATTGGCCGACTCTTTCATGTCGCATGAAAATCACACACGATCGGTAGATGGTCCGAGAGCTGGACTTCCGGCATCCAGCAACGCTCCACAGTAATCCCCGGACTGTGCAGGATGAAATCAAGATGCCGTTTAGGCTTCCAGCTTGGGAATGTCGGAGAATCAAATGCATGCGCATTTTTAAGACCCGTTGCCGCCAAAAACAACCGGACCTCCTGTTCACCCCAAAGTGCATTAAAATCACCGGCGACGATATGCGGTTTTTTAACCGTTTTGAGCAGATCGTAAAGGTCACCAAGCTGGCGGTGCCGCAAGCGCGAACTGAGTGCCAGATGAATCAGAAAAAAGCTGACGTTCTCCATTTCAAGCTCGATCACGAGTCGCTTCACACCTCGGTCGAAATAATGAAAAGTCTCCTTGTGACCGTTATCGCGAACAACGAAAGCATTCCCCTGCTGATTAAGAATCGGGAAATGACGCGTCATCGAATGCTCGCCATATTTTGAGCGGTAAACATGGTAGTGCCCAAGCTGGTCCGCAAGCATTTCCGCCTGATTACTTTTCCCCGACCGATAGGATCCGGCGTCTACCTCAATCAGTCCGGCCACATCCGGATTCAGGTCGTGAAGAAACCCTGAAATCCGCTCAAAATTCTTACCGGTATGGCGCAGATAACCGTTCAGCGGAGAATGAAGTTTTCTTCCACCCGTACCGTACCGGATATTGTATAAAACAAATCTCATAAGAATTTGATGATTGGAATGCAGGATGATTGGATTGATGGAACAATAGAGTTCCCGCCACGTCATCAATCCGGGAATCCATCAAGCATCCTTTCCCCTCGCCCGTTCAGCCAGCTGTTCAATATCGCCCGCACCGATGATCAGCAACACATCACCCGCCTGCAATTCATCCCTTATATCATGCCATACTTTTTCCAAAGAGTGGAGATTTTTTACTTCCGGACCGCCCGCCGCCGGAAAGTTTCCGGCCAAATCCTCTGTTGTTCCGCCTTTAAGCGGCTTTTCCGATGCTGCATAAACGGGCACCAGCCACAACTTATCCAGTCCCTGGAACGCAGGCGGGAAATCCGCCATCAATGCCTTGGTGCGGGTGTAGCGATGCGGCTGAAAAATGCCAAGAAGCCTCTTCGGGTTTATCGTTTCCCTCACCGTCTGAATTAGTGTGCGGATCTCCGTCGGGTGGTGCGCATAATCGGAGATAACCGTGTACTCGCCCTCAAAAACCTTCTCAAACCGCCTTCGAACCGGCTTTATCTTTGCCAATGCCTGAAAAATTTCCGCGTCGGTTTTCCACTGTCTGGACACCTCGATGGCCGCTGAAGCATTCAACCGGTTATGCCTGCCCGGTAGCGCCACGTGCCACGTACCGCCCGCCACTCCATAGGAAACCGCCTTCGGGCTGCCCGCACAAAGCCGTGCGGCGGCGGCGTCCTCGGCACAATAAACAACTTTCTGCTTCGTATTGGCGATCAGTGTTTTGAAGCAGGACTCAAAGGTTTCTACACTGGCGTGGTGCTCCATATGGTCGTATTCAATATTGGTGACCACCGCGATGTCGGGGTGATAATGAACAAGGGTTCCGTCGCTTTCGTCCGCTTCAACCACCATAATTTCACCGTCTTTGGCAACGCCATCAAACCCCGGCACTTCACCGCCGATACAGTAACCGCATCCGAGAATCTGTGCGATCATTGCAGTCGTCGTGGTCTTGCCGTGCGTGCCACTGACGGCAATCGTAATGCGGTCACGCAAAAGCGCGGGCAGCACTTCGCCGCGACGGCTGACAGGAACCGCCGCATGGATTACTTCAGGATGATCGTCCGGCACGGCCGTTGTACGGATAATCCAATCGATATCCGTCAGGTGCGACCGATCATGACCAATCAAAACTGAAATGCCCTTTTTGCGCAACCAGACCGTCTGTCGGTTTTCTTGTTCGTCACAGCCCGTAACACAATGTCCACGCTCTTTAAGCAGCAGGGCGAGTCCGGCCATGCCGATACCGCCGATACCGATCATATGGATCCGGCGGGGCGTCGAAAGCAGGATGGCTACTTGCGGGAGCATTCTTCCACCACCCCGGCGAGAATATCCGCCGCATTCAGAGGAACTTTACGTGCAGCAGAACGTGCGCTCATTTTTTCAAGCCGGCCCGGATCGTTAATCTGTGCGACTAGATATTTCTTAAGCCAGGCACCCGTCATCGCACTCTGCTGAATCACATCCGCCGCACCGAATTTTTCAAGGGCCAGGGCATTCGCCGTCTGATGATCACTAGCGGCGTGAGGGTAGGGAATAAGCAGGGCCGGAAGACTGAAAACGCCCAATTCGGCGCAAGTGGAAGCGCCGGAGCGGCAGATGGCCTGCGACGCTTTTTCATACAGCGGCACCATATCGTGAGTAAATGCCAGAACAGACGCTTTAACCCCAGCAGAACGGTAGCGCTCTGCCACGATTTTCTCGTCAGCAACACCGGTTAAATGCGTAACACTGACGGATGGGTTTTTCAACGCACAGACTGCTTCGGAAACCATTTCGTTGATGGCATGAGCCCCCAAACTCCCCCCCATTACCAGAAGACAGAAGTCAGAGGACGGAGAACGGACGTTAGACGGTTTGATCTCAGGGCGAAGAGGCATACCGGCAGAGACCGCATGCAGCCCTTTGAGGTGGTAACGGGTTTCTTCAAAACAAATAGCGATGGCGCGCGCTTTTGGGGCGAGCATTTTAACCGCCCGGCCCGGCACGGCATTGGCTTCGTGTAAAATATATGGAATTCCATGCAGCCGCGCCGCAAAACACGGGCCGATCGATGCGTAACTGCCCATGGCAAGTACGACGTCCGGCTGGTGACGCAGCATAATCCGCCAGCACCGGAAAACAGCACTGACAATGCGTAGCGCCGTGATCACCGACCGGAAAGCGCCGAATTGGAATCCTTCAGACGGAATGGTGATAATCCGGCCTTCCCAACCTTGAACAGCGACATCTTCGCCGCCTTTCCCGGCGAGCCAAAGAGTAACGTGATGTCCGCGCTCTCTCAGAACACGGGCTGTGGCAAGACCGGGGAAAATGTGTCCGCCGGTTCCGCCGCAGGCGATGGCAATATGCAGCTTTTCACTCATTTGAAAAATCCATGTTTTTTTAGTTCATCGGGAAGATACAATGAACCGGTGAAACAGACTAGCCGCTTTTTACCGGCATCAAGCCAGTCTCGAACGCATTGCAGCGTTTCAACCGGCGTGATTTCCAGCCCGATTCTTTTCCCAATTTCCGCTATTTCCTCTGCCGTCATTGCACGATCGCCAGGCAGAGTAAACGCCCATGCTTTTGCGACGGCAGGCGCAAGAATTTTTAAAATCCCCTCAACATCCTTGTCGCGCATGAAACTGAAGAGGACCCCGTTTCCGAATGACGGAAAAATTTCTTCTAGGGTTTGAAAAAGCGCACGGGCCCCGCAGGCGTTGTGTGCGCCATCATACAGGATTGGCGGTTTTGCCTGCAAAAGCTGAAAACGCCCCGGCCATTTGACCGATTCAAGGCCTCTTCGCATTTGAAGGTGGATATTCTGACTGTCGGAAATATCTTCAAGCGCCGCCACGGCGATCCCGCAATTTTCGAGCTGAAAACCTCCTGCCAGCGGAAGCCGGATGTTCGGATAGTCATGCCCGCTAACTTCAATATTGATCAGCTGATCGTCGCGCCGCTTTTCCAGACACTGGAAAAATACGGCATCATCGCTCCCGAGAATCGGGGCTTTTTTCGCTAACGCTTCTTTATAAACAACCGCCTCAGCCTCCACAGGCATTGGACCGCAAACAACCGGTACGCCGGGCTTAATAATACCGGCTTTTTCCCAGGCGATTTTTTCAATATCTCCACCAAGATATTCTGTGTGATCTATATCAATGCGGGTAATGACCGAACAAACCGGCTGAATGACATTTGTGGCGTCCCAGCGTCCGCCCATTCCCGTTTCAATAACCGCGTAATCCACCTTTTCGCGTTTAAAAAATTCAAAAGCCATGGCGGTGGACATTTCGAAAAAGGTTGCAGGCCGTACGGTGAGGCTTTGGGAGGCGGTTTCAACATCGGCTATGAGCTGTTCTAGAACAGCATCGGAGATTTCACGTCCATTGATACGGAAACGCTCATTAAAACAGAAAAGATGTGGCGACGTATAAAGCCCGGTTTTAAAGCCGGAAGCTCGCAACACCGATTCGATCATCGCACAAACAGAACCTTTCCCGTTGGTTCCGGCGACATGGACACATTTCAGGCTTTTATGGGGGTTGCCTAGTTTTTCAAGCAATGCAACGGTAACTTCAAGACCGGGCTTGATGCCGTGTGCGGTGCGGGCGAAAAGTGACTGCACAGATCGCGGTAATTTTTCAGCGTTCAATTATGCGGGCCCCAAATTCAAGTGTAATACGTGATGCATGTGCGTAATTAAAGAAACATGAGGCAAAGCCCTCATTACGTATTATTTCCCATATAGTCGAGAATTAGAGCCACACGGGCCTTGAGTTGACTGCGCGGAACAACCATGTCAATCAATCCGTGTTTTTCGAGAAATTCGGCCCGCTGGAACCCTTCAGGGAGATCCTGCTGAGTCGTTTCCTTGATAACACGCGGTCCGGCGAAACCGATCAGCGCGCCGGGCTCAGCAATGATCACATCGCCCAGCGTGGCGAAACTGGCCATCACACCAGCCATGGTTGGATGCGTAAGCACGGGAATGTAAGGTAGCCCGGCTTTAGCATGACGGGCCAGTGCAGCGCTGGTTTTAGCCATCTGCATCAGGCTGTACAGTCCTTCATACATACGGGCTCCGCCAGAGGCGCACACCAGAACGCAAGGCCGCTTTTCTGCCGTACACCGTTCAATAAGGCGGGTAATTTTCTCGCCGACAACACTGCCCATGCTGGCGCCAAGGAAAGAAAAATCCATGACTCCGAGACCGATGTCGCGCCCGTTAAGGTTAGCCGCACCGCAGGTGACTGCGTCTTTGAATCCGGTTTTTTTCTGATTGGCTTCAAGTTTTGCAATGTAGGAATCCTTGCCGGTGAAAGCGAGCGGGTCGGCGGAAGTCAACCCGGCATCCCATTCCACAAAGGTCCCTTCATCGACGAACATTTCGATGCGTTTCTGCCGCCCGAGAGTAAAGTGATGACTGCACTTCGAGCAAACCTGAAGGCTTTCTTCGAGCTGTTTGGCGTAAAGAATTTCGCCGCAACTAGGGCATTTTTCCCACAAACCATCCGGGACATCCCGTTTGCGCACCTGAACCGATGAATATTTTTTCTTACCAAATCGTAAAGCCATAATTACCTCTGGAATGGTGGAATGGTTGATTGTTGGATTGCTGGGGATTGAAAACGTCCAATCATCCAACACTCCAATATTCCACGGTTGCTCCTATCCTCTCGCTACGGTCACTACATGCACCGATGCCGCCCCTCCCTGCTTAAGCGCTCTGGCACAGGCGTTGACTGTGGCACCGGTAGTCATTACATCATCAACCAGTAAAATTCTCCGGCCTGCCAGCCGGGCGAACAGCCCGTTCCGAAAAGCGCCGAACACGTTAGCCGTCCGTCGGGAAGCTGTCAAACCTGTTTGAGTCCCTGTCGGACGGACTCGCCGGATCAACCCCGCCCTGAATGGAACCCGTAAGCAGTGGGCCAGCGCGGCGCCCAGCAGTGCGGACTGATTAAAACCCCGCGCGCGTCTGCGCGCCGGATGGAGCGGTACAGCTGTGACAGCATCGAACGTCTGATCCGGATATTCAGCCTGTACACAGGCAAAAAGCAGTTCGGCCAGGTCATGAACAACCCAAAGCGCATCATTATACTTCAGGATACGAAGCGCATCACCGACCGCCCCCTCGTAGCGAACCGCAGACCGGGCCTGATCAAAAGCCGGCATTTCACGGGCGCAGGCAAAGCAAGTGTAATCATGTTGAATTTCGCCGGCAACGGGGTCTCCGCAAAGAGCGCAAAACGGCGGCTCAACCTTGGGAGTATCCGAAAGGCAGTCCCAGCATAAATACTTCATTGGATCGGGCGACGGCGCTCCGCAATGAATACAATTGCGAGGATAAAGAATATCAATCATTGACAAAGAATGACTTAAAACGATCAACTATAGAAAGTTAAAAAGCATCTATTATTCACAAAGGGAGGCACGATGAGAACATCTATTCAACGATTAATGGTCGGTTTGATTTTATTGAGCATTGCGGCGAGGGCGCAGGACGTGTCCTTCATTCGGGTTGAAACTTCTGAACCCCGCACGCCGATCTATCAAGGTGAAGATGGGCTTGAAACGATTCAGGTTAAGGGGCTGGTTCAAACATCCGGTAGCGATAAAAAGTGGTTCCGGATTGCCGCCGAATACTCCACGGTCAGGGAGTGGACTGACCGGTTAACCCTTGAGTATTATGTTCTCTTCCCCAGCGAAACGAAGGTGTTTAAAGGCATCGTGCACTATGTGGACATCCCGCAAGGACGAAGTCATCTCAGCGAAATGTACCTCCACTTCAACCGCTATGCCCGTCACTACAGGCGAGGCGAGATACAATATGCCGTAGTTGCTCTGATAGATGGCCGACAGATGGCGGTACATACCAATAAAAACAAACCGGAAAACTGGTGGAAACTCCTGTCGGCTCATCCAGGCGAACTGCTGGACCGGAACGCGACCCCGTTTGCCGTTTTAAACATCGAAAAATTTGAAGCGCAAAACCAGTAACACGCCGGCAGACGCAAGATACCGGAATGAGCAGGAGCAATTCGGCTGGGTTGCAGGCTTTTTGCTACGGATCATCCCTCCAGCGCCCTCGGCCGGGCAGCGCAGGCGGCATCCATGGGGTTATTTCAGCACACGATCTGAGCAGGTTGCAATGTACCCCTTTGAGAAAATGTCTGAACCGGGGGCATAGGTAACACTTCATAATGAAGACGGGTAGTGCCTTATGGCTTGGGAAGGAGTGTTGGTTATGGAAGAGCGATACGGGTTTGTCTTGCTGGCGGAACCGCAGTAGCAGAGATTCCAGCGATTAATGTATAGATTTATAGACACTTTTTTGTATATGCTGATTGTTGGAATAATGGACGTGCACGTTGCCGCCGGGGTCGGTTGCCTGACCTTCAGCAAAAGCACATAAGCTCGAAAGACATTAGAATGAAACGGCTGTTGAAAAAAACAAAGGGACTGATCAGGGGGGTGCCCAGCGCGGTGTTGCTCAGTGCGGCCATTCATTTGATCCTCCTTTCGGTCGCTGGCGGGCTGGTGGTCTTCACGGCCATCAAAAAAACGGAAAAGAAATTTGTTCCGCCGCCGCCGGTTGAACGGCCGAAAATGGAATTGATCAAGCCCAAGGTGAAGGTTAAAAAAAATGTAAAGTCAGGTTCAACGCAGCGGATTGTTTCGAAAGCACCGGCCAGCATGCCGGACATGCAGTTGCCTGCACTCGAAGGAATGGGTAAAGGGCTCGGAAGCGGGATCGCTGGGTTTGATATGATGCCCGACACCACGGACATAAGCCTCTTCGGCGGAGCGAAGTCCATGGCGATCGGCAACGATTTCGAAGGGACGTTTTATTCGCTTTCTCTGGATCGACGGATGAAGAAAACCGGAATAGACCGGGGTCGCTCCTATGAAATTATCAGGACTTTTATTGAATCGGGTTGGAACCCTTATAGCTTTTCAGCTTATTATCGCTCACCAAAAAAATTATATACCACACAGTTTATGATCCCGTTGGAGCTGTCTGCTTGTGGCCCGGATGCGTTCGGATATGATGACCCGAATTTCCCGGCGTATCACTGGGTCGTTCATTACAAGGGGAAGATCGCCAGCAGAAAAGACGGGCGATTCCGTTTCTGGGCTTCCGCCGATGATTGTTTGATTATTCGCGTAAATGGCAAAGTGCTTCTGGATGCAAGTCGGACCAGCAGGCCGGTCGACGCTACCGGATGGAAGTCGTCGGACAAAATGAGTAATAAATATGAACTGGGGAACAGCCATGCAGATATTGGCGACTGGTTTGAGTTAAAAGCCGAGACGCCGGTGGAGATGGAGGTTGTTATATACGAAAACGACGGTTCCAACTGTTTTCTGGTGCTGATTGAAGATGCGGATGAGGATTACCCCGAAAGCAAAGAGGGAATGCCGGTATTGCCTGTTTTTAAAACGGCTGAGATTACGGGAGTGACCAAGACGGAGATCGAATACGGGACGGTTCGTGGCCAGTTCGATTTGGATTCCCAATTGATGTTTAATGTGCACTAAGGTTTGTATTTGCGAGGAGTGGAGTTCGTGAAATTTTTCACATTGTTTTTGGCTGTCATATTGTTGCATGAAACGGCTTCTGCCGAGATGAGAATCTGGCGGCAGAAGGACGGTTCTGCCGTTGAGGGCGAGTACATGCGATATCAGAGCGGGAGAGTGTATTTGAAGGATCCAAACCGCAAAACCCATTCCATTGTAATTGAAAAAGCGAACCTTTGTGATGAGGATCTGCGGTATCTTAGTTCCAAGATTCCCCCTGAAGTAGATATTAAATTCAGGGTTAAATTATCTAAGGAAAAGGGGGAATATGCGGACCCTGATGCGACCTGTATTGATACAAAAATAACGTTGACCAAAATCAGTAAAGAGCCGTTTACCGGCACTCTGACGGCGGAACTCTATTTGGTGCGAAAAGAGATCGCCACGGATGACTACCGGATCCTTGCAAAAAAACTGGTTGGCTTCCAGTTTCCTAATGATACGGCCAATTCCGTCTTTGAAACGGAACTCTCCAGCAAGGCCCGTACAATATTCGGAGCTCCCGGCGGCGCTGACGAAGATCGAGGCTGGACGTATGAGGGGTACCTGATTGTCGTGCTCGCTCCTGACGGCGAAATTATTAAATATAAGACGGATTTGCAATGGCTGACTCAAGAGACACTCGGCACATTCCGCAAGATGCCAACCTACTGGTTTTTTGATAAGAATTTCCGAAAAGTATCAACCCCTCGCCCTAGCGCGATTGGCGGCTCGGCGGGTGATTGATGAAAACTTCCTTACGTAAAAGAATCCGCAATCGGGCCGCCAGCCCCGATGTGGACCGCGCCGACTGGGGTTAAAACAATATTCTTGCATCCACGCAGTCGAAAATACCCCTCAGGCTTAATTTAGGGAAGGTGTTTTTAAATGCGTTTTTGCCGCTTATTAATACGTTGGCAATACAGTCCCTGTGCGGTACATTCCCCCGTCTTTTAGAGAATGGATTTCATGAAAACAGAAGAAATTATCGAGTTGCATAAGAAGTATGTGATGCCGACTTATGCGCCGGGGCTTGTGCTGGTGAAGGGTAAGGGTTCCAAGGTTTGGGATGCCGACGGGAAAGAATATCTCGATTTCCTTGCGGGTATCGCTGTGCTGAACGTCGGTCACTGCCATCCGGCGGTCGTCAAGGCGGTTCAGGAGCAGGCCGCCAAGCTGGTGCACGTTTCCAACCTTTACTACAACGAGAACCAACCGCAACTGGCGCAGGCTCTTTCCGAGCGGTCACTGGGCGGCAAATGTTTTTTTTGCAACTCCGGAGCGGAAGCCAACGAAGGATTGATCAAACTCGCGCGGCTTTGGGGTTCGGCCAAAGGGAAGTACGAAGTGATTACCATGAAGAATTCTTTTCATGGCCGGACGCTGGCCACGCTGACTGCCACCGGTCAGGAGAAGGTGCAGAAGGGTTTTTATCCTTTGCCTGAAGGGTTTAAATATGCCGAATTCAACAATCTGGAATCGTGCTGTGCCGCTGTGACGGATAAAACCGCCGCGATTCTCGTGGAAGCCGTTCAGGGCGAAGGCGGAATCATTCCTGCCGATCCGGCTTTTATCAAAGGACTGCGGAAACTCTGCGACGAAAAGGATCTCCTGCTGTTTTTCGATGAAGTTCAGGCGGGTGTCGGCCGGACCGGGAAATGGTTCGGCTTTCAGAATTATGATGTTCAGCCGGATGCGTTTTCGCTGGCGAAAGGACTCGGCAACGGATTTCCGATCGGCGCGGTCGTTGCATCGCCCAGGCTGTCGGATGTCTTTCAGCCGGGCAATCACGCGACGACCTTCGGCGGTACGCCGCTGGCCTGCGCCGCCGCTCTGGCGGTCATCGAAACGATTGAGAAAGATCATCTGCTCGAAAACGCCAGCAAGATGGGCACGCTGTTCCTTGAAAAACTTCAGGCGATTGCCGCGAAGTATCAGTGGATTGAATGCGCACGGGGCTGCGGCCTGATGATCGGCCTTGTGCTGAAAGATAACGCCGGCCCGCTCCAGAAAATTTTACAGGACAAGGGGTTGCTGACTCTCGCTACTGCGGTGCGGGTTTTACGGATGCTGCCCCCGCTGAATATCACTGCTGACGAAGTCGAAAAAGCCGCCGCGCTCATCGCAGAAGCCTGCGCAGAAATGGATCAAACACAATGAGCCGTGCAACGTTTCAGATTAAGCCGGGCGAAGAGGGGTTACCGCTGGTAGACGTTCTTTCCGATCGTTTACGCTGCTCTAAAAAGCAGGCGCGGGTGCTGCTTGATGCCCGTCAGGTTTTTGTGAACGGCAAGCGGGTCTGGATGGCCAAGCATACGCTCAAGCCCAAAGATGTGATCGAAACGGTACGCCCTGAGGCAAAATCACATAAAATTGAAATCCTGAAACGGGCCGGCGACCTGATCGTTGTCAATAAACCGTCCGGCATAGTAACCAACGGCAGCGCCCGCAGTCTGGAAGTGCGTTTGCAGCATGAATTGGATAACCCTCAGCTTTGCGCTGTGCATCGCCTAGACCGCGACACGTCGGGTTGCGTATTGTTTGCCGCGAATGCGGAGGCCAAAGAAAAAATGATCCCGCTTTTCAAAGCGGAGAAGCTTGTAAAAATCTATCGTGCCATCGCCATTGGCCGGGTTTCCAATACGCTCAAAACGATTATGCGCGATATTGACGGTGAATCGGCGACTACGCTGGTGAACGTGCTGGACAGCAACCGGGATGCAAGTTATCTGGAGCTGCGCATTCACACGGGCCGGACGCATCAGATTCGTAAGCATTTGGCGGCGGTGCGTCATCCTGTGCTGGGCGATAAAGAATATGCCGGCGAGCAGCGCGGGAATCCGATTTTCCGTTCAGTGCCGCGTCAAATGCTGCATGCCTGCCGGCTGATTCTTCCTGATCCGCAGGGCGGAACGTCGGCGGTGCGCGTGACGGCACCGGTACCGGAAGATTTTCAATCGATTCTCGATACGTTGAAGCTGAAATAATTTTGCTTTGTTTTATTAAACGGATTGAAGGTGGATGGATGAACTGTTCGAATAGTTTAAAATTCCTAGTGTTGTGCGCCGGGGTTCTTGTTTGTTCCGGTTGCGGGAAGGCGTCGTTTGATGGCGCGAAGGCGATGGCCGAGACCGAGGCTCTGGTCAAAATCGGCCCGCGCGAAGCGGGCGGCGGCGGTGCGCGGCGGGCATCGGTACTGTTAGAAAGCAGGCTGAAGGCTCTCGGGCTGAAAACGACGATCGATACGTTTTCTGAAGATACGCCGAACGGGAAAATGCATTTTAATAATGTGCTGGGGCGGATTCCGGGCAAGACGAACCGTCTGATTGTGCTGGCGTCGCATTTCGATACAAAAAGCGGAATATCCAAAGATTTTCAGGGGGCGAATGATTCAGGCTCCAGTTCCGGCGTGCTGTTAGAGCTGGCGCGGGTATTGAAAAAACGCGGACCGCATGAAACAGAATTTCTGATCGCTTTTTTTGATGGAGAGGAATGCCGCAAGGAATACGGGCCGCATGACGGACTGCACGGCAGCCGCCGTCTGGCTCAGCAGATTTATGAAGCGGGCGGGGCGAAGCTGGTTGAAGCGGTGATTGTGCTGGATATGATCGGCGACAAAAATCTGAATATTTCAATTCCTCGCAACAGTTCCCGCGAGCTGGTTAAGGAGCTGTTTTTCGCGGCCCACGAGCTGGGTGTCCGCCCTCAGTTCAGTATCGGACCCGGTTCGATTCTGGATGATCATGTTCCGTTTCTGCTCGCCGGAATGCCCGCAGTGGATGTAATTGATTTTGAATATGGCTCTGCTCCGGGTCTTAATGACTATTGGCACACACCGAACGACACACTCGATAAGCTGTCCGTTAAGAGTCTACAGACAATTGGTGATGTTGTTTTGAAGATGGTGGAGAATCTTCAATGAACCGCAGAATGTCGAACATTGAATAAAGAACCGCACACGGAATAGGGAGTCCACTTCTACATTCGAAATTCCGTGTTCGGCGTTCGATATTTTTACTGCGGTGGCAGCACACCTTCTTTAACCAGTTGCGCATCCATTTCCGGGGTGAGCGGTAGAGGCAAAGGCGGCAGTCCGTTGCGGATGGCATCCATCTGTACTTGTTCCAGATGATTTTTAAGCGCTTCACCGCTCAGCTTAGGTTCCGGCGGAGGTTCGGATTCCTGCTGGCGTGTTTCTATTTTTTGCAATAGCGCCCGGCGGCGCTCGGCATACGAAGACTGGCGGGATGACTGTTCTCTTTTTGATATCGGCTCGCCCGCGCCGGCTTCCAGTTTGAAAAGAGCCACTTCGTTTCCTTTACGCAGCATGGCCTCGGAGGTTTTGATATCGGCTTCGACCACTTCAAGCCCGTCCTGTGGTTCGCCTACGCGAAGGATATAGCTCTTCTTGGTGGTATTATCGACAACGCCTGCGCGCGTGCTTCCGTCCATGCCCTCAAAAAGCATGGAAAGACGGAGATTCCGGGCAAAAGATTCAGAAGCGGGGACTTGGACGATGTCGGCTTCGGGCGGCTCCTGACCGAAGGGTTGTTTATCCAGAATGAGCTGATAGCGTGCAAAACCATCCTCATTTGCCGGGCACAGCGTTCCGGTAAACAGTAGAAATAAAATGGTAGAGCGGGTCTTCACTGTCGGGCATTATCCGTTCTTGTTTAATTTTCGTCAAGCGGTAGGCTCGGCAACATGAATGTTAAATATCGAATATTGAACCGCAGAAGTCCAAAGGGAAGAAAACTTCATCATTCGACATTCCGTGTTCGATGTTCTGCTGTTTTTCTGTTTGCGGCTCTAAATCAAGCAGCAATTGCACAGATGCCGCACCGCGTCGCAGTACTGGTGAATGAAAGCTCACAAAACTCGAAAAAAGCCGCCAATGTTTTTGCCGCATTGCACGGGGTGCCGGGCGGTAATCTGATTTATCTCAATCTGCCGGAGTCGATTGTGACGGGGCGTGCAGAATGTACGCCGGATGAATTCCAGACCCTCATCTATGATCCTGCGCAGAAAATTATCGAAGAGCGAGGCCTGACCAATCAGGTGCTGGCGTGGGTCTATTCCGTTGATTTTCCGATTCGCGTGATCACTTCGCCGAGCGACCGGCAGCAGATGTCCATCCTGGGGCTTACTTTTACGCGCGGTAATGTGCCTGCGATGGAAATGATAGAAAAAGGCCTTTTCGTATCACCGTTATTTGCCGGACCGGCCAAAGCGGGCGGCCCTAAGCGGCTGCCGTTTTCATTTCAGATGATCAAAGAAGGAGAGGGCGGGCTTGGAGAGAAAATGCCGCTGCCGTCGATGATGCTTGGCTATACGGGTGAAAACGGCACGGATATGGATACTGTGCTGCGCTGTTTGCAAAACGGGGTGCTGGCTCGCCAGAGCGGGGCCAACAAACCGGTCTTACTGGTACAGACCGCCGATAAAGCCCGCTCAGGCCCGCGCGAGTGGCAGTTTGCCGAGGTGAAGTCGGAGATGGCGCCTCGTGGAGGATCGGCTGTCATTTATACCAACCAGCCGCCCGCGCAAACTAATCTGATGGGCGTTATGCTCGGTGCTGAGACTGCGAAGCCTTCCGATTTCGGAACTTTTGCTCCCGGCGCGTTTGCTGAGCACCTTACCAGCTGGTCGGCCGAGTTTCAGAAGCCGCAGACGAAATGCACGGAGTGGCTAAAAGCCGGGGCCACCGTGACGGCGGGAATGGTGACGGAGCCGTATAACATATGGGTCAAATTTCCGCATGCCCGCTTCTTTGTTCACTATACATCCGGATGCTCGGCGATGGAGAGTTTTTACCAATCTATTTTAAGCCCGCTTCAGGTGCTGTTGCTGGGTGATCCTCTTTCACAGATTGTCGGGCTGCCGGTTGAAATAAAAACGATCGGCTTAAGTAAGGAAATGACCAGTAGCGTAGATTCTGCTTTTGTGGCCGATGCTAAATTTTCGATTACCGCGCCCGTGCTTTACAGCGCACTGCTTGATGGAAGGCAGATTAAAGCGGCCGATCGCATCGCGCTGATTGAACTGCCGTTCAAGGAGATGGGTGACGGGTATCACGAAGTGCGTATCATTGCGCAAGCCGCTGCCCCGGTAACGCCGGGCTGGTTTAAGGATTTTCCTGTGATGATTAATAAAAAGGGGCGCTCGGCGGCCGTTACCGGACTGGCTGAAGGCGGAGCCCGGCAAATTGCCGTCAAGGCTGCGGCTGGCGGCAAAGAAAATCCGAAGGAAATTTATCTGCTTTGGAACGGGCGGCAGCTGGACCGCAAACCGTATGCTGACGGCGTTGAGCTGGCGTTCGATGAGCGAATCGTCGGCGAGGGTCCTCAGAGGGTTCAGGCGGTGTCGGTTTATGAAGACGGCATGGAAGTGCGCAGCGCACCGCGGGCCTTCATGATTGTTTACAAACAGGAGGGTAAAGCCGAATGAGCCGACGTTGTGTATTTTTTGACCGTGATGGCGTGGTAAATCTCGTTCCTGATCCCGAACGCTATGTCACAGGATGGGATAATTTTCACCTGCTGCCCGCCTTTGTTGAATCGCTTCGTATCGTCCGGCAGCGCGGCTGGTCAGCGGTGATCATTACGAATCAGCAGGGTGTTGGTAAAGGGGTGTATTCCAGAGAAACGGTCGAAGAAATACACAAAAATTTGCGCGGGGCATTGGCGGAGCAGGGGCTTGAACTGCTTGATATCTTCTATTGCCCGCATCTGGCGGCGGATCTCTGTGCCTGTCGCAAACCCAAGCCGGGCCTGTTCCTGCTGGCCGCTGAAAAACACGGCATTGATCTGAACGCCTCGTGGATGATCGGCGACCAGGAACACGACGTCACGGCCGGACATGCCGCCGGCTGCCGCTGTATTCGTGTCGGCGGAGAAAAAAACGCCGCCGAGCATCAGGTTATTTCCATGAATGAACTGCCCGCTCTGCTCGACAAAATCCTCTGACCGCTTTATTTTCCCGCGCTATGCAATGGATTTCAAACAGCCCGTCCGACACTTGGACAATCGCCGCTGAATTTTTCCAGAGACTGGAAATTCCGGCGGTGATTGCTTTGCACGGCAATCTCGGTGCCGGCAAAACCTGTTTTACGCAGGGGCTGGCGCAGGCCGCAGGTGTTAAAGAACCGGTTTGCAGCCCGACGTATACCCTCATCAGTGAATACCGCGGAACCGTACCGTTTCATCATATCGATCTTTATCGGCTGGGCGGCCCTGAAGAAGCGTTCGATATGGGTCTCAATGACTATCTGGAAGCTGGCGGTATAACCGTTATTGAGTGGGCTGAGCGTGCCGCCGAACTGCTCCCGCCTTCAACGATCCATATTCGGCTCGAGCGCGGCGACAGCGAAGATCGACGCACCATCGAAATTGTAGACGACCCCTTTTTATAAGAAATTTTGGCAGGATTACAGATCGACTGGATGGTAAATATCCTTATCCTGTTCAGTCTGTTATCCGGTCTGAAAAATATGATTGTTTTAGGTATAGAATGTTCATCGCGGCAGGGCAGTGTGGCGCTGCTTAAAGACGGCACATTGCTGGCTGAAAAGACGTGGATCGGCGAACAGGTTCGTCACAATATTCTTTTCCAGACTCTGGAAACTCTTTTGCAGGAAACTCATACATCGTATGGCGATATCTCGCTTTATGCGGTGGGTCGCGGGCCGGGATCCTTTTCGGGCATGCGGATGGCCTTTGCCGTCGCTCAGGCGCTGGCCTTGCCGAACAAAACCGAAGTACGCGCTGTCAGCAGCGGCGCGGCTCTGGCACTGGCCGTTGCACACGAAACCGGAGCAAAGCAGATTGCCGTTGTCGGCGATGCCCGCCGCGGGCAGGTGTGGTACGGACTCTTTAAAGCGGGACAGGCTTCCAGTCTGTCTTTGGTTCAAGACTGGAAGCTTATTCCCTACGAAGAACTGATTGTACCGGAGGGAGCTCTCGTTGTCAGTCCGGAGGCCGAACGGCTGACTCAATATTTCTCGGATATTGGCAATCCCCGTTTCCCGTTGGCGCGTCACGTTGCTGAGCTGGCATCCGCACAGACCGGAACCGAAACGCTGGAGCCGCTCTACATGCATCCGCCGGTCTTCGTAGAACCGAAATACGTTTGAGTTTTTACGGGGTTTTCGTACAATAGGATCAATGAAAAACAAGCCCCTGCTTTTTCTAACGACATTGTTTTTGTATTCAGCTGTTGAAGCCGTGATTATTGCTGGCGGCGACGGCTCTGGAAATGCCACAGGAACAGGTGTTATCGGATGGGACTATGTCGGGCGGATTTCTGCCGCAAATGGCGCTCCTTCCAGTGTCACGTATCTCGGTAATTCATGGTTTATCACGGCGTATCATGTTAAAAATTTTGATAATCCGACCGGCGTTGTTCTTAATGCAACCGCGTATGCCATAGAAGATTCCAGTTGGACTAGAATTACAAACAGCACCGGAAGTAATGCAGATCTGGTGATGTTCAAAGTGGCGAACAGTGTTTCCGGACTGCCGTCCGTGAGTATTGCAAGCAGCACCCCCTCGCCGGGAGCTGCGGTGACTATGATTGGAAATGGCCTGAACCGCGCGTCAAATCTCGCTTACTGGAGTTCAAGTTGGGTTGAAACCAATCAAGCCGGAATGACCTATTCAGGGTATAAATGGGGTTCTGGCACCACGAAGCGATGGGGTTCAAATGAAGCAGAGGGCTCCGGGCTGTTGAACTACTCATGGGTTCGTCAAGGAATTACAAACAGTTGTACAAATGCGGCGTTTTTCACCGATTTTGATAACGTTTCCGGCGAAGCACAGGGCGCAACGTATGATTCCGGCGGCGGCGTTTTTGTCGGAACAACCAACAGTTGGCAACTCGCCGGGATCATGCTAACGGTAGGAACGTATTCCGGACAGCCGGCAAGCACATCCGTTTTCGGAGACGAGACCTATATGGCCGATCTGGCGACTTACCGAGACCAGATTATTCAAACAATTCCTGAACCATCGACAGCAATTCTGCTCGCCGGAGTCGGCATCATCTTCGGTGTTATCAAGCGGCTGAGGTATATGTGTCAGTGAGGTTGCGCGCGGTCATTGTGCTGTCTCTGCTGATGGCTGGTCCGGCGTTGGCCGTTTTGTTTCCTTCAACCGGCGACCCTTCGTACAATACCAATGCTCCATCCGGGACATTAACCAATTCCGGCTGGCAGTTTCAGGGGCGGTTCGGGAGCTATCTTGGAACTCCGATCGGGCCGCATCACTTTATTGCGGCCACGCACATTGGAGGGGCGGTTGGCGACAAATTTTATTATAATGGCGGGTTTTATACCACAACAGCCAAGCTGGCTGATTCTTCCAGCGATCTGACGATATGGAAGGTTGCAGAAAGATTTTCAAGTTACGCCCCGTTATATTCAGGAACCGGCGAAGTCGGCAAGGGACTGGTGGTTTTTGGCCGGGGCGTGGATCGCGGGGCCGTTATAACGAATACGGTTACTTCTAAGGGGAAATCTGTGGTTATTACCAATGGCTGGGTGTGGGGGTCTGCTAATTATATCCAAAGATGGGGAACCAATTTGGTTAGCTCGACGACGACATTGGAAAACGATTATCCGGTTTTAGTCGCGAACTGGGATTCAGGCGGGAATGACTGTATGCTTGCGGATAAAGATTCGAGCGGGGCTGTATTTATTCAGGACAACGGAATTTGGAAACTGGCCGGAATTAACTATTCTGTCGGGCCGGCGGCGACCTATAGTTTCAATTCAAGCGGCTCTAATTCTTTTAAGGCGGCGATTATAGACTTCAGGGGCGATGATCCACTTTATGCCAGCAGCGGGACAAATTGGACGCTGATATCTTCTTCCCAAAAAAGTTCGTTTTACGCTTCCCGCATATCTTCCCGCTACAGCTGGATTACCAATAATGTGGCAGACTTTGATCAGGATGTAGACTTACTGCCGGACTGGTGGGAATCAACGTATACCAACAACGCGACTGCGATGTCGTCCGCGACGGATAGTGACGGCGATGATTTTACCAATTTTGAGGAATATCTGGCGGATACCAACCCGACGAATGCGGCATCTTTTTTTGAGATGAGCGGGTTTGTGGCTTCGACGGTTCAGACGATTTATTTCACCGGTAGCACGGCGCGGCAGTATCAGGTTTTTTACACCACGAACGATCTGGCGGTCACGAATGTCGTTTGGGTTGCGGCGCATACCAATACGATTACCGGCGCCGGAGTTAACTCGTCGATTACGGTTACGAACATGCAGGAAAAAGCTTTTTACAGGCTTCGGGTAACCCAGCCTTGAAGAAGAGGCGGCGGAAGGATAGCGTTCGAGCCGTTTGAACAAACAGCCTCCAGAATTGCTTGCCCCTGCCGGAACGCCTGAATCAGCGTGGGCCGCGTTAGCGTACGGCGCGGACGCCGTCTACGCCGGACTGCCGCGTTTTTCCGCCCGCGCTGAAGCCGGTAATTTTTCCGCCGGAGCCCTCGACGAGCTGATCGGCTATGCGCACCACCTGGGACGCCGCGTCTACGTCACCTTCAATACGCTTGTTCAGCAACGTGAGCTCGACGATGCGCTGGAAATGCTCGCGCTGATTCGTGATTTGAACGCTGACGGCGTGATCGTGCAGGACATAGGCGTTATCCGGCTTATTCAAAAAAACTTTCCGAAGTTCCCTCTGCATGCCAGCACGCAACTGGCTGTCCACAATCTGGAGGGAGCCAGGCATCTTGCATCGCTTGGCTTCAAACGCGTGGTGCTGGCACGCGAACTGAGTCTGAAAGAGATAGCGCAGATCAGCCGGAACTGCGGAATCGAAACGGAAACGTTTATTCACGGCGCACTTTGTTATTCCTACAGCGGACTTTGCCTCTTTTCGTCGCACAGGATCGGACGCAGCGGCAATCGCGGACGCTGTGCTTATTGCTGCCGCCAGCCGTTTGAAAGTGTAGGAACTCAGACGCTTCCGTTCTCGATGAAAGATTTTTCCGCCGCTGAATATCTTCCGGAGATCATTTCTGCCGGCGTTGCTTCGCTCAAAATCGAAGGTCGCATGAAGAGTCCACTTTATGTCGCCGCAGTCACCGACTTCTACCACAAGGCGCTGGATGGCGATATGCAGGATTCCGCGCAGCGGCTGGCGGATATTCAGACCATTTTCGGACGACCCTCCACGGAGCTCTACCTCAAAAATTCAGAAACCAGTCCGGTTGATCCGGTTAATGACGGGCATCGCGGCGCACTGCTCGGCACCGTTAAAACCGTTTCCGGCTCGTGGCTGATTCTGCACAGCAATCGCGCCTTGCAGAAGCATGACGGCTTAAAACTTGAAACGTCATTCGGATTTGCCGCCGATGAAATACGGCTGGCTTCCGATCCGGAATCAAAACGCCGGTTTGAACTGCCGGCGGACGCAGAGATCGCGCTTAAACTTCCGCCCGATGCGCCGCGACTTGAGCCCGGCGCGCCGGTTTACTGCTCCTATTCACAGGCCGTTCGCCAGCGCTACGAATTCACTGCACCGCGGCCCGGACAGTTCCGGCAACGGCGCCCGGTTGATATCGGCGTCTTCCAATGTCCGGAAAGCGTGAAACTGGCTGCCTCGGCGGACGGTGTGCAATCTGAGCTGATTCTGCCCGGTCCGTTTGAACTGGCGCGACAGCCGGATAAAGCGGCGGCTGTGGTTCGTCAGTGTTTTGAAAAGCTGGGCGATACGGACTGGAAGCTGGGTGAGTTAACACTGGAGGGTCCGGCAGTTTTTATTCCCGTATCGGTCTTGAACAATGCCCGTCGCCGGTTGATTGAGCAATTTTACAATGTTTGGAAGAGTTCCCGCCTGAAGTTCCAGACTTTGGAAAGTTTCCCTGTTGTGCCCGTACCGCGCAAAGATTTCTTGTCGGTGAAGTCGCAGACTTTCCAATGTTTGGAAAATATCGACGAATTCGTTCTGGAAATTGATCCGGTCAGGCCCGAAGAGATCGGGAAGGCGCGAGCATTTTACGCGAAAAAGCTCCGGCTGGCGTTGCCGGTGATTATTCGCGACGACGACAGCGCGGCTTTCGGCGAGCTGATTGCATCGCTGCCGGATTGTCAAAAATGGGAAGCGGCGAATGTCGGCGGATTACAGTTGCTTCACGGCAGGGCGGATATCACCGCCGACTGGCCGCTCTATACGCTCAACACGCAGGCCGCCTTGCAGTGGCGCGGGCAGGGCCTTCAGCAGTTTGTTCTTTCGCCGGAAGACGACGCAGAAAACCTTTTTGCGCTGATCGGACAGCTCGGCGGCGCGGCCATTGTTCCGGTCTATCAGCATACGCCGCTCATGATTTCAGCGACCCGCCCGGCGGCGGACGGGTCGGAGCTTACTGACCGGTCGCGCCGGGCATTTCGCGTTGAGCAGGCCGGACGACAGTTCGTGCTGTTCGATGAAATGCCCTTTTCTCTGGCGGGGTATCTGGATGACCTGAAAGCCAAAGGCGCGCGCTGTTTCCGTATCGATCTGTCGTACGGGATGAACTCGCCTGCTGAAGCCGCCGATATCGTCCGCCGCATTGTTTCCGGCGCGACAGTTTCCGGCCATGCCGGAAATTTTGACCGGGGTCTTCAGTAATCGACTGGCGGCGCGGTGCCGCATTGGTTTTCAGGAAATAATTTTTATTTTTTACAATAAACGGGTAGGCTTCCTCGTCATTAGTGAATTCGTCGGGGATCTATGGACTAGCCATAGGTCTCGTGTGTTTTGCCGGAAGTCGTTTAACGTCAGGTGAGGTGAGTTATGCATCGATGCTGGGTTATCGGTCTGTTGATGGTTTTTTCCTGTTTTTACTCCTTTGCACAGGAAACCCCGAGCGACTCTTCCGGTGCGGTTCCTGCTGCGGATCCCCGTGGCGGCGGATATTTCCGTGAACTGATGGCTCAGCGGGCCGCTATTGCAGCACGTGATCCGGCGGTCGCTTCTCAACAGGCCGAAGTTGCCAGCGAGCTGAAAACAACTCGTGTGGCGACCCCAGAAGCTTCCGAAACAGCGGTAAATTGGGAAAATGTGACTCTGAAGGATTGTATTGAAGTCCTTTGCCGGGATCTTGGAATGGAGTTCGTCATTTCTCCTTCGGTAAATGTGTCACAGGAGGTCAGTGTGCGGGCCGGCGATGTAACCAGTTGGGCCACGCAGGATAAACAGGAGCTTTTCGACGCGATTCTTGAAACCGCCGGCGTGCAAAGGGTTCAACGCGGACGGGTTTGGGTCTTTTCTCCATCCGATATCCGCCCAGTGATTGATGCCTTTCAGGATAAGAAATACGGCGACGGCAAGCCGGTGATCGGGGTTATTAGGCTGAAAAGCATGGACGCTCCGCAGGCGGAGCAGTTTTTAAATACGGTTGGCGGCAAGCCGCCGCGCGTTTTTGCTATGAAGGGTTCCCGCATGATTCTGGTGCTGGGAACTCAACAGTTTCTGACGCAGATGGAGGAACTGGTGAAGCTCATCGATTTTCCTCCGGGGGTCTTGAATCCATACACGCTTGAATATGCTTCCTCGGATGACATGGCCAAAGAGCTGGCGGCAATTTTTTATGGCCGGACCGGCGGCGACGGCGATCCGCTGCGTTTTATTTCCATTGCCCGTTTGAATGTGGTGGTGGCTCATAACGTCCCCGAAGCAATGGTTGAGGAAGTGACCAAATGGGTCAAAATGCTGGATTGTACGGATGATGAGAATGAGCGGGTTACCCAGGTTTACCGGTTGCAGGTGATTAACTCTGAAACGACCGCCAAAACACTCGATTCACTTTATTCCACTCTCTACAAACAGACGCAGTCTCAGAAAAAACAGCAGGCGGCGGTTTCGGCGGATGGAAAGAAAACAGCATCCGCCAAGACCAGTACCCCGGCAAAAACGGCTACCGGCGTTGCGCCTGCACAGGGCGGCGTTGCGGCGGCCGCGCCGAAAGCGGATGCAACCTCGAAGTCTTCGGCCGGTGGAGCATCGCAAAACTCACCGGATATGGAAGAGGAGGCCGTGATCCTGGCGGATAAAGAAACCAATACCTTGATTATTAATGCCACGCCGGATCAGCATCGGGATATTGAACGGACGATTGCGGAACTGGATCGTCCGCGCCGCCAGGTGCTGATTGAAACCGTACTGGTCGAAGTGACGCTGGATGAAGGAATGGATCTGGGTGTTGAGTGGGCGGTTTCAAAGGGACTTGCCGTGGGTGGAGCCGCCTCTTTATCGAAAAATATGGCAGGCAACGTGAAGACGGAAACGCCGGGAAACAACGACGGCTTTTCTTATCTGCTGCAGTCGAGTTCTGACAAGCTGGCCTTTATTCAGGCGGCGCAGAATGATAACCGCCTGCAGGTGCTTTCTTCGCCGACCGTTCTAACTCGCGACGGCATGGAGGCCGAGGTTTCGTTCGGGCAGGAGGTGCCGATTCAGGAAAAGAGCACGTCGGGCACAAGTAGCACGAGAGATAATTATTCCTATAGCTATCAGGACGCTAAAATCACGCTGACGGTTACTCCGGTGATCGACGATAACAAGATGGTCACATTGAATCTTACCCAAAGCTTGCGGCAGATTCCGTCCGACTACACGCTCGAGGTTACAGGGGCAAGTGATGTTGTATTGCCGCCTATTTTCACGACGCGTGAACTCCGGTCGAATCTGCAGGTCGAAAACGGGCAGACATTGGTGCTCGGAGGATTGATTCAGCGCGCAGATCAGAAAATAAAACGGGGAATTCCTCTGATCAGTCGTATTCCGATTGTCGGCTGGCTGTTTGGTTGGCATTCGACGATTAAGAAGGGTTCAGAAATTCTGATGATCCTTACGCCGCGTGTGGTTGATACACGAGATGAAACCGATCTGTTGACTAGCGATTTCCGTTCGAAGATTCTGGGGTCGATGGCGCAGAAAGATATTCGCAAGCTATACAATCTGGAAGAAACGAAAAAACCGGCGGCCGCACAGGTAAACGAAAAAGGAAACTGATATGGCGTACCGTCAGCTGGGCGACATTCTGGTGGCGCAGGGAGCCGTCGGGCGCGACGACGTTCAGTCGGCATTGCGAATGCAAATGGCGGACGGAGGCAAGGTGCGTCTCGGTGAAGTGCTGGTTGATTCCGGCAGGATCACGCCGGCGCACCTGGCGGCGGCACTGGCCGTACAGTTCGATCTGCCTCTTTGTACCTGCGAAACTCCGGCGGAACATGTGTTCATCGCTGAAGATCTTCCGTTTACTTTTCTGATGGAACACCGGACTCTTCTGTTGGCCGGATCTGACGGGAAAATCAGCTCAGCCATCACGGACGATCCGTCTGACTGGTCTGCTTTTGAGGCCATTCGGCTGCCGTACGGGAAAGAACTGCCGCTGCAGGTGGTTTCGACGGAGCAGATGGATGAATCTCTGGATAAGATCCGTAGTTTTGCCGATAACAATCTCAACACTCTGATGAAAAATGCAGAGATTGTTGAAGCAGGCGATTGGAGCGACGAAGAAGAGCATTTGCGTGATCTAGCGCTTGAGGTTCCGATTGTCCGTATGGTGAACCTGATTATTGCCCAGGCGGTGGAAAAACGGGCTTCGGATATTCATGTGGAAATCGGCGAACATCGTTTGCGTATCCGGTACCGCGTGGATGGCGTTTTATACGAAGCCGAGCAGATTGATAAAAAGCATCAGGCCGCTGTGGTGTCCCGGTTGAAACTGCTGGCCCGGCTGGATATCGCCGAGCATCGCGTTCCTCAGGACGGACGGATAAAAATGCAGATTCAAGGCCACGATCTCGACATGCGTGTGGCGACCACACCGACAATTTACGGTGAGAATGTCGTGATCCGTCTGTTGAATCAGCAGCAGGTTGAACTCTCTTTCGGCAGTCTCGGTATGCCGGCCCGCGAACAGCAGGGCTTCAAAAAGATGATCGAAGATCCTCAGGGTTTTATTCTGGTGACCGGCCCGACCGGCAGCGGAAAAACCACGACGCTGCACACCGCGCTGACTCATTTGAACAGTGAAAAGGTTAAAATCATTACCATTGAAGATCCGGTGGAAATCCGCCTGCCATCGATCAATCAGATTCAGATGAATCCAAAGATCGGAATGACCTTTGCCAACGGCCTGCGGTCAATTGTCCGTCAGGATCCTGACATCATCATGGTTGGTGAAATCCGCGACAGCGAAACGGCTGATGTGGCGATTCAGGCTTCGCTGACCGGCCACATGGTTCTGAGCACACTGCACACCAACGATGCAGCTGGCAGTGTTGCGCGGCTAGCTGAAATGGGGGTTAAAAACTATCTGATTTCTTCCGCCCTGAGCGGTGTGCTGGCGCAACGGCTCTGCCGCCGGATCTGCCCGCATTGTTCTGAACCTTACACGGTTGCAGGGTCGCATTTGGCCGATTTTTCGGAAGCGACGGCGGAGGAATATACGCTGCATCGCGGAAAAGGTTGCGAACATTGCGATGGCACCGGCTTCTACGGACGGCTGGGGCTTTATGAACTGCTGGTTGTGGACGATGAAATGCGGTCGCTCATTCAGCGTACGGCGGAAGCCGGGCCAATCCGCCAGCTGGCCCGTTCCAAAGGAATGCGGCTTTTGCGCGAGTCCGGCTGGGATGCAGTCATGTCCGGTGTCAGCACGGTTGAAGAAGTGCGGCGTGTAACTCAGTGGGGGTAAAGGAGAGTCAAATGTCTGAAAGTCAAAGGTCAAAGGTCTGCTTCTATATGCCGGACATTCGACTTTCGACTTTTAGACCTTCGACAAAACAGTCATGACAAGATTCACCTACAGAGCGGTTACGGCCGACGGCACACCCCGTAACGGTTCGCTGGAGGCTTCCGGCAAGGCGCAGGCGGTCCAGTCGCTCCAGAAAAGCGGGCTGGTAATTTTAAGTTTGTCGGCGGTGGGCGAGCAAACTGCCGTCGGCGAGATTTCCCGTTCATTAACCGGGCGTATCAGCGCGCAGCATCTGGTGGATTTTGCCATTGAAACTTCCGCGCTGCTCGACGCCAAGGTTCCGCTGGAGCAGGTTCTGAAAACACAGGCGGATCTTTGTACGCATAACCGGTTCAAGGAACTGCTGACGGCAGTCTGGCAGGACGTGAACGGCGGTGCTTCGTTCGCTGATGCGCTCTCTCGGCATCCGAAAGTGTTCGAACGGTTTTTCGTCAATATGGTACGCGGAGGTGAGGCCTCCGGCGCGCTGGAATTAATTATGCGGCGCATTGCCGCGTTGCTTGAGCGCCGCATGAAATTGCGCAGTAAGGTGGTTGGTGCGCTGATTTATCCGTCCCTGCTGGTCATCATGGGCGTGATTGTTGTCAGCGTAATGATGATTTTTGTGGTTCCAAAAATGACCGCACTGTTCGGCGATTCCGGACGGCTTTTGCCGGCATCTACCCGTGCGGTGATTGCAATGAGCAACTTTACCCGCACCGGTTGGTGGCTTTTTCCGCTGGTGTGTGCTGGCCTGTTTACCGTTTATAAAATGAAAACCCGTACAGAAGAGGGGCAGGCGGCTTTCGGTCGCGCCGTTTTAAAAATTCCACTGCTTGGAAACCTGATTGCCCAGGCGGAGACCAGTCGCTTCTGCCGTATGATGAGTTCACTGCTCGATGGACAGGTTCCGATTCTCTCTGCACTTTCGATTACCGGAGGGACGCTCGGCAACGCCGCACTGCGCCAGCTGATGAAAGAAGTTTATTCCCGCGTGCAGGGCGGCCAGCCGATGGGCCCGTTGCTCCAATCCCGTCCGGAGTTTCCTGAGCTGGCTTCGCGCATGATCACGATGGGTGAAGAATCCGGCGAGCTACAGACGATGCTCAACAAAGTAGCAGACCGCTACGAAGAAAAAGTGGCATCTACGACCGAGCGGCTGGTCGGTGTGATCGAACCGGTTTTTATTATTTTAATGGGGATTGTTGTCGGATTCATTGTGATCAGCATGATGCAGGGCATCATGGCGATGAGTACGTCGGCGGGCTGAAGAATATCGAATATTGAACAAGGAATAATGAATATCGAAGGACAGTTTCCAATGATTGGAAAAAACGGAGAGGAGAATGCGGATATGGAAAAACGAAGAAATCAGAAGTCCGGTTTTACGTTGGTTGAACTGCTGGTGGTACTGGTGATTCTGATGGTGATCGGAACGATTGCCGTACAGAACTTCGGCGGAGAAGAAGATAAGGCCAAAGTGAAGGCGACCAAAGCCTCCTTTACATCGCTCGAAAATGCGCTGGAGCGGTTTAAACTGGATGTAGGCCGGTATCCGACGACGGAGGAAGGACTAGCCTCTTTGTATGAAGCGCCCGAGGGGGTCGAAGACTGGGCCGGGAAATATCTGACCAAACGACGGTCGCTGAAAGATGCCTGGGATAATGACTATGTTTATACGATTCCCGGTCCGGACGATGAGCCGTATGAAATCGTTTCATTCGGCGCGGATAAGGTGGAAGGCGGCGAAAAATATAACGCTGATCTGTCCAGTTTGAGCGAGGAGTAGGGGCGTTATGGAGTGTGGGAGTAATGGAGTGTGCGTGGGGGGTGCTGTTGTGGCAGCAGGCCGTCGATCTCGTTTATTTAGGACTCCAATACTCCATGAATCCAATACTCCCGTACGCTATTCCCGTACAGGCTTCACTCTGATCGAATTGCTGGTGGTGCTGGCAATCATCACGATCATGATCAGTGTGGCTGTTGCTACGCTTTCCGGATCGGGTACGCCGAAGCAGCAGCTTCGCCGCGAAGCCGGCGGTCTGACCGGACTGTTTAGAGACGCGCGGCTTGCAGCGATGGAACGAAAACTGAAAATCGACGTTTATGCCGAGCCGTCATCCCGCACGGTTTGCGCGGTCGAGTCGGGTTATGCGCGGAAATTGCTGGAGGATAATCCGGCATTTTTTTCGGAGGGAGCCGGTCTGGCGGAGTATGAGCCGGAAGCTAACCGATTTTTCCGTGTGACGAAATTTCCGGAGGAGATCGGGATTGAGGCGTTTACATTGAATGATATTGAGCCTGAAAAAGACGGCGACGAACCGCTGTTTGAACCGGCGGTTGAAAGGGATATTGCGGGTGAACCTTCCGAATCAGACCGCCCTGTTTTTAGTTTTACGCATTTAGGCGGCGCGTCCGGCGGCGGAATCAGCGTGGTGCTCGATGAAATTCGGATTGATATAGCCTGTGATTTGCTCACCGGGCTGCCGGAAATTGTCCGGCGGAGAGCGGAGCAATGAAAGGATTTATAAAAATTTTGGAGTGCGGCGGGAAACGAAGTGCCACGCCGCTTTTGCATTCGGGGAGAGCGGAGTCGCCCGTCGGTTGTCCCCGCACTTCAGAGCGTTGCCACGCCGGCTTCTCCCTGCTGGAGGTGCTGGTGGCGCTGGCGATTTTCGGCATCGCTGCCGGCGGGATTCTGGTGGCGCTGGGGCATCATCTGAAAAACGTATCGTTTCTTCAGGATCATTCGCGGGCGGTGCGGATCGCTTCCCGCGAAATAAATGCGCTGCGGCGGATGACATCGCTCCCGGAGGAGGTAACGGAAGGGTCTGAGGGCCGGTTTATATGGACAGCGCAAGTCAGCACCGAAGGGCTTGACGAATGGCCTGGACTGGACAACGCAAGCGGAACGCCTGTGCTGTTGAATGTAACCGTGCAGTGGAGTGACAGCGAGGGCGGGCCTTTTACCGGCAAGGTGCGTTTAGACGGGGTTGAGGTTTTTTAGATATGGATAATCGGATTAAAGGATTGTTGGATTGTTGGATGAGAGGATTCTGTATCAGCAGATGTTCTCAAATTCATGTGTTCCAGAAATCCAGTCATCCAAAAATCCAGTCATCCGGATTCACTCTCATTGAACTACTGGTGGCGCTGGCCTTGATAGGAATTCTTGGCGCTTCACTGGCTGGCGTTTTGCGTAATTCAATGGATTCAGTAGATCAGGCTCAGGCTTCAGTGAATCATCTGACCCGTCTGCGTTCTCTCGATTCAGTACTGGGTGGTGCGTTGCGCGATGCGGTGACCGTGAAACTTACTTCGACTGAGCAGAGATTATTAGGCGAACAGAGTTCTTTTGATAAGACGGCCGGTACGATCCGGTTTCATGGTGATGAGCTATCTCTCGGGTTTTGTCTGCAGCGGCCGTTTCTGTCTGTGGAGCGTGACGGGTACACGCATTGGATTGCGCTCGAGATCCGGCAGAACGAAGAAACGGACCGCAGTTCGCTCTGGCTCCGTGATGTTTCGTTTGTTCCCGGCAGCGATAATCCGGCGGGTGATGACTGGGGCGGACTGGACGGCGCGGTGGATGAGCGCCTCCCTGTGCAGGAGGTTTGCCTGGTTCGCGATGCCGCCGTACTGAGTTTCCGTTACTGGGCCGTGCCGGAGGATGATACCAGTGAGCCGGAAGAGATGCTTCCTGAGGATATCGGAGGGGACTATGCGCTGGCCGTTCCGGACTATATCGAGCTGGAAATAAAAATGCCCAAAGGCGCGGTGGAAGTGCTGACGTTCGACTATAATTTAAGGGAGACGCTGCTTTGATGAATGCGTCCGCCCCCATAAACCTTCGTTCCGGATCAGCACTTCTGATTGTGCTGGGCGTGATGGCTGTTCTTTCCTTGCTGGTGGCCGGATTCGGTCGCGGACTGCGGGCGGATTTGCGTGCCTCCGGCGGTTTTTATGAAGCGGCTCAGAATGAACAGCTGGCACGCAGTGCGCTGGCTGCAGCGCAGATTGAGCTGGCGAATACGGCGATGTATGCCGATGCCACAGGGAATGTTTATTTTGTGACCGGCGATGAGTCGTATGAGTCTGAAATCGAAACGCTTTCGCTGTACCGGCAAGGCGTGCCGCTGGGTCGTGGAAAAGTTTCGTACCGGATTTTGATGAAGCCGAATGCGCTGGATATTAATGAGCTGGGAGCCGGTGCGCTGGGGCGGCTGTTTGAGGTGGCCTGCGGCCTTGAGGAGGGCGATGAGCGGTCGGCTCTGGTTGATTCCATCCTCGACTGGATTGATCCGGACAGTACGCAGCGGACTTATGGAGCTGAAGAGGAGTTTTATCAGGCGCTCAATGTGCCGCGGCATTGTCGCAACGATTCGTTTGAAACGATTGAAGAATTGCTGGTGGTTAACGGGATGACTCCCAAATTGCTGTTCGGGTATGGCCGGTCGGTAACTGTTAATGACGGGTTGTTGCTGGGCGGCGGGCTTTACCGTTTTCTGGTTGGTGACAATTCTCTGGAGGCAAAGGCTTCTATTAAGTATATCCAGAGCGGGGTTCTTCCTGCGGATAACCGGCGCCGTATAGAGGAAGTTGCGGAGGACAGTGGTTTTACAAAAGTTAAGGTGCTTCCGCCTGTCCTTTATCTGGTCGCCGAAGGGTTTGTTCCGTGGTCTGTTGAGGAGGAAGGGTCCGGCGTCTTTGAAACGGAAGAATCTGTTCCTGCCGACGCTTCTTCCCGTCATATCATTTTGGTAAAACTGGTTTTGCCGGAGGACGGCAGCTCCAGGAAATATACGGTCGCGGATTTCCAGGAGAACGCGGCCGGCGAGTTGATCGAGAAGGTACTGGCGTGTGGAGTCCCGGAGGATCGTGATGAACTTTAAAAAAATGCCTGAGATGAAGTGGATCGCCGGAAAATCAAGCTTGGCTTTGATTTTTTGGGACAATGCGGTTGATGCCGTCTGGCTGGAGCAGTCGCTGCTGGGGTCGACGGTCCGCCTGATGGAGCGGTTCCCGCTCAATGAAACGACGCCGGATCTGCTGGCTCAACGTTTTCTTGCGGCGGAGAAGACCCCCGCGCGGGTGCTGGTCTGCCTGCCGAGAGCCTTATTGATGCAGCGTACGCTTCACTATCCAATCGCGGTGAAGGACGATCTTGCCCAGATGCTTCAGTTCGAGGCGGCACGACACGTACCTCTGCCGGAGGCCGACCGGCGGATTGCTTTTACCGCCGTGCCTTTACCCGAAGGAAAACAGATCGCTGTTAATCTGCTGGCCGCCCGGAATTCGGAAATTTCAGTTTTTCTGGAACCGTGGATTAAGGCGGGGATCCCTGTAGATGAAGTGGTTTCGTTGAGTGCGCTGTTAGCTCCGGGTGCCGGGAATGTTCCGGTTCTGCAATTGCTGACGGATGATGCACATATCGAGCTGGCCCTTTTTGCCAACGGACTGCTGCAGGACAGCTTATTGATGGACCGGCAGGCCGCCGGATTCTGTAAAGAGACGTTGGTGGATGCGGCACGCCGGATGGCGGTCCGGCATCATGAAATGCTTGGTGCAGAAGGAATCGGCCGGATAGTTTGTGCGGGGCCTGCCGTTCTGCCGGAAGAGTTTCAGAACAGTCTTGGTGTTGCCTTCGGCCTGCATATCCACCCGCTGGAGGTTCCCGCTGTTATTCTTCCGGATGTCGCCGCATTTGCCTCCGTACCGGTTCTGACCGAAGCGCTGTGTGCAGTCATTGCCGAGATTCCGCTTTCGTTGAACCTGATTGATCGTTCCGGACGTAAAATTCCGGTGAGCAGGCGGACGCTGATTATTGCAGGGCTGTGTGTGTTGCTGGCGGTGGAGCTGCCGGTCAGCTGGCTGGTCAGGACGTTTTCTCCAGCCGTAGCAACAAAATCCATCGCTCGCGAAACCGCCGATCTGAAGCGGAAAGCGTCCTCAATACAGATTATCAAAAATGAAAACCGCGATTTGCGCAGCGAGCTTGAACAGCTCGACGAGATGGGGAAAACCCGTGTGAGCATTATGAGTATGCTCAAAGTTCTTTCTGACACACTGCCGGAGGATACATATTTGCAGTCGGTGGCTTATACCCGTGGCGATGATATCCAGATTAAGGGCCGCTCCAAAACCCCGGACCGTCTTCCGCAGTTAATGCTCAGCATCCCTTTTGTAGCCACCATTGAAGAGTCGGATATCGGCGAAAAGGAAAATGAAGATTTCGGGTTCAGTCTTTCAGCCGCTTTGAGGAGTACGAAATGAATAATTTTATAACCAGACTCTCCCGCCAGGAACGGCTTTATGTGATCGCTGCGGCAGTCGCTTTGTTTTTCGCAGTCGTTCTTTATCCGGCTTTCCGGACATCGTCGGCATACCGGCAGGGGAAAATCGAAGAGCTTGAAGCAGCCCGGGCTCTCCGCGCAACGTATCAAACCATGCTGCGTACAGCTGAACAGATCCGGGCGGAGAACGGTGAGTTGAAGGAGGCACTCAGCCGGACGGACGGACTGCTGTTTGACCGGATAGGTAACGATGTCATGATGGAGGCCGCAGTGATTAAAATGCTTAATCAGCTGGCTCCGGATCTGAGTCTCGATATTTCTATAGCGCGTCCGTCACTCCGTGCCACTCCGGGGCGGCTGAATTTTTCTGTGCGCGGAACGGGACGTTATCCGGAAATACTGAACTTTTTCTATCTGCTCGAAATGCACCGCCCGCTGATCGTTGTAGATCATTTTAATATGACGGTGCAAAACAACAAACGGGCGGTTGCTCAGAAAGCCAAAGTGCCTCCGCAGGCTGCGGCATTGCGCAAAACGGCTACGGTGGAGCCGTCAGAGCCCCGGATGAAATTACAGATGGATATCCACATCAATTGCCGGACGGCAGGGGGAGGCAAATGAAGACTTCAGTTCAACGCTATTTGATTCCGGGACTGGCGGTTCTTTGCGGACTGGGTGCTTTGACGATGATTCCGGCGGTGCATCTGCCGTGGCAAGGCTCGGGACCCGTGAGGGACAGTGCTCGCCCCATTCCCGCTTTGGGGCTGGAGTCATTAAACGCGATGTCGCCCTCTATGCAGGAGGTTGTAGCGAAACATCTGTTTATCCCTGAGCGCAAAGCAACCGGTCTGAATTCGTTTCCCGACCTCACGGTCAAAGGTGTATTCCTAGGCAACGAACGCAGTGCAGTTTTTTCGCTGAA
This sequence comes from uncultured Verrucomicrobiota bacterium, assembly GCA_964398915.1. Classification (GTDB taxonomy): domain Bacteria; phylum Verrucomicrobiota; class Kiritimatiellia; order Kiritimatiellales; family Tichowtungiaceae; genus Tichowtungia. The sequence goes on from CAYNOR010000010.1 coordinate 32,432, forward strand.
ATCCAAGCCGCAGGCCAATCTGCGGGTTTGGGCGGGCGGCGTGGCTGGCGCATTGAGCCAGATTAAAGATCCGCGAGATCCTCGTCAGCCGATTGCCCAATTCCTGCGCGAATGGAATATCAAAGAGATCAATTTCGGCAGCGTGACCGTTGAACATTTTATCACCGGTGAAGTGGAGACCTACGCGGTAGACTATACGCCAGAAAAAAAAATCAAGGATGATGCAGCGCGAGGGTATGGGCAGGGCATCATGCCGCAGGCTGAGTCGGCGTTGTCATCCGCCGCACGGACAGCCAACGGAAATAGTGTGCGGGCTGGACAGGCGCCTCCCGGCGGGGCCCAGTCGGTTAATTTGATGGCTGACCGTATTTCTGCCATGATGCAACGGATGAGTCCGGATCAGAAAAAGCAGTTTATGCAGCGGCTGGGACAGAACGCTACCAAAGCAAATCAGAATAACGCGAAGGGCGCGGACGCTAAATCGACTCCACAGACCGGTAAAAAACCGCAGAACACTAAAAAAACAAAATAGCAGATAAGGGAATTCATGACGTTGACCGTATTGGACTGGGGGATTATTTTCGGGATTCTTTTGCTGACGCTGGGTGTCGGCGTTATGTGTGCGCGGCAGGCGGGAAAAAGCTCGTCGGATTTTTTCCTTTCAGGGCGCACCATGCCCTGGTGGCTGCTCGGCATGTCGATGGTTGCCACCACCTTTTCCACGGATACACCGAATCTCGTCACGGACATTGTCCGTAAAAACGGGGTCGCCGGAAACTGGGTTTGGTGGGCGTTTCTGCTGACCGGCATGCTGACGGTGTTTATTTACGCCAAGCTGTGGCGGCGTTCCGCCGTATTAACCGACGTTGAATTTTACGAAATCCGGTACAGCGGGAAAACCGCCGCGTTTCTGCGCGGATTCCGGGCAATTTACTTGGGAGTATTTTTCAATATCATGATCATGGCGTCGGTGTCGCTGGCCGCGATCAAGATCGGCGGCGTGATGCTGGGTCTGTCGCCCGTCAATTGTATTGTCTGGGCATCTATCGTGACGGTGATATTTACCTCGCTGGGCGGACTTAAAGGCGTTTTGTTTACCGACTTCTTCCTCTTTATCATTGCAATGTCCGGGGCGGTTGCCGCCGCCGTTTTTGCCGTGCATAGCGCAGAGATCGGTGGCCTCTCCGCCCTATTCAGTCATCCGGCGGTGGTGGAGAAGCTTTCACTGTTTCCCGTGCTGGTTAAAAATACCGCCGGCGGGTACACCCCTGAAAGTGTGAATCTGATGGTATCGGTTTTAATTATTCCCATTGCCGTGCAGTGGTGGAGTGTCTGGTATCCGGGATCCGAGCCGGGCGGAGGCGGATATCTCGCCCAACGCATGCTGTCAGCTAAAAACGAAAAACACTCCACGGCGGCGGTTCTCTTTTTCAATGCGGCTCATTACGGCCTGCGTCCGTGGCCCTGGATTCTGGTGGCACTCTGCTCCCTCGTGATTTTTCCGAACCTGGACAGTTTGCAGATTGCCTTTCCGCACTTGAGTGCTGGTATCATTAACGATGACATGGCGTATTCCGCCATGCTTCAAAAAGTACTTCCTCACGGCTGGCTTGGACTGGTTCTTGCTTCGCTCATGGCCGCCTACATGTCGACTATTTCCACCCATCTCAATTGGGGCTCCTCCTACGTCGTGAACGATTTCTATAAACGCTTCATCAAGCCGGCGGCTCCCGAAAAAGAACTGGTACTCGTCGGTCGTATTTCAACTGTTCTGATGATGGCCTTCGCCGGAATAATCGCCTTGCAGCTTTCCAATGCATTGCAGGCCTTTGAAATCATGCTACAAATTGGCGCAGGCACCGGACTGCTGTTTATTCTGCGCTGGTTCTGGTGGCGCATCAACGCGGTCAGCGAGCTGGTTGCTATGGTGGTTTCGTTTGTTGTCGCGCTCGTATTTAAAACCGTTGATCTTGGGCTGGAGAGCTGGCAGCAGTTAGTCGTCGGGGTCAGCATCACCACAATTTCCTGGGTGTCAGCGGCTCTGCTGACCAGGCCGACGGCGGAATCGACGCTGAAAACATTTTGCATGAAAACAAATCCCGGCGGCTCGGGATGGCGGCATATCTACGCCGCCATCAAAGCCGAAGGCGGGGAACTCAATGGCGATCCCGTCAACCTGCCGCGAAGTATTCTGTGTATGGTCTTTGGCTGCTCCGCCGTCTACTGCGCGATTTTCGCAACCGGGTTCTGGTTGTACGGCCAGACTATTCAGGCCGTGCTTTTCACACTGATCGCGGCAGCTTCCGCTCTGATACTGTTCAATATCAGCGCGAAAAAATAGCGGCAGCAATCTGACTGTAGTTTGAAAGGCTTCAGAGCACAGCAATGGCCTCGATCTCGACGCGCACGTCTTTGGGAAGGCGGGAGACCTGTACGGTGGAACGGGCGGGCGGTGCTTCGGTGAAGGCCTCAGTATAGATGGCGTTCATGGCAGGGAAGTCCATCATGTCTTTCAGAAAGACGGTGGTTTTTACTACGTTTGCAAAATCAGTGCCGCCGGCATTCAAAACGGCCTTGAGATTTTCCAGCACCTGTCTAGTCTGCGCTTCAATTCCGTCAGGAGTTGCGCCGGTCGACGGATTGATCGGGATCTGGCCCGAGCAGTAAAGCGCGTTGCCGGCTTTAACCGCCTGAGAATAGGGGCCGACCGGAGCGGGGGCTTTTGATGTGCAGACGATTTCTTTTTTCATGCAGTCCTTTTACCCTAAAAATTAAAATCGAACCACTAATTTTGGCTCGTCGCCGGTAATTTAAGACAGGGGAACAGAGAGGATTGACAAGATGGTTCAAAAAGTAGAACGCCGCTCCGACCGTTTCAGTCCCAGAGTATCTGCCAGTGGAAGATAAGCAGGCGAGACGCTCGCTTTACCATGAAGAAATGAATAAATTTGATCACATCGGCGGGCGCGATGATCGCGGCGAGTTGCTCGAAAACTATTGTTTGCGCCTGAAGCAGTCCGCTGACGAAGTTCTGTATTGGAGAATATCGGCAGACTGGTTGCGGAACGATAGGAGACCGAAGGGTGGGTCTCGTCCGTTATCGACCGGCTTTTCGTGATATTCAACACGAACTTTCCAGTTTTCAGAGTTTTTCTGGATGAAATGATTTTGTCGATTAATGATTTTGTAAGGTATTATCTGTCCGGTTCGAAGGAAGCAAATTTATGAAAACACAAAAGACAACGGTTGGGACGATTAATCAGGAAGTGCTGGCGTTTACGGCGGGGCGCGATATCGAGCTCGACCTAAACCTCATCACAGCCGACTGCATTGGCACTGCCGCGCATGTGACGATGCTTTCAAAAATGAAAGTAAAGCCCGCTATTATCACCGAAGCCGAGCGCAAGAAGGTGGTCAAGGAGCTGAAGACGATTATTGCGTTGACCGAAGCCGGTAAATTTAAAATCCGTTTGGCCGATCAGGATGTTCATTTGGCGGTCGAGCGGACACTGACCGAAAAATTGGGCGATCTCGGCAAGAAGGTTCATACCTGTCGCAGCCGCAACGATCAGGTTGCCGTTGACCTGCGCCTTTATGCCCGCGAGGAAATTCTGGGCACGCTTGGCGAAGCCGCCGCTCTGATTTCCGCGCTACTGGCCTTCGCGAAGAAAAATGAAAAGGTTCCGATGGTTGGAAGAACCCATATGCAACCGGGCATGCCGTCGTCGGTCGGCCTCTGGGCCGCCGCGCATGCCGAAAGTCTGCTCGATGACTGCGCATTGCTGGTCAATGCGTATGGATTGAACGACCAGTGTCCTCTCGGCTCTGCCGCCAGCTACGGCGTACCGCTTCCGATCAACCGCGAATTGACCGCCGACCTGCTTGGATTCAGTCGTCCTTCGCATACGGTGCTTTATGCCAATAACGGGCGAGGCAAACTGGAATCCATCGTGCTTGGTGCAATGAGTCATGTGATGCTGTCGCTCTCACGCATGGCGCAGGATTTAATGATCTTCACCATGCCGGAGTTCGGTTATTTCACGCTGCCGGATGAGCTAACGACCGGCAGTAGCATTATGCCGCAGAAGAAAAACCCAGATGTTATCGAGCTGATTCGCGCCCGCGCCACCCGAGTGAAAGCCTGTGAAATTGCCGTTTTTGATCTGATCAAAGGATCTCCCGGTGGTTACAACCGCGACTTGCAGGATGCGAAAGAGCCTTTCATGGAAGGTGTAGCCATGACCCGCGCCTGTTTGCGGGTTCTTGCTCCCTTCATTCAGGCAATTCAGGTGAACAAAGGAAAACTGCTGGCCGGATTCACGCCTGACGTTTTTGCCACCGACCGCGCACTCGAACTGGTCGGACAGGGGGTGCCGTTCCGCGACGCTTATCACTACATTAAAGAAAATCTCGGTGAACTGGAAAATATGGATCCGGTCAAAGCCATTATGCAGAAGACGCACCTCGGCGCGCCGCTCGGCATCGACTGGGAGCTACTCAAGAACCGCGCATCCGCTGTCACCGAAACCGTTCGCGAAGAGCGGAGCGTGATTGGTGCCGCTGTCAAAAAACTGATGTCTGAAAAGTAAGTTTCAGTAAAAAATCTTTTATTATTGTTAGTTTTATTGGATAGTCCCATACGTTTAAACGTATGGGACTAATGAGATATGAAGAGCTCTTCGTCTTTATGGAACTTGTGCCGAGTTATTGCCAGCCAGCCCAGATTGGGATTGCTGCATCTTTTGGCTGAGGCTGGTGAGTTGTGTGTGTCGGAAGTACAGAGTCGGAGCGGCATGTCTCGGACAAATGCGAGTAATCAGCTTAAGACCCTTTGTGCTTATGGAATGATTTCCTTCCGGCGAAAGGATATGAATGTGATTTATCGTGCTGAGCCTGTTTTTCCGGACAGTGTGGCTGCACATCTGCTGGAGGCGATCAAAGCCTGCTTTTTGCAGGAGGTCCAGTTTTCGGAGATCGTCCGGTCCGCAACAGGATTTTCACATGGTCGCAGAATTGAAGTGACGCGGGCGATTGGTAATGCCGGCGGGAATTTTGAAATGATTCAAAAGAAAACCGGGATGTCGCGCTCGGCATTGTTCCGTCATCTGGATAAACTGGAACGTCGTGGTTTTATTTCTCATGAGGCCGATGTATACAATATGAATTCTCCTGAAAATGTTTTTGCGAAGGCGTTGCTTGATGCGGTGTTAAGCAACAGGAAAAGCACGGTGGGTCTGTATCGAAAGGGCGATAAATGAAAACCATCATCTATTGGTTCTCGGGAACTGGCAATTCGCTGGCGGCGGCTAAAGCACTGGCGGAACAGTGTGGCGAGGTCGAGCTGGTTCCAATGGCGAAAGCGTTGGAAAATCCGCCGCCGGCTGTTGAGCGGATCGGACTGGTTTTTCCGGTTTATTCGTTCGGACCGCCCGCGCTGGTCGTGCGGTTTGTAGAGAAGCTTAATGCTTTACCGGATTCATATATTTTTACGGTTGTCACCTATGCGGGCGGGCAGGGTGGAACGCTGGCGATTCTGCGGCGGCTGTTGCAAAAACGCGGACTGGATCTCGCCGCCGGCCGAGGCGTAAAAATGCCCGAAAATTTTCCTCCGTTTGGCGGTGCACCTTCGCCGGAAAAGCAGTTGGCGATCAATGCGGATGCTGCAGACAAACTCAGACAGATTGCCGCCAGCCTCTCGATGTCTCCTCGGGGACAGTATGACTCGTCGGTGATTCTCTGGCGGCTTTTGGGTGCGGTGGCTTATCCCTTTTTTCGCCGGTTTGTAAAGCACGGCGACCGGGTTTTCAAGGCCGATGCCCGATGTAACGGATGCGGCATTTGCGCTAAGGTTTGCCCGGTCAAGAATATTGAAATGCTGGACGGAAAACCCGGCTGGCTGGGCCGTTGCGAGCAGTGCTATGCCTGCTTCCATTGGTGTCCTCAGACAGTGGTGCAATGCGGGCCCTCTTCAAAACAGCATCGCTACCACCATCCTGCCGTCTCGCTGTCTGATTTTATCCGCTATTCGTAACAGCAATACGTTCCACCGAATATCATGCGGTTTTTTTTATCACTTCTTCTTGCTGGCCTTCTTTGACTTCTTGGCTGAAACCTTTTTAGTCACAACTTTTTTTGCGGCAGGCTTCTTGGCAGCGACTTTTTTGGATTTAACTTTCACCACTTTAGCAGCTTTCTTCGATACAGCTTTTTTCGGGGCTTTTTTGGCTTTCGCCTTGACCGTTTTAGCGACCTTTTTTGGGGCACGCTTTTTCTGTCCTTGAGTCGCTAATTTCTTGAGAGCGGCTTCCTGGAACTTTTTGTCGATCGCGATGATGGGGTTGGCCGCCGAGACGGTGACGGTCGCGGTGGACTCGGCCAGCTCTGCAGCCAGATCGCGCACTGTGCCGTCAAATGAGAATTTGCTGCCGGGCTTGATCTCTTTGACGTCCGTAGGCAGACCGATCTGGTCGAGGATGGCAATGAACGGTTCCGGATCGAGTTCTTCGACGTTGACCATGGTTTTCGGATCCCAGATGCCTTGGGCAACCAGCATGGCCGCCGCTACCGGCGGAACGCCAGCGGTGTAGCTGATGCCCTGCGATTCAATTTCCTCGTAGCAGGCGTGGTGGTCGGAAACCTGATAGATAAAGACCTCGCGCTTCTTGCCGTTCTTCCAGCCCTTGACGAAGTTACCGATGCAGGTTTTACCTGTGTAGCCCGGTGCCAGTATTTTCGGATCCGGCAGAAGAGCCTTCACGACCTTCAGCGGAACGACTTCCTGTCCGGTGGTCAGTTTGACCGGCAGATGATCGAGGAATCCAAGGGTCCGCAATACGGTGAATACGTTGATGTAATGATTGCCGAAGCCCATCCAGAACCGGATGCTGTTCGCATCAATGTTCTTGTAGAGCGAGTGCAGTTCATCGTGTCCGTTCAGATAGATCGGGCAGAGGCCGGCGACCGGGAAGTCGTAGATGCGTTTGACGGAATGTGTCGGATATTCCTTCCACTGCCGGTCAATCCAGGTCCACACCTTGATGAACTCGCGGAAATTGATTTCCGGGTCGAAATTGGTGGCGAAGTACTTGCCGTGACTGCCCGCGTTGACGTCCATGATGTCGATGGTATCGATCTTATCGAAATAGCGCTTTTGAGCCAGCGCGCAGTAGGCATTGACTACGCCGGGGTCGAAGCCGACGCCGAGAATGGCGGTCAGTCCCGCTTCTTTACAGCGGTCTTTGCGCTTCCATTCATAGTTGGCGTACCACGGCGGCTGCTCGCACACTTTGTCCGGATCTTCGTGAATTGCCGTGTCCATATAAACCGCGCCGGTTTCTAAGCACGCTTCCAGCACGGACATATTGATGAACGCGTTTCCGAGGTTGATCACCATCTCGGACTTTGTTTCCTGAATCAGTTTCACGGTTGCCGGAATGTCGAGGGCGTCAATCTGCCGTGAATACAGTTTTTTCGACGGATCCTTGAGGTGCTTTAAGCGCCGTACGCTTTCGATGATTTCGTCGCACTTGGCCTGAGTGCGCGATGCGATGCAGATATCGCCGAGTATATCGTTGTTCATCGCCGCTTTGTGAGCCGTTACATGGGCCACGCCGCCGGCACCAATAATCAACAGGTTTTTCTTCATCAATGTTCCCTTCTTAATTATGAAAGATTTTCGAGGTAGTCCTTGTAGCTAAATTGCCGGACTGTTTCCAGCTTTCCGTTCAGCCTTTTTACGCAAATGGACGGCATCGGCAGGCCGTTGAACCAGTTTTTCTTCACCATGGTATATCCGGCGGCATCGGACAGACGAACTTCTGTGCCGGCGACCAGTTTTGTCTTGAGCTTGTAATGGCCGAAGACGTCGCCCGCCAGACAGGATCGTCCGGCAATCATGACAGGGTAGCGCCCCGGTCCGGGCATGTTGACTTTTGGCTTCGTACGGTAGATCAAGTGATCGAGCATATGGGCTTCCATCGAGGCGTCCAGAATAGCCACATCCGATTCATTATGAATAACATCCAGTACCGTTGTCACCAGCTCGGCGCATCCAGTGATCGCAGCCTCACCCGGCTCCAGATAGATCTGCACTCCGAATTCCTCACTGAATTCCTTCAGGCAACGGCAGAACTTCCGCACGGGATAACCTTTTTTGGTGAACGACAAACCGCCGCCCAGACTGACCCACTTCATTTTCTTAAGGAGTGGACCATATTTTTTCCCGATTTTATCGAGCGCTGATGCAAAACTGTCGAACTGGTCATTTTCACAGTTAAAATGGAACATCACGCCAGCGAGCAGGGGGGCCACCTCCATGACCGCCTTCAAACTGGTGACGCCCAGCCGGGAATAACGCCGGGCCGGATCCGCAAGATCATAGTGGGAATGGCTGACCCCCGGATTAACCCGCAACCCCAGCGGCAGGCCGCGTGTATCGCGGGCATATTGCTTCAGCTGGGAAATGGAATTGAAAATCACCATATCAGCAAACGTGCTGACCTCCTGAACTTCCTTGCGCGAAAAGCCAACACTGTAGGCGTGAACTTCTTTCCCGAATTTCTCATGCCCCAGCCGCGCCTCGGGGAGGGAACTGCTCGTTGTTCCGTCCATGTATTTGCTCATCAGGGGAAAAACGGACCAGGTTGAAAAGCATTTCAGCGCAAGAACCGATTTGGCCCCGGACAGCTCGCGCACCTGCTGGATGATTTCCAGATTCCGCAGCAACTTTTTTTCGTCGATCAAATAATAGGGAGTAGTTGGTTTAGCCATCAGTATGTCCGCCTTGTCATAAAGTTAATTTTCAGGGGAGCCAGTGTGCAAAAACAGTGCGCAGGTGTCAAACTCGGCGGCAACGCTCACTTCACATTATAGTGTTGGCTCCATGAGCTACCACGGAAGGGTTTTGACAAAATTATTTTGCCCTTAATTATTTTGCCTAAAACTCTGTCGCGCATTGCTGGAGGTTTTTCAACAAGCTGGAATGACCGTCTCGGAGGAACTGCTGGCGGCAGATAAGCAAGCGGGACGCTCGCTTTACCATGAATAAATCGGGGTAGAGACCTCTGGACTTTCAGACCATCGCCCCATAGACTTTCGACTTGTAAAAAAGAAACCGGAAGTAGAACCCGCCATGAAACCGAAAGTGTACATTGAAACCAGTGTGATCAGCTATCTTGTCGCTGATATGTCAGAAAATGTCCGGATCAGCGGACACCAATTAGCTACACACGATTTCTGGGAGTTGTTGCCCGATTTCAATGTATTCATTTCCGACACGGTTGTTGAGGAAGCGTCCAAAGGGGATGAAGGGAAAGCTCAAGACCGTCTCTGGGGAATTCGTGATTTTCCCGTGTTGGAAATCGATGAAAAAACACAGGCGCTGGCTATTCAGCTGGTCAGCGGGAAAGCAATACCGGAGAGGTGCCCGGAAGACGCACTGCATATTGCCGTGGCGGCAATTAATGAAGTGGAATTCATCGTTACATGGAATTTTAAGCATATAAACAATCCGTTCATGATGCGGAAAATCAGTGATATTGTAACCAATGCAGGATATCGTATGCCTGTTATTTGTTCGCCGGAAGAATTTATGGAGGCTGAGCATGACTGATCCAATTGTTGAAGAGATAAGAAAATATCGTGATGAGCATGCCCGCAAATTTAATTACGATCTAAATAGAATCTGTGAAGATTTCCGTAAGCACCGGGAAGAACGCCTGGCAAAACTGAAGAACTGCCGACCGGATAATACAGCCTGCCGAAAATCTGTGTCCGGACGGGAACGCCTCTGCGTCGCGGAAGAACCGGCGGAATACAAGGCGAAGCCGGAGGACGGAAGGCCGAAGCAGACGACTGAAGACTGAACTGCGCTTTCTATTCGTTGCGTGCTTCATTCGTTGTGAGAAGTGTACGTTGCACAGCGAATCCACAAAAATGTATCACGACGCAGACGATGTGATTTGTGGAGACGGCCTATTCGTTGGCACCCGGAACGCCTCTTCCGGACTGGATGAACCCCGCAAGCTCATCGGCTGCCACGGAAGGGTTTCGACAAAATCATGAGGAGGCCCATGGTAAATCCGGTTGCTTGCAACTGGATAATTTTTTGTGCAGGGAAGCCGGTTGACGAGCAAACGGCTGTACTCAGTCAGGGCCCCTCAGAAGACAGACGACTGAAGACAGACGACTGAAGACTGAATGACCGCAAAGTCGCGAAGACGCTAAGAAATAAAACTCGACCTCTACCCTTTGCTTCTTTGTGTCTTCGCGGTCAAAAATTCCCAGCATTTTTCTACAAAAAAGTTGCGTTGACTGCATACCGCCAAAGCCTTGCCTAGACAAAGGGATTTTCAGAGGGTAGATTCATACCGCTGATTAAGCGGATGAACACGGATTCCATTGAAACATGGGTTCACGGGACAGAAAAAGGGAAACGAAAAAAAATATCGAATAACCAATAACTAAAAATTTAATGCGTTAACGCGCAGTATTGCTTCGGTCTAAAACCGCCAAAATTTTTGTGTGAAGCGAGACACGCGGAGACGCGTCCCATGTGGGCGCGGCTCCCTGTCTTGTGTTTCACACAGGGGCTTGGCGGTCCCTCGACCGAGGCACGGACTTGGAGTCCGCGCCCCTTTTTTTGGCGGACTCCGGAATCAAGGAGTGCCGCCGATGAAAAAATGGATGAAGATTGCAGGATTGTTGCTGTTGACGGTTCCCGTCGCAGTGAAAGCCGGAGATTACACTTACACGACCAATAACGGCACGATCACCATCACTGACTACGCCGGCGCCAGTGATGCGGTGACGATCACAAACCAGATTAATGGCATGCCTGTCACCAGCATCGGGAGCATGGCATTCTACTACTGCACCAGTTCGCGCATTACAATTCCCTCCAGCGTTACCAACATCGGGAACTATGCGTTCATTGGCTGCACCCGTCTGACTGGAATATACTTCTTAGGCGATGCCCCTAGGGTCGGTTCAAACGTGTTCTTAAATGATAATTCTGCGATCGTCTATCACTTGTCCGGAGCCACCGGATGGCCTACGGTTCCAGGTGTGTGGGCCGGTCGCCCGACCGCGCTGTGTTCCCGTCTCACCATTAACGGCGGCACTTGGAGCGGATGGTACGCCTACCAGCAGCAGGTGGCGATTACTGCGAATGCTCCAGCTGGTGGGTATATCTTTACCCAGTGGGTCGGCGACACACAGTATGTGGCAAGCGTTACCTCCGCGACCACAACAGTGACTATGCCCGCGCAAGCGGCCTCCCTGACCGCAACGTACGGACTGCTGGCACGCAATGTGAAAGTTTCACAGCGGCCTGGAACCAAGTTAGTCGAAATAACATATGATCTTTTCAGCCCAACAACCAATGCAGTTCCGGTGGCGCTATACATAAGTAATGTTACAAATTTAGTGAACGCGACGAACCTGACCGGAGATGTCGGAACGCGAGTGACCACTGGCGTTGGCAAGTCCATTGTTTGGAACATGGGCGCGGACTGGCCCGGATATGTTGCGTCGAGAGCAGTCTTTACCGTGGCCGTTTGTCTTCCTGGCGGTGACCCTGCTGCAGTTGCTTGGGAATCTGTAGGTGGAGGCTGGATAAAAAACACCTACACCAATGGCGCTATCACTTGGAGCGGACCAACCGAAATGTGGCCAGCGCTATCCTCTGGAGGCATGAGTTGGTATGACGCCGTGAGCTATTGCAGCAACTTAACCTATGCCGGATATTCCGACTGGCAAATACCTGATTTTTATACGCTGATGGATAAATATTACCAAAAAAGCTACTTTGATAATATGTACCCGGGTATTTCTTGGTCGGCTCGTAGCTCCGACGCCGATCCATCCCAAGCGTATTATGTGTATCTGGGCAGCCTTAATGATCTTTATCTCATGGGTATCACCCCTAAAGCCAACCGTAGTTGGGATGTGTGGCCGGTTCGTAGCCCAACCTCATCAATTGCGCCAGCAAGTAACTTGGCAAGTATTGATGCTCGCGATTATACTCTGATGGTTTCGTCTGTGTATGGAACACCGCTTCCTGCCGTTGGAACCAACTTGTATGCATGGGGCTCAACCGTTACTTGTTCTGTGCAAGGCGTGGTGAGCGAGCGCATCAATGGCGCCTGTTCCGGCTGGACAGGAACAGGCGATGTCCCTTCATCAGGGACCGGAAATTCAACAGTTGTCGTTTTTTTGACCAACCTGAACTCTTCCATCATTTGGAGCTGTATAGCGACAATTTCGGATTTGTGGGCCTCAAATGTGACGGCTACACAACGTCCCGGAACCAAACTGGTAGATATTTCTTACGGTGTATTCAGCGCCAAAACAAACAGCGTTGGTGTTTCTCTGGCTGTTTTAAGTGGGACGAACGCGATTAATGCCTTGGCGGTTTCCGGTGCAGTCGGATCTGGCATCACTACTGGTGCGGTGAAGACTATCGTTTGGAATGCAGGCACAGATTGGAACGGGAATATAGACAATCTCACCATCCGGATACTCGGGCAGGATGCACAAGGCGCAGGGGCCACAACTCCCGCAGGTAAAGTATGGATTCCGGCAGGCCAAAACAGCGGAACCGATCCGGATGCCGGTGCTTATTCGATAACCGTTACCAATTCACTTTTCATGGATGCCAGTGAAATCACCAAAGCGCAATGGGATGCGGTCTATGTCTGGGCGGTGACGAATGGTTACAGCTTTGATAATGCCGGTTCCGGTAAAGCGACTAACCATCCGGTGCAAATGCTCAACTGGTACGACTGTGTGAAGTGGTGCAATGCCCGAAGCCAGATGGACGGGTGGACACCTTGTTACACAACGAACGGTGTGATCTATAAGTCCGGACAAAATACCAATGTGGCGTGTAATGTTTCCGTTACTGGCTATCGGTTGCCAACCAGTTTGGAGTGGGAATATGCCACCCGTGGTGGACTGAGCGGCAAGCGCTTCTCGTGGGGTGACACCATCACACACAGTAACGGCAATTACTACAGCTTGGCTTCGGATACCAATGATGTGAGCGCGACGCGCGGATTCCAACCGGCCTATGCGACGGGTGACAATCCGTACACCAGTCCTGTCGGTTCGTTTGCGCCAAACGGCTACGGACTTTATGACATGGCCGGTAATGTATATGAATGGTGTTGGGAATTATCTGGCTCGAGCCGGACTGTCCGGGGCGGAAGTTGGCGGGACGGCGCGTTCAATGCGCGTTGCAATGCCGCAAACTGGCTTGCCCCCGGTAGCGCAGACGATAGCTTTGGTTTTCGCACCGTCCAGCGGGCCAGTTCTTCCACGTCAGCGGAAACGCCTGCTGTGATTCCGGTTGACACCCGCGATTACCAATTGATCATTTCTTCGGAACGCGGTACGCCGTCTCCAAGCATCGGAACCAATCTTTACGCATGGCGGGCCACGGTAACCGGTTCGGTAAACAGTTCCGTAACATCGGGTCTGACCAATTGGACTTCGGCGGGTTGGAGCGGTTCGGGTTCTGTTGCCGTGTTGGGATCATCCACAAACACCGGCAATTTCACACTAACCAGTCTTGTTTCTTCTATTGTCTGGAACTGGAACACCAATTACTGGATTGAAACAGTGACGAGTGGTGAAGGGCAGGTATCGGGTGGTAACCGATGGATTGCGAGCGGTTCCTATGCCGCAGTAAGCGCCAATCCGTCGAATGGCTGGCTGTTCATGGGCTGGAGTGGCGATGCTTTCGGCGATTACACGGAAACCAATATCATCATTCCGATGGTTCGTCCGGTTTCAATCACCGCGACATTTTCGAATGATGCCGACAGCGACGGATTGCTCAATACGAATGAAACCGCGCTGGGAACCGATCCGCGCCGCAGAGATTCCGATGGCGACGGCATGGACGACCCGCATGAACTGATTTCGGGAACCTCTCCGACCAATCGCGCCAGTGTGCTGGCGGTACAGCTTTCAACTGACGTTTCCGCTAATCAGATTTCGTGGTACGGCGTAAGCGGCAGGTATTACCAACTGGAATACACCGACAACCTCACCAACGGCTGGACTCCAAAAGGCTCAGTCAGTTCCGGTGCCAACGCGCAGATTATGAAGCTGGACATCAGCACTGGAGCCGGACGGTTCTACCGCATTCGCGTCAGTAGCAGTCCGGCGGGATTTTAGTGAATAACCCAATTTGGGAATTTGAAACAGGGTACACCGAAGGAGAAAATTATGAGTTATTGTGAAAGCCGAAAGCATCCGAACTGCATGCGAGATGAGGGCGTAAAATATTGTGAGTCGTTAGACATGGATTTATGCCCCCTTTGCAAAAAAATAGAGTTAGAAACAGCAAGACTGGAAGATCAAGAAGAAGATGATTAGGAGTTAATCTGCTTTTTCAGTTTGTAATCCTGAACCATATTAACCGGCGCGACAGGCAGGGCTCAGCGTACAAAAGCTCCAAAGTTGGCAAAGGCGGAAGTCAGGGTTAATGTCGAATATCGGTAGTCGTGATGCCAATATTCAACAACAGATCCAGTTTGGAATTTGCGTTAATTAGCGTCCATTCGCGGTTAACCGTTTCCGAACCTTGGAGATCATCACAGCATCAACCAGCGCGGCGGAGATGAATCGGCGGACGAAGGCTCCGAAATGGGCGACGGCGGTGACGCGGGTGCGGATCGGCGGACGTCGGCTTTCCAGGCATTGGAGAATTTTCTCAGCGACGGCTTCCGGCGGTTTCATGAATTTTTCTGCCGTGCGGGCGGCCCGGCCGGTTTTGCGGGTTTCGATGGCTTTCTTATAAAATTCCGCGAATGGTGAGTCGGGATTTTGCGTATAACGTTCGGTGCGGTGCGCCAGATTTTCGGAAAACTTCGTTTCAATCGGCCCCGGCTGGATAATGGAAACGGCGACGCCGGAATCGAACAGTTCCCGCCGCAGGGCGTCGGAGAGCGCTTCAACTGCAAATTTCGAAGCGGAGTAAACTCCGGCGAAAGGCAGGCTTAACTCGCCCAGCACGGAGCTGACGTTAATGATGCGCCCGTATCCCTGTTTGCGGAAAAGGGGGATAAAGCGGGCGGTCAGCTCCTGTAATCCAAAGACATTGACTTCAAAAATATCGCGGAGCATGGCGCGCGGGGCGTCTTCAATAGCCGAAGTCAGCCCGAAGCCGGCGTTATTGACGATGGCACCGAGTTGTCCGCCGAAGCGTTTCAGCACGAGGTCGGTTGCGTTGGCAATCGAGGTGCTGTCGGCGACGTCGAGGGCGACGGGATCGAACCCTTCGGCGCGGAGCATATCGAGGTCGGCGGGTTTACGGGCGGTCGGGGCGACCTGCCAGCCGTGTTCGCGCAGAAGCCGCGCTGTGGCCAGTCCGATACCTGACGAGCAGCCGGTGACCAGCACTGTTTTCGGATGTATTGCAGGATATTTCATTGTGTCTCCAAGGATTGGAAAACTAGCCGCTCTCCTTTCCAATGTCTGGAAAAATCGGAGATTAGAATCCGTGGGTTTGGAAATTGACCTCGCCGGAGGTGTACCGTATTCTGTGCCGCTTTTAAATTTCCAATTAATAGGAGAATTTTGATGAAGGTTTCAATGAAAAGTGTCGGGGCGTGCCGCCAGACGATTAAAATCGAAGTGCCTGCCGAGACGGTAGCCGCTGAGCGTGCCGAATTGCTCAACTATTATGCCCGGGGCGTCAGCGTGCCGGGTTTTCGTAAGGGCCATGCTCCCAAAGCATTGGTAGAGAAGAAGTTTGCAAAAGATATGGCCTCTGATCTGAAGGATCGTGTAGTGCCTAAGTTTTACCACGAAGCCATTGAGCAGGAAAAAGTCAAAGTGGTTAAGGTCGTGGATGTCAGCGAGCCGGAAATTGCCGACGGCAAGCCGCTCAAATTTGAAGTGACGGTTGATGTGGTTCCGGAATTCAAGTTGCCGAAGTATGAAGGCATCACCATTAAGGCTGAAAAAACCGATGTCTCTGAGAAACAGATTGATGAGACCGTCGAAAGCATTCTGCGCCAGCACGCGACCTATGAAGACGTCGAAGGATGCTCCGCTAAAGAAAAAAACCTGGTTCAGGTTTCCTATGAATCGACCATCGGCGGTCAGCCGCTGGAAGAAAAGGTTCCGCAGGCTCGCGGACTCGGACGCGGCACGGGGTACTGGATTACCTGCGACGACGAAGCGTTCCTGCCGGGTATGGGCAAAGCCCTGATCGGCACGAAGATTGGTGACAAGAAAGACGTTACGGTTAAATTCCCGGAAGGCTTTATTGTAAAGGAGCTGGCCGGTATGAAGGCCGAATTTAAGGTCGAAGTCACCGGCATGCGCGAAACGAAACTGCCGGAGCTCAACGAAGAATTCCTGAAGAAACTCCACATGGAGTCCGAAGCTGAATTGCGCAAAAACATCCGCGAGCACCTCGAAGAAGCGGCAAAGAATAAGGAAAAAGGCCGCCAGCAGGATGAGGTTTGCGAATTCCTCCTCAAGAAGACCAAAATTGAAGTGCCGGAAAGCGCTGTGCAGGAACAGGCCCGTAATCTGACGTATGAGCTGGCCCGCCAGCGTATGATGCGCGGCATGAGTCAGGAGCAGATCAAAGCGCAGAGCGAAGACATGTTCAAAGAAGCCAAAGAAAAGGCTGAAGAACAGGTCAAGCTCCGTTACATCATTATGGCGATTGCTGATGAAGAAAGCGTTAAGGTTGAAGCGCAGGAAGTATCCGACGAAGTAGTCCGGATGGCTATTCAGCAACGTCAGGATGCCGCAGAATATCGCAAAAAGCTGGAAAAGGAAGATCAGCTTGACCTAGTGGCCGATCAGCTTCGCTTTACCAAAACGATTGAGCTCGTACTCGAAAAAGCAAAAATTAAATAGGGATTGGATATTAGATATTCGTTATTTGCGAATAACCAATATCGAATAACAAATAACGGAGCCGGACGGCTCCTGAAAGGGCACAAATGCTTATTCCAATGGTGATTGAACAGACAGGGCGCGGCGAGCGGTCGTATGACATTTACTCGCGGTTGCTGAAAGAGCGGATCATTTTCCTCGGCACGGAAATCAACGATGATGTGAGCAATCTCATCATCGCGCAGCTGCTGTTCTTGCAGAGCGAAGATGCCGAGAAGGACATCAGCATGTACATCAACTCGCCCGGCGGCGTCGTCACCGCCGGTCTGGCGATTTATGACACGATGCAATTCCTGAAATGCCCGATCACGACCTATTGCGTCGGCCAGGCCGCCAGCATGGGTGCTGTGCTGCTGGCTGCGGGCACTAAAGGTAAGCGTTTTGCGCTGCCGAATGCCCGGATCATGATTCATCAGCCGCTCGGCGGTTCGCAAGGACAGGCCACGGATATCGAAATCCAGACCAAAGAAATCCTCCGCATGAAAAAGCGGCTGAATGAAATTCTGGCTTTCCATACCGGACAGCCGCTTAAAACGATCGAGAAAGATACCGACCGCGACTTTTTTATGTCTGCGGCTGAAGGCGTCAAATACGGCCTCGTCGACGAAGTGGTTGCCAAAAAGATATAACCGGAACCGGATTTTATGAATAATACCAAGCGGCCTTCAAAGCCCGTCTGCTCCTTTTGCGGAAAAACCGAAAAAGATGCCCGCAGCCTGATCGCCGGGCCGGACGGCATTTGCATCTGCGACGAATGCGTCCAGCTTTGCGACGCCATGATCTCTCAGCAGGGTCAGCGCGGCAAAGCGACCGAAACACCCGGCGGCGAGACCAAGGTGCCGAAGCCCCATGAAATCAAAGCCAAGCTCGACGAATACGTCATCGGGCAGGAACACGCCAAGAAAGTGCTCTCCGTTGCTGTTCATAATCACTATAAGCGGCTGACGGACACCACTTTTAAAGATGACGGCGTGGAACTCGAAAAAAGCAACGTCCTGCTCGTCGGCCCGACCGGTAGCGGCAAAACCCTGCTGGCCAAAACGCTGGCGCGGATTCTTGACGTGCCGTACGCCATCACCGACGCCACAACCGTCACCGAAGCCGGCTATGTCGGCGAAGATGTTGAAAGCATCCTGCTGGCGCTACTGCAGAATGCCAATCACGATGTCAAACGCGCCGAGCGCGGCATCGTCTACATCGACGAAATCGACAAAATTTCCCGCAAAACCGACAACGTTTCGATCACTCGCGACGTTTCCGGCGAAGGGGTCCAGCAGGCCCTGCTGAAAATCATCGAAGGCACCATCGCCAGCATTCCGCCCAAAGGCGGACGCAAGCACCCGCAGGAGGAATACATCAAGCTCAACACGAGCAATATTCTCTTCATTTGCGGCGGCGCATTCGTCGGCCTCGATGACATCATTAAACGCCGCACCGACAAAAAAGTACTCGGATTTGGTGCGATCAACGAAAAAGTTTCCGAAGATTGGAAGCCGGAAACCATGAACGTGGAACCGGAAGATTTGCTCAAGTACGGACTTATTCCCGAATTTATCGGACGCCTGCCGCTGGTCGTACAGCTTCAGGAGCTTTCCGAAGACGATTTGATTCACATCCTGACCCAGCCGAAAAACTCAATGGTCAAGCAGTACAAAAAACTGCTCGCCATGGATTCGGTGGAACTGGAGTTTGACGACGAGGCACTGCGCGCGCTCGCCAAAATGGCGCTTAAACGCAAAACCGGCGCCCGCGGACTGCGCGCCATCCTTGAGCATCTGATGCTCGACGTCATGTACGAAGTACCGCAGCGTAGCGACATCACCAACTGTCGCATCACCAAAGACGTTGTCGAGGGTCGCGCCCACCCGATTGAGCTTGGTGATTTGAAGAAAAAAAAGTCGGCTTAACCGCCGGCTTTTTCGCTGTTTTCAATTAAGCAGCGATGTGAACATTGCCGAGGTGGACGTGCTGCAGACCGTTGTGTTCTGCAATACTTTTAGCTTGGAGCAGATTTTCCAGCGGGGGTGGCGGCGCTTCGTTCCATTGAGTCGTCGGGCGGTACGCGCTGAAGTGCCACGGCACATCCGGTCCAAGGTTTGTAACCGCCCATTTGGTCATGGCGTCAATTTCAGCGGGCGAGTCGTTCCAGCCCGGAATCAGCAGGGTGGTGACTTCAAGATGCACGTCTGTTTTCTGCCGAATGTAAACCAGAGTGTCGAGGACCGGCTGGAGCGTCGCGCCGCACAGTTTTTGATAAAAGCGGTCGGTGAAGGCTTTTAAGTCCACGTTGGCGGCGTCCATGTGCGCGTAAAATTCCTTGCGCGGTTCCGGCTCGATCCAGCCGTTGGTGACGGCTACGGTTTTGAGTCCGCAGGCATGGCAGATTTTCGCTGTGTTGACAGCAAACTCCAGAAAGATGATCGGTTCGTTGTAGGTGAACGCTACGCTTTCGCAGCCGTAGCGGACGGCCGCTTCAGCGATTTTTTCGGGCGTTATTGGAGTTCCTTCCAGCCTGACGGCGCGGCTTAAATGGTGATTCTGACAGAACTTGCACAGTAGATTGCAGCCGACAGTTCCGAACGACAGGACGCTGGAGCCGGGCAGGAAATGGGTTAGCGGTTTTTTCTCGATCGGATCGACGGCCAGCCCGCTGATGAGACCATACGAGGCGGCGATCAGTTCGTCGCCGGTCCGTTGCCGGACGAAGCATGCGCCGCGATTTCCCTCCGCGATGCGGCAGTGGCGCGGGCAGAGATCGCACACGATCAGCCCATCGTCTCTTAAATGCCAGTATCGCGCCGTTTTCATGGCCGGATAATAACGCTGTTCACTTCGCGACGCATCTATTAAAATTTGAGGTATGAAAGCGAATGTTCGATTACCCGCCGTGGCGGGCATGTTTTATCCGGCTGATCCCGGCGAACTGCGCCGGATGATCGAAGATTTTCTGTCGGCGGCAAAGCCGGGATTGCATCCGAAAGCGATTATTGCGCCGCACGCCGGTTATGTTTATTCCGGTCCGATTGCCGCCAGCGCGTACAAGCGGATCGATCCTGAGAAAATATCGCGTGTCGTATTGATCGGCCCGTCACACCGCGTTCCCTTGCGAGGTCTGGCCGGGTCGTCGGCTTCTTTCTGGCGCACGCCGCTGGGCGATGTTCCGGTTGAATGCCCGGCGTTTGTTCCGGCGAACGATGCCGCGCATGAGCAGGAGCACAGTCTTGAAGTGCAGGTGCCGTTTCTTCAGATGGTTCTCAGCCGCTTTACGTTGATTCCGCTGGTGGTCGGCGAAGCCGTTACCGAAGAAGTTGCCGAGGTCCTTGAAAAATGCTGGGGCGGATCGGAGACGCTGATTGTTATAAGTTCTGATCTCAGTCACTACGAAAACTATAAAACCGCCCGTGAGATGGACACGGCCGCGGCTAAAGCGATTCTGGCGATGGATGAGCGCGGACTGGATTACGACAACGCCTGCGGGCTGGTTCCAGTCTGCGGACTGTTGCATCTGGCGAAACAGGAGAAAATGCGTGCTGAGCTGGTTGATCTGCGTAACTCCGGCGACACCGCCGGATCGCGCGATCAGGTGGTCGGCTACGGCGTCTTTGCGTTTTATGAATGATATCCACCTTCCGTTACCTTTCCGGCATGGATGAACCAGCCAAAGACCAGCGTGAATGGCTGCGACCGCAACGGAAAATTTTTCCAGCTTTCCCGCTCGGTAGGGAGTCGGTTTTTTAAGAAAGGCTTTTGTGTCGGTATCCAAAAGCCGAACAGTGCGCCATTTTGTCGCTTTTAAAGGCTAAGGTGTGTCATCTTATTCGTCTCACCCCAAATAATTTATAATTTTTATTTTCCATAATATGCTTATAGATAATGATTAATGACTTATCAATCTATTCTGGCACACTGCTTGCTCAAACATAAGCGTCTTTTTAGCTAAAAAAGATAATAAAAATTTCCGCCAGAGGCGGATCTGCCGCAGGCAGACAACTGAAAGGAATAAAACCATGGCAACAACATCAAAAGTTTTAGGGATCGATCTGGGAACCACCAATTCCTGTATGGCAATTATGGAGGGCGGCGAACCGACCGTTATTCCAAATGCTGAAGGCGGACGCACGACCCCTTCAGTCGTGGCATTCACCAAGGACGGCGAACGGCTAGTCGGACAGGCCGCCAAACGTCAGGCTGTAACTAACCCGAAAAATACCATTTTCTCCGTAAAACGTTTCATGGGGCGCAATTATGCTGAAGTCGCCCACGAAATCGAACTGGTACCCTATCAGGTCGTCAAAGCCGCCAACGGCGATGCGCACATTAAAGTCGGCGACAAAACCTACGCGCCGCCGGAAATCTCCGCGATGATTCTCCAGAAGATGAAAACCGACGCCGAAGCCTATCTCGGTGAAAAAATCACTCAGGCCGTGATCACCGTTCCGGCCTACTTCAACGACCGTCAGCGTCAGGCGACCAAAGATGCCGGTAAAATCGCGGGCCTTGAAGTGTTACGCATTGTCAACGAACCGACCGCTGCTTCGCTGGCCTACGGCCTCGACAAAAAGCACGACGAGAAAATCGCCATCTACGACCTCGGCGGGGGAACCTTCGATATTTCCGTACTCGATATCGGCGACGGCGTGTTCGAAGTAGCCGCAACCAACGGCGACGGACACCTCGGCGGTGACGATTTCGACCAGAAGGTTATGGACTGGCTGGTTCAGGAGTTCAAGAAGGAGCAAGGCGTTGACCTCTCGAAAGATCCGATGGCTCAGCAGCGCCTCAAAGAAGCCGCTGAAAAAGCTAAGTGCGAACTCTCCAGTTCAAACTCGACCGATATTAACCTGCCGTTTATTACAGCGGATGCCAGCGGCCCGAAACATCTGAACGTCACTCTGACCCGCGCCAAACTGGAACAGCTGGTGGACGATCTGATCGCCCGAGCCGAAGGCCCGGTAAAAGCCTGCCTGCAGGATTCCAAGCTGAACACCAGCCAGATTGACGAAGTGATTCTGGTCGGCGGATCAACCCGTATGCCGCGCGTGCAGAACTCGGTGAAAGCGCTTTTCGGCGGCAAAGAACCGCATAAGGGGGTAAACCCGGACGAAGTGGTCGCGGTCGGCGCGGCAATTCAGGGCGGCATTATGAAGGGCGAAGTGAAGGATGTGCTCCTTCTCGACGTCACTCCGCTGACGCTCGGTATCGAAACACTCGGCGGTGTACGCACCCCGCTCATCGAACGCAACACGACGATCCCGACCAAGAAGAGCGAAATTTTCTCAACGGCTGCCGACAATCAGCCGGCTGTAGATATTCATGTTCTGCAGGGCGAACGCAAAATGTCACGCGACAACAAGACGATCGGCCACTTCCAGCTCGACGGTATTCCGCCGGCTCCGCGCGGCGTGCCGCAGATTGAAGTGACGTTCGATATCGACGCCAACGGCATTCTGAACGTGAAAGCCAAAGACCTCGGCACCGGCAAGGAACAGCACATCACCATCACCGCTTCGAGCGGTCTGTCAAAGGACGAAATCGAAAAGATGATGAAGGATGCTGAAATGCACGCCGCCGAAGACGAAAAGGCCAAAGAACGTGTCGATCTGCGCAATCAGGCTGACAGCGTCGTATTCCAGACGGAAAAATTCATGAAGGAAAACGGCGATAAGATTTCCGCCGACAACAAAACCGCTGTCGAAGCGGCGATTGAACCGGTCAAGGAAGCGCTCAAGAGCGACAACGACGAGCAGATCAAATCGGCTGTGGAAAAACTGAACGAAGCCATGCAGGCGGCGGCCACGGAAATGTATTCCAAGGCACAACCCGGCACGCAGGAAGCCCAGCAGCAGCCGGGCGGCGATCAGCCCAAAGGCGAAAAGCAGGCGGATGGTGACGTAATCGACGCCGACTACAAGATGGACGACGACAAGAAGAAGTAGAACCGCAGAATATTGAACAAAGAATATCGAATGCCGAAGTTCGGCAAACAGGAAATATCAACCACAACAGGAGGAAGTGCATACATGAACATTAAACCGTTAGGCGACCGCGTATTGGTCGAACCGATTAAAGAAGCCGAAATGAAAAAAGGCGGCATCATTATTCCTGACACCGCTAAAGAGCGTCCGCAGGAAGGCAAAGTAATCGCCTTGGGAACCGGCAAGCTGGATGACAACGGCAAAGTCATTCCCTTCAACGTCAAAAAAGGTGACACCGTACTCATGCCGAAATACGGCGGAACGGAAGTCAAAATGGGCGGCAAGGAATACCAGATCATGCGCGAAGAAGATATTCTCGCTGTGATCGGCTAATAAAAAACTTAAAGGAGAAGTCAACATGGCTAAACAGATGAAATTCGATGTAGATGCCCGCGATGCAATGCTCAAAGGCGTAGAAAAGCTGAGCCGCGCGGTCAAAGTTACCCTCGGCCCGAAAGGTCGCAACGTGATTCTGGACAAGAAATACGGCTCACCGACTGTCACCAAAGACGGCGTGTCCGTTGCTAAAGAAATCGAACTGGATGACCCCTTTGAAAACATGGGCGCACAGATGGTTCGTGAAGTGGCCAGCAAGACCAGCGATATCGCCGGTGACGGCACCACCACCGCGACCGTTCTGGCCGAAGCGATCTATCGCGAAGGTCTCAAGAACGTCACCGCTGGCGCCAACCCGATGAGCCTGAAACGCGGTATTGATAAAGCGTCCGAAGCTCTGGTTGATGCGCTCGCCAAGATGAGCAAGAAGACCAAGTCCACCGAAGAACTCGCCCAGGTCGGAACCATTTCCGCCAACGGCGACACTGCGATCGGCAAAATCATTGCTGACGCAATGGCTAAAGTCGGCGAAGACGGCCCGATCACCCTCGAAGAATCCAAATCGATGGAAACCAGCCTCGAAGTCAAAGAAGGCATGCTCTTCGACAAGGGTTATCTCTCGCCGTACTTCGTCACCAACGCGGAAGCGATGGAAGCCGAACTGGAAGATCCTTATATCCTTCTGTTCGAGAAGAAAATTTCGAACCTGCAGGATATGCTCCCGCTCCTCCAGAGCGTAGCCAAGAGCAGCAAGCCGTTGATGATTATCGCGGAAGATATCGAAGGTGAAGCGCTGGCGACTCTCGTCGTCAACAAACTGCGCGGAACTCTGAACGTCTGTGCCGTTAAGGCTCCGGGCTTCGGCGACCGCCGCAAAGCGATGATGGAAGATATCGCCATCCTGACCGCAGGCAAATTCATCACCGAAGACCTCGGTATCAAGCTCGAAAGCGTCACGCTGGCCGACCTCGGCCGCGCCAAACGCGTCACCGTCAGCAAAGATGAAACGGTTATCGTCGACGGCGCCGGCAAGAAGGTTGACATCAACGCCCGCGTTGATCAGATCAAACGTCAGATCGAAGAAACCACGTCAGACTACGATCGCGAAAAACTGCAGGAACGTCAGGCCAAGCTGGCTGGCGGCGTAGCCGTCATCAACATCGGCGCGGCGACTGAATCCGAAATGAAGGAAAAGAAAGCCCGCGTTGAAGACGCTCTACATGCAACCCGCGCAGCCGCTAAAGAAGGCATTGTGCCGGGCGGCGGCGTAGCGCTGATCCGCGCTCAGAAGGCTCTCGACAGCCTCAAACTCGAAGGCGACGAAGCCATCGGTGCCCAGATTGTCCGTAAAGCCTGCGAAGCTCCGCTCCGCCAGCTGGTAGACAACGCCGGTATCGAAGGGGCCATCGTTGTACAGGAAGTCAAAAAAGCCAAAGGCAACAACGGCTACAACGTCGCCACCGGCGAATATGTAGACATGATCGCCGCTGGCATCATTGACCCGACCAAGGTGACCCGCTCTGCTCTGCAGAACGCGGCCAGCATCGCGGGCCTGCTGCTGACGACCGAGTGCATGATCACCGACCTGCCGGAAAAGAACAAACCGGCTATGCCCGATATGGGCGGCGGAATGGGTGGCGGTATGGGCGGCATGATGTAAGTCGCTGATAAAGCCTAAATTGCCGTTTGACGGCGGGAAGCGGGGCGTGTACATTACGCCCCGCTTTTTAGTTTCAATGAGAGGACTGATCGCACTATGAACTTTGAATACCTGACCCAAGCAGAAGAAAAAATCGGCAGCATCCCGACGCTGGTGAATCTTGTTTCCTACCGTACCCGCCAGCTCATTCGCGGTGAACGACCGATGGTCAAACGCGACTTCCCGGAACAGGACTTCCACGATGTCGTCCTCAAGGAAATTGTCGAAGGCAAGCTGACCGTTGAAATGGGTGTTCAACCTGTTGATATGAGCTCCTCCTTCGATATGTTCGACGAAGGTCCCGATATCGTTCTGTAACCAATGTCCCCAAAAGCTAAAGAATCCCGGGATGCTTCCGGCGTGCTGGCTACCAACCGCAAAGCATTCCGGGATTTTCACGTCCTGGAAAAGTTTGAAGCCGGCATCGAACTGCGCGGCACCGAGGTGAAATCCATCCGCGACGGCCACATCCGTATCGACGAAGCCTACGCTCACATCGAAAACGGTCAGGCCGAAGTACTCCAAATGACGGTTCAGCCGTACAGCCACGGCAATGTCCACAACCACAGCCCGACCCGCCCGCGCCGCCTGCTCCTGCACAAAAAAGAAATCGAACGGCTCCGGAGCAAAATCGGAGAAAAAGGACTGACGCTCGTTCCGCTCAAAGCGTATCTCAAAGGCGGTAAAGTCAAAATTGAACTGGCCCTTTGCAAAGGCAAAGACACCGTCGACAAGCGTGAGACACTTAAAAAGAAAGCCGCGGATATGGACACCCGCCGCGCCATGCGTAATCGCTGATTTTGAAGGCCCGCCGATGAGAAGCCGCGAAGCCATGCAGTGGGAAGACACGCTCAAGAGCGTTTTTGACGTTCTTGATCACGAGCTCGAAGCCGAATACGGCACGAGATACACGCTTCATCCATCCCGTCCGCAGCGCGGTGTCACGACGAATCCGGAATCGGACGGGCTTTTCAACGTCGGTGCGGCATTTTCCGCCGGTTTCGGTTCAAAATACGGCCCCGGCTATGTCGTCGAGATCATCCTGTCCACGCTCACCAATGTGCCGGATGAAGTGAGGAACGAAATCAAAGTCAAAGTTTTTCAAGGCTTGGAAAAACGTCTTTCTTTGGCCTTCCCGGGCAAGGAACTTCATGTTTCAGAAGAAAACGGACTGATCCGTATTCACGGCGATTTGAGCCTCGACAGCATGGAATAATGGATTATTGGATTAATGAAAGATTGGATTTTCGGGAGATAAAAATCCGCACGCAGTCCTTCTTCTATTCAACTTCATTCATCCATAAATCCACCGATCCATTATTCCATCACATATGACCACACCGGTTTTCCGTTGATGTCAAAGTAGAGCCTCTTCGAATCAGGACTCCAGCTCAAAATTCCCTTCAGCTCTCCGGCAGGCGCATTGGTGTACTCCGGCAGATAAAAAAGCGTGTGCCAAAGCCGGTGTTCACGAACAGCAATTTTAAACCCAGGCTTTGAATAGTAATAAATATGCTGAAGTCGCGCTTCGCGGCTTCCATCCGGCGCGGCCAGAATCTGAACCGTTTTGGCCGGGGCCGTAAAAATCCGGAACGACACAAACAGAGCAAACCCCATCAACGCCAGCAGGCCGACGGCCCGCATCGGCGGCAGCCCGTTCAAAAACGTTCGTCTATAAAAACGTCTCATTATTTCCCTTCGACCGGCGCGGTTTTCTCAACCGCCTCAGTCTGCCGGAGCGACTTACCGAAAAACGTTTTAACCGAAAAACTTCGGTCAATATCTTTGGCTGAAAGCAGCAGCATTGCGCCGATCAGCAGAACAGCGAAAAAATTGATCAGGGCTGTTTGAATTTTGACATTCACTTTGCGGCGGGTAATGCCGTGCCAGAGCGAGAAAACGATATGCCCGCCGTCGAGCACCGGAATGGGCAGCAGGTTGAGAACCGCGAGGTTGATATTAAGAAAGCGGATGAGCCCGAGCGTATTCACAAGCCCCATTTTAATCGACATGGTGAGCATGGTGAAAATCATGATGGGTCCGCCGAGACCGCCGGCCGCCTGTTTAGCTTCAGCCGGCGTGACCAGTGCTTTGAGCACGCGGACGATGGCCAATGCGTCGTATTTGATCTGGTCGAATGGATTTTTATACAGCATCCACGGCAGGCCGCTGCCGCCAAGCTGTACGCCGATCATGATGCGTTTATATTCCGCGTTGTATTCAGGAACGATTGAAAGCGCGAGCGTTTCACCCTTACGCTCAACCGTGAGCGCCGCCGGAACGCTGGGCTCGACCGCCTGAACCAGCCCTGTAAAATGCTCCCAACCCAGTATCGTCACGCCGTTAAACGAAAGTGCAACATCACCGCTTTTGATACCGGCGCGGTCCGCAGGGCTTCCCTTCGTTACCGAACCAAAGAGGCATGGAATTGCAGGCTCAATTCCCTCAATAATCCGTTCGCCGCTTTCAATTTTAACAACCGGAACGTTGAGCTGTTTTTCGACTCTGGCGTTGCGGAGGTCCAGTGCGACGGTGTCGCTGTTTTTGAGCAGTGCTTCCACAGTGAAGTCATACCAGTTTTTAATGACGGTTCCGTTAACGGTGATAATCTCATCGCCTTGACGCAACCCAGCGGCATAAGCGGCACTGTTGGTTTCTATGGTTCCGATGACTGGACGGATTTGCGTGTCGGCCTCGTTGCCGGGAATCAGCCAGATGGCGACAGCCAGCAGAACGGCCAGTACGATATTTCCAAGAGGACCGGAAACGGCGACGGCGATTTTCTTCCACGGCGAAATTTCAGGAAACGACGCCTTTGATCCATCACCCTGAATGCGCTCCATCCCTTCCGGATCGAGTTGCGGAAGAGACACATAACCGCCAAACGGGATCCAGCCGATTTTGTAGAGGATACCGTCCTTTTCCCATTTAAAAATGGCGCGCCCGAAGCCGATTGAAAAGGTTTTAACGACCAGCCCGCAACGGCGCGCCACAATGAAATGGCCGAATTCATGGACAAAAACAGTGATACCGAAAAGAAACAACGCCGCAAGAACCGTGTAAAAAAAAGTCCAGCCAGTCAAAAAAAGTTCAAGCATTGGAAAAGATCCGCCTTTCTAGGGAGCGAGGAAAAATTTGATATAGATGTACATAAACGGCGCAGCGAACAGCAGGCTGTCGATCATATCGAGCATGCCGCCCATTCCATGAGCAATCGCTCCGGAATCTTTGACATCCACAGCCCGTTTAAACATGGACTCCACGAGATCGCCCATGGTTCCAATGACCGGAAGCAGAACACCGAGAATCAGCGCATGTCCGAGAGAAAATGAAAACTGCCCGAGCGTATTCCCGGTGCAGAGACACCAGAGCACGCCGACCACACAGGAAAAGAGAACTCCTCCAAACAGCCCTTCCCAGCTCTTTTTCGGCGAAATGCGCGGAAACAGTTTATGTTTTCCAAAACGTGATCCGATGAAGTACGCACCGGCGTCACCCCATTTGACGGCCAGCAGAAGGTAAAAAGCTGCACGGGTCGGCTCCGCCAAATTCCCGACCATATAAAGCCGGACGAAAAAGCTCCAGAAAAACGCTACATAAAGGAACCCGAAAACAGTGCCCAGTGCATTGCGCAGCGCCTGCCGTGCATCGGTGTAGCCGAACAGCCGAAAAAAAATGATCATCAGAATGATGAGCAGCAGAGACCACAGTACGTCATCAGAAAAGCCGTATTTAGAAACCAGCCAGGTCATTGCAATAAAAACAAGTCCGCACGTCATTCCCATTTTTTTGGATGCCGTCAGGTCTCCGCGTTCCATTAGCGCATAAACTTCATTCATGGCCAGCCCGCAAACGAGCATTACCCCGATCAACACCGCGATATTTCCGGCCGGCACCAGAAACACGGCGCTGCAAAGCACTGCCGCAATAGTCAAACCAAGTAGGATTCGTTTTTTATCCATACATCTCCTTACTGCGTTACCGTTCCGCCGTAGCGCCGCCCGCGTTGATTAAAAGCTTCCAATGCCTGAAAAAATTCCTTTTCCCGAAAATCGGGCCAGAACACATCGGTCACGTACAGTTCGGCATACGAAAGCTGCCAAAGCAGAAAATTACTCAGCCGCATTTCACCGCTGGTGCGAATCATCAATTCAGGATCGGGTACATCCGGCAGATAAAGATGCTGAGCCACCGTTTCTTCATTCACAGTTTCCGGATCAATCTCGCCCTTCGCCGCCTTGCGCGCGATTGCCTTTGCTGCGTCGGCAATTTCGGTGCGGCCCCCGTAACTCAGCGCCACAATCAGCGTGTATTCATAATTCTTCGCCGACTTCTCCATCAGCTTCGCGAGTTTCTTCTGCACCTTCTCCGGTAAACGCTCAACCTGTCCCATCACCCGCAGGCGGATTTTGTTTTTCAGCAGATCGTCTTCATAACGATCCATAAACAGACCCAGCAGGTTCATCAGGCCTTCCACCTCATCCTTTGGACGGACCCAGTTTTCGGTGCTGAAGGCATAAAGCGTCAGATATTTTACACCCGACTGTCGTGCCGCACGAAGCACAGCGCGAACGGATTCAGCTCCCTGCTCATGACCTTTCAACCGCGGCAGTCCGCGCTGTTTTGCCCACCGCCCGTTGCCGTCCATAATAATGGCAACGTGCTCCGGGATTTTTTCAAGCTTTGGAACTTCAGGTTTGCCATTCACTTTGTTCATTGCCTTTGCTCCGCAAAGGCCTCTGCCTTCGGCGGTCAGGTTTCAGCCATCAGCCTTTTAATTCGATCGTGCTCTTACGATTCGGCCCGACGGATAGGATACTCACGGGCACGCCGGTCAGTTTTTCGAGCCAGCGGATATACTTCTGCGCCTGTTCCGGCAGCTCGTCAAAGCGGGTTGCTTCGCGGGTGGAGCAGTTCCAGCCTTTAAATTCTTCATATATCGGTTTACAGCGCGCCAACTTATTAATACTGGCCGGAACCGTTTCAACCCGTTTGCCGTCACATTCGTAAGCAACACAAACCTTGATCATTTCGAAACCGTCAAGCACGTCCATCTTCATCAGCGCCCAGTGGTCAATCCCGCCGATCATCGCAGAATAGCGGGCAACCACGGCATCGAACCAGCCGCAGCGGCGCGGACGGCCCGTTGTGGCACCGAATTCGCGACCGACTTTGCGCAGTTCTTCGCCATCCGCATCAAGCAGTTCGGTTGGGAAAGGCCCTTCACCGACACGTGTCGTATAGGCTTTAACAATACCGATCACATCATCGATGCAATGCGGAGGAATACCTGCACCGGTGGCCACGCCGCCCGCACTGGTAGACGACGAGGTGACAAAGGGATAGGTGCCGAAATCAATATCCAGCATCACGCCCTGCGCGCCCTCGAAAATCACATTGTTCTTCGCATCGCGCACGGCGGCATTGAGCATCGGAATAGTGTCGCAGATAAACGGCTTGAGATAATCAAACGCGACGGCGTATTTGGCAATCAGCGCGTCGGCATCCAGCCCGGGCGCACCCAGCACAGCCAGCATGGCGTTTTTGGCGACAATCCGTTCGCGGAGCATGTCTTCGAAGTTTCCTTCAAGCACATCGCCCATACGCAGACCGGTACGGTCGGCTTTATCAGAATAGGCCGGGCCGATGCCGCGCTTTGTCGTGCCGATCTTCTTGCCGGTTGCCAGCTTGGCCTCTTTCGCCCCGTCGAGTTCCTTATGGTACTGAATCACCAGATGGGCACGATCGCTGACAAATAACCGTCCGCGGAAATCGACCCCGCGTTTTTCGAGATCCTGAAGCTCTTCGGCCAACCCGATTGGATCGACCACCAGACCGTTGCCGATCACGCAGTTGACGCCGGGGCGGAGAATGCCTGACGGAGCCAGATGCAGCACATATTTCTGGTCGCCGATTTCCACTGTATGGCCCGCATTATTACCACCCTGATAGCGAACGACCCAGTTCGCTTTGGCGGTCAAAACGTCAATAACTTTGCCCTTACCCTCATCACCCCACTGCGCGCCGATTAAAACTGTATTTGCCATGCTTAAAACCCCTTGATACTGCCTTGGTTCCTAAAGGCGCAGAGAGTAGCCCACCACATAGAGAGGGTCAATTTCCAAACCGTGGAAGAAATTTTAAAAAGGTTTTAAATTGGGCTGTTTTTTACAGGCATTGGAAACCAATGCGTCGTATTCCGCGCGGCGCCAAGGCTCATCAAGCCCCGGATGCACCATGATGATACCGCTTTCCGGCACCGTGCGGAGAAAGTTTTCGAGATGCCGCGGATATCGCATGAAACCAAAGTAATTATAAATTCCGCCGAATCCGTCATTGGTCGGGATGCCTGCTTTACGCAATTTCTGTTTCAATACACGACCGGGCGCAGAAATCAGAAGGCTCTTCAGCCTACACTGCCGCAGCGGCATCGCCGCATTACGAACATACGGCGGCGTATCGCCGCACCGGTTGCGGATAAATTCAATTACGGCATCGCGTACCACCGGCAACTGCTGAATATGCAAATGGCCGTCAATAAAGTCCGGGTTGCGTCCGGCAATCTTTTCGAAGCGTTCGTACTGAGCGGATAGCTCGCTGTACACCTCTTGCCGGCTCAATCTCCGCAAATAGGCTCGCATTACCAGACTCCGGAACTCCTGAGGACTCTCCGCCAGCGTAAAATGCAGACCGAGCTGCCCCAGCCCCAGCGCGGCAAGTTCCTTTGCCGAAAAAAACGGCATATTGACCATACAGGAAACCGCATCAATTTTTCCGCTGCGTGACAGTTCCGCCGTTGCACGGTTTATATCGGCTGTCATTCCGAAGTCGTCGGCGCAGAGAATCATGCCTTCCCTCCGCGCAGCAGTTCGAGCAACAGCGCCGCGGCCTCATCGCCGCCATTAAAATCAACCGGAGCGCGCTCGTCTTTAATCCCCATCCAGCGATTCAGCCGATAAGCCTCCATCAGCCGCTGAACAATCGTTCCTGCATCGGCCACATCCCCCGCCCCGATATCGCGCACCATCAGCGCATTCATCAGCTGTTCGGCATGATTGGGAACCGGAATGACATAAACAGGACGCATCATCGCAACGGCTTCACTCACCGAAGAAAAACCGCCGTTAATCACCAGCGCCCCGGCATTACGGACGAATTCAAGACTCTCGCGGATTTTCCCGTGGTACGTAACATTGCCTCCACCGGTACCTTCGCGCCCGATCACATCCACCTTCCACGGCAATATCTGTAAATCACCGGCAATCTTCGAGGCAAAGGATGACCCGCTCAGCATAACAACAATACGATCAATCTCGCGCGGAAGCGGCGCAGGCTTTCCAGTGCGCTCCATCGCGGTTTCACGTGCACCATCGCGCACAATCAATCCAATCCGCTTAAACACATCGCTGCGCGGTTTATCGGCAACGGGCGACGGGCTGATCGCCAGATTCCATTTCATGCGGTGCAGCAGGTAATCGGAATATTCAATACCCCAGAAATGTGCACGAATAGTGGCCGGTAATTTTTTGCGGCGGAAGTACTCCGACACCACCACATCCGAATTATTAATACCTGCCAGCGGAATACGGCGGCGCAGCACAGGACGAATGACATACTCAGAATCCGTTACCACAAGATCCGGCTTGAGCTGGTCGAGCAATGTCTCCAGCCGCTCTTTCTTTTCACCAAGCTTCTTATGCAGTGTGCGTACCGAGGTCAACGTTCCGATGGCGTTAACCCCGTCGCCGGAAAAAGCATAGTCCAGTGCCGGCATAGCCGTAAGCGATGCAATGCCGGGACGATCCGTAAAAAAGAAAAGACCGTTTCCCGAAGTAATGATGTGCACCTCGGCTTCAGCAGTCAGCCGCTGAATAACCACATGACAGCGCGTGCTGTTGCCCATGCCCAGCCCGTTAATCGCAAAAAGGATGACCGGTTTCTTTGTCATAGCAACCTGCATGTTACGCGGGAAAACAGTCGGTTGTATAGCGGAAAACCCGCAGGTTATCCGACCAGTAGGTTGCCGGCAGCCCCGCCTTCAACTTAAGATGAGCCCAGAAAAGTTCCTTTTGAGGCAGCTCACCCCAGACGCTCGGCAGAAATGTTCCGCGCCGGAACCCTTCTTGTAAAATCAGGCCGTCGACGCCGGGACGAATCTGACGAAGCAGATCGCTTTCAGAAGAAAACACCATCTCTTCCGGCGGCGAAAGGATTGAAATATGGACATCCAGCTTTGCGAACTCCGGCAGAGTAAGCGGAGGGAAGCGCGGATCTTCAAAGGCGGC
Source organism: uncultured Verrucomicrobiota bacterium (assembly GCA_964398915.1). Taxonomy (GTDB): domain Bacteria; phylum Verrucomicrobiota; class Kiritimatiellia; order Kiritimatiellales; family Tichowtungiaceae; genus Tichowtungia. The sequence goes on from CAYNOR010000010.1 coordinate 65,650, forward strand.
GGCGCGGGCGTTTTCCGCCACATCTTCGGCCAGCGGACGACAGGCTTCGAGCATACCGATGCAGCCGCGCAACCGCCCGCCGATCGTCAGGGTCACAAAGGTCGCCTGCTTTTGCATCAGCTCATCCGGCAGTTTCCCAGGCAGAGTCAATTTCCTGTGCGGACGTTCCAATGTCTGTACGATCGCGCCACGGGCGATCTGAAGCAATTGCTGCTGATTTTCTGCTTTCATATCTCTTTCCCTTTTAGCGATTTTTCCGATTTAAAGCTAGTTCTCATAAAGGAATCTGTTAAAACGCTCCGCCATCGAAAAGGAGTTTATGCGCAACAAGCAGACTAAGATTATCTGCACATTGGCCGAAAACCGGTGTGACCCTGATTTCATTAAACAGCTCGTCGAAAACGGGATGGATGTCGTTCGGCTGAATACAGCGCATTTAGACATCCCCGTGGCCGCAAGAATTGTCGCCAATATTCGCGCCGTGTCTGATCGCGTCGGCATCCTGCTGGATACCAAAGGTCCGGAAGTCCGCACCTGCAACATGACAGCACCCCTCCAGCTTAAAACCGGAGATCGAATTGAAATCGGCGTGTTTCATGCTCCGGCAAACGGGTTCCAAGTCTCCTACAGCGGCTTTGCCGAAGAAGTCCCGGTCGGCAGTCACGTTCTGATTGACGATGGGCTGATGGCTCTGGCCGTCACAGGAAAAACCTGCGACACGCTGCTCTGCACCGCACTCAACGACGGTGGGATTAAAAATAAAAAAGGGGTCAACGTCCCGGGCGTTAAACTGGATCTGCCCACGCTCACCGAAAAGGACGCTGAATTTATTGACTGGGCCACGCACAACGAAGTGGACTTCATTGCACACTCTTTCGTCCGCTGCCGTGAAGATGTTCTGGCCATTCAGGGTATTCTCGACCTGCGGCGCAGCCCGATCAAAATTATCGCCAAAATCGAAAATCGGGCCGGCGTGGACCATCTGGAATCAATCCTCGATGTCGCACACGGCATCATGGTGGCCCGCGGAGATCTCGGTATTGAAATTCCCGCCGAAGAAGTACCCGGTGTTCAGAAGCGCATGATTCAAACCTGCATCCGGCGGATTAAGCCGGTAATCACCGCCACGCAAATGCTGCAATCCATGGTGGAGAATCCCCGTCCCACCCGCGCAGAAGTCAGCGACGTGGCCAACGCCATCTATGACGGGACTGATGCCATCATGCTCAGCGGCGAAACCGCCTACGGCAAATTCCCCATCGAAGCCGTTCAAATGATGGCGAATATCGCTCACACCGTTGAATCGCAGAAAGAATCGCTACTCAATACACTGCCTGTCTTTCAGCAGAGCAGCGATCTGATGCCCCGCAACCATCTGGCCAAAGCGGCGGTTTCGTGCGCCGCCGCACTGCCGGTTAAAGCCATTGTCACCAGCACCAGCGCCGGACGCACAGCCCGCATTTGCGCATCATACCGCGGCAACATTCCGATTCTGGCCTTGTCAGAAAAAATGAGTACAGTCCGCCAGCTTTCGCTCAGCTACGGAGTTTATTCTTCCAAGATTGATATGCCGCAAACCACCGACGAACTGGTTAAAGTCTGTCTGCTCAAAATGATTGAGGAGAAGAGAATAGAACTGAACGACCTCATCGTCTTTGTGGGCGGCGGACATCAGAACGAAGCACAGCATACCAACATGATCCAGATCGAAACCCCTGCGATTCTGCTGAAGCCGTAAGCGCTGAGTCCTTATACCGGTTGCACACGGTACCGGTGTGACCTCGCGGGGTAGACACTCCCGCCTGCGCCACATGGAATTTTATTATTACAAAAATCCGTCAGCCGGATGGTGCGGCAGAAGCCTCAACCCGGCAGCCGCCGGAGATAGGCGGGGCGTTTTGTTTCGGGGAAGCGTTCGATGGCGTACCGGAGCATGGTGCGTGGCATCTGTTTATAGCGAGGGATGAGGAAGTCCTCTTCGGTTTTCAGATCGCGTTTACCGACTTCGCGGAGCATCCATCCGGCTGCTTTATGCATCAAATCCTCCTTATCGTTCATCAACAGGTCGGCAATGGCGAGGGTGTCGTCGAACTGGTTCCGTCTGATAAAATAGAATGTCGCGATGATGGCGATGCGTCTTTCCCACAGACTGGTTGACCTGGCCAGCTTGTAGAGCGGCTGGCGGTTGCGCTCAAACAGGTGGGCCCCGATAATGTGTTCGGCCGTGACGTCCACCAGATCCCAGTTATTGATCCTGTGTGTATTGGCGAGGTAAGCCCGGTAAATCGCCGTTTGATCTGTCCCCCGTTTGTACTGAAGAGTCATGATCAGCAACGCCAGCAGCCGGATTTCATGTAACGGCGACTGCAGCAGCTCGACGGCGTCGGCGAGGGCAATATGTTGATGCTCTTTCGCCAGTTTCCGAAGAACCGGAACGTTGATGCCTAGAAAGATGTCGCCTTCACCATATTGTCCGGGGCCGGTTTTGAAAAAACGTTGCGCGTGTCCGGCGGCAGTTTTATTCCCCAGCGCCTTTAATTGTTTGGTGATTTTTTTTGCGGAAAGGCACTGAGGCACATAGGCGTCAGGTACGAAGAGGGGACTTTGTGCCTTTGTGCCCATTCCCTTTGCCCCTCTCTCTAAATTCTTTCCGGAGTCTCAATTCCCAGCAGTGCGAGGCCTTTTTTCAGGATGGCGGCGGTCAGGGCGCAGATGCGGATGCGGCTTTCGCGGACGCCTTCGTCCGCTTTGAGGAACGGAACGTTCTGGTAGAACGAACTGTAGGTCTGTGAGAGATCGAAGAGATAATCGGCCATGATGCTGGGACGATCAAGGCTGGCGGCGGAGACCACGGCGGCCGGGAAGCGCGTGAGTTTGAGGGCCAGACGGCGTTCAATTTCTTCGCCGATGACGATGGGATAGATGTCTGGATTTTTGTCAGGGAATTGCGCAGCGTATTTGTCGCGAACACTGGCAATGCGTGCATAGGCATATTGAAGATAGGGGCCTGAGTTGCCGTCCATAGCGAGTGCTTTTTCCCATGTGAAGGTGACGAGGCTTTGAGGATTCTGGCTGAGGTCGGTGTATTTAATGGCACCGATACCGACCGCGCGGGCGATTTCACGCTGCTGTGCTTCGCTCATGCCGGGGCTGGAGGTTTTGACGACTTCCAGCGCACGGGCTTCGGCTTCGTTGAGCAGGGCTTCGAGCTTGATGACGTTGCCTTCGCGGGTGGAGAAGGTGGCTTCCGGCAGGCGCATGAGACCGAACCAGACGTGGGTCAGTTTGGTCGGCACGCCGAGCTTTTTGCAGATGTGGAAGAACTGCTTAAAGTGGAGCTGCTGCCGTTCATCGGTGACGTAGATGATCTCTGCCGGTTTGAATTCTTCGGTGCGGGAAATAACCGTGGCGATGTCGGTGGAGGTGTAATTATAACCGCCGTCGCTCTTGCGGACGATGGCGACGTTGAGGCCGTCGGCTTCGAGATCGCAGACGAGTGCGCCGTTGCTTTCGGAGGCCAGCCCTCTTTCCTTCAGCAGTTCGATGGTTCCGGCGAGCTGGCTGTTGTAGAAACTCTCGCCGCGGTAGAGGTCAAAGGAAACATCAAGCCGTTTGTAGATGCGGTTGAATTCGCTAAGGGTGAGTTCGATAAATTTTTTCCAGAGCGCGAGGTTTTCTTTGTCGCCCTGCTGGAGCTTAACCAGCTCGGCTTTCGCGCGGTCACGCCAGGTCTCGTCCTCTTTGGACATGTTGTAGCTTTTGACGTAAATGCGTTCGAGTTCTTCGACCGGCGAGGTTTTCAGGGCTTCGGCATCCGCGAATTTGCGGTAGCCGAGAATGATCAGGCCGAACTGGGTGCCCCAGTCGCCGAGGTGGTTGTCGGCGATAATGCTGTAGCCGAGGGCGCGGTAAAGGCGGTCGATGGCGTTGCCGATCACGGTGGAGCGGATATGGCCGATATGCATGGGCTTGGCCACGTTGGGGCTGGAGTAATCAATGATAACGGTTCGATTTTCTCCAAGGTTTGGAAGGCCGAGTTTTGCATCCGCCTGCATGGATTCGAGTTGCGCCGCCAGCGCGGCGGTTTTGATGTGAATATTAATGAACCCCGGTCCGGCGATTTCAATCTTTTCGACAAAATCCGGCAGAACGGCCTTATCGACGAACTGCTGAGCGACAGCACGCGGATTGGTTTTCAGTTCCTTGGCGAGTTTCATGGCGGTTTCGCACTGGCAGTCGCCGAACTGTTCATTTCTGCCGGGGGTGACGGCAACCGGAATGGCGCTTAGATCCATGCCGGGGAAGCAGGCCGTAAAGGTTTCGGTACACCAGGTGGAGAGTTGTGTTTCCAGTGAGATAGTTTCTTTTTTCATTCTTTTAATTCCGGTCTGAAGCAGGCGGATGGAACCATATTTTAGAATTCAGTTAAAGCGTCAATTAGGCTTGTATTTAGCGATGTGAGAACTAAAGTCCCGACCGCCGTGATGTAAAAGCTCGGCTTGGAATTGTTGAAAGGAAATAAAATGGCGATCGAAAAGAAAATTACGAAAAAAGCCGCTCCGAAGGCGGCTGTTAAAAAAACGGCCGCAGTCAAACCGACTGCACCGAAAACTGCTGTGAAAAAGGCTCCTGTTAAAAAAACCGTTGAGAAAAAACAGACGGTTTCTGAGGAGCGTTTCTATGCCATGGTCAGTGAAGCGGCTTATTTCGCTTCTCAGAATGACGGCAACCGCAAGGGTTCTGTTGAATACTGGATGGACGCCGAAGCGGCTGTCCGTGCCAAGTTTAACGTAGCTTAAACACGGTTTGTGTCTGAAGGGGAAGCCTGCAAAGGTTTCCCCTTTTTCGTGTGAAAAGGTCGTCTGATCTGTGAAAAGAGCCATGCTCCGGCGAAGGAAATTCCGAAGCCGGCGGGGAAATACCATATCCACGAGACTTCCGTGGACTGGAGCCAGCCGGTGCAGGCGAGGCTCAATACCGCCGCAGGAATCCACGCGATGAACGATCCGCGTTTTGTCAGCAGGCCGAGCAGAAACAGGGCTAGCACCGGTGCGCTGAAAAGCCCCATGAAGGTGGCGAACGTTTCAACAATCCCTTTGGATTTTGAAAAGAAAAACAGGTAGACCGAGAGCGCCGTTGCCAGCGTTCCAAACACGGTTGTGAGGATGCGCGCTAGCCGGACCGTGTGGCGTTCACTCTTTTTCCCAACCATTGGAAAAATAAAATCGTTCACCACGACCGTGGCCATGGAATTAATGCCCGAATCCATACTCGACATGGCGGCGGCGAAAATAGCCGCAATCAATAAGCCGGAAAGTCCGGTTGGTAAAACGTGCGCGATGAAATAGGGGAAAATCTGATCGCCAGCGATTGCCTCCGGCAGTGCGCCGGGATGTTGCTGGTAGTAGGCAAAAAGACCGAGTCCGATGAAGAGTAATAAACAGACCAGGCAGAAGTCCGTTACCGCATTAAACAGGATCGCCTTGGCCATACCGCCTTTGGTTTTTACCGCGAGCAGGCGTTGAACGGTCACCTGATCGGTGCCGTAGTCCTGCATCATCTGGAAGAAAAACGAAATGGCTACGCCGGTGAGTGTCATGCGGAAAAGGCTGACGGAGCCGTCGAGCTGCAGATGATTGTTGTCTCTGGCAAAAGTGATGATGCCCGTCACGCCGTCCGGGGAGAGGTGAGTTAGGAAAATGGCGACAACAATGGCGCCGCCGATCAGGGTGATGAACTGCGCCACATCCGTCCAGACTACGGCCGCCAGTCCGCCCATGACCGTGTACAACGTGGCGATGCCGCCCATTAGCAGGATGCTTAGCAGTAGTGGCAGGCCGGTGGCAATTGAAAGAGCTAGTGCCGGGGCATAAATGACGGTTGCCATCCACCCGAGCCGTGCGAGCAGAAACAGCACGGCGGATGTTTTGCGGGCAGTTTCGCCGAAACGGACGCCGATGTATTCATACGACGTGGTGATATTCAGTTTCCGGTAAACCGGGTAGAAGAGATAAATTAAAATCGGCGTGAGCAGAGGGCTTACTACCGCAACCGCCAGCAAAGTGACGTTACTGCGGTAAGCCAGGCCCGGCAGTCCCATATAGGTCACCGCACTGGTCAGCGAGGCGTACATGCTCATCGCCACCGCCAGCCAGGGCAGTTTCCGTCCGGCCAGAAAGAAATCTTCTGAGGTTTTCTGATTCCCAGCGCAGAGGATGCCGATCCATACCATACCGGCGAGGTAGGTCAGTAAAATGGCGTAGTCAATCAAACCAAAGGTCATGGTTTAAAGTCCGAGGACATTCTTCATAGTGTAGAGGCCGGGCTTCTGCTGAACAACCCACGCTGCGGCGTTGAGTGCGCCCACTGCAAAAGTTTCGCGGCTGGTGGCGCGGTGCGACAGTTCGATCATTTCGCCCGTTCCGGCCATTAGAACCGTGTGGTCGCCGACGATATCGCCGCCGCGCACTGCGTGGAATCCGATCTCGTCTTTTGTCCGTGCGCCGGGCATACCGGTACGTCCGTCGCGCTGCGATTTTTTCAGATTCAAGCCGGCGCCGTCCGCGGCGGCCTGACCCAGCATGAGCGCCGTTCCGCTTGGCGCGTCTTTTTTCTGATTATGGTGCCGCTCAATGATTTCAATATCATAGCCGCGTGCATGCAGTAATTTTGCGGCCTCTTTGACCAGATTGCAGAGCAGGTTAACGCCGAGGCTCATGTTTCCTGACATTACAACCGGAACGCTTTTTGCGGCTTTCTGCACTTCGGCCATCTCGGCATCGCCGAGGCCGGTCGTACCGATCACCCAGGCGGTTTTCCATCCGGCGATCCGTTCGGCATTGCCCGAAGTACCGAAATGAGAGGTGAAATCGATGATGACATCCGCGCCCGGAGCAACAGCGGCGAGATCGGTGGTGATTTTTACACCGGCTTCCTTAGTCCCGGCAGCCAGTCCGGCATCTTTTCCAATGTCCGGAACATCCCAGAGATCAACAGCTCCGGCCAGTTCGAGTCCGGCAACCTTCTGTTCCTGAATAAAGCGGATCAGCATTTTGCCCATACGACCCGCTGCGCCCTGAATAACGACTTTTATGCTCATAAGTGATTCTCCGTTGCCAGTTTTTAACAGAAGGCGCGTCCGGAAACAAAGTTGTTTTCTAAAAAGGCTGGAGCATAACTTCGGACTGCCGGATTAGAACAATGTTGCAGGAACAGAGGTAGTTCTTTGATTTAACGTATGTTTCCGCAGTGTATGCAAAAAGAACCTCCAACGGGAGTGCTATTCTTACAGGCAACGCATTTTTCGAACTGTCCGGCTCCGCAAAATGGGCAAAATTCGGCTCTGGGCGGTAACTGTTTGTTGCAGATGATACAGGAGTTTTTCATGAGCCGTTTCTGGCGAACCTTTTGTGTGTTAAACATTTTTCGTTGAATGAAATAGATCAACGAAAGACCGGCAGCGATGGCGGCGAAGATAACGAAGTAGTGCCAAAGAGCCATCAGGTGAAGAGATTGCAGAATGCTGAACAACTTTTTGAAAAAGTGTTTTGGGATAATATCCACGACGAGTTCGATCACTTTTAAAATAATGGGCAAGCTGGCGATTACGAGTAAGTGTGAAGAAATAAGCGTTTGTATCGGGCTGTCTTTTTTAATACTGCGGGCATTCCACGCATAAAAGATGCCGAAGATGGGTAGTAGAAAAACAAGTTGCCATCCGAGTTCTTTGAGTGGGAACCAGAACTGAAACCGTTTATAGTCTAAAACAATCGTTTCCCGCGCGCGGTCATCCAGAGCGATGAGTGCCCAAAGTTTTTGAATGCTCGGATGCGCGTGGATTTTCTGCTCAGTTGCTTGGATTTCCCCAGTTAACTGATCGATTTTTTGCGCGTATTGACGAGCTGTTGTGGCGGTTGTGTTTGTGCCGATTCTGGCGCTGTTAGCGATATTTTCCAGCAACTGTGTGTCATAGGATTCTTTTGCTTTGTCGAATGCTGTCTCAGTTTTTTCACGCTCTTCTACGAGTTTTTGTCGGCTAAGAAAGAGGGGATTCAGTTCTTTGTCTAGCGAAAGTATTTTTACCTGCTGATAAAACAAGCGACTTGTTGGGTGCATGAGCCGGATCATTCTTTCTTCGAAAGGGCTCTCATAACGATAGCAGTAGTTATTCCGATCCGATAAAACGAGGGGCTGTAACTTTGAAATACGGTTGGCGGGCGTCCATCCCTGATTAATAAAAATATCACGAGTTGTATCAGGCAGATATTCGTTAGCCGTGGTAAGCTGCTGTGTATGCTCATTCAGTCCGGTAAAAAGCAGAGTCAGGATGAAAAGGTCGAGAATTATAATAGTGACCAAAGACAGTTTATTTAGGGGTTCTTCTTTGCTGACCGAGGTTAGACGATTTTTGAATTCTGCCATTTTCTGTTTTAGTTTTTTCACTCAGAGCCTTTCTGCTTAGCTTTTATTCCTGACTACTATAAATACACCCCAGCTTATTCTTGAAAAGCTGTTTGAGCGTATCCTGCGCAGGAGATATCAGCAATAATCGAAGTTTGATTTTTTGCATTGGCAATTAAATGCTGGAACTCTGGGCGCAGAACAGGAAAGATGTGTGCCCGAATTTAACCAATATCCAATAACGAATAACAGGTACTCCTTATGTCTTTTGAAAGCGGATCCATCAGTTTCAGGATGTTTTATGTGCCCGGCAAGCTGCCGGTGGATATCTACGAGAAGTTTGCTGCCGACGTGCTCGGCTCCGTGGATTACCTGCTCGATGAGGAACTTCACGGCTGGGTGGGCCATCGCCATCTGCTCGACCGCGACATCAATGAAGGGTCGGCCTGGCCGTCCGGCTTTCTGCGTCTGACACTGGCGCAGGCTCAGCGTAAAATTCCCGCCTCGCTCCTGCGCGCCGAGTGCCGCATGGAGGAACTCGCTCGTATGCAGGCCGAACACCGTGACTACGTTAATCGGCAGACCCGCAGTGAAATCAAAAAGCAGGTCACCGAGCGGCTTCTGCCGCAGATGCCGCCGCAGCTTAAGGGAATCGACTTCTGCTACGACCCGAAAGAGAAGACGCTCTACGCATCCGCGCTTTCCGAGAAACAGCTCGACGCTTTCCTGATCAGCTTTGGCAAAACCACCGGCGTTAAACTGATTCCGGTCGAACCGGTCTCCGCCGCCTGGAGCGAAGCGCGTTGCCGCGCCGACCAGTGGTCGCCCTGGAGTTTTGCCGCCGAGCAGTGGGCCGACTGTACACCCGGCCGCGAATTTTTGATGTGGCTCTGGTTTATGTCCGAAGCCAAAGGCGGCGAAGTCGATCTGCCTGAAGGCGGAAAATTTGCCGTACTGGTCGAAGGGCCGCTGCTGTTCGATCAGGAAGAGCAGGGCGAAACCGCCATCCGCAAAGGCGAACCGATGCTCAGCGCCGAAACGCGCGCCGCGCTGCTCAGCGGGAAAAAACTGCGCCGTGCCAAACTTACACTGGCGCGCGGCGAAGAGTGCTGGACCGTTACGTTCGACGCCGACTCCTTCGCTTTCCGCAGTATCAAACTGCCGCCGACCGAAGCCATTGATGCCGAAGGCCGCTTTCAGGAACGGATGGAAATGCTGGAAACCTTCCGGCAGGCGTTCCTCGGCCTCTACGGCACCTTCGTCAAACTGCGCGACGACAAAGCAGCGTGTAAAAAACTCGATGCCGAAATGAAAGCCTGGATGTCTGCCCGTCCGTCCCGCAAACTGATTGAAAGTTAACCGCGAAAGAGCGCAAGGAACGCGAAGTTGGGGTGGAACGCAACCGCCGGGCGCGTTTTTCCGGCAACAACAAATAAAGCGTGCCCGGCGATCACGCTCTACCTTTAAGTAAATCTTAGGTTGACACGAGAGCGGCATAAGCCTACAACCCTCGCCTCAATCCGGTCTGCACTTCGCGGGCCGCACGCTGCGGGTTATACGCAGTATCTTCTTTCCTACACGTCCGGCAGGCAGAGATTTTTGAAATATTCCGGACGGAAAAGAAGGTTCATGAAATCACAGAATGTATTCGCGGCTCTGATCGAGCCGCTGCAGCGCGCTGTTGCCGAAGAAGGCTACACGACTCCCACGCCCATTCAGCAGCAGGCGATTCCGCATCTGCTGGAAGGCCGCGACCTGCTCGGTTGCGCGCAGACCGGTACCGGCAAAACCGCCGCGTTCACACTGCCGCTTCTGCAGGAGATGACGAAAAATAAAAAAACGGCGGCGGGTGGAAAACCGCGTGCGCTGATTCTTACCCCGACGCGCGAGCTGGCAGCCCAGATCGGCGACAGCATCAAAACGTACGGACGTCACCTGAACGTCACCCATACGGTGATTTTCGGCGGTGTCGGCCAGAATCCGCAGGTTCAGGCCATGCGCCGCGGACTTGATGTGGTCGTTGCCACGCCGGGCCGTTTGATCGATCTGATGGGGCAGGGCCACATTAAGCTCGACCAGATTGAGCTGTTCATTCTCGATGAAGCCGACCGCATGCTTGATATGGGCTTTATCCCGTCTGTCCGCAAAATCATCGCCAAGTTGCCGACGAAACGCCACTCGCTGTTTTTCTCGGCGACGATGCCTCCGGTGGTTGCCGGACTGGCGAAGGAACTGTTGCGCGATCCGGTGCAAATTACTATTGATCCCGGTCAGCCGACGGTTGAACGCATTGCGCAGAAGCTGATGTTTGTTGATAAAGAAAACAAAGACAGGCTGCTGATCGAGATGATCGCCGACCATGACATGGACAAGGTGATCGTTTTCACCCGCACCAAGCACGGCGCGGACAAGGTGGTCCGGAGTCTTATCGGAGCGGGCATTACCGCCGCCGCCATTCACGGCAATAAATCACAGAATGCCCGCACGTCGGCGCTGCACAATTTCAAGACCGGCAAACTGCGTGCGATGGTCGCCACCGACATCGCCGCACGCGGTCTCGATGTGGACGGTATCACGCATGTGGTGAATTACGATCTGCCGGAAGAGCCGGAAACCTATGTTCACCGCATCGGCCGTACGGCCCGCGCCGGAACCGATGGCGACGCCGTAGCGTTCTGCGCTGCCCGTGAACGCGACTTTCTGCGTGACATTGAAAAGCTGATCCGCAAATCCGTTCCCGTGGATAAGACGCACAAATATCATTCAGAAGAAGCGCGCAACGCCACCGGCGCTGCGGCGCGGCCTGAGCCGAAAGGACAGCGCGGACAGCGTCGATCCTCCGGACCGTCCCGCGGACCGGGGCAGGGGCATGCGCCGCGTCCGGCGCATCGGGGCGGATCGTTTTCGCCCAGTCGGCGTCCAGCGGTCCGGTAACCGGTAATTTTTTGACCGCAGGGGTCAGTGAGGCACAGAGCTTTTTTGATACAATGGAAATGTTGACAGGGCGAAGGGAGACGCAACGTCTCAGAAATGATTTTGCCCCGTGTGTTTTGTAAAGCTTCTGTCTCTGTGCCTCAGTGAACCCTGCGGTTGAATTCTTCGCTTTCCCCGTTGCAATCGAGACTTTCTTGGGGATAATGCCCCACCTATGGATAAAAAACCTTTTAACAACATCAATACAGGCATCAATCTTGAGGAGTTTATTAACGTGGCTGAATTACGCTATGACGGACGGAAACCGGATCAACTCCGGCCGGTAAAATTTACCCGCGACTTCACGATCAACGCGAAGGCGTCCGTGCTGGTTGAAATGGGTAACACCAAAGTGATTTGCGCTGTCAGTGTGGATGAAAACATTCCAGGCTGGATGCGCGCCCAGAATGTCGAAGGCGGCTGGGTGACTTCTGAATATTCGATGCTTCCGAGTGCCACGCCCGACCGCGCGAAGCGTGAATCGACCGCCGGCAAGCTCGGCGGTCGCACGATGGAAATCCAGCGGCTGATCGGCCGCGCGCTGCGCTCGGTCATTGATCTCAAAAAGCTGGGCCGTCGCCAGCTCTACATCGACTGCGACGTCATTCAGGCTGATGGCGGAACCCGCACGGCTTCCATTACCGGTGCGTACGTTGCACTGCGTATGGCGGTTGACCGTCTACTGGCAGAAAAGCTGCTCAAAGAAGATCCGATCAAAGACTCAATTGCTGCTATCAGTGTCGGGATTTACAAAGGCGTGCCGCTGCTCGACCTCTGCTATTTTGAAGACTCAAAGGCGGAAGTGGATATGAACGTCGTCATGACCGCCTCTGGCAAACTGGTCGAAGTGCAGGGCACCGCCGAAGAGGAGCCCTTTACCAAAGAGCAAATGGCTCAGATGATGAATCTCGCCGAGAAAGGGATTCAAGAACTCTTTGAAGCGCAGAAAGGTTGATTTTTTTGGAGTGCGTCGGCAACCAACGGGCGACGGCACTTTTCCTGACAATACAGGCACACGCAAAAGCGGTGTCGCGCTTCCTCCTTCGGCGGACAAGGCTCTTGCCACCGCACTCCAGAGTTTCCTGCAGTACGGCAAGTGCGGCAGCTCGGCAAGCCATCACTGGTTTTAGAGCACTTAACGATTGAGATGTCATTTCGCAATAAGTCGAGAAACCCACCCCGCCGTTCCGGCACCCCTCCCGTGGAGGGGATTTTAAAAGCTCCCCTCCTTCGGAGGGGTGGCCGCAGGCCGGGGTGGGTTGCGGCGTTTAAATCGTTAAATTCTCTAAAACCCGATGTGTGTGACTTTGGGGATCGCATCGAGCAGTTCTTTCACGGCATCGCCCAGAGTGGACAGAGAAACCGGTTTTTCGAATACGCGGCAGGCTCCGATTTTTTTTGCGTGGGGCAGAAAGTTTATTGATACGCCGCGCATTCCTCCGGAAATCGCGATGACTGGCAATCTAGGGTAGGTTTTCCTGATTTCGCGAACGACTTCCAGCCCGTCCATCTCCGGCATCATGATGTCGGTGATGACAAGATCCGGCTTTTTCTTTTTCATCAGCTGCAGACCTTCTTTTCCGTCGGAAGCGGACGAAACGCTATGGCCTTCGCCGCTGAGAAATTGTTTAAACAGTTGCTGTACGGAGATGTCGTCGTCGATGATTAAAATGTGTGCCATAGCCGGATCCTTAATTTTTATGCCGATTTGCTTCATTCAGTGTGTCGTAAATGGCCGCGAGCAGTGAGGTTACAGTGAATGGTTTTTGCAGGAAATGGTAGCCTTTAGCGTTGAGGTTGCTCCAGCGTTCACGCTGGTCGCGATAGCCGCTGTAGAGCAAAACGGGCAGAGCGGGGTTGGTTTTCCGTATCCGGTCGGCCAGTTCAATACCGGTTTCGCCCGGCAGGATAATGTCGCTGAAGAGCATATCAATTTTTGTCTGTTCGCGATTAAAAAGAGCGAAAGCTTCTTCCGAGTTTCCGGCTACCGAGGTTTGGTATCCGGCATCCTGCAATAGACGGATGACCAGATTGCTCAGAGCCAGATCGTCTTCGACCAGTAAAATATGTTCGCGGTGGGGTTCTTCCTGTTTGCCGGGCAGGCCTGCGGAGGATTCCGCCGTATTGAGGGTCGGCAGGTACACCTTGAAGGTGGTCCCATTGTTTTCTTCACTGTATACGGTGATCCAGCCGTTATGCTTTTTGATGATACCGTAAACGCCAGCGAGGCCTAATCCGGTTCCTTTACCTGGGTCTTTGGTGGTAAAGAAGGGCTCAAAGAGGTGATCTTTTACACTTTGATTCATGCCGCACCCGGTATCTGTTATTGACAGACAGACGAATTCTCCGGGTTGAGACTCAGGAATAACGGAGAGGTCTGAGGGGCTCAAATTTATGGTTTCGGTGCTGATGGCCAGTCGTCCGCCTTCCGGCATAGCATCGCGGGCGTTGATGGCCAGATTCATAATAACTTGCGTCATTTGTCCGGAATCGGCGTTGATTGGGGGTAGATCCTGCGCCAGATCAAATGCGCGCTGAACTTTGTCGCCCAGCAGAATCTGAAGCAGCACATCGGTATCCTGAATGATGGTATTGATATCGATTTGTTTTTTATCAACAGGTTGTTTGCGGCTGAATGTCAGCAGTTGCCGCGTGATATCCGTTGCCCGGCTGGTGGCCTTTTTGATTTCAGATGCATTCCGGTACTCGGGGGTTTCCGGACCCAGTGTGCTTAACAGCAGTTCGCTGAACCCGAGGACGGCTTGCAGGATGTTATTGAAATCATGGGCGACACCGCCAGCCAGTTGTCCCACGGTTTCCATTTTTTGAGCCTGCCGGTATTCCTCTTCTTTGTTGAGCTCAACCGTAACATCCCGCTTCACGGCGACATAGTTTGTGACAACTCCGTTTGTGTCGAGCATGGGGGAGATAGTAGCCTCTTCAGTGTAAAGCGAACCGTTCTTGCGCCTGTTAATAAACCGTCCGGTCCAGGTCTGTCCGGATGCAATCGTATTCCAAAGACTGCGGTAGAAAGCCTCATCATGCCTGCCGCTTTTGAGAAGGCTTGAATTTATTCCGATCACGTCATGCTTCCGATAGCCGGTGATGGTTTCGAAGGCCGGATTGACGTATTGAATGATACCTTGCACATCGGTGATCACCACGGCCTCTACGGTTTGATTAATGGCCGTTGACAGACGTAAAAGATTTTCTTCCGCCTTTTGCCGGTCGGCAATAACACGGGCCTGCTGGATATTTTGGAAGGCAGTGGTTGAGAGCTGATTTGCCAGAGTAAAGAGAGCCTGGGCGACCTTTTTAAAGCGTTCCAAAGACATAACCGGAACATTATAAAAAGCATTCATAAACTGCTGTTCATCGGCACCGATTTCCTGTGCATAAATCCGCATCGCCTCGTCGGTCTGGGTTTCGTCGCGCACCTGACCGATCAGCCAGTTTGCAATGTGTCGGTCACCGACCGTGATGCTTACGCCGGCATCCCACAACCCGCCGCTGAGGCATTGTTGCACCACAGGGCCTTCCTGATGGTGTCGGCCCAGTGCGGCATCGGATTTAAAGCAGTTTGAGTAGCCTTTTTCGGTTTTGCGGATGATATCATTACAAAGGCAGGTGAAATTGCTGGCCTTGGTGATCGGTGTGCCGTCTGGCAGGGTGATGATGGATGCGACCCCGGTTGCAGCGGAAAACTCATCTTGAATACGTTGAAACTCATCAAGATCAAACAATTCATCGAAGACGAGATCGGGGGATTGGTCCAGCGGACTGGTCAGTGTTAAAATCCGCTGTTCCATCGCTTTTTGCAGCTTTTTTCGTTCAGAGATATCAATATCAAGGCAGAAAAACTCAGTTGCATGTCCCGGTATTTGGATGATGGCATGGCTTGAGAAAACTGAGACCCGGGATCCGTCCTTTCGCATGAGGGAAAGTTCTTTTGCCGGAATGGACTGCCCGGTTTCTATCATCTGCCGGATCGCCAACCGGACGTTTTCGTGCATTTCCGGCGGAATGATGAGATCGAGTAGATTACGTCCTATGGCTTCCTGCGCTGTGTATCCATAAAGCTGTTCGGATGCACGGTTCCAGTATCGTGTAATCCCGTTTATGTCGTACCCCTGAACGGCAACGGTTGGAACATCCTGAACTAGCTTCCGGAAGCGGACTTCACTTGCCTGCAACGCCAGCAGCAAGTGTTTGCTCATAGCCTGATCGGAAAGGATTCTGCCGATCAGAATAGTTGCCAATGGATAGGTCAGCATCACGGGCCAGCCGATACGTTTCAGCACAGGGAAAATCATGTCATGAGGCAGGGCGGCCGTTGCCGCCAGCATGGCCAGATGTACTGTGATGCCAAAGAGAAAGAGAAAACTTGCCGAAGCCGGTTCCAGCTTCTCGCGCCGATATAGATGAAAGCCGGTGCCGATTATTGCAGAAACCAAAATGACCAGTATGCCCATCAATTCACCCGGTCCGCCCTGAAATACCCGGACAGGAAGGGTCATCAGGCAGGCTGTTGCGGCTGTCCATGGTCCGAAAAACAGTCCGCCTAAACTGATCATCACCGATCGTCCGTCGAAGATAAGTCCCGGACTGAAAACAAATGGACGTAGCATGCCGATCACTGCTGCTCCACCGAATACGATGCCTTGAAGCAGGGATGCGATCCGGGGTGTTTTTTCCCAGCGTATGCTGACAAACCCGCTGATAACACTTAATGCAACCAGCAAAGCCAAATTATAGATTAGATCAACCCAGATCATAACTATTCCTGACCATTTTTGTGATGAGATATTTTTCTTGTGAAGGCCATTATCCGCTCGGACACTAAAACTTTGAGTGGAAAAAAGCCAAATAAATCAGCAGGGCATCCGTATCTTATTGTGGAAAGGGTAAATTTAGAAAATCCGGCAGGGGGTGCTGGATTTTGAATACTACGAGGATCGTTGGTTATCAGCCCATGAACTGCCGACGGATAAGCAGACTCAGTCCGCCGATGAATGCGATGAGTGAGATCGCCTCCGGTTCAGGCACTACCGTCACGAATCCTGCAGACAAATTACTGGTGTCAATGGATTGTCCGGCAGTCAGACCGATCGTTGAAAAGGTTACTCCATTCGTCGTAATCGTTTTCCAGTTCTGGAGTACAGCAAAGGTTGAACCATTGGTAAGTGTGGTGTTGCCGGTGAAGTCGAATACAAACACACCCGCCGCAGTCAATGTATTGGTGAGGTTTCCATCAAGGATATCGTATAGGCTGGCACTCAAAATTTCCATGATATTGGTCGAGCCGGCGGATAGCAGCAACGCACCGTCAAAGGTCATCCTGCCGAGGTCGTTGCCTGCGGCGAGAATTGAACCGGCATCCATCGTCACTGCCTGTACCGTACCCGTGCCACCCATCAGGGCGCCGGAAGATACGGTGATTTGCCGGCTCAACATACTGCCGTTGACCAGCAGTCCGCCGGACAGGACGGTTGTAGTGTTGGTATAAGTGTTTATGCCGCTGAGGGTCAGTGTACCCGCACCGGATTTGATCAACCGTCCACTCGCGCTGAGCGCGCCGCTATAGGCCGTGTTGCTGGCGTTGTTGCCGACGGTCAGGGCGATTGCCGTGCCGCCCATATTGGTCAAGGCGAGGTTTTTGTCGCCTGCCAGCCCGCCGAGCGTGTAGGTGGTAATGCCGCTACCGAATTTTATCGTGCCGCCGGTATTCGTATAATTCAACGTGCTGTTTTGCAGAGCGAGAGTATTAGACATCACTAACGTGCCAGTACGGAGCGTTGTTGTGCCGCTATAGGTGTTTATGCCGGAAAGCTCGACCGTTCCTGCACCTAATTTGATCAAACCGTATGATCCCGAAATCGCGCTGGTGATTTTTAGTGTGCCAGCATCGGCATCTACCCCCGAATCGGATGTCAACGTGATCGCGCCGCCATATGTGTTTGTGTTTGCCGAATTGCAAACCTCTCCGCCATTAAGCGTGAGAAGTTCGTTCACAACTAGGCCGTTGCCGATTAGTTCAAGCTCTCCTGTCGCATTAACCGTTGTTCCTTCGGCAAGGGATCCCAGCGAGGATACGTTCCGGATTTGCAGCTTTCCGCCATTGATGATGGTTTTGCCGCCGTAGGTATTTGCACCAATCAACTCCAGATTGGCGGAACCTTCTTTGGTCAGGCTGTATGTGTTGACTCCGTCGTCAATAATCCCACCCACGGTTAGCGTATTGTATTTACAACTGACAGTACGATTCCCGCCCAGAGTCACCGCCCCGATACCGAGGTCCAGACCTTTTGTGCCGTGAAAAGTGAAATCCCCGTTCCAGTTTTGCGTATTGTTGTTGGCATTTGTTAAGGCACTGTCCGTGCTGTTGTCAATGGTTCCACCGTTGATAGTGAGCGCCCCTGTGCCCAGTGCTTGGGCATGGTTGATATTCAGCGTGCCAGTGTTAAGAAGGGTTCCTCCACTGTAGGTGTTTGCACCAGCCAGTGCCAATGTTCCGATATCAGCCTTGGTTAGACTGTAAGTATTGCTTCCGTCGTCGATGATCCCGCTCACAGTCAGAATGTTGTATTTGCAACTTACCGTGAGACTTTTTCCCAGTGTTACCGCTCCCATGCCGAGGTCTAATTTTTTTGTACCCCAGAAGGCGAAGTCGCCGTTCCAGATTTGCGCGTTGTTGTTGGCATTCACGACCGAGCTGGCCGTATTGTTATCGATTGTGCCGCCGTTAATTGTGAGCACCCCCGTGCCAAGAGCCTGAGCATGGTTGATATTCAGCGTACCCTCGTTCAATGTGGTCCCGCCGCCATAGGTGTTTGCCCCGGCCAGCGAAAGTCTGCCGGCACCAGTCTTAGTCAGCCCATAGGTGTTGACTCCGTCGTCAATGACCCCGTTCGCAATCAAAGCGCTGTAAGTGTACTGGGCGTTCACGGCACAATTGCTCCCCAGCGTCACGGTCCCGGCACCCAGATTCAAGTTGTAGCTACCGTCAAAAGTGAAGTTCCCGTTCCAGTTTTGCATGTTGTTGTTGGCGTTTGATATCGCGCCGCCAGAGGTGTTTCCGAGTGTGCCTCCATTGATTGTGAGATTCCCCGAACCAAGAGCTTGCGCATTGTTGATATTCAGTTTGCCAGCATTAAGGATCGTTCCTCCGCTGTAGGTATTCGCACCTGCCAGTGTTAAGGTGCCCGAATCGGATTTGGTAAGTGTATTTCCGCTTTCACCTGAAAGGATGCCATTAACGGTAATAGCCTTCGTATTGGTCACCGCCCACGTCTGCGCCGCGCTGAGAATGACCTCGTTATTCATGGTCAGGCTGCCGCCTGTCTGCGTCATATCAATACCCGAAGAGCCCAGCGTCAGCGTTGTTTCGGAAGTGCCGTTAAGCGTGATGTCCCGGGTGAGGCCTGCTTGAAACTTGATGCCCTTCCATGACAGGTTTGAATCCACTTGGCTTTTTTGTCCGGCACTTGATGAAATAATGGACCACGTCGCGATATCGTTGGTGCCTGGAGCTGTTCCTGAAACCCATGCCGTGCCCGCGCTCAGATTCGTGTATACTGCGGAATTGGTCTTAATAATATCGTCAGCCTGCGCCGTAAGGCACAAACCGGCAGATATCAGAATTTTTATGACTCTTTTTTTCACGATTCGCTTTATGCAGCTAAAATGGACACCGCGTGCCGCAACCTTGGTTGTGCTATAAAAACCCATCTAAAATATACGGATATCGCGGTTGGAATGCAAACTTTGAATTCGCAGCATCTTGGTAGCTTATTAGAAATTTAATTGGCGGAGGGCCGTCTGGGCGCTATCGTCCAAACGTTGGAATCGAACAGGAGAGCGCATGAACATTTTAGTTGCCGGCGGAGCCGGATATATCGGAAGTGTAACGACAGAGATGCTTTGCGATAAGGGACACGATGTAACTGTCTTTGATAACCTTGAGCGCGGACACCGCGCGGCCATCGATCCGCGTGCGAAATTCATTCAAGGCGACCTGCGCCAATCAGAAACCACCGAATCGGCACTCAAAAGCGTAAAGCCGGACGCCGTCATTCATTTTGCAGCCTACATTGAGGTCGGGGAATCAATGGTTAATCCGTTGCCTTTCTTCGAAAACAACGTGGGCGGATCACTCAATTTAATGAAAGCCATGGTTGCGGCCGGTTGTAAAAAACTGATTTTTTCCTCCACCTGCGCCACCTACGGTACGCCCGAACGGGTTCCAATGGATGAATCTCTGCCGCAGAAACCGGAGAGCGTTTACGGCGAATCCAAACTGCTCTGTGAAAAAATCTTTTCGTGGGCTCAGCAGATCCACGGCGTCGAGTGCGTCTTTCTACGCTACTTCAATGCTTGCGGCGCCACCACCCGGTATGGCGAAGACCACGCGCCTGAAAGCCACCTTATTCCGCTCATTCTGCAAGTACCGCTTGGGCAACGGCAGAAAATCTACATTTTTGGCGACGACTACGAAACGCCCGACGGGACTTGTATCCGCGATTACATTCATATCCGAGACCTCGCTCAGGCTCACATCCTTGCGCTTAAGCCCGGGCTTACCGGCGCATTTAATCTCGGTAACGGCGACGGTTATTCCGTCAAAGAAGTGATTGAGGTCTCGCGTGAAGTCACCGGCCATCCGATCCCGGCAGAGCTCCAGCCGCGCCGCGCCGGCGACTGCACCCGCCTCATCTCCGACTCCACCAAAGCAAAAACCGTCCTCGGCTGGAAACCGGAATATGCCGACCTGCGCTCCATTGTTGAAAGCGCCTGGGGCTGGCATAAAGCCCACCCGAACGGCTATGAAGACTGACATCGAGTTAATTTCTATCGGCAGTGAGTTGCTGAGCGGACGCACACTGAACAGTCACGCACAGGCGCTCGGTGCGGCACTTACCACCATCGGTCTGCGTCTTTCGCGCGACACGACGATTCCCGACGAAATCAAAACCATCCAATCGGCCGCACGCGAAGCTCTGGAACGAACGGATATCGTTATCGTCAGCGGCGGGCTCGGCCCCACCTCCGATGACATTACCCGCGATGCACTTGCCGGGTTTTGCTGTCGCCGGATCGTCATGTCGCCGGTGGCGCTGGCCGCACTGCATCAGCGGTTTAAAGAACGCGGACGGGTCGTCAATCCAGCCGCCGAGCGGCAGGCCCTCATTCTCGAAGGGGCGGAGACGTTGCTTAATTCTGCTGGAATGGCGCCGGGTGAAAGGCTCAGCTTGCTCGAAAACAAAACGCTTTTCGTACTGCCCGGCCCGCCCAATGAATTTTCCGCTGTGCTTAACGATCACATTATTCCGTGGCTGAAAGGACAGTTTAAAGAAGCTGTTCCGCTCGAACTGCGCGTGCTTACTACGCAAGGTATCGGCGAATCTGATATTGTCACCCGGCTTGAAGCTGCAAAATTCAGACCGTTGGATGTTACTCTCGGTTTTTATCCCGGCGGCGGGAAAGTGGAAATACGTCTGTGCGCTGTAAAAGAAAATCTGGCAGCCCTCGAATCTTCTGCGGGCGTACTGCGCGATTTGCTGCACGATCATCTTATTTAGATGCGGAAGAATTTAAAAAAAGGCAGACTGTTTGGGCTTGGCGTTATAGGGTAAACCATTAAGCTGTGCGAACAATAGTGAGCTAAGGAGAGCGCTTGAAAATCAAATGGCAAATTGTACCGAAATATTTCTACACCTTATTGGGTGCACTATTGGTGGTGATGGTTGTCCAATATGCTTTATTGACCGGCTTGATCCGTCCAGTACATCTGATTTTTGAGTTGATCCAGATGTTTTGTTATCTCCTGCTGGCTGTGGCCGTTTTTCGTGGGTTTATTGAGCGGTCACGACTGGCATGGCTGGTAGCTCAACTGATGTTGGTGTCTTTATTCTCTTTTTCACTACTCTTTACAGTTTTTAGCGCGATTCTGTCGTTTAAAGCTCAGGGGCTCTGGCTGCTTTTCGGGTTTGCACTGTTGACATCTGTTTTGAACGGAATATTGCTCGGCGTTCTTTTCTCACTGCCGGTATGCGACTACTTCCGTCCCCGTACGGAAAGTTAACTGCCATCCCGATACAGTCGGCTTATACCAAAACCGCATGAAATTCGGTACAGGCGGCTGCCGTCCGTACCCACAGGTTGAACAATTTCCTGTAGCCGCGTCCGGTGGGCGCGGCAATAAAAACCGGAAGTCATGCTACCTTGGCATTACTCCCACTTATGGCGCGGATATTTTCGCGAAAGCGATTTACGGAGTTCCGGATAGGCTTCGCGCCAGAAAGATTCTAAATCTTCGGTGATTTGAACCGGCCGTCGATTCGGCGCGAGCAGTTCGACGACAAGCGGGGTGCGTCCGAAAGCGATCTTCGGCGTTTGGGTCATGCCAAAAAAATCCTGAATCATGGCGGAGAGTATCGGCTTATGTCCGGCTTCGTAGCGGATGCGCGCGCGATGTCCGCCTGGCATCGTAAAGCGATCCGGCACCTGTTTCTCAATCCACTGCTGCTGCTCATAGGTCAGCCAGTCGCGCACAACCGCTTTGACGTTCGCTTCGCGCAGGTCTTTACGGCAGACCGCGCCCAGGCAGAGCTCCTCCAGCATCGTGCGCCGCGCCGCTTCGTCGATCACCGGAATATTTTTATCGGGACACCACGCCGCCAGCAGGTTGACGCGCAATATCCAGGTTTCGATTTCTTCGTCCCAGCCGGGAATATCCAGATTGCCCTTGAGCACTTCAGTGGCGAGCACGGCGGCGGCTTCGTCCGGTTTCGGATCGTGCGTGATCGATTTGTCGAGCGCGAGGTCGCGGAACATCCTGCGCCGTTCGACGACCACGCGCTTGATCGACGTGTCGTACTGCGGGACGCGGATTTCACTGAAATCTTCGGGGAACAGCTCTTCGAGCCATTCTTCCTGTACGGCGGTGGCGAGATTGAGCAGAACGCCGGTCTGCCCGCGCGTCTGGCCGATCTCCGTGATTTCGGAAGCGACCAGCAGTTCCGCGTCGCGGATGACGCTTTCGCGCGCCAGCTCGGCGGTACGTCCGTGAACCAGTTCGCAGCGCAGCGTACCTTTATCGCACCGCCGCGCCAGCTGGTCGGAGAAGGCGGTCAGGATGCACTTCTGCAGAAATTCATCTTCGGGCGCGGCGCGGTTGATTTCCAGTCCCTGCTGTTCGGCGATTTGCAGGAACCGTTCGTAAAGCGGCTTTACCTGTCGCGCGGCGGCGGCATGAATGCCGAGTTCACGGCAGGCTCCGGTGTTGTAATTGTTCTTATCGGCGAAACTCCACGCGCGCATCAACCTCTTAAAGTCGGAACAGTCGTCGTCGCCCAGCAAATCGTCGCGCTGTCCGCGGACTTCTTTGCCTTTGTTGCGTTCGAGGATTCCTTTACCCTGCGTCAGCGCGGCGATCAGACAGGCCTGCCGGACGCAGTGATACTGGTCGGCGGCCAGCAGCATCCGGGCGTAACGAGGATGCATCGGGAACTGCACCATGCGCGCGCCGGTTTTTGTCAGCCTGCCGTGATGAGCAAGTGCGCCAAGGTCGGTGAGCAGGGTAAGGGTGCGGGCCAGCGAAACCGGGTCGGGCTTTTCCAGCCATTGGAAATTTTCTACATCGTCGATGCCGCCCGCTTTGAGTGTCAAAACGACTTCCGATAGATCATGCCGCAGAATTTCCGGCAGTTCCTGCGCACGGCGGGTTGCGTGTTCCTGAAGTGTCCAGAGCCGGTAACAAACACCCGGCGCGGTACGGCCTGCGCGGCCGGTACGCTGATCGGCAGAAGCGCGACTGATCCTCTCGACGAACAGGGTGTCAATTCCGCGCGCTGGGTCGTAACGCGCGATGCGGGCGAGTCCGCTGTCGATCACCACGCGGATGCCGTCGATGGTAATCGACGTTTCGGCAACGTTGGTCGCAACAACCACTTTGCGGCCGCTGCCCGGCTCAACGGCGGCATCCTGGTCGCGCGGCGGCAGCTCACCATGCAACGGCAGAACGGCGAAATCTTTGGCGCAGGACTTGGAACGGACCGCTTCGACGGTGCGCGAAATTTCGTACGCGCCGGGCATAAAAATCAGCACGTCGCCTTCTGCGCCGGAGCGGATCGCGCTTTCAAACGCATCGGCGGCGGCTTCCCAGACGGGATGATGATCAAAGTCGATTTTTTTGGCGGCGTACGAAATCTCGACCGGAAACATACGGCCTTCGGATTTCAGCTCGCGGCACGGCGTGAGATAGTCGCGGAGCGGCGCGGCGTCGAGCGTGGCCGACATGACAATGATTTTGAGGTCGGGCCGCGTCTGCTGAAGGTGGAGCGCGCGGGCGAGGGTGATGTCGCCGTAAAGATGGCGCTCGTGAAATTCGTCGAAACAGATCGCGCTGACTCCGCGCAACTGCGGATCGTCGAGAAGCTGGCGGAGCAGAATTCCTTCGGTGACGTAGCGGATACGGGTTTTGTTGGAGACGACGCTTTCGAAACGCACCTGATAGCCGACTTCGCCGCCGGTTTCGCCGCCGCGTTCGTGCGCCACGCGCCGCGCCAGCATACGCGCCGCGATCCGGCGCGGCTGGAGAACGACGATTTCGCCATTGCACAAACCGGAATCGAGAAGCATCTGTGGAACCTGCGTTGACTTGCCGGAGCCGGTCGGCGCTTCGATGATCAGACGGCTATCCGTATTCAGCGCCGCGATCAGCTCATCGCGCAGTTCATAAATTGGCAGGGTCTTGGGATTCATTCGGGGGAGTTTCTACCACAGAGAGCACGGAGACACAGAGAAATTAATCGCGAGCCGACCGAAGGGAGATAGGCTTGAGCTTGCGAAAGCAGTGACCGAAGGGAATGGCAAAGAACGCAAGGATCGCAAAAGATGCAACGTATGAGCGAGCGTCTGCGTCAGCCGTAAGCTCCCTCCAGTGTTCAGACCTTATTTTTCTTTTGCTGTAAACTCAGTCTGTACCTTTAAGGTAATTGCTTTGAGTTCATCTTTTATAACAGCCTCAATTTTATAAGTGCCGAGTTGTTCACCATCTTCAATAACTAAACCTAGATGGCCTACGCCAAGTTGGATGCTATTCCGTGGCGTATCATAGACTCTTTGCCATATTTCCATATCCTTGAAACTCCCATAAATCTCCCCGTCTGGAGCTTTGATAAGCACATCCGCAATAACATTTGCCGTTGATGACTGATCAAGTCCAGGATTGATAAATAGAAAAATAATAAAAACTTTTTTGTTCCGTATGGCGGTTTCCGTGAACCTCAATTTTGGAGTTTCTGGTTTTTTCCAGTCATCAAAAAACGATTCATCATTGGTGATCCACATTTGAACGCCGAATCCGTCTTTTGACTTTATATTGTCAGAATCTGGAACAGGCTTCCCATTTTGCCACCAACCGTATTCTTTGTCCTGGAGTGCGGTGGTGGTGTCGGCGAATGATTCGAGGGCTAGAGTTGCCGAAAGCAGAGTCATTAAAATAGTGAGTGTGATTTTCATAATTATTTTCTCTACCTAACGTTTAATGAGCGACGGTCGTTTTTTACTACGAACGCGAGGCAATTTAATGCGGGTGAGATTGCATAACAATGGCAAACGCTTGCCAAATCACCGGGTTCCTCCTGCGGCGGACAAGGAGGGCTCCCAGCCTGCAAAGCGGAATCAAAAACTATGAGGTGGAACGCGATCTCCGAGCGCGTTTTCTCCTGCGGCGTACCGGCTGGACATACGTTTCTCCTTTAAACGGAAGCATTCAGTGCCGAGGCAAGAAACCATTCCGGTTCGTTGCGGGTCTGGCAGGTGTTATAGAGCCGTTCGGCGATTGCGTTGATTTTCGGAAGAACAATTCTGCGCGCACCGGTCGGACAGTTCCGGACGCAGGCTGTGCACCAGATACAGTTGTCCGGATCAGTGATCGGGGTTCCTTCGGTCATGCGGATATTGTGCGCCGGACAGTGTACGCTGCATTGTCCGCAATGTATGCACAGTGCCGGATCGGTTCCGCCCGCCGCGCCGGCCGGCTGCATTTCCGGCTTGTAGGGGCGCTGTCCGGGTATTGGCGGAGCTTGAAGTTGCTCGGCGGATTCGATGTTCCCGAGCAGTTTTCCAACCTGTTTACCGAACGTTTCAGCGAGGAGAATATCTTTTGCATCGGGACGGTCATGAGCAATCGGATGATCGATCGAAGAGAAAGAGTGTTTTCCAACAAAGGCTCCGGCTCCGATTACTTTGAACCCCTGATGGGTGCAACAGTCGCAAAGTTCACGCAGGGCATCATCATAAGCCCGGTTGCCGAAAACAGTGATGGCAATCGCCGGCGTTTTGTTTCCCCGCAGATTTTTCAACCGCCGGGTCGCCAGCCCGGGAATCCGTCCTGCATAGACGGGAGCTCCGATGATAAACAAGTCATCGTTGCCGGAATACTGCCGGGCCGGTGGCGATACGCTCAGGGTGATGTCCAGTTCCTTTGGACTCTGTGCAATTCCGCGGGCGACGGCCTGAACCACCATGCGTGTAGTTTCAGTCGGCGAGAAGAAGACGGAATGGACGTTCTGAAGGTTCACAGGGCTATTCTAGTCTTTCAGGCCGGCTTTGCGAAGAATATTCGCCGCTGCACAGTGTCGATTGAAGATTTGCAACGCATCAGAACTGTTTTTCGAAGATTGCGGAGTGTCACCTCTTCGGGGCTATAGCATTTTTGGTAAAAGTGTAGCCGATCCTGAAAAGCAGGCTGGAAGCGATACGCACCGCTTCCAGCCTGCTCAAAACGGCTACACCTTTTTTGATTTTTCTCTAGCCGTTGCGAATATCGTGGTTGATGCGCATGGAGCAGAATTTTTCGCCACACATAGAGCAGTAGCGCTGTTTGGCTTCGAATTTTTCGCCCGGCGGCATGGACTCTTTACGGAAGCGCAGGGCCCGTTCCGGGTCGAAGCAGAGGTTAAACTGGTCTTCCCAGCGGAATTCAAAGCGGGCTTTGCTGATGGCGTTGTCGCGGTCCTGCGCGTTGGGGATTCCTTTGGCGAGGTCGGCGGCGTGCGCGGCGATTTTGTGTGCGACGACTCCTTCGCGGACGTCTTCTTTGTTCGGTAAGCCGAGGTGTTCTTTCGGCGTGACGTAGCAAAGCATGGCGCAGCCGTACCAGCTGATCATCGCGCCGCCGATGGCGCTGTTGAGGTGGTCGTATCCGGCGGCGAGGTCGGTGACGAGCGGGCCGAGTGTGTAAAACGGCGCTTCGAAGCAGTCTTCGAGCTGACGGTCCATGTTTTCTTTGATCTTGTGCATGGGAACGTGGCCGGGGCCTTCGATCATCACCTGACAGCCGTGTTTCCAGGCAATCTGTGTCAGTTCGCCGAGTGTTTTGAGTTCGCCGAACTGGGCTTCGTCGTTGGCGTCGGCGAGACATCCGGGGCGCAGTCCGTCGCCGAGAGAGAAGGTGATGTCGTATGCCTGCATGATTTTGCAGATTTCTTCGAAGTGCGTGTAGAGGAAGCTTTCTTCGTTTTTGTTTTGCATCCACTGAGCCATGATGGAGCCGCCGCGGCTGACGATGCCGATGAGGCGTTTGGCGGCGAGCGGAACATGTTTTTTCAAAACGCCGGCGTGGATGGTGAAATAGTCGACGCCTTGTTCGGCCTGTTCGATTAGTGTTTCGCGGTAGACGTCCCACGAGAGCCTGTTGACGTCGCCGTCGACTTTCTGAAGCGCCTGATAGAGCGGCACGGTACCGATCGGTGTCGGGCAGTGGCGTAAAATGGCTTCGCGTGTGGCGTGAATGTCTTTGCCGGTGGAGAGATCCATGACGGTGTCCGCGCCCCATTGAATCGACCAGCGCATTTTTTCGAGTTCTTCGGCGATGGATGAGCCGAGCGCGGAGTTGCCGATGTTGGAATTGATTTTGGTGCGGAACTTACGGCCGATAATCATGGGCTCGGCTTCGGGGTGGCAGCGGTTGAGCGGAATAATAGCGCGCCCGGCGGCGACTTCGTCGCGGATAAATTCCGGGTTAACGGATTCGCGGATGGCGGCGAATTCCATCTCGGGCGTGATGGTTCCGGCACGAGCCAGTTCAAGCTGCGTGGCGTGTTTGCGTCCGGCGATCCAAGGCGCGCGCAGGGCGGGCAATGGGCCTTCGGTGTTCGGTCCGGCCGTGTCGTAGACGCGGATCGGGGCGTTGTAGGATTTTTGCGTACCGTCCTCGTTGAGGGTGTGGGCCAGTTCGATTTCACGGAACGGGACGCGTACGCCGGGCTGTGTGCCGTCGACATAAACTTTCCGCGAATGCGGGAAAAACGGTCCATAGTCTGAAGTCTGTTTCATCGCTCTATATCCTTCCTAAGCCGGGAAGAGAGCGGAAAAGGCCCGATCGCTTCCCTTTGCGGCATTATCCGCACAGGTTCAAAGGGTGGTTTCTCAGCCCGTCAGGGCACCCCCAGCAAAGGTGGCACTATACCGCTTTCAGCGGGCGAGAGAAGCCTTTGTTTTGGTTTTATATGATTCGTGAAAAGCCGATAGATTTCTACGGTTTTGCAATAACTGGATGCACTCTGGGATTGTAAACGGGGCGTTCGGTGTGGAAACTTAGCGCTTCAATTTGATGAAGGAGTAATGATGAGCAGGATTGCGATTAAGAAGGATATTTTCTGGGTTGGGGCAAAGGATCCGACTCGCGCCGTATTTGACGGTCTGTTGCCGCTTCCGCAAGGAACCACTTATAATTCTTACTTGGTGTTCGGGTCCGAAAAGACCGCATTGATTGACACCGTGGAGCCGGAGTTTCTGGAGGTTTTGCTGGCGAATCTTAAGGGCGTTGAAAAAATAGACTACATCGTTTCTCATCATGCCGAGCAGGATCACTCCGGGTCGATTCCTGCCTTGCTGGAAAAATTTCCTGAAGCGAAGTTGCTGTGTCTGCAGAAAAACAAAGAGATGCTTCAGGACTTAATGCCGATTCCCGACAATCGGATTCAGGTGGTGGCCGACGGCGGGGAGATTTCTCTCGGCAATAAAACGATCCGCTTTATGTTTTGTCCGTGGGTGCATTGGCCGGAGACCGCGATCACCTACATCCCGGAAGACAAGGTGTTGTTTCCGTGCGATTTTCTCGGCTCGCACCATTCTTTTACCGGCATTTTTGCGGGGGATAATCCGGCGGTCTACAAGGGTGCCAAAGAGTATTACGTGCAGATTATGATGCTCTATTCCAAAATGACGGCGAAGTATCTCGACCGTATCAAAGCGCTGGATGTTGAGTATATCTGCCCGAGTCACGGTTCGGTTTACGATAAGCCGCAGATCATTCTCGATCTCTATGAAAAATGGATGCGCGGCGAACCGGACAATCTGGCACTGATCGCGTATGTTTCCACGCACGGTAGCACGAAGATTATGGCCGAACACCTCAAAACGGCGCTTGAAGAGCGCGGCGTGAATGTGGAGTTGAAGGATTTGGTGACAACCCCGCTTAATGAACTGGCCGGCCTGCTGACCGATGCGGCAACCATTGTGCTTGGTTCTTCTGTCGTTATGGCGGCTTTGCATCCGGTGGCGGTTAACATCGCGTTTCTGCTCGACCGGTTGAAACCCAAGGCGAAATTTGCTGCGGTGATCGGTTCGTATGGCTGGAGCCCGGGGCCGCTTCAGAAGGCGACGGAATTGTTGCCGTCATGGAAAGTGGAAGTGGTCGGCGCGGTCATCGCCAAAGGCTATCCAAAAACCGAAGCCTTTAACGAACTCGATGCGCTGGCCGACGCCATTGCCGCCAAACATCGCGCCGCCGGATTGCTCTGATAGAGTGAAGCCCAGAGGCAGGAATGCCGCTTCCACCTTGGAATTCTGTGGCCGCGTCCGGTGGGCGAGGCATTGAACGTAGACGCGACGCCCTCGCCGCGTTTTTTATTCGGCAGTAACGCGACGAGGGCGTCGCGTCTACGTTTTGGAGCGCCGCTACTGCGGCATCGAGACGCGGTAATAGCGATTGGGATAATTTGTCCAGTCCGGGTCGGTGAACTGGATCGAACAGCCGACCAAAGCAAAACCAAAAAAGGTGTAGCCGTTTTAAGCAGGCTGGAAACCTGCGATACGTATCGCAGGCTTCCAGCCTGCTTTTCAGGATCGGCTAAATCTTTACAAAAATGCTACAGCGTATTGGTCGCAACGGGTTTCTATATCCCGCTAGCCTGAATCGTTTCACCTTGATTTCATATAACTCACAAAACCGGCGGACGGACTTGATGCCGCGTGGCGGTTCTTTTACTATCAAGCCATGCAAGCGATCAATCAGTCGGCAATGGATGAGGCGGTTTCGGCGGTCAAAAAAGTCTGGCCGGAGGCGCACCCCCGGCTGGGAATTGTTCTCGGATCGGGCTGGGGTGAAGCGGTTGCCGGATTTTCAATCAAGGCGGAGCTTGCCTATGGGAAAATTCCAAACCTTGGAAACGCCGGTGCGCCGGGCCATGCCGGGAAATTACTTTATGCGGAACATTGCGGAGTAGAAGTTTTAATTTTTCAGGGCCGGCGCCATGTCTACGAAGGTGCAGACTGGACTTCCATCGTTCTGCCGGTTTGGATTCTGAAGCAGTTTGGCGTGCAGACGGTTCTGCTGACCAATGCGTCCGGCGGAATCCGTGAGGATTTAAAGCCCGGCACACTGATGGCGGTTGAAGATCATATTAATATGCTTGGCGGCAGTCCGCTGGCCGGTCCGCATAATCCGGCATTCGGTGCGCGCTTTCCCGGCCAGACGGCTGTTTACGATCACGATCTGCGCCGGAGTTTAATGGATGCCGGTACAGATGCTTCGGGTGTTTATCTGGCGACATCCGGTCCGTCGTTCGAAACGCCTGCTGAAATCCGCGCGTTTCGTGCGCTTGGTGCCGATGCGGTTGGGATGTCTACCGTTCCGGAAGTAATTTTTGCCAATGCACTTGGACTGCGGGTTGCGGGCTTAAGCTGCATCTGCAACTGGGCCGCAGGTCTGGGTGATGAAAAATTGAGCGGTGAGGATGTGATTCGTACTGCAAATGAAACGATGCCGCAGATGCGGGAGGTAATAAGGAGCTTTGTTGAAAAATGCGTGTTTTAAATCAATTATTTGAAAACAACCGGAACTGGGCGCGGTCAATTATCGCGAAAGACCCGGACTTTTTTAAGCGGCTGTCCAGTCAGCATGCGCCGGAACACCTTTGGATAGGCTGTTCGGACAGCCGGGTGCCGGCCAATGAACTGATCGGTTTGCAGCCCGGCGAAGTATTTGTGCACCGCAACATCGCCAACATGGTGATTCATACCGATATGAACTGCCTTTCTGTGATCCAGTACGCCGTCGATTTCCTGAAAGTAAAGCACATCATTGTTTGCGGGCATTACGGATGCGGCGGAGTGGAAGGCGCGATGGACAACCGTCCGCAGGGACTGGTGGACAACTGGCTACGGCACATCCGCGACATTTATCAGAAATATCAGGTGACGCTGGATCATATTGAAGATCCTAAGCGCCGAAGTAACAAATTATGCGAACTCAATGTCATTGAGCAGGTTTCTAATGTCTGCCACACCACGATTGTTCAGGAAGCCTGGCGGCGCGGGCAGGAGCTGGCGGTGCACGGCTGGATTTATGGACTTGAAAACGGACTGTTACGCGACCTGCATGTTTGTGTGCGCGGTGCGGATGAATTATCGTCGATTTACCGCATGGCCATTGAGGAAGAACTGAATTGACGGCGGACGTAGGCTTCAGTCTGCAAGGGCCATAATGATTCAAACGTCGGGACAGCTGTGCTGTCGCGTTTTAAAATATCAAACATACAGCCAGACCTTCACTCTCAAAGGATCGGTGTGAGGAGGGCCGCGAGGTTTTCGCGAAGCTGGTCGCGTAGCGGGCGGTGTTGCCAATCAGCCAGAATGACTTCATCGCTGGAATCCATGTCTTCATGAATAATGCGTTTAAGCCTGTCGGTGAACTCGATGCTGTAGACCGCGAGGCAGGTTTCGTAGTTCAGATGCAGGCTGCGTACGTCCAGATTGGCCGTGCCGATGAGAGAAAATTCTCCGTCTATGACCAGTGCTTTGGAGTGCATGAAGGGTGGACGCCGTTCATGGATATGCACACCGGCCAGCAGGAGTTCTTCGTAAAGGGCGCGGCTGGCGTAGCCCGCGCAATAGTGATTGTTCTTTTTAGGCACGATGAGATGTACATCGACGCCCCGCAATGCGGCGGAGCGCAAGGCGCGCAGAATTTCTTCCGGCGGCACGAAGTAGGGGGTGACGGCAAGAATCTGTTTTTTTGCGAGAATGATACTGTTGAAAAAGCTTTCAACAGCGACATCTTCAACCGTGGACGGGCCGGTGCTGATGAGCCGTGCTGTGATGTTTCCGGCAGGTTCGGCGTGCGGAAAATATTCCTTGGTCAGGAGTTTTTCGGGGGATTCTTCGGTGATGAAATACCAGTCATGCAGGAAGGAATATTGTAGTTCCTGTACGATGGGGCCTTTTGCTTCGAAGTGATAATCCCGGATAGGCATTTTTTTCGGACGGGTGATGTGGTCGTCGAGGATATTGATACCGCCAAAAAAACCTGTTTCTCCATCAACAATGAGCATTTTCCGGTGGTTACGCAGATTGATCTGAAACTGCCGTTTAAGCAGATTGGCCTGAGTCCAGCCGGCCACCTTGAAGCCGGGGGTTTTGCCGGCCTTGCGGAACAGTCCGCCGAAGAGAGCGCGGGTGGAACCAAAGCGGTCGTAGAGCAGGCGGACATGAACGCCCTCGGCGGCTTTAGTGGCGAGCACATCCATAAACTCCCGGCTGATCTTATCGTTGCCGATGATGTAGCTCTGAAGATGAATGTGGCGTTTGGCATTGCGGATGGCTTCCAGCATGCGAGGATAGGCCTCGTCGCCGTCCACCAGAGGGGTGATCCGGTTTCCTGCGAGCGCCGGATGGGAGGGAATGAGTGCGTCGAGCGTCCGGTTGAACTCTCGCTGGAATTCGTTTTCCTCTTTTACGAAGGTTCCGGCGGACAAGTCGGACGATGCTCCGACGAGGTTGTGCCAGTAGGCGCGCGGAGCGGCTTCGCGGGTTTCTTTGCGGGTTTCCAGCAGGTGCTGGTCGGTTAGAAATTTCAGGAAGCCCAGGTCGCTGACGCGGTCAATGCCGAAGCTGAGGTAGAAGAGCGGGCCAATGACCGGAACCGACCACGCGATGAATATCCAGAGGAGCGTGGAACTGGCGTTGCGGCGGCGCTGAAGGCTGTGGAAGGCGACCAGCACAAAGGCCGTTAGATGAGCCAGCGAAGAAAACATTAAAACGATCGGATGCTCAAACATGCCTGAACTGTAGCTCATGGACGGAGTCCGGCAATAAAAAATACACCACCGGAATAAATATTCCGATTAATCACACTTTGGGCAATTATCTGTATCTCAAATACCAAAAAGGGATTGGATCTTTTGGCGGACACCGGTCTATCCGTGGCCGGGATTGCCGACTGGTGCGGTTTCAAGAACCCCTTCCATTTCTCTCGTTGTGTCCGCCGCATGCAGGGCGTGTCACCCCGCGAAATCCGCCGCCGCGCCTAGGCCTGACAAATTTAAGTCACCGTCACATCTCCGGTTATTCAAGTTTCTTCTCGCCGACGCGGGCGATCCATTCGCGCGTCCATTCCACGGCCTTGAGATTCTTGTCCATGATGTTGTTGCACAGGAATATCATCCCCTCGATTTCTCCCGCCCTCAGCCATTCGAGTCCCAGCCCGCTTTGCTTTTGCATCAACTCGATCGGCAGGGGCCGGGAGTTTCCGAAATCCCACAGATAGCAGCCGAGAAACACCTTTTTGCCGGGAAGGATTTCCTTGAGACGCCGGAAGTTGGCTTCCAGATTGCTCAACTCTTCGGCTTTCCATGTCCAGAACAGCACGCTGTCCACATCCTTGAGCAAGGGGGCAAGCTCGGGCATGAGTTGGTGATTATACACGACCACCGCGAGATCCAATTTCCGGCCATTGATGCGTTTCATTCGAGCCTTGGCCGACGCCAGATCAGAGGCGCTCAACTGACAGGAAAAACCCGCACTCAAGTCCGGGTGGGAGGGATTGCCTCCGCCAGATGGCCGGTTGGGCAGGACAATCAACCGGAACGGTTCGTGGTTTGGAAATTGGCTGCTGGCCCGTGCGTGCGTGCCGGTCAGGGAAATCGGCTGATCCTTGAGGAACAAGTCGAGTGCCTTGAGCCCGCAACTCATTGCCACCGTGGTATCGTGCGATGACAGCACGCGGACGCGCAGGAACCCCAAGGTCTGCTCGGGAAAATTTAGCTTCCGGGTTGCGCCGGCTTCATCGGGCAGTTCACCCGCAGCCACTTCCTTCCAGTTCGTTCCGTCCAGGGAAACATCCACCGCAAACTTTGCCGTCCGGTAGCCGCCACCTTCCCAAGCGGTTTGTGTGAGTGCCAGCGAGTCTGCGGTGACTTCCTGCGGCAGGCTGAGCACGAGGTTCACCGGAAAGGCCGCGTTGTTCTCCGCCAACCAATGGGAATTATCGTTGATTCCGAAAGGGCCGATGAGAAAATCATCCAGCAGCAGGCCGGTGATGTTCGGGTTGTCGGCCGCCAGCTGATAGACGTGCTCCTGCTCCTTGCCGAGTTCATGGGCCTGGTTGCCGTTGTTAGACAAGGTCCAATAGACCTGCTTCATCGCCTTGAAGGGCGTGTAGTATTGCTGGAATGGAGCCGCCGGGATGCCCTGATACTGGATGAACATCACATTGGGCACGCCGAGGTAGACTGCGCCCTCAACTGGGGACATGCGGTTCTTGCCCGGCGATTCACCGTCCTCGTGCGCAGGCCAGTCGAAGCTCGCATCCACCGCCCACACCCACATCCGGTCGCAAACGGTCTCATAAACGACGCTCTTCGCGACGCTCTGTTCCTTGTTGCTGGCAAGGAGTGCAACGGGATCAACGGGAACACAGGTGAACTGACTTGGGGGTAGCACGCCTAGGCTGATGCGCGGCTCATAGATTAGCCCGGAATACTCATTATACGGTGCACATGGCGCATCTCCCTGTCCGCTTCCAATCCCCACAAACCGATTCAGGAAGGGAGTTGTTTGCGCGTAAGAACTGGTGGCTTTCTGCACTCCGTCCACAAATAAGGTCATTGCAGACACACCGCTGGCAGTGTTGGCTGTCAAGACCCCCGCGACGTGTGTCCACTTCGAACCGTCAATCGCCGCCCCGATGTAATCCCCATCATACCCATCTTGGAGACAAATCCGGCCATTATGGATCTTCATATCAAACGTGCCGCCGATGGACATAACTGTCATGCCTTCCGCCCAGGCATTGATGCCGTCATTCTTGATCCAAACTTCCATCGTCAAACCACCCGCCGCAAAAACCTCGCCATTCGAAATAAAACCAGGGCCGGAACTGCGAATCGCGTTGCCGACCGATGTATTCAAAGATCCAACGCCCGTGGTGAACTGACGCCGCGAAGCCGGTGGAATATCAAGGCCATAGGTTCCACCATTCCCTCTCCCCGCCGCCACGGCTCCATCAGCGGCATGATTGTGAGCGCTGTCCGCGAAAAGCGTGTCATTGTTCACCACCCCGCCATTTTGAGAGCTGACCGTTCCTTCCGTATAGTCGAAGCCATATTGAATAATGACCGACCCGACGCCCGTGTAAGCCAAGGCCGGAGCAGAACCTGCTACAAAGGCCGCCAGAACGACAAGAACCGGGAGTTTTTTCATAACGGAATTTTTCATAACGGAATCGATCCTCTTGTTTTTATTTTTTCTGGATTACGCCGTATGGTTCCCGCCTTTCGGTAACCATACACCTTTTCTGAATTCACTTGTAGCGTAGTTTGTCTGGCTCCGATCATCTAATCAATTCAGCCCGTGTTTTATGCCAATCGACCCGTGTTTTATGCCAAGTGATGGCTGGAACGCCAAGGAAGGTTGGCATAGGATGCACACGGATAATCCGGAGTCATGCATGTTGAGAACCCATAAAACAAAACTCGGCGAACGCCAGCAAGTCTTGCTTGCGCTGGAGTGGTATGTTCAGGAGATCCATCGGGGCGTGGCGCAGTATGCGCACGAGCACCACTGGATACTGCATGACGGTCTGGCCTACAACGGACAGCAACTACCTGAGAAGCTGCACTACGACGGCATCATCACCCTGCTCGTCCATCCGGACCATTTCATCACCCGCCAGATCATTGCCCAGGCGAAGGTGCCGGTGGTGGATTTAAACGATGATTGCCCCGAGATCAAACTGCCTCGCGTGCTGGCGGATAATGAGACCATCGGGCGGGTGGCCGCCGAACACCTGATCAGCCGGGGCTTCCGTAACCTGGTTTACTATCAAACATCCAACTCTGTTGGGGCACTGGAGCGGCGGGCGGGCTTTCGGCAGGCGGTCGAAGCAGCACGGCGGGATTTTTTCCTGCTAAACGCGGTACAGGCGTTCCGCGCGGCAGACACGTTACAACACCGGTTGGACTGGATGGCACGCAAGCTGGTACTATTGCCTCGTCCCTTCGGCATGATGTGCCAATATGATGTGACGGCCAACGAGATGTGCATAGCATGCGGTCACGCCGGGCTGCGGGTGCCGGAGGAGGTGGCAATTGTGGGGGTGGACAATCTCACCACCTCCGCCGAATTGGGAGAGATGCCACTCACCAGCGTAGACAGCAACTTGCATGGCCGGGGCTATCAGAGTGCGGCGTTGCTCGACCGGCTCATGCGCGGCGAGAAGCCGCCTTGCGAACCGGTCCGAGTCCCGCCCAAGGGTCTTGTGGTGCGGCGCAGCACCGACATTCTGATGATCAAAGACCCGGCGGTGGCGGCGGCGCTGACTTACATCAACTTGCATTTTCGGGAACCCCTCCGTGTGGAGGCCGTCGCGCAAGCCGCGGGTCTGTCGCTCCGTAGCCTCTACCGGCACTTTCGCGAGAACACCGGGCGTTCTGTTGCGGAAGAAATCGAACGCCTGCGGGTGGCTTATGCCCAGCAGATGCTGACCTGCACAGCGATAAAGATACAGTCCGTCGCCCGAGAGGCGGGCTTCGCTTCCCCCGAAAGCATGTCTGGAGCCTTTCTCAAGCATGTAGGGAAACACCCTTCAGCCTGCCGGTGAAGGGTGCCGTTCAGGCCCATCCCTGTTCATGCTAGAGCGTTTCACGATTGAGAAACCGTAATATAGCATGACGAAAACCAGCCG
>CAYNOR010000011.1:0-63733 GCA_964398915.1 uncultured Verrucomicrobiota bacterium
CGAACGGCTTCAAGAACCAGACCGCGTATGCCGGCATGATTCTCTCGACCGATCCCGACGTGAAGCTGCCGGACTGGAACGAGCGGTTCAGCACGCCCCTCGAGACGCTGCCTGTGACGCTTGCGCCCGCGTCCGCGTCCGACAAAAAGCTGGTGATGGTATTTTCGGCCTATCTGGTGGAGACCGGCTTCACCGAGCTGGGCGCGGCCGGATTTCCCGCCTCCGGGGCCGCGCGGATCGCCGCCGTGGCCCACAAGCACGGCATCCCGGTGACATGGCTGGTGGACAACCGGTCCGCTGTCAAAATGAAAGACCTGCTCACCAAATGGCACAATGAATTCGGCGACGACGTGGCCTCGTTTGACTGGAAGGACTGGGGGCCGGTCAAAGAGGCGCTGCCGTGGGCGAGCACGACGTGCGCCGCCGCCGGGGGGCATCGTAATATTGGCGACATGGAAGATGCGGGCATGAAATCCGCATGGGGATGGTGCTGGGAGCAGGCGGGCGTGGATAATATCACAGACCGCGGAGCTCCGTGGGCCCCCTTCTACGGTTCGCGCCACAGCTATAAGGCCCCCGCGAACTATCCCGGCAAAACCCTTGTCATCGAGTGGACCGCGAGGGATCTCAACAAATCGCTCCACCTCCACTCTGGTGACCCCTGCACGTTCAGCACCGACCCCGACGACGTGCGCCGCGGACGCATCGTTTATGGCCGAGCCATTGAGTATTGGAAACAGTTCCTCGATGAATACCTGAAAAATGCCGCGTGGAATGACATGGTTCCGTTCTTTGTGCAGCAGGAATCCCACGAAATGGAATGGTCGTTCCCGTGGACGGTCAACGAGGGCAACAACAAGCTCGAGGCGAACTGGAAGGTTGTCGACATGGACACCCTGGCGATGGACGAATTCTTCAAATACGCCAAATCCAAAAACATCACCTTCATGACCCAGCCGCAGTTTGTGGCCGCTTACGGGAAGAAATATCCGGACGTCACCCCTGCCCACTACATGCTTTGCCGGGACATCCCGGTGCAGGAGACGCTCAAGCACATCTCGCCGGGCACACCGGTTACCACCAGCCCCTATCCGCTGACCTTTCTCTATTTCGACGCGGAGTGCCAGATGGCATTTCACGAAGGCGAACGGCTGCCGAAGATGGTTTACAACTATCTGCACCAGGCGGAATCAATCAACACGGCAGGCTACACGACCGAAGCCGCGATTCCAGCCATCGTCAGCTTCGATCAATCAAAATCTGAAGGCGGCGAGGTCTGGGAAATCACGGTCTCGAATCCGAATTCCTATCCGTTTCCGCTTGGCCTCACCGAATGGGGCGACTTCTCAAAGGCGTCTGTTGTCCGGCGCAGCGAGAATGTGAATGAGGTTAAGCTTATCGGGAATTCCCTGCTGTTCATCCGGGGCACGGCCGCTCCCAACTCCGAGTCCACCTTCACGGTGGAACTCAAGGGCGAGGTGCCCGTGCTCCGCCCGCAGCAGATCCGCACCGCGCCGGCCAACCTCGCGCTGGGTCGGCCGGTCAAGGCATCTTCGGAGTTGGTTTATGATGGCGTAACCTATGGCGCCGGGCTCGCCGTGGATGGCCAGACCGGCACGCGATGGTCTTCGGATTTCAAGGATGGCGAATGGCTGGCGGTCGATCTTGGCGACGGACAACCCGTGTCCGGCGTGGAACTGCTTTGGGAAAGAGCCTGTCCGGCGGAATATGTGATCGAAATTTCTGCCGACGGGACAACCTGGAAGGAAGTCGCCCGCAACCTGAACGGCAAAGGCGGGACGGAACAGTTGGAGTTCGCGCCGGTCACAACGCGTTGGGTTCGCATGCGCACCTTGAAGCGCGCCACAGTGTTCGGTGTTTCGCTTTTTGAAATGCGTGTGCCCGGAGAGTCGCTACGCTGAAAACAGGAAAAGGGAAATAGTTAAAATGAAAATCAATATAAAAATAAAATGGCTGGCGGTTGCCAGTCTCGGCCTGTTTTTTTCAGGATCAGCCTTTGCCGCATCCCCGATCACCATTCCCAACTTCAGCTTCGAGTCAGGCTTTGATAACACCGGCGGAGGCGTCGGCAATTGGACCATTGCGGCGGCTCCGGCCCAGTCAACTGCCGCGATCGGCGGGCTGACGCCCACCGACGGCTCGAAGTTTCTGTTTGTCAATGGACCCGGCGGGAGCGGGCCAGCCGTCGTTTATCAAAGGCTGAACATCCTTTCGCCAGGCGAATTCTCTTTCCAAATTGACGTCGGTTTCCGCAAGGACGCCGGGGCTCAGTCAAACTACGACATCGCTTTTTATGCGGTCAATGTCGCCCATGAAACGGTGGATGCCTCGCTGGCCCGACAGACTTTGCGCGCGCCTGGTCCGGGAACATGGGAAACCAAGACCTTCAACTTCACGGTCACCGGACATGAAGCCTGGTTTGGGCCGAACGAACGGCTCCAAATTACGTTCACTGCACCCGACGGCACTCAAGTTAACTACGACAATATCCGGGCCACCTTCACTCCAGCCGCGCCCGCTTTGCCGCCTGTCCGTCTGGAAGGGAAATTCGGTTGTGTCGAGATCAATACCGAGCAACCCGCACTGGAGTCGCTGGTCTTACGTCGGCCCGACGGCACGCTTGAGCCCCATTCCCTGCTTTCGCCCAAAGGAGCCCCCTGGCTTTGGGGTATGGCGGATTGGGGCACACAGGCGCTGACCTTTGCGGCGGATGAGACGGGGCACCGCTTCGAGAGCCGGAACTGTCCGCCGGAGTCGGTAGAGAAAACCGCCACTGGCGTTACGTTGCGCGGGGTCGTTCTGACCGACGGTGTGGGAGGGCCGGTGGCGAAAGAGGATTGGATGTTGCAAACCGAGGGCGATGATCTCGTCTGGACGGTCGAGCGCACCTGGCTGCGCGAACTCGCGACGACCAGTGCGGGCACCCCGGCGTTGTTTTTCAGCATGCGACCGGTTGTGGAATCGCCCACCACCACGCTCCCGAACTCGGTAGCCACCACATTCTGGATCGCGCCCGACAAACTGCGCGGATGGTTCAATCCGAATTACCGCTTCACCCCTTGGCCTTTCTGGTTCAAGTCTTCCTTGGAAAACAACGTG
Source organism: uncultured Verrucomicrobiota bacterium (assembly GCA_964398915.1). Classification (GTDB taxonomy): domain Bacteria; phylum Verrucomicrobiota; class Kiritimatiellia; order Kiritimatiellales; family Tichowtungiaceae; genus Tichowtungia. Next base: position 3,121 of record CAYNOR010000011.1, read on the forward strand.
GTCGTCACCGAGCCGGGAGGATGGGCGGTGTTGAAGCTGTTCACATCATGGCAAAACCAGACCGATCCGCGTTTCGCCGTCGAAGGCGGGCATCTTTACCGCCGCGGGATGTTCAGTTGGTTGGGCGAGGTCGGAATTGTTTCGCATCCCGAGCCGAAGCGCGCCTATCAGGCGGGCGAGAAGGAAAAGACCACGCTGCGGATCCGAGGTGTGCCAGCCGCCGCGAGCGGGCATCAGCTCACGGTTCAGGCGGAAGATCCAGGCGGAACGGTCGGAACGCTGCGCGGATTTTACGGAGCGCTTCTCAATGGCGGTTGCGTGAATGATTCGCTGCACTACAACTTTGGCAACGAGCCGGACGGATGGTATTACGGCGGGGCCTCGTGGATGAAGGGGCTGCCGATGCTGGCCGGTGCTCCCGCGCCGGATGCCACGGCGTCTTCTCCCCACAGTCTTCCGCGTGCCTTTCGCGACAATCTCCAGATGATCATTGGCACGGAGTTCGAGCCGGGACTCACGCGCTTCGGCTACAATATCTCCGGTGCTTTTACCGACGACAACATCATCCAGGTCATCGGCGGCCGCGCCTATTATCTCTACTCTGGCGACCTCGCGTTTGTCCGCCAGAACCTGCCGTTCTACCGCCGCGCAGTCGCGTGGTATCTGGGCAAGCGCAATGCCGACGGGCTGGTGCAACTTCCGGACGTGTCGCATTGGTATTATGACGCGATGCATGCCCGCGGGGTGACGACGTATCACAACGCGTTTCTTTACCGCGCGCTGATCGACCTCGCCGGCATGGAACGGGCGGCCGGCAATGCTGCGGAAGCGGCAGAGACCGAGGATGATGCCGCCGCGCTCAAGGAGGCTATCAACCGCGTGCTCTGGTGGGAGGATGCCCCGGGAGGTCCTCGCTATGTGGATTGGATTGAACCCGATGGCACAAAGATCGCCTATGCGGCCGACCTCTGCCAGTTCCCGCCGGTTGCCTTTGGCATCGCCTCGCCGGAACAGGGGAAGAAGCTCATCGCCACGATTGACAAGCGCATTGCCGAACTCGAACGCGAGAACGGCTATGCCGGCTACGCTTCCCGCTCCGCCTACTGGCCGGTGCCCGTCAGCGTGAACTGGCATCCGGCCAATCAGGGCTTCGGCAGCTATATGAACGGCGGATCGTTCCTCTGCATGACCTACTGGGAAATCATGGCCCGCGCGGCGTCCGGCGATGCCGAGGGCGCTTGGAAGCGCCTGCAAAAGTTTGCCGAAGGTACCCGGCTCACCGGCGAGAAGGGCTTCATCGGCAACAACTGGGTCATGGAAGATGGACGCATCGGTTATGGCGCGGGTGACGAGCCCTTTCTCTCCGATGCCATCGCCGCGCCAGGCGCGCTCATGCAGGGCATCCTCGGCATCCACCACACGAATGACAAGTTGGAAGTCAACCCCGTCCTCCCCGCCGCCTTGCAAAAAGCCTCCGCCGAAGTTGTGCATCTCGGGATGCGCAAGCGGGTCACGATCGATGGGAAAAACGTGAAGATCGAGGAACTCGGACGCGTGTTCACGCCGCCCGCCGAACTTACATGGAGCGTCAATGCCGGCACCCCGCCGGAAGCCGCGCTTTACATTGACCGCACGTTTGAAGCCGGCAGCGGCTGGACCGCCACGCCGGAAATCGACATCCGTCCGGGAATGGGCGTCACGTTGAAGAGGGTTTCGACGAGCCCGCTGAGGGGTTTGTGGAAACTGGACGATGCTCCGGGCGACACGGTTGCCGATGACAGCGAATACGCCGCGTCCGGCCGGATCGTCGGCAAGGTGGGTTTGTCGTCGTCCGACCGCCACGGGAAACCGGGTGCCGCGCGGGTTCAGGGCGGCGCGCACATCGCCGTGGGCAATGTCGAACCGTTTGCCTTCAAGCCTGCGGATAGTTTTACGATCCAGGCCTGGTTCCAAACCGGGGCATCGGATAATCAGGTCATCGCGTCGCGGCCCGGCGCGTATTCGCTGGGTATGAAGTCCGGTAAGCTCTCGGCATGGATCATGCAGGACGGAAACCAATTTGTGGAAGCTGTTGGCAATGCGGTCGCCGCCAACGGCCAGTGGCATCACGCCGCCGCCGTCTTTGACCGGGGGGCGCAAACCCTCACGCTCTATCTGGACGGGAAGCCGGATGGTGTGCCGCAAAACATCGCCGGGATCGGTGCGTCGAGCAGTCCATCACCGCTCACCCTGGGATCATTCGGCGGCGGTTTTCCGTTCAATGGCTCGCTCGACGAAGTTTCCATCAAGCGGGAAGCGCTTTTGCCTGCAGCTCTTTCGTTCGCCGCCGACTACGCCGCCGTGCCGCCGCTGAAACAAGGGGCTCAGACCGGACGTTACACTACCACGACATGCGACTGGGGCCAGCCGGTCCGCATCACCGCTCTGCGCACCACCACTACGCTCAACGACGGTGGCATCAGCGCCCGGATCGAGACCTCGAACGACGGCTTCAAAACGATCGCCGAGACGCGCGAGATCCCGCTTAAATCCGGCGAACAGACCACTGCGATCAACGGACTGAACCCTGCGCCTCAAGCCCACCTTGTCGTTACGCTCGCCACGTCGGCCGAAGCTGCTGTTTCGCCGGTTATGGAGTTCATCGAACTCGCCGGAGACCCCACTCCATAACACCACACAATCTCATTAGACAGTAATGACCAAATAGTGAGGTAGATTATAGAAAAGTGACGAATCGCTTAAAAATTACCGGATTGATGTCGGCAAAAAACGGGCCGAGCACGCTTTTCTTTTCGGGTGGAGCGGGCCGTTGAATTGCGGCGGGGCGAGATGTCCGGTCAGAAATCTGATTTTGCAAAGATATTGATTGTAGGACGATTGTGGCACCATTACCCTGTCAGCGCGCAATGGGTGCGTGATCCGTTGGTTATGTGGAATTTCACAACGGTAAGCCGGACGATGAGTTTTTATGATGGAGTAGAGGGGCAACTGGCAAAGAAAAAACAGCAGATGCTAGATTCGTTGCCCCTTTTTCCCTTTTATCAACCCTGAAGCTTAAACACACCTATATCTTTATTGTATGAGGAGTACAAAACATGATGAAACAAACCATTCACCGATTGTTGTTATCGACAACCCTGCTCGCCGGCGCCGGCCTTGCACACGCCCAGTCGGCGGCCCATCCGTCCGCACCCGCACCCGTCTTTTATTATGATTTCACGGGCAAGGATTCGAATCTCGGCGATCCGGTAAAACTCAAGTCCTACTATGATGAACTCGTGGCGGTGACTGCTTTGCAGGGGCTGGTCAACCGGGACTCGCCAACACTCTTCGTCCGGCACCTGGCCGAGACGGATGATTTCTGGTGGGAGCAGATGACCAAGCCGGGCGACTGGCTTGACGGCCGCACAATTGTGAAAGTCTCGTCGCTGGACGAGTTGCTGAAGGTGTTTAAGCGCGTCTGCAAGGGGCTGGTCGTCTGGGACGAGAAGGTGCCCGCGACCAGCAACGTGGGGCTGAGTGTGGCCGGAGTGAAAAACCTGCTGCCCGTGCGCTACGACCCGTCGCCGGACTCGCTGTTCAGCGGCCTCCTCGCCAAGGGGCTTAAGCCGAAGGTCTGGCTGATCAATCCGGACGGCACGTCGCTCTTCACCGGCAATGGTAAAATCCCCGGCACGCAAACCGCCTCCAGCGGCAGCGCGAAAAACGACGCCTACCGCTGGCTACTGCATCACTACGGCGACAAGGTCGATCCCGAGCGCATCAGTTACCATCTCGACAGCTTTTGGATGAAGTGCTCCCGAGCCTCGGCCGTGGTGGAAAACTCGGTGCCCAACGGTGACTATTTTGTGTCCCACCGTGCCATTCGTTGCGATCTGCACGTGCATGCCGACGAGGCTCCAGTCGATGATCCGGGCCAGAAGCCGGGCACCGATGTCGAGACGCTGAAAATGATCCTGCGCAATGCCAATAAACGCCTGGGGCCCGACCGTATGATCCAGTTTGCCGGATTCACACCTTGGGCGCACAAGTATTCGAACGCGATCTCGGGCGGATGGAATCCCGGGAGCACCCACCCGCCGCTCAGCAGCGAGCAGCGTCTTGCGGAGTTGATCGCCTCGCACAACGCCTATATGGACGGCGACGCGCCCGGACTCATGTTCATGGCCAACGCATCTTTCTATCAGCATTACCCGCTGCCCGACAAGGTTCCGCAGACCGCGCCGCGCCCGACCCGCGAGCGGCTTATCAAGGAAGGCATTCTTGATGCCGATGGCAAAATCAAGCCTTTGAACTATTACGCCATTTACACGGGAGACTATGATGCCTCGCCTTGGCTGCTGCGCTACTCGCCGCGGCTCTGGACCGACCCCGCGCGCGGTCAGGTGCCCATCACCTGGGCATTCAATCCGAACCTTGCGGATCGTTTCGCCTATGGCATGGCATGGCTCCGGCGCAATGCGACCCCGAACGATTTTTTTGTCTCTGGCGATTCCGGTGCGGGCTATTTGAATCCGTCCCGCCTGCAAGCCCCGCGCGCCGATTCCGGCCTGCCCGACGGGATGGACCGCTGGGCGGCCCATTGCCGCCGGTATTTAAACAAATGGGATCTTGATGTCGCAGGCTTCGTCATCGATGGCACGGCGCCTCCGATGAACGATGCCGGCTGGGATGCCTATCTGACCTTCGCGCCCGGCGGCATCGTCGTGCAGGGGATGGATAAGCCGTTTGGCGTTCGCCGGGATGTCCCTTATATCGTGATGGGACCAACCATGCAACAGGCTAACGACCCGGCGCATGTGGCCCGAGTCCTCGGATCCTTTTTCCAGCCCGATGGCTATTCCTTCACGGTGATGCGGACCATCCTCGTCCAGGCACCCACGCTCTACAACCAGGTGGAGGAAATCCTCAACACAAAAACCGACAAGCCCTCGCGCATGGTGGACATGGCGACGTTGCTGTGGCTCATCCGCGAATACTCTGAGCATCCAGAGAACTACCCGCCCATTCCCGCCTTCGAGACCGCCACGGAAGTCGCGGCGGACCGGCTTTCCTCGCGAGGCGTTGCTGCGCGAATCGGCGGCGAGGATGGCATCTTCGAAGAGGTCAATGCTGGCCCCGACAGCGCTCCGGCGTGGAAGGTGCTCTCGCCTTACATTTACTTCGATGTGGACAACGGATTTGCCCGCTCGCTCAAGGGGACGGTGGAAGCCGAGGTCACCTATCTCGATCAGGGAACCGGAGACTTCAATCTGCAATACAATGATCCCGGGAACCCCTACCAGATGGCCGCCGGTACGTTGCAAATGGGAAACTCCGGCGAGTGGCGGACTGTCCGATTTTCCCTGCCCAACCCTGCATTTTCAAACCGTCAGAACGGCGGAACGGACATGCGGATCAATAACCGCTCCAGCCAACCTCTAGTGATTCGGAGCTTGAAAATCAGGCGCATTACCTAAAAAGGGTTGTTTTAACCCGTCTGCGGAAGACATTGGAGCGGCATTTTGTCCATGCCTTTTTTAGTCGGTTGTAAGATTGGGGAGATCGGGTAGATGTAAGACTGTAAAAAGTAATGGAGGCGGTTCAATGTCCAAAACGCAGCTCAAGAAAGAAAGGTTGTTTGGTATGTGTACTCAACGAATCAAATGGGTTTACTTCGCAAGCCTCATAAAACTGCTCTGCTGTGCGGCGGCGCTTTGTCTCGCCCCGTCGGCACAGGCGGAGGCCCTGACACTGGAAAATCCCGGTTTTGCAAACGGCCTTGCCGGGTGGACCTCGGCCGGTTGGGGCAATGACAGTCCCGGCATGGTCTATTCCACCACTGCGGGTACCTACCTCTATCAAACCGTGCCGTCCCATACCATCAGCGCGGGCAAGTTGAAATACACGGTCAGATACCGGATCGGCTCGATGAGTTCGGCCAGCGGGTGGGAGTTCCCTAAGATGACGGTCAATCTGGTGACGCTTGGAGCCGAAGAGGGATTTGTGGGCAGGGGGGAACGGGCCGTTGCGACACCGACGGAGTCTTCCGGCGGGTGGCAAGAGAGAACCTGGATACTGAATGCCGACACGGCCGGCAAGAAACTCGCGGTCTCGTTCAACCTGGACAGCCAGCAGGCCGGTCAGGTCGCGGTGCACCTGTATGAGGTGCAGATTGCGTGCGAGCCGCTCAGCCTCGCCACGGCGGCTCTGGCCGAGGATCTGACACTGGAGAATCCCGGTTTTGCAAACGGCCTTGCCGGGTGGACCCAGGTCGGTTGGGGCAATGACAACCCTGGCATGGTCTATTCCACGAGCCCGGGCGCCTACCTCTATCAAACCGTGCCGTCCCATACCATCAGCGCGGGCAAGTTGAAATACACGGTCAGATACCGGATCGGCTCGATGAGTTCGGCCAGCGGGTGGGAGTTCCCTAAGATGACGGTCAATCTGGTGACGCTTGGAGCCGAAGAGGGATTTGTGGGCAGGGGGGAACGGGCCGTTGCGACACCGACGGAGTCTTCCGGCGGGTGGCAAGAGAGAACCTGGATACTGAATACCGACACGGCCGGCAAGAAACTCGCGGTCTCGTTCAACCTGGATAGCCAGCAGGCCGGTCAGGTCGCGGTGCACCTGTATGAGGTGCAGATTGCGTGTGAGCCCGGACTTGCGCCGCTGTCCCTGCGCGCCGAGCGCCGCTGGCCTGCGGACACCGTGCCGCGCCCGATTGAAAATGGCCCCTTCGCCGGGCTTTATCGCAAGGGCCCTCCCGGCGATGCCTCGGCGCTTCGTGCGGATTTCGATGCCGAAAGCGGTGCTTTGATCCACCTCGGCGTGGACACCGAAGGTGGCGGACGCGAGAAGATGAACCTGTTACGCGAGCCGGCTTCGGTTTCTATTGGTAAGCCTGCAAACGGCAAGGTCGCGTCGTCCGCGCCCGGTCAGGTGAAAGTGGATTTTTCCGGCACGGTGATCGAATGGAAAGCGGGGGCTCCCGATGGCGGGTTGACCTTTACCGTCGCGGCACCGGCGCAATCGAAGGTCGAAGTCCGGCTGCCGTTTCGCCCCGCGCTGTCCGCTGTCACGATTCTCGGCGGGCAATGGGAGAAGGATGGGATGGTGAAGCCGCCATTTCTACTCAACGCCCCTGATCTCGGACTGGTGCTGGTCAAGGTCACTCCCGCCGAGGCCGGCATCGCCCGGATTCAGGGAGTGCGGGATGGAAACTATGGAAGCCGTAACAACAAACTCGACCTGTCACTGATCTCGCAAGCGGCTTCCGGCAAGCCGGTGGCCTGGAGCTTCGAGCCGGTGCAGCTTCCGCCGCCGGAGGGCTTGAAAGAGACCGTGCTTTGGCCCGCCATGCGGCGCGGCTGGCTCAATGTGCTGCAGGCAACCGCGCCGTGGGGTGACGCCTCCAGCCCCGTCTCGGCTCCGCCGGGACTCTATGCCAACAATGTGTTAAGCGACCTGGTGAGCGGACTGATGCACCAATGGGGTGACGCGGTGCTCCTGTCGCCGGCTTTGCCAAAGGGGATCGAACTCAACGAGGCAATGCGCCGGACGGTGGACTTTTTCCTCACCCGCAAACTGCCCATGGCGGCGACCCACCCGCGCATGAAACTCATTCGCAACGAGGCGGAGATCGCCGCGCTCGGAAATTCCACGGTGATGGTTTCTGCGGAAACCGACGGGGTCGTGCCGTGTTACCACGACCATATCCAGATGTTCGATGGCATCTCGGGCACGCTCACCGGTGCTTGGAATGTCTGGCAGGCGGACGGCAACAACACCTGGCTCGCCAAGCGCTGGGACGTGCTGGAAAAACTCGCGACATTTCTGGAGCGCAACGACACCGATAGCGACGGCCTGGTGGAATCCCCCAACAGCGGCAACGAGAGGACCTTCGCGATGGAGTTCGGTTCCGGTTCCAGCGCGAATGACACGGTCAACGCCGGTCACAAGGACGCCTTCATCAACATTCAGGTCTATCGAGCCTGGCTTGGCTTGGCGGAGATGGCGGCGGCACTTGGTCACCCGGACCGCGCCGCCCACTGGCGCGAACGGGCCGCCAAGCTTCAGGCCGCTTTTCGTCCGTGTTTCTACAATCCCGAAACCGGCTGGCTCGGCTGGTGGCGCAGTCGCGACGGCGTGTTGCACGACTACGCTTCGCCGTGGGTCACCGGCTACGCGGTAAAATACAGACTGCTTTCCCCCGAAGAGGGACGGCCCATGCTGGAGAAACTCTGGGCGAAGATCGATGAAGTCGGTTTCGACCGCTTTGACCTCGGCACGCCGATCACGCTCCTGCCCGTCAAGCCCGGCGACTACCACTTCGGGCCGGGCGGCGACCGCACGGTGGCCGCCCATGCTTTCAAATACTATTTGAACGGCGGTTGCTGCGTTAGCGACACATTCCATTTTTTGGTGGCCTCCTACATGGCCGGTCTCGGCGATCGCGCCGACCGCATGCTGTCCGCCATGCTTCAACGTCAATGGGCGGGAGTGCATGAAAATGGCGGCGGCTTTCAGAACGGGCTCGGCGGCGGCGGCGAGTTCTACACATGGGACGGCACCCCCTGCGGCTATGAGGGCCACCTGACCTACAGCTACACATTCCTGCAAGCCGCCCTGCTCCGCGAACCCGCCTTCCGCGAACGCCTTTACGGCAAGCCAGGTGTGAAATAGGGATCACAACGAAATCCAACACATCGAAACCGCGAAAACAAGGCTCAAGATGAACAATGCGGCACTCCGAATCATCGGCCGTTCTGGAAAACCCGTTCTTCATCGCTTGACGGTTCTGGCTGCCAGTGCCTGTGCGGCCTTCGGCTCGGGACAGGCTTTTGCGGCAAAACCCGTGGCGGTCGGACCGCTTTGGGAGCACCGCGGCGACGCGCATCTCCAGCAGGTATTGAACTGGACCGATGCCGACCGCCAGGCCGCCTCGGATGCGGCGAAGAAACTACAGGCGGACCTCAACGCCGCGATCACCGCGAAGGCGGGAAGGGGTCAGCCGATGAATTTTAGAATATGCTGCTTTTCTATTGCCCATAGGCCCTCCGCTTCATCATAGAACCGCATCGCACGACTGACGGTTGTAAAGTGTCCCATCACCAGTTGCTCGCTTAACCACTGAGCCCTTACCGGATAGTGGTAGCGGAGCAATCCGGCCATTAAAAACTTCCGGGGATCGGATTTTGCAAGGTGCAGCAAATCCGAATAATCCAATTTGAAATAGGCTAAACATTGATTCAGAACCTCCCCGGCGGCGGCCTCGCTCAGATCTCGTTTCTGCTCCAGCTCTTCCGGTATCTTCCCCTGCTCCAGCAGGCTCTCACGCAATCTATCGCGAAACACCTTGCTGCCATGCACCCATCCCCGCTCCATCTGCTGCCATATCGCCTGCTCAGCCACTTCCTGAGTCTTCATCACAACCGACTGATGGCGCAGATTCATATACGCCTCATACGCCCGCCGGGATTTCAGAGAGTCATCCGGAGGAATGCCGCAAGCACTCAAAACCGGCAGCACCGCCAGCCAGTCCGGACGTTTTGAAGAGGAATTCAGGTACAACGGATAACTGCTCCACGGGTAAGAAGAAAGCTCTCCCGGCTTCACGACTTTAGCTTCAGCCGGATTCAGATGAATGTAGTCACTGACCATCCGGAAATACGAGGCATCCTCGTCGTCGATCACCTTCGCTTTATACCGGCCCTGAAACAGGTGGCCCCAAAGCTGATGGCGGGCATTGTATCGCTGAGTGAATGTTCCCTGAAACCACTTCATGGCATCCACCAGATTCCCCTGAGGGGTTTCCAGCAGCAGGTGGTAATGATTTTTCATCAGGCACCATGCATGAACCACCGCCTGATTACGCACGCACATCTCCCCAAGACAGCGGATAAACAGATCGGCATCTTCCTGACTCTGGAAAACATCACGACCCTGATTACCGCGACACATCAGATGATACCGCGCACCCGGATATTCAACTCGCAACGCTCTTGCCATGGAAAGAAACGTAGAATCAAAAACGAAAAGAGTCAACCCGTTTTCTAAAATTCATCGGCTGACCCCTTTATGAGGCCTGCGAAGTAAAACCATTTGATTCGTTGAGTACACATGCCAGACATCCTTTCTTTGTTTTTCTTGATCATTGTTTCTGACTCATTTCCTGATTTATTCGCTTTGTTTACAAAGGAGTTGTTGGATTTCCTGGTGGCGTTGACGAGTGATGGGGTAGAGAACGGCGAGAATCGCGGCGAGAGCAAAGCAAAGTGCAGGGAGCCCTGCGAAGGCGAGGCGCATGGCACTGATCGTGTCTGGGGCTTGTTCCGCCAGTGCCTTGTCAAAGCCGAGCGCGTCGAGAAGGATCCCGGCGAGGCCCAGACCGACTCCCGCTCCGGCTTTCATGCTGAATGAATAGATCGCCCCGTAAAAACCCTCCCGTCGGGCGCCTGTCTGCAATTCATCCTCATCGCAAACATCGGCAATGCACGAATTGCTCAGCACCCAGACCGCCGCCATTCCCGGTGCTAGAAACAAGGTCCACATGAGCTGGAGGTATGGCAGGGCCGGAGTGACATAAAAATAACTGCACAGCATGCCGATACACATCCACGCCAGTCCTGCGATGAGGGTCGTACGCTTGTCGAAGCGGGTTGCCAGCCAGCCGCACACGAAAACAAACCCGATATTCAGCACGGAAAAAACGAGGTCACCCCAGAAGACCATCTGTGCGGAGGCCTGCTGGTTCATCCCTTGCAGATAGGCCATGTTGAGAAAAATCAGCCAGGAAACCAGAAGCATCATTCCGATCAGACTGCTCACGATCATTCCGCACAACAGGAGCATACTGCGGTTCCGGAGAGTAAGAGACAAGGCGCGGAAAAACGGAATGCTGGCGGGCGCGGACTTCCGCTCACGCGGCAGTAGCGCGGCGGGGACAGCCAGCACGAGAATCAGCAGTCCGACAATCGGTCCAATCCAGCGCGCGCCCACGGCCGCGTTGTCCGGATCGATCCAATAACAAAGCGGTAGCACCGCCGGAATGACCAGAAGACTGATGGTGGCGCCGACCCCCCACTTGAACGTCATCACGCGCGTGCGCTCGTCATAGTTATCGGTCATCTCGTAACCGAGCGCGTTGTAGGGTACATAAAAAACCGTATAGGCGGCATAGTAAAATATGGCGGCCACCGAGAAATAGACTGCCAGCGCGGGCGCATCCAGTCCGCCCGGCATCCGCCACATGGCGGCGCAAAACAGCGCGGTGAACGCGGCACCGAGCAGCACAAACGGTTTCCGACGACCCCATCGCAAACGGGAATTGTCCGAAATCGCGCCCATCACCGGATCGCTCACGGCATCAAATATCTTTGATCCCATAAGAATCATGCCGATCACCGACGCGCTCACGCCAAGCCCGAGATGATAAACCGGGAGCGCCAGCTTCAGGATGATGTTGGCCATCAGGATTTCCGAACCGCCACCCAGACCATAGGCGATTTTTTCCCGCAGAGGGACGAATTCCCGGGTTGACTGGGTGGAAGCTGGCTGTGTTTTGTTCATGGCAGATTTTTTTCCGGTTCGCCGAGCACAGCGGCATTGACGAGGCGTAAACCTGATCCGCTCTGGTTGATACCAAAGTCAAACCGCACCCACGATGCGTCCACCGGGGCAAACCGGCAGCGACTGCGCATCTGCAGGTCTTTACCCTTAATCACGGCGGCCTGCTTGAAGTCCTTGCCATCATCGGAGATGGAAATAATCACATGTTCCGGCATGCGGGAGGCGGCGTTGAACTGGCCGTCGCCGGAGAAAAAATCCACAAACGCGCCATAGATCCGGCGTTCCTTTCCGAGTTGAATCGTGAACGATTCTTCCTGCGCCTGATCGCTGAAGGTGATGCCGGAAAAAATATCCCCGTTGATAAGGTTTTCGAGCCGGTTCGGACGGTCGGGTAGCACGACATTGGCTTCCGCCAAAGCGGATGACGTCGAGATCCGCGCCCCGGCGAAGCTGAAGGACACGCTGTTTGCGCGCTCCTCGACCCGCTGGAACACATCGAGCAGTTTCTCGCCTCCGGGCAGGGTCTGGAGCCGCTTAAAGACGTCACCACCGGCGGTTTTCCTCGGATGTTTCCGTCCGTTTTCGTCCAGGAACCAGTCATGCAAGGTGACGACATCGCCGCCCCGGCGCTCCAATTCCTGAATCGCGGCGAGCGGCAGGGTGCGCTCAAGCACATAGATGGGGGTTCCCGGCGGCAGGGAGGAAAGCTCATCGGTCAAAACCAGCTCCAGCTCCCCGGGCTTCATATGGTCGCAGATGTTCATGAACGCATCGATGAAGTTGAGGTCCGAGATGGAGTAGGAAAGGGTCTCTTCAGGGAAATAAACGTGGATGACCCCGGGCTGGTATTTTGCGTAGCGACCGCGATCAGACTGGTAGGTTTCGTATAACTTCTGCCAGGCTTTCCCATTTTCCTCACGGCGCGTCCCATCGTCTTTAATCAGCCCCCAAAGATCCCATTTCCCGCACCAGGCCAGCGCGCCGGCGGACGGACCTCCGACATCGGCGACGAGTTGGAAGGAGCGGGGCTTAACGGCCGGGACCTCGGCAATGAGAAGTTTTTTGCCTTCGGCCGCCGCGAATTTCGAATACGTCCGGTAATGGGAATAATATTCCATCGTGTCGCTGTAGAGATCGGCGGACATGATGTCGCTCGTGATCGCCGCAGTCCGCATGGTGGCATTGCAACGCGGAACGGATGCGCTGCGGATATCCGAGAGCCCGCCGATTTGATTGAGGATGCAGGATCCGGTCCACAAGGCACCCGGCGCCTTTTTGTGCAGGTGGTCGCGGAGTTCGGTGAGTACCTCGCGATGCAGTAGATCCATGGCCTTGCGCAGATCAAATGTCCGGCGGCTGTTCACCGCGGACGGGGCCACGCTTCCACGGTTGTAACTCTCCGGAACACCGCCCATCAGCGCGGGCACTTCGACGTCCGCAAAGCTGCCGTAGGAGGATCCCCACTCGGCATTCAGCGCGGCGACCTTTGCTCCATACATTTCCGAGAGCTTCCGGCGGAAGGCCTCCGGGAAGCGCGCGCTGTCCTCGTGCTTGTAGGAGTTCCACCACCAATCCTCATACCAGCCGTAAACAATTCGGTCGCCGTATTTTCCGCTCAGATGGTCCATCACGAGCTTGGTGAACCAAGCCGCCCGCTCGGCATTTTCCGGCACATGCAGCGACATCCACGTCTTGGATGTCCAGTCCGCCGTCTGGAATTCCGGCGACGGGCAGACATTGGGCGTGAACTGATGCCGGATCATCCATTCCATCAGCGCGTCGAGACTGCGCCAGTCCCCTGCCCCCAGTGCCGCCGGATCGAAAACCCCGTCCGGCGTTCGAGTTAGAAACCGCTTTTCATCGATGCCGACCTCCCCGGGATACACCGGAAAACGGATCGTATTGCAACCAAGGCTCTTGAGCCACTCCGCGTCGGCGTCGGTCAGCGGCCAGGCCTTTATCTCCGACCCTGGCAAGCCAACGTTCAGTTGATTGACCCCGAAAATCACTTCCGGAATCGGCGGGAGTTTTTTGGGAGATGGGGTATCGGCTGCTGGCGCATGGATAGGCATGAAGCCCGCCAGCAGGGCAAAAATCAGGGGTTGCCACATGTGCGCAGCGGAGATTACGAGTTTTTTTTGCATAGATTAATCCTTCCCATTAGTTTCCCATATTAGTTCCACAACGACCCCCGTTTACAGAAGTCGCCACCCTCCGTAAAGCGATCATAAGCCGAAATTCGATTCAAGCCAGCAAGGCTCAATTTTATTTGCAACAACTTCATTTTAAATATCTACACCTATCGTTCACTCAACTGGTTGGACAGCAGTCGAGCAGCCCCTATCATGAGTAACGGCACTCTTTCGCAGCGCGGGCCATCGCCGTGAGGTTTTCAACCGGGGCATGGAAGAAGTGGTCGCTGGCCGAGCAGATATATCCTCCGTTTGATCCGAAGGTTTCGAAGCAGGCCCGGACTTCGGCGGCCACTTCCTCGGGAGTGCCTTCGGTGAGCAGGCGGCCTTGGTCGACGCCACCGATGAGCGCCACCTTGCTGCCTAACACTTCCTTGACCTTCATGCGGTCCCCGGGGAGAATGTCGCCGCCCACGCCGGGCGGGCTGAGCGTTTCGCTCGCATCGCAACCGTTGGCAGGAATGCGATCCAGAATCGCCATCATCCCGCCGCACGTGTGATACACAACCGGAATCCCAACCTCGTGAATGGCGTCGATGATCCGGCGGTCGTAGGGTACACAGAACTCATCAAACATCGCGGGGCTGATCACGGATGAACTCGCCGCACCACCACCGTGCTCAATCAGATCAAAGGGGATTCCCGGCAGTTCTCCGTGAATGAATGCCAGACGTAGCCGGGTCAGTTCGTCGAGAAACCAATGCACGAATTCGGGTTCATCCATCGCCCAGAAAATCGCCGCCTGGGTTCCTGCCAGTTCGCAGAAATCCTGCCATGGTCCCGGCTGGCAGCAGAAGCCGGTGAAGCCGCGGAAAATGCCGGCGTCGCCGATGCGGTCATGCCATTCGGTGATACGCTTTCGGTCCAGCCGGATGCCCGGCCAGTATTTAGCAAACACCTCGGCGTCACGTTGATTCTTGATCGGATGCTCGCCGTAATACGTTGTGTATTCATTGGTGACCTTCGTCCATGTGAGGATGCCGCCGGGGGTTTGCGCCCGGTAGCGGTGCGTCACATGAGACTCCGAGGTCCGGTTCTCCTCGACCGCGCACAGCCAATCGGCGGAAGAATTTTCGAAATAGATGTCCAGCGGAGTGACCGAGGCATCAAGACCCGTGGAGAGGAAGGCCTCGATCTGGTCCATACCATTCATGAAACGCTGCAAGTGATAGGGTTGCCACTGATGGATGGTAACCGGAAGCCGGTCAGGCACTTTCCCAAGCACGGCCGCCATCATACGTTCTTTGGGGGTCATGGGATGAGACGATTTCGTTTTCATGACATTTTTTGGTTCGCATGGGTGCGGGTATTGGTTTGCTGGTGGTTGAGTTTGGATTCTTGGTGTCCCGATCTTATTCTCCTCCCGATCCGATGTCCACCGGCCCGAATTATAGAAACGCATATTATCTTTACAGAATTCTTACAACCGGGCAAAGACCCCTGACCCGCGCAAGATCAAGTCTGGAGAAACACGTTGCTTCGCTGCGGTGAACCCCATTTCATTTGTCGTTTTTCAAATATCTGATTCCCGTTCCGATTGCCCTGTGCGATTATTCGCCTAAGAGGATTCGATGAAAAAAAAGTCGGCACAAAAAAAAGTGGCACTGATTTACGACGCCAAGCACCAGTTTGACGTCGCGGTGCTCGGAGGTGTCGCCGCGTACCTGCGCGATTATCCGGGCTGGGAAATTTCTATTGAGGAGAGCGCGCTCCAGAACCAGCGCCTGCCGAATCTCGCCGAGTGGGAGGGGGACGGAATCATCGCCAATTTCGACAACCCGAAGGTAGCTGGACAAGTCATGGCCAGCGGCCTTGCGGCTGTCGCATTCGGGGGAGGATTCTGCGGCCCGACCGGCTCTGCCATCCCCTATATCGCCACCGACAACGCCGCCATCGCACGGCTGGCCGCCGAGGAGTTGATCGGCAGAGGGTTTCGCCACCTTGGCTATTTTGGTTACACACCCACCACCGCCAACGGCTGGTCGAAGGATCGGGAATTGGCTTTCCACGCTCTCGCAAAAAATGCTGGATGCTCGTTTTCATGTTTCCGCATCCCAAACCGGACCGCTCAACACTGGAACCCCTTTGTCAAAGAAAGTCTGCGCTGGTTAAAAACCATTCCCCGTCCTGTGGGCATCATGGCGGACACGGACGAGCGCGCAAGAAAGCTGCTGGAAGTTTGCCGAATCGGGGGAATCCGCGTTCCCGATGAAGTGTCCGTGATCGGAGTGGATAACGATGCTTTGTTGTGCGAACTCAGCTTTCCCCCGCTGACGAGCATCGAGCAGGGAGCTCATGCGATTGGCTATAGGGCAGCCCTGGTTCTGGATTCCATCATGCGCCGGAAAGCCCGCCTTCCCCTTAGGCATGTGATCGCGCCGATCGGGGTGATCACCCGGGCCTCCACGGACACGTTGGCCGCCGCCGATGCCGATGCGGCCCTCGCCATGCGGCTTATCCGCGAAAATGCGTGTGAGGGACTGAAGCCCGAGCAGGTTTGCAGGCTGGTGGGGCGTTCGAGAGCCGGTTTGGAAGTGCGGTTTGCCACCAGCTTCTCGACCACGCTCAAGAAAGAAATTGCGCGCGTGCGGCTGGATCGCGCACTGGAGTTGACGCGAAAGTCCGCCCTGCCGCTCAAGGTCATCGCCCAGCAATGCGCCTATGGCAGCGTGCAACACATGACATCCGTTTTCCGCCAGCGCCTGGGTAAAACACCCGCCGCGATCAGAAGCTCCAGAGAATGAGCCGGGATGCCGGAATCGATCAAGGGCAAGGAAGGGAATGGGGGCCCTTAGAGCAAATTCAGGAAAACTGTAGCCGATTGCTTGGCTGTTAAAATGTGAGGCAGGCATCCTTGCCTGCCTAGAGCAATTCACGATTTTAACGCCGTAATATAACACGAAGGAAACCAGCCTTGAGCGTCTTCGGGTGTGACGGTCGAGAACGCCTGCGTGATTGCTTCGGACAGCTCCGCCTGGGTGCGGACGGCCAATCCCCTGAGCAGGTTTTTGATCTTGCTCCACATCTTTTCAATTGGATTGAAATCCGGACTGTACGGCGGAAGGAACTTTACCGATGCACCGCAAGCCTCAATCAGCCGGGTTCTTGATGATAGTGAGTTGATGTAGCGGGCCTGCGGGAAGTTCAAAGCCTTGCGGCCCGGAGGGGATCTCAATGCCCTTTTGCGCACCCCGCTCTTTCGCAAGAATCTTGATGGTCCATTTCCCGGCAGGCAGTCGGACGCGCAGCGGGCTGTCCACCATGCCCGACCGCACGCGGAAGGTCACCGTGCCGGGGATGAGATCGATGTCCCAAAGCAGGTCGCGGTATGCGACATTTGTCACGGCAAGTTTCCCGATGCCTCCGGGAAGTGCCGGGTTCAAATCGAATCCGTCGGACCGCACGGAAAACCCGATGAATCCATCGAGGATAATCGCGGGTGCCAGCACGCTTTCGTAAAATTCCTCATCGATCCCCAACCCGCCTGCGGTCCCGCCACCCTGCAAGGTTCCGCGTCCGGGTACAGCATAATAAGCCCGCGCCCCGCCAGCCTCCTTAACATCCTTATACCATGTCAGGATTTCACGAAGCCGCTTCCAGGCATTGTCCGCACCGAGATAGCGGATGCGGGCCATGAGGTCATGATAGGTGAACCCAAGCACCGCGCCGCCATCCTGAACCTGATCGCCGAACTGGAGATTTTCCGGACGCCACCACACGTAGGCGTAATAATCAATGTTGCGCCTGGTGGTTGAGCGAGGGCCAAAGCGGAATTTGTAGATATCCTCCCCCTGCGAAGTGTCACCGTCGACCGTCCGGCCACCGCTTTGCCATGAGAGGATGTCCTCCGCCTGCTCCCTGATGGCAAGCCCGTAAAAAATCGCCTCGTTGTTCAAAAACGTGAACCCGAAGTCCCGGAACCGGCCCTGATCGTCTTTTGGAGCGAACCGCCTGGTCTTAGGGTTCCAAAACGTCTCCTGAAATTTCTTGCGAACCGCCTCTGCCAGCTCGCGCAGTGACTGCGCATCAAGTCCGGCGGCGGGGTTCGTGTCCGGCATCAGCTTTTCCGCCGCAACGAACTCCTCGATTTGCGCCATCCGCTCCAGCGCGGAATACAG
Source organism: uncultured Verrucomicrobiota bacterium (assembly GCA_964398915.1). Classification (GTDB taxonomy): domain Bacteria; phylum Verrucomicrobiota; class Kiritimatiellia; order Kiritimatiellales; family Tichowtungiaceae; genus Tichowtungia. Next base: position 20,984 of record CAYNOR010000011.1, read on the forward strand.
ATAAATGGTCGCCAGGGCATCGTCGCCGCCGAAGGGGAGAAGATCCCAGTAATTGCCGCCGATCCCGACACCCTTGTGAACGATCTTTTTTCCAGCCGCCGTGTATTCCAATCCGCTGCGTCCGTCGTGACCGATCCACGGGGTCCGGAGCAGGTGCGCATCGCGAACTTGGAATTCTGAGATCATGTAGGCGGCGGCGCTGCGCATTTTTTCCAGGTTGGCGGCGAGCCAGGCGCGGTCACCGGTCCAATCAAAATAGTCGGCGGAGGCGATGAGGTAGTTGGGATTGTTGATCGTGTGCCGGGAGTCCACTGCAGTGAAGACCCTTAACAGGATGACTTTGCCAGCCGCCGGATTGCCAAAGCCGATGCGCAACCGCGTGAGCCTGCCCTGCGCCTTCGTGATTTCGTGAATCGGGATATCAAAATCCAGAACCGGAAACTTGCTCGAGGACGAAGGCTTCGGGAATTCCATCCGCCGCGTGGCGGCGAAGTCCGGTTCGGTCTTCGTCGTCCACTCCAAATACGGCTTGCTGTCGGCCGGGAGTTCCGATGTATTCCATTTCACGCGGATAAATGGACTCACCATGGCGCCCGCCGCGAATTCGGGCGATGTCACCGTCGCGCCGGGAGCAGTCAATTCCACAGCCCATCCCTTCTCCGCATCCAAGGCAACGGTCTTCGCGTGCTCGAGATTCCAACCGTCCACATCCTTCACCGGAAACACCTGAAACTCCTTGCCATAAAGCAACCCGGCAATAGAAAAGAAAAATCCAACCCCTCCACTCTGCGAGGGCAGAGGAAAAGGCCACCCTTCGGAATGCGCCAACCCCTCATGCTGGTGGCACGACACATAGCCGTCCGCACTCATATGCATGCGCCCGATGCGGTTCGCAATGCGGGCTCTCGTCACCGATTCTCCGGCCTGCGAGGCGTCTCCCACCCAGAGCATCGCCCGCGGCAGCCAAGCCAGCGCATACGTCCCCGCCACGTCCATATTGCAGGCCGGATGGAACCTCGCCAACATGTCGTTTAAACCACTTAAATCCTCGCCCTCCGCACTGAACTGCGGAAAGGTTTTTGTGCCGCTGGCGGGAGGAAGACAAAGCCCCCACGGTGCATCCCCGTTTTTGGCCACCACGTTCGCCGGCTCAAACTCCTTGATGGCGCCCTTCGAAGTTTTCCAATTTGCAACCTCCCGGGAACTCGCTTCCCAGGAACTTCCCGTTCCAATGCGCAGGGGAGGCTCCGCCCCCTCCCGGACGACTTTCAGCCTCAGCAGGAGCCCTGCCGGACCGGGGGATTTATTTTCCGCGCGCACCGCCAGTACATTTTTCCCGGGTCTGAGTAGCGCCCCCACATCCGATCTCTCCAACGGGTTCCATCCCGCGAACTTCCCCGCTGGCTTGCCATTCACGAAAACCTCGGCGAAGTTGTCCGCCCCGACGTCCATCACCGCCTCCCGGATTCCTGCACCGCCGGAGATCTCAAACACGCTACGGAAAAAGGCTTCCCCCACGGGGGCCGACGGATTGCCCTCGGCCGCCTCTCCAGACCAAATCCACGTAGCTTCCTCCGCTGCAGGCCCGGGTTCTCCCGCCGCCACAAAGGGAAACACCGCAATCAACAGCAATGGCCGAAGCTTGGCTGTGACACAGAGACGGGGGAGGGAAAAAGGCCTTGTGGTTTTTGGATTTGTATTCATAGAGGGCATTTTTGGTTCCGGATTCGCAGACGAAAGCGGCACGAGGGTAAAAACACTCACCTGCCTTGTCAAGATGCATGGCTAGTGTAGTGTCTCCTAAATAAATTTACAAAATCATTAGTGTCCCAATATTAGTAAAATGTAAAACGTGTCACCCAAGAGGTTCCGGTCAAATACAAAATACCCCTTCCATTCCGCTGAGTAAGCGGCTTCCTTTTACTCCTTGTTTTAATCGGGATCAACCGTCGCCTCAACCTTGCGTTCCGTACCATGGTCTTCTTCTGCGGTTGTTTCAGTCACCCATCTGGCTCTCAGATTCAGGCGAACCGCCGAGGCGATTCTATTGCCCGAATCCACATCCTTTACAGGACCAGAAAACCGTTTGTACCCGCTCGTCGCCTATTCAGTCACCGTGGTTCTCTCCTTGTGGAGATTCCAGACCCTTGGAGGCTAGCAGGACAGACCGCGAAAGCTGAAGCGATACCGCCGGTTCCAATCAGTCCGCTGGTTTGAGCAGACCCTTTCAGCGTGAGTGTTCGCAATGCACACTGCATCGAGCCGTTCACCATCAAGCCTCTCTGCACAGCTTCCGTAAACAACAGGGATGCCCAGCTTTCTCTGGAGTTGTCCGGCCTGGCGCATCGACTTGGATGCCGCCGCAACCACATGCCCCTCGCCGGTATTTTCCAATGCCTAGCAAAACTTCGGAGCCATCAGCCCGCACCCGGGAATACCCCAGCGAATTTTATCTGCCATACTCTCCGTTCTGCCAGGCTGGAGAAAAAGTCCGAAACGGCATCCGTCTGTAAATTATTATTTGTAGTCGTCGGGATTGATGCCGAGTTTCTGGATGCGGTAGTTGATGATGCGCTGGGTCGTGTTGAGATAGCGTGCCGAGGCCGCGGCGTTGCCCCTGTGTTTTTTCAGCGCATCAATCAGAATTTCCTTTTCGTAGCTCTCGACCATTGTTTTCAGATCGGCACCGTCTTTCGGGAAAATGGAGGTCTGAGTTTCATCACCGGTCTGAAGCGAGGGTGGCAGGTTATAGCCGTGTATCACTTCATCAGAGGCCGTCAGCACAGCACGCTCAATACAGTTTTCCAGCTCGCGCACATTGCCCGGCCAGTGATAGGCCATCATCATGTTGATCGCCGATGTAGAGGTGCGTTTAATGCTCTTGCCGTACATTTCGCCGTATTTCTGAAGGAAATGATCGGCCAGCAGCATGATGTCGCTGCGCCGTTCGCGCAACGGCGGCAGGATGATCGGAAACACGTTAAGGCGATAATACAGATCCTCGCGGAACTTTTCCTCGGAAATTTCTTTTTCAAGATTGCGGCTGGTTGCGGCAAGTACGCGAACATTAACCGAAACGCTTTCCGAACTTCCGACGCGTTCAAAGGTCCTCTCCTGCAGGACCCTCAAAAGCCGCACCTGTACGGCCGGAGAAATGTCGCCGATTTCGTCGAGAAAGATGGTTCCGCCGTTAGCCATTTCGAAACGGCCCTTGCGCTGCTGGGTGGCGCCGGTAAAGGCCCCTTTTTCATGGCCGAAAAGTTCACTTTCAATCAGATTTTCCGGCAGTGCCGCACAGTTTACACTGATAAAGGCATTATTGCGACGCTCACTGCCGTAATGAACGGCACGGGCAACCAGTTCTTTACCGGTTCCGCTCTCGCCGCGAATCAGAACAGTCGCTGTGCTGTTAGCCACCTGAACGATCTGTTCGTAAACAGAACGCATGGCACTGCAATTGCCGATGATGTTATGCATCCGGTAACGATCACCTAGCTGCCGGCGCAGCTTTTCGTTTTCAGAAATCAGACCTTCACGTTCTTCAAGCTCCTCCCGGATACTGGCCACCGCTTCGGCCAGAATGTTGGCGACCAGTTCAAGGAATCGTTGATAGCGCCGGAGCGCCTCAAGATCTGTCGTAATCGACAGGTCGATGCTCATCGTTCCGATCACGGCTTTACGGTAGATGACCGGGACGCAGATAAAGGCCGTCGGATTTCCCGTGCGGGATTTCGTGAGATTCAGGAATCGGGGATCTTTACTGATATCCGGGATAAGGGCCGACTGCCCAGTCTGCGCTACCCGGCCGGTAATTCCTTCACCGAGTTTATACTGCCCGCGCTTTTTCTCTTCAGATGTCAATCCGCGTGAGGCCTCGATCACAAAGATTTCGGTGTCCGGCTTGCGCAACGTAAAGGTTCCGCGCGACACACTGAGCTCGGTTTCCATGATGTCGAGCACCTCGATCAGCAGCTCAGAAACGGTATGAGGGTGAGTCGCAGCCGCCTGAGAAATTTGATAAAGGATCGCTAATTCCTTTTCACTCTGCCCAGCATAGTTGGTTAAAGTTGGCATAATTAATTCCTAATTTGTATTACAAGCATATTTTATAAACAATAATGTAACTGACATCCATACTATTTTATATTTTTATACAAACAACCGCTAAATTAAAACCACATCAATCATCTTTTACAGACGACTTTTAAAGTCTCTTTATTGTCGCCTCTCATGAACTTCAAAACAAAAATGTAACACATTGAGAACTGATAACACAAGTGTACTGTTTTGTGTTTTTGATAGGTTGACTATTCCGTCGAAAAGCGTACTGTTCGACAGCTTGATTCAATGAGGGTTTCACTATGCAAAAAACAAACGATTTTCAAAAATGTTTCCCGGAACCGCAAGGCCTATACCACTCGGAGAACGAGCATGATGCCTGCGGCGTCGGTTTCATCTGCAACCTGCACGGAAAAAAATCGCATGACATTATTCATCATGCGCTCGAAATTCTGGTCCGCCTCACCCACCGCGGGGCCTGCGGTTGCGACCCGCTGACCGGCGACGGCGCCGGCATTCTTCTTCAGATCCCCCACGCTTTCTATAAGAAGGAATGTGAAAAGCTCGGCATCAACCTCCCCGCTGAGCAGGAATACGGCACCGGGCTGGTTTTCCTCCCGCAGGACGAAGCGCAAAGAAAAGTCTGCATAGAAATTCTCGAGCAAGCCATTGCAGAAGAAGGACAGAAACTGCTCGGATGGCGCACCGTTCCGACCTGCAACCGGCTGATCGGCGAGACCGCCCGTGCTTCCGAGCCTCATATTATGCAGGTATTCATCGGACGCGGCAAAGGCGTGAGCGATCCACGCACCTTCGATCGTATGCTCTACATCATCCGTAAGGTTGCCGAAAACCGTATTTTCCACTCCGATCTTATCTGCAAAGCTGATTTTTACATTCCCACACTCACCTGCCGCATCATCATCTATAAAGGACTGCTCCTGCCCGAACAGATGGAATTTTACTATCCCGACCTGCTTGACAGCGATTTCACCAGCGCACTCGCGCTTGTACATCAGCGCTACAGCACCAACACCTTCCCGGCATGGAAACTGGCCCAGCCGTTCCATGTCCTTTGCCATAACGGCGAAATCAATACCCTGCGCGGTAACTTTAACTGGATGAACGCGCGTCAGGGTCTCTTAAAATCGCGGCTCTTCGGAGAAAATATCGACCGCCTCTTCCCGATCATTCAGCCGGGACTTTCCGACTCCGCCTCGCTCGACCAGGCCGTCGAACTGCTTTACCACGGCGGACGTTCGCTCCCGCACATCATGAGCATGCTCATTCCCGAAGCCTGGCAGAATCATAAGACCATGAGCGCCGAGAAAAAAGCATTCTACGAATACCACTCCTGCCTGATGGAGCCGTGGGACGGTCCCGCTTCTATTCCATTCACTGACGGAACCTGTCTCGGTGCGATTCTCGACCGCAACGGCCTGCGCCCGTCGCGCTACATCGTTACCAAAGACGGCTACGTCATCATGGGTTCGGAAACCGGTATTGTAGATATCGATCCGGCCAACGTGGAACGCAAAGGCCGCCTCGAACCGGGCCGCATGTTTCTCGTCGATATGGAAAAAGGACGCATCGTGCCGGATGAAGAAATCAAACACGAAATCGCCTCCGGCCAGCCCTATGAAAAATGGCTCAGCGAAAACCTTGTCGCTCTTTCCAGTCTGCCGCCGGAAGAAGCGACCGGCTGCGACCCTGAAACGCTGTTGCAACGCGAACGCATGTTCGGCTACACGATGGAAGATCTGAACCAGATTCTAGCCCCGATGGCCAAAGAAGGAGAAGAAGTCTCCGGTTCGATGGGTATCGACACTCCGCTGGCGGTACTCGCCGACAAGCCGCAAATCCTTTATAACTACTTCAAACAGCTCTTCGCTCAGGTCACCAACCCGCCGCTCGATGCCATCCGCGAAAAATGTGTCACCTCACTCGTCACCAATATCGGTGCCGAACAGGATCTTTTCGCGGAAACACCAAAACATTGCAGCCAGCTCAAGCTTGATCAGCCGATCATCACCAATGACGAGCTCGCCCGGATCCGCAAACTCAAGCATAGCAACCTCAAACCCGTCACCCTGCCGATGCTTTACAAGGTTTCCGAAGGCGGCGAAGGATTACGCAATGCACTCGAAAAACTGTGCGCCGACGCCTCTGCGGCTATTGAAAAAGGCTACACGCTACTGATTCTTTCCGACCGGGAAGCCGATCAGGAAAATGCGCCGATCCCCGCTCTGCTCGCAACCGCCGCAGTACATCACCACCTGATCAAAAAACTTCAGCGCACCCGTTGCGGACTGATTGTTGAATCCGGCGAGCCTCGCGAAGTACACCACTTTGCTCTGCTGATCGGCTACGGTGCCGGCGCGATCAATCCGTACATGGTTGGCCAGATCATGAACGACATGATTAAGCAGGAGCTGCTGACCGGTCTCGATTGGAAATCCGCGAAGAAGAACTTTGTCAAAGCCATCAACAAGGGCCTGCTCAAAGTCATGTCGAAGATGGGCATCTCCACACTGCACAGCTATCGCGGCGCACAGATTTTTGAAGCTGTCGGCTTGAACAGCAGCGTAATCGACACCTACTTTGCCGGCACAGCATCGCGCATTGGCGGAATCGGCCTCGACGGCATCGCCCGGGAAATCAGCGCACGCCATCAGTCCGCCTTCCCGAAACGGGCTTCCGACAAAAACCTGCCGCTCGATATCGGCGGCGCCTACAAGTGGCGGCGCAACGGTGAAGATCACCTGCTTAACCCGCTGGCTATCGCCAAACTTCAAGAAGCTGTTCGCACCGACAACGCCGACCGGTTCAAAGAGTTTTCCGATCTGGTCAACCACGACAATCAGGCGGTTTACACACTGCGCGGGCTGTTTAAATTTAAAAACGACCGTCCGGCGATTCCGCTCAGCGACGTTGAACCGTGGACCGCTATCGTCAAACGTTTCAAAACCGGAGCGATGTCTTACGGCTCCATCAGCCAGGAAGCGCACGAAACACTCGCGATTGCCATGAACCGCATCGGCGGCAAGAGCAACTGCGGCGAAGGCGGCGAAGATGAAGATCGGTTCCTGCCCGATGAAAACGGCGACCTGCGCCGCTCGGCCATCAAACAAGTGGCTTCCGGACGCTTCGGTGTCACCAGTAACTATCTGACCAACGCCGATGAAATCCAAATCAAGATGGCGCAAGGTGCCAAGCCCGGCGAAGGCGGACAGCTTCCCGGCCATAAAGTTAAACCGTGGATCGCCAAAACACGCTATTCCACTCCGTATGTGACACTGATCTCGCCGCCGCCACATCACGATATTTATTCCATTGAAGACCTCGCACAGCTCATCTACGACCTGAAGAGCGCCAACCCGTCAGCCGCCGTAACCGTTAAACTGGTTTCTGAAGTCGGTGTCGGCACCGTCGCCGCCGGCGTCGCCAAGGGAAAAGCCGATCTCGTACTCATCAGCGGCTACGACGGCGGAACCGGCGCCTCGCCGCAATCCTCCATCAAGCATGCCGGGTTGCCGTGGGAGCTCGGTCTGGCAGAAGCCCAGCAAACATTGATTCTCAACAAACTGCGTAGCCGTATCCGCGTTGAATGCGACGGCAAGCTGCTGACCGGACGCGACGTCGCCGTCGCCGCCCTGCTCGGTGCCGAAGAATTCGGTTTCTCGACCGGCCCGCTGATTACGCTTGGCTGTATCATGATGCGCGTCTGCCACATGAACACCTGCCCTGTCGGCGTCGCGACACAGGATCCCGAACTGCGTAAAAAATTCTGCGGCAAACCGGAATATGTCATTAATTTCTTCCGCTTCGTCGCGGAAGAGCTGCGACAGATCATGGCTGAGCTCGGATTCCGAACCCTGGACGAAATGGTCGGACACTGCGAACGGCTCGACGTCCGCGAAGCCGTTGAAAAATGGAAAACTAAAGGACTCGATTTCTCAAAGATTCTCTACCAGCCGCCGGTCGACGAAAACACCCCGTTGCGCTGTACCGAAAAGCAAAGCGATGACCTGGCCGGTGCGCTTGACCACGACCTGATCCGGCAGGCTAAACCGGCGCTGGAACGCGGCGAACGGGTCGTCATTCATGCACAGGTTCGCAACATCCACCGCACAGTCGGCGCTATGCTCAGCCACGAAATTTCCAAGCGCTACGGCGAGCGCGGCCTGCCCGAAGACCGGATCACCATTCACGCGACCGGCTCGGCCGGACAAAGCTTCGGCGGATTCGGCGCGAAAGGGATCACCTTCCGCATCATCGGCGATGCCAACGACTACTTCGGTAAAGGGCTCTCCGGTGCGAAACTCATCATCCGCCCGCCGGAAGATGCCACCTTCATCGCCGAAGACAACATTCTGATCGGCAACGTCGCCTTCTACGGCGCGGTCAAAGGCGAAGCCTACATCCGCGGCCGGGCCGGCGAACGCTTCTGCGTCCGCAACAGCGGTGTACATGCCGTCGTCGAAGGCATCGGCGATCACGGTTGTGAATACATGACCGGCGGCAGCGTGGTCGTCCTCGGTCCGACCGGACGCAATTTCGCCGCCGGTATGAGCGGAGGCATAGCCTACGTACTCGACGAAGCGGGCGACTTCATTGAAAACCGCTGCAATCCGGAAATGGTCGATTTCGATCCGCTCACCAACGACGACATCGCCAGCCTGTGCGAACGGCTTGAAAAACACCTGGAATATACAGGTAGTGCTGTAGCGCGGAGACTTCTCCATAACTGGCAGAACTCCGTGAAGAAATTCATCAAAGTCATTCCGGTCGACTACAAACGCGCCTTACAGCGCATCGCTGATGAGAAGAGAACCGGGGAATAAGGAGAAGACTTTAGGCTATAGACCTTAGACTTTAGAAATTAAACAAGCGCAGGAAGAATGGCGATAGATCTAAAGCCCAAAGCCTAAAGTCTAAAGCCTGTGAAATATGAGAGACCATCGGAAGTTGAAAGCATTTGAATTGGCTGATGCACTCGCACTGTCGGTGTATCGGCTGACGCAAAATTTCCCCAAGGAAGAAACCTTTGGTCTGACTTCACAGATGCGCCGCGCAGCTGTTTCAGTCCCCTCTAATATTGTTGAAGGTTGCGCGCGGAATACAGAGAAGGATTACATCCACTTTCTGGACAACGCCTACGGATCGGCGAAGGAAGTCGAATATCAGGCATCGATCGCCCGTCGGCTCGGATATTTGGGAACGAACAAACTGGAAGAAGATGCGGCGGAAGTCGCGCGAGTATTAAACGCTTTGATAAATGCATTAAGGAATGGTGGCGGAGAAAGCAACTGACCAAACCTTCAGGCCTATAGCCTAAAGTCTATAAAGCCTATGGTCTATGGCCTAAGGTCTAAAGCCTTCTCCGTCTCCGAAGGAGACGATATGGGAAAACCAACAGGATTTAAAGAATTCGAGCGCAAGACACCGGCCGAGCGGCCGATTGTTGAACGCATCAAGGACTACAGTGAAGTCTATCGTCTGTTCCCGGAAGACAAGCTTCGTGAACAGGCCGCGCGCTGCATGAACTGCGGCGTTCCCTTCTGCCACATCGGCTGCCCGCTCGGAAATATTATTCCCGAATTCAACGACCTCACCTACAAAGGTCACTGGAAAAAAGCGTGGGAAATGCTCTCCGCCACCAACAACTTTCCGGAATTCACCGGACGTCTTTGTCCCGCGCCGTGCGAAGAAGCCTGCGTACTTGGCATTAATGCGCCGCCGGTCACCATCGAGAATATCGAGAAGGAAATTATCGAACACGCCTTCCGCGAAGAGTGGGTCGTTCCGGTCGTTCCGGAAACCCGCACCGGAAAAACCGTCGCCGTCATCGGCTCCGGACCGGCGGGTCTGGCTGCGGCTCAGCAGCTCAACCGCGGCGGGCATACCGTCACCGTATTCGAACGCGCTGACCGTATCGGAGGACTGCTCCGCTACGGCATTCCCGATTTCAAACTCGAAAAGGCTGTCATTGATCGCCGTATCGAAGTGCTGAAAGCCGAAGGCATTGTTTTCAAAACCAGCGCGGCGGTCGGCACGGATATTTCCGCCGACGAACTGAAACAGTTTGATGCCGTCGTCCTCGCCATCGGCTCTACCATCGGACGCGATATGCCGATCCTAGGCCGCGACCTGAAGGGCATTCACTTCGCCATGGATTTCCTGCCGCTGCAGAATAAAACCTGCGCTGGCGATTTCGCCGAGCCGCAGATTTCCGCCAAAGGCAAAAACGTTGTCGTCATCGGCGGCGGTGACACTGGCTCCGACTGCGTCGGCACATCCATCCGCCACGGCGCACGCAGCGTCGTCAATTTCGAACTCTTCCCCGAACCGCCGGGCAGCCGCCCGTCGCACCAGCCTTGGCCCTACTGGCCGATGAAACTGCGTACCAGCTCCTCGCACCGCGAAGCGGGCGAAGATCCCCGCCGCTACTGCATGCTCACGAAGGAATTCAACGGCCACAACGGAAACGTCACCAGTGTACGCACCGTCAACGTCGAATTCACCCGCGAACGTCAGACCGGCAAATCCAATATGGAAGAAGTACGCGGCTCACAAAAAGACTGGCCCGCCGACCTCGTCCTGCTGGCGCTCGGCTTTACCGGTCCGGAACGCGACAACGCCGTCAAAGCGCTGGGCGTTGAAATCGACCAAGCAGGCAACATCAAAACCGGCAAGAACTATCAGACTTCAGTTCCGAACGTCTTCGCTGCCGGTGACTGCCGCCGCGGACAATCGCTCATCGTCTGGGCGATTTCCGAAGGACGCGAAACCGCGCGCTGCGTCGATGAATTCCTGATGGGCGAAACCAGCCTGCCATCCCGCGGCCCGGCTGAGCTCCCGCGCCGCTAGGCGCGGTCGCCAGCGGTCAGGCGGCAGGGATCAGGAGTCAGCAACCCGAAGTTTCCAGTGTTTGGAAACTCCAGGTTTTTCTTTTTCCAATGACTGGAAAGATTCCTCGCAGAGGCGCAAAGCCCGCAGAGTTTTTCCAAGCATTGGAAAATTATGGAGCCAGCGCAGCCAAACGGTCACGCAGAGCTTCCTGCCCGGTGCCACTTAGAACGTTTAGCGCTGTCTTGCGCCAGGATGCGGGAAACTGGTTGAAAATCTCTTTTATAACCGGTTGATCATTCCGGTCAAACAGCAGATTGAGCAGTTCAACGGCAATCTCAATGTCACGTGCCTGCTTAAACGCCTCTTTGCGGCGGGGTGCCACTAACAGTTTGTGTAATGCGAAACAGGCCGGATGCGGAACCCGGATTGGTACATCTTCGAACATCAGCTTGATCGGCTTCATTAGCGCGATATCCATATAGCGAAGGCGTTGAGCATTCAGCCCCAGCTGAGGAAGATCAAAAGGCCGATCTGTTTCGCGTCCGCGCTGCGGCACCAGAAATTCCAGCATCACTTCGGGGTGAATAAGTTGCATGTATCCGGCAGTACCTTTGTATTCGGTCAGAAAACCTAAATCCTTGAACAGTTCGGGAAGATCGATTTTGTCGCGCAGTGTGAGCGGGATGGGAACCAAAAAATCCATGTCGCGGGTGCGCAGGCTTGAGAACAGCTCGTCCCGTTCAAAATACTGCCGGTACAACAGCAGGCACCAGCTGCCGGTCAGCACAAGATATGGAAGCACCCGTTGCGCCCGCAACCGCCGAAGCACTTCACAGCACAAATCATACTGCGGCTTTTGCACTGAGCGCCCTCCTCAGAAAACGGATCTGCCCGCGCACCTTTGAGCGCAGATTGCGGTACTGCGCCCGCTGTTGCTTGATTGATGCGTAGAGGGCAACCTCCTCCGGCTCCACCTTGCCTTTGTAGATTAGCTTCACCTGCCCGTCTTCATCGCGCAACACGAGATAATAATAGAGATGTCCCTTGATCCGCTTCTGCACCAGACTGCCCTGCGGCAACTTGCCCAGTTCCTCGGAATACCGCTGCTCCATGCGCAGTGAATTCTCCAGCTCCTCTTCCAGCACCTCGCGAATCGCCATCTTGCACCTCATGGTTGTCATACAAATATCGAATCTGAAGTGTTTGTATGCCAACCCGCCCTGCCCGTCAAGCGGTTATCATACAAAATTAATATCCCATCTGTCGTATGATAACCTTTCAGCGGCTGAGAACAGGCGGCAGGGATCAGGTGTCAGCAACCCGAAGTTTCCAGTGTTTGGAAACTCCGGGTTTTTCTTTTTCCAATGACTGGAAAGATTCCTCGCAGAGGCGCAAAGCCCGCAGAGTTTTTCCCAAACATTGGAAAATTATGGAGCCAGCACAAGGTATGGAAGCACCCGTTGCGCACGAAGCCGACGCAACACTTCACAGCACAGATCATATTGCGGCTTTTGCATTAAGCGCCCTCCTCAGAAAACGGATCTTCCCGCAAACCTTTGAGCGCAGTTTATGTGACGGATCTTTTCGACTGAAACGACGCGAACTATGCCTTGTTGAAAGACGTCTGTGAATCCAAGACTCGATCTCCATTGGTCAGCCTGGCCGTTAAGCCTGTTAGAAATGAAACTAGCAGGATTTGTCGTAGAATTCGCCCGCTTCCTTTCAGGTTTTTATCTAAAAGCTTCAGAGCCTGAACACAAAGTGTCGCACTTAGAATAATCTTTGAATAGGCCATAATCAGTGAAACAAAAACGCCCTTGTTGTATTTAAAGGACTTGTACGTAATAAAAATAATCACCAGCACCGTTAAGATCATCCCGACACGAATCCACCACTCCGCCACGATTGTCCCCAGAAGCATCGCAACGAGCATGATTATATACGGCAAGAATGATAACAGGACATCCTCCGAGTTCATGTAGAATACAGCGCGATCTGTACTCCCAAGAAAAATACCAATCAGAAGAAGCCCCAAGAAGACCAGAACGAGCATTACAAATATTTCTTCGGACATCCCTGAGCCGTTTTGTTCTGTTTGATACTCACCTCCCAGACTTGTCTGGGTCGCCACAACCCCTGCGGGATTTTCTCTTTGGGAAACTGTAGCAGTATCATTAGCAAAACCGTTTAGTCCCATCATCATAAGGAGACAAAAAAACACATGCCGCATAATCACTCCGTTGTTCCAGTTCAGGATATATATACCTTTAAACCGTTTCCTCTTCCCGCTGGTACTGCCAGATCATGTGATCCAGAAGCCGAGGAGATACGGGACTGCCATCCTCTTTCCGCAGCCGCCCGGCAATTTCGACAAGAACATGCTGTATTTCCGCATCAGAAAGGTTTTCCGGAGAACATCCGGATATTCCGCTCAAAAACCGTTTTACCATCCTGTCCGGCTTAACCAGAGTTTGATCGCCGGCAAGCATAAAGAAATAGCGCAACGAAATCCCGCTACCCTGTCCTTTTATAGACAGGATTCTCTTTTCAAAGTCGGGAGACTCGGCAATTTTTGTTTTAGCAATATCCTGAAAGAACAAAACCCCGAAATCCTGCAACACCTGAGCGAACTGCAAAGCTGCTGCGGCCTTCAGTATCCCGCTTTTTGTAGATGTCCGTTGCTGATTTTTAAGTATGTTTTGCGCAATGCCTTCAATCTCCTCGGTTGTCATATTCCGAATAAAATTGGCCAGCGACTCCTGCTCTGCTACTGCCGGGTATACATCGCTGCTAATCCGCCGGTTTTTATTCAATGAAAAATGATCACAGTAGCGAACCGGCACCTGCTTTGTTGCGTTGTAGTTCGCGTTAATTGAAAAAACGGCATCCAGCACACACATCGAGAGATGCGGATAGTAATACTCGTCCGATAATTCCGTCGACAAATCCAGTTTGTCGAGGCAGAAGGCTTCGATCTTGTCCACCAATCCGGGAACCGCCCTCATGCTAAATTTCGCCCGTCTTTCAGCGGATTTTTCCTGAACCTTCTGTGTTGTCTGAAATATCTTATTATCCAATTCCGGGTTAATTTTCCGATCAGACAGTCCCAGCTCAACTCGGCAGCAGTTGGCAAAATCCTGAAGCCGCCGCATAATTTCAATCTTCTGATCTGTTCCTATGATCGGAATTTCACTGGTATTGCTCGCCAGATAAACTTCTGAAATCTTTGAATCAATCCGCTCAAAGGAACTGATCACATCGTCTCCGGCTATCATCTGAATCTTTACTAAAATAAATTTGACCGCATTCAGCTCCTCATCAGAAATGGATTCGTCCGCCAAAATAGACTGGATGGTCTCAACTGTAAGCTTGTACAGGTCGACTTTTTCTTCAAATACCTTCTGCTGTTTTTCTCTGGAGTGTTCAACTTCCGTCTGTTTGTTTAACAGGATCATCGTAATAATGATCGTGAAGATTGTGCCCAGTGTCGCCGCCAGAAACTCTATCGCCTCTTGGTTTTTCACCGCCTTAAAAAGCGGAGGAAATGCAAAAAGGCAGAACATCCAAATGCCGCCAGCCAAAACAAAAAGCCCGATATTCTTTTTAACCGCCATTTTCATACAGCCTCCCTATTGTGTGCAGTCTGCCAGACTTTATGGATAAATCAACCCCCGCAGGCGCTCGACATCAGACGATTATTCCGTTATCGATAATACCTGTTTCGGACGTCAGCAGCCTCCGCCAAATCAACGGGTTAGAAACAATGAATCTGGGGCTTGAAGTAAGGGTCAATTAAAGGACACGAGTATGGGTCTAAAATTCTTTGGAAAAAAGGCGGCAGAGGCCGTAACCAACTTGGCTTCTGGTGCTGCAAGTGCTGTTATAGGTGCAGTTAGTGAAACGGCAAAAACAGCAGCTGGCAGCGTTATGAGCATTCGGAGTGAAGTCAGCAACAAGAAGAATCTGTTAGTCGAAGAAAAGCTATCCCACCTTAAAAAACTGTACGACGCGGGCCTTATCAATGATGCCGAGTATCAAGCAAAGAAGACAGATATCCTCAAATGTTGATAACAGGGGCAGCAAAGGCAACGGTATCCCGTAATCTAGTAATTTTTTTGAGGTTAGAATTTCTCTGCGGCCTCTGTGTCTTTGCGAAAAATAATTTTCCCGAAGCGGCTCTGGCGCGACGTGTCTGTTCATGGTTAAATCCCCGCTTTCAAAAGGAGAACCAATGAGCGAAATACCTGCCTGCCCGAAGTGTAAATCTGAATATGCCTACGAAGACAGCGCTTTGCTGGTCTGTCCCGACTGCGGTCATGAATGGACGCCCGGCAACGAAGAGGTAGAAAAGCCCGCGCAGGAAAAGGTCGTCAAAGACGCGGTCGGAAATATTCTGCAGGACGGCGACACGGTGTCGGTGATCAAGGATCTCAAGATCAAGGGGTCATCGCAGGTCGTCAAAGTCGGAACCAAGGTGAAAAATATCCGCCTGGTGGACGGCGATCATGACATCGACTGCAAAATCCCCGGCGTGGGCGCGATGGGTTTGAAGTCCGAGTTCGTCAAAAAGGTTTGAGCAAAAAATAAGTCTGCGGGCTGCTTATACCCTTTCGCATGATTTCCGGTTTTTATTACCGCGCCCAACGGACGCGGCTACAAAAAAGCCGGGTTCGCCGCCGAACGGGGAAAGACGGGCTATAAGGATAAAATTATCCTTTGCGAGAGCGAAAAACTAACTTTTGACTGCCGCTACAAGCCGGTTCTGGCTATGGTTGCCCTGCGTGAATCCTATTATAAAAATTAAACCCAGGCTCGCCGCTCTTCTTGCGAATGATTTATTGCGTCATACGGCCATTCTTTTTGCCGGCATGATGGTGGTGAATGGGTGCAATTTAGTTTATCAAATGGTTGTCAGCCGGGTACTGCCGGAAAAAGAATACGCCCTGCTGGCGGCGTTTTTCGGCATACTGACGATTCTCGGATATCCGCTTTCCACACTCACCACCGGATTGGGCCGCTACAGCAGTCTGCTCCAGCAGCAAGGGCGCATCGGCGATGTGAAACGTCTGTTGCATAAATGGCTCCTGTTGACCGGCGCACCAGCCTTTGCGCTGGGGATGGCAATCATTCTGTTTAACGGGCCGGTTGCGGGTTTTTTGCATTTGAACCGGCTTGCTCCCATTCTTATTGCTGGCGCTTTGCTCCCGGCCATGTTCTGGCTTCCGATTCTGACCGGAGCCGCGCAGGGATTACAACTTTTCGGCTGGAGTTCACTGTCTTCTATCCTGGGCGCAACCGTGCGCCTTTTATTAGGCGCGGGGTTCGTCTGGTTTTTGTATCCAGCCTGCGGATGGGCGATGATGGGTCACGGAGTCAGCGTCTATTTGTCAGCAGCCGTGCTGGGTCTCGGCCTTTTTCTGGTTTTGCGCGGCGGAGAAAAAACCGGCAATCCATTACCCAGCATGCGCTTCTATCTGTTACAAAGCTTTTTTATTCAACTCGCTTTTGCTGTGCTGATGACCGCCGACGTCGTGCTGGTGAAACACTATCTGCCTGAGAACACAGAATTTGCTTATGCTTCGACACTGGGACGGATAGTGGCCTGGTTTTCAATGGCCGTGGCCGTGGCGATGTTTCCCAAGGTGACCTCATCCGGCAAAGCAACAGCACAACACCGGAAGATTTTCTTTCAATCATTCGGTTACACGGGACTTTGCGTCGTAGCGGCGGCGTCCGGATGTTTTCTGCTTCCGCGCCTTTTGCTTCGTATCGTGTTTGGTATTACAGCCGCCCCGGATTCATTAATACTTTTAACCAGACTCATGGCCGCCGCAATGGCCGCTTCTGCACTGCTGAATGTGGTCGTACAGTTTATGCTGGCTCAGCGCCGCTTTAAATATCTGATCACCGTGGTGTTTTTCGCATTACTATATCTGGTATCTGTGCATGTTTTCCATGGAACCGCGCAGCAGATTGCTGCATCCGCCGGTGTATTCAATACCTTGGCTCTGCTGACGGGGCTATGGGTTGTTACCCGGGAAAATTGATGCGTCGGCGGAACCCTTCCGGAACGACCACCAGTAGGCCCATGTCGCTGCCTGCACAGGCGCCGCTCCGGGCAAACTCAAAGGGCGGATGAACCAAAGAAACGATTTGCTCGACCGTGCTTGTTCCGGCTGTATCGGTCGGGGACACAACGGCTATAGGTTTTGCGATCACTTCAAGACAATAAAAAAGCCCTCCCGCAGACGGAAGGGCTTTTCAGTTCACCGGGGACGATGATTAGTCGTTGGTGGCGGAGGCGGCATCTTTTTCAGCCATAGCCGCACGGCGGCTGAGGCGGATTTTACCGTCGCGGTCCACATCGAGAACCTTGACCCACATGATGTCGCCTTCTTTGCAGATGTCTTCGACTTTGCCGACGCGGAAGTCAGCGAGTTCGGAGATATGCACCAAGCCGTCTTTGCCGGGCATGATTTCGACGAACGCGCCGAAGTCGCGGATCGTTTTGACCGTACCTTCGTAGAGCTGGCCGATTTCGGCTTCCGCCGTGATCGAATTAACCGCCTTGACCGCTGCCTTCATAGCGTTGGCATCGGCGCTGAATACGTTGACGGTGCCGTCTTCTTCGATGTCGATCTGTACGCCGTAGGTATCGGTGATACCCCGGATAACTTTCCCTCCAGGACCGATGAGTGCGCCGATCTTTTCCGGATCAATCTTGATGACCACAATGCGCGGAGCAAACTCGGACATTTCTTCACGCGGAGCGGCGATGACGCTTTCCATGTAGTCGAGGATATCCATACGGCCTTTACGGGCCATTTCAAAGGCGCCTTCGACGAGATCCCAGCGGAGACCGTCGATCTTGAGGTCGACCTGGAAGCCGGTGATACCGTCACGGGTACCGCAGACTTTGAAGTCCATGTCGCCGCAGTGGTCTTCGGTGCCGAGAATATCGAGCACGAGATCAGCCTTGCCGTTTTCGCCGGTGAAAAGACCGACGGAAATACCGCCGACCGGTTTCTTAATCGGAACGCCGGCATCCATCAGGGCCAGCGTACCTACGCAAACAGAAGCCATGGATGACGAACCGTTGGATCCCATGATTTCAGAAACAAGACGCACGGCGTAGGGATAGTTGTCGGGTATAACCGGAACCAGGCTGCGTTCAGCCAGATTTCCATGACCGATTTCACGACGGCCGGTGTTACCCAGACGTCCGACTTCACCGACGCTGTAAGGCGGGAAGTTATAGTGGAGCATGAAGTTCTTTTCGGTCGCACCGCCGGTAACGGCATCGATCGACTGCGAATCTTTACGCGGGCCGAGGGTGACGATGGCCAGCGACTGAGTTTCGCCGCGGTTAAATACGGCTGAACCGTGGACGCGCGGCAATACACCAACCTGTGCATTGAGCGGGCGCAGTTCATTAAAGCCGCGGCCGCCGACACGCGTTTTGTGCTCGAGCACATTCTTGCGGACGGTTTCAATTTCGAGTTCATCGAACAGGTGGAAGTATTCGTTATCGGCCATTTCCGGAAACACGGCAAGCAGGCTTGTTTTGAGCGATTTTTTGATCGCGCTGATTTTTTCCTGACGGGCCAGCTTGTCGCTGGTCGCCAGAGCGGCGAGCAGTTCGGCGCCAGCGATCTCGCGGGCCTTGGCCAGCTTGGCTTCGTCGGCAGGAACAATTTCAATTTTCTTTTCCGGCAGACCGAGCTGCTTGCGCAGTTCGAGCTGCGCTTTAATGATTGGCTGAATCGCTTCGTGCGCCAGTTTCATGGCGGCAACGAAATCGGCTTCGCTGATTTCTTTGGCGCTTCCTTCGATCATAAGCGGCAGAGCGGCGGTTCCGGCGTAGGTCAGATCGAGGTCGCCCTGAGCGAGTTCGGCGTGCGTCGGGCAGACAATAAATTTTCCGTTAACACGGGCGACGCGGACGGCAGCGATCGGGCCCATAAAGGGAACTTCAGAAATCACCAGCGCAGCGCTGGAAGCATTGACGCTGAGAAAGTCGGTATCGAGCTGACCATCGCAGCTGAGCAGCATGTTATTGATCTGCACGTCGTTGCAATACCCTTTCGGGAATAACGGACGGAGCGGACGGTCGGTGACGCGGGCGGTCAGAATTTCTTTTTCGGACGGGCGGGCTTCACGCTTGAAAAATCCGCCGGGAAAACGGCCTGCGGCATAGAATTTTTCGCGATACTCAACCTGAAGCGGGAAGAAATCCACGCCTTCACGGGGGGTATTGGTGGCTGTAACGGCGGAGAAGACGATGTTATCGCCCAGGCCGCAACTCACTGCGCCGGCTGCCTGCTGTGCGAGGAGGCCGGACTCGAAGAACATCGGCTTGCCGCCGACTTCGAATTGTATTTTGACTGTATCTTTCATTTCTCTTTTTCCTTCTGCATCCATGACTTCCGGGAGCCCGGCGAGGCCGGATGCTCAGGCCTCTGGGGTGGATAGCGAACTGCGCTGCAGTTCGAATTACCAGTTATTGGTGTTTGGCTATCGGGGAGGAGATTTAAGCCATCCTTTTAACCGATTGACGCGTAACTGATAACCGCCGCAACAAGCGGCTGAAACAAAACAGCCCCGTCATGAACGGGGCCGTTCTCGTATTCTTAGTGGCGCAAACCAAGACGCTGAATCAGCGTTTTGTAGCGCGAATTATCTGTTCTGGCCAGATAGCTCAACAGCTTTTTGCGATCGTTGACCATAGTGATCAACCCGCGACGGGTGCTGTTGTCTTTATTATGGGTCTTGAGATGTTCCGTGAGGGCATCTACATGCTTCGTCAGCAGTGCAACCTGCACTTCAACGGATCCGGTGTCCCGGTCGCTGCGCTGATATTCTTTTCTGGTTTCCGCTTTAACTGCTGTATCCACTTACAGGCTCCTTCTTAACTCTCTTCGTTTTGCTACTTCTATAGTTGAGCGCGACAATATATAGACGCCCCCCGCCCTTGTAAACTGCAATATCCAAGAAAAAGAGAGGCGGAATTGAATGGGTGGATTGGAGAATTAATAGCCCCAAAAATACGGAAAGCGGCATCCCTGCCATCGGTCAGAGGCCTTTCCCGCATTCCTCCCAACATAGAGCAAGCGGCTCGCGCTGAACGTTAGCGTTTCCTTTGTGTATGAGGGCGGAGCTGTTTCATCTGGGTACGGCGTTCGGCCAGGCCGCGGACAACCGGAACCGGCTCGCCGGTTTCGTAGTCGAGGCCGGTGTAATAGACTGCGGCGGCAGGCGTCATCGGCAGCGGAATAAAATCCTGCACCTGTTGGAGTTTCCAGTCTTCTTGGCGCACAAATTTTTCGACCGCTTTCATTTCCCCCTCGGTTGACCCGGGGAAATTCGAGATGAAGTACGGCACCAGATACTGCTTTTTGCCCGCCGCGCGGTTTTCTTCATCAAAAGCTTTCTGAAACTCGCAGAATGTTTCCGGACCCGGCTTGCGCATTTTTTTGAGCACGTTCGGGTGCATATGCTCCGGCGCTACCTTCAAATGACCGGAAACGTGATGCTTTGCCAGTTCACGGATATATTTCGGATTGCGCAGCGCCACATCCATCCGGATGCCTGACTGAATGAAAACATGCTTTACCTTAGCCAGTTCACGGACGCGCTTCATTAAATGAATCGCCGATTCAGCGTCCAGTTCAAGGTTCGGACAGATTTTAGGAAATAGACAACTGGCACGGCGGCAGACTTTACATGCTTCACAGACACCGTTGGCACAGCCGTACAAATTCGCCGTCGGCCCGCCGAGGTCGGTGATCGTACCGGAAAATGCCGGCATTGCGGCCATCGTCTTTACCTCGCGCACCACCGAATCCTCCGACCGGCTGGTCAGAAACCGGCCTTGATGCAGTCCCAAACCGCAAAAAGCGCAACCGCCGCCGCAACCGCGCACGACCGTCACCGATTCCTTAATCATCGTAAACGCCGGAACCGGCTCTTTGTAGGAAGGATGCGGAAGTCGCGTGTAAGGCAGTTCATAAATGCGATCCATCTCCGCCGACGTCAGCGGTTGAGCGGGTGGCTCAATCAACACCGCACGCGCACCGTGGAACTGGACTAACGGCTTGCCGGTAAACGGATTCTGCTCGCGCTCGGTCAGCCGCGTCAGCTCCAGCACCGCCTTTTTATCCGCCTGACATTCTTCAAACGACGGAAGCTTCAGGTATTTTGAAAAATCGCATTCCGCCGACTCCTTCCCACCGAGCAGCCGCGCCGTTCCGGGGATTGCATCCAGCGATTTTTGACCGTCAATCCGGCGGGCGACTTCGCGGATTGCCCGCTCGCCCATGCCGTAAACCAGTAAATCGGCTTTCGAGTCCTGTAAGATCGACGGACGCAGCTTGTCCTGCCAGTAATCGTAGTGTGCCGTGCGCCGCAGGCTGGCCTCAATGCCGCCGAGTACCGTCACCACGCCGGGAAATGCCTTTTTCGCCAGTTGAGCATAAACCATCGCAGCCAGATTGGGCCGTCTTCCGACTTCTCCGCCCGGCGTGTAGGCGTCTTCCTTGCGCTTGCGCCGCGCGGCGGTGTAGTGCGAAAGCATCGAATCAAGATTACCCGCCGTGATCCCGCAAAAGAGACGGGGACGCCCCATAACCGTCAGAGACTTCGCATCCGTCCAGTCCGGCTGGGCGATCATGCCGACCCGCCAGCCGTCGGCCTCCAGCACGCGTCCGATCACCGCCGCGCCGAACGCCGGATGGTCGATATAGGCGTCGCCGGTGATAATCAGCACGTCCAGCTCGTCCCAGCCGCGCGCCTTCATCTCCGCCCGCGTCATCGGCAGAGGCGATGCCTCTTTTACTCTGTTTTGCGACATAATCGTTTCCAGTGGTTGGAAACTGCGAAGCAGTGGCATTATTTTTTTGATCCGCTGTTGAATTCGAGCAGTTTGTTCCAGTTAATGGAGCCGTCTGCATCGCAGAAGTCGGTAATGAATTCTCTGGCAAATCTGTTTTTAGCCTTGGCCCACTCTTCGTTGAAGCGGTCTTTATGGCGAACCGGCAAGTCCTGCATGGCTTCAATGATTTTGATATAGCAATCCTTTTCCCCTGTTAACTCCGCCCAAAAGTCCTGCCCAGCCAGTTCCGTGAAAATTTTGTTTTCGTTCGGCATGGAATTTTTCTTTCCGTACGAGTAGCCGACCACGGCATCAAAATGCTTCTGAAGTTTCATCATACGACTTCGAAGCGCCTGAAAATCTTGATTCTGCCGACGACGGCTTTGTGCGTTAAAGACGGACGGCCCAGATTTTACGGCAATCGCTTTGTATGAGGTGTCGGTTTCTATCACAACATCAACGCCTTCTGACGGAGAGGGGGTTCCCGATCCAAGGTCTTTGGCGAGAGGCTCGAAAAAGGCATCGCCGAAAATGGTTTCGTCGGATGAGGACATGAAGTCGTTCAACAGGCGTTCAATAACTTCATTGGCATCCAGCAGACCAACGGCGCGGAACAGATAAGGATTTTTCCGCCGCAGGGTTTTTTTGAGGTCGAGTGTTGAAAGTTTGGCGATTCGACGTTCATAAAACTCGTTTAACCGGGTTTGCACTGATTTAATCAGCAATGTCTCTTTCATGATACCAGCTCCTCATAATTCACCAGATATTTCAAAACACTGCGTCCGATTTGATGACCCAGCCCCACTGGGACTGCGTTACCGATCTGCCTGTATTTTTCAGCGGTTGAACCTTCAAATATCCAGCCATCTGGAAACTGTTGAATTCGCGCATATTCCCGAACACTCAAAGGGCGAAGTTCTGTCGGATGACAAAGGCAGGTGCTTTTTTGAACTGGACTGGTTGAAACGGTCGGGCTTGGACGGTTGAAGGAGAGGCGGCGATAAAAACCAACCTTTCCTCCTCCGGATTCATAGGCTCCACCCATCGCTTCCGGCAGAATATTCTCCGGGAGGTTTCTCCAGTTTTGGCCTTCTTTGAGCATGCGCAGGTATTTTTTTCGGGCTTCCGAAAAGGGTGTGATTTCCGGTTTGTCTTCATGTAATCCGTCGAGAGCATCCGCCAGCGTGCGCCAGCGGGGGGTGAACATATCCCCCGAACTGACAAACATGGGCGGCGGCATGGCCACCTGAAACCCCGCGCGGCTTCCGATAAAAACGACACGCTCGCGCTTTTGCGGAACGCCATAGTCGGCGGCATTAACGAGTTCGACCGTGACGGTATAGTTCATCTTCTCAAACTCATTTTTCAAAAGACGTAACACGCTACCCTTTTGTTCTTTCAGAGTAAGCGTTTTGCCTTTAGCAGATCGCTCGGACAGAGGAACGTGTTTGATGGCGGCAGACAAAATACCTCGGACATTTTCCATAATAAAAAACGGCGGACGAATTTCGTCAACGATGCGCAAAAAATCAAACATGACTTCGCCGCGCGGATCATCAAAACTTTGACGGCGTCCGGCGGTACTGAATGACGGACAAGGGGGGCCTCCGCAGATGACCTGAACGTCGCCAGCCTGTACACCAAACTCCTTCAGAAGTTTTGCACCAGACCAATTGCGAATGTCATCCTCAATCAGGGGAAGCCCTGGTTTATTTTTTCGGATGGTTTTGCAGGCCCATTTATCCAGCTCAAGGCAGCCGACATTCTTCAGGCCAGCCGATTCAAGTCCGAGATCCAGCCCCATGGCACCGCTGAACAGGGAAATAAAGGCCGGCTGCTTCTTCGCGCTCCAGTATGGAACTGTATCCTCCTTCACTTCGCGGGGATTGGCAGGCCACACAAAAAGCCGTCTTTTGTGGGTATGCTCCGGTGCTTTTGATGTCTTTACCTTATACTTCATACCATTTTGATCTCAGTCCGTTGAACCTAGGAACTCGTCTTATACTATAGATTCCCAATGCTTGGAAAAGTTTTCGGTCAAGAAACTGAATCGGCGCATTATTTTCATGTAGAACCAGAACCTCTCAGTGAATGGCGAAGCTATAAAAGACCTCATACCAAAAGGTTTTGGCGTTCATAGTCTTCTCGGGACTCATCTTTTCAGCCATCCCGGCAACAGTCTCAAATCTCCCAATCTTTGGAAAATTTATTCGACCTGACCGGAGCGGCAACCTACTATGGAGCCCTCACTTAACTCTAAAAAACATGCAAACATTAGACACCCAGCTTTTTCTCGGCCTTTACCGTCACATGCTCGCGTCGCGTAAAGCCGACACCGTGCAGGAAGATGCCGCCCAGCGCGGGGAGGCCTTTTTCTACATCCCGTCGTCCGGCCACGAGGCAATGGCCGCGCTCGCCCCCCATTTGACGCCGACCGACTGGCTTCACTGCCACTACCGCGACCGGGCTCTAATGCTCGCCCGCGGCGTAACCCAGCAGGATCTACTGCTCGATCTCCTTGGGAAAACCGGCTCGCCGACCGAAGGCCGTAATATGCCCGGCTTTGCCTGTAACCGGGCGCTGAATCTTCTCGCGGCACCAACCGGCGTCAGCAGTAACGCACTGCAAGCCGTCGGCGTGGCTCAAGCCATCAAAGACGGCAGCGACATCGTCTACTGCGGTATCGGCGACGGCGGCACACAGGAAGGCGAATTTTTCGAAGCCGTCGCCGAAGCCGTCCGCTCGCAGCTCCCCGTTCTTTTTGTTGTCCAAAACAACCGCTACGCCCTTTCCACTCCGTCTAAAGGCCGCACGTTTTTCTCTCTGCCGGACGGCGATGCCACAGAATTTTACGGCCTGCCGATTCTCCGCGCCAACGGTACGGATGCCGTCGAAGCGTACCGCGTATTCGGCGAAGCTGTTTCCAATATCCGGAAAAACCGCGGGCCGCAAATCGTCGTCATGAATGTTGAACGGCTGACCAGCCACACCAATGCCGACGATCACACCCTTTACCGCTCGGCCGACGACATCCGCGAAATGCACGAAAAGGCCGACCCGATCCTGATTCTGGCTGAAAGGCTGATCGCCGCCGGTGTTCCCGAAACAAAACTTAAAGCCATCGAGCACGAAGTAAATCAACAGCTTACTGCCGCTTTCGACGCCACCCGGCACGCAAAGAACGCTAAAACCGAACTCAGCGCCAAAAAACCGCTACCGGCAAAACTCACGGATGCCGCATGCGAAAAGCGGTCTGACGGTGATGCTCTCACGATGCTTGAAGCCATGCGTGCTGTACTCCGCGACCACCTCGGCGCTGATGCCAATGTGTATCTTTACGGTGAAGATCTCGAAGATCCCAAAGGCGACGTGTTCGGTCTCACCCGCGGATTAAGTACCGCTTTCCCCGGACAGGTTATCAACGCCCCGCTCAGTGAATCCACAATCGTCGGCGCGGCCATCGGCCAGGCACTCACCGGTAAAAAACCGGTTGCCTGCATTCAGTTTGCCGACTTCATGCTGCCCGCCTTCAACCAGATCGCCGCTGAACTCGGCGCGATGTGGTGGCGTACCAACGGACAGTGGGAATGCCCCGTCATCCTGATGGCGATTTGCGGAGCCTACCGCCCCGGCCTCGGCCCATATCACGCACAAACCTTCGACGCCACGTTCGCGCACATTCCCGGTCTGGACGTCTTTATGCCGTCCACCGCGCCGGATGCCGCCGGCCTGCTCAACGCCGCGTTTGAATCCGGACGCCCGACCGTATTTCTTTTCCCGAAAAATCTGATCAACGACCGCTCTGTCACAGCCGCCGCCGATGCATCCAAACAGTTTGTGCCGATCGGCAAAGCGCGCATCACCCGTCCGGGCCGTGACCTGACGATTGTGAGCTGGGGCAGTACGATGCCGCTGTGCGAAAAAACGGCCGAGGCGCTTCAGACCGCCGGAGCCTCCGTTGAGGTGATCGACCTGCGCTCGCTCGTTCCGTGGGATCAGGAAACGGTTATCGCCTCCGCGCAGAAAACCGGCCGGCTGCTGGTTGTCCACGAGGACAATCATACCTGCGGATTCGGCGGCGAAGTGCTGGCCACCGTCGCTGAAAAAGCAAATAGTCCGGTGCAAATGGCGCGCGTTACGCGGCATGACACCTACATCCCCTACCTCTTTGAAACACAGATTGAAGTACTGCCGTCGTTCCGCACCGTACTCGGCAAAGCCGCTGAGTTGCTCGGCTATTCGCTGACGTGGCAGAAGCCGGTCGAAGAAGCTGAGGGTTCTGTAACCGTCAACGCCATCGGCTCCAGCCCGTCCGACAAAACCGTTAAAGTGATCGAACTGCACGTCAAAGCCGGACAGACCGTTAAAGCCGGCGAAATGCTCGCTTCCGTCGAAGCCGACAAGGCCACGATGGAAATTTCCTCGCCGGTCAGCGGTATCGTCGAAGAACTGTTTCTTGCCGAAGGCGATTCCGTCGATGTCGGCACGCCGCTTGCCCGTATCGTCACTCAGGAAGTAAGCCTCATTAAAAAACCGGTCACCAAAGACGATCCCGGCGCACCGGTTCTCGAAAAACGCGCTGCGGCGGTCAAGGTTGTAAAAACGGCGGCGGTTGAACATAAACCGGTATTGATTTCTTCCATTGCCACCGTGCTCGCGTCGCGCCACATCACGAATGACGAACTGCTTTCCGGACACGGCGAGTGGGACTCCGAAGCGATCCGCTCCCGCACCGGTTGCGAAAACCGCTACTGGATCACCGGCGACGAAAACGTCGAGACGCTGGCGATCAAAGCCGTGCGCGATCTGCTGGAGATGGAAAAACTGACACTGTCCGATATTGATGCCATCATTTGTTCAACCGGCACGCCGCTGATGATGACTCCGTCGCTCGCCTGCCGTGTTCTCAAAGAACTCAGCCCCGCCAAGGGCGAAATTCTGATGCAGGCGCACGATGTCAGCGCCGCGTGTTCAGGCTACATGTACGCCCTGCAGAACGCGGTTGATATCCTGCGCGACGATCCGTCGAAGAAAGTCATCGTCATCACGGCGGAAACGCTTTCGCCAATGATCAACCACGAAGACCAGAAGACGCTGGCGCTTTTCGGCGATGCCGCAACAGCTTCGCTCGTTTCCTGCGAACCGCGCGACGGCAACGTCAACGTACGGGTCAACCGTCCCGTTCTTTCCGCCACCGGCGTTGACCAGAAAGTGCTTTACGTCCCGCATATGGGAACCGGCGAAAAAATCGAAATGGAAGGGCTCACCGTCTTTAAAATCGCTGTGCGCAAGATGATCGATATGCTGGCTGAAGCCTGCGAAAACCGGAATATTTCCGTTGAGCAGCTCGACAAAATCGTGCCGCATCAGGCCAACGAACGGATCATCGAAGCCATCCGTAAGACCATTCATTGCCCGCCGGAAAAAATGTTCAACCACATCCGCAAATATGCCAACACCTCGTCGAACACCATACCGTTCGCGATGGTTGAGCTGATGCCGCAAATGAAAAAAGACGCGCTCGTCGGACTCACCGCTTTCGGCGGCGGTTTCACCTTCGGCGCAGCCGTCATCGAGAAGCAGTAAACCTATGTTACACCCCGATACCGAAGTTCGCTGGATCAGCAAAGATATTGGCTGCGGCATTGTCGCCACCCGTGACATCCCCAAAGGCACCATCACCTGGGCAATGGATCCGCTCGACCGCTTTTTCACCGCCCCGCAGGTGGCTGAACTGCCCGACCGCTGCCGCGAAACACTCCTTAAATATTCCTACCGCAACCGGCACGGCGAATATGTCTTCTGCTGGGACAACACGCGTTTCATGAACCACAGCTTCACGCCCAACTGCATCACCACCGCCTACAACTTTGAGCTGGCCGTGCGCGACATCCGTGAAGGCGAAGAACTCACCAACGATTACGGTTCGCTCAATATTCTGGAGCCCTTTCAGGCTTGCGACGAAGGCACCGAGCGCAAAGTGGTTTATCCCGACGACCTCGCCCGGCACTACAAGCAGTGGGACGAAAAACTCGCAGGCGCTTTTAAACGGGTGAATACGGTTGAACAGCCGTTGCGCGACATGCTTTCCGCCGAGCAATGGGAAAAATCCTGCCACATTGCCGAAAAACGCACCCCGATGGACTCCATCCTCAACTGCCTGCATCGCGGTTGATCTGACTTTAGACTTTAGACTTTCGACTGCGGTCTTTAGACTCCCGCCCCATGAACGACGATTATGAACTGATCGACAGCGGCGACGGACGCAAGCTGGAGCGCTTCGGCGATGTAAAGCTGGTGCGCCCCGCCGGACAAGTGGCTTGGAAGCAGAGCCTTGACGAAGAAATCTGGCGCGATATCTCCGCCGGATTCGACCGCGAGGGCGGCAACCGCTGGCATAACCGCCATAACCTGCCCGACAACTGGAAAGTCACTGTCGCCGGAATCACCTTTAAACTTTCTTCTACCGACTTCGGCCACCTCGGCATTTTCCCCGAACAGCGCGTGATGTGGAAATGGATCCGCGAAACGGTGCAACAGCGCAAAGCTCAGACCGGCTCCATGAATGTGCTGAATCTGTTCGCCTACTCCGGCGGCTCGACGCTGGCCGCCGCACAGGGCGGTGCAGAAGTCTGCCACCTCGACGCCTCCAAAGGGATGGTCGAGTGGGCGCGCGAAAACGCTGCGCTCAACGGACTGGAAACCGCGCCGATCCGCTGGATCGTCGACGACGCCATCGGCTTTCTCCGCCGTGAAGTCAAACGGGAGCGGCGCTACGACGGCATCATTCTCGACCCGCCCTCTTTCGGACGCGGCAAAAAAGGCGAGGTCTTCAAAATTCAGGATGCACTTCCCGAACTGCTTAATCTCTGCCGCGACCTGCTGTCGGAAAATCCGGCATTCCTGCTCCTAAGCTGCCACACGCCTGAATACTCGCCGATGATCCTCAAAAACCTGCTCACGCAATGGCTCAAGGATTCAGGCGGAACCACTGACTGCGGCGAAATGCTCCTCACCGGCAAACCGGATGTCATGCCTCTGCCCAGTGGTGCGTTTACGAGATGGACATCCACTAATCTCAAGGCATAGATATCCAGAAGAAAGATTCATTATGCCACTATATAAGATGACCACAGACTCCTTCCGGCCGCTTAATCCAGAATCCTTTACTGCACAGAAAAATTGCGAACGCGACGATCTCCAACGACTGTTTTGTACGCAAATCGCCGTTGCATGGCCGGAGGAGGCTGCCGAGCCGGTTTATCCTTTTGTTGCCCCGGTTCAATCTGAATTCCAAAACAGTCCGGACCCTCTGCGGGGAACCGTGTTCGAGCCGATCAAAGCGAACAGCCCCGTGACAGACCTAGTGTGCTATGCGCTACTCCCGATTTCCAGCCATGCCCGTCCGGCAGAGAGTTTTTTACTGAGCGATGATGGCCAGGAAATCGAAGTGCGCGACTGCGGGGATGTGCGGTGGGATTTCGGGGTGGTGAGCGCGGGATGGATTGAGTTTGAAAGCGAGGATGTGCCGGAGGGTGTTGAACTGAGCATCAGCGAGACCAACCAGCCGGCCGTGGTTAACATGGGGGCGGTTCACCCGATCAAAACCGAACGCCCACAATATGTCTCGGGAACGACCTGGCGATTGGTGCTCAATCCTGAGTTCTACGAAGGGGTCCGCTTCGGATGGCTTCATGTGCGAGGCGGCATGTTCCCGTGGCGGTTGCGGAACCTGCGCCTAGTGTGTCAGGCCCGCCCGGCGAATTACCTTGGCAGCTTTTCCTGCGACGATCCGCTTCTGGAGCAGATCTGGGAGGTGGGCGCCACCGGAGTGCGCCTGAATTTTCTGAAGGACTTTTTTGGGGCAATCCTGATGGAGCGCAGTGACCGCCACTCGTGGACCGGAGATGCCCATGTGTCGCAATCCGTGGCGATGCCGGTATTCGGAAATTATGATTTTGTGCGGGCTAATCTGGCCCGGACGTCGGGCGACACGAATGGGATTGAGGGCTATTCCCTGTATTGGATTCTTTCGCTACTGGATTATGTGCTGTGTTCCGGTGACACGGCAACATTGCACAGCAATCTTCCACTTGTCAGGGCAAAGCTCGTCCATGCCATGAGCGTGGTTTCAGAGAGACGCCCGCTTGTGTTTTGCGGGCACGATGACCGCACCGGCGCCTGTTTTGAGGATCCCGAAATCGAGGCCAACCGGTGGCTCTTCCGTTTTTTGACGCTACGAACAGTTCGCGCGGTGAAAAACTCACTGCCATGGATCGCAGGGAACCCGGAAACCATGGCGCTCTGTGAGGACATCGAAAGACAGTTGTTAGATCATGCTCTTCCAGAGGTTTTTGGCCTGCACGATGGCACCGAAGCTATTCTAGCGGGAGTGCCGGTTGACGCGGATTTTTTGGTGCGGGAATACGGAAATCCCGCGCGTTGTGTTTCCTACTCGCCATTCAACAATCTTTTTGTTCTGCAAGGCATGGTGACCTCCGGGTGCTTTGAATCGGCTATTGGTTTGCTGAGGAGGTGTTGGGGAGGGATGTTGGCGCTCGGAGCGACGACCTTTTGGGAATCGTTCCGTCCAGAGTGGCAGGAATTTCTAAAACCCTGCGGCCCGCTCCCAAATGGAGCCCACGGGTTCACCAGCCTTTGTCACCCGTGGAGTTCCGGCCCCACACGCTGGCTCACGGACCACGTTCTCGGCATCCGTCCGCTCGCGCCCGGTTATGCGAAATTTGTTTTCGATCCTCTTCCACATGGCCCGCGCAAGGTGTCGGGGTCAGTCGCTACGCCGCAGGGGATCATTCGGGCCGGGCTTGAGGGAGATTCGGCTTGGGTGGAGGTGCCGCCGGAATGTCGGTGCCTCGCAGGTGACAAGGTCTTCGAAGCCGGGCGGCATGACCTGCCATTCCTGCCGCGTTTGCGGAAGCCGCTTTCCCTGCCATCCCCCAATCCTGTTTATCCGGCGGTTTGGGAGGCAAATGGCACCTTGGATGCTGCCATGTCCACTGCCATAGAGTGGATCGCGTTCTCCGCAGAGCCCTCAACCGGCGACATCCAAAATCTTCATGCAACGACACGCGTCATCATTCCCGATGAAAGAATTCATGGGCGCGCGTGGCGGCACCATTTTGCAGAGATGCCAGCCCCCTTTACCGGCGCACTCCGAACAAAGTATCCCCACGTAGTACAGCAGACTTTTTCCGTGGACATCCTTCGCCCTGAGGGAGAGACATTCCGTCTCGGAATTTATTGCCGAGATGTCGCCTGCGCAAAAGTCAGGCAGACCATCGAAGTCTTCGATCTCAAAACCAAAACGCTGATCGCGCCGACCCGCCTGGTGGAGGATTTCGCGGACGGGGTGGTTCTTTGGCTGACCTGCCATCGCGGCGTCCGCATCCGCGCCTGCGATTTTCCAGGCTATGAGGCCAGCCTCAACGGACTTTTTTTCGCTCCTCCACTGTTGTCAATAGCTTCTGACCCATTTCATCCAGCATTACCGTCGAATACCGGCTTTACGCGAAATGATTCTTAAAGGAGAATTTGGCATGACCTCGCCCTCTGAACATCCATGGGATCTATTGCACGGCATGACGCTGGAAAAGATTCTCACCCAGCTGGTCGAAGATCACGGCTGGGAGGAGATGGGCGAGCGGATCAAAATACGATGCTTTCAGAATGATCCCTCGATCAAGTCGAGTCTGACGTTTCTGCGCAAAACACCGTGGGCGCGGGAGAAGGTTGAAAAGTGGTTTGTCGCCGATGCCCGCCGGAAACTCCGCGGACGATAATTACAATTGAACCGCCTGTGTTCAGCTTCCCTCAGTGCGGAGGCGCGGATCGAGGGCGTCGCGCAGCGCATCACCCAGCAGGTTGAAGGCGAGAACGAGTCCAAAGATCGCCAGCGTAACAAAGGTCATTTCCCACCAGACGCCTTGCCATAGCCGCATGCGCGCACTGTTGATCATGACGCCCCACGAGGGTTCACTGACGACTCCGATTCCGAGAAAGCTCATAAACACTTCGGTGCTGACCGCCGCCGGAAAACGCAGGGTGAAGGTGACGATGATGACGTGAAAAACATTGGGGAGAATGTGGCGGAAAAGAATTCGCGGCCAGCTCAACCCCAACGCTTTCGCCGCCATGACATAGGCCTGTTCTTTGTGTTTAATTACTTCGCCGCGAATCAGTCGGCAGAGGCCGACCCAGGTGGTAAGCCCGATGCCGAGATAGATTCCCAGCAAGCCCTTCCCGACGACCATCGCGATGGCGAGAATAAACAAAAGGCCCGGCATGGACGCCACGGTGGAATAGAGCCAGACAACGAAGCTGTCCACGCGTCCGCCGAAGTAACCCGCAAGACATCCGAAGAAAACGCCAATGGGGATGGCAATGAGCGCGGTGATGATACCAACCTTATAGGCAATGCGCGTACCTTGGATCAGCCGCTGCATCACGTCACGGCCAAGGGCGTCGGTTCCCATCCAATGGCTGGAAGACGGCGGCTGATAGGCCTTATTGAGATCCGTCGTCTGGTAAAACGCCGTCTGATCTTTGGCCTGATAGTAGCGGTAAACCGCTTCTCCATAGATCGCCAGCACCGTATAAAATATGACAACACCGAGGCAGACCATGGCTAGACGGCTCTTCTTCAATCGCCGCCAGGCATCAGACCAGAGCGAGTTGCCGCGCTCTGCAGAAGTCAAGGGGCGGGTGTCAGTTGTCAGATAGTCGTTCATTTCAATTTCACCCGTGGGGGCAGATGGGGGGTCAGTCCTTGATTTTTGACATTTTTGCCTTCAACCCCAGCAAGCCGCCACTCACCACCGTCTCAACAGCACGGACTCCTCGCGAGACCGATGCAACATTGCCCATAATTAACGCATTCGAAATCCAGTCGTTCCGGACACTGGTATTTCTGCGGATCAGCCAGGCAATCACCTTTTTGCGATCATCTCCCTTTTTTAGCAAAGCCAGTTCAGACCGTTTTAACTTCAAGGCGATCAGCCCGGCGACCAGCAACTCTTCCGCAACCTGTTCGTCATGTCGCCCCGCGGCTCCGCCGCTATATGAGCCCCGCTGCCCGCCTGTGGCAGCCCCTTTTATCGCCTTGCGCATCTCTACGGAGAACTCGCCGGAACCAAAAACCCATCCCCTTCGGATTTCTCCCCAGGCCGCATCGGCCTGTCCCGGATCATGACTGTACAAAATATCCATCACTCTTTTTTGCATGTAACGGCGATAACCAGCCCTGCCGGAAGTCGTATCTTCAAAGCCGGCACTCTTCAAAACACGCTCTGCAACCAGCCATTCCGGACGTTCAGACGGGCGCAAAACTCCTCTATAGCTGCTCCACCTGAAATCGGCGAGCGTTCCTTCCTTCAAATCAAAACAGCGGGCTCGGGCCGGATTCAGATGAATATAGCTCGAAACAGCAGAAAAATATGTCCCGTCTCCATCCACCAGCAAAGCCTTGTATCGGCCCTGAAAAAGATGCCCCCGAACCATATGCCGGACGTTGAAGCGCTGGGTGTACACCCCTTGAACCCAGCGCATTCCATCCACCAGATTCGGCTCAGGAGTCTCGAGCAGAAGGTGATAATGGTTGCCCATCAGAACATATGCATGGATCAACCATCCACACCGTGCAACGACATCTCCCAGTGTATTGAGAAACACTTCGCAGTCTGTTGAGTCCCGGAATATCGTCTCCTGACGATTACCTCGGCACATTACGTGATACAGTGCTCCGGAAAATTGGATTCGAAGAGGTCTTGGCATGAGCACATGTCAACAAATCAACTCGGATGCGTCAAACCTAAATGTCAAAATTCAAGGACTGACCCCAATCCTTGAAATGAATGACCCCCAATCCTCTCATTGAATTTTCGTTCCGGGCTTCAATCCGGTTCGCCCGGCTTATGGTGTATTAGCTATCGGTTCAGCTTTTACATTGTCAAACACTGCAGTACCAAACCACACATTCAGTCCAAACTGTCCGCTGGTGTAGGATTCATCATTGTAATCTATAACTGGAGCAGCGGCATTGTTGAGATATACTTTGACGTTTTTATGATTGGCGACGATTTTTAGATGATAAACCGTATTTGCGCTAAACGTGTACGGAACCGTGCTAAAAACAACATAGGGGAATTTGTAAAACTTTATATATGAATTACCTGCATCCAATGCGACTAAATAAGTGCTGGTACTGTCTGCATTACCTCTGAAAGTAAGCACGCCGGCGGCATTAGCGGTTGCCATTTTGATATCGGCCTCATAGATGAAGTTGTTTCCAATAATGTTGTTTTTAATAATGTGCCCATTTCCACCCCCCCAATCCCCCAGTAGTGCGGTCGCGGGATTATTCCATGTCCCACTTATTACTGACCAGTCCGCGACAACGCCATTATCGAACGTATCGTTGAACTGTTGAAATTGAATGGGCGGCTCTTTGTCATAAATAAAATTTACAATATAATTTTTAAAGGTGACACCATCCTGGGCGGCAACAGTTATGTTGGCGCTTCCGGGAATACTTAAAGCCTGAGTTATAGAAAGTGTTGCGTTCCCAACATCTTTCAACGCAGCTGATACCATAGGCGCTGTGTTGACCGTCGACGGGACCAAAACAGAGTAAACAATTTTTTCGGAGGAGAAGTCGGGAATTGAATTCCCGCTCACCTTCAAGTCTACTAAAGTAGCGTCGTCATTACGTATTGCGCCTGTTCCCATTGAAATTTTTACATTATCGAACAGAACGGTGCTTTCCCAAACAGTTAATCCAAAAATACCCGATGCGTAGGTTACATCGTTAAAATCTATACTTGGATTATCTTGATTGTTGAAATAGATCTTAATGTTTTGCCCGCTTGCAACCACTTTCAAATGATACCATGTATCGGCGGTAAAGGTTTGGGGTGTTGTTGCTAAAGTCAGATATGGAAATTTGTAGAGTTTGATGACCCCGCTCGTACCGTCCAATGCGACTAAATAACTATTACTTCCATCTTTGTTTCCCCTGAATGTTAAGACGCCTGCAGCATTCTTGGCGCTCAGTTTTATATCAGCCTCATAACTGAAGTCTGTTCCAATTAAACTGTTTTTTGTCAACAACCCGTTACCGGCAGCAGTTGCTTGAATAGCATTATTTACGTTCGACCAAGCGCCGCCGACTTGCGTCCATCCGTTAAGATTTCCATCATTGAAATCGTTAATCAAAGTAGTTTGCGCGGAAGCAACCAAATCGAATGAAACAGTAATATTCGAATTGGCATTAACATCGGATGTGTTCGTCAAAATTACAGTAAGGATCTTTCCCGATTGACTTGTGGAGAAAACAGGCAATACCGCACCATCTAATTTTACAACAACATGTTGAGCCGCTTTTCTGTTCGGTACAGTTAATACAATTGTTTTTATTTTAGTAACGCCCGATTTTACTTCGATTTTTGAAATCTGATTCGTGGCGGTTTGAGTCTGACTCAACAACCCATATCCAGCAGAAGAACTGAAGAATGAAACATGATTATCCGGTTTCCATTTGGGAATGAATTTAAGCAGTTTATTCGGTCCATCATAACTAAACCCTTGCAACGACAGTAAAACCGACCAGCTACTTAACGCTCTTCCATAAAAATCTCCACATTCATCTTCTCCAAAAGGACTCCCGGTTCCAAAAACAGCGGCATTGCTTCCTGCATAAACTTCTTTTCCAGCGGCTCTAAATCTTCCGTCATACCGTTTGGCAATATTATTCACCACATCAAGTCCTTCATTTATCATTCCATACTGAAGCATTGTGGCTGCGAAAGCATACTCAAACCCGGACATTACCTCCGAATGATATAAAACAGGGTTTTTGGGCATTACACTCGGGAATTTACTCATTATCCAGCCGGTATCACCCGTTCCAAGAAAATCTCTAAACAGGGTACTGTACTGACCGTCGATGTCGGTTACTTTATTTCTACTGTAGATTTGAGATAATGAAATGATGGTTTTGTCTAAAGGGTAAATCTGACCTAAATCGAGCATATTCGCCCACCACTGACCGTCAAACATACCGATATAACTACCGTTTGCAAACGAACTGGTATTGGGTAAATTTTGGGTTCTTTCTACAAAATACTTCAGGGTATCATCCCAAAGTAACGTGCCGATCGTTGTTTTAGCCGTCCCGGCTATTGAATTATACACGTCTCTTGATGACAAATCCTTCATGCTTTCTGCCATTTTCGCAGTTGCATTTAACGCAGCAATATACATGCCGCCAATCACCGGATTTATACCGGATGTTGCACCATCAAGCGTATTGGCATATGACCCTTCGAAGGTTCCATTCTTATCAGCATCATATTTTGATATCACATAATCCATTGCTTTTTTAGTCTTCAACCAAACTGTATTTAACCATTCATTGTCGTCGGTAAGCAGGTGATCTCTATAAATACCAAGTATCGTTCCCAAATGCCCATCCAATGCGTTTGACATCTCGCCATCACGAGAAGGTAAAAGGCCTTCAGCGTTTTGCGAGTTCAGGTTTTGCACCATTATTTTTCTGGATAATTCGGGAAATATCCACGAGATGCCTTGCGCATATTGATATACATGTTTGCAATTGCCGAACCATTCTTCACGATCGGAAGTACTTTCCCACAATCCGAAATAGCCGTTTTTAGTCCAGAATGCCGTGGGGGTTTTTAATACACTAAGATTCGAATTAATCCTGTCCATGACGTATCGTGGAGTATTTGAAGTATACAATGTTTGGTGATACAATCTCGTCTTCTGATCCAGCAGATTGAAATTAGATTTTACGTAAGTATCTACATCGTCAGCATCTGTCCACCAGTTTTCGTACATGCACCCGCCATTCGGAAAATTCCACTGAGGTATGTCACTTCTTCCGAAACTGCCATTTGGGAAGTACCAACTTAAAACAAAGGTGACAGTTTTTTCTTCTCCGGGAGCTAAAGTAAAATCTTTAGCAAGTGCTCCATCAACGGTTACTCCACTGGATGGACTGCTTGCAGTGGCCGCTCCGGTTAATACCCCGTCGGCAGAAAAATCGTCGTAAAGTGTACTTAAATTGTCCCACGAGGCCGTGAAAGACATTTCTGTTTCGTAAGCCGATAACTGCAAACTGCCATTTGTTCCTGTCATTTTCAGACTGGTGCTCGAAGCATCTGAAACGATACGGTTCACGTTGCTGCCATAAGCATTGAAATTTCTATTATTAGTAATCGTTCCATACCCATTGAAACCTACGGCATTTTGTTGTGTGCCGAGAACACTAACACTGGTTGTATTAGCTGACGTGTTTTTAACAGTGATTTTAAAAATTGCACAGGGTATTGCAGAGTTTTTCAGATCCATAGGTATTAATGGATTAAACGCTTCCATTTTCACCTCTACCGGCAGTGCCGTGTCACTAAAGTTATACCATCCAAAAGGAAATTCGCCGGTAAATTTTAAGCTGTTCATTGCCGAAAACGGCCCGACTGCGGAGGTCTGAAGTGCTTTCACAACCGTTGCTCCGTTCGTGCCGGCACGAATGGCAAAAAAACTATTGGGAATAATTCCGCTCCCCGCTCTTTCCTCAAAATTATTAAAAATCTGCCACCACACTCTTTCGGCTTTCCCGTTCATACGTATGGTACCACCGCCCAATGCTCCAATGGGAAAATCGAGTCCTGTTAAATAAATTCCCTCATAAACGTGCGGGGTGGTTTGTGTACTATATCGCTCATAGTACGTGTCGCTTGCAGAAAAAGTAAGCGGGCTGAACAGCAACATGAATAGTGCTAGAAAGACATTTGATTTTGTTTTCATAATATACCACCTGTTTGTTTTTTTGTAATTAAAACGACTGTCTGATTAACGCTGTATCTGATTCATCATCCACTTAACAATATAAAGCCCCTTTTAAATCAACTTGAATTAACGGCTGATTTTATTTTGGCAGCCGTCATTTTGTTCATTTTTCTGATTTCACTTCCACTTGAGCGGTCGGGTGCAGTGTGACCGGACCGAGCAGACCGGATTCCTGAAGCGGATCATTTTGTTTCCACAGCCGCCAACTGGCGAAGGTCAGGCGTCCGGCCGGACTTGGTTTGCCATCCAGAACCCACTGCGGCCAGGCCTTGAGCGTGCGGTCGGGGGTGCGGTCGCTATCCTCGGGCAGTTGCTCGTCGCCGATCATGCGGTTGATCAAGAGGTTGGTGGCCTGCACTTCGAGCAGGTTGTCTCCGGGTATTACCGCCCCGGTGATGTCCACCCGGAACGGCGGTTTCCAGAGGATGCCGAGATCCTTGCCATTGAGTGAAACCCGGGCCATCACCTGCACCCGGCCTAAGTCGAGGAACAGCCGCCGGTTCGGTCCGACCATGGCTTCGGGCACGCGCAGCGTTTGGATATAGGTGGCCGTGCCGGAGTAAAATTTCACACCGGGATCGCTGTGCTGGCTCCAGGAAATCAGCTTTTCCAGCGTAATGCGTTCTGGTCCGCCGCGCTCGGGGTCGAATCGCACGTCCCACGGGCCGGTCACTTCCACCGGCGGCGAAATTACAGGCACGCTGACCCGCTGCGTCGCGCCGGATGCGGTCGTGACCTCGTATTCGCCCGCTTCGCGAGATTCCAGCCAGATCCCGCCTTGCGGCTCGCAGTGAATTTGCACGACGGCCTCCGGCGGCAGCGGCCCGGTGAGGAAATTCACGGTCTCCGGATCGGTGCCGATCAGGCGATGTGGCTTGCCATCCAGTGAGTAATCGACCTGCAGCGTCTTCACGATGCCGTTCGCCGGGTCTCCGTCCGCCGCCATCCGCGAGACAAGAATGCCGGTTTCCCCGGCATCAAGGAGGCGCTGCAATTGATCCCGCACATCGCGGGTTCGCGCCGGATCATTGAGCACGCCGTAGCGCGCCAGATCGATCTTTGCGCCGCTCGCGTTACGTCCCAGGCGAAGCGTGTCCCCGTCGCGACCTTTCGCGACGAACGGCTCGTCATCGACAGTAAAAGCCACGACAAGCGTCTTCACGATATTGGGCGCGGGATCGTCGCCAACGGCCAGCGCGGTCACGGGGAAGCTAATGTCGCCGGCATCGACCAGACGCTGAACCTTGGCGGTCACATCGCGGGTTCGCGCCGGGTCACCCGCACCGTAGTTCGCCTGGCGGACGAGGATTTTTCTGGACGGCTGTGGGACGGCGGAAAGCAATGTCATTCCCTTGCGGCGAACTTGCACGACGGGATCGTCGGCCCCGGCGCTCTTACGGAAGACAACAAACACCGATCCGCCCGGCCCAAGGGTGAGCGCCACACGCGTGAGTCCATCCTTCGCCTCATAGACCCCTGCGCGCTCGATGCGTCCGGTTTCCGGCGACCACAGCTCCGGCACCTTGCCAGCCACGCGGAAGGCGCAAGTCGCTGTGGTCTCAAAGGGCTGACCGTTGGCCACGAAATAGATATCCTCTCCGCCGGTACTGCGGTGAGTGAAACGCCACGGCTGATTGCAGGTGAAGTCGGGCGGCAGGCCGCGATGATGCAGGAGTTGCTCCGGAGTCATGCCCCACACGACGCGCCCGCGTCCGAACGCATGTTCCTTCACGCTCTGGCCGTCGCAATCGCCCCAAAGCTCCAGACCCAGCCGGCGGACTTCCTCATCGCACTGCGGGTAGCCGCTCAGGCTTGGTGATTTCAGCGGGCGCGGGCCGAGCACCGTGGCTCCGGATTCGACGAGTTTCTTCACCTTGCGCAGCAATTGAGGTGTCATCGTCTGCGTATCAGGCAGCACGAGCAGGGAATAGCTCATGCCATCGGGCAGAACGATGCGCCCGGCGCGCACGGACATGCGCTTGAGCACGGCGTCGTCCGAGCACTCGTCCCATTTGTAGCCCAGGCGCGGATGGTCACTGAACCGCAGCGGCGGGGCCTCGGGCTGGAGATAACAGATATCCGCAACAAACACCCCCTGCCGCAGCATGAACTGACAACGAGCCAGATACTCGTGCCACGGGCGCGACTGCTCCCACCACGTCTGCGTGCGCTCGTAATGCTGGCCCCACGGCCCCATCATCATGCCCGGTTGGTAATCGGCGGCCCACGGCTGCATGGCGTAGCGGTGGAAGACGATGCGGTTGATCCCCTCGGTAAACGCGCGGTCGCCCACGGCCTTGAGCAGAGCCGGATGAAGCCGCCACCGTTCCTGATCGTCGGCCGTGAAGGCCTCGGCACCGATGATGCGTCTGCCATAAACGTGTCCCGCCGACGCCATGCCGGTGCAGGTTTCCATACCATCGCCGGCCGGTGTCCAAAATTCCCCCATCGGTTCTTCCGCCTGACCACCCAATGGAATGGCATCGCACGGGCAACCATAAGCCTCGACCGAGAAGCGTATTCCGGACGTATTGGCCAGTTCCCGGAAACGCCCAGCGTAATTTTCGATCACCAGATCGGAAACCGTCCGGCGCACATCCCAAAGAAAACGCTCCGAGACTTCGAGGCTGTCCACGACGCGTCCAGTGAACACCGGAAGGAACGGTATTAAATCGTATCCGCGCCGCTGCTGAAATTCCTCCCGCATCCGCGATGTCCAGTTCTGTGACCCGTTCTCCCAACTGTCAATGTGCGTGGCCACCAGACCCTTGGCCAGGGGTTTCTCCGCGATGCCCGTATCGCTTG
Organism: uncultured Verrucomicrobiota bacterium; assembly: GCA_964398915.1. GTDB lineage: Bacteria > Verrucomicrobiota > Kiritimatiellia > Kiritimatiellales > Tichowtungiaceae > Tichowtungia. Next base: position 61,455 of record CAYNOR010000011.1, read on the forward strand.
CGAGCTTGGCCATCATGCCCGCAAAATGTGCCTCAATCCCGGCCCGGCCGAGTTTGTCACACTCGAGGCCTCGACCGGACTTTGGTGCGGGCGCGTTTTCCGATCCAGTGCTGGTGTGACCGATTCGCAGGATCGTCCACTTGCCGGGCGGCACGTTCCAGACCAGGAGCCCGTCCGCAGCCATCTGGGTCGTGAGAGGGATGATGGCCCGCGGGTTGATGATCGCCTGCGGTGTGAGTTCGCCCCGGCCGCGTTGATGCCGGGTCACGGTTTTGTTGATCCCCCCAATAACATCCGGAGTCGGCTCGCCCAATCCCCTGTGCTGGAAAGAAGCCTTCGACTCAATGCTGGGAATCCGGAAATCGCCGGTTGCTGGAATTGCCTGCACCGCGATATCGCGGTAATAACCGGCGACGGTCCCGGGCTGCGGCAGCACGCCTTCAAAACGAAGCGGGCCGGTGATACTGGTTTCGCTCCATGTCACTTCCTGCATCGACTGCTCCGGCTGGACCCATGGCCCGCCGCTGCCGTTCCAACCGGCGTCGTTATTCATGTTGATTTCCAGGCCCAGTCGTTTCGTTTCGGCGTGAACGTGCCGGAACGCATTACGCCACGGAGTTCCCATGAAATCTACCGGTCCGACCGGCGTGCCCTGATCCACCTCCATGATCAACGCGCCACCGAGTCCGACGCGCTGCATCGCTTCCAGATCAGCCGTGATGCCGCAGTTCGTGATGTTGCCATTGAGCCAGAACCAATAAACCCATGGCCGCGCCTCATCCGGCGGGTTTTTAAATCCGGCATCCAGCCCGTCCGCAGAAGCGGCGGGCAACGACGACAATGCGAGAAGGATCGACAGGAGGATTTTTTTCATAGCACTTTTTTTGGATTCACTCCGGTTCGCCCTGCCTTCCTTTTGCCTCCGGGATGAAGCGCAGACACACCGGGCCGATCAAGCCCGATGGACTGAGCGCAGCGGCCCGCGTGAGGGTCGGGAATTTCCATGTCACAAAGGCCACGCGTCCAGACGGGCTGGGCTTACCCTCCGCCAGCCAATCGGGCCAGCGGGTCGGCCATGTTCCGCCGTTGTAGGGATAGGCGACTTTGGCGGGATCCTCCCACTGCATGTCATCAGGCAGTTGCTCGTCGCCGATGATACGGTTGGCCCACGGCGTGGCGACCCGCACAACCAAGCGGTTTGCGCCCGCCGGCACCCGTCCGGTCACATCGATGACGAACGGAGGTTTCCAGAATGTGCCGAGCTTTTTACCGTTCACCTCGACTTCGCACACGACCTGCACGTTGCCGAGGTCGAGGAAGATCGAACCTCCCTGCAGCCATTCCTTCGGCACGTCAAATCCGGTTTCATACTCCGCAATGCCGGAAAAATACCGGATACCCGTGTCGGCATGAGCAGAGAGAGAACTCAGATGACTAAGAGTGGTTGTCGGCGGGGCGCCTCGTCCGGCCTGAAAGCGAATCTGCCATGGGCCGCTGATCGGCAATGGAGCGGATACCTCCGGCACCGTAAAGCGCCAACTCTTTCCCGCCGTCGTGCTCGCCACATAAAGACCAGGCGAATCCGCTCGCGCCTGAATCTTTCCGGCCTTATCACGACCGAGCTGGATCTGGAAAGGCAGGTCGTGCCCACCGCTCAGTTGGATGCGGTCCGCATCCTGTCCCGAAAAGGAAAACAAACGGTCGCCGACACTGTATTTCACGGTCAGCGTCTTGACCACACCGGGCGCAGGATCATCGCCATCAGCCAGCCGCGCCACCGGCACGCCGGACTCTCCCTGATTGATGATGTTCTGGAGTTTGGCCGTCACGTTTCGTAACTGCGACATATCCGCCGGCGCGCCGTAAACGGCCTCTTCGATTTTGATTTCCGGCCGCGCGGATGCCGCGAGCTGGAGCGGATCGGGATCTGTGCCGGTGAACGTCAGTGAGCGGTCGCCGACGCGGTATTTCACGGTCAGCGTCTTGACCACACCGGGCGCGGGATCATCGCCATCAGCCAGCCGCGCCACCGGCACGCCGGACCCTCCCTGGTTGATGATGTTCTGGAGTTTGGCCGTCACGTTTCGCGACCGCGCCGCATCCCCCGGCACGCCGTAGGCGGCCTCTTCGATCTTGATTTCCGGCCGCGCGGATGCCGCGAGCTGGAGCGGATCGGGATCCGTGCCGGTGAACGTCAGTGAGCGGTCGCCGACACGGTATTTCGCGGTCAGCGTCTTGACCACACCGGGCGCGGGATCATCGCCATCAGCCAGCCGCGC
>CAYNOR010000011.1:63833-86488 GCA_964398915.1 uncultured Verrucomicrobiota bacterium
CTCCCTGGTTGATGATGTTCTGGAGTTTGGCCGTCACGTTTCGCGACCGCGCCGCCCCCACCGACACGCCGTAGGTGGCCTCTTCGATCTTGATTTCCGGCCGCGCGGACACCGCAAGCTGGAGCGGATCGGGATCCGTACCGGTGAATGTCAGTAAGCGGTCGCCGACACGGTATTTCACGGTCAGCGTCTTGACCACACCGGGCGCGGGATCGCCGCCGTCGGCCAGCCGCGCCACGATGAGGCCGGTCGATCCTTGGTTGATGACGTTCTGGAGTTTGTCCGTCACGTTTTGCAACCGCGCAGCATCCCCCGGCACGCCGTAGGTGGCCTCTTCGATTTCCAAGCGCGGAGCGGGCAGCGTGCCGATGAGCGGCTGGCCATTTCGCGAAACGGCGATGATCGGATCGGCCTCCGCCGGTTTGCGAAAAATCACAAAAACCGAACCGCTCCGCTCAAAGTGCAGCGGCACATGCACACGCCGTCCCTCGACGCGATAGACCCCGGCATCCGCAGTGGCGCCGGTTTGAGGATTCCAGAGTTCCGGACGCCGCCGCCCGGCATCGAATGAACACAGGCTGTCCACCGGGGTGTCGTCCGTGTTGGCGACAAAAAAGATATCTTCGCCCGCATCCCCTCGCCGTTGGATCCAGCGCAATCCGGGGTTGTCCGAAACAAAGGCGGCGGGCACTGCAAGCCTCTCCATGACCGAGGACAAGGGCGTGTTTTGGAAAATGCGTCCCTTACCATAGAGGCGACCGTCCGGCGGGGCGGCTCCCTCGTTCCCCCAAACTTCTTTGGCCATTTCACGCACACGCTGGTCGGCTTGCGGATAGCCGCCCAAGCCGGGCGAGCGGTCCGGCGGGTTACCCCAGATCGCCGCGCCATCACGTACAAGCGATTGGATTTTTTCCAGCAGTTCCGGCGTCATGCTCCGGCCATTGCCCAGCACGAGCAGCGCATACGAAGCTCCGCCTGGAAGCGTGAGGCGGCCATCTTTCACCGTCATCTCCGCGATGTTCCGGTCGGTCACCAGATCGAACTGATGGGTGAACGGAATCGCCGGATCGAAGTTGGGGCGCGGTGGCGGGTTGTAGGGCGAGCCCTCCGAGGTGAAGCAGGCGATGTCCGCCGGGAACCGTCCCTGCTGGAGCAGAAACTGGCTGCGCGCGAGGTAGTCCAGCCAGGGTTTGGAAAACTCGAACCATGTATTGTGCCGGTCGAAATGAATCCCCCACTGGGCCATCGTCATGCCCGGCGCGCGCTCCCATGGCTGCATGGCATAACGGTGGAAAACCAGCCGGTTGACCCCGTTGCAAAACACCCGGTCGCCGAGAACTTTGTAGGCGAAGGGATGGTCGCGGAACCCTGCCTGAACCGGCCACGATGTGAACGCCTCGGCCGCCACGATCTTTTTCCCCTGCGTGTGGGCGGCGGACGCCGCGCCGATCGCCCAACGCGAACATTCGTCGTGCAGCCAGAACTCGGTCATCGGCACATCCGCCTCGCCGCCGGCCAGCACGTCGTTGAACGGGCCGTCGCCATACGCCTCCGAAGAAAATGTCATGCCTTGCTCATGCGAAAGCCGCCGGAATTCCGCGAAATAATTATCGGTCACCATCTCGCCGACTGTTCGCCGCAGGTCCCACAAAAACCGCTCGGTCTCGTCCACCGAACCGATGACCAATCCGGTCAGCGCGGGCAGCCAAGGCGTCATGTCATACCCGCGGCGCTCACGAAATTCCTCACGCATTTTCGGCGTCCAGTTCTGACTGCCGACTTCCCAGCTATCGACATGAGTCATGGTCAGCGATTTGGCGTTCGTACGCTTGGCATCGGCCTTGAGCTTGCCGATAAATTGTTCGAAGTGATGACGCGTCGCCGCGCGACTGAGCTTGTCACTTTCGAGCCCGACGCTGGCCGCCGGTGCCGGATGGTTTTCCTTGCCGGTGGGGGTCGAGCCGAAGCGGACGATTTCCCAATTCCCCTCCGGCACTTCCCAGGTCAAGACACCATCCGCAGTGAACTTGTCGGTGAGGTTCACCACATCTTCCGATTTGATGCGGCTTGCCGCGCCAACCGGCGGCTGTCCCATGGACAGCTGTCCGCGGATCATGGCGGAGCTGGCTTGCAGCGCGGCGGTGTGCGGCAGCGAGGAAAGAATCACGTTTCCGAGCCACAGCTCGGATTTTCCGGGAAATAAAATCCGGAAGTGCCGTGCTGCCACGGCGGGTTTCACGGGTTGGAAACTCAGATACTCACCAAATCCGGGTCGCGCCAGCTCACGCCACGAGGCTCCATCCTCGGAGGCTTCCAGGATGGAATCGTAGCCCACCCCCTTGGGCACGACCATGCCCAGCGAGGCCACGGTTTGCGGCTGGGCGAAGTCCACCTGCAGCCACACCGGGGTCCCCGGCTTTTCTGGAACCAACCGCGACAACTGCCAGATATTGCCATCCAGAAACCGGCGCGGGTCCTCGCCGCCGGACGATTTCACCGAGACGGCGAGATCCCGGAGCGGAACCGGTTCCGCCGCCGGACGCGGCCAGGCAAGCACGACCGAGTCCTGATAGAATCCCTGGTCCATCCACGGGCGGCGGCCATGGTGCTCAAACGCACCCGCCTGGACCACGGGCCCCCTATTCGCCCATGGTCGCGGCAGTTCGAGGCGCTGCACGCCTTTCCCGCCTGCCACAGCCTTCGTGCTCCACACAACATGCTGCGTGGAAAGTTCCGGCGGATTCCATGGGCCGCCGCTCCCGGCCCATCCGCCGTCGTTGTTCATGCTCACCACGATTCCCAGCCGGTCGGCCTCGGCCACGGCATGCGAAAAAAGTTTCCGCCACTCATCGGAAAAGAAGGCCACCGGCCCGGAGGGAACATGCTGCCACACCTCCATGATCAACACCCCGCCGATGCCGACACGAGCCATCGCCTCTAGGTCCGCCGTGATCCCCTCGCGCGTTATATTGCCATCAATCCACATCCAATACGTCCACGGACGCGCCGATTGCGGCGGTTGTTGAAAACCGCTGTCGAGCTCAGACGCCTCAACTCCAGGCAGCGGAAACAGAGCGGCAAGAAGCAGTGTTAGCAGCACAGCGGGAGAGAGGGAAACCCTCTTTACCCGGCCAGTCTTGCCCGGTGCTCCGGCAAATTCGAGATCCATCGAGACACGATTCGCGCCCGATTCATGGTGTCCGTCAATCGTCCACAAGTCTCTTTGAGGCGGGCGAACTGTCTGTCGTTTTTGCATGCTTCACTCCTTGATTTTACGGTATTTTTCGGCAAATCGCTCCCCGATGATTTCCTGGGAGCGGGTGTCATAGTGCAGGCGGTCCCCAATGTGGCCGGTCAGATCCCGTGCATCGACCGTGGCCGTGAACGGGCGCAGTTCGGGGAGACTTAGCAGGATGTCGTTGATTTCCCGGACGTGCTTGAACTTTGGATGGGGAGTAATGAATGTGCCAATGGTGCAGGCAATAAAGGGCAGTTCAGGATCATTGAACTTTTCCCTCAGCGAGTCCACAAGCTGCACCAGCTTTTCTTCGTAGAGTTGGTATCGTCCATCGGTGCTGTCCGATTCCCCCTGAAGCCAAAGGATGGCTTTCAGCCGTGGCTTGGTCGCAGAATCCGAGGAAAGCGCCAGAAGGCCGCGGCGGACAGCCTCGTCAAAGAATCCCTTGGGATGTCCGCTTCGCCATAGCTCGATCCATGATCCTCCGGCGGCCCCCGGAATCAATCCAATGACCGCCTGCGGGTCATCGCGGCGAAGGCTTCGTGCAAAGCTCATTCCGGGTCCGACCCCGGCATTATCCGAGCCATCGACCGCGTCGGCCACACCGGACGCATGGAGAGGATCGCTGGCCGTACACCATTGATCGTCGCGCATGGTAAACATTTGAATGCACGGATCGGGTGTTTGTAGCTTAGGCACCACGCCGCGCCCCTTCATATTGGATTGCCCAAGCAGAAGAAACAGGTCGAATGAGGCCGCGTTTCCCGGCAAATCCACGGAACCGGCAGCAAGCAAATTTGGAGACCCCCCACTAAGACAACCCAAAAGTGCTGCGACAAAAACCATGCGAAACCAGAGAAGCTTGGAGATCAGATGCAACTTTGTATCCGACGTTTTGCCAACCGCTATTGTAAGGTGTTTACGCATATTTACAGTCCTTCTACGGTGTTGTCGCGAGTGACACATTTGGCTCCGCGCGGAGCTCGACCGGACCCAGGAGCCCGGAGGGCAGCAGAGCGTCGGCGGCGGAGTAGAGTTGCGACTGGCAGTAGGTGAACGGCTTGCCGTAGGGGCTGCGCAAGTCGCCGATGATCCGGTTGGGCCAGAGGTTGACCACGCGGATTTCCAGATCGTTTGCGCCCGCTCTCAAAACGTCGGTGACATCGACCTCATAGGGTGCGTGCCACAGGATGCCGCAGTCTTTGCCGTTGACCTTCACAGAGGCCATGACCTCGACTCCGCCCAAATCGAGCACGATCCGACGGTTTGCGCCCGGCAGTGCTGGCGGGACGGTGACCTGATTGCGATAGGTCGCATGACCCGAGAAATAGCCGATGTCTTTATCCGAATGGTCGCTCCATGAGATCAGGCTCGGAAAATTTGTCGAGGCCGGCGCGCCGCGTCCGGGTTCGAAGTCCACCTGCCACGGACCGGTAACCTCTACGGGTGCAGGCAGGGTTTCCACTTCTGCGGTCCAGGTTTTTCCACTGGCAGTCTTTGCGGTGAACGATCCCGAGCAGTCGGTTTGCAACCGGGTCAAGCCTTTGACGTCGGCAGTTAAACTCCAAGCCGGGTTCGGAGTGCTCAGTATGAGTGGCTGCCAATCGGTTCCGATGGTCACGAGAGATTTGCCTTCGATAAGATATTCCACGCGCAGGTTTTTCACCACTCCGGGCGCGGGATCTACCGGATTGGCCATATCCGAAACCATGGGCATCGTTCCGCCCGCTATAAGCGTCTGCAATCGAGCCGTCACGTCCAGCGTACGTGCGGGATCATCCAAAACTCCGTAAACCGCTTTTTGAATCACTATCGGATTCTGAGTTCCGAACGCAGGAAAAAGCTCCTGGCCAGCGTGCTTCAACGAGATGACCGGATCTTCACCCTTGGCCGGGCGGAACACGACGAACGCGGACTCTGCCGGCCCGAGATTCAAAGGCAGTTCCGTAACCCCGTCCGCCTCGCGCCAGGCGGCGAGCTTTTCGGTTTTTCCGCTGACAGGATCCCAGCGTTCGGGGGCCATGCCGGTCACGCCGAAGCGGCAGACCAATTGCTGATCGCGCTGGGTGTTGTGATTGGCGACGAAGTAAACATCCGCTTCAGGAGTCCGGCGATGGATGGCATTGACCGGTTGTACGTTGCCCGCGCGTTGATAAACCTCCACGGGTCTGCCGTTTGCATTGGAAAATTCAAAGTCCGGTTTGATCCCAGCCATCCGGATCGCTGCCGCCAGGGGGATGCCCTGCACAAACAAGCCCTTGCCGACCTTGCGGCTCGTCACATTTTTACCATCCACCTCACCCCAGATCCCGGCGGCGAGTTTCTGAATCTCCCGGTCGCGATTCGCGCGATCCGTCAATCCCGCCGCACGGTCCGGACGCTGCGTGGCATAAACGGTGAGGCCTCCCTCCAGAAGCTCTCTCACCTTTGCGAGCAGTTCGGGGGTGCTGACCGTGGTATCGGGCAGCACGACCACACGATAGCCCTCGCCCAACGGAAATCGCAGGGAACCATTTTGCAGCTTCGCCTTTCGTAGTAGGCCATTTTGCGAGGAGAACAGGTAGTCGAGGCCGCGCGGCAGTTCCCGCTTGAGCCACTGATAACGCGAGTCCACCGCGCTCATGGCCACCGGCACATACTCGGGCATCAGCACCACGACCTGGCCCACCACGCTTCCTTGTTGCAGAACCGACTGGCAGCGCTCCAGATAATTCAGCCATCCACCGGCCTCGTTCCACCATGTGCTGGTGCGCTCGAAGTGAATCCCGTTCGGCCCCATCGTCATGCCCGGTTCCCGGTCAAGCCATGGCTGGTGCGCATAGCGGTGGAAAACAAACTGGTTAACCCCCCCAGCATACATCAGGTCGCCCTTGGCCTTGAGGGTCTTGGGGCTTTCGGTCCAGCGGTCAAGGTGCGAAGTAAACGCCTCTGCCGGAACCAGCGGCTGACCGGTCACCTGGGAGCACGAGCTGGCATGTTTGGCCAGCCAGTGATGTTCGGTCAGATCGGGGACATAGTTCGCCCAGAACTCACCCATCGCCACATCCACCTTTTCGGCGATATCCAGCGTGTCGCAGAACATCGTGTGATAGTTCTCCGACCAGAACTGCAGACCGTCCTGATGACAGAGCCCAGTGTAATACCCATAATAGTTTTCAAGGATCAGCTCCTGCAGCGTCCTGCGATAATCTTCCAGAAACCGTTCGGATGTTTTCACATCGTCCACCACCCGACCGGTGAGCAGCAGCGGAAGGAACGGCGTCAGGTTATAGCCGCGCCGCTTGCGGAATTCCTCCGGCATCGCTGCAGTCCAGTTCTGTGCGCCCACTTCCCAGCTGTCGGTGGTGGCATAGGAAAAGGCCTTGCCAGCCAGCGGTCCGCAGAGTTTGGCCAGCCGACCGATGAATCCATCATAGTGCCTTTTAACCGCTGTCTTGCTAAGCTTGTCGCACTCCAGCGCGCTGGTGACACTCGTCGGCACAGGGCGGGCTTCCACTCCGCTGGCAGTCTGCCCCACGCGCAGCACCGTCCACTTGCCCGGTGGAACAGTCCATTTGAGTTGGCCCGTCGCATCCATGAGCTTGCTCAGGTCCACGACCTGGCCCGAAGGGATAGCCGGTCCGTTGGGGCGACTGGCTCCGGCCTCATACGAAAAGCCCGGAAACGGCGTGTAATAACCGGCCTTCGGCATGAACCCTACGAGCGTAGGCGTTAGGGCCAACTCCACTTCGCCGATGCGAAAAGCCTCTCCACCTGCCTGGTCAAACTTTAACCGAAAATACCTCCCCGTGGCGGGAGCGAAGGTGACTTGGGTCTGCCCGATTTTGAAATGCATATTCTCATTGTAATCAAACCGTGCAAACGTCCGGAAACTCACGCCATCATCGGACACCTGGATTTCCCCGCCGCTGCCCGGATTTGAACCAAAATGAGTCAGCCACAACCCCTCCGCTGTGATCGGGGAGGGAAACTCCAATTGAATAAAGCGCTCTGCTCCCGCCGCGACCGGCGGCAGTGAGAGCTGCGTGCCGGAGTTCCCATCCATGAGTAGCGTGCCGTCGATTTCGCCGGAGGCGCTGATCACGGGATTGGCCTCGGCCATTGTCGGACCGGAAGGAAAAGCAATCACCACCACATCGCGGTAGTAATCCAGATTTTTCCATGGCTGCGGAAGGGCCAGTGTCTGCTCCTTGCTATTGCCCTCCGCAGTGACCCGGCTGGTGGTCAAAACCTGCATATTGTGCTCCGCATCGATCCACGGGCCGCCGCTGCATGACCAGCCGGCACCATTGTGCAGACCGATCTGAATGCCGACGCGATCCGCCTCGCGCACCGAGTGCAGGAACAACTGAATCCACTCCTCCGACATAAAACCAACCGGCCCCGGACTCTCGTGGGCGATCGGAAATATGAGCGCTCCCTGAATCCGGTTTTTCGCCATCGCCTCCATGTCGGCCGTAATCCCCTCGCGGCCGATGTGTCCGTTGAGCCAGAACCAATACGTCTGGGAACGCGCGGGTTGCGGCGGGTGTTCGAAACCTCTGTCGAGATCGGAGGCAAACAGCGGAAAAAGCTGGCCGAATCCGAGGAGTAAAGCCAGAAGGTGCTTCGTCATAGCGTCGACGGCAACTACGCTTGTTCGCCCGGGGGATGACGTCCGTTTAGTTTTCTTTGCGGACTTCTTCATGAGCATTAGTTTCCTTTCAAGTCGATCGCTTTTTCGGCGTTGACCGGCAGTTGGGATACAGCCCGGAGTTCGACCGGACCCAGGAGCCCGGAGGGCAGCAGAGCGTCGGCGGCGGAGTAGAGCTGGGTCTGGCAGTAGGTGAACGGCTTGCCGTAGGGGCTGCGCAAGTCGCCGATGATCCGGTTGGGCCAGAGGTTGACCACGCGGATTTCCAGATCGTTTGCGCCCGCTCTCAAAACGTCGGTGACATCGACCTCATAGGGTGCGTGCCACAGGATGCCGCAGTCTTTGCCGTTGACCTTCACAGAGGCCATGACCTCGACTCCGCCCAAATCGAGCACGATCCGACGGTTTGCGCCCGGCAGTGCTGGCGGGACGGTGACCTGATTGCGATAGGTCGCATGACCCGAGAAATAGCCGATGTCTTTATCCGAATGGTCGCTCCATGAGATCAGGCTCGGAAAATTTGTCGAGGCCGGCGCGCCGCGTCCGGGTTCGAAGTCCACCTGCCACGGACCGGTAACCTCTACGGGTGCAGGCAGGGTTTCCACTTCTGCGGTCCAGGTTTTTCCGCTGGCAGTCTTTGCGGTGAACGATCCCGAGCAGTCGGTTTGCAGAGAGGGCACTCGCTTGTCTGTCATCGTCAATTTCCAAGCATCCGCTTGAGTAATCTGGCCGTGAGTCTCCTGCATCAGAGCTTTGATTTCCTCATTTTCCAGCGGACTGGCCAGGCACGTGAGACCGGCCACCTCGCCATCAAAGGGAGCAATAGGACGTGTGTGTGCCACCCACACACCTGGATGAACGACCATCGACCCGCGCAGGCCGGTTTTAACCTGCCGCCCATTCACATAGAGCATCGGCGTGCGATCGCGATAGACCACCGCCACATGAATCCAGTCATTGCCCGGTGCCATCGGAAAGACCAGCACGTTAGCAAAATAACCCGCGCCATGTTCCATGACCGTAATGGCATTGGCGGCAACCATGAACCCGGATCCGGCATCTTGGGGACCAAACACCTCGTGCCCAGGCACCGGATAGACCGCATAGCGGCCGGGATCGCCACCCACACCGGCGGCTGTCTCAGTCGGCAGCGCAATGACTCCCCCGGCTTTCACCCAGGCCGCCATGGTGAAGTTGTCAACGACATCACGAGCCACTGCCGTTGGCTTGTCAGGATTCCCGAACGCAGGAAAAAGTTCCTGGCCGGCGTGCTTCAGCGAGATGACCGGATCTTCACCCTTGGCCGGTCGAAAGACGATGAACGCGGCCTCCGATGGCCCGAGATTCAAAGGCAGTTCCGTAACCCCGTCCGCCTCGCGCCAGGCGGCGAGCTTTTCGGTTTTTCCGCTGACAGGATCCCAGCGTTCGGGGGCCATGCCGGTCACGCCGAAGCGGCAGACCAATTGCTGATCGCGCTGGGTGTTGTGATTGGCGACGAAGTAAACATCCGCTTCAGGAGTCCGGCGATGGATGGCATTGACCGGTTGTACGTTGCCCGCGCGTTGATAAACCTCCACGGGTCTGCCGTTTGCATTGGAAAATTCAAAGTCCGGTTTGATCCCAGCCATCCGGATCGCTGCCGCCAGGGGGATGCCCTGCACAAACAAGCCCTTGCCGACCTTGCGGCTCGTCACATTTTTACCATCCACCTCACCCCAGATCCCGGCGGCGAGTTTCTGAATCTCCCGGTCGCGATTCGCGCGATCCGTCAATCCCGCCGCACGGTCCGGACGCTGCGTGGCATAAACAGTGATGCCTCCCTCCAGAAGTTCCCTTACTTTCACGAGAAACTCGGGAGTGCTGACCGTGGTATCGGGCAGCACAACCAGGCGATAGCCATCGCCCAGAGGAAATTGCAGTGAGCCGTTTACGAGTTTCGCTTTCCGCAGCAAGCCGTTCTGCGAGGAAAACAGATAGTCGAAGCCGCGCGGCAGTTCCTGTTTGAGCCATTGATAGAGGGAGCTCACCGCGCTCATGTTCGCCGGCGAATACTCAGGCATCAGCACCACGACCTGGCCTACGATACGTCCCTGTTGCAACACCGACTGGCAGCGCTCCAGATAATTCAGCCATCCACCGGCCTCGTTCCACCATGTGCTGGTGCGCTCGAAGTGAATCCCGTTCGGCCCCATCGTCATGCCCGGTTCCCGGTCAAGCCATGGCTGGTGCGCATAGCGGTGGAAAACAAACTGGTTAACCCCCCCAGCATACATCAGGTCGCCCTTGGCCTTGAGGGTCTTGGGGCTTTCGGTCCAGCGGTCAAGGTGCGAAGTAAACGCCTCTGCCGGAACCAGCGGCTGACCGGTCACCTGGGAGCACGAGCTGGCATGTTTGGCCAGCCAGTGATGTTCGGTCAGATCGGGGACATAGTTCGCCCAGAACTCACCCATCGCCACATCCACCTTTTCGGCGATATCCAGCGTGTCGCAGAACATCGTGTGATAGTTCTCCGACCAGAACTGCAGACCGTCCTGATGACAGAGCCCAGTGTAATACCCATAATAGTTTTCAAGGATCAGCTCCTGCAGCGTCCTGCGATAATCTTCCAGAAACCGTTCGGATGTTTTCACATCGTCCACCACCCGACCGGTGAGCAGCAGCGGAAGGAACGGCGTCAGGTTATAGCCGCGCCGCTTGCGGAATTCCTCCGGCATCGCTGCAGTCCAGTTCTGTGCGCCCACTTCCCAGCTGTCGGTGGTGGCATAGGAAAAGGCCTTGCCAGCCAGCGGTCCGCAGAGTTTGGCCAGCCGACCGATGAATCCATCATAGTGCCTTTTAACCGCTGTCTTGCTAAGCTTGTCGCACTCCAGCGCGGTGATGCCGGTCGGCGCGGGAACGGCTTCCATTCCCCCAGCCGTGTGACCCACCCGCAAGACGGTCCACCGGCCCGGCGGCACCGTCCATTTCAGCTGACCCGACGGGTCCATGCTCTTGGTCAGATTCAGAACCTCTCGCGACGGAACCATCGGCCCATCGGCGCGGCTGGCCCCCGCTTCATAGTGGAAACCGGAGAGCGGGGTGTAGTAGCCGGCCTTCGGGAGGATCGCATTCAGCGTCGGGGCCAGCGCCAGCTCGACTTCGCCCATCTGATACGCCTCACCGCCTGCCTGATCAAACTTCACGCGGAAATATTTCCCAGTGGTCGGCGGGAACGTCAACTGCGACTGCCCGCTCTTGTGATGGGTCCACATGTTGTAATCGATGCGCCCAAGAGTCCGAAAATTCACTCCGTCGGCGGAGACCTGAATCTCGGCACCGCTGCCCGGATTTGAACCAAAATGAGTCAGCCACAACCCCTCCGCTGTGATCGGGGAGGGAAACTCCAATTGAATAAAGCGCTCTGCTCCCGCCGCGACCGGCGGCAGTGAGAGCTGCGTGCCGGAGTTCCCATCCATGAGTAGCGTGCCGTCGATTTCGCCGGAGGCGCTGATCACGGGATTGGCCTCGGCCATTGTCGGACCGGAAGGAAAAGCAATCACCACCACATCGCGGTAGTAATCCAGATTTTTCCATGGCTGCGGAAGGGCCAGTGTCTGCTCCTTGCTATTGCCCTCCGCAGTGACCCGGCTGGTGGTCAAAACCTGCATATTGTGCTCCGCATCGATCCACGGGCCGCCGCTGCATGACCAGCCGGCACCATTGTGCAGACCGATCTGAATGCCGACGCGATCCGCCTCGCGCACCGAGTGCAGGAACAACTGAATCCACTCCTCCGACATAAAACCAACCGGCCCCGGACTCTCGTGGGCGATCGGAAATATGAGCGCTCCCTGAATCCGGTTTTTCGCCATCGCCTCCATGTCGGCCGTAATCCCCTCGCGGCCGATGTGTCCGTTGAGCCAGAACCAATACGTCTGGGAACGCGCGGGCACCGCAGGATGCTCAAAAGCATCCCGGACAGCATCCGCCTTCACGGTCTGCCCGCCAAGCAGCAGGCTGAATACAATTAACTGCCACACAGGATTGCTCATTCGTTTTATCATGATTGCCTCCTCATCGAATAACGATTTCAAGCGTTTTCGATGCTGGTATTTTGATTTCGGGTTGAAATGTCACGAGGATTATTCCACCTGACAGCGAAAGGTTTGCGGAGACAGGCTTCCCGTCCAGCGTCGATTCGACCTTCGTCGCGGTCTTCATCTCCGGGGGCAGTTCCAGCGACAGCGTGGCCACTTCGAGCTGACCCCATCTCACCGTAAGCCCTGCGTGAAAATTCCCGCCGTCAAACTTCTGCTCGAATGATCCCCAGCCTTCCGACGAGGTGAAGGCTGCCCGGAAGTTTTCCGGAGTGAGGCGCGGTGCGAACCCGATGAGACGTTTCGGGCCGTTGTATTCGAACCCAGTGGCGGCGAGGAACGTGCCGTAACTGGCCATCGCCCGGGCATAGTGGTCGCTGCACTCAATCTCGTTGTAGGGGTTGCGGAGCCTGGCACTGTAGCGGTCGTGAATGACCCTTGTGGTGGCAAGGCCCTCGGTGACCATCCGCTCCCAGAGCATGTGCGAGGCAACCTGGTGTTCGAACCCGCTCATGCACTCGTTGAAATAAATCGCACTCCATGCGGTATCTCCGGTGAACGCGATATCAGGTGCAAAGGGGTTCGAGACCATGATCGTCCCCCCATCGCCGGAGAGGGCAAACCAGCGTCCGGAAGGGTGAGCTACACGGAACGGTCCAACATCCGGTGTGAAATTGTATTTCCAAAGCGACTCGAGCGCGGTCTTTGCATGCTTGCGCGTCATCACCTCACCGAGTCCGACCTGCCATGCCCAGCTTTGACCGAGCACCTGATCAATGTGACAACCATCATAGGCTCCCACCTCGGTCTTCCGCGCTGGGTCACCGACATGAACGTAGTATCCGTAATCCTCATTCCAACAAAGGTCATCGAGATTCTTGGATGCAACTTTTAAAATGTCGCGGCACTTAGCGGCGAAAACCGTATCGCCGACATCACCCGCCATCGCCTCACCGGCTTTCAGCGCGACATGATACATGCCGCAGAGCCAGGGGACCACGCCGTTCCAATCCGCATCCAAGGTATTATAAACCGGACCCCGGATGATGCCGTCCGCATCCCCGTCGGTTTCCATGAATTTCTCCAGCGCCTTCTTCACGGCCGGCCAAACCCGTCGAAGGAAGGCATCATCTTTTGACATCTGGTATTCCCGGTAAGCCCCCACGATCCGTCCAGCCTGGCCGTCCACGGCAAACGTGTCTCCCGCCTCACCTCGGTAGGCCATTGTGCCGTCGGGTTTCATGGACCGTCCGAAATCCACGAACTCCCGGTGGTTGCGCTCGATCTCGGGGAAGAGCCTTGCCAGTGCCTGGGCATAATGCCAGACATGAGAGCATGTGCCCGCGCAACAGCCCACACCCTCAAAGGCCCAGAACCGTCCGTCGTCAAACAGGTAACAGGTCGTTGTGGCCAGGGTCGTCGTATTTGCAAACGTACGGTTGAGGAACCAATATGGCAGGGTTGAATCATACCATGTATCACGCCACAATCGGGTTTGCGTGGCGAGACGGTCAAAGTTTTCGGCCACGAATTGCGCGGTACCAGCCGCATCTGAAAACCTCGCCGCGTAGTGGTGCTCACGTCCGCCCATGATGGTTGCTGGAGCATGGGGAAAGTGCCAGCTGATCAGGAAACTTACAGTCGCGGATTTTCCGGGTTCGAGGGTCAGCCGGCGGCCGATCCGGCCCACGAGCTTTTGTTGGAGAGGCCCCGCAGCGTCCTCCATGCGGATCTCGGCCGGGCCGCCTATGAGTGCGATTGCCATCGAACCTGCATCCGGCATGCGGGCAAATTCTGCGGCGGTAAGCGGGGCCCGGTCGGTCAATGTGATCGAACCGACGCCGATGTTACCCCAGGGCCCGCCTTTGTTGTCCACGATCTCGATGTGCGCCTCCCGGCCCTGAATATCGCTGACATCCAAATTCACGAGGGCGAGCGGGTTCGCATTCGCACCCGTTGCTGTACGCACGATCTTCCCGTCGACGACGAGCCGGATCCCGAGATTTTCCGGATCCGCACCCCCGGCCAGCATCACATGAACAAATTTCCGCTCGATAGGGAATTTTTTGCTGGTCAGTTTTCCGGTGGGGGCGTCCTTTCCGTTGACGTCTGCCGCCGCACTGCCTGCATGAGAATTTGCCACGCGCCGGGTGTTGCCACCGACATCGCCCATATAGGCTGGCAGAGCACTCCGCAGGACGGGTCCCGCACCGAAGGCCTCTCCCTCAACACTCCAGCCGGATTCGGCGAAGGTGTCGTGGGACCAATCTTCAAAAACGATGTCCGTCCGGACTCCCTCACTTGGCGGCTGTGCCGCGGCCGACAAGAAAACAATCGTGGCGCCCCGCTTGTCCTGCGTGGAACCCCGGCGTTCGCCCTCAAGATAGCGGTGATTCTGGAAAACCGCGTTCTCCAACAGTCCCTCGATGGCGACCTCAGCCGTGTCGGCTCCCGTGTTTGTGATTTCAAAACAGAAAACCGTTGCCGGTAAACTCGAATCCTTCACGTCGAGTGGAATGAACGGCGAAAAGGCTTCAAGCTTCACCTTAACCGGCACGGCAGGGTCGCTGTAGCGGATCACCCCGATCGGGTATTCGCCCGTGAAACTCACGTCCCGGAACCCGCTCTCCGGCCGGGAATCCAGCGTGCGCTTGATTTCGTTCCCTCCGGATTTCACCGAGATCTCGAACCCCTGCTCGAGCCGCCGGTATTTT
The DNA here is from genome assembly GCA_964398915.1 of uncultured Verrucomicrobiota bacterium. Taxonomy (GTDB): domain Bacteria; phylum Verrucomicrobiota; class Kiritimatiellia; order Kiritimatiellales; family Tichowtungiaceae; genus Tichowtungia. The sequence goes on from CAYNOR010000011.1 coordinate 78,495, forward strand.
TCCGACTCCAACGGTGCGACGTAGCTGCTGCCCCAAATCGGATTGAGCGGAGCCCCGTTGAATGTCGTGCCGGACGGTTCGCATCCGAGTTGGCACTTGTTGAAGATATCCCAGAGCCAGAGTCGCCCGTCGCCGCCAAGATAGACCGTGCCACAGAACAGCCCCCCCGCTGGCATTCCGATATACCGCAAATCCGCCCCGGTGAATGTCTCCGGCGTCCCCCGCGCGGTCAGTGACTCCCGCCACGCCGCCGCCAGCTTCTTGTCCGTCGGGATTGCACGCAGAAAATCCTCCTTCACAAACGGTCCGGCCATCACGCCGCCCCGCAAAGCAATCACGGCAAGGCAGGTCATTCCGGCCAGCTTAAGAAACTCGCGGCGCTGAAATCCTGCAAGGCGAGTTGAGGGGCCATTGCAACGACCGCCCTTGGAGTAACAGGGGGCCACATCAGCGGTTTGGACATTCAGTATTTTAGGGGTATCCATGATTCTTGAATGAGCTTATGTCAGAAGGCAAAAAAATATGAGCGAGGGGCAGTACAAATCATGCGCCCATTATTCCTTCAACAACCGGGGATACGGCCTGTATTCTTCGAGCGAATCTCCGGGAGGCGTCTGGTGATCCCTCTGCTGAACATTCATCACGGCCCGAAATTGTTCCACATGGTTCACGTCAGAAGTCCTTTCATTCATCAATTTCACAGCGTCGAGCATTTCCCTGCACGACCAACTCAAGAACGCAAATATTAGCACCGCGATTTCGTGCTGCGTAACGGGGAAAAAATCCATTACTGGTATTTTCTGACCTACCGTGCGCTCGTCATTGAAGGGTGGTGTATAGAAATATGGAGAATTAATTTGTCTTCAACAACTCGGCACGGGGCAGGCCGAACTGAAAGTTGTCGGCCCAGAAGCGGTCTTGGGTGGAAATCGCACATCCGAATCCGACTCCCGCGTTCGGAATAGGGTATGGGCAGGTAAATGACCCCATCGGCTTTTCGTCCACAAAGACGGTGATCTCGTTATTCTTCCGGTTCACCCGGATCGCAAAATTATGCCAGGTGTTCCGAGCCTCCAGTCCAAGTCCAGTGAGCACTCCGGAGTTCACTTCAGTTAACCCGGGCAGATACACCCCGACCTCAGGCCCCACGCTATCGGCCGTGCGGAGGAAAATGGACACCGTTCCCGGGGTGTCCCGGATGCCGCTCACAGCCCCGGGGCCGAGCAGGATGTTTGTGCGGGCATCGGCAACCGCCGCGTCAAATTGAACAATAAAATCCTCGGGCAATTCGCTGGCGAACCCCCAGTTTGACTCATCCGGGCCGCCATGTTGCAAAACCCCCGCCCTGGAGCCCCCGAGCCATGGACATCTCTCCGTCGGCCAGACCTTCCCGGATGAGGCGATGCTCCACTGGAGGGCTCGCGTCCACATTTTTGGCGGATTTCCATGGCTGTTCTCAACCTGCGCCGCCTTGGCCGGGCCGTTCGGATCTGTCGGAGCGCTTTGATCCGGGCGGATGCTGGAGACATCAAAGGTGTCGCTATACTGGAGTGTTCCGATAAGCGACGAACTGCCGACCGTCACCCCGCCGCATGCTACGCCTGTTACAAACATCAAAAGAAAACCACCGACCTTTATACCTGCTTTCATCGTCTTTCTCCTTTTTCATTCGCTTGGGGAGCAAAACTCCTCAACCGGAACCGTGTAACTCCCGACACCCTGCTGGACCCAATCTATTGGTTCAAACAGTGTATCGCATTAAAAAAAATGTCCATGCACCCAATGACATTTCTTTTGCACTTTTTGGCCTCCATTCTGTGCTTTGGAACACATAAGTGCCGGAGCCGACGGCAAAGACCGCGCGGACGGATTCCGTTCGCGCCGGCTGAACCTGTTTGTTTTTTTGTTCATTTCGGATTTTTTCCCGTTGGAGATTCCGCCCACATACTGCCAGGCGTCTCGCCGTCCTCGTGCGCGGGTCAGCCGAAGCTCGCAGCCAGACGTGGCGGCCGCCCGAGAGATAACTTAGCTTATCGTAGGTTGGGTTTGTCATCACTCTCAGCAGCAGGATGCCACATAGCTTCACAGAATGACTATAGCATTTAACGATTCAAACACCGTAACCCACCCCGGTCTGCGACCACCCCTCCAAAGGAGGGGAACTCATAAAATCCCCTCCATTGGAGGGGTGCCCGGAGGGCGGGGTGGGTTTCTTGAAGTATTTCGAAACGTCACCTCAATCGTTAAGTGCTCTAGTTTACGAATTGATCTCCATATCATATGGGATGCGCGGCACCCGCTTTGATGCAGGCGGTGATCCGCTGGTGCCACTCGACGTCCTGCCACAGACTGTGGAAGTGGGGATGTGTGAAATTTGAGGTACAAATGAACTTGTAGTCGGCGGCCAGTGCCAGCCCCACGGCAATTTCCGCAGACTGTTTGATGAATTCCCAGTCGAGGCCCTCGACCTCATCCCAGCCGACACATCCCCAGCCTTCGGTATTGCCGACGACGGCTCCGGTCTTGCGGCCGAGCGCCGCAAAAGTTTTGATGGATTCACCCATCCAAGCGGTCAGCTCATCCCGTTTAGCGGCCCAAACTTCCTTGAGTTCTGCGTAGTGTTTGCGTCGCTGGTCAGGCGCCAGCCTCCGCGCGCCGCCCATATCGAAAGGCTGAAGCAGGGCGTTGTGAGAGAACCATACATGTGCGTCGAGCACGTCCATAGCCTTCATGTCCAGACAGATTTCCGGATGAAAGAAATCCCAGTTAACAGTAAAGCTCAGCGCAAAGCCATGCTGCGGATAGCGGGCGCGGAAATGCTGAAGGAGACGCGTGGAAAACTCCCGGTAATACTGTCTCCCGGCGGCAGTCAATCCGACATCGCGATTGTCCTGAATATGGATGTTGGCGGTGTCCAAATTGACCCCAGCCCGGCTGCCCGCGGCGACCGCCTGCTGCTTCAGCCAGTTGAAGTTATTCCAGTAGGGGTATTCGTTGAGCAAATCAATGAAGAGAATATTGTCCATCAATCCCTGTGTTTCGAGGAAATCAATCGTCTCCTCCCAGGCCTTGACCAGACCTTCGAAGCCGATGACCTCCGGCGCCCCCGTAGCTCCGTTCAACCAGGTGGACAGTTCGACATAGACGTCACGCTTTTGGCAGGCGTTTAGAAACTCAACCAAGGCCGTGCGCGGATTGACCGTAATGTCAACGTCGTTCCCCCAAAGCCGGCCGTTGGGATCTCCGGGGAACGTAATCTGTTCCGCAAGCTTACGCCCCGGCAAGGCCAACAGATGGGGGAATGCATCAATCCTTACCGCATTGTAGCCTCGTTCCACAAGTTCATCGAGGACCTGCTCCCAACGCTCGAATCCGCCACCCGGATGGCGTCGCTGCAACCATGAGAAATCCCACATGGCAATGGCGACGGGATGTTTCAGCCGGTGGATCAACGACGGCGACGGCCGGGCGGCGGCAAACAGGCTGCCGGGCATAGCCGCCAGTCCCAAGCCGGCAGCCCCTGTGGTCATAAGCATTTCACGACGGGTCATGGTTTGCATGATTCCTCCTGCTTGATCGCGGTGTTTCATAGTCAGTGGTTATTTGAGTTTTTCCCCGCCGACTTGCGCGATCCATTCGCGAGTCCATTCGACGGCCTTGAGGTTTTTGTCCATGATGTTGGAACCGAGGAAAATAATGCCCTCGATCTCGCCCGACTTCAGCCATTGCAGGCCCAGTTCGCTTTGCTTCTGCATCAACTCGATCGGCAGGGGTTACATACTCTTTGATCCTTTGGTATTGGGCGGCAAGCGGGGGATTGTTTTGATGCTGACCGGACCCAGCAGGCCGGATGGCACGAGCAGCGAATCTTTCGTGTAGGGATTGACCGAGGCCCAGGTCAGCCGCTGGTCCGGCGGCAGCGCCGAGTCTCCGATGAGTCGATTGATCCAGAGATTGGCCACGGTGATTTCCAACTCATTCGGGCCGGGCTTCAGCGCATCGGTCACTTCCACGCGCCAAGGCGCGCACCAGACAACGCCAAGATCTCGACCATTCAAGCGCACGCGGGCCAGATTTTTCACTACGCCAAGATCAAGGAACAGGCTGTTTCTTGTCTTTTTAAGTTTTGCATCCGGCACTTCAAACGTCGTCCGATACGTCGCCAAGCCGGAGTAGTGCCTAACTCCTTTTTCCGGACGCTTCGACCAGTCTTCCAGCGTCGTGAACGTTGCCTCCTTTGGCCCACCCCATTTCGGGTCGAATTCGACCTTCCATGGTCCCGGGATGTTCTGAATGGTTTTCGCTGCGGAAAATTTTGTTGCAGGATTTTCCGGCACTTTTGCCGGCTTGCGAAATACGACAAAGAAAGCTTCCTGCGGCTCAACATGCAACATCACCGTGGTGCGTCCACCTTTTACCGAAAACCCCTGTAAGTCCCGCCGCTCGCCCGTTACTGGGTGCCAGAGCTCCGGCTGCAGCCCGGCCACCCGGAAAACGCACGCTGCGTCCACAGATCGGGCTTCACGGTTCGCTACAAAATAGATCTCGGTGCCGTCCGCTGTGCGATGCGTGTAACGAATCGGGCCATCGGTTTCAAAATCCGGCGCCACTCCGGCAGCCCGCAACACTTGGGCCAAGGCGTTGTATTCCGGGTAAGCGGTGGAAATTATTTGGCCGCCGTCGGGAGCGAGTCCTCCCCAAGGGGCCATGCCGAATTCTCCCAGTTCGCGGGCCGGGCGGCCAGCCGAGTCCGCGTGCTCGCCTGCGGTCCAGGACCGGTCTGTTTGCCATCGGAGTAATCGACCGTCGCGCAGTCGAACCTCGACCGTCGCGATCAAGCCCGCCGGGTTCGGCACATCCGCAATGTTGTCCGCACAGATTGCCAAATCGTTGGCTCCGCGTCGCAGGATAGGCTTGAGGTCGAACGCCCAAACGCGCTTAAAATCATTTCCCTGTCCCACGTCCTGCCCGTTGAGCTTAAGAACAAACCCGTTGTCTGCGGTAAGCTGAATCGTGGCCGACTTAACCACCGCGGTCTTCGGAATCTCCAGAGTGCGCCGGAAAAAGCGCGTGTCCACCGGGGCGGCAACGGCCGGATTGACGGACACGCCGTAAACCGCGTGTTCGATTCGGGGCTGGCCTGCTGAAAGATGCACGGGTTCGGGATCCTGACCAGAAAAGCTCAGCAGCTCGTTTCCGACGCGATAGCTTACGTTGAGCGTTTTGATGACCCCAAATGCCGGATCATCGCCCTCCGCAAGCCGGGACACCGGGAAACCGGTTTCGCCCTGATCCACGAGCTGTTGGAGCTTGGCAGTCACATCGCGCTGGCGGGCCGGATCGCACTCATCAAACCAAATCCATTGTGCGCCATCAAACGGCTTCACCGTTGCGGCGCGCGTTGCCGCGGACCGCACCAAGGCCTTACCCCAGAAGACGCCACCCTGGCTCGCATTCGGAGGCCAGAGCTCCGCCGCGAGATTTTGAACTTCAGCGTCGCATCCCGGAAATCCGGACAGGCCGGGGGATTTTTTGGGCGGTGGGCCGACGACCGTGACGCCCGCGCGAACCAGTTCCCCAACCTTGCGCAGCAGGGCCGGGGTCATGGTTTCCACTTCCGGAAGCACGAGCATCCGGTAGGCGGCTCCACCGGGAAAGACAATCCGTCCGTCGCTCACCGTCGCATTGGCAAGCAGGGTTTCCGGCGCGCAGCCGTCGAAGTTATACTCCCGCCGATCCGGCGGATTGCCCACCGTGGCCGAGGGCGGAGGGCGAAACACATGCGGCGCCCCTTCGGCGGCAAGAAACAAAATATCCGCCACCGGCGCGCCCTGGCGCAACAGGAACTGGCAGCGTGCGAGATACTCATGATAGGCTGACACCATCGGCCACCAGGTCTGGGTGCGCTCCCATTGCACGCCATAAGTCAACATCGTCATGCCGGGTTTGCGATCCAGCCACGGCTGATGCTGGTAGCGGTGGAAGACAATCCGGTTGATCCCGGCGGCGAAGGCCCAGTCTCCGAGGGCCTTGATATCTGCCGGATACGCCCCCCAGAGATCGCCATCGGAAGTAAACGCTTCCGCGCCGATGATGGGGCGTCCGCCGGTGTGGCCGATGGACGCGGCCTCGATCACGCTATACGTGGAGTTAATGGCATTCCGCCAGAACTCGCCCATCGGCACGTCCGCCACCGCGCCGAGGCTCAGGTCGGCGGCGGGATTCATGTCATATGGCTCGTTGGAATACTTGAGGCCGTTCTTGTGCGCCATGTCGCGGATACGGTTGGCGTGATTGGTGATGATGAGTTCCTGGGCGGTCTGACGCAGGTCCCAGAGAAAGCGCTCGGTGGTTTCCGCGCTGTCCACCACGCGTCCGGTGAACGCAGGCAGGAAGCGGATCGGATCGTAGCCGCGACGCTGCTGGAACTCGGCGCGAAATTTCTCCGACCAGTTCTGCGCGCTCATCTCCCAACTGTCCAAGTGCAGAGTGGTCAATCCGCCCGGCCCGGCTTTTCGCGGCCCGATTTCCTTCAGCAGCGATCCCACATACTGTTCGAGGTGGTCATCAATCGCGGCCAGATCAAACTTGTCCGTTTCAAAACCCAAACCCGGCGCGGGTGCGGGCCTCGTGGTCTGGCCGGTGGCGGTGCGGACAAAACGCAGGATCGTCCACTCGCCCGGCGGAACATCCCATGTGAGCCGCCCGTCCGGCGTCATCTTCGTGGTGAGCTCGACCACGCCCTCTTGCGGGATGCATTCCCCTGCCGGAAAATCCGGATGCTCAGCCGGCATGGGCAGGGAGGATTTCACATTGGGGAACGAAGAATACGGGGCTCTCTGATAGAATGCCTTCTCCTCCACATCGGCAATGCGCCGGGTGCCTGTGGGTTTGGGGAATGCGAGCACTGCCACGTCGCGGTAAAATTTCCGCTGCTCCTTTGCCAATTCGGGTGTCAGAGAGGCTTCGCCAAAAAATGCAACGCGGGGTTGCGGGCGTTCCAGCACGGCATCGAACTTCGCCGGTCCGGTGATATTCGTCTCGCTGGCGACAAGGTGCTGCATGGTTTGCTCCGGCTTGACCCACGGCCCGCCCGCCCCGCACCAGCCCGGGCCTGTTCCGAGCGTGATCTCGATGCCGAGACGTTCCGCCTCATGCACGGCATGGGCGAATAGTTCCCGCCACGCCGGACTCATGAAACGGACCGGCCCGCGCGGCAGGCCGAGATCGACTTCAAGGAAAATCGCGCCGCCGATGCCCGCATCACGCATCGCCTCCAAATCGGCGGTCATGCCTTCGCGCGTCATGTTGCCATCCATGAAAAACCAATAGACCCACGGCCTGTTTTCCGGTGGCGGGTTTTGGAATCCGGTATCGAGTTCGGTCTGGCTGGACACCGGATCTTCCGCCGCCGTAACGCAAGAGGCTGAGGAAAGGATGAGCAGCGCTAGGGCGGCCACGGGATATTTCAGAAGGCTATGGATCTGGTAGATCATGGCGTGTCTTTCGTGGTTGTCGGTTGATTAGAGCACTTAACGATTGAGGTGACGTTTCGAAATACTTCAAGAAACCCACCCCTCCGTTCCGGCACCCCTCCCGTGGAGGGGATTTTAAAAGCTCCCCTCCTTCGGAGGGGTGGCCGCAGGCCGGGGTGGGTTGCGGCGTTTAAATCGTTAAATACTCTAAAAAAGCTGGAGACGCAATTTCCCATGGATCCCCATGCCGATCCTGTTAAAAAAAACAGCAGATCGCTGAATGCGTTGTCGCCATCGACCGGACAGGCTGGTCTGAGAATGATTTTCCATTTTCCGTAGTCTATGGTGCCAATCCGTACGTGCAGAACATTGGGCCGGGCGAGATATGCTCCATACGAGCCCGTTTTGTAACTGCTCTTGAATGGGGCAAATCTCATCGGATCGCCGATCAAAACGATCTCATTGGCGCTCGCTGGAAGCAGCCCTGCCGGCCTGGAAGTTGTCGGCCCATTTGATGGT
>CAYNOR010000012.1:0-58261 GCA_964398915.1 uncultured Verrucomicrobiota bacterium
AACCAGATCAGAAACAGAACTAAAAAGTGACAACTTTAAATCAGGACGTGACAGTGGAGTGTAGGAGTCAGAGCTCCTAGCACCCAACAACAAACAACCAGCAACTGAATCCGGACAGAGGTCGGACCTTTCTGCCTGCGGCAGATCCGCCGGAGGCGGAAGACTTTTGACGTATGTCCCCTTTGTGTCTTTGCGTCTTCGCGGTCAAACAGAAGTTGATGAGTCGGATAACCGCAACCTTGACAAGACGTATAGAATTTTAATACTGTACGTCATATGAATTCGAAGCTTACATTGCGCATGGATCACGGGGTGATTGCTCTGGCCAAGGCCGAGGCGGCACAACGGGGGAAGTCGGTGTCACAGATGGTCGCGGATTTTATTGATTCAATCGGACACGTAAAAGCTTCGGCCAGCAGATTGCCTCCGGTGACCTCTTCTCTGCTGGGTTTGTTAAGAGACCGCGAGGGTTCGGAAGAATCTTATAAGAAGCATCTTCAGGAAAAGTACCGGTGAGAGTTCTCGTCGATACCAATGTGGTGCTGGATGTGTTGCTCGACCGGAAGCCGTTTTCTGAACCGGCGGCTCGCCTTTTTGCCTTGATTGAAAATTCGGCTGTTGAAGCGTTCCTTTGCGCGACAACGGTTACAACAGTGGATTATCTGCTAAACCAGTCTCTGTCCCGTTCTGAGGCTGCACGGGCATTACTGCGGCTGCTGGAACTTTTTGAAATCGCTCCGGTAAACAGGCCGGTCATTGAAGAGGCTTTGCACGGCCGCATGATGGACTTTGAGGATGCGGTGCTGGCGCACTCTGCAAATCTGGTGGGTGCTGTTGCGGTGGTTACGCGGAATACAAAGGATTTTAAATTTTCTCCGGTTAAAGCAGTTGACCCGCGCGAAATTCTTTCTCTCCTTGAAAACAAGACTGCTTAGGAATCCATCTGATTGGTATGGATCAAACATCCGGGAAATATCTTCTACAACCGCTGTCCTCCTCCGGCGGATAAATCGCTAGAGTGACTTCCGAGGGGTTCAGAGATCAGAGGACGGAGGACGGAGGTCAGAGGACGGCTGTCAGATATCAGAGATCAGAGGGCAGAGGTCAGAGAACAGAGGACGGACGCCACAACCAACAACTTGCAGAAGGCCTGACTTCCGACCTCCGATCTCCGACTTCTGACATCTGTCCGCCGACTTTTGACTTTCAGACCTTTGACCTTGAGACCTCCCCGAGGAGAGTGTGTGGGCGTGTGGGAGACGGAAGACTGAGGACGGAGGTCAGAGGACGGCTGTCAGATATCAGAGATCAGAGGTCAGACTTTTGACTTTCAGACCTTAGACTTTCGACTTAAGTCCCTTTTGTGTCTTTGTGTCTTCGCGGTCAAACAGAAGTTGATGGTCGCTCGACGGTCAGTAGCTCGTTGGACTGCGAATTATTTGTTAATTTTTATGTTATAATGGCTGGCATATCCGTGTTTTAATCAACGACAGCTGTCTGGGCTAAAACAAAAATTTAAATGCGGAAATATTAAATATTATGTCCTTATACACGACAGGAGTAACGATTGACTCCGGCATTCAGTGCGCGAGCCCGTTCCTGAAACGGCGGACGGCCGATTCTATTGCGATGAATATTACCGATGGCTTGATGCTTTTTCTGGCTATGCTGGCCGGGGATGCCTTGCTGTTCTGGTGGAACGGAGTTCCGATCAAAATGGAGCCGATTTTTCTGCTGATTCCTGCATGGTGGGTTGGCACATGGCTGACACATCTGGTTCCGGGGTGGGGGCTTGGGGCAGTTGAAGAACTCCGCAGAATCCAGCTGTTGCTGATTACACTGTTTGCGTCCGCTCTGGTTATTGTTTTTTTTCAACGGGATGCCGGGATAAGCCGGATATCTTTCATTACGGCTTATTTTGCGTCCGCTGTTTTTGTGCCGGCCGGACGGTTTGTCGCTAAAAAAATTCTGGCGGAACTGAATCTTTGGGGCGTTCCTGCCGTAATTTACGGCACGAAAACAACCGTGCCGATTGTCGCTGCGGCTTTATATCAGGATCGGACTTTCGGCTTCGTTCCAAAGGCCGTTCTTAGTAATGATTTCCCCCAAGGGCATGTTATCAGCGGACTGCCGGTACTGGGTACACTTAAAAACACTACGCGGCGGATGCCGGTGGCTATTGTGGCACTGCCAGAAATGATCCGGCACGAATTGATCAACCTGCTGGAAGGTCCGTTACAGACGTACAATACCATTTTGCTGGTTCCCGATTTGCAGGACGCTCCCTCGCTCTGGGTGAAGCCGTGTGATTTGCAGGGGATTCTGGCTCTTGAAATCCGGCGGAATCTGCTCGATCCGGCCTCGCTTTTTCTCAAAACAACTATAGAACGTTTGCTGGTATTGTTGACGTTGCCGGTGTGGGGTCCGATATGTCTGATTCTTATGCTGATCATCTGGTTACAGGATTTTAATGCGCCGGTCTATGCCCAGGAAAGAATCGGGAAAAATAATATCCTCTTCAAAACCTATAAACTGCGCACGATGATCCCGGACGCAGAAAAGGTTCTTAAGAAAAAACTGGCTGAAGATCCCGCTCTTAAATCCGAATGGGAGGCTCATTATAAGCTCAGAAAAGATCCCCGGATTACGCCGGCGGGACGGTTCCTGCGGAAAACATCGCTGGATGAACTTCCTCAACTGTGGTGCGTTTTGACCGGAACCATGGCGCTGGTGGGTCCTCGCCCTCTGCCGACCTATCATCATGGCGAATTGCAACCCCGTACGCAGCGCCTGCGCATCAAAGTAAATCCAGGCATTACCGGCCTTTGGCAGGTTTCAGGCCGCAGTGACAGCGGCACCGCCGGAATGGACAGGTGGGATACTTACTATGTTACCAATTGGTCGATTTGGCTCGACCTGATTATCATCGCCCGTACCGCCCGTGTTGTGTTGTTCGGTAGCGGGGCGTATTAGCGCGTGTTGCCATGCAATACGCATGTGGAACGTTGTAAGTAGCATGTGGAAAGCAGATCGAGCTGAAAGGGAGAATGGTGTTAGCTAAAAGTGTTCGGGATCTTGATGTATACAAAGTCGCTTTTGAGGTTCAGCAGCAAATATTTGATCTGACAGGAACATTTCAAAAAGAAGAAAGATATTCCTTGACTGATCAGATCCGCCGATCCTCACGTTCTATAGGTGCTAACCTTTCTGAAGCGTGGGCAAAAAGGCGCTATCCGGCACATTTCGTCAGTAAACTTTCTGATGCTGACGGTGAAATGGAAGAGACTGTGCATTGGATAGAGACCTCTTTCTCATGTGCGTATGTGAGCGAAGATCTAAAAGATCAGATTGTTTCAAAATGCCGGCACATAGGGGGTATGCTGAACAAAATGATGGATAACGCAGATTCATGGTGCAAAAGTTACATCAGCCAAAAATAATTTGTCTAACCATAATTATTAATCTCATAGTTGGCGTTCTACATTCTACTTTCAACATATTGTGCAGCGGAAAATGAACTTGTTCGGCAAAATAACAATAGCCGCCCTGCTTATCGCCATAGGCTTCGCAACGACGCTCTACGGCGTCTGGGAAGATAAGGCGACGCTGTATGGTCCGCTGTTGATGATGATCTATCTGGCAGTTTCAGTTTGGGCGGCAAGTGGCGTGTGGCGTGTGGACGGTAGAAAGTGGAAGGCAGGACGTGCGAAGTGGCGCTCTGAAGGCTCGGAGTCCCTTCGGGAGGTGAAACGTGAAACCACATCCAACATTCAACATTCCACAACTCACAGCATTCCGCCGGGAGGCGGAATGCTTCTCCTTTTCTGGCTCTACAGCCTTGCGCTGATTCCAGTTTCCGTACTTCCGTATGAAGCCAAAATCAGCTCGCTCTATTTCGGCGGCTATCTGGTGGTTTATTGGGCGTCTGCAAATATCCTTTCACGTTTTTCATACCGTAAAGCCGTTTGGACCGCGGTGTTTATCCTGATGGTGATGGTCGCGCTCTATAGTCTGGTGCAGCATAAAACGGCTCCAAATATAATTTTTGGTGCGGAACGCTATACAACATATTGGGAAGGCGGGCGTCTCGGTGGAACCTATCAGTGTCCAAACCATATCGCCCACCTCTTTCAGATGTGGCTTCCGCTTTGCATGGTTTGTCTCTTTATTCCTCAGTTCGGCTGGTTTTGGCGTATCTGCTTCGCCTACGCCTTACCGCTGTTTTTGCTGCTGATCTATCAGACCCAGTCGCGGGCCGGTATTCTTGGCGCGTTGGCAGCACTGGGCACAACCACTCTTCTGATGGTTTTGCGTAAAAGCCGCCGCGCATTCTGTTTTGCACTGCTGGTTGTGCCGTTGCTGGGTGCTGGCGCGCTCGGAGCCCTTTGGGCGGGGTCGGCCATGTTCCGCACCCGTATGCAGCCGGTGGTGAAGGTTTTGTCAGCGGCGGTTGCTGGAGATTGGGAGAGCGTGGTCTCTGTCGATTTCCGCCCGCAGACCTGGGTTGACACGGTTGAGATGATCAAAGACCGTCCGGTCTTTGGCTTTGGTCCGGGGAATTATGCTTTGACGTATGAGGATTACCGTCAGCGTTGTCAGGCTGTCCGCATCGAAACAGTTCACCCGCATAACGAATACGTTGAGTTGCTTACCGAATACGGACTGGTTGGCGGCGTACTGGTGCTTTGTGCGCTAATCAGTATTTCTTTTCAGATGATACGCTTGATCCGTACCTCACCTCGCCCGTATCACGCATTGCCTGCCGCGGCATTACTCGGCGCTCTGGCCGGAACCGCTGTCCACGGCTTTTTCGATTTTGAACTGCATATCTTTCCGAACGCCATGATGCTCGCGCTGCTGGCGGGGTGCGCTGCGGCTCCGCTTTTACAAATCCGACCGGGTGAAGCCAATAATACGGCCACAAGAAACACAAAAACTCACAAAAACGGGAAGGTTCCTAATGTCGATCACTGAGCTGTGCGATGTGATTAGAGAAACGAGCTTTGCAATCCACAAGTACCATCGGAACGGACACTTGGAAAAGATTTATGAGAATGCATTGGTAAATCGGTTGAGAAAGCTGGGTTTAACAGTGGAGCAACAGTACCCGCTGACCGTGTACGATGAGGATGGAACGGCGCTGGGGGATTATTATGCAGACTTGTTTGTTGAGGGCTGTTTGATTGTTGAGCTCAAGGCATGCAAGAGCACGACGGAAGAACATGTGGCACAGCTTCTAGGATATCTCACGTCGGCAAGAATTCATGACGGACTGCTCATTAACTTCGGAGCTCCCCGGCTTTATGTAAAAAAATATGTGATGGGATGATTTTTGTGCGTTTTAGTGTTTTTTGTGGCACCTGAATATTTCATATGAAAAATAAAAAACAACAAGCAGTCTTCCGCCACCTGATCGGTATCTTATTGCTGATTGCGACAGGATGGTCCGTGCAGGTGATGAGTTCGTCATGGATTCGTGCCCGGGGCGATAAACTTATGGCGGAGCATAATTTTCAGCGGGCTGAGACCTTTTATAAAACCGCTGAGCGGATTGATCCGCAGAACTGGCTTGCTCAACTGGGACTCGGCCAAGTTTATTATTCTTATCGATATAATGAACTCGATCCGGCCCGTAAGCACGAGTGGGCGCTGAAAGAGCATTCAGCCTATGCCGAAGCCTACCGAACCAATACCAAAAAAGAGGAAGTGGTTTACGGTTTAGGGCGGGTCGAACTATTTCTCGGCAACCGGGACAAAGGACTGGATTATTTGCGGCAGGCCGCTAATTACAAACGGTTTAACGATTTTTACTGGCGTAAGCTCGGTATTGAACTGCGCAAGGCGGGCCTTTACGATGAAGCACTGACCGCCTTCGAATACGCGCAGAAGCTGGATCGTTCCAACCCGACCGTAAAACGCAATATCGAATGGCTAAAAAAACGTAAATCCGCGATACCTTCCAAGTAGAGCTGAACGATTTGTGGACATGAAATTTACCATCATAACGCCATCTTTTAACCAGTTGCCGTATCTGAAGCGGTGTGTTGCTTCCGTCAGAGACCAGGTCTCTGATCGTGGTGTCGGGTGTGATGTTTTAGGTGTTAAGCCCAGAGTTTCGAGTGACCTGAATCCTAAAGCTGAAAACTTTCCGCCACAGGCGGATCTGCCTGGAGCAGAAAAACCTAACACCAAAAACCTAACACATCGGCTCACTGAGCCGTTCGCTGTTCATCACCACATCCAGGACGGCGGCTCAACCGATGGAACGGTCGATTGGCTTGAGTGCTACGCGAACGAAGTTCGCGAGCAAGGCTTTCGGCATGAGGCATTAGGCGTTAGGGAGAGTAATCCTGATGCCCAGTGCCTAGCGCCCAGCGCCCAGTTGTCCGGCTATTCTTTCAGCTACGCTTCAGAGCCGGACAACGGCATGTACGACGCGCTTAACAAAGGAATTTCTTTTGCTTTGCAGAAGCAATTCCCTGACAACCGGCAGCTGACAGCCGTCAACTGCGACGATGAAATCATCGCCTGGCTCAACTGCGACGAACAGTATCTGCCCGGCGCGTTGCAACGCGCGGCCCGGTTTTTCGAAGCACATCCGGAAGCCGATTTCGTGTACGGCGATGTTTTAATGGTTGATCCGGAAGGGGCGCTGTTGACGTACCGGAAGAATCCGCCGTTGCGCCGGGCGTATGTGCAGGCCGATCATCTCTATACGCAAAGCGCCGCCATGTTTTTTCGCGCTGTGATTTTCTTATCAGGCACCCGGTTCAACCCCGTGTGGAAAGCGGTCGGCGACTGCGATTTTGTTGTCCGGACTCTCGCGAACGGCTTCCGTCCGGCGCAGATCAAAGACTACATTGCCGTTTGCACCATGACCGGTGAGAATCTGAGCCGCAGGTCGGCCGGGGTCGATGAGCTTCTGACTTTTCGCCGGACGGTTCCTTTGCTTTTCCGGGCTGGCCGGCCGTTATTCAACGTGCTGCGCTATTTCGAAAAATTCCTGCGCGGCGGTTACCGGCAGGCAATGCCTTTGGAATACGAACTTTGCACGGACGATTCCGCTGTTCGAAAAAAAAATATTTCAGAAACCGCGAGCAGTCGGTTCCGGTGGGATGATCATGAATAACCGCCGCAAGCTAATTGTTGTCGGGCAGACGCCGCCGCCGCATAACGGCCAGGCGAAAATGATCCGTCAGATGATCGATGGGCTGTCGGACGAATTCGATCTGCTCCATATCCGGATGGCATACAGCGATTCCGTTGTATCGGCCGGAAAATTCAGTCCCTCGAAAATCCTGCATCTGTTTCACCTGATTCGTGAAACCCGCCGGGCACTCAAAGGAAATCCCGGTGCCGTGCTTTATTATCCGCCCGCTTCCCCGAATCTGGTTCCCGTCCTGCGCGATATTTTGTTTCTTTGCGCCGTCCGTCCGCTGGCAGGCAGAACCGTTTTTCATTTTCACTCTGGCGGAGTTTCTGAATTTATACGCCGCTACACTTGGCTCAAGCCGGCTGCCATGAAGGCATACGGCGTCGCTGACATGGCCATCGAGCTCGGGGAGTCCTGTCCGCGTGACGGCGGGTTTTTTGCTGCCCGGAAGGTTCGTGTGGTTCCGAACGGGATCGATGTCCTCTCAACTGCTGATAATCGGCAATCTGCCATCGGCAATCTACGAATCCTTTACGTAGGCATTCATACTGAAACCAAAGGGCTGTTTGATTTATTACAAACTGCCCGGGAATTGAAACGGCGCGGCGTTGCTTTTGAAATCCGGACGGCGGGTCTGTGGTATACAAAACAGGAACGATGTCGCTTTGACCGGTTGCGGCGGGAATACGGACTGGAATCCGCCGTGCTGACCCTGGGGCAAAAGACAGGCGAGGAACTTCAGGCACTTTACGACTGGGCCGATGTGTTTTTCTTCCCCACTTTTTATCCATGGGAGACGTTCGGTATCGTGCAGCTGGAGGCGATGGCCTCCGGTCTGCCGGTGGTTGCGTCGGACTGGCAGGGTCCTAAAGATATCGTAATGAACGGTAAAACCGGGTTTCTTTGTCCGGCACAACACGTCAGCGCTTTTGCGGATGTCCTGCAGAAATTAGCTGGGGATCGCGGGCTGGTCCGTCAGTTAGGCGCGGCCGGACAGGCGCGATATAAACAGTTTTTTACGGCGGAATGTTTTATCCGGAATATAAGGCAGGTTCTCACCGAGGTGCTTTCATGAAAAAAATACTGGTAACGGGCGGGTGCGGATTTGTGGGGCGGCATCTGATCGCACGGTTGCTGAAAGCCGGGTATGAAGTGTATTGCGTTGACTCAATCGCGCCGCTCGGCGGCGGAATTGCACCGGCACAATGGCCGCTGTTCAACCCTCTGGATTTTAAAAACTTCCATTTCTACCGGCAGGACTGCCGCGACTGGTTCCTGAAAAACAGCGACACGGATTTTGATTACGCATTTCATCTCGCCGCGATGGTCGGCGGTCGCGAAATGATTGAAAACAACCCGCTCGCCGTCGCGGACGACCTCTCCATCGACGCGCACTACTGGCAGTGGGCTGTCAAAACCCGACCGGCAAAAAACGTGGTGTTCAGTTCGAGCGCGGCATATCCAATTGAACTCCAGCGACCTGATCATTATGAACTTCTCCGCGAAGAGATGATTACCTTTGAGGATCGCATCGGTATGCCGGATATGACCTACGGCTGGGCCAAGCTGACCAATGAGTATCTGGCGCAACTGGCTTTTGCGAAGTACGGACTCCACTCCGTCTGTTACCGCCCGTTCTCGGGCTACGGCGAGGATCAGGATAATTCCTATCCGTTTCCCGGAATTTGCAGGCGGGTGCTGGCGCATCGCGGTGCGCCTGAAATTTCCGTCTGGGGTAGCGGACGCCAGATGCGCGACTTCATCCACATCGACGACTGTGTCGAAGGGATTCTGACCACGATGGATCAGATTAACGACGCTTCCGCGCTCAACCTTTCGACTGGTATTTACACTTCCTTTATCGAATTCGCACAGATCGCCGCAGAAATCTGCGGCTTTAAGCCCGTGATTAAAGGAACTTCCGATAAGCCTGAGGGCGTTTTTGCCCGCGGCGGCGACACCGCCCGCCAGCGGAAATTCGGTTTTACACATACTCTTGGTTTTCGGGAAGGGATTGCACGCGCACTCGCGGCTTACGGCGCATGAAAAAATCGATTAACATTCTGTTGCTGCTGACGGTTGCCGGGTTCTCGCTCTGGTGTACCGGTGACCTGATGCGCAAAAACGATCAGGCGGCCATTCTCGCCGGCGCATACGACATGGCGCACGGCCGGATGCAGAATCCGGCGGCTTACTATCAGTTCGATAAAACCTATGTTCTCTATGGAGTGTGCGCGGGGGTTCTAAAAGTTTTTTCCGGCGTAAACGCCCCAGTGGCCATTGCGAATGTCTGTCTGGCACTGATTTTTTGGGCCGCATTGACTGTTTTTGTTGTGCGTTTTCGCAGGGTCCTTCCGCCTTTAGCACTCCTGTGTTTTCTGACGGCTCCAGCGGTTCTTCTTAACACACTTTATGTGAACAGTTCGGTTTTGTCCTCCGCTTTCCTCCTGTTGAGTGCGGCTTTTTTCTTACAGCCCGGGCCGCGCGGCGGCTGGCTGGCGGCGCTGTTCTTTGCTCTGGCGGTGGGCTCGCGTGCCGATGTCATTTTGCTACTGCCGCTCTTGCTCTGGCTGATCACCCCCTTTTCAATGCTTGGAAAATTCCCGGCGGGGTTTTTAAAGCATTTGAAAATCGGTGCGGCGGGAATGATTGCATTGGTGGCGGGACGGATTCTCTGTCCCGCTGGCGGCGCGACCATTGATCCGATTTTCAATTTAAAGATGGTCTCGGGTTACGTCGTCTTCGGATTCGGCGCGGCGGGGCTTCTTTTTGCCTGGTACGCGGCGTTGCTGTCTGTGCAGTTGGCAAAAGGGCGTGGCACGCTTGAGAAGCTGTATGGGACGGCCGGTTTGGCGGCATTCCTGCTGCCGGTAATCTTTTTCCTGCCGCAATTGCACGCCCCGCGCTATTTCTGGCGCGGCTGTGAAGCTGTTCTCTTGCTGGCAGTCTCGGGCCGACTTCCGTTGTGGAATTCCAGGCCGGTTAAAATACTGCTTGGTTTGGCGGCGTTGCTCTCGCTGTTTGTCGGCGTATCCTTTCCGGCGCTGAATCAGCCGCAGTTTACGGTCGCTCAGCCTACCCTGTTTCCCAGCGGCGACGGATTTTACCCGATGGGCGGAACGATGCCATTCCTGCATCGCTTACGCACGGCGAACACACATCCGGTGGACCATAATCAGCTGGTTTGGAATGCGGTGAAGCAGGCGGATTTCCAGTTTGATGAGCAACGGGCGATCAAGGTGTTGCACACGCCGATGTTCGGCTACTTTATGCTGGCCGCCTCGTTATGCGGTGGCGTTGCCGAAGGCGGTAATTTTAACGGGCTTTCGAACTGCTGTTTTTATGCTGACAGCCGGAGTCTGATGCGCGATGACCCTAAAACTCCAATCCATCATTTGGATGATATTCTGGCGCTGCCGGCACATTTCGTTTCTCCGGCGCCAGAGGGCGTCGGTGTTTTAAAATTTGGCACCGGCGATGACCGCTGGGGACGGCAGACCCGGCTTCTCAACCGGCTGTTTGCCGGAAGTGAATATCGGATATCCACTTCCGGTGCACCGGATTTTTATGACCGGCAGACCGTCGTCTTTTCGGAACAGCCGTTTGAAAAAGCGCTACATGATGAGCAAACCGGGTTGTATTATTCCGGAGAACAGATTTGCGGCGGGCAGGGCTGTGCCGTTTCGGTTTTTCCTTTCTGGATGTCTTTTCGGGCTTTTAAAGGTAATGCCCGATAAAGCCGTGTTATACGAAGTCAATGTAGTTCCGTATCACAGGTAGTTCAGATTGCAGAGCACGCAACGTTCCAATTACCGAGCATAGGGTTGTTGCTGCAGGACTGATTTTGAGACGCTACGAATTGTTAACTGTAGTCTTTAGCAATGCGCTGTAGCGTTATTTTTTTAAGTCGGATGGCAGTTTGCGGTAGAGTGTTGCTAAGCTGATACCCAGTTCGCTGGCCGCTTTTTCTTTATCGCCGTGCATGTTTTCAATTGTTCGTTGCAGGAATTCTTTTTCTTTGTCGTGCAGGAAGGCTTTAAGCGACTTGCCTTTAAACTGATCACGGTTACAGGCGATAATGCCGGATTTTAACCCTTCTTCAACGGTATCCACTATTTTGGCCGGCAAGGTGTCTTTGGTGATGGTTCCCTGCTGTGCGAAGGTAATGGCGTGTTGAATGGCGTTTTCAAGTTCACGTACGTTGCCCGGCCAATTGTAGTTGTCGAGGATAGTCTGCGTTTCGCGGTCGATGAGCGGAAGTTCGGCATCCGGACCGAGTTCCCGGCGAAGGATATGATCTATGAGCGGCAGAATATCTTCCGGGCGGTTGCGCAACGCAGGGATATTAATGCTGATAACGCTAAGACGGTAGTAGAGGTCTTCGCGGAATTTTCCCTGTTCAATGAGTTTTTCCAGTTTTTCGTTCGAAGCGGCAATAATGCGTATATCCACTTCAGTATGATCTGAACCGCCGACTTTGCGTATTTTTTTATCCTGCAGGACCCGCAGTAATTTGGACTGCATTTCCAGCGGCATGGCACCTATTTCATCGAGGAAAAGCGTCCCGCCATGCGAGCTCTCGAAGAGGCCTGTTTTGGTGGCGGTGGCTCCGGTAAAGGCCCCTTTAACGTATCCGAACATTTCGGATTCCATTAGCTGAGCGGGCAGGGCGGCGCAGTTAATGGCCATAAAAACGGCATCTTTGCGCGGGCTGTAGTGGTGCAACGCACGCGCAACGAGTTCTTTGCCGGTTCCGCTTTCCCCGTATATGAGCACCGTGGTGGAGGTCGGGGCCACCCGCTCGACCATTTCGCACACTTTGCGCATGCCCGCACTTTCGGCTACGATGTCACCAAGTTGTGTTTTGTATTCAAGACGGGCCTTGAGATCTTTATTTTCCGTGATGGCATTTTGATAGGTGAGGGCTCTTTGTACCGTCAAAACCAATTCATCCAGCTTGAAAGGTTTCGTTATATAGTCGAACGCACCTTCTTTCATGGCCTCCACGGCCGTAGCGACCGTACCGTAGGCTGTGAGCATGATGACACCCATATTAGGCCAGTCTTTGGTGGCTTTACGGAGCAGTTCCATACCGTTTATCGGAGTCATATTGATGTCAGAAACCATCAAATCAAACTTTTCAGTTTGAAGAAGTTGCAGCGCCTTTTCACCATTACTGGCCGGTGTGGCATCATATCCCTGCCCGATAAGGATTTTGTTGAGCAGATTTAAAATGGTCGGTTCGTCATCTACAATGAGTATACGCGGCATAACCTATCCCGTCCTTATTATTGAAAACGAGAACACATTATCATTTTCGAGAATGACCGTCTACAGGTATTAAGGGGATTCGGTGAGGATTTTTTTATATGCAAAAACGGTTTCGAATCCGGGCTTGCCCCGGGAGCCCGGCTCCGGTAACTTCCCCCGCTTTACGAAACGCGTCGCCAGTCCATTCTGTTGTCTGATTGAAACGGTGCCGCAGTAACCTGAACAGAGAAAGGAAGAACCATGGGGCTCTTCGGAACAGCTAAAAGCGTACTAGTGGTCGATACGGCCGCCGTACTCAGAACCAAAGGTATGCGCGGGCGTGTTGCGCCGCGTCAACAAATCCAACTCCTGCGCGCATTGTCCCGCTTTGTGCAGCGTGAGAAACTCAGCGTCACCGCGGTACTCATTGGTGAGCCGCTTGATAAGGCACCGCACAATAAGGTATTCGACCATGTCCGCGTGCGCTACACCAAGTCGGAAGAAACGTTGAATAAAGAACTGTGTAAAGCACTTAGTCAGGCCGGCTCTGCCGGTGTACTGGTGACGGAAGACGTTGCGATCGAGAATCGTGTTCTTCGCACGGGGAAAGCCACGTTGCGTGTTTCAACGTTTCGTAAACTGCTGGACGACAGCGGCGAGCAAAACGAAAACAACAGTGGAACCAGCAACCGCCCGCAGAATAATCGACGCGACCGCGACCGCGATCGCGATCGCGGCCGTGATCGTGACCGTGGACCGCGCCCGAACCGCAACCATAACCCGCAACAGCAGCAGCAATCGAGTCCGCCGGCAAATGAAGCAGAAGACCAGCGTGGCGGCGATGACACCATCAGTCAGATGATTGATCTGGTGGAGTAAAGAGTGAAATAATGGATTAGTGGATGAATGGCTGTTCCTACAGCCCGGTAATCCATTATTCCATCGATCCGTTCTCAAAAGTAACTTTGGCGATATACGGCAGTTCCCGGTAGTATTTGTCGTAGTCGAGGCCATAGCCGACCACAAAGACGTCATCGACCGGGAATCCCGCGTGATCGGCTTCCATTTCGATTGCGCGGTTGGCTTTTTTATCCAGCAGTACACAGGTACGCACGGAGCGGACTCCGCGACTCAGGAACAGATTCTTGGCAAAAGCCAGCGTGCGGCCGCTATCTAAAATATCATCCACAAGCACGACATCTGCCCCGCGCAGATCTTCATCGGTGTCATGGGTGATCCGGACTGTGCCGCTCGATTCAGTGTTACTCCCGTAACTTGAGAGAGTTATGAAGTCAATCCGCGGGTGCAGGTTATGTTCTGCAAAGCCGCGTACGAGGTCGGCCAGAAAGATAAAACTGCCTCTCAAAACACCCATCATCACCAGATTTTCAGTCTTACAGCTTCCGGCGATTTCCTCAATCAGGGCGTGGACTCGCTGTTGAATTTGTTCCTTGGTGAACAGTACTTCGCGGATATGGTGTGGTCTCATAAATTCTTTCGCTGTTTGTTGCAAAGGCTAGACATTAAGTTTAAATTGCTATCAATGGAACTTAAAATCGCCAGTGAGATTCTAAAGCTTGCCGATCGGTGCAGTCGGGGTCACCGTTGTTTGGCGGGTGATTTGTCTGAACCTCAGACCCAGTTGGTGGGTGCGAAAAGGTTCATTTGTCACGATTGTGATCCTTGCGCCTATAAATTTCCGTTTGGAAGTAATTTTTTCTGTACCTGTCCCGTTAGACAGATCGTGTACGATACACATGGGAAATAAATAGGCCTTGCCGGCTTAGTATTCCGGCTTTGTTTATTTTTTGGATGATCGGTACATTCTCCTTGTCTTACCAATGACTAATAGCCAATAACTAAACACATGACTATTAGAACCCGCTTTGCTCCCAGTCCGACAGGCCACGTGCATATCGGAAACATGCGCGCCGCCATTTTCAACTGGCTCTATGCCCGCCACACCGGCGGACAGTTTCTTTTGCGTGTCGAAGACACCGACCGTGAGCGCTCGACGCCCGAAGCCATCAAAACGCTTCTTGAAGCCATGGATTGGCTGGGTCTTACCGTGGACGAAGCCCCGCTTTATCAGTCCACCCGGATGGATGCTCACATCGCCGCTGCCGAAAAACTGCTGGCGTCCGGACACGCCTATAAAGAGGATAAAGGCGGAACCGGGCAGGGAGAATGCATCATTTTCAAAATGCCCGGTACGGATATCGAATTTACCGATCTCGTTAAAGGCTCTCTTAAAAAACCGGCCGCCGATATGGCCGACTTTGTAATCGTCCGCTCCAACGGTACACCGGTTTTCCATCTTGCCAATGTGATGGACGACATTGAGCAGAAAATCACCCACGTCATTCGCGGCGACGACCACGTTGAAAACACCTTTCGCCATATTGCTCTCTACACGGCGCTCGGGGCCCCAGTCCCGCAGTTTGCCCACCTGCCGATGATCATCAACGCACAGGGCAAACCCTATTCCAAGCGCGATGGCGACGCTTTTGTCGGCGATTTCCAGAGCAAGGGATTTTTTGGCGACGCGCTGTTTAACTACCTTGCATTGCTCGGCTGGTCGCCCGGTGATGAACGCGAAGTGATGACCCGGCAGGAAATGATTGATGCGTTTGATCTGGTTACCGTCCGCTCATCGCCGGCTCAAATGGATTTACGGAAACTACTCTGGATGAACGGCGAATATATCCGCGCCATGCGTCCGACCGAGTTTTCCGCCATGTGCCGCGAAGAGTTAAGCACCGTGGATCTCGAAATCGGTGAAAACGCCGCTGGCATTTTTGCTTTGATGCAGGAACGGATAAAGATCCGCACCGATATCATTCCGTCTATGCTCTTCTTCTGTACTGACGATTATGAGTACGACGAAAAAGCCGTTGAAAAAAAGATGACGAAGCCGGAAGTTTTCCAGACACTGGAAAAAATCGCCGGAATTCTCCAAGGCCTGGAACAGTTCGATGCCGGAACCGTCAACAAGGCTCTGCACGATTTTGTGGAGCAGGGCGGATTGAAATTCGGCGAGGTCATGCCGCCGCTGCGTATTGCCGTTTCCGGTCAGCAGTCCGGTCCCGATCTCGCACCGGTGCTGGCGATTCTTGGTAAAGAAAAAACGATTGCCCGCATCCGTAGAGCCTTGATGAAGTTTAGACGTTGAATGAAAAACAATAGATAATCCGGCGCACGGCGGGCGATAAGCCGGGTCGGGAAGGCGCATCGTCGCGTGCGGTGGATTTTTTAGGATCGACTAAGTTGCCTTAACTCTTTTTTACTTTCCAATTTGCAAGGTTGTGCTTATGGTTCGAAAAATTGCAGACAGCACAGGAAGGTTAAAGACCGGAACGGAATTTTTCGATGAGTCTTCCAAATCACATCAAAAAAATTTTACTAATCGATGATTTGCATCTTTGCAGAACGTTTTTTGCACGAGGTTTGCAGCAGATCACCGGGTTGTCTGTTGCCGAAGCGGAGAGTGCAGAGGATGCACTGAAACAGCTGGCACAAGTTCACCATGACGTAATTATACTGAATGTGTCCATGCGGCATTGCTGCGGGATGTCCGTATTGCAATTAATCTGCCGGAAGTTTCCTGAGACCCGTGTGCTGGCTTTCTCGTATTCACATCAGGATCACCTCTGTGCGGAGCGAACTATTTGTGCGGGGGCGTCCGGCTACATTTCGGCGGCGGAGTCCGGGGAGAATCTGTTGGAGGCTGTTGCTGCGGTCTCGGCAGGCGGTATGTATTTAAGTCGATTGCTGCGCGAGAAAATCTGCATCGATTTGAGCCGCTGGGGAAAGGAAAAGGAATCGATCTTTGATATCCTTTCGCACCGTGAATTCGAAGTTTTTTGCCTGACAGGGTATGGACATGCTCCTAAGCAAATTGCAGATAAACTTAAGGTGAGTGCCAAGACGGTCGAAACCTATCGCGAACGCATTCGGCAGAAACTCGATTTATCGGACGGTGGTGAACTGTTGCTCCATTCATCCAGCTATATCCGTGCGCAAAGTTTGCCGCAGCCGATATAGAGGCGGTGCTGGATCTGAACCCTGCGCGGATCAATTGGACGGGGTAGGGCCGTTTTCTCGTCAGCCGGATTTACTGCATTGTTCCGTCCGTATGCGGCGGTTTGAGGACGGACTCTCCACACCCTGTCGTAACATTCGCGATCTTCTCCAGCCGCATGCACGTACCCAGTGCACCGATTATAGTCTAAAGGTCTCTTGCGGCTGTTTGCTGTCTCGGGTAGACTTGCAATTCTATGGAGGTATGATGAATGTGTTTCAACAAGTTGCCTTACTGGTAATGCTTACGGCGTCGGTTATACTGCAGTTCTGCGCCGGTTTTTTTGCGTTCCGTCTGACCCGTTTTTCCCGCAATAATTCCGCATGGATTATGATTTCCACGGCGCTGATGCTGATGGCCGTACGACGGGTTGTGACGTTCTTCCAGCTTATGGAGGGCGAGGTTATACACCCGCTGGATTTTTACGCGGAAATTATCGCGTTTGTGATATCGCTGTTAATGGTGGCAGGGCTGTTTGCCATTACACCGTTTTTGCGCCGGCTTTATTCGTCTCCGAATGGCACATCTGACGATCCCGCGGGTGAGCTTTTTGAAAAAATGACCAGCGGCATTGCGGTATACGAAGCGGCTGAGAAGGGATTTGATTTTATAATCCGCGACATCAATCCTGCCGCTGAGCGGATTGAAAAGATTGCGCGGCAACATGTGGCGGGGCGTCGATTGACTGAGGTTTTTCCCGGGGTTGAGCAGGTGGGCTTTCTGGATGTTCTGCGCCGGGTTTGGAAAACCGGTGAGCCGGAGCGTTTACCATTACATTATTATAAAGATGGCCGCATTGCGGGTTGGCGTGACAGCTTTGTTTACCGTCACTCTGGCGGGAAAGTGGTGGTGATTTATAATGATGTATCGGTTCAAATGCATTTGCAGGAAGAATTGGAACAGCGCGAACGGAAATTCCGTCTGTTTTTTGAGCAGGCACCGCTTGCCTGTCAGTTGTTGGATGGCGAAGGAAAAATCCTTGAAGTTAATCCGGCATGGGTTCGACTGACCGGACTTGTCCGCAGTTCGGTGTCGGGCCGGCCGTTTAATGAGATGCTTACCCGATCAGGACGCCAGCGTTTCCAAGAGTGTCTGGTTACACTGAAAACAACAGAATCCGTGGAGGGCGTCGAATTGGAGTTGCGCCGGAAAGACGGTGTTTTATTGAGTATTGAAATGGATGCATTGTCCCTGCACAGCAAAACGGGAGAGATTGTACAGGTTTGCTGTATGGTGCGCGAAAAATTGGGGCAGGAAACGGGTTCGGGGAGCGATGTTGAAAAAATAATCCGCCAGTCTGTCGCAGAACGGCTGACTGAAGAGCGGCGCGAACTTCAACGGCAGCGGCTGGCCATGTTCAGTGAGTTGACGACCGGGATGGCGCAACTGTTCAATACGCCGCTGGCAGCGGCGCGCAGTGCCTTTAGTTTAATGCGCGAAAACAATACGCCGAGCAGCTCGCACTATGAATTTGCTTCCATGGCCGCGCGGGAATTAGACCGTATGGCGGATGCGGTGGAGCAAATGTACCGGTTTCACGAACCGATATCGCAGAGGTGTGAATCACTCAATATCAATGCGCTACTTGATAATACGCTGGATCTGGTGCGTTCAAAGATGACTGAGCGACGGATTCAGTTTCAGGATGAACGTGCAGGAACGCTTCCGGCAATTAAACTTCCTCCTGCTGCGGTTATGCTCGTACTGATCAATCCCGTCAGGAACAGCATCGAAGCGATGGCTCCGAATGGCGTATTAACATTACGAACCGGGGGCGTCGGGCAGGGCGGAGTTTTTGTTGAAATTGAAGACACGGGCTCCGGTATTCCGGCAGAGTTTTTACCGCATCTTTTTGAACCGTTCACCACCTTCCGCCATGACGGGGCCGAACATGCCGGAATCGGGCTTGGTCTGGCCATGGTTCGCCGTACACTGGATGCGCTTGGAGGAACGGTGACGATTCATTCTCGAGTCGGCGAAGGAACCTGTTTGCGGATTGTCCTGCCGGCAGAGATGGAAACACTCAGTCAAGGAATCGACGATGGAAAGATTTAAGTCAGCAAAAGCGGCTTTGGTTCGCAGTTTTGGCCATTTTTCCGGAAGAGTGAGCTATGTAGTTATTTCTGTGACGGCGCTGATGATTCTGCTGGGCGGGCTTTGGGTCGCCAAAGAATCGGGACGGGATACCGACCTTCAGATGCGCCGCGATCTGGTCCGTCAGGCAACCGCTATTGCGGCGACGGTCAATCCGGAAAATGTGCGTGCACTTTCTTTTACCGCTGACGACAAAGTCCGGCCCGAATTCCAGCGATTGAGTTCCCAGTTGCGGGCCTATGCTGAGACGGCACAGATCAAAAGCCTTTACACAATGGCTTTGCGGAACGGGAAAATTGTGTTCGGGCCTGAGAGCCTGGCTGAGAGCCATCCGTATGCTTCGCAGCCTGGTACGGTTTATGAGGAGCCGTCGCAGAAAGATTTTGATATTTTTGTCACCGGAAGTCCGCAGATTCAGGGGCCGCACCGTGATGAATACGGTATGTTTGTTACGGCTTCGGTTCCGGTGTTTGATCCGCGCACTGGCGATGTACTGGCCGTAATCGGCATTGATATTGAAACCTCGGTCTGGCGGGCCGAGGTGCGAAAGGCTCAATGGGTTCCGATTCTAATCACACTGCTGTTACTTCTTATTCTTTTGCTGTCTGGCCTGATACTGAAGTTTCGTCACCAGCACATGCCGCATCGGAATGAGAGAAGGAGGCACACGGAACCGATCGTGTGCTTTATTTTTATGCTTCTGCTAACCTTGATACTGGTTGTGGCCTTTGACCGGGCTGAACGGATCTCACGTAAGGAGTCCTTTCATCAGATGGCTCTTAAACATGCCGGTACCTGTGCGGAGGAATTTTATCATCTTAATGGCGCAATCAATCAATTGAGTTGTTTCTTTGAATCGAGTCAGGATGTCAATCGCGATGAGTTCAGCATCTATTGCGGACGTTTGGTTGAGCAAGGTGTTTTACAATCGTGCGTCTGGGCACCTGCGGTGCCGGATGCTGAAGCCGACGCATTGATTCAAGCCGTACGTACGTCCGGACAGCCCGATTTTTTAATCTGGCAGAAAAACACTGACGGGCATGTTGAACCGGCCAAAGATCGCCCTGTTTACTATCCGGCGCTTTATATTGAACCGCTGGCGGGTTGTGAGAGAGGTTTGGGCTATGACTTGAATTCAGAACCGGTGCGCAGTGCCGCGATCCAGGAGGCTTTGAGAACCGGACAGGTCACTGCTACGGATACAATTCACCTGATCGCATTGACGAATACGCCGCCGGGAATTTTTATTTTTAAATCAGTTAATGCGCCGATGCAAAAAGGGCTGGTCGCTTTTGTGGTGCATCCGGAAAATCTGCTGGGCGGAGCGAGGTTTAAAAATAAAAAGAATTATGGGTTGAAGGTCTGTCTGGTTCAGTTGCGTTCAGAAACAGAACCGCTTTTTGCGGCCGGGGGACATCCTTCGTGCGGCATGTCATGTTTTGACAAAGCGGATCCCTTATTGCGGGTGATGATTCCGGTTTTCCAGTTCGGAAAAGTGTATGCCTTACGCTTGATTCCGGACGCCTCCTGGCTGGCGGCTAATCCGTTGCAACACGGGAGGTTGGCCGGAATTTTAGGTCTGCTGGTCACCATTTTAATCACCTCACTGGTCTCACTGATCACCAATCGCCGCGCGGCACTTGAGCGGCTGGTCGTTCAACGTACAGAAGAGCTTGAATCCAGCGAACGGCATATCCGCACAGTTCTTGAAACACTGCCTGATCTGGTTTGGCTTAAAGACCCGAACGGCGTTTATCTGTCGTGCAACTCCCGGTTCGAGGGTTTTCTGGGCGCACCCCAGAAGGAAATTTGCGGCAAAACAGATTACGAGTTCATGAGTGATGAACTGGCCGATGGCTTCCGGCGGCATGACTTGGCTGCGGTTAAAGCGGGCGGCCCGGTCATCAATGAAGAGGAGGTTACGTTCGCTGACGGGCACCGGGAACTGCTTGAAACAATCAAAACACCGGTGCTTGACCGGAACGGGAATTTGATCGGTGTGTTAGGCATCGGACGTGACATCACCGCGCGCAAAAAGGCCATGGAGCAGATTGAGTTTCAGGCGCAGATCCTTGAGCAGATCAAAGATATGATTACGGTGACCGACGTTCAGGGGCGAATCAGTTACGTCAATGACGCCGTATGCCGGGCGCTGGGCCGCTCCCGTGAAGAGATTCTGTCACAGTCAGTCGAAAACTACGGCGACGATGCGAAGCAACGGGAAATTATCCAGCAGACGCTGGCGTTTGGAGAGTGGCGCGGCGAGGTGGTCAACCTTACGTCCGGCGGGCGCGAACTGATGCTGGAGTGTCGCACCCGGCTTTGGCGTGATGCAGACGGATCTCCGGTTTATATGGTGGGTATTTCCACCGACATAACAGATCGGAAGACCGCCGAACGGCAGCTTGTTCACCGGGCCGAACTGCTGGCGGCTGCGGCATTAATCAGCCGTAAGATATTTGAAATTGAAAATCTGCAGGAATCGATTAAGTCGGTTCTCAATATTCTGGGAACGGTGACAGAACAGGACCGGGCTTATATTTTCGAGTGCCACGAAAATTCAGAGGGCGAGAAGTTAATCAGCCAGCGCTATGAATGGTGCCGCGACGGAATTGAGCCGCAGATTGGAAACCCGACTATGCAGAATCTTTCTCTAGCCAATCATTTTTCCCAATGGAATGAAACGTTGCAATCCGGTCGGCCGGTCAAAGGGGCAACGGCCCAATTCCCGGCGGAAGAACGGGCGTTTCTTGCCGCACAGAATATTCGTTCATTGCTGATTATGCCTGTGTTTGTAGAAAAGGCATTCTGGGGATTTATCGGTCTGGACAACTGTCATATCGAGTATGAATGGGATTCGTCCGAAATATCGATCCTTTCCGGTGCTGCGGATTTAATTGCATTGGCTATCATCCGGAAACGAACCGTTGAGAACCTGGCGGAAGCAGAGGCCCGTTTGCGGCTGGCATTTGAAGTGGCTCAAATGGGGCATTGGCGGTATGAGTGCAAAACGGGTGCCGTTCAATGGTTCGAGGACCATGAAAAACTGTATGGGATTTCATCAGAAGCATTCAAAGGAACGCTGGTGGCGGTTCAGGAAATGGTTCATCCGGATGACCGGTCGCAGGGGGAGGAGAATCTGCGCAGAACCATTGAAGAGAATGTGCCCTTTGATAATACATATCGAGTGGTTTGTCCGGATCAGAGCATCCATTGGTTGCATTCTTACGGGCATTTGTATCGCGATGCGCACGGATGTCCAGACTATGTTTTTGGTGTGACACAGGAAATCACCGGTTTTAAAAATGCCGAAGCGGAACTGAAGCAAAGGTGTGATGAGCTGGAACTGTTTCATGATGTGACCGTAGGGCGGGAGCTGCGCATGATTGAACTGAAGAAAGAGATTAACGCCCTGCTGAAGACCATCGGGCATCCGGAAAAATATGAGATCATCGGAGAGGATGCGTGATGCGGAAGGCTGTACCGATTGATAATTCACTAGCCTCGTTCATCCAAACATTGGAAAGAACGCATGGTCTGCGCATCGATGCGTACGATGAGGTGTTTCTGCAAAAATCGATTGATAAGCGATTGGCAGAAACCGGCATAAAGACCGTCTCGGCCTATGGTGAGTATCTGGCTGATAACCGAGCTGAAGCAGAGTGCTTTTGTCAGTCTCTGCGCATCAATTACAGTGAATTTTTTCGTAATTCGCTCACATTTGCTCTGCTCGAACAGCAGATTCTTCCCGCGCTGATTGCAGAAAAAAAACAATCCGGACAAAAAGAAATCCGGATATGGTCAGCGGGTTGTGCTGCCGGTCAGGAGATCTGGTCTGTTGCCATACTGCTCGATGCGTTGCTCACAGCGAAAGAATCTCTGTTGTCGTACCGTATTTTTGCTACCGACCTGTCCGAATCCGATCTGGCTAAGGCCCGCGCCGGTATTTACAGTGCCGAAGCGGTTGGTAATATCTGTTTGAAGTATCTGAACAGCTGTTTTTTGCGGCAAGGCGATGCGTATGTCGTGGTTCCCCGGTTGCTGGAACAGGTGGATTTTTCCGTTTATGATCTGCTGGATGAGCATTCCGTCTGCCCGGCGGACAGTCTTTACGGGGACTTTGATCTGATTTTCTGCTGCAACCTGCTGTTTTATTATAAACCGGATGTTCGTCAGCGGGTTATCGGTAAAATTTACCGGGCTCTGTCCGGCAGTGGTTTTTTTGTGACCGGCGAAGCGGAAAGAGATATGGTGACCAAACAAGAAGGATTTTGCCCCGTGGCACCTGCGGCAGCGATATTTCAAAAGAGAGGCGGAAAATGAAGTTAAGAGATATGAAAATCGGAACACAACTGCGAGTGGGGTTGGGTAGCATTTTGTTTTTTGTGGTTGTACTGGCCACGATGGCCTGGATTCAGACAGGCCATCAGTGGCAGCAGACGAAGAATCTTTATGAACATCCGTTTCAGGCACGGCGGGCTCTTGGCGCGATTGAAGCCGACATTCTGGTTATGCATCGAGGAATGAAAGATCTGGTGCAGGTTCAGATTGATCAGGAACTGGATGCTGTTTTGCAGGAGATTGAAGTTTGTAAAGCCGATGCATTCCAGCAGTTCGACATTTTGTATACCTGCTATCTCGGTCCTCGCACTGACATCACTACGCTGCACGACGAATTTGTGAAATGGAACACCATCCGCGAGGCGACCATCCGGCTATGGCGGACAGGGCAGAGGGCAGAAGCCGTCGCCCGCACTAAATCCAGTGGTGCCGGCGGGGCTCAAGTACAAGTCCTGATGAACCATTTCAGAAAGATCGATGATTTTTCGCGTAATAAAGGCGAACAGTTCTATCGGTCCGCCTCGGAGGAGCAATCGGAAGTTCGGAACCAGTTGGTCGTTGCATTTATTATTATTTTGTTACTGTCCATCGTAGTCGTCTGGCTGCTGATAAAAGGAATTAAAGCCCCGCTGTCTGAATTGACAGTGGCGGCGGAACAATTTCAGCAAGGTAAAATGGATCGGCGCAGCCGGTATGTTTCCGCTAATGAATTTGGATCGCTTTCCGCCGCATTTAACGGGATGGCCGAAACAATTCAGAAAGAAATGCAAATCAGTGTGAATGCTGCCCATCTGGCTGACGTCATGCTTCGTGAAGATGAAGTGCATGCATTCTGCCGGGAAATGCTCAAAGCGTTACTTCAGCACACCGGTTCGCAAATGGGCGCGGTCTATTTTCTGGACGAGGCTAAAACAACGTTTGAACATTTCTATTCGATCGGGCTGGGTACCAGCGGGCACGCCGCTTTTTCCGCCACAGCACTGGAAGGTGAATTGGGTGCGGCATTGGCTTCGCGGCGGATACAGCGGATTACCGACATTCCCGCAGATACTCATTTCGCTTTTGCCGCTGTGAGCGGGGATCTCATGCCAAGGGAAATTCTGACTATCCCGGTGCTTTCCGATCACACCGTCTCGGCGGTGATTTCGCTGGCCAGTGTCCACGCGTATGACGAGTCGGCGATTCGGCTGGTGGACGATGTCTGGAGTGTTCTGACCGCCCGTATGAACGGTGTGCTGGCGTTCCGGAAAACCCGTGAACTGGCTGACCGGCTTGCAAAAAAGAACGCCGAGCTGGATCAGCAGAGCCGGGAGCTGGCCTCGCAGGCCGCCGAACTGTCGGAACAGAATACCGAACTTGAAATGCAGAAAAAGCAATTGGATGAGTCCAACCGGCTCAAGAGCGCCTTCCTTTCGAATATGAGCCATGAGCTGCGCACGCCGCTTAATTCGGTGATTGCGCTGTCGGGCGTTTTAAGCCGGCGGCTGTCCAAGACGATTCCGGCAGAGGAAGTGAGCTTCCTCGAAATTATCGAACGCAACGGTAAGAGTCTGCTATCCCTGATTAATGATATTCTCGACCTTTCCCGCATTGAGGCCGGTCGCGAAGAGGTGAGTGTCAGTCATTTTTCGGTTCGTGAACTGGTCGACGAGCTCGTTGCAATGCTGGAGCCGCAGGCGGCGGAGAAGAAAATTTCGCTGGTTAATCAAGTGTCCGGCAATCTGCCGTCCATTGTTTCCGATCCGGATAAACTCCGGCATATTCTCCAAAATCTCATCGGCAACGCCGTGAAGTTTACAGAGCAGGGGCAAGTTAAGGTTACCGCCCGTCATGCGAATGATGAGTTTTATATTGATGTCATTGATACGGGTATCGGTATTGCCGACGACCAGCTTCCGCATATTTTTGATGAGTTCCGGCAGGCTGACGGCAGCACCTCCCGCAAGTACGGCGGGACCGGTCTCGGGCTTGCCATTGCAAAGAAATATGCCCAGTTGCTGGGTGGCGGCATTACCGTGGATAGTACGTCTGGAAAGGGATCGGCCTTTACGCTCCGGCTTCCGTTGGCACTGCAAGGCTTCGCCGCTTCAGTTAAACTCGAACAGGCGTTCTCCAGCCGTTTTTGCGGAACCCCGCCGGCACCCGGTCAAGGGCAGCGCATTCTGGTCGTTGAAGATAACGAACCGGCGATTATTCAGCTGACCGATATTCTTCAAGCCGACGGCTATTGTGTTCAGGTGGCACGTAATGGCAAGGAGGCGCTGGCGCAGATTGCACAGGCGATGCCCGTCGCAATGATTCTCGATTTGATGATGCCGGAAGTGGATGGATTCCAAACGCTTAAGGCGATTCGCAGTGTGGAGAAAACGGCGAATATTCCGGTGCTGATTCTGACGGCGAAGCACATTACCAAGGACGATTTGAGCTTTTTCAAGAGTAATCATATTCATCAGTTGATTCAGAAAGGGGATATTGATAAGGCCGGATTACTGGGTGCCGTGGCGGGCATGGTCGCGCCGCCGCCAGCACCGGAAAAGCCTGCGTTGCGGACGTTACGTCCGCGCAAACCTGCACGTCCCGGTAAGCCTGTTGTTCTGGTTGTGGAGGATAATTCCGATAATCTGCGTACGGCTAAAGCTCTGCTGAGTGACCGTTATCAGGTGATCGAGGCACAAGATGGCAAAGAAGGTATTCGACAGGCACGAGCGCATCTTCCGGATATCATTCTCATGGATATCGCTATGCCGCGTATGGATGGCCTTGAGGCGCTGGCTGTGATCCGTGCCGATGAGAAGTTGCGTCATATTCCGGTAATTGCCGCTACGGCCAGTGCGATGAAAGGTGACCGGGAGACGATTTTGGCTCACGGTTTCGATGGCTACGTTTCGAAACCAATCGATGAGGAATTGTTGAAAAAGATTCTTCATGAAGTGCTCGATTGATAGGGAACAGTTCCATGGAAGCAACCCGTTTAAAAATTCTGGCCATTGATGATAATGCCGACAACCTGACGACACTGAAGGCGATTGTTCAGGACGTTTTGCCGCACTGCGTATTGTCGACGGCCTTGAGCGGGCGACAGGGCATTGAACTGGCAAAAATTGACGACCCGGACGTTATTCTGCTCGATATCGTTATGCCGGGTATGGATGGGTATGAAGTTTGCCGTCAGTTGAAGAGTGACGAGAAATTGCGTACGATTCCTATCATTTTTTTAACAGCTCTGCGGACGGATCGCGAGAGCCGTATTAAGGCGCTGGATGCCGGTGTTGATGCGTTTCTCTCTAAGCCGCTGGATGATCAGGAGCTGGTCGCCGCTGTCCGGGCTATGGCTCGGATTAAAGTGGCTGCGCTGATACAGCGGGATGACACAAAAAAGCTGGCCCGCCTGGTTGAAGAACGCACAAAAGCCCTTACGCAGAGTAGAGTTGCCATACTTAACTCGATGGCTGATTTGAAAATTGAAATGTCGGAACATGCAAAGAGTGAAGAGCGTTTTCGTCAGCTGGCGCAACGGGTTGAGACCATCCGTGAAGAAGAACGCAAACGACTCGCCCGCGAATTACACGACGATATCGGACAAACTTTCACTGCACTTAAAATTGATCTGGTGATGTTAGAGGGCGATTGTGCCTGCCACGATGAGGTCAAAGGCAAGATGAGAGATATGCATAAACTGCTGGGAGAAGGGATTCAAAGTATCCATTCACTCTGCCGTCGCCTGCGGCCCGGCGCAATTGATGATTTAGGTCTGACCGGAGCCCTTACCGGTTTGGTGGAAAGTTGGAAGCAGCGCAACCAGATGGAATGTGTGTTTTTTTCCGACATGAATGAATCCGAAGTGCCCGATGATATAAAGACCGCTGTTTTTCGCATAGTGCAGGAGTCTTTGACGAATATATCGCGCTATGCCAATGCATCCAAAGTCGAAATCAATCTGGTTGCCGACGGGCGCCTGTTAAGCATTTCAGTGGCCGATAATGGGTGTGGCATGGACGATGACGCAAAAAACAAGCCGACCTCATTTGGATTGCTCGGTATGCACGAACGGATCGAAGCACTTGGCGGGGAACTCCGCATTAACAGTTCACCCGGCAAGGGAACGCAAATTGAAACGACCATTCCTCTTTCGGGGGGGGGGGGCACTTAAAGAAAATTTTTCCGACCCCGTGAATTTTTAACACTCAAGTCAACCCGAGACCGTTCATGTGCAGGTAAATTTCGCGGCCGAGCCATGCGTCGGTGGCGGCGTACCGGAGCTGGGATTCGGTCAGTTCGTTTTTCGCCCAGTTGGAAGTCTGCTCCCGTTTTGAAACACGGAAGCCCAGTAGCAGGGCCGCCAGTCCGCGCAACCCGAGGTTTTTGATGTGCGCTTTTTTGGCGTGTTCCGCCAGTTCAACAAAGCCGGCCGGTTTAAAGTCGGTCAGCTTGCGCAGTTCGCTGACGTCGGAGCGGATGGAAACTCCGGTTTTGATGATTTCCGGGCTGGATAGAACGTCACACAGTCCTTTGGTCAGGCCGGTGAGTTTGATTTGGAAGAGGAAGACTTCGGCTCCGGTCGCCAGTTGCAGGAGGGAAGGCTGGTAATATTCCCCGACACGGAAGGTTGGACGGGTTTCCGTATCAAATCCAAGCAGGGTTTCCTGCTTCAGTTTTTCAGCGGCATTATCTGCCGCTTCCGGTGTGCGGATCAGGTGAATCAGCCCGTCATACTGCTTCATCGGCAGGCAGTTGATTTCGTCCTTGGAGATGTGCAGGTTCATCGGTATGCCTCGTCGTGAGAGCCGATCATGACTGGGATGATGAGTTTATCCTGAATGATGAACTCAATGGTGATGCGGTATTTCATATTGATGGAGACGGAGTGCACATCGTCGAGAGGTCCCTGTAGTTTGTGAAGCCGCAATGACGGGTGATGCGGGTTCGATCTAAGCAGTTCGATGGTTTTTTCGTATTGATTTAAAATCTCAGGATGCTTTTTTAGGAAGCGTTTAAGCCTTCGTTCATATTTTGCCGTATAAAGAATTTCGTACGGCATCAGGACTCCTTGAGCATTTCTTTGAGCTCTGCGAGGTGTCTTTTTGTATCGGTGTGGTATTCCCCTGCCGCGATGGCTTCTCGTGTTTCAGCCAGAGCCGCAAGGATTTCACATTCGCGCAGGTGTTCATAGGTTTCGTTATCGAGGACGACGAATTCGCGTTTGCCGCGAACGGAAATGCCAGCCTCACCGTATTCGGCGATTGCTTCGTTTACGACGGATATTCCGTTTCGTTTTAACTCATTGGCCGTGACGTATTTCATGAACAGCTCCTTTAACAGCGCTATTAAAAGCGCTCTTTAGAGCGCTGTCAATAGCGCTCTTAATAGATTGAATGGTCAAAAATCAGCACTCAGCAATCATCAATCGGGACTGCTCTATGTCTGGCGGCGCAGGCGGGCAGGCAGGATTTTAAGTTGTTCTCGGTACTTTGTGACGGTACGGCGGGCAATGTCGATACCTTGTTTGCTGAGTTCGTCGGCTATCCGCTGGTCGGAGAGGGGGCGGCGCCTGCTCTCAGTACGGACAATATCCATGATCGTGTTTTTTATGGCGGCGTTGGAGAGAAATCGTCCATCGGCTTGAGCGACGCCTGCCGTGAAGAAATGTTTAAATTCAAAGGTGCCTTGCGGGGTGGCCATATATTTGCCATTGCAGGCACGGCTGACCGTGGTTTCATGAACTTTTAACAGCTCGGCGACCTGTTTCATCGTGAGCGGTTTGAGTTTAGAAACTCCTTCTTCAAGAAAATCTTCCTGTATGCGGATAATTTCGCAGGCCAGGCGATAGATGGTGTCCTGCCGCTGATCAATGCTGCGGATGAAAAACTTGCTTTTGGCTATTTTCTCGCGGATGTATTTGCGCGTGTCGCCCGCCGTGTTTTTGTCTTTGAGCAGTTCCAGATATTTTTGGCTGATGAAGAGACGCGGATAGGGGCTGCGGTTTTGAATGACCGTCCAGACTCCGTCCTTTTTCTCGACGGAAATTTCGGGGATAACGTATTCGGTCTTTTCGACGGAAAAATTGCGGCCGGGTTTCGGGTCGAGTTCCGCAATCGCGGCGGAGAGCTCCTTGATCTTTTCAATCGGCAGGCGCATAGCTTTGCCGATTTGTTCGTACTGGTGGGACCCCAGTTTGTCGAGGTGGTCGCGGACCAGAATGGCTTCAAGGGAGTTTTGTCTGCCCTGGTGTTTGAGCTGAAGCAACAGACACTCTTTGAGGTCACGCGCGCAAACGCCGACGGGATCGAATCCTTGTATGACGGTGATGATGCGTTCAAATAGCTCTTCGGGAAATTCGGGCGTTGTGCCCATAAGGCCGTCGATGTCGAGTTGGAGATAGCCGTCGTCGTCGATGCTGCCGATCAGTACTTCAGCGATGCCTCGTTCGCGGGGATCAAGTCCGGCGAGGGCAAGCTGGTCGAGCAGATGTTCCTGTAACGATTCGGTGTCCTCGATGGAATCCATCATGAACTGATAGCGTTCATCATCACCCTGAGACCGTACTTCGCGATTGTTGCGAAAATCGGCGTCCCACTCGGCCAGTTCAGTGAGCTCGCCCAGTTCGCGCTCTTCACGTAGTTCCTCGCGGGCGGCTTCTGCGAAGTCGGTGGTCTGTTCAACTTCCGGGGTTTCGCGTTCCAGCGTGGGATTTTGATCCATCTCTTCGCGGATCATGGTCTGGAGGTCGAGAATGGGTGCCTGGAGGATTTTAAGGGACTGCAGCATCTGCGGAGTGAGCGATTGCTCCATCCGCTGAGTTTGAGATTGATCTAGATACTGTCCTGCCATTTGGGTTTACAAACGCTCCGTCCTGTCTAACAATTGGAGTATATAGATAACACAAAACAGCGCAGGCTGTAACACCCAAATTGAATTCTATGACATTGAAACTTTGTGTACTGGCCAGCGGCAGTTCCGGTAACTGCACGTTTATCGGAACGGAAAAGACCCGCATTTTGATTGATGCAGGTCTTTCGGCGCGGCGCACCGTCGAGCGTTTGGCAGAAATCGGCGAGTCGCCGGAGGCCATTCAAGCCATTTGCGTAAGCCATGAGCATGGTGACCATATTGCAGGCATCCGTGTGCTCCAGAAAAATTACGGGATGCCTGTTTATGCCAATGCCGGAACCTTCGAGATGATCGGTGGCGATATCAAGGGTGCGCGCTTTACTACCGGGTCACCCTTTTGCGTCGGCGACTTTTCGATTCATCCCTTTCCCGTGCCGCACGATGCAAATGACCCTGTCGGTTTCGTCTTTTCGGCAGGGAACCTGAAAGTCGGTGTTGCAACAGATATCGGGATGGTGACGAATGCCTTGCGTGAACGGCTACGCAAATGTCATGTGGTGGTGATTGAGGCTAATCACGATGAAACCCTTTTACACGAAGCCGACCGTCCGTGGAGCCTGAAACAGCGTATTCGCGGCAATCAGGGACATCTCTCGAACCGGGCGGCGGCGGCTTTAATGGCTGAAATCGCGGGCGAAGGTCTGGAGCATCTTTTTCTTGCACACCTGAGCTCAGATTGTAACAGTCCGCACCACGCCCGAACGACCTTTGAAACCGTATTGGCTGAGGCAGGGCATACGCATGTAAAAGTGCGGCTGACGGGTGCAGACGGCGTCAGCGAGCAATTGATTTTAGAGGATTAAATTTTTATGACGAAGCGCCCGAATGAACGGTTGGAGCAGAAGCTGCTGAAGGTGATTGCCAAGGAGACTCTCGGCAGGCGTGCCGCCTGTGTGAGAGGTTTTCTAAAGACGCTTTCCTGGATTTTCGGCTCATTGGTGCAGTTGCGTTTATTGCTGCATAAACACCGCATTATTCGCGCCAGTACACTCGGCTGTCAGGTGATCAGTGTCGGCAATGTGACGGTTGGCGGAACGGGTAAGACCCCGATTGTAGAAACCTTTGCGCGTTCACTTCAGCAGAAGGGTCGTAAGGTGGCCATTCTGAGCCGGGGTTATAAGAGCCGCAAAACGCCGCTGTGGGAAAAAATTCTCAAGAAAGAAGAACGCCTGCCGCGCGTGGTATCTGACGGCGACCGGCTTTTGCTTAATTCCGATCTGGCGGGCGATGAGCCGTATATGCTGGCTTCGAACCTGCCGGAAATCGTCGTGCTGGTGGATAAAGACCGTGTGAAATCGGGTAAATATGCCATTAAAAAGTTCGGTTGCGATACGCTGGTGCTGGATGACGGATTCCAGTATCTGAAACTTCAGCATCGGCTCGATATTGTGCTGGTGGATTACACCAATCCCTTTGGATACAACCGTGTTCTTCCACGCGGTCTGCTGCGCGAACCCAAGCGTAATTTGAAGCGCGCCGGTTTCATTTTTATCACAAAATGTCCGCCGGAAGGTGCTCCGGAACTGAAGGCGAAGCTGCGCGAACTGAATCCGCATGCTGAGATTTCTGAATGCCGGCATAGTCCCAAATATCTGGAAAACCTTTATACCCGCGAACAAACCGGACTGGAATTCCTGCAAGGTCGTAAAATTTCCGCTGTGTCCGGGATCGCTGTGCCGGAAAGTTTCGAGAACGGCCTGCGCAAGCTTGGTGCGGAAATTGTTCATAGCGCACGGTATACCGACCACCATCGTTATACCCAGCAGGAGATTATTGAAACGATCAATAGCGCTGCCGAGGAGGGTGCCGAGGTGATTGTTACTACCGAGAAAGATGCCGTACGATTTCCTCTTCTCGACCGATGCGACCTGCCGGTCATCTATTTGCGTGTGGAAATTGAAATGCTGTCCGGTTCTGAGGCGTTCAATGATTGGATTGACCGGATCTGTTTCAAATAAACCGGAAGGCTGAAATCTGAAACCTGAAATGCCAGAGCAAATACTGATCGTCAGCACGAATTGGATCGGGGATGCCATTATGAGCATGCCTGCGCTTCAGCTGTTCCGTGCCGCGCATCCGGAATCCGAAATCACCGTGCTGACGAAGCCGGGACTTAAAGCACTTTGGGAAATGCACCCTGCGGTTGATTTTGTCCAGACACTGGATGAGATGATTCCAACTATTGTAAAACTGCGGCAGACGCATTTTGACCGGGCATATATTTTCCCCAACTCATTCCGCTCGGCGTTTGTACCGTTTATGGCCGGCGTGCCGCGACGCATCGGGTTCTGTGGTCAATGGAGGCGGTTGATGCTGACGGAACCCGTTCGCCTGCCGGGCGGACATCAGCAGTTTGAATACTTAAAAATTCTCGGTGTTCAGGGCGTTCCTCCTGCGCCGCAACTCTGTGTCCCAGCGGAAAGTTTCCAAACTCTGGAAGTCAAGCTGGCCTCGTTATCCTTCCAGCCTTCCAAGCGTCCGGCGATTACTCTTTTGCCGGGAGCTGCACGCGGTCCTTCAAAACGCTGGCCGGCCGGGCATTTTATATTGCTGGCAAAGAAACTCTGTGCGGAACTGGACGCTCAGATTCTGCTGGGCGGCGGGCCCGGCGATGCCGCGGTCTGTGCGGAAATTGCAGCGGTTGCCGGCCCGGATGTAATCAGTCTGGCAGGGCAGACCACGGTTTCTGAGTGGGCGGCCATGCTTAAACTCAGCACCTGTGTGGTATCGAATGACAGCGGCGGAATGCATCTGGCAACAGCGGTTGGCACGCCGGTTATAGCAATTTTCGGCCTCACGGATCCGAAAAAAACAGGCCCGCTCGGGCGGAGTATCATTCTGCAAAAGAGCAACTTGCAATCGCGCGATATTGCCCGCGACTCCGAGGCGGCCCGTCTGGCGCTGGCGGCAGTTACTCCCGATGAGGTGTATGCGGCGGTATCCGGTCTATTGAGGGGCTGAAACTGCTTGAAATGCTTGGAGCGATCACGGTTTCCGTGGTACAAACTGACCCCTATGAAGAAATCCAATTTACGAATTCCGGAGCGCATCCGTATTTTTCTACCGTACTTTGCTATGCTCAAGCAGGTCCGGTGGCAATTTGCCGGTGCGATTATTTTCGGAGTTATTAATGGCGCAACGAACGGGTTCGGCGTTCCGATTATTCTTTGGAAGGTTCTGCCGAAGGTATTTGCAGAGGCGCCGCCGGAGGGCTGGATGCTGTTCGGAGTGATCGCGCTTTTTCCAGTGGTTGGATTGCTCCGCGGTGCGAGTGATTTTTTAAGTTCTTATCTTTCAGCGGTTTGCGGCGTTCGGGTTCTGATTCAGATTCAAAGCCGACTTTACCGCAAGTTGCAGGATTTACCGCTGGGATTCTACGGGAAAATGCGTATCGGCGATCTGATGGCCCGTGTAGTGGGCGATACGGCGGCGGTACAGACGGTGGTTACAAATAATGTCGCCGATCTGATTAAACAGCCGGTTCAGTTTGTCGGGGCCATTTCTTCGTTGATTTATATTTCTGTGCAGAAAAAGGAATCGATTTTTATTCTTTTTGCTCTGGCCGTTGTTCCGCTATGCATGGTTCCTATCCGGTATTTCGGTAAGCGTATGAAGGAGCGGGCTCAGAAGCTGCAGGCCGGTTCCGGTAATCTTTCAACGGCGATCAATGAAAATCTGGGCGCAGTGCGCGAGGTTCGTGCCTTTAATCTTCAGGATGTCGAGACCGCTAAATTTGCGGAGCGGATGAGTGTGATAGCCCGGTTCCATCTCAAGAAAACGAAGTATTCCAAAATGTTACCGCCGTTAATTGAACTGATCGGGATTTGTTCTGTTGGCATCGGTGTATTTTACTGCGCCAAGGTTCATGTGAAGCTGGAAGACATGATTCCGTTGCTGGCCGCACTGTATATGACCTATCCGTCGATTCGCAAATTCGGATCGGTTCATAATGAAATCCGGCAGGGGGAGGCTTCGGTAGAACGTATTGAACAGGTTATGCAAACTCCGGACGCAGTGCCCAATACGGCTGATCCGGTACCTTTTAATGCGGGGAAAACCGATATTTCGTTTGCAAATGTTGCATTTGAGTATGAGCCGGATGTTCCGGTGCTGATGGGTGTGAATGCGCAGATTCCGTCGGGAACCGTTGTGGCGCTGGTCGGACCGAGCGGCGCGGGCAAATCGACTTTCGTGAACCTTATTCCCCGTTTTTACGACGTAACCGGCGGTTCCATCCGGATCGGCGGAACGGACTTGCGTCAGTTTTGTAAAGAGGACTTACGCAGGCACATTTCAATCGTATCGCAGGACACCGTGCTGTTCAATGAAACCATCCGTAATAATATTCGGCTTGGACGACTGGATGCCACGGATACCGAGGTGGAGGCCGCCGCGCGGCATGCGTTCGCGCACGACTTCATCACGGCTTTTGATGTCGGCTACGACACGATGGTTGGAGAGCGTGGTGCGCGCCTCTCCGGCGGGCAGAAACAGCGTATTGCCATTGCGCGTGCTTTTCTGCGCAACGCACCGATCTTGATTCTGGATGAAGCCACTTCGTCGCTCGATTCTGAAAGTGAAGAAAAAGTTCAGTTGGCTCTGGGCGAGCTGGTCAGGGGGCGTACCGTATTCATCATTGCGCACCGTTTCAGCACCATCAAACTGGCCAGCCGGATCATGGTGTTTGAACAGGGTGTTTTGCGTGCTGACGGAACTCATGCCGAACTTTATGCAGGAGATGAACTCTACAAGAGCCTGTATGATCGGCAGTTTATTGAATAAGGGCTGACATGCGGACGTTATCAAAAAACGCTTACGATGGATTGCTTGCCCTTTCGGAAGTTATGCAAAAAGACAGAAACGGCATCAAAGTTGTTCGACTGTCTGACGGCAATTTTCTTAAAACATTCTGGTATCACCACCGGATCTCATCGCGTCGGCTTTATCCGGAATGGTTGCGGCGGATTGCAATATGATTTTGTGCGCATTGCGCAGCAATGTCAGTGGTGCGGTGCTGCGATCCGCGTAGACTCTGCGCTGGGAAAGAACGATCCTGATGGATTTGTGTTCCTGTGAGCCAGCTACGGTGCGGTCATTCCGGAACCGCTTGAACAGTCGGGTTTGAATCAGCGGCTTGGAGAGATATTGACCTGCGGGGCGTTTAAGTTCGGGAAGTTTTCCGGTTACTTGATCCGGAAGCCGGGGCCTGTAGGCGTGTCCCTTTTTACGGGATTCAGGGCTGCGATCATTTCGCGAACGGAATTTTCCAAGCCATTGAAAACAGCGCGGGCAACGATACTGTGACCGATGTTGAGCGTATCCAGATGGGGAATTGTAAGGATGCCGGTGATATTATCGAGATTGATTCCGTGGCCGGCATTGACTTGCAGGCCGATGGAGTGTGCGTATTCTGCACCGGAAATCAGTTTTTTCAGTAGCATTCCGGCTTTTGCCTGATCGGTTGCATCACAGAAGGATCCGGTATGCAGTTCGACAACGCGGGCCCCGGTTTTCGCAGCAGCTGCAATGATCTTTTCGTCCGGCTCAATAAACAGGCTGACGATGGATCCATTGTCCTGAAGCCGTTTGACGGTTTTTGCCAATGATTGAAAAATTCCAATGACATCAAGCCCGCCTTCCGTGGTGAGTTCCTGCCGGTTTTCCGGGACGAGGCATACTTCGGATGGTTTGACGTCGAGTGCAATATCGATAATTGTTTCCGAGTTTGCCATTTCAAGGTTGATGGGAAGCGGACAGAATTTTCTGAGCCGATAGACGTCGGCGTCCTGGATGTGTCGTCGGTCTTCGCGTAAGTGAACCGTGATGCTGACTGCACCGGCTTTCGCGCAGATTTTTGCAGCTTCAAGGGTGTCGGGGTAGAGAGTGCCTCGCGCCTGACGCAGTGTGGCAACATGGTCAATATTGACACCTAGTTTTAGTGTATGGGTCATAGCCGTTCTTTTTTTGCGTGTTGCGCGGGATCATAAACCAGACAGGCCGTGGTATTCCATTCGCGGATGATTTCGAGGGCGCGGTACGCGCAAGCAAAGAGTTTGCGCAGGTTACGTCCGTGTTCCGGGTGTGAGGTAATTCCAATGCTGACAGCGGTTCTGATCCTCTTCCCTTCCGAAATA
The DNA here is from genome assembly GCA_964398915.1 of uncultured Verrucomicrobiota bacterium. Taxonomy (GTDB): domain Bacteria; phylum Verrucomicrobiota; class Kiritimatiellia; order Kiritimatiellales; family Tichowtungiaceae; genus Tichowtungia. The sequence goes on from CAYNOR010000012.1 coordinate 35,942, forward strand.
TAAACTTCTTTTTGCACGGCTTCCCGTAGACGGGTAGCGATGGCTTGTCCTTGCTGAAGGGTGCAAGGGGCTAGAATCAGAAAGTCATCACGGTGAAAGCGTCCGATGAGGTCGCAGTCGCGGGTAATGCGTCTGAGGACTTTACTGACCCCAGTGATTACGTCGTCGGCAGCCGTTTCACCGTGCAACTGGATGATCTGGTCTATACGGTTTATTCCAACGCAGAAAAGAACGGCCGGTTCTTTTCTGCGGCGTATTTCGTCCAGATATTTGCGCATGTAGGATCCGACAGCAGCGGGTTTTAGTACACCGGTGAGCGGGTCGATAGCCGCGTTTTTATCTTCTCGGCGGAGTTCACCAATTTCTGCCGTTAATTTTTCTTTTTCTGCGGCAGCGGAAGTGTTTGCAGACGAGGGGGCTATACAGAATGGAAGCGGGGCTTCAAAGCGGATGGTTTCAAGGGCGTCGGTTGCTGTATCGATGAGTTGTTGTGTGTTGATACCATGCAGGGGAAAGCTACTGACACCGATACGAAAGGCATTCAGGTCAGAGAGGGTTGCGGAGGCCTTTTTCAGGTCGAAAAATATTCGCTCCACTGTGGCAGGTATATTGGTTTCTTCGGTATCGATGATGGCCACTACGCAGTCGTCTCGAAACAGACAGATTTTGTCATCCGTATTCCTGCTGATTTTCTTTAGTTCGTTGAGTAATTTTTCCTGTGTATCCCGTTTAGATGGGGCTTTCGTGAGGAACTGCACGATGAAAATGCCGAAGCCGGAGGATGTCCGGTTTATTTTGCTTAGATAGCGGGTGACCTGGATAAAGAAGAAGTCGTTGCAGTCTTGAATCGTGGTGAGCTCATTTTCGCTCAGTTGGATCATCCGGTGAAAGCGATAGGTGCTGTTGATTAGCGTGATGATCGCAAATGAAATACCTGTTACAAGCAACAGCTGCCCGGCTTGAGCCAAGGGCAGCTGTGCTATCGGTGAGAATTGTAAGATGGAACTCAGCATGTAAAGGTCGCTTCAGCGAAGCGCGGCTTATGCTAGTAATAGAGCACAAAATCACCGCGCCGGTTAGCAGCCCAGGCTTCCTCGTCATGTCCCGTGTTGACCGGCTTTTCTTCGCCGTAGCTCTTGGTTTGGATTCGGTCTGCCCCGATACCAAGACCAGCCAGGTAGGCGCGGATGGCCTGTGCACGGCGTTCACCCAGGGCGAGGTTGTATTCATTGCTGCCGCGTTCATCGCAGTTGCCTTCGATAATGACCGCATAAGCGTCGTTTTGTTTAAGGCTCTGAGAAACGTCTTCAATTTTTGAGCGTTCGGTGTCAGCTACCTGTGCGCTGTCGTAGTCGAAATAAACCGGAGCAAACATGCCGGGGTGTTCCGTTCCACCTGTAAAACGGTCGCCCATGGCCAGAGATCCATTGGAGCCATACAGCCCGTCTGCGCCGTAAACGCCCGCCGGATTCTTTTTGTGAAAAAGGCTTTTGCAGCCAGTGAGTGTGGAGACAGCCATCAATAAACATATACCCGAAATAAAAGGAGCACTTTTTTTCATAACAACAGACCTCACGATTAACTTGTTTCTACTACGGCGAACAATCAGGTGAATACCAGCTTCCGCTACCTTGAAGTAAAGCTACCGGACGGTCGCTCACTGTGTCAAGAAGGTAGATTGATGATTGGTGATTAATGGAACGAGCCGCGACGATATGACGTCCATCCGGGGCCCAGGAAGGGTCTTCATAATCAGCACCATCACTGGTGAGATAGGTCATTTGTCCAGAGGCGGGCTGGATTACCGCAATGACATATTTCCCGCCGGAGCGGCTGGCGCAGGCAATCAGACCGTTAGGGCCCCAGTCGGGGGCGACGTTTTCTGTTCCGCTGGTGCTGATGCGTCTAGGAGTGCCGCCGTCGCGAGAGATGATGTAGAGTTGAGGTCTTCCAGTGCCACCCTGGTCGGATGTGTACACCAGTTGACGGCCATCGGGCGACCAGTCCGGGCTGGCTTCGGCGGCGCGGGGGGAGTCGGTCAGGCGGGTCAGTTTCCCGTTACGAATGTTTTTAATATAAAGTTCAGGGTTGCCGTCTTTAGAGAGAATCAGCGCAAGATCTTTGCCGTCAGGAGAGATCGAGGCTCCTGTGTTGAGGCCGCTGTAACCTGCCAGCATTGTGCGCTGGTTGCGGCCCAGGTCAATTCGGCAGATATCGGGAAAGTTCCTCATGTAGGAGGTATAGACGATGCTGTTTCCGTCGGGCCCCCATTTTGGTCCAATGGCGATTCGCCCTTCACCGGTAAGCTGTCGAGATTCTCCACCATCGCTGTCGCAGAGGTACAACTCTTTCTTTCCTGTCCGGTTTCCTACCAGTACAATGCGCATGGAAGCGATCCCTTTATGCCCTGTTACCGCCAGGACAATGTCATCGGCCATCCGATGGGCTGTAACGCGAGCTGATCCGTTGTAGCTCTTGGATAGAAGGATCGTTTGATCACTCAGCCGGACAACCTGTCCGCTGGTCTTTGTATCGCTGCCGGAGGGTAATACGGCTCCATTGATCCTGATTTCTCCGCCGCCGCGCACCGGATCAAACCAGCCTGAAAGGCGTAAATCCTTTTCCAGAGTTTTTAGAAAAGTTTGTGAGGCGGAATCCGTTGCGGTGCGCAACCCCGAAAGATCGATCGTGATTTTTCGGTCGGCGGACTTAACCACCCTTACCTGAGCATTCACCCATGGTGTGATCAGGAACAGGGAAATGAGGATAAAAAAACATTTTTTCATAGCACTTATCCTTAGCGCAATGACCGGATGGATGGAAGTGGATTTTTGCAGAACCTCGGTTTCGAAGGAGTGCTGAAAAGGCAAGTGCCATGGAAATTAACAGCACATCGTGGTTCTTCGGGGGCTGTAAAAACGGGCATAAATGCATGGATATCAGTCGGCGAGCACAAAGAAAATTTCAATGTTTCTATCGGGCAGGTCAACGGGCGGTGTGGGCAGTCGAGTTGTCACATTTAATGCGTTCTGCACCGATTGATCAAATAATGCGTTGCCTGTCGGGCGGGTAATGGATTTTGATGAAACGGTTCCATCGCGTTCCACCCGAACGGTAGCAACGGCGACCAGGCCGATCGGAGCCCCGGCTGGCGGCTGCCAGACCTCTGGTGAAAGCATCTGTTTCTCGACCAGATCGTAGTACCAGCCAAACGGACTGTACATCCCGCCTCCAGATCCTAAGCCGTTTCCTGTGCTTGTTCCTGATCCTGAAGTTTTTACGGAGCTGTTGAGCGCTGATTGCAGTCCACTATAGTCAATTGGCTTGCGTGCTGAGGCGCTTGTTTTTGTGTTTGGGTTGGGCACACGCTTGTCCTGCCGTATGGCGGCCAGTTTATCGGCTTCTGTTTTTGTCTTTGGCGGAGCGTTGGTTACGGCTTTTTTAGGCGGCGTATTGGTGACCGCCGGTTTTTTGACTTCCGTCTTTTTAGGGGGCGCGTTGGTTTCGACTTTTTTCGGCGGGGCATTGGTAATAACCGGCTTAGGGGTTGGTTTTTTTTCAGGCTTCGGTTCGGGTTTAGGCTCCGGTATGGACTTGGTTTTGATTTCCGGTTCAGGCGCTGCTTCCGGCTCGGGTTCATAAGAGGGTGCCGGTGCGGATCCTCCTGCAAGGTCGAAAAAAGTGATATCTTTTGGTTTTGGAGTACACCCCCGAAACGATGACAGCAAAATGGTCAGCAGAATAATGGCTCCATGTGCGATGGAAACCTGCCCGAATATTTTTTTTGCCGGAGGATTTTTCACGTTTTTATACGGCGGTTATTCGGCCTGTGTCACCAATCCCATCGTCTCGATCTTGGCGTTCTTCAGAACCTGTATGACTTCTACCACGCGTCCATAATCTATTTTTTCATCGGCCCGCACATAAACCGGTGTTTTGGAATTGGCGGAGCCGATTTCGCGCATTTTTTCTTCGAGGCGTTGCAGCGACATAGCTGTGCCATCCAGTGACAGACCGTCTTTTATGGATATTTCGATGGTGTGATGTTTTTTTGTTAAATCCATCGGCCCGGCCTTTGCATTCGGAAGATTAACCGGGAGGCTTTGTTCGATGATGGGCATGGTGATGATGAACGCAAACAACAGGATAACGATAATATCCATCAGGGAGGTGATATTGATCTCATTGCTTTCTCTGAGTGAGATCAGGCTGGTTCTCCTTTTTCTTCTCACAAGGCTCCTTTATTTTGAATAGGTCAGCATGAACTCTTGCTGAATGCGTCCTGTGAATTCCTGGGAAAAATTGTCCATTTGGACTGAAAGATAGCGAATACGAGTTGATAGCAGACTGTACCCGATGGAGGAGGGCAGCGCGACCAGCAGTCCGACCACCGTGGTCAGCAGTGCACCGGAGATGCCGGGAGCTACTGCTGAAAGCGTGGCCGAACCGGCAACAGCCATTCCGCTGAAGGTTCCCATAACGCCCCAGACGGTTCCCAGCAAGCCCAGAAACGGGCCGACGCTCACAGCGGTTGACAACAGCCCCATGTGGCTTTCCAGCTCAAGCGCTGTATCTGCAAGCGCACAGTCTACTGCAGCATGTATGGGGTCCATTTGATGCGGATCAAGCCGGCGTTGTTCTGGAGGGTAGGCGTTGCCCATCAGGATTTCGTCCTGATCGACACCGATCAGGGTGAGTTGATTAATCAATGCTTTGCAACCCGCCTCATAGATGGTGTTGAGCGGGGTTTCCGGCATGCTCTGTTTTTTAACAAACAAATTTGTTGTGCGGGCCTGCTCATGAAACGCTTTCAAAAAACGATTGCTTGATGTCCGGGCAAGGCGCAATTGGGCGAACTTCGTCAGCAGAACCGTCCAGGCTCCCACTGAAATGAGTATCAGCACAATAACGATAACCTTTCCGTTCATTGCGCTCTGGCGGAACGCCAGCCCGACGCTGGCCGTCATTAAAGGAAGCAATAGTCCATTCATAATTTATTATCTCCGTTTTTTTTCAATGGTTGGAAAAAAGTTAAGCCCTATTCTCCAAGGTTTATAAAAACAGTACAGTTTTTTTTCCAAACATCGTAAAAATCAATTATGCTCCGGTACATGAGAAAACTTTTTTTTGCCGTTTCAATTCTGTTGCCTTTACTGATTTTCCTGCTTTTAACCGGTGCCGCACCGGCACCCAGCTCCGAGGTGCGCGCGATTTGGATAACCCGGTTTGATTACCAGAAACCGGCGGATGTAGAGGCGATTGTCGCCAACTGCGCTCGTGCAGGGTTTACGGATATCTTCTTCCAGATTCGCGGCAATGGAACTGTCTTCTACCCGAGTAAGGTTGAGCCGTGGGCTTTCGAACTTACAGGTGCTGATGTTACTGCTACGGGACGGAATCCAGGGTGGGATCCCCTGCAAATTGCTGCGGATAGTGCCAAAAAACGAGGTATTCGTTTGCACGCATACATGAATGTACTGCCCGGCTGGCGGGGTTTAAAAGACCCTCCGCGCTCTGCCGGACAAAACTGGACGGCGCATCCCGAGTGGTTTATGGTCGATTCGCTGGGGCAGCGTATGCGTCCGACCAGCGGATGGTATTCTTTTTTGAATCCGGCACTGCCGGACGTCCGCCAGCATCTTGCTCAGATTGCAACGGAACTGTCGCGTTACGACATCGCCGGGTTACACCTCGACTACATCCGTTTTCCTTACGACTACAAAGACGTAGCATCACAGATTTATCCCAAAGCCTCGCCGGAGGAGATTAAGAAACGTTCAGATTTCTCGTACGACCGGGTTTCTGTCGAGCAGGTTCAGAAGAATTATAAAAATAACTGGGGCGCCTTTCGTCGCGGAGCGGTCTCGCAGGTGGTGCTGTCGCTAAATAAGACCTTTAAGGAGCGGCGCGGCCCGCAATGCATCATCTCCTCCAGCGTATTGGCCGATTTTGATTTGGGTTACGGCACGGCCTATCAGGATAGTCTCCGCTGGGCTAAGGAAAAGTATGTAGATTGGCTCGTACCAATGAATTACAATCCGCAGCTTTTTAATGAAAGGCTTAGTAAAATGCGCAAGTCCTTGGGGCGCAGTGCGACTTCAACGCAACTGGTGGTCGGGATCGACTGCAAGGCGGCACCGCATGAAATTCGACGCCAGATTGCCGCGGTTCGTGCCGCGGGATGTCATGGGTATTCGCTGTTCGCCTATTCGTATCTTTTTGAAAATCATCAACCGACGGCCAAGGCCAAGGCTATTCTCCAGAGCATACGATAAGATGCGGTGTGGACTTGAATCAGGCAAATGCACAGCAGAATCAGTTTTTTCATGACGGCATCCTCCGCATGATATAATTTACGTCGGAATTAACGGACAGGATTTAATTTGAACACAAAATCATTTAAAAATGTGGCCGTCCTCAAGGGCGGATTTTCTGCGGAGCGCGAAGTATCGCTCGAATCCGGTGCGGCGATTGCCGGCGGCTTGCGCAAAGCCGGTTATATTGTAACTGAAATTGACGTTATTTCGCCGGATTTTACAGTCCCTGCGGGAATTGAAGCGGTGTTTATTGCATTGCATGGAACCTTTGGTGAAGACGGCGGCGCGCAGACCCGGCTGACAGAGCTGGGATTACCATACGTTGGTGCAGATGCCGAAGCCAGCCGTCGATCCTTCGATAAGTTGCTTACTGAAATTTGTCTGCGTAAAGCGGGTGTGCCGGTTCCGGCAAGCGAGACGTTGCGTCGAGGCGATACGCGTACGCTTCCGCTACCGGTCGCGGTCAAGCCGCCACGGCAGGGGTCAAGCGTTGGCTGTTCACTGGTGTTTACTGAGTCGGAGTGGATCCCGGCGATAGATGATGCTCTGAAATATGACGATGAAATTCTCGTGCAGCAGTTTATTCCCGGTCGTGAGTTTACCGTCGGTATGGTGGATGGCGAGGTTTTGCCGATCGTCGAGATTGTAACAGCGTCGGGGTGGTATGACTACACAGCCAAATACAAAGTGGAAACTACACGTTATGTCATTCCTGCTGAACTCGATGAGAAAACCGCCGGGCGGATGCAGGCGGCAACACGTGAAACCGTTGCGGCGCTCGGCTCCCGCGGATTCGGTCGGGTTGATTTCCGCATGACACCTGAAGGGGAACAGTTCGTCCTTGAACTGAATACCATCCCGGGGTTTACCTCCCACAGTCTTCTTCCCAAAGCGGCGGCGGCGGCCGGGATTGAGTTTTCGGTGCTTTGTGATCGAATCATGAAAACCGCTTCGCTATAAAGGATAGGCACAGCGACGGAGAATGGTTATGGCCGCGAATAGACGGAAAATTCAGAAGATATATTACAGCAAAACGAAAAGCAGAGCCTCGAAAAAAACATTCGCCCGGCGCGGGTTGGTGATTCTTTTTCTGGCGGCAACTGTCGTTGCGCTGGTGTACGGAGTTTTCATGGGACTTCGCTATACCGGTTCGCTGTTTTTCGCCCGCAATCCGAAGTTTGAACTTAAAGTGATTAACGTCACTTCGGATGGACGGCTTCCTGCAGATTTCTTTTGTGAACGCGCCGGACTTCGCATCGGCATGAATCTGTTTTCGGTGGACTTTGATCAAGTACGGAAAAAGCTCGAAGAGGTTCCGCTGGTTGAATCTGTCTCTATTGAGCGGAAACTTCCGGATACTCTGACAATCAAGGTGGTTGAGCGGGTGGCGATGGCACAGATCCGCTGGAATCCCCGGGCCCTGCCTTTTCTTGTGGATCGTTATGGAGTGGTTCTGCCGATGACACGCAGCGGGCAGGCTCTTCCGCTGATTGAAGGGTTGGCCTCACAAAAACTGCGTCTTGGCGACCGTATTGATAATCCGGGATCCCGTCAGTGCCTGGATATCCTGGCTGCGGCCGATCAGCTCGGCCTCGGATCCCAGGTCGCGTTTTCGAGCTTTGATATCCGTTATCCTGACTTTGTAACCGCCATGGTGAACGGCGAAACCACGGTTCGTTTTCCTCTGCATTCAGGCCGTGAAAAACTGGTGCGTCTGGTCAGCGTGTTGCAGCTTTCAAACGAACAGGGTCGTCGCGTTAAAACCATTGATTTGACGCCTGATGGACGTAATGTGCCGGTGACGTTTCATGAACCGGTACTAGTAAAGGAATAAGGAATTTTTTATGGCAGCACCCTTTATTACTGCACTTGAAATCGGCACAACGACGATCAAAGTGTTAATGGCCGAAGTTCGCGAGGATGGCGGACTGATGGTGGCCGGACTTGGTGAATGTGAATCGCGAGGTGTCCGCAAAGGCGAAATTGTTGACTTTGAACTGGCGCTGGACACGGTGCGTCGTGCGATGGAGGCTGCCGAAGCCGTTGCACACAAATCCATTGGAGAAAGCGTTTATCTTGTTGCTTCGGGGGGCCGGGCTGAGAGTTTTCTGCATGTCGGCGGAATTCCCGTACTTAACGAATACGAAGAGCCGGGCGGCGAAATCACGCGCGAAGACATTGATCAGTCTCTTGAGGCGGCCCGAAAAATCCCATTGCCTGATGACCGTATCCGTCTGCACACCTTGCAACAGAATTTTGAAGTAGACGGGCGGGGCGGAATTGTCAATCCCGAGCGGATGCTGGCCGAAGAGCTGCGCGTCGGCATGCTTCTCATACACGGTCAGCGTGCGGTCGTCGAAAATCTCAAAAAGATGACTGAAAACGTACCGGTGGTTTGTGCCGACGCTGCATTCGGCGGATTCTGCTCCGCGCAGGCTGTACTGGCGCCTGAGTATAAACGTGCGGGTGTGGTGGTGATTGACCTGGGGGGCGGCACCACCGATTACATCGTTTATAATGCCGGACTCGTTAAACTGGCCGGCTCCATTGCTGTGGGCGGAGACCATGTGACCGCTGATATTTGCAGCGGACTCAATCTTAACCGCCGGCAAGCTGAGACGATTAAAAAAGAATCGGGCAGTGCGCTGATTAACCGCCTGCAAAATGATCAGAATATTTCCATCCCTGCCGAAGGCGGTTTCAGCGGGCGGGTTGTGCGTGCCGCGACGCTGTATACGATCATCAATGCCCGTATGGAGGAGATTTTTAAACTGATCGCCGAAAAGATCGAAGACGACGGACTTTCCGGCATGCTTAGCGCCGGTGTCATTTTAACCGGTGGCGGCTCGGCCATGGAAGGTATTACCGACCTGGCTCAGCAGGTTTTTAACGCGCCTTGTCAAATCGGGCGCATTCACGACTGCGTCGGCCTGTCTACGAAGCAGGAAGGTGCTCGTTTTGCCGCGGCCATCGGCTGTGTACGGTATGCGGCCAGTTTAATTAAGCCGGAGCCGCCCGCCCGTGCGGCATGGCGAAAGTTGCTCTCTAAACTTTGGGGTGGGGGAAGCCATGAGTGATTTGCAGAAAAAGATTTTAGTGCTCGGTTTGGGTGGAGCCGGATGCAATACCATTGCGCGTATTGCACCGCGTGCGCCCGAAAGCATGGAATTCGCTGTTATGGACTGCGATTTCCAGACGTTGGAGACCTGTTCAAATATTGAAAACCGGCTGGCGGTTGGTAAAGCGCTTACAGATGGCATGAGTACGGGCGGCGATCTTGAAGTCGGACGCCGCTGTGCGGATAGCGCTGCCGGTCAGATTGAGACTCTTTTGAGCGGCATCGATCTGCTGATTGTGATTACCGGACTCGGTGGCGGCTTTGGCACAGGGGCGGCACCCGTTATCGCCCGTATAGCCCGGCATCTTGGGGCAACAACGTTGTTTTTCACGGTTTTACCATTTCCATTTGAAGGACTGGTGGCTCAAGGTAAAGCGCACAGTGCGCTGCGCAAGTTGCGCACCTATGCAGATGCGATTGTACAGATGCCTAACGCGCTAATTCAGCCGGAGGGCAGCGTACTTCTTGAAGAAAGCCTTGAAAACAGCAGTCGAACGCTGGCGGCCGGTGTTATTGGGGTTTGGAGAATGCTTGCCTACACCGGTGTTTGTAACCTCGATTTTTCTTCGCTGCAAACCATGCTGAGTTATTGTGATGCCTTTTGCCGCTTTGCCACGGCCACCGCAACCGGTGAGGGGCGTGCCGATGCGCTGATTGATTCACTGCATAGCCATCCGCTGGTCAAAGACGATTCCGTATTTGAAACGGCACCCGGTATAATTATTGGCATCACCGGTGGAGACGACATGAAGCTTTCGGAAATCCAGCAGATTGTTGAAGCCCTTGCGCCAAAGGGACATGAATGCTGGGTCAAGATGGGTGTTGCTGTTGATTCTGCCTTCACCGGACGGATTTCGGCCATTGTACTGGCTGCCGAAGCATGGAAGGAACCGTTGGTAGACGACGGCCGTGGTGGCCTAAAACCGCTTTCCGGCGACGGCAAACAGGGTGAACTGGCCGGTGTTCTTAAGCCGCGTTCGCGCACCTTCGGCGGCGCAGAACGCACTATCTGGAACGGTGAAGATCTCGATGTGCCAACCTATATTCGCCGTAAAATTAAACTTCCACGGTGATGTTCCTGTTATTGGAAACGTATGGATTTCGACTGGCTTATTATCGACGGCTATAACCTTATGCATCAGGACGGTGCGTTGGAAGGCCGGCGGGATGATTTGCAAACGGCCCGCCAGCGGCTGGTGCGCAGTATCGAACGAACTGCAACAGAGGTGGCATCGCGTATTACCGTGGTATTCGACGGCCGTGAAGGCGGACGCGATGTAGCTTTCGATGCGCCGAATTTTGAAGTGGTTTTTTCACCTTCGAATCGAACTGCGGACGGCGTGATCGAACAAATGGTTCACGATGCGAAAAAAACGGAACGGGTTCTGGTTGTTACCTCAGATTGGATTGAGCAACGGCTGGTTTCGGTGTTCGGGGCGTCGGTGATTTCCTGCCGCGAGTTTTTATTGCGGTGCGAAGCACCTCCAGTCGCGCCAAAGAGATTAAAGCCAGTGCGGGGTTCTAAGCTGGGCGATTTTTTTCCTGAGTAAAAATATGAAAAATGTAAAAAAAAAATCAGCTCGTTCCCCTGTGGTCGCGTTGGTCAGCCTAGGCTGCGCTAAAAATACCGTAGATTCTGAGATTATTCTCGGACGCTTTGCCGAAAGCGGATGGATGATTGCCGAGGAACCTGCTGACGCCGATATTTGCCTGGTCAACACCTGTGGTTTTATACAGGACGCACGTGACGAGGCGGCGGGTGTACTGCACGAACTGCGCGGGCTTAAAGAGAGTGGCGGGCCGCGAGCCGTTGTCGCCGTCGGATGTCTCGTCAAGCGCGTGGCCGACAGTCCCGAACTGGAAAAATTTCTGGAAGCCGCCGATGCGCGGGTTTCATTTCATGACTACAGCCGTTTGCCGGAAATCTGTGCCGGACTGCTGGGTGAAAAGGTCGCGACGTGCGAACCGGAAGGATACAGCGAATTTCTGATCCGTCCGCGTCTGCGGATGGGTTCGCCGCACACCGCCTATTTAAAAATTTCTGAAGGCTGTTCCAATCCTTGCACCTTCTGCTCCATTCCGAAAATTCGCGGGAAACAAATCAGTCGGCCGATGACCGATATTATTGCTGAAGCAAGGGCGCTGATTGAGGCGGGCGCGATTGAGATTAATCTGATTGCTCAGGATACTACCGCCTATGGCAAAGAATGGGACGGAGAGCTGCATCTTAAGTCGCTGCTAGGCAGGTTGCGTGATGAAATCAAAGAGGACATCTGGTTCAGGCTGATGTATGCATGTCCGCAGCATCTCACACGTGAAGTGCTAGAAATACTGGCTTCGGACCTGCGTTTCTGCCCTTATATTGATATGCCTCTTCAACACATCTCGAACCGGATGCTCGAGGTGATGGGGCGGCAAATTACCAGAGCCCAAACCCTGGAAAAGCTTGATTTGATCCGCACGATTATTCCTGACTGCGCCATTCGCACCGCTTTTATCACCGGGCATCCAGGCGAAACGGAAGCTGATTTTAATGAGTTGCTGGCGTTTATAAAGGAAGGGCGCTTTACTCATGCAGGTGTTTTTACCTATTCCTCTGAACCGGGAACGCGATCATCTAAAATGGAAGACAGTGTGCCGGAAGGAGTGAAAGCTGAACGGCGGGCACTTTTGATGGAGGCTCAACGCGAAGTTTCTGCCGCACGGTGCATGGCGCAGATTGGTAAAACCGTCGAGGTAATGATTGATGGTTTTGGCGAAGAAGGGTTAATCGGGCGGTCACAGCGCGAAGCACCGGAGGTGGATGGCGTTGTTTTGCTGCCGGCGTTTGATGCGGTTTCCGGCGACCGGTTTGATGCTCAGATAACGGGCGCGCTCGATTACGACCTGATTGCGGGATAATTGTTTTGCTGAAATAAAAGGCCGTTTTCTATGTGTGATACCCAATGTCGAAGAGGTCCCCGTTATGGGCGGCCCTCTGGCCGGATGGGTTAGGCCTGAAAATAGTCGGATTTTTTTATTATTACTGAATCCTACGGATTGACATCACATGCTTTTTCCGTACAATCCGCACTTCTTTTTTAACGGCGGGATAGCTCAGTTGGTAGAGCAGAGGACTGAAAATCCTCGTGTCCCCGGTTCGATTCCGGGTCCCGCCACCATCTTCGCTTACATAACCGCTCCGGGGTGAGGGAGAGATTTTTTATAACAGTTAAGGTGTAGCGGCAGTTCACGCAGACAGGAGGCATTGTTTTCCTGTTTGGCAAGTTGCAAGGCTTCTTTTACCGTTTCAATGGCCGCTTTAAAATCGCCGCTTTCCGCCTGTGCGGCGGCCAGAATCATGAAGGATTCGGCATTATGCTCGCCCATAATGATGGCACGATGAACTAATTCAATTGCTTTAATCCCGTCGCGAGCCTGCGAATTACGGTCGGTCGCCAGCTTCCACGCTCTTTTCTTGAGAATAGAGGGAGAGCTCATGTCGGCGCTGGCCATCTCCAGTGTTCCGTCTGCATTTACTTTTCCAACGTCCGTGGCCGATTTGTCCAACGATATACCTGCCGAAGAAAACTTCTGCTCAAGTGAAATTTTATCAACGGCTTGCAGGTAAGCTTCGCGCGGCGTAATGATCCCATCTCTCACCAGATTGAAAAGACTGTCTGTGAAGGAGCGCATACCGACGGCATGTCCGGTTTGTATGGCGGTGGGTAGCTGGTGAGTTTTGTGGTCGCGAATATTAGCTCGTACCGCCGAAGTGGCTAGTAGCAGTTCGGCCGCAACGACGCGGCCGCCATCCATTTTTTTACAAAGGGTCTGTGCAATGACCCCGATAAGGGTGTTGGCCAGCAGGGTGCGGATCTGGTTCTGACGGTCTCCGGGGAATTTGTCAATAATACGATCGATGGTGGAAGTGGCCGTGTTGGTGTGCAATGTGGCCAGCACCAGATGACCGGTTTCAGCGGTTTCCAGTGCAATTTCTGTGGTTTCCAGATCGCGCATTTCACCGAGCAGGATGATATCCGGATCTTCCCGCAATGCAGCGCGCAGGGCGGCCGAAAAACTTCGGGTATGGCTGTGAACTTCACGTTGATTGATCAGGCATCCCTTGGATTGATGAGCAAATTCAACAGGGTCTTCAATGGTAATAATGTGCTCCTTGCGTGTTCGGTTGATCAAATCCAGCATGGCGGCAAGGGTGGTTGATTTTCCACTACCGGTCGGGCCGGTTACAATGATGAGACCTTTCGTGTGCATGCACAGGTCGCGCAGGGTTCCGGAAAAGCTGAGTCCAAGATCTTCCAGGGCGGGCACCTGTTCCGGGATGGCGCGGAACACTCCGCCTGTTCCGTACATATCTCTGAATACATTGACGCGGAAATTGCCAATCCCGTCGAGTTTGTAAGCAAAGTCTGTATCCCAGAGCTTTGCAAATTCGTTTTTATTGTGCTCCGGCATGATGGAAAGCAGTAACTCTTCGTTATCGCCCGGAGACACGACGGGCAGGTCGGTTAGGAATCGCATGGATCCGTCGACACGGATACACGGGCAGAAGTTGGCAGAAAGGTGTAAATCGCTGGCACCGCGTTTTACGGTTAAATTCAGCAGTTCATCAAGTCGGTTCACAGTGTACTCCTATTTTGACTCGTGGAAATGTTGTAACGATTTGTAATATAGCAGGATGCATTCCAAAACAGTATCAAAAACTGCTATTTTAAAAGGAGGTAAAACCTTGACGGGACAGTTCCTTTGCTTATTAATGCTGGCCTTTCGCGTATAATAGGATTTTTGTATCTTCTTTAGGAAATCGGAGAATTGCATGACCAATAAGAAAATAGTTGCTGCCAAAAAGACGGTGAAGAGAAAACCGGCCCCTGCCGTTAAAAAAGTTGCAGCCAAAAAGGCTCCGATTAAGAAAGTTACAGTTAAAAAAGCTCCGGCTAAGAAGGAACTGCCCAAGCCTTCCTCCAGAAAGGATCTTCCGGCAAAGCCTGCCGCCAAGAAACTGCCCGTGGAGCCTAAAGCAGAATCGGTTAAAAAATTGCGTCTGCCTAAAATATCGATACCGAATGAAGAGTCGCAGGAAAGCCCTGATTTGGATTCGATGGAAGCCCCTCCGCTGGGTGATGCTCCTGTTTCCGTAATGCAACGCGAAGAGCGTAACGAGAAAATCAAGGAGTTGATAGCTTTAGCCTCTGAACACGGGTTTTTGACCCATGAGGATATCGAAGAGGCTCTGCCTGAAGACCTGGTCGTTCCGGAAGATGCGGAAAAAGTTGTCGCGCTGCTGCGGAGCATGGAAGTGGAGATTATCCGCGCGGACGACGTGGAAGAATTTAAAGCCCGCATGGAGAAAGAAGAGCGCGAAAAACAGAGCGCTCGCAGCGACGTGCTTGACGACCCGGTCCGCATGTATCTTAAGCAGATGGGGCAAGTACCGTTGCTTACCCGCGAGCAGGAAGTGGAAATTTCTAAACGTATCGAAGAGGCGGAACTTAACACAACCAGCTTATTTAACCGGGTCGGTTGCGCGACGGAAGCCTATTTGGGCGTCATCGAAAAAATTGAAACGGGCAAACAGCGTTTCGACCGTATTGTCAGCGATAAACATGTCGAATGCCGTGAAGACTATTTCGGCGCGTTGCCGAAGGTTTTGCAAGGCATCCACCGCAATCAGGAATTGGCCGGTAAATATTTTATCGAAGCCATTCATACAAAAAACAAGGCGGATCGCGAGAAGAGTCAGAAGCTTTTCGAAGGCGCGCAGGCCCGTCTTTCAGAATACTTCAGCCAGTTGCATTTCAAGCAGAAAGCGATTGAGGATATCGTTCCGCTGGTTGATCCATTTTACAAAGAGGTTCGTGAGCTGCTGGCCGAGCTCAGCAAACTTGACAAGAGCCGCTCCAAGCATGCCGATGAGAAAATGCGTGAAGTCCGGAAGCGTGTACGCGAGCTCGAAGAAATTCTGCATATGGAGGCTGATCCCTTCATTGAATATTACCGCTCGTTAAAAACCTGGCTGCGCAAGGGGATTCAGGCCAAAACTGAAATGATTGAGGCCAATCTGCGCCTGGTGATCAGTATTGCCAAAAAGTACACCAACCGCGGACTTTCTTTCCTTGATCTGATTCAGGAAGGCAATATGGGTTTGATGAAAGCGGTTGAAAAATTCGAATACCGTCGCGGTTATAAATTCAGTACGTACGCCACGTGGTGGATCCGTCAGGCTATCACCCGCTCGATTGCCGATCAGGCCCGTACCATTCGTATTCCTGTACACATGATTGAAACCATTAATAAACTGTTACGGGTTCAGAAGACGTTGTTGCAGGAGTTCGGTCGCGAAGCTTCGCCGGAAGAACTGGCCGATGAAATGGAGCTGCCGGTTGAACGCGTGCGCGCCATTTTGAAGATCGCTCAGCAGCCTATTTCTTTGCAGGCGCCGATTGGTGACAGTGATGACACGAGCTTTGGCGATTTCATCGAAGATAAGTCGGCGGAAAATCCGTCTGAAATGACCGCCTTCAGTCTGTTGCGCGAAAAGATCGGCGATGTGCTCGAAACGCTTACGGCCCGTGAGCAGGAAGTGCTTACGTTGCGCTTTGGGCTCGTTGACGGTTATCCACGAACACTCGAAGAAGTCGGACGTCAGTTTAACGTAACGCGTGAGCGCATTCGGCAGATTGAAGCCAAAGCCTTACGTAAAATGCGTCATCCAACCCGTATCCGGAAGCTTGAAGGCTTTCTGGAGCGCGGACGGTAATCTGCGGCGGGTTGTTCTTAGCGGGAAAAATAATGTCTCAGAAAAAGTGCCCTTTAAATCGCGAGCAGCTTGAAGCGCTGACAACAAAGTTTCCGACGCCGTTTCATCTCTATGACGAGGCGGCAATCCGCGACAATGCCCGGGCTCTGAAAGCAGCCTTTGCCTGGTGTCCAGGGTTTAAGGAATATTTTGCTGTCAAGGCGACGCCCAATCCGTATCTGATAAAAATTCTCAAAAACGAAGGGTTCGGCGCGGACTGTTCGTCGCTCCCCGAACTGATTCTGGCCGAGTCGGTCGGGCTTTCTGGCGAGGAGATTATCTTCACATCGAACGACACGCCTGCCGATGAATATGTGAAAGCCGGGCAGCTTGGCGCGATTATTAATCTCGACGACATTTCGCACATTGAATTTCTGCAACAATGCGCGGGGTTGCCGGAATTGATTTGTTTCCGCTACAATCCGGGTCCGCTTAAGGGTGGCAATGCAATTATCGGCCATCCGGAAGAGGCCAAGTACGGGTTTACCCGTCCTCAGCTTTTTGAAGGCTACCGGATTCTTCGCGATAAGGGTGTGAAGCGTTTTGGTTTGCACACGATGGTGGCTTCGAATGAGCTCGACACAACCTATTTCATTGAAACGGCGCATCTCCTTTTTGATTTAGTCGGCGAGATTTCCGCCGAACTGGGAATTCGATTTGAATTTGTCAATATTGGTGGCGGTATCGGTATTCCCTATAAGCCTGAGCAGCAACCGGTCGACCTGACTGTTGTGGGCGATGGAATTCACAGGCTCTACGTGGAGAAAATTGAAAAAACGGGGCTCGGCCCCATTGATGTGCGACTGGAATGCGGACGGATGGTGACCGGTCCGTTTGGCTGGCTGGTGAGCCGTGTGCTGCACAAAAAAAATACCTACAAACAGTATGTCGGCCTCGACGCCTGTATGGCCAACTTGATGCGTCCGGCGCTTTACGGGGCTTATCACCACATTACGGTGCCGGGTAAAGAAAGTCTGCCGCACGATTTTGTCTGCGATGTAACCGGATCTCTCTGTGAAAATAATGACAAGTTTGCCATTAATCGTGCGCTGCCGGCAGTCGATGTCGGAGATCTGGTTGTCATTCATGATGCGGGTGCTCATGGTCACGCCATGGGGTTCAACTACAATGGCAAGCTACGCTCTGCCGAATTGCTGCTGCGTCAGAGTGGTGAGGTGGTGCAGATCCGCCGCGCCGAAACCATTCAGGACTATTTCGCCACGCTCGATTTTTCAGGGTTGAACCGTTTCGTGTAAAATCCAAAGCGCTCCGGGCTGATTTCGTATTACTTCATGCACCACCAGCCGAGGACAACCAGTCCGAGGGCAATCCGGTACCAGCCGAACAGGATGAGGCTGTGTTTCCGCAGATATTTCATGAGCCATTTAATAACCATGGCGGCTACGAGAAAAGAAACCGCAAAACCGATGGCGAGCACGATATATTCGACTGGAGAAAAGGCAGCCCCGCTTTGGAGGAGTTGAAGAAGGCTTGCTCCGGCGATGGTGGGAATGGCCAGAAAAAAAGAGAACTCGGCGGACAGTGTTCGGTTTAGCCCAAGCAGCATTCCGCCTAAGATGGTTGCCGTGGATCGGGAAGTCCCTGGAACAATGGCGAGACATTGCATAAGTCCGATAAAGAATGCGGTGCGAAACGTCAACTGGTCGATTGAATGCACCGCATTGGATTTTACCTTGTGATTTCTCTCGAAAATAATGAGAAGGATTCCATAGAAAATCAGCGTCGTTGCGACAGTGATGGGATTAAAAAGGTGATCTTCTATAAACCTGTGAAAAAGGAGGCCGACGATGACCGCCGGGACAACCGCAACCAGCGTTTTTGCCCAAAGCAGCCATTTATTCCGTTGTTCGGTTTTTGTTCCTGTGAAGGGCCACAGTTCACGCCGGAAGAGTACCACGACGGCCAGGATCGCGCCGGATTGAATGAAGACAGTAAAGACCTCCGTAAATGTTTTATTCTCGGAGAGCCGGATGAATTCATCGGCCAGAATCATGTGTCCTGTGCTGCTGATGGGAAGAAATTCAGTGATCCCTTCAATCAAGCCGAGTAAAAATGTTTTAAAAAAAAGCAAAACGGTCATTTGGGATTCCTGACGGACATCTGTTTAATGCATAGAACCCGCGCACTATGGCAGGAGGCTGATGACAAATCAAATGAGTTTCTGATGGCATTTTTCCTAGCTATCGCGCGGGCTAAATCGTATTCAAATATCAAAGCTTCGGTTGTCTCCGGTGGCGAAAGAATTTTGTATGGAAGTATCGCGAAAAAATCTGGTTTGGTTTGCCTGGCTGTCTACTGCAGCGGCGGTTCTTACGATCGGCTTGAAAACCGCCGCCTATTTTCTGACCGGCTCGGTCGGGTTGCTTTCTGACGCCCTCGAATCCCTAGTCAATCTGGCGGGCGGACTGATGGCTGTGGTCATGTTAACAGTTGCTGCTCAGCCCGCAGATGAGAGGCATCCTTATGGACACAGCAAGGCCGAATATTTCTCAAGTGTTGTCGAAGGGGCGCTGATTCTGCTGGCGGCCGCCAGTATCGGTGTTGCCGCCATTCATCGGCTTATGTTCCCTAAGCCGCTTGAGCAGATCGGAATTGGGTTAGGCATTTCCATTCTGGCATCGCTGGTTAATCTCGGTGTCGCAATCATTTTACTGCGGGCTTCGAAACGCTACGAGTCCATTACGTTGCGAGCCAATGCGCATCACCTGCTGACCGATGTGTGGACGTCAGCCGGTGTTCTGGCGGGGATCGGTGCCGTGGTGTTGACCGGATGGACGCAACTGGACCCGATTGTCGCTTTAGTTGTTGCTGTCAATATTGTCTGGACTGGTGTTCGTATCATGCGGGATTCCGTGGGCGGACTCATGGACGCAGCCATCTCTGCCGGGGATCAGCAGAAAATACGGGACATTCTGGAATCTTATCTGGAAGATGGCGCACAATACCATGCACTGCGTACCCGGCAGTCCGGCGCGCAGCGATTCATCTCGTTCCATATGCTGGTTCCGGGCGACTGGACCGTAGCGCGCGGACACCGGTTGATCGATCACATTGAGACCGATCTCCGTAGCGCCTTGGCGCGTGTTACTGTGTTCAGTCATCTGGAATCTCTTGAAGATCCTGCCGCATGGGACGATTCTGAATTGCGCAGATAATCTGCGGATGCGGAATGGCTACGTCCAAAAAGGGTTTACAACGCTTTGACCCGCCAGTATAACCGCCAGTTCAAATTCAGTAAAAACGGGAAGTTTCTATGACAAAAGAGTGGATCAGTCTGGCCGTATTTGTTCTCTGTTATGTTCTGTTCGTCTTACTGCCTGGGAAACGTTCATGGGTTGCCTGTGCCGGCGGCGTTCTTTTAATCGCAACGGGTGTTCTGACGTGGCAGGATGCGTTTTTTACCAAGATCAGCTGGAACGTGATGGGACTTTTCTTCGGCACCTTGATTCTGGCCGAAATTTTTATGATGTCGCGCGTCCCGGCGGTGATGGCCGAATGGCTGGTCGATAAGGCCAAAAGCACACGCGTCGCTATGCTGATTCTCTGTGCGCTGTCCGGAGTTATTTCTATGTTTGTGGAAAACGTCGCTGTTGTGCTTCTGCTCGCACCGGTTGCGATCAGTCTGGCCGACAAGCTGAAAATCAGTCCGGTGCCGCTGCTGATCGGTATTGCCGTGAGCAGTAATCTGCAAGGAACGGCAACCATGATCGGCGACCCGCCGAGCATGATTCTGGCCGGCTACATGCGTATGGGCTTCTGGGATTTCTTCGCGTATGAAGGACGTCCGGGCATTTTCTTTGCCGTCCAAATCGGTGCGGTTGCTTCACTGCTGGTGCTGGCCTGGCTGTTCCGTCAGCACCGCACAAAATCGGTTCTACTGGCTCAGGAAAAGGCCCGATCATGGGTTCCGGCGTCTTTACTGGGCCTGCTGGTTATCGGATTGTCCTTTGCCACACTGTTTGATCCGGAATTCGAATGGTTCGCCGGAACCTATACCTTGATTCTCGGTGTGATTGCGCTGGCCTGGTTTCGCGGGATTGCGCGCTGGGGCAGCGTGCGCAAGCTGGCTAAAACCCTCGACTGGGACACGACCTTTTTCCTGATCGGAATTTTCGTTCTGGTGGGCGGCCTGAGTGATTCCGGCTGGATGGATAAACTGGCATCCGGCATGGCGGGGTGGGTCGGTTCCAACGTCGCACTCGCTTTCACCGTTATGGTGCTGTTTGCGGTTCTGGTGTCGGGATTTGTCGATAACGTACCGTTCCTGCTGGTCATGATTCCGGTCGCCCAGAAAGTGGCCGATACGATCGGTGCTCCGGTTCCTTTGCTTATGTTCGGTCTGTTGATCGGTGCCTGCCTCGGCGGCAACCTGACGCCTATTGGTGCCTCCGCCAATGTTGTCACCCTTGGCATCTTGAAAAAGCGCGGATATCAGGTTGGATTTAAAGAATTTATGCGGATTGGTATTCCCTTCACTGTCGCGGCGGTTCTTTCCGCCTGTGCCTTCGTCTGGTGGGTGTGGGGCGTTTAATCGTTTTAGTTAATTAGGAGAACAAATGAAGCCTGTTGAAAAAAAACCGGAAGTAAAATTCGGCGTGCATTTGAAATCCCGGATGATTTCAGGGATGCTGGTGCTCGGCCCTCTGGTCATAACGCTGTTTATCCTCAAGCTGATTTTTGCCGCATTGACAGCCTTTGTCCTACCTGTACTGCGTCCGTGGCTGGTTGATCTGCCCGAATCGGTTGTCGTTATTATCGCAACGGTCGCCGCGCTGTTGCTGATTTATCTGGTGGGTATGTTCACCACGCACTTTTTGGGTCGTCGCCTTATCAAAGTGGGTGAGGACATTATGATGAAACTGCCGATCGTAAAATCGGTTTATTCAGCTTCCAGACAGGTCATGGACACCATTTCAAGTTCAACGAAGGCCTCGTTTAGCGCTACTGTACTGGTTGCATTTCCTCATGCCGCATCGCTGGCCGTCGGCTTCGTAACCGGCACGATCCTTAATCCGGAGGGAAAAACACTGTACCGTATATTTGTCGCCACGACGCCGAACCCGACGTCTGGTTTTCTTCTTTTGTTGCCGGAAGAGGGAGTAACCTTTACAGACATTTCGGTCGAAGAGGGTATCAAAATGATCGTTTCCGGCGGTATGCTCGCCCCGAAACAATACGTGAAGCGTGACGCTCCGCTCCCGTGATAAAAACTTCCCCATGCAAGAACGGCTCTCAAAAATTATGGCACAACGCGGGCTCTGCTCCCGCCGCGAAGCTGATCGCTATATCGAACGCGGTCTTGTCTTCGTTGACGGTGTCCGTATCACCGAACTTGGCACTAAAATTTCTCCGGACGCACAAGTTGAGCTGTCGCAGGAAGGGCTCGCCCGCCAGCAGACACAAGTCACCATTCTGCTCAACAAGCCGGTCGGCTACGTTTCCGGCCAGGCGGAAGACGGCTACAAGCCCGCCGTATTTCTCATCAATGCGTCCAGCCGTTGGAAAAACGATCAGTCGCCCCGTAAATTTAATTCCACCCAACTTAAAGGACTTGAACCGGCCGGACGGCTCGATATCGATTCCAACGGATTGCTGGTTTTAACGCAGGACGGACGTATCGCCCGCAAAATCATTGGTGAAAACTCGCACGTCGATAAAGAATATCTGGTGCGCGTTACCGGCCAGCTTTCCGCCGATGGACTGAAACTTTTAAACCACGGACTCAGTCTGGACGACAAAAAGCTCAAGCCCGCGAAAGTTAGCTGGCAGAATGAAGACCAGCTCTGCTTCGTCTTGAACGAAGGGAAGAAACGTCAAATTCGCCGCATGTGCGAACTGGTAGGGCTCAAAGTGGTTGGCTTAAAACGTGTCCGCATCGGCAAAGTGGTTCTCGGCAACCTTCCTCCCGGTCAGTGGCGCTACCTCCGCGACGACGAGCAGTTTTAACGACTTGAGGAGCCGGGGGAGCGCACAGCGATTTTCCCGATCCCGCTCAGCCGATTGTTAGCCTTAGTTTTCATGCATTGGGAGATCACTCTTGCCGATGTTGCACCGTTCGCAGAGTG
>CAYNOR010000013.1:0-53239 GCA_964398915.1 uncultured Verrucomicrobiota bacterium
TACGGAGACATTAAACCATCTTTACGGTTTTTCAATCGTTAAATGCTCTAATAAAGGGGGCTTATCTGGCAGAGCCCCTTATTTTTTCCTGGGCGAAAAACGTTCACCGGGCACGAGCCGACGGGTTTCTCCGTTGCATTCAATCGATACGTTGCTGGATGTGATTTTCAGGATACGAAGACCATTGATTGTCCCTCCAACAGCGGCTGTACGCCCGTTGATCATGACTAGCGAATTGCCATTCTCTCGAATTATGGTGCCTTGACAGATGATATTATCATCGGAGAATTTCTGTCGGTCGGAATCGATTTTTTTGGATAATTTTGAAAAACTGCTGAAGTTTTCCTCAATGATTTCGGGCGGGTGCCACCGTGCATCCGGCGATAGGCTGATTGTTTTTTTTAGCAAAAAACCGCTGGAGAAAAATCCAGCGGGCGCTGAGGTAAAAAGAAGGGTGAGTAATATCCACTTAATCCATGCTGGCGTAGTTTTTGCGGGGACTGTTTCGCTCTCAGGATTAGGATTCATAGCACTCCCTTTCTCAAATATTAGAAAAATACGCTCTTAATTAATCAAAGCGAACAGTTAATTGGCAGTTTTTGACATTATTTCCAAGAAAGTAATGAGTTACGGTACATGTAATGCTGTCATATACTGAGTGTACGTTAAAAAGTTATTTTTTGGCGATTGTTTTTGGAGTGGGAAATCGTGTTACTCCTTCGATTTAGTTGAATGATAAATGAGTTGGAAACAGGTGCATTTCAACGTCGCGTTAGTCGAGCCTTTTGTATTATAAAAGAACATGGGGTATATGATAAAGCTGGAACGCAGAAACGGGTTTACACTGATCGAAGCCATGATTGCGGCATCGCTTATCGTTTTGATGGTAGCGATTATTATTCCTGCCGTTGATTTAGCCAAAAGAAGCCGTGAAAATGCACAGGCGGCACGCAAGCTGCAAACCGCTGTGGAAGCCTTCGAACTCTATGCGGCCGAAACCGGCGGCTATCCGGCAGATGTAGGCCCCGGGGTTATCCCGCCGGAAATGGCAACGTATTATTTCCCGTATTTCAAGATAAGCTGGTGGGAAAATCTTACCGAACTGGGCGGGAATTGGGATTGGGATGCTGGCTATCACGGATTTAATTTCTCAGTATCTTTTTGCGCCCCGAGCAGATCACAGGAGCAGATGGAGGATTTTGACAGGCGGGTTGATGACGGGAATCTGAATGCAGGGAACTTTCGCAAGGTGGATTCGCAGTATCATTACATTATTGAGGATTGAATATGCTCAAAACAAGCGATAGGTCGGGAATGACGCTGGTGGAAATCCTGATTGCTGTTGTGCTGACGGCGGCAGCCGCTGCGATTATCTACGAGGGTATTTTTTATTCCTATAAAACCGTCATGCGTTCCCGCGCCCGACTGGATGCTCAAGGAATCGCCTTTGACAAACTCTGGTGGATTTACAATCAGAATCTCGACACTATTGAAGCGATGGCGATGCCTACCTATGCGGAGCCAACCAGTACGTCCACGCCACCGGAAAGCGTTTTTTCAACGGACGGGATCGTGCAGTGGGCTGTTATCCCTGAGGATGATCCGCCGGTCTTAAAGGTCGATTACTGGGAGATTCAGGTTCAGGTGTGGGCGCCCAGCAACAGTCCGCTTTTTTCAGTTATCGCTCCGGATGGAACGGTGACCGCCGCCTATGGCCGTCCGCTTGCGGAATATAAAGTTTGGCGTTACCGGGGAGACCGCTGACATGAAAAACCTTCAATGTAGAAAGAGCGGATTCACGCTGGTAGAAATTTTGCTGGCCGCTGTGATTTCTGTTGCGATATTTGTCACAATGGGAGCCCTGCTTACTCGTTCATTTACCCTCTGGATGGATGCTATGGCAAACTGGAAGCTTGCGCAACATGCGAGAGTGCTTCGTTCACGTCTTTTAGACGGGGCCTTTTATTTCCCGGCCGGCAGTAATATTGTGATCAAATCCGGATGGATGTCATCCACCGGGGTGACGGTTGCGGCGGCCTCCGGCGAAGCTTATGTCCAGTATTATCCGCTGGGAACGACCGGTGGAGCTTTTCGTGCGTATGGATGGACCAATGCCGTTGCCGGGAAAAATATCCGCTTAAGGGATACCGGTTCGACATGGGCTTTGGGGCAGAGCGTGGCAAACACCAATTATGCTACTGACGTGAAGGTGGATTTGTTTCGACCTAAGGTAACAAACATCACAGTGACTGCAACCTATCGCCTGAGCCTTTCTGCAATGGGGAAAACATTTACTCAGCCATGCGTGGTGCAGGCTTACCTGATCAATAATGAGTGAAGGGGATTTATGAAAAAAATCAGGAAGCAGGATAACGAAGGTTTTGTTCTGGCGGCGGTGCTGATGCTTCTGCTGATCGGTTCGCTGGTGGCGGGGGCTTTTATGGTCTCATCCAGACAGACTCAACGTGCGGTTGAGCGTTGGCAGGCTTATGATGAGTGCCTGCTGGCGGCGCAGATGGCTATGGAGAAGGTGAAATCGAATATATACACAAATTTTGAGGCATTTAACGCCTTTACCTTTTCCTGGACCAATACCTTCTGGCTGGTGCAGAACGCGAATAAATACAGCACCAATGGCACATTGGAAACCATTTTAGGTGATTCCAGTGTGTATCCTACGGCTCAGATCGTCGCGACGGTAACCAACAGCTCTATAATCGGCACTTTTGAGTCGCAAACATTGTATCTTACCAATCGAGTTACAGCGACATGGAAGGGGGTAACTCGAACCACTGAAGAGACTGTCCGGTACATTTTGACCAGATCCAATGTCTTTGATTATCCGTATTTCATTAATAATTTTGGATGGTTCCGGGGTGTGGATATGGTGATCAATGGGGACATCCGGTCCAATTATACGATGGAACTGAATGCGACGACTCTTGTTTTAAACGGGAATTGCTACGCCAAGACCAACAAAGTTCTTAAAACCCCCACATCCTGGAATTATGCGACCTACAGCAATAATATTTATCACAGTTACTATCGCCCCGGTTCTAATTTAGATTTAATTCTGGGGTCCACGTCCGTATATTCAAACGGATATGATCCGCGGACATTCCGAACGAATACACCTGTAGAGATACCGATGTCGTATATCGGCAATCTGGACGATTATAGATATTACGCACAGCAAAAAGGTGGAACAATTTCCAATAATTACGGACTCATCGTGGATGCAGTATACAGCGGGCCAGGACCCAGCGCGTATAGTAATCCGGTTGATAGAATAGGTTTTACCGGGTATACAAATGATGCGGACAGGGATTGTCTAGTTCTAATCGGGACATCAAATAACCCCATTCGAATTAACGGACCGGTCGTCATCGATGGCGATCTCATCATTAAAGGATACTACACGGGTCAGGGTACCATTTATTCTGGGCGCAACATCCATGTAATCGGCGACATCATTGCGACCAATCCTATAGTTTGGAAACATCCCGATACGTTGAGTGGATTTACCGGTACGACGCTGCCGAATAATCTAACGAAGGATTTCCTGGGACTGTGCTCAAAAGGTTCTATTGTGCTGGGAAACTATAATGACAGCGCATTTGATGGAGATGTTGCTACCTATTTGAAGCCGAGTTTTACCGCTAAATACGAGGTGACGGCAACGGATGCAGACATCGGCTATGTCTCCTACAAGCTAAACGGAACGAATTATTTTGACGGGGATTACACAAAGACCTTTGGTACCAAGGTCGGCCCGGCAGGAACGAATACGGCAACACGGAAATATTATGAATCCAGCATGTCGGATTCGCAGTTTGCATCGCTGGCACCGACGAACAGAATCGGATGGATCGACGCAACGCTTTATAATAATCACTTAACGGTCGGTAAACTTGGCGGTACCGGAGGACGGACAAATATCATCGTTAATGGCGGGATTATCTGTCATGACGAAGCCTTGTTGCCGCAAGGCAGAATGTACATGAACTGGGATCCTCGAATTGCTATGGACACGGAATTCAGGCCCTATCTGCCGATGGGGTTAAAGCCGGCGAAAACAATTCTTTGGCGGGAGTTGAAATCACCATGAAGACAGTACGTGTAGTGGTGCTGGGCGTTATCGTTGCATGGGCAGTGCCGCTGTGGGCCTTTTTGCCGCCGGATGCGCAGTTCCGAAAGAATGAAATCGTTCAACAACGAGTGAATGCGAGGGCTGAGTATGCGCAACATCAGGACGCTTACGCCAAAGACATCGTTGCCAGTCGCATGCGAACGCAAATTGCCATGCAGAAGCCGCCGTGGATGCGTGTAAGCGGCAATAAAACACAAAGCATGGTCGGTACGGGGACTCTTTTAGCGGATGCAGGTTCGCCCCAAATAAATCATCGCTTTCTGACATCGGTTGTGCTTCTAATATTGATCGGGGTTGCTGCCGGATGGGTTTGGTATAAAACCCGGGAAATCGACGAATAAAATTTGTGCACCATGTCGCTAAAGTTGAAATCATCAAGCGGAAAAGAGCGGGGCGGGCGCCGTTTGGCGAATCTGTTGTCATTGGATTTCGCCACGAGCGGAATCAAAGCGGTCCGTCTTAAAAAAACGAAGGAACACATTATACTGGCTGCGGCCGATATTTTACCGCCTCTCGTTGCGTCTGTTGAAGAGCGCCCCGTGTTATCCAAGCCGCTGTCTGCGTATTACGTCGCATTATGTGCCACTATGGATAACACGATCATGCGTGTTTTCCCGCAGATCCTTCCGGAAGAAAACGAAGACATTGAAGCCATAGTTCGCGAGAATCTCAGTGCTGCCTCAGACTATCGAACCAGCGGATTAGTACTTTCCCGCGCCCGTGGTAAACGCGAAAGCTCGGTGTTGGGCGTTGCGGTGCCTGAAAAAACAGTTCAACGATATCTTTCACTTTTCGCTAACGGGGCCCCTGCACCGCGTTCACTTGAAATATCCGGGTTGGCGGCTTTTTCCGCTTTTTTGTTTAATTATGGTGCGCAGACAGAAAATCAAACGGTCTGTCTTATCGAAACAGGTTCACGGTATACGTATGCCGCTTTTTTGTGCCGCAACCAGCTTCAGCTTGTTAACCGCTTTGATGTCGGTGGTGACGTGCTCCAGCGGCAGGTTCAGGGGACTCTGGGCGTGGATACCGAGATGGCTGAAACTATTCTTTCCGGTGGTTCGGTGGATGTTTCCGTTCCGGTTCGGCAAGTGCTCAATCCGTTTACCCGGCAGCTTTCAATTTATCGTGAGTTTGTCGAACGTCAGAGCAAGAGTTCTCTTTCCAGCGTCTATATCTCAGGCGGACTGGCCTCTTCGTCGTATTGGCAGGCATCTATCAAAGAGGTCCTCGGGGTTGCTCCTCAGGTTTGGAATCCGTTTGAAAAGATCAGTATCCCGCATGGAACCTTTCCGGATAAATTTAAGGGGCAGGAGGCTCGGTTTGCGGCCGCTGTTGGCGCAGCGCTTGCAGGAATGGACGTCCTATGAACTTGCAAGTTGATCTGTTAAGAAAAGTGGAACGACGCTATCAAGGGATCGTCAGCATGAAAGTGATGGCGCTTGGCTCTGTCAGCGTGCTGGCGGGTATTACCATATTGGTTTTTTTGCTGGCCGGTATATCTAAAATGACACTTAGCGCCAATCTGGATCGTGCCCGGGATGAATTTGGGCGACTTGATCCGCAGGCTGCGGTTGTTCGCAACGGGCAGGCGGCTATGGAGGCCAATCGCAAGACGCTGGACGAACTCAAAAGCTGGTCGCAAAGCGGCACCCTGCCTATGTTCAGCATATTGCGGGCTGTTCAGCGTGAAATTCCTGCGCAGATGGCGCTTGAAAATTTGTATGCCGGGTTGGAGCCGGAAACCGAGCTCGGGCCAGTCTATTATACTCTTCGACTCAGCGGGCGGGCTCAGGGCGAGTTGACGGCCGTTGATGCCAAGCGCCGTTTGAATTCCAGTGCTGAATTACGCCGTTTCTGTGGCGAAGCCAAATTGGTCTCTTCACAGCGCGAGGCGGGTGAGAATTGGATATTCATGCTGGAAGGTCGCCGTTTAGCAGGGGACGCTAAGTGATGAATTGGTCTGCTTTAACAAAAAAACAGCAACAAATGGTCATTGCAACCGCAGTATTGGCGGTGATGCAGTTGCTTTTAATGGCGCACTTTCTGGGGTGGACTAAACCTGCTTCGGCGCGAGGCGGGTCGGCTAAAAAAGAGCTGCTGGAATTGGAACAGAAGTTGAGTGACGCCCGTGCCATTCTCAGCCGTGAAGGAGTAATTTGCAGTGAACTGGCTCAGAACGTTGAAAATCTGGAAGCATTAGCGGTAAACATGCCCACCTCATCTGACCGCTATGCGTGGGCGTATGAATATGTTTCGCGTTGTGCTACACAGGCCCGCATAGAACTCGATAATCTGGAGGAGACCGTTACGATCGAAGATCCAAAAGATCCGAAGGCTTCTCCACCTTATGAGATCAGTGTATCTACCCGGTGCGGGTATAACAGCCTCGTGGAATTTCTTTGGCGGCTTGAAAAAGACAACCCGTTGTTGCGAATTAAGGAAGTGACCATTACCGCCTTGTCCGCCCAGCATCTATCACATCAGGTGCGTGTTCTGATGCAGTGGCCATCCTCGGTGAAAATAGAGAAGGGGGAAAAATGAAAGCCTTCCTTTCTTCATCCTCTGTCCTCCGTCCTCTGTCTTCCGTCCTCCGTCCTTTGTCTTCTGTTTTTTTGCTTCTTTTGACCCTGTCCGCTTCCGCGCAGGACGATCTTTTTATTACGGTCAGCACGCCGTTGTCGAATAAGACTTTTTCAACACAAGAATCGGATATGTTCACAACGGTTTCATCTCCTGCTGCCCAGCCAGCAACCCCCAATCAGCCTGTAGCTGTCGTGAAACCTGTGGTGAAGCCATTGGAGCAGCCAGTGTCCCCGGTTAAAAAATCGGCCGAGGCGGTCGCCCCTGTTGCCGCGGCAAAGGAGCCTGCAAGAGAATGGGAACAAGAGTTGCTTAGAGATCCTTTTTGGCCGGTCGGGTTTTTCCCTGAAGGGTGGCAGAAGAAAAAGACCGCGTCGGGATCTCCGGATGCGGATGTGTCAGGGTGGAATATGGCCGCCGGGAAAATAAAGATTAGCGGAACCAGTAGACTGGGAGGGCGGACCGCAGCATTTGTGAACGGGGATTTGAAGAGTACAGGAGATCAGATTGAAGTTATGTCAGAAGGTAAAACATATCAGTGGCAGATTATTGGAATTGAGGCGGACGGTCGGGTTCAATTGAAGAAACTTGGGATAAAGTAAAAATCAGGAGCTGAGTAAATGAGAGTAAAGAAAGTCGTGATTTCAACCATTGTGATAGCCGCCGCTGTGATTTATGCGCAGGATGTGGCTGAAATATTTACTGAACTGAAAACCAAAACAGTTTCCGGAGCTCTTCCGGTTGCTCCTGCACAGGAACAAACGGTGGGAATTACTGTCTCGAAGCCGCTGGTAGAAGAAAAACAAATCGCCCCTGTTGCGGTTCCTGTTGCGTCGGCACCCGCTGAGGCGGAACCAGCTCCTGCTGTTGTTGAAGCGGCCCGCCCGATTCCGTCCGAACCGTCTGTAAATAGTGCTCCGGTCGTAACGCCATCTGTTGTGCCCGAAGCGGATATTCAAAATGTTTCAGTTGTTGCGGATCAGACCTCCGGTACGGTCAAGGGCGGATTGATTTCGCTCAGTCTCAAAGAGGTTGAACTGAATAGCGTCATCCGTCTTTTTGCGACGCTTTCTGATGCGAATATTATTGTTCCTACGCTTGAGGGAACCACCGGTGCTGTGAAGGTTGATGTGAACCTTAAAAATGTGGAATGGAAACCGGCGTTGCAGTCTATCCTCGACGCGCACAGTCTTGAACTTTACGAAAAAAGTCCCGGGTCACAGGTCTATAGCGTTCGGAAAAAACCGGCCGATGCGCCGCTGGCCAGGAATATAAAAATATTTAAACTGGATTACGCATCGGTATCCAACGTGAACGAAATGATACAAACCATGGTGCCGAAGGAAGGGCCGGCGGCCGGTAAAATATCCATCTTCCCTGCCCGCAATACGATTGTCGTTCAGAGCACGCCGGAAAATCTGCTGGATATACAAGCCATGATCACAGCGGTTGATCTGCCACGCCAGCAGGTCTTTATCGAAGCAAAAATCATGGAATTGTCTGATGAGGCTTCCAAGCAATTGGGGATCGACTGGGCCATGCTCGGTGGCGATGAAGGTGGGTACGGGATCAGTGGAAGTGGAATCGGCGGGAATTACAGCAAAACGAGTACTTCAACGGAAAATCGCTATACCGATGCTTCCGGCAGACCGTATGAGAACGCGGAATCATTACAGGCGGCGCATCTCGGCATACGTCCGGGAGCCAACCCAGATAACGCCGAGCGCATATTCGACATCACGCCGACCATTCTTGATGTCGACACAACTACAAAAGCGATGGGTGCTACCCTGAAAGCTGCTGATTTCAAACTGGTGCTGGCCGCTTTAAAAGAGATCAATGGGATTAAAATTGTCTCCAACCCCAAAGTTGTTGTAGCGAATGAAGAAACCGCCAAAATTTACATTGGGCGGAAGGAGCCGAATATCAAGCAGGATACCACCCAGGCGCAACAGGCGGATGCGGTGACTACCTATAACCTTGATCCAGCCAGACCGTTTTTCGAATACGGCATCAAGTTGGACGTGACGCCGGTGATTAATACATCCAGCAATATCACGGTGGCCATTGAACCTTCTATATCGCGCTTTTATGCCAACAAAACAATTGAAGGCGGCGGCGCTCTTAACAGCTTCCCCATAACGGATGAAAAATCGATTAAAACCATCTTTTCGCTGGAAAGCGGGCAGACGGCGGCTATTGGAGGCCTGTCTGAGCTGGATTCCAGTGATGTAGAACGTAAAATCCCCGTACTTGGAAGCATACCGCTGATCGGTCGGCTTTTCAGTTATTCCAACACAAAGACGGAGCAGAGGGAAACCGTTATCTTTGTGACGGTCGGACTGGCGAATCCGGACAATATCAATATGGAAACCGGGCTTCCTCAGGATTCCGCATTGGCAATGCGGTATGATGCAAAGAACCGCGCCGATAAGCAGATAAAGGCTGAAGAACAGAAATTGCTTGAACAGCATGAGACCGAACGGGCGGAAGAGGCGGTTAAAAAGTTGCGCGATACAGAACAAAAACGGCTCGATAAAAAACAAAAATAGTCCCGCAGGCAAGATGGTTCAAAGTGATCTGTGTGAAGCTGTGAATTCTATTTTTACGACAATGCAAGGCAGGTGAATTATGAAAAGAAAACTATTATTATTCGTCGTCGTCGGGCTTGTATTGGCGGCCGGGCTGTCAGGATATAAGTTGTTTCATCAAGCGGGACCTGCCGCCGGAGTACGGTCAGACGCGTCGATCGCCTCTAAATCCAGTGTGGCCGAGATCCCTGAGGTTTCTGCACCATTGCTTCCGGCTGACGCACCCCGTTCGGCTGTTTCACGAAATGTCAGTCAGCCCGAACCTGACGTCCAGATTGTTGCCGCTCCCGGTGATCGCCTCCAACCGGTCGCCGAAGCGCAGATTATCGACCAGCGGGTTAAAACAGTTTCCAAGGACCAGAAAAAACGTGAACTGTTGGTTAAAGCTGGCGGCAAGTATCCCTTTCATCGTGTGGAAGAAACTTTGGTGAAGGTGGACGGGGCTGATGCGTACACCATCGCCGCCCGCACCGAGATGGTGGCAGATCATGTTCTGGTGAAGTTACAAACTGGTAAAACCGAGGCGGATTTGCGGGGCATGTTGCTGCGATACGGACTCTCGACTTTGCATGAATTGACACTGCCCGGTGTCTACAGGATTCCCCTTAAAGCGCCAACTTTGGATGCCGTGCCGGAAGCACTTTCTATTTTTTCCGGAGAATCTGTGCTGGCCTATGCAGAGCCGGATTATTTTTCATTTATAACCAAAGCTCCAAACGACATGATCAATTATGATTTATGGGGCATGGTTAAAATCAATGCCACCGGCGCGTGGGAGACAACTACCGGCAGCACCAATGTAGTTGTGGCGGTGATTGATACGGGTATCGACCTGACTCATCCCGATCTGGTTTCCAACCTTTGGATAAACGTCGTCGAAGCGAATGGTGTCGCTGGGGTTGATGACGACGGAAACGGGAAAATTGACGACTTAAACGGCTGGGATTTTGTGAATAACGACAAAATGCCTACTGATGACCATGGGCACGGAACCCATTGTGCAGGCACGGTGGGTGCGGTCGGCAATAATGGGCAAGGCGTGGTGGGGGTCTGTTGGACAGTTCGTCTCATGGCGTTGAAAGCTGGCGACGGGATGGGACTGCTCGCAGATTCAGACGTTGCCGAGGCGATCCGGTACGCTTCTGATAAAAAAGCCAATATCATTTCTGCTTCGTTTGGTGGAACCTCTGCAAGTGACACAGCGCGCGATGCGATTACTTATGCCAACAGCAAGGGCATTTTGTTTGTGGCGGCGGCCGGTAACGACAGTGTAAATAATGATGCTGTTCCCCATTATCCCTCCAGTTATGATATTCCCAACGTGGTCTCCGTTGCCGCAACCGATCAAAACGATCAGCTGGCCACTTTTTCAAACTATGGGAAAACATCGGTAGATTTGGCGGCCCCGGGGGTAAGCATTTACAGTACGATTCCTGATGGAAAATTTGATGCGATGCAAGGCACTTCGATGGCGTGTCCTCACGTGGCAGGGGCTGCTGCATTGTTTCTTAGCGCCAATCCGACATTCACACCTTTACAGGTTAAAGAGGCACTGCTCAATACGGTGGATAAGCTTTCCGCTCTGGCGGCAAAAACGGTTTCCGGCGGACGTTTGAATGTTTATAACCTGCTGGCACTGAAGGATTCAGATGGAGATGGTATGCCGGATGAATGGGAAGATGCGAATGGATTGGATAAGACCATCACATCAGACGCTGTGTTGAACCCGGACGGAGACCATTTAAATAATTTAAATGAATACTTAAACCGGTGTAATCCGAATAATCCCGATACGGATGGTGATAGTCTTTGGGACGGGTGGGAAGTAACCTACGGATTCGACCCGAATTCATCGACCGGAAGTCTGGCTGCGGCAACCAGTCATGGTCATTTTGATACATCCGGTGATGCCAGAAATGTTGCGGTTATCAGCAATTACGCTTATGTGGCTGACGGGGACAATGGGTTGGTGATTCTCGATATTTCCAACCCGAAAACTCCAGTGCTGGTCAGTTCGTATGATACGGATGGAATTGCCTATGATGTAGTCGTTGATGCGACGAATGCCTATGTGGCTGACGGGGCCAACGGACTGGTGATTGTCAGTATTACAAATAAGGCAAATCCTTCGTTGGCAGGCTGGACCAATACCCCTGGAACGGCCAGCGGTGTTGCGGTTCAATCCAATTATGTCTATCTCGCGGACGGCACCAACAGCCTGATGACGTTTGACGTATCGAATCCGGCATTGCCCCGAGTAACAGCGGATGATTCGTATTATTACAATATGCACGATGTTTTTGTGCAGGGATCTTCAATCTATGCCACATTGTTTGAAAATCTATGGCGGTTCAGTTTGGCCAATCCTGCTGTTCCTGTGCGGAGTGCTTACGCCGGATTTACCGGTTCGAATATGACAGGAATTCACGGCAGCGGATCAATTATTGCTGCCGCAGCGGGGGCTAACGGCGTCAAGATAATGAACACCAATCTGGTTGTTCTTGGAGGGTATGACACAGCCGGAACCGCTTCAGGTGTTTTTGTGATTAGTAATTATGTGTATGTGGCGGACGGCACGAACGGATTGGTTGTTCTTAATATTTCAAATCCGGCCAGTCCGGTGATCGCCGTGCGCGTTCCGACGACAGGTTCCGCCTCTGGCGTTTGTGTTAAAAACGGATATACCTATGTTGCTGAAGGAACCAGTGGAATAGAGATCTTTTCTATTCTTCCGGATGCCGATGGTGACGGACTGGATGATGCGTGGGAGTTGCAGTATTTCGGAAATACAAGCCAGCTCGCAACAAATGATTTTGATAGTGATGGAATTATCAACTGGGGTGAATATCTGGCCGGATTGCATCCGACCAATTCCGACCAGGATGCGGATGGATTGATTGATGGAACAGACGAAGTCCGTGTTTATAACACCGATCCGCGCACGGTTGATACGGATGGTGATGGTCTTGTGGACGGCTATGATGGGGTTGTTTCCACCAATCGGTATCCGGCGGGAGTGGATCTGGATAGCGACGGGTTTGTGGATGGCGAGCTGGATGCCGGAACGAGTCCAACACGTGCTGATACCGACGGTGACGGCATGAATGACGGATGGGAGTATCGTTACGGCTTGAACCCTTTGGTTCCAGGCGGATCTGATGACGGTGATAGCGACGGCTTAACAGATCTTCAGGAGTCGCAAAACAATACGCACCCGAATAATAATGATACCGATACGGATGGCATGAAAGATGGCTGGGAAGTTCTCTACGGGCTGAATCCGCTGGTGAATGACTCGGCATTGGATCCGGATGCCGACGGGTTAACCAATTTGAAGGAGCAGGAAGTGGGTACAAACCCGAAAAATAGCGACAGTGATGGTGACTCTATGCCGGATGGTTGGGAATGGACCTATAGTCCGTCAAATTCAATCAATAGTGCTTATTTTTCGACGAATAGTTATGTGCTGCATCCAACTAACAGTGCTGACGCTTTGTATGACGCTGACTCCGACGGGCTGACCAATAAATGGGAATACATCAATGGGTGCAGCCCTCTCAATGTCGATAGCGACGGCGACAGAATGCTGGACAGCTGGGAAGTGACTCATGGGCTGTTGGCTAGACCGGGCGATGGTACAAATGGGGTGCATGGCGCTTATGGTGATCCGGACGGGGACAAACTTCTCAATATTCAGGAATATAGCCTTGCTACGACAGGTCTTTGGTCGCTTGTTTACACATCGGTCACGGGTGCGCCTTCTTCATTTCTTTTTGGCACACCTTTCCAATCGCCGGGGATGCCCGGATCAACGGATCCGCAAGTGGGAGACAGTGATGGTGATGGCCTGACCGATTTGTATGAAATTACCATTCACACTGGAACGGTTGTTAGTGCTGGAATCACTAACTTTATCACCTATGTAACCAATCCGAACGACTCCGATACCGATAATGATGGCTTCTCTGATTCGTGGGAAATTGCTCATCAGTTTAATCCGATTTCTCAGGAACCCCTCACCATAGATCGTGACGGTGACGGATTGGGAGATGATGTGGAGATTCTGTTAGGTACTCAGCCGAATAATGCGCGGGATCCCGTTTTTGTGGATGATGATGCGCCGGGTGATCCTTGGCCGCTAGATCCACAGACTAGCGATCCTTTGGAAAATGGAACTATTGGTCATCCTTTTGATGCTATTCAAGAGGCCATTAATGTGGCTTCTAACGGTTGGACTGTGTTGATTACTAACGGCACCTATTGGGGTGAAGGAAACTACAATATTAATCCGAACGGCAAAGCGATCACCATCAAATCGTGGAATAACAATCCAGATGAGACCATTGTGAATAGTTTAGGTTATGGTGCGGTGTTTGTGTTGAATAGCGGAGAGCTAACCAACACGGTGATCAAAGGCCTTGGTATGACGGTTACCTTAAGTGAATGCTCAGATAATAATTGTGATTCTGAGAATGGTATTACTTTAAGTAACGCTAGTCCACGTATTGAAAATTGCATCATATATGATTGTGCTTTGGATGGAATTCGCGGGCTGAATAATTCGAGCCCGGTTGTTAAGGACTGCACCATTTTTAATGTTCTCAATGGAATTTGGTGCACTGGAGGGTCTTCTCCTTATATCGAGAACTGCGACATTTATAATATCGGACACATTTGGTCCGGCGATGTCGGTATCGGCATTTATGTGGATGGAAGTAGTGGCCTCTACATTGGCGGAACCAATACGATTATTGATCGCTGTAATGGGCGAGGTATTTTCATCAAAGACAGTGTAAATGCGGCTGTTGTAAGGACGATGGTCACCGATTCAGCTGGTGGAATGACTTTAGATAATAGTAGTCCGCGGGTTGAGCAGTGCATCATTCAGAACAATCAGGCTCCTAATTATTTTATTGATTCTAATAATGTTGCAGTAGTGGCGGCACAGTTTTTTCCTAATGGGCTGGAACGGGAAAAAGATACGGTTAATGAGGACGAAAACGGCGGCGGCATCCTGATGTTAAGAGGTAGTGCCCCATTTTTTGTAAATAGCCTAATCGTTAGTAATCGGACGTGGGCGGAAGACCCCCAATTTAAAGATAGAAAGATGCTTCCAGATTATGGTTTAGGCGGTGGACTTTACATTGGCGATGGATGTTCGCCAACGGGCGTAAATTGTACGGTGGCCAATAATCATGCTAATACCCGTGGCGGCGGGCTAAGTTCGTTTCAGAGTCCTTTCCTTCGAAATATGATTTTTTGGGGTAATACGGCATCTGATGCTACAATCAGTGGGAATACTCGTATTGTGTCTTCAGATTCTACCTATCGTAATCTGCACTGTCGCTCTGGAAGCATTAATATTTGGTACAGCGATATTCAGTATGGGTATCCAACGGCGGTACTTTGTTCAACCAACAACCCGCTTTTTTCTGGAGCGGACGATTATCATCTCTCTAGAACTAATTCGCCTTGTTATGACAAGGGAACTTTCTTTTTAGCACCGACCAACGATCTTGATGGTAATCTTCGACCCACAAATCTTCCACTTAGGGTTGATATGGGTTGTTATGAGTTTATCGATAGTGATGGCGACAACATGAACGATGCTTGGGAAGTAGAGAATGGGCTGAATTGGTTGATAAATGATGCAGCCGGAGATCCTGATGGTGATGGATTAACTAATCTTCAAGAATATTTGATTCATACCGATCCTAAAAATTCAGATACAGATGGTGATGGATTAAATGATAAGGCTGAGATTGATGCAGGAACTGATCCGAATCGTCCTGATACTGATGGTGACGACCTGAATGATTCGTATGAGGTTTCATCTGGGCTGAATCCGAAAAATTCGGATACAGATGGCGATGAGATGCCTGATGGGTGGGAAGTGCGTTATGGCCTCAACCCGCTTACAGATGACGCTTCTGGTGATGCTGATAGCGATATACTGACTAATTTGTTTGAGTATCAAACAGGTACAAATCCGAGTAGTGCGGACACGGACGGCGATGGTCTCCCTGATAAATGGGAGAGGAACAATGGTCTCGATCCGCTCATCAGTACGGGCGCTGACGGCGCACAGGGTGATCCCGATACAGACGGATTAATTAATATCGAGGAGTATCGTCACGGAACAGATCCAAAGAAGGCCGATAGT
Organism: uncultured Verrucomicrobiota bacterium; assembly: GCA_964398915.1. Lineage (GTDB taxonomy): Bacteria > Verrucomicrobiota > Kiritimatiellia > Kiritimatiellales > Tichowtungiaceae > Tichowtungia. The sequence continues at coordinate 15,488 of CAYNOR010000013.1, forward strand.
GATAATGACGGCATGAATGATGGGCAAGAGGTGAGAAATGGAACTAACCCCTTAGATCCAGACACCGATGGTGACGGTATGTCCAACGCTTGGGAACTCGATAATAATTTAAATCCATTGCTTAATGATGGGGCTGCTGATGCGGACAGCGATGGATTGACTAATCTTGCCGAGTTCCGGAATAGAACTAACCCTAAAAAAGCAGATACGGATGAGGATGATCTGCCTGATGGCTGGGAAGTAAGTAACGGGCTTAATCCTTTAGTGAACGATGCGAATGTAGATTCTGACGGTGACGGGTTGACGAATCTCCAAGAATACACGCTAAAAACTAGTCCAAAGGTTAGCGATACGGATGGTGATGGTATGCAGGACGGTTGGGAAGTGACGAACGGGCTCGACCCGTTTGTGATGAGTGATGCGTTTCTTGATTCGGATAACGACGGGTTGACCAATTTGCATGAGTTTACAATCGGAACGAATCCGAAGCAAAATGACAGTGACAGTGATGGGATGCCAGATGGTTGGGAAGTGACGAATGGGCTCAATCCTCTTTTAAACGATGCCGCTGGGGATCCGGATTTAGATGATGCAAAAAATCTTCTTGAATATCAGAATGGAACAGATCCGCAGGCCCCGGATGCAATTTATTTAGATTCTGACGGCGATGGCATGCCGGATGGCTGGGAGGTTTCAAATGGGTTTAATCCAAACAATTCATCTGATGCTGCATTGGATTCAGATAGTGATGGTTTGACCAATTTGAAGGAATATCAAAATGGTGCCAATCCGCATGTGACAGACTCGGATGGGGATGGGTTGACCGATGGTGATGAAGTAAATATTTTTCATACGCAACCCGTTAATGTGTATGATCCAATCTTTGTTGATGATGATGGACCATTAGATCCATTTGAAGGATCCCCATGGGACAGCGATCCTGATGAAAATGGAAGGATGGCACATCCTTTTGATGCGATTCAGAAGGCCGTTGATGTCGCAACAAATGGGATGACCGTTTTGGTAACCAATGGACTCTATGCTGGAGAAGGGAATTACGATATTTCTACTCGCGGGAAGGCGATAACAATTCGGTCTTGGAATGGGAAAGCCAATACATTTATTAATTCAGGGGGGGCAGGATCGGGCTTTATTATTTCTAATGGAGAAAAAACAAATACTGTCATTAGAGGATTCTCGATTACTACTACATTAAGTGCCTGTTCGGATGGCGACTGTGATAGGGAGGATGGAATTGTCCTGATTGGTTCGAGTCCATATATTACCGATTGCAGGATTTACGAATGTGAACTATCAGCCATTTCTTGTTCTGATGGATCGAAACCAGTTATTGAAAATTGTGAAATCGAGTCAGTACGAAACGGAATTTGGGCGGAAGATTCAACGCCTCATGTGATTAGCAATAGGGTTAGCAATGTTGGAAATAGACTTGCTGGGAGCGCAGGAATAGGTATTTATGCGACTGGCAGTTCCAATTTAATGGTTGAAGCATCTGTCATTTCCAATTGTAACGGACGGGGTGTTTCTGTAGTTAATGATCGCAACGCATCTCTTTTGAGAAGTACGGTTGAAAATTGTCGCGGAGGGGTTGTTTTTGACAACAGCGGCACACTGATTGAGCGTTGCATTATTCGCTATAATGATGCGCCAAATTATTGGACTTCAAATAGAGTGAACTACGTGTGTTTAACTTTATTCACGCTCGGCAATACGAATTTTGTCGACAGGGTTGACGAGGATGAAAACGGCGGAGGAATCCTTTTGTTGCGTGGTTCGTCGCCGTTGATTCGAAATAGTCTGATTGAAGGGAACCGGACTTGGGCTGATGATCCGACCCCTCATCATAATGAAGTGGGTGAGCTTATTCAGGATTACGGCCTCGGTGGCGGTATTTATGTTGGAACCAATTGCAGTCCGACTGGGGTTAATTGCACGGTGGTAAATAATCATGCAAATACTCGTGGTGGCGGGCTGAGTTCCAGTGGACAATTTTTCATGCTCAATATGATCTATTGGGGCAATACAGCCGATGATGCGTTAATTGATAAGGATAGTGCGGGAGTCTTTTTCAGAACAAATAGGTTGTCGTTGTTATACCGGAATCTCCATTGCCGTAGCGGGAATATTAGCCCCTGGTACAGTGCTATTCAGTATGGTTATCCTGGGGCGATGATCTCGACAACTAACGATCCATTGTTTGTTGGCGGAGGAAATTATCGACTTTCTTCTACGAATTCACCTTGTTATGACAAGGGGACTTTCCATTTGGTTCCGTTGCTCGATCTCGATGGGAACCAGCGGCCAACGGCTTTGCCAGCTCGTGTAGATATGGGGTGCTATGAATATGGTGCGGTGCCCTCAGCGCCAGATGCCATTGCTGATTTAATCGGTGGCGCGGCTCCTGATCCTTTGGCTGATGCCGATAGCGATGGATTGTCCAATGGTGATGAAATGATTGCCGGTACGGACATTTATAATAGCGATGATTATTTCCGTGTTTATCACGAGCAAAGTCATGTGGATGGGTCAGTGCGGGTTGCATGGCAGTCTGTTGTTGGGTGCTTATACATCGTGCAGTCTACAGACAACTTGATTAGCGGAGTTTGGAGTAATATCGAAATCTCTGGACAGGTTGAACAAATCGGAACTGGAAGCGCTATGTTTTACGAAACGCAGGCTCCAGAGGCTGTCCGCTATTATCGCGTTCAGGTGCGTCAGCCATAGGGTTCCAATACCAGTAGTACAGAGAGCGGACGTCTCCTCAATGAGGCGTCCGTTCTTTTTTAACAACAACTCACCCGGTGAAGTCTGCGGCGATTTTCTGCAACGCCTCGGGGTAGGCGATATGTTCCTGCTTGTGAATACGGTTCATCAAAGTTTCGACTGTGTCGTCGGGGAGTACTGATACGTTGCGCTGACAGATGACCGGACCGGTATCAATGCCGCCGTCAACAAAATGCACCGTGCACCCGGTTTCTTTGGCTCCTGATTCGAGCGCTTGACGTCCGGCATCGAGTCCGGGAAAGGCGGGAAGCAGGGATGGGTGGATATTGATGATTCGCCCCGCAAAGGCATGGAGCAGGCCGGGTTTTACAATCCGCATAAATCCGGCAAGGGCAATAAAGTTTCCACCATGCTGTTTAATGATTTCAATCGCACGCTGTTCCGCCTCGCCATCGAGTTTGGTTTTGAATGGCGCACAGTCAACGTAGATGGCGGGATGGCCCAGTTTGCGGGCACGTTCGAGAATGTAAGCGTCTTTCACGTCGGAAATGACGCAGGCAATACGGGCGGTAAGGCGTCCGGCGGCGATGGCTTCGGCGATGGCTTGATAGTTCGAGCCTGATCCTGACCCAAAAACGGCCAAATTTAACATTCGTACGGTTCCTTTCCCTGATTTGACTGGATTTGGAGGATAAACCGGATTTTAATCCGCTGTCCAATCCGTAATCTTCAAGAAAGGTAAATGATGAAGCTTTTTATTAAACCGCATAATGAAACCGCCCGGGAGTTTTACCGGAATCATGGCCATTTTCATGATGGCGATGCCGGCCTGGACCTGTATGTGCTTGAAGACATCACCTTCGAGCCGGGCGAAACAAAGCCGATCAAGCTGGGTATTTCCTGTGAACCGCAAGATGGCCGGGCCTATTATCTGTTTCCCCGGTCGAGTATTTCTAAAACCCCATTGCGCATGTCCAACTCCATCGGACTGATTGACGGCGGCTATCGCGGCGAGATCATGGCGATGTGTGACCATATAAAAACTGAATCGTATACCGCTGAAAAAGGGCAGCGCCTTTTTCAACTCGTAGCAACAGACAGTTCTCCGGTTCATTACGAGTTAGTTGATGAACTTTCTGCCACAACACGGGGCGCCGGCGGGTTTGGCAGCACCGGGGCATAGGGCTTTTACTGCCGGATTTAAGCTTAACGGAGGGCACTTCGTTTTTTATAGGCCGTCGGACTTTCACCCATCAGTTTATTAAACTGGCGGGTGAAATAGTTGCTGTCGCTGAAGCCGCATCCAAGGGCGATTTCAGTGACGGATCCGTCTGTAGTGCGTAACAGAGCGGCTGCTTTCTGGATGCGCAGGCGGATCAGGTAATCAACCGGAGTTTGTCCGGTGGCTTTACGAAAAACCCGCATCAGGTTGCTGCGCGACATGTGGGCAATTTTCAGCAGATCGTCGAGTTTCCACTCTCTGGAAAACTCGTTTTCCAGCACGCCGATTACATGACCGACACGCAGCAGGGCCCGGGATTCCGTTGTGCTCGTTTCATTATAGGCTCGCGAAAGATAAACGATCAATTCCAGCAACTTGGCTCGCAAGGCGACCTCATAGCCGGCTGATTTTCCGTCGCACTCCGCAGTCATCTCGTCGACGATTTGCTCTACATGGGCGAGGGGAATGCGTGTGAGATGCAGGCGGCTGGCGAAGCGGTGCCGGCGTCGATAAGAGGGTTCGAGCATGAACAGGGCGCAGTAGCCGGACATTTTGCGCAGTTCGTTCTCCGGAAGGCCGATCCGGGTTGGATCATACATGATGTTGATTAATTCAAGATTCTGCCGGTCATGGAAATAGTGACTCTGTTGCCCTTGCAGCAGGAAAACGTCTCCGGTCGTTACCGGAAAGTCGCTCCGTTCCAGCCAGTGCATGGCATTCCCTTGTGTAACGATCACCAGCTCGCAAAAATCATGGCGGTGTTCGACTTCGGTTAAATCATGCGGATGGGAAGGGGTGTGTGCCGGATCGGTCCGCACACGGCGAACCCCCAGCGGAAAGCCGGACGGGTCAAAATAGTGGATTCGATCTGCAATAGCCTTTTTCATAAACGCGGGATTATCGTGCTTGAATTTGGGAGTATATTCAAGGCAGAGGAGCCGGAATATTGGAATAGTGCAGAACTGAAATAGGGGAGAACGTATGGCTTATCTGCTCGGAATTGATGTGGGAAGTTCGTCGGTGAAGGCCTCATTGCTGGACGTGCAGACGGGACGTTGTGCGGGCAGCGCGTTTTATCCGAAAACCGAGCAGAAGATCGAATCTCCTCAGCCGGGGTTTGCGGAGCAGGATCCTCAGCTCTGGTACGCCTGTGCAAAGGATGCCGTGCGCGAGGCCATGAGCAAAGCTCAAGCCCGGTCCGACGATGTCAAAGCCATCGGCATCGCCTACCAAATGCACGGCCTGGTCTGCGTGGACAGACAACAGAATATTTTGCGCCCGGCCATTATCTGGTGTGACAGCCGCGCGGTACCGTACGGTAAAGCCGCTTTCGCAGCGCTCGGCACCGAAAAATGTCTGAGTCATCTGATGAACTCACCCGGCAACTTTACCGCTGCCAAGCTGGCATGGGTCAAAGAAAACGAACCGGCGCTCTACGCGAAGATCGATAAGATTATGCTGCCGGGCGACTGGCTGGCGATGAAGCTGACCGGTGAAACCCGCACGACGGCATCCGGTCTTTCTGAAGGAATCCTCTGGGATTTTAAAAATGAGCAACCAGCGAAAATAGTGCTTGATCAGTTCGGTTTTAACGAATCCATCCTTCCGCAAATCGTTCCAACCTTTGGATTTCAGGGCTGCATTTCAGAAAAAGCGGCGGACGAGTTTGGGTTGAAGGCTGGTACACCGGTTTCCTATCGCGGCGGCGATCAGCCGAACAATGCGCTTTCTCTGAATGTGCTGAATCCCGGCGAAATCGCCGCCACGGCAGGCACCTCCGGCGTGGTCTACGGCGTGACCGATAAGAAGCAGTTTGACCCGCAATCGCGCGTTAACACCTTCGCGCATGTGAACCACACGGCGGCTGATCCGCGTCTGGGCGTACTGCTCTGTATCAACGGAACCGGCATTTTGAAAGCCTGGGTCAAGCGGTTGCTGGGCAATATCTCCTACGACGAAATGAATGCACTGGCGGAATCTGTGCCGGTCGGCTGCGACGGTCTGACGATTCTGCCGTTCGGAAACGGATCGGAACGTGTGCTCGGCAACCGTAATGTCGGCGCGCAGATTGCCGGGCTCGATTTTAACCGGCACAGCCGCGCCCACCTTTGCCGTGCGGTGCAAGAAGGTGTCGTCTTTTCGTTCATGTACGGCATGGAGGTAATGAAAGAAACCGGCATAGAAATCAAAACCATTCGAGCCGGATTCGCCAATATGTTTATGAGCGATGTGTTTTGTAAAACGCTGGCGGGCGTTAGCGGCGCGAAAATCGAGTTGTACGAAACCGACGGAGCGCTCGGTGCAGCGCGCGGCGCGGGCATCGGGGCCGGAATCTACGGCTCGTTCGAAGAGGCGTTCCGGACTCTGGAAAAACGGAATGAGATTCTTCCGGAGTCTGGAAACTATGCGAATGCCTACGCCGAATGGAAACGGTATTTGAATCTCATCTTAAAGGAAGAAAGATGATTTCTTTCGAAAAAGTCCGTAAGGCATTGAATCGCGAATCCGGTCCGGTGCCGATGGATTTTGGGTCCACCGCAGTGACCGGCATGCACTGTTCGTGCGTCGCCGCACTGCGCGATCATTACCGCCTGGAAAAACGGCCGGTCAACGTGCACGAACCGTATCAGATGCTGGGGCTGGTGGAGGCCGATCTGCTCGATGCCATTGGTGCCGATTGCGAAGGGATGCTGACGGCTTCGACAATTTTTGGATTTCCGCCGGTTGACTGGAAGCCATGGACGACCCCTTGGGGACAGAAGGTGCTCGTTCCCGGACAGTTCAATGTAATAGAAGGATCCGCCGGGCTCCGGATTTTTCCGGCTGGCGACCGTAGCGCGCCGCCGTCCGGCCACATGCCGAACGGCGGATTCTTCTTCGACACCATTATCCGGCAGGAAGAGATTGATGACGATAACCTGCGTGCGGAGGATAATCTGGAGGAGTTTGTTCCGTTATCCGCCGCCGATATCGCGCTGCTCAAGTCAGAGGCCGAACGGATTCGCGCTACCGGACGTGCGGTGGTCGGCGGGATTGGCGGAACCGGACTCGGTGACATTGCACTGGTGCCTGCGCCGTTTTTGCGGCACCCCAAAGGCATTCGCGACATTACAGAGTGGTATATCGCCACGGCGGCTCGTCAGGAGCTGGTGCATGAGATTTTTTCGCGCCAGACCGAGATTGCGATCGAAAACCTCAAAAAGATCAATGCGGCATTCGGGAAAGATCTGGATGTCATCTTTATTTGCGGCACCGATTTCGGTACGCAGAGCGGCAGTTTTTGCGCCCCGGCCCTATTCGATGAACTCTGGATGCCGTACTACAAAAGGATGAATGACTGGATTCACGCCAACACGCAGTGGAAAACCTTCAAACATTCCTGCGGCGCGGTCGAAAATTTCATGGGGCACTTTATCGAGGCCGGGTTCGACATCATCAATCCGGTGCAGTGTTCCGCCGCCGGCATGGATCCACAGAAGCTCAAAGACCGCTACGGTAAACAACTGGTCTTCTGGGGCGGCGGCGTGGATACGCAGCACGTTCTGCCGTTCGGCATGCCGGACGAAGTCCGCGCGCAAGTGCTCGAACGATGCAAGATTTTTTCACAGAACGGAGGGTTTGTGTTCAATGCGATTCACAACGTTCAGGCAAAAACACCGACCGCTAATATCGTGGCCATGCTGGACGCGGTAAAAGAATTCAATGAACAATGGAAAGGATAAGGTATGGCAGAGATAAAACATAAGACCGGGTTTGTAATTCTCATCACGCTGGTGGCGACCATCGGCGGATTTCTGTTTGGATTCGATTCGGGCGTAATCAACGGGACCGTTGACGGACTGAAGACCGCGTTTCATTCGGACAGCGTGGTCACCGGATTCAACGTGGCTTCGATGCTGCTGGGCTGTGCCATTGGCGCATTTTTTGCAGGAACGCTGGCGGATAAGATGGGGCGCCGGACCATTCTCATCATTTCGTCGGTTTTTTTCACCGTCAGTGCCTGGGGGTCTGGGATTGCCACCGGCTCGACGGAATTCGTAATCTATCGCGTTCTTGGCGGGCTTGCGGTCGGCGCGGCCAGTGTATTATCACCGGCGTATATCAGCGAAGTCACCCCTGCCAAATTCCGGGGAACCCTTTCGTCTGTTCAGCAGATTGCCATTATTACCGGATTATTTATATCGTTCCTTAGTAACTATTTCATCGCTAAATTTTCCGGCGGATCCACCCAAATGTTTGCCTGGGGTTTTGAGGCGTGGCGCTGGATGTTCTGGATCGAGCTTGCTCCTGCCGTTACGTTTGGACTGGCGCTATTGCTGATTCCAGAAAGCCCCCGATTCCTCATGGCCAGCAATAAAAAAGAGAAGGCGCTGACCGTACTTAAAAAACTCATGGACGACCAATCCGCTGCAGATAAGCTGGAAGAGATCGAAAATTCGCTTGCTGCTGCGCATCACCGTCCGAAACTCAGCGATATCGTGGATGCTCGGTTTGGGATTCGTCCGATCGTTTGGATTGGTGTGGGTCTGGCCGTTCTGCAACAGTTTGTCGGCATTAATGTAGTATTTTATTATGGAGCGGTGATGTGGCAGTCAGCCGGATTTACCGAAAGCGACGCACTGCTGATCAATGTGATTGGCGGAGCCGTCAGTATCGCAGCCTGTTTTGTTGCCACGGGATTTGTGGATAAGATCGGCCGCAAGCCGTTACTGTTTATCGGCTCGATTGGCATGGCGATTTCGCTCGGAATTATGGCTGTGATCTTCGCGACCGCCGCTGTGCAGGAAGGTGGCGCACTTCAACTGGTCGGAACAAGCGGGATTGTCGCTCTGATTGCGGCAAACGTGTATGTATTTTTCTTTAACGTTTCCTGGGGTCCGATCATGTGGGTTATGCTGGGCGAAATGTTCCCCAATCAAATTCGCGGTTCGGCATTGGCGATCAGCGGACTGGCCCAATGGGGGGCAAACTTTGTGATCACGATGACCTTCCCGATGATGCTGACGAGCATAGGTCTCGGAGGCGCTTACGGCTTCTATGCGGTCTGCTCGGCTGTCTCCATCCTGTTCGTTGCCAAATGTGTATATGAGACGAAAGGGATTGAGCTGGAAGATATGCAGGGGTAGCCGAAACCTGAAACTTGAAATATGAAACCTGAAAAAAAGGAGAATGAAATGAAAGTAGTGACTGGATCAAAGGAATACTTCCCGGGTATTGGACAAATTAAATTTGAAGGACGCGAAAGCGACAATCCGCTGGCGTTCCGGTGGTATGACGAGAGTCAGGTCGTGGCCGGCAAGACGATGAAGGAGCATCTGCGCTTCGCCGTCTGCTACTGGCATACGTTTTGCGGAACCGGCGGCGACCCCTTCGGCCCCGGCACCAAGGCGTTTCCGTGGCTGGCCGGCAAAGATGCCGGTACCCGTGCGAAAAACAAAATGGATGCCGCGTTCGAGTTTATCACCAAAATGGGTGTTCCGTACTACTGTTTCCATGACTTCGACCTCGTTGAAGAAGGCGGCACGTTCGCTGAATCCACCAAACGGCTGGAAACCATAGTGGAATATGCCAAGAAGAAGCAGAAAGCTTCCGGCGTTAAACTGCTGTGGGGGACCTCCAACCTTTTCAGCCATCCGCGCTACATGAACGGCGCCGGAACCAATCCGGACTTCGGAACCGTGGCTTACGCCGGAGCGCAGCTCAAGAATGCGATCGACACAACCATCGCGCTCGGCGGCGAAAATTATGTTTTCTGGGGTGGACGCGAAGGCTACATGAGTCTGCTCAACACCGACATGAAGCGCGAGCTGGAAAATTTTGGAAGATTCCTAACGATGGCCCGCGACTATGCCCGCTCGCAGGGGTTCAAAGGCAACTTCTTTATCGAGCCCAAGCCGATGGAGCCGAGCAAGCATCAGTATGACTTCGACTGCGCGACGGTGATCGGCTTTCTGAAAGCGCACGGCCTCGAAAAGGATTTCAAGCTGAACATCGAAGTCAATCACGCTACGCTGGCGCAGCACACCTTCCAGCATGAACTGCAGGTGGCCGCCGATGCCGGAATGCTCGGCAGTATCGATGCCAACCGCGGCGACGCGCAGAACGGCTGGGATACCGACCAGTTTCCGATTAACATTCAGGAAACCGTGGAAGCAATGCTGGTCATCCTCGAAGCGGGCGGACTACAGGGCGGCGGCACGAATTTTGACGCGAAGGCGCGCCGGAACTCAACCGACCTCGAAGATCTCTTCATCGCGCACATCGCCGGGGTGGACACCTTTGCCCGCGCGCTGGTGATCGCTGATAAGATCCTGACGCAGTCGCCGTACAGGAAATGGCGTGCTGAACGGTATGCATCCTTCGACAGCGGCAAAGGCGCTGAATTCGCGGCGGGCAAGATGACCCTGAAGAAACTCGCCGCTCTGGGTGCGAAACTCGGCGAGCCGAAGCAGATCAGCGGCAAGCAGGAACTGTATGAGGCGATGATTAATCAGTACATTTAACAGCAAGACTCAAAAGACTGTCGGGTTGCAGCTTGTTCATTTCACGGGATTACAGACTCTTCCCATGAAAAGAACCGCACCCGACTTTTTAGCGCGGATCAGAAACAGGAACGGCTGGTCAGCGCGGAACACTTTGGGAGTCATAGGTATGGAGGTCGTACGCATCATGACGCCGGTTGCGGCGGCGGCCTCCGTTCCTTTTTCATCCACCTGCACAAAGGCTTTGTGTACGACATCAGAAATGAAGAGCGGCTCTGTACTGACGCCTGAAAAATCAGCCAGCGACGGATTGAAGGCATCCGTTATGCCCAGTGCCGCCAGAATTTTTACCATGCTGTCGAATTGCGATTCGATTTTAAAGCGGGGTAGATGAACTTCCAGCTCTTCGGCACGTAATGTACCGGCCCATGCGGTTAGTGCATCGGCAGAGAATCCGTCTTCAATGCGGGCAAGCCCGTCTTTATCTTTAGGCAGGATAACCAACATCGAAATCTCGTCGCCTTGATAGGGCAGTTCCAGGCATTGGAAACTTTCGTTTTCCATATAACCAAAATAGGTCGGCTTCAGGGTCATCATCGGGATGTTCGTGCTGGCTTCCGGAGTCATCCAGAACGGCTCATCCGCTGTTTTTTCTTTTTCGAACGAATGGAGCCAGTCGCCCTTGAAATAAATTGCGTTAACCAGGATCAGCCGCGTGGCGGATGTCACAGAGTCCGGTGGAAGCAGATTCCTGATTTTATCGCAGGTCTTCTCTTCGACCCAGCGGTTAATTGTTAAACGCTCGATTTCGGGCTGACCGGCGAAGTCGGACAGGCGGATTTCCGCGCGATATTTCTCCTGCACAGCGGTCTGGAATTTTTCAAGGATCGAAAACTTTTTATCCATCCACAGCGCATTGGCGCTGTTCAGTGTTCCATTTGTTCCAATGTCCGGAAATATGGAGGCCTCGGGCAGAAGCAGGTGCATTTGTCGAAGTGTGTTGCCTGCCGCTCCTTCGCGCGTCATGGCCAGTGCGGATTCAATGCTTGCCGGAGAGAAGAACAGATTTCCCTGCACCGTACGCAGTTGTCCGTAGAGTTTAAAGGCAAAGTCGTTGCCGTGCGCAGTCAGTGCCAGCAGGATCGAGAATAGAATTATTTTTTTCATTTTTCAGTCTCCGCAGCCAGAACGGCGGCCAGTTTGCAGGCTTCGAGATAGCGTGGAATTTCTACATATTCATTCAAATCGTGCGCGTGAAAATTGCCGGCATCGAACGTGATGGTGGGAATTCCCTTTTCGTTCAAAATGTTGGCGTCGAGCCCGGCGTTGATTATTTCCACGTCTGCTTCGCGACCTGCCAGCGGTGCGGCCCGCAGAAAACGCCGAACAACGGGCGCGCTTTTCTTGAGCCGGAAACTGCGGTAGTCGCTGGCGATAATGAAATCGACGGACCCGCATTCGCCCTTATTATTTTTCAGTTCGCGTGCGGCCTTTTCAAAAGCCGCCTTCCAGACATTGGAAATTTTCTGGAGCGAGGCAGGGTTATGGCTGCGGCACTCGCCGGTTACCTTTATAAAATCCATCACTTGATTGTCAGCTTCTCCGCCATTCATCGAGCCGATGTTAGCGGTTCCGGTGCAGGAGCCCTTATTGATACGCCCGAACCAGCCGCCGGATTTCAGCGCGGCGATGGCATTGGCGGCAATGATGGCAACGGAAACGCCGCCTTCCGGATTTACAGCGGCATGGACGCTTTTGCCGTGAATATTCGCAATCCAACGTGCCGCGCCGAGTGCGCCGATGACGCCGTTGCGCCGTCCGCTTCCATCCAGGTTAAAGCACATGGCCGGATTGCCGCCCTCGGACGGCTCAAACGCCTTGGCACCATGCAGGCCGTTTTCCTCGCCGACGGTGAAAAGCAGGGTGATGGGTGGATGCGGAAGATTATTTTTCAGCACGGTTTCTGCCATCGTAACCACTGCGGCCACTGAGGCGCGGTTATCGCCGCCGAGTCCGGTTTTTCCTTTGGGAACAATCCGGGTTCCTTTGCGTACCGGTACCGCGCCGCGGCAGAGCGGCACCGTGTCGAGGTGCGCTGAAAACATCAGGCGCGGAGCTTTTACTGTGCCAGGGATTTTTACCATGAGATTGCCGATGGTGAATTCCTTCGGAAGCCGTTTTTTACTGACGTTTTCTTTGATCCACTCCGGTTTGCATCCGCCGTCCAGCAGAAGCTTTTTCACTACTTCCGCAACCGGACCCTCGCCGCCGCTCGGTCCGTCAGCCGCCAGTAGATCCATCAGATTTTGCACGGCTTGTTTTTTATCTGTTTCCCATTTCATAAATCAATTCCTCGTTCGACTTCGCCGGCCTTGCGCAGCTCCCGTTTCACAATCTTGCCTGCCGCGTTTTTCGGAAGTTCCTTTAAAAAAAGCACCTGTTTCGGGATTTCATGCCGCCCGAGGTGCAGCATGCAGAAACGCCGGATTTCCCGCTCATCAGCCGGGTTACCGTCTTTCAGTGAGATGTAGGCCACCGGCACTTCGCCATGCAGTTTGTGCGGCTGGCCGATGACGGCGGCTTCGCGAACCGCGTCGTGTTTGTAGAGCACTTCCTCGACGACTCGCGGATAAACATTCATGCCGTTTACAATGACCATATCCTTGATGCGGTCGACGATGTAGAAATAATGATCTTCATCTTCAGTGCCGAGGTCTCCGGTGCGGAACCATTCGCCAAAGAACGATTTTACTGTTTCTTCGGGCTGCTTCCAGTAGCCCTTCATCACGTTGGGGCCGCGTACGCAGATTTCACCGACCTCGCCATGCGGTTTTTCTACACCGTTTTCATCCATGATTTTCATTTCGACGCTAGGAATGGCCGGGCCGACCGATTGTGGTTTGCGCAGGCCCTCGATAGGATTGACGCAGGTGACCGGTGAACATTCCGTCGGGCCGTCGCCTTCGTAAATTAGCACGCCGAACCGGGTTTCAAACTGCTTGAGAACTTCCATGGGCAGAGCTGCTCCGCCGGAAACACAGAAGCGTAACTTCGCAATTTGCTGTGTATGTTTTTCCGGAAGGCGCAGGAGCAGGCTGTACATACTGGGGACGCCCAGGAAAATGGTCGCGCCGGTTTTTTCAATTAGATCGGCGGTTAGTGCCGGATCAAATTTCGGCACAGGAACCAGCGAGCAGCCGTTAAGCAGGGGAATAACGATTCCTGCCATGGCGGCGAAGGCGTGAAACATCGGGAGAACAACCAGAAAACGTTCTTCGATCGGGCGGGGTTTTAACGCCTGAGTTGCGCCGAGTGCGTCGGAGACGATGTTCCGGTGCGTCAGCATGGCGCCTTTTGGGTGGCCTGTTGTGCCGGATGTGTAGATGATCACAGCGACGGAGTCGCTGTCGGGTGGCGGGTGGCGGGTGGCGGGTGGCGAGTGCAGGAGCTCCTCCAGAGAAAGGTCTGTTCGATCTGTCTGATCCTGTCCAACCCGGATGAAACAACCGATTTGAGACAGTCTGTCGCGGATGGCGGAAACTGCCGGGGCAAAGGGGTCGAAATAGATCAGTGTTTTAACTTCGGCGTCATTCAGGATGTAGGCGACTTCTTCGGGATTCAGCAGCAGATTGATCGGTACAACCGTGGCGGCGGCCTTCTGGATGCCGATGTAGAATGCGACGAAGACGGCGCTGTTTATGCCGTAGAGTCCGACGTGACCCCCCGGCTGAACTCCGCGGGCGATCAGCCCGGATGCAATACGGTCGGAAAGTGTGTCGAGTTCGGCGTAGGAAAGGGGCTGATGCGGGTCGACGACGGCTGGACATCCGGCAAACTTTTTTGCCGTTTCACGAAAATGCTCTGGGAATGATCGTACTTTCATGCCGCATACGATAGCCGAGCCGTTGCGTCCGGACAATTTCCAAACATTGGAAAAGCGTTCAGCCCTTTGCCTTGTATCCGGCAGAGCGCTTTGCTAAACAGCAGGTCAACTTGACCGGAGAACTAAATTATGGCCATTCACCCTTTAGCGGGCAAAATTGTACCGAAGAAAAATCTGACGGATATCGCCGAGCTGATCAGCCTTTATTACGAAACACAGCCTGATGTGAATATTCCTTCGCAGAAGGTGTCGTTTGGCACTTCCGGACATCGAGGCAGTTCGTTGAATATGAGTTTCACCGAAGATCACATCATGGCCATCGCGCAGGCGATTTGTGAATACCGGGCAAAAGAAGGTATAAACGGGCCGCTTTTTGTCGGTAAGGATACTCACGCTCTTTCTACTCCGGCGGAGAAGACCGCATTGCAGGTTTTTGCGGCTAATGGCGTTATGGCCATGATCGATAAGGACGGGGGATATACACCGACGCCGGTTATTTCCCATGCCATTCTGACTTATAATAAGGGCCGTACCGATGGCCTGGCCGACGGGGTGGTGATTACCCCGTCGCACAATCCGCCGGATAACGGCGGGTTTAAGTACAATCCGCCAAACGGCGGTCCGGCGGATACCGATGTCACCGGCTGGATTGCCGATCGCGCCAACGAACTGCTGGCCGACGATAACGAGGATGTCGAATCCGTTTATTACCCCGATGCGCTGGCCGCCGAAACCACCGTTGCTTATGATTTTATTACTCCGTACGTCGCCGATCTCGAAAACGTGGTCGACATGCAGGCGATCGCCAAGTCCGGCTTGAAAATCTGCGCGGATGCGATGGGCGGTGCGGGACTTCGTTACTGGAAGGCCATTGCGGATACATACGGGTTTAAACTCACCATTATCAACGATAGCGTCGATCCGACGTTCGGTTTTATGTGTGTTGATCACGACGGGAAAGTCCGTATGGACTGCTCGTCGCCCTATGCAATGGCCAGTCTGATCGGTCTTAAAGACGACTTCGATATCGCCTTTGGCAACGACCCGGACTATGACCGCCACGGAATTGTCACCAAATCCGCCGGGCTGATGAACCCGAATCACTATCTGGCCGTGGCGATTAACTATCTTTTTACTCACCGCAAAGGCTGGCGCAAAGACGCAGCGGTCGGCAAGACGCTGGTGAGTTCGTCGATGATCGATCGCGTCGCGGCTTCTCTCGGCCGCAAGCTGTGTGAAGTGCCGGTTGGGTTCAAATGGTTTGTGGACGGGCTCGTAGACGGATCATACGGTTTTGGCGGAGAGGAGTCGGCTGGAGCCTCTTTCCTGCGTAAGGACGGAACGGTTTGGAGTACCGACAAAGACGGGATCATCCTCAGTCTGCTGGCCTGCGAAATCCTTGCCGTCACCGGCAAAGATCCAGGCGAACACTACAAGGAATTGACCGTGAAGTTCGGCAGTCCGGTTTATGCCCGTATGGATGCAGTCGCCACGCGCGCGGAAAAGGCCAAACTGCTGGCGCTTTCACCCGATCAGGTGCAGGCAAAAACAATGGCTGGAGAGCCGATTACAGCTAAACTGACGCATGCGCCGGCCAATGGTGCGGCCATCGGTGGACTCAAAGTCTGCACCGAAAACGGCTGGTTTGCGGCCCGGCCGTCCGGTACCGAGGATATTTATAAAATCTACGCGGAAAGCTTTATTGGCGAGGATCATCTGGCCCGGATTCAGGCTGAAGCAAAAGATATCGTTAACGCCGCTCTGGCCTGAGCAGGGAAATACGTTGTCATCAGGGCTCCGGGCAGATATTTTACCGGCTTTGTAAGGAGAAGCTTATGTCGATTACCGCATTGAGTCCGCTCGACGGACGTTACGAATCAAAAGTGGTTGAATTACAGGACGCGTTTTCAGAATACGCCCTGGTCCGCTGCCGCGTGCTGGTGGAAGTTCTCTGGCTGAAAGCACTTTGTGCTGAAAAAGGAATTCCTGAGTGCCGTGCACTGTCAAAGGCTGAAATCAGGCAGCTTGACGCCATTGTTGCCGGATTCACCCCTGCTGAGGCGGAGAAGGTTAAAGCGATTGAAAAAACCACCAATCATGACGTTAAGGCGGTTGAGTATTACCTGAAGGAAAAAATCGCCGGGACATCGTTGGAATCGCTGAGCGAATTTCTGCACTTTGCCTGCACCTCTGAAGACATCAACAATCTTTCGCACGCGCTGATGCTCAAGCAGGGCCGCGAAATTCTTTCCATTGAACAGAACAATCTGATTGTTGGCCTGACCGCCAAGGCAAAGCAGTGGAAAGCCGTTCCGTTGCTGGCCCGTACGCACGGACAGACGGCCTCGCCGACGACAATCGGCAAGGAGCTGGCGGTTTTTGCTAGTCGACTGAGTCATGCCGCCAAAGTTTTCCAGACCTTGGAAATCCGTGGGAAGCTCAACGGTGCTGTCGGCAATTACAATGCCCACCTGAGCGCCTATCCGGACGTGGACTGGCCCGCGCTTGCCAACGGTGTGATTGAAGGCGAACTCGGTCTTGTGCAGAATCCTTTTACGACACAGATCGAGCCGCACGACTACATGGCGGAACTGTTCGATGCGTTGGCGCGTTTCAACACCATCCTGCTCGACCTCGACCGCGACATCTGGACCTACATTTCCTTTGCCTGTTTTAAACAAAAAACGGTGAAGGGTGAAATCGGTTCGTCCACCATGCCGCACAAGGTCAACCCGATCGATTTCGAGAACTCCGAAGGTAATATCGGCCTGGCTAACGCCTTGCTGCGCCACATGTCGGAAAAACTGCCGGTATCGCGTCTCCAGCGCGATCTGACCGATTCAACGGTTTTGCGCAATATGGGCGTAGCCTTCGGGTACGCGCTGTTGGCGTATCGCTCAACGCTCAAAGGTCTCGGTAAGCTGGAGCTTAACGAAGCCCGGCTCGCCGCCGATCTTGATAATGCGTGGGAAGTGCTGGCCGAGCCGATTCAAACCGTTATGCGTAAGGCAGGAATTGATAAGCCCTACGAAAAGCTCAAGGAGCTGACGCGCGGGAAGGCGATTACCGGCGAAGCCATTCATGATTTTATCCAGGGATTGGAAATTAATGCGGCGGATAAAAAACGGCTGCTCGCCATGACTCCGGCAAGTTATATCGGCTGTGCGGTTCAGATCGCGGAAGAACTCTAATGAGAAATGCAGAAGCTAAAATTTTAAGCTGTGCTCAAATGCTTGCTGAGCGCGCCGGACTCAAGGCTCAGGGCAAAAAGCTGGTGTTCACCAACGGCTGTTTCGATATCCTGCACGCTGGGCACGTCACCTATTTGGAATTTTCCAGAGCGCAGGGTGACTGTCTTGTGCTGGGGCTCAATTCGGATGCTTCGGTACGGCGCAATAAAGGGGATGACCGGCCGATTAATAGCGAAGCCGACCGTGCTCGCGTTATTGCCGCACTGGAGTGCATTGATTACGTGGTTTTGTTCGATGAAGACGAACCGAAGGCGCTGATTGAAAAAATTATTCCGGACGTGCTGGTGAAGGGCGAAGACTGGGCGCATTACGTCAGTGGACGCGAAGCCGTCGAAGCGGCCGGTGGTAAAGTCGTGCTGGCAAAAATGGTTGAAGGCCGTTCGACGACCGGCACGATTGAAAAAGTTCTGAAAGTCTATGGAGAAAAGTCATGAGCATCAAATATATCGTTACCGGCGGCGCGGGCTTTATTGGCAGCAATGTCGTCAAGGAACTGAATGCGCGTGGCGAAACCGATATTCTGGTGGTCGACGAGCTGGGTGAGGACGAAAAATGGAAAAACCTTGTCGGGTTGCAATACGAGGATTACATCGACAAAGACGATCTGTTTGAATATCTCGAGGAGCTTACGCTCG
This sequence comes from uncultured Verrucomicrobiota bacterium, assembly GCA_964398915.1. Lineage (GTDB taxonomy): Bacteria > Verrucomicrobiota > Kiritimatiellia > Kiritimatiellales > Tichowtungiaceae > Tichowtungia. Next base: position 33,706 of record CAYNOR010000013.1, read on the forward strand.
GCGAAGTTAAGGCGGTTTATCATCTCGGAGCGTGCAGCGCGACGACCGAAACTGATGCCGATTATTTAGCCTACAATAACTACCACTACACCCGCGCACTTTGCGAAAGCTGTCTCGATGAAGGGGTTCGTTTCGTCTATGCCTCCAGTGCGGCGACCTACGGCGACGGTACGCTTGGTTATTCCGATGCCGACGAAATGACGCCGAAATACAAACCGCTCAATATGTACGGCTACTCCAAGCACATGTTCGACCTCTGGGCGCTTAAAAGCGGCGCGATCCGCGAAATCGCCGGTATGAAATATTTTAATGTTTATGGCCCCGGAGAGGCGCACAAGGGCGATATGCGTTCCGTTGTCCATAAATCCTACGGACAGATTTTGAAAGACGGCGAAGTGAAGCTTTTCAAATCGCACCGGCCTGATTATGGCGATGGCCAGCAGGTGCGCGATTTTGTGTACGTCAAGGATGCGGTTGAACAGACACTTTGGTTCGGCGAACACAAAAAAGTTTCCGGTGTTTTTAACTGCGGAACCGGCCAGCCGCGCACATGGGTGGATCTGGTCAGTGCTGTTTTCTGTGCGATGGGCCGCAAACCGAATATACAGTTTATCGATATGCCCGAGCATCTGCGCGGTAAATATCAGTACCACACGCAGGCCGATCTCACCAAGCTGCGTGCCGCCGGTTACGCCCGTCCGTTCACTTCGCTTGAGGATGGCATTGCCGATTACGTACAGAACTTCCTCGTGAAAGAGGAATAGCCGTAGTGAAACCGTCAATTCACGGACTATTTCTTCCGGAGCTGGAAACTTTCTGCAAAGAGCAGGGGCAGCCCGCTTTCCGTGCGAAACAGATATGGGACTGGCTTTACGTTAAACGCGCTTCGTCGTCCGACGAAATGCAAAATCTGCCCGCGCCGTTTCGTGCACAGCTTGCCGAACGCTTCAGCTTACAATGTTTGGAAAAACTGGAAACCAAAGGTTCTTCCTGCGAAACGCAGAAACTGCTGTTCAAACTCGCCGACAACGAACTGATCGAAACAGTGATTATTCCTGCGCCGCGTAGGCAGACGAATACCGTCTGTGTTTCCAGTCAGGTCGGCTGCCGCTTCGGTTGCGCCTTCTGTGCCAGCGGACAGAAAGGTGTGATCCGCAATCTAACCGCAGGTGAAATCGTTGGCGAGGTGCTGGAAGTCGCCAGACTGCTCGGCGGACGGCCCGATAACGTGGTTTTTATGGGAATTGGCGAGCCGTTCGACAATTACGATGAAGTCATGCGTGCCATCCGCATCATGAACCATCCGGACGGGCTGTGTATCGGCGCGCGGCGCATCACCATCAGCACCTGCGGCGTGGTTTCCGGCATTCAGCGGCTGGCTGATGAAGGAATTCAGGTTGAGCTTTCGGTCTCGCTGCATGCGCCGGACGACGAAATCCGCTCGCGGGTTATGCCGGTTAACGAAACCTGGCCGCTGGACGAACTTCTGGACGCCTGCCGCGCCTACACCGATAAGACGAACCGGATTATCACCTTTGAATACACGCTGATCAAAGATTTGAACGACTCATCGGAACAGGCGCATCAGCTCGTTAAACTGCTCAAAAAATTCTCCTGCCGCGTCAACCTGATCCCGCTCAGTCCGGTTGAGGAATTCGACGGCGAACGCCCGGATTCGGAAACGATGAAAGAATTTTTCCAAACCCTGGAAAAGGCTGGAATCAACACGACGTTGCGCGATTCTAAAGGCTCGGCGCTCAAAGCCGCCTGCGGTCAACTTCGTGCCCGCCGCCTCGGATGAGAATTTTGACCGCAGATTGCAGATAAGATTCAGAACGTTTGAAGCAACGTTCGGGTGCGGGGATCCCGATAGCAGGAAAGAACGGACGGATCAAACGTCTTTTCCAATGCTTGGGAAAGTTTAGGTTTTTTCCAAACATTAAAACTCCCGTGTTTTGTCACTCGCTGCGCTCCTTGCTGTCGCATAGCTCCAGCCTCTGCCTTCGGCTGTCAGTGTATTTTGTGGTTGAGCTTAAAAAACGGCTCGACGATCCGGTTTTGTGCGGCAGAATGGACGCTTCATGAAACGCCATTTTGATTTAACCGAAGGGTCGCTGAGCGGCCATATTCTGCGGATGACGCCGCCGATGATCATGGGGTTTTTTGCCATGATCGTTTTTAACCTGACGGACGCCTGGTTTATATCGCGGATGGGGACCGTGCCGCTGGCGGCAATCGGGTTCACCTTCCCGCCGATCATGGTTATTTTCAGCGTTAGTCTTGGGCTGGGCGTTGGTACTTCATCTTGCGTCAGCCGTGCGATCGGGCATGGAGATTTTGAGAAGGTGAAGCATCTGACAACGTATAGTTTTCTGCTGACGATGCTGGCGATGGGTGTGATGTCGGTGCTGGGTCAGCTATTTGTACCGGTTATTTTCCGGTTGATGGGTGCGGGGGAAGGAACTCTTGGGCCGGCAATCACTTATATGCGCATCTGGCTATGTTTTCTGCCGCTGACTGTCCTTCCAATGATTGGAAATAATGCGATGCGATCTACCGGCGACACGCTGCGTCCCGGCTTGGTGATGGTTGTTGGTGCACTGCTGAATGCTGTGCTTGATCCGTTGTTTATTTTTGGTTGGAAGAAGTTTCCGGCTATGGGAATTGCCGGTGCTGCCATTGCTACCGTGATTTCACAGATGGTGACGGTTGTGCTGTCCATCTGGCTTTTGCATTACCGCTACCGGATGATTTCATGGGCCCGCCCGGTTTGGAAGGACATGAAGGAGGCCTGGAAGTCGGTTCTATTTGTGGCGGCACCGGCGGCGGCAACCAATCTACTGTTACCTCTGACCAGCGGCGTTATTCTTCATCTAATTGCCGGGTTTGGCACTACGGCGGTAGCTGCTACGACGGCAGGTCAGCGCATAGAGGGTTTTGCGTATATGCTGCCGATGGCGATGGGCACGGCGCTGGTGCCGATTATGGGTCAAAACTGGGGCGCAGGACGGCTTGATCGCGTTCGTCGCGCATGGATGCTTACGAATTATTATGGAATCATCTATGCGCTTATCTGCTTCCTGCTGGCACTGTTTTTTGCGCCGGTGGCCGCCCGATGGTTCAGTCGTAATCCGGAGGTGGCTCGTTTGATCACTCTGTATTTGCGTGTTATTTTGGCGGGCGCGGTGCTTCAGCATTCCGCCGTCCATTCCGGATTTGCTTTTAATGCCATTGAAATGCCCTTGCAGGCCTCGCTGTTGATGGCGTTCCGGCTGGCAGGGCTGGTGATCCCTCTGGCGTGGCTTGGTTCAAGGCTGGCGGGGATCCCCGGCATTTTTGCCGGAATGGCCGCCGGACAGATGATCAGCGGGGTGGTTGCACTGTTCTGGTTCGGACGGGTGCTTAAACAGAAACGTAAAGCCGGCTTATCCTGAAAATAAAAAACCCCCTCCGGTGAGGGAGAGGGTGGTACAGGGTGTGTTAACCGAATCGCTTATTTCTTCAGCGGGCAAACGCCACCGGTGCAACCGGCATCTTTGGCTTCTTTTTCAGCGCCAGCTGCAGTTTTTTCTGCATCGGCTTTGATTTTACAGGCCGCGCTTTCAACTTTTTTAGCATCTGCCTTGCAACTTCCATCTGCTGTGCAGCAGGCATCTTTGACGGCACAGGCGGTTGCATCAGCGGGAGCCTTTGCATCGGCGGGGGATTTTGACATAGCGAATACTGAAACGGACATAACACCAACAGTGAGTACGACAACCAACTTTTTCATGAAACCTCCCTTTGTTGGATAAAAGATACTATATTGCTTTCCTTTGGTCAAACCGTTCTGTAGTTTCCTCAATTTTTTTAAAAAACACATAGAAATCATTTGACGAGAGGTGGGTGGTAGTGACATAAAGTGGAGCCAAGAAGGGCGAGGTGGAGCATGAATACAATAGAAACAAGGATTGAGGAGCTGTTTGTAGGCTCATTTCACCACTCGTTAGACCCCAAACGCCGGCTGATTATTCCCTCAGATTGGCGTGCGATGATGGGCGAAACGCCGCGAATTTACGTTTTTCCGCATTCCGATCGTAAATGCCTCTATCTCTATACGTTGGCTGAAATGAACCGGCGTCTGCGTCAGTTGCGTGAATCCAGCGCCGTGGATGTTCAGGATGAACAGGCCGTGCGTGCGATGACGGCGTCGGCGGATGCGATGGCGGTGGACGCGCAAGGCCGGGTTCGTATCAAGGATGAATTACTGGCGCATGCTGAGGTGAAAAGCAAAGTGGTTTTAATCGGCACGCTCACCCGTATCGAACTTTGGAGCGAAGAAAATTTTGATATGGCACTGCCGGCGGTTTCGTCACTGGCGGAGACTGTTTTTTACGGGGGATATTAGGAAGTAGGTATGAGTATGAACAGCATCGCAAAATATATGTATTTTTCGCGGGCTATTGATTTAACGCCGGAGAAAGACCGCTACCTCCGGTTGCCGGAGGACGGAATGCGTCGAACGGTGCTGATGAGCGAAAAACAGGCGGCCACTTTTTCGGCGGCATGCTCGCGCCGGGTGATCGGTTCGATGCAAGTGGCGTAATGGGGATGGAAGGGTGGAAGAATGGAAGGGAGGATTGATGGATTGATGGGAAAAGAGATGAAACAGAAGGGCGGTCAGTCTTTCTGCAGTAATCCAATGATCCATCGCTCCATCATTCCAGTCCAATTATGCATGTTCCGGTATTGCTGAATGAGACGTTGGATCTGCTGGTGAAGAATCCGGCAGGAACTTATATCGACGGGACGTTAGGCCGCGGCGGACATGCGACAGAGATTTTGAAGAGACTTTCACCGGAAGGGCGGTTGATTGGATTGGATCGCGATGTAGAGGCGATAGAACAGACGAAAGAGATTTTGGGCCGGTTCGGAGAACGGGCGGTGCGGATTCACGGAAATTTTGCGGATATGAAAGAGCTTTGCAGACCAATCGGCGTGACAGAAGTGGACGGGGTGCTCCTCGATCTCGGTGTCAGCTCGCCGCAGTTGAATGTCGCAGAGCGTGGATTCAGTTTTGCCAAAGACGGACCGCTGGATATGCGCATGGATCGCACAAAGGGACGCTCTGCCGCCGATTTGGTTCATGAGGACGACGAGGAAACGCTGGCGAATATTATTTTCCGCCTCGGGGAAGATCGCGATTCACGCCGGATTGCCCGGGCGATTGTGCTGGCGCGTCAGCAGGGGCGGATTGACCGGACTCTCAAGCTGGCGGAGATCGTTGAGCGGGCCAAGGGCGGACGGCGCGGTGCGATTCATCCGGCCACGCAGACGTTTCAGGCGCTTCGTATGGCGGTGAATGCCGAGCTGGAAAGTTTAGAGACAGGTCTTGAAGCCGGACTTTCGATGTTGCGTGAAGGGGGGCGGATGACGGTGATTACATTTCACAGTCTGGAAGACCGGATGGTGAAAGATTTTTTTAAACGTCACATGGTGAAGCGCGAATCGCTTCAGCAGGGCGGCGAAAAACTGGTTTATGACGAACCGGCTGTGCGGTTGCTGACAAAAAAGCCGCTGACAGCCTCGAAACAGGAATTGACGGATAATCCGCGTTCGCGCTCAGCCAAACTGCGTGCAGTGGAAAGGGAGGAAGCAGCATGAAAAATAGATATAGAGCAACCAGTCGTAAATCTCAGGTGCGGATTCCGTTTCCGGTCATTTTGGCCAATATTCTGGTTTTTGTTGCCGTATTCGGGCTTAGCTATGTTTGGCTGTGCGCCCGTTGTGACACCCTCGGGCAGGAGATTAAACGGCTTGAAACCGTACAGCGTGAAGCCCGTCGCCGGATGATTAATGAACAGGATCGCTGGTCGAGCCAGCAGTCGCCGGCCAATCTTGAACGCGCACTTAAGCGTCACAATCTGGCGATGCACCTGCCGGATGAACAGCAGATTTTTCGCGTACGCAACGGTGCAGGCGCCACAGCGGCTAAACTCGCTTATAATAAATAGCAGTCCAGCGGATCTTTATGGATGAAGTATAAAGGAAGAACCGTATTCGCTTCCGTCGTGATCGTGACGGTTTTTATTGGGCTGGGTATTCGCCTGGCCTTTTTGCATTTACGGCCGTCTCCGGGAACCATGGCGCGTATTGCGAACGCCCGCCGGCTTGAGCAGGAAACCCGCGGACCGCGCGGGCGCATTTTAGACCGCAACGGCAATATGCTGGCGGTGGATATTGCGGCGAAGCATATCTGTGTTGATCCGAAGTTTATTAAGGAAAATGGAGATATTTCTGCGGTTTACAAGGCCCTGGCTGGCCAATTTCCGATGGATCGGGCTAATCTGTGGCAGGTCTTGAATGATTCGGAACGGCAATATGTGCGGATTCAAAAATTTGTTCGTGAAGAAACGGTTGGTCCGTTGCGGGCGAAGAATCTCAAAGGCGTTGTATTTGAAGATGTACCGATTCGTGATTACCCGAAAGGCGTGCTGGGTGCGCATGTGATCGGTTACGCCAACTATGAAGGCGTCGGCAGTGCCGGAGTTGAACAGCGGATGAATACGTTGATGCAGGGGGTTCCCGGATTGCGAATCAGCCAGAAAGACGGTCGCCGCCGGGAAATTTACGGGCGTCGCACGGTAGATATTGAAGCGCAGTCTGGTGCCGATGTCTATTTGACGATTGATCAGCAGATTCAGCACTTTGCCGAGAAAGCGCTTGATCATCTCAGTGAGAAATATCATCCGAAGGCCGCGTGGGCTATTGTTCAAAACGTGCGAACCGGAGAGATTCTGGCGATGGCATCGCTGCCGACATATAATCCGAACCGGTTCAGCACAGCCCCGCCGGAATGGATGCGCAACCGCACGGTCAATTATACCTACGAGCCGGGGTCGACCTTTAAAGCTATGGTCATTGCTGCAGCGCTGGACTGCGGAGTGGTGCGCGCCACCGAGCTGTTCGACTGCGAGAACGGCGCCTGGTTTTTTGCCGGGAAGATATTGCATGACTCGCATCCTGAAGGCGTTCTCAGCGTGGCCGACATTATCAAGAAGTCGAGTAACATCGGTGCGGCGAAAATTGCGGTGAAGATGGGCGATCAGAAAGTTTATGAGGCGTTGCGCGCGTTCGGCTTCGGTGACCGCACCGGATTGGAACTGCCCGGTGAAGATGCCGGGATTGTCTGGAAAACCGATCGCTGGTCCAAGCTGAGTATCAGCCGCATCGCGATGGGGCATGAAGTGCTGGTGACATCGATGCAGATACTGAATGCCATCAGCGCAATCGCCAATGATGGTGTCCGGATGCGCCCGCAGATTATCCGTAAAGTGGTAAACACCGCCGGAGAAATGCTACAAGCGCCTCAGCCGCAGGTGATGAACCGTCCGATTCGTCCGGAAACGGCCAAAGAGATGCGGCGGTTGCTGGCTCGCGTTACACAGCCGGGCGGTACTGGGACTAAAGCGGTTGTTCCCGGCTTTATGGTGGCCGGGAAAACAGGTACTGCACAGAAAGTGAATCTGGAGCAGGGCGGATATTACAGCGGGAAATATATTTCCTCCTTTGTTGGATTCCTGCCAGTTGAGAATCCGGCCATCAGCATTATCGTGGTCGCGGATGAGCCGACGCAGAGCGGGTATTACGGGGGAACGGTTTGTGCTCCGTACTTTGCAGAGATTGCCAATCAGACCGTGCGCTATCTGCGGATTCCACCGGAAGGAGTTACCACGGAGTATGTTACCGAGATCACATCTGGCGGCGCCAGCGAAGAAAATATTTTAGACTGAGAACCCTATGATCCTGAACGAGTTACTCGATGGCATGGAAACGGTGGAGATTACCGGAGATATTTCCTGTGATGTCACCGGTATCGTGTATGACTCCCGTCACGTTGAACCGGGGGCGCTTTTTGTAGCGCTGCCCGGTGAAAAAACGGACGGCTCTGTTTATGTCGAAGACGCCATTCAACGCGGTGCGGCAGCGGTTGTTTCGCAGGCGCCCTGCGCATTCGGCGGCAGTTTCCCTTGTATTCATGTGGCGGACGCGCGGCTTGCCATGGCACATCTGGCGGGGCGTTTTTATAAACACCCTGCCACGCGGCTTTGCACGATAGGCATTACGGGAACGAATGGCAAAACGACCGTCAGTTTCATGTTGCGTGAAATTTTTAAAGCCGCCGGACGGCGGCCCGGGCTGCTGGGAACTGTGCGTTATGAAATCGGCGACCGCGTGCTGCCGGCCTCGCGCACTACACCGGAAGCGCCCGATATTCAGGCCATGTTTGCACAGATGGATCGTGTCGGGTGTGACAGCGCCATCATGGAAGTTTCGTCGCATGCGCTGGCGCAGCATCGTGTAGATGGAATTCTTTATGATGCCGCTGTTTTTACGAATCTGACGCAGGATCATCTGGATTATCATGGCACGCTTGAGGAATATTTTAATGTAAAATCGCGGCTTTTCAATCAGGTGCGCCGTTTTGCCGTTATCAACCGCGACGATCTATGGGGACGCCGGCTGCTTAATGATAAAAAATTTATAGCTGGCCGGGTTTCTTACGGGTTCGAAGAAGGTGCGGAGGTCCGCGGGGGCAATCCGGTTACGGATACAAACGGGTCGCGAATGAGTGTTCAAAGTCCGTGGGGGCATGTTGAAGTCACCTTGCAACTCATTGGTCGTTTCAATCTCTACAACGCACTGGCGGCTTTTGCTGCTGCCGCTGCACTGGGTATTCCTGTTCCAATCATCGTTAAAGCACTCGGGGAGATGCACTGTGTACCCGGGCGGCTTGAGGCGGTCCCAAACACCAAAGGAAAACGGGTTTTCGTTGATTATGCGCATACCGATGACGCATTGCTTAATGTGCTTGAGACGTTGAGAGCTATCACGCCGGGGCGGTTGATCGTTGTTTTTGGTTGCGGCGGAAACCGTGATAAAGGTAAGCGTCCGTTGATGGGTAAAATCGCCGCGCGAATCGCGGACTATTCCATCATTACAAATGACAATCCGCGTAATGAAGTTCCTGAAAAAATTGCGGCTGAAATTACCGCCGGGTTTGATTCCGAACGTAAATATGAAATCATTCTTGATCGCAAGGCGGCTATTGCCCGCGGATTGGGGTTGATCGGTAAAAAAGATGTTCTGCTCATCGCTGGCAAGGGACATGAAACGTATCAGGAATTCAATGGTGTTATCGTTCCTTTTGATGATCGCGAAGCCGTTCAGGAGTCTTTTTAATGGAACACGTTAAATACAGTGCGGCTGAATGCTCTTCATGGGTTTCCCGACCCTGGAAAAATTCCGCCACCAATTTTCCAATCCTTGGAATTTCGCACGATACGCGCACACTGAACCCGGGCGACGTTTACATCGCCATCAAGGGTGCGGCGCATGACGGGCACGCTTTTGTTCCGCAGGCTGTTAAAAGGGGGGCCGCCGGGATTATTGTTGAGCGTGAATTCCCAGACCTTGGGAATGTGCCGCAAATTATTGTGGCTGATACCCTGGACGCGCTCCGGGCATTGGCCGCCGGTGTGCGCCGCCACTGGGCCGGCACGGTGATCGGTATTACCGGGAGTGTCGGGAAAACCACCGTCAAGGAGCTGATCGCTTCCGTGCTGGCACAGAAGGGAACAGTTTGTAAAACACCTGGCAACTGGAACAACGATGTGGGGTTGCCGCTTAGCATGTTGGCTGCCGATCGCAACGCTGATTTTTTCGTTTTTGAATTGGGTATGAACCATCCCGGCGAAATCGACCGGCTGGCCGGGTTACTTGCCCCGGACTGGGCGGTTCTTACAGATATCGGGAAAGCGCATATCGAATTTTTCCAATCTCTGGAAAAAATCGCGGAGGAAAAAGCCTCTTTGCTGATCCATGCTGATAATGCATTACTGGATGAAACGTCTGAATGGTTTGAACTGTTCAAAGCAAAGTGCAAGGGGCGCATCGTTACATTCGGAAAAGAACCGTTTATTTTCACTGTGCCGCTGCCGGGCGAACACATGATTCAAAACGCGCGGCGGGCCGTTGCGATGGGTCGCGTATTGGGCCTTTCGACTGAAGAGATTCAATCTGGACTGTCGGGATTTCAGTCAGCGCCGATGCGGTGGGAACGTAGCCTGCACAATGGCATCGTGTTCATTAATGATGCATATAATGCCAATCCGCTATCCATGCGCGCTTCACTGACCACGTTTGCGCAGTTGCCTTGTGAAGGGCGGCGGTTTGCCGTACTCGGGGGGATGCGTGAGCTCGGCGGAACAGCAGACGTTGAACATCGTGAATTGGGACAGTTTGTGGATACGTTGAAATTGGACCGGATCATTACGGTCGGAGATTCAGGATCACAGATTATTTGTGACGGCATAGTGGGTGTGCAGAAGGCTGAGGCGTTGGCTATTCTGCGCGCAGATCTTCGCGCCGGTGATATGGTGTTTTTTAAAGCATCGCGCGGGGAGCGGCTCGAAACCATTCTTGAGGAATTGAAAACAAAAATTTAACACGGAGAATAATATGTTTTACTGGCTTCATCAATTTAGCGACGTGGTTTCCCCTTTACGCATTTTTAACTACATCACCTTTCGCGCCGTTATGGCCGCTGGAACTGCGTTTATCCTCAGTTTAATTATCGGTCCGTGGCTGATTGAAAAGCTGCGTATCGTTAAATATGGAGAGCAGTGCACCGACCAGCGGGTCGCAGGCTTGGCACAAGATAAGCGGGCCAAGGTGGGGACCCCGACTATGGGCGGGCTGATGATTATCTTCGCGACGGTTGCCGCGACGGTTCTATGGGCTGAGCCGGGTAACTTTTACATGCTTTGTGCGCTGACGACATTCGGTTTTCTCGGGGTGCTTGGTTTTGTTGATGATTATTTTAAAATCAAGCGAAAGGACGGCAAAGGCGGTCTGTCTTCGCGTGTCAAGCTGGCGGCGCAAGCTGGCTGGACGGTCTTGTTGTTTATCGCGCTTTGTTCAAATGAAGAAACCTGTCTGCGTACGCAGCAACTTATGGTTCCCTTTATAAAAACCCCGTTGATTTCATCTATGGGATTATTCGGAACACTGACCTTTGTTTTTCTTGTACTGGTTGGTTCCTCCAATGCGGTGAACCTTACCGACGGACTCGACGGACTGGCGATCGGGTGTACCAACTCAGCGGCGGCGGCTTATTTAGTAATGGCCTATGTGGCGGGAAATTTTATTTTTTCGGAATACCTGCAGGTTCCATTCGTCAAGGGCGCCGGGGAGCTGGCTGTTTTCTGCGGCGCATTGCTTGGTGCGGGACTTGGATTCCTTTGGTTCAATTGTCATCCGGCGCGTGTTTTTATGGGAGATACCGGCAGTCTTGCGATTGGCGGCGGCATTGCAGTCGTCGCTATTTTGATTAAACAGGAACTGGTGCTGGTTATTGTCGGCGGTGTATTCGTCATGGAAGCCGCCAGCGTACTGATTCAGCAAAGCTGGTTTAAGATTACAAAAAAAATGTACGGGGAAGGGCGGCGTGTTTTTCGTTGCGCTCCGCTCCATCACCATTTTGAATTCATCGCCAGAGATCGTGCTGCCGCGGCAGGCCGTTCAGTTGGTGCGGCGGAAAATATGATCACCATTCGCTTTTGGATACTCTCGATCGTCTTTGCCCTGATCGGCGTGGCTACCCTGAAAATACGGTAAGCATTGCAATTTAAAAATCCCCGAGGAAAATTCCCCGGGGATTTTTAGTCTAATCAAACTTACTATTAGTAAGTTGCTTTGGTAGCCAAGGTGCCAATCTGAATGGTTGTTCCACCAACAGTCAGTTCGCTGGCCGCTGTGATGCGCAGAGCAGCCATCAGGTTTGATCCGGCAGCACCGGTGTTGAGGGCCAGCGTTGTATCTTCCAGACCCATAGCGCCTGGCAGTCCTGAAGAGGCTGGGAGAGTCAGCACGCCTTTAGCTTTTTCGACTTCAGCGACGTTGCGGGCTTTTGCATTTTCCTGTGAGGTGGAATAGGCATTCAGGATGGACGGGATACCGATAGCGGCCAACAGACCGATGATCGCGACAACGATCATAATTTCAACGAGGGTGAAACCCTTCTTATTCATTTTTTTCATTTTTCTTTTCCTTATTTTTCTTTTCTTTTTTACTGCCGGTTTTGGGTTTCGTGACCATCAGGCGCCTGTTTTGTGTACCGGTTTTAGTTTTTAATACTCAACGCACGAGCTACGTGCCTCGCTCGAACTACTGCAGTTTAATTTATAATGCATTAACTTCAAGGAAGTTATGCCGAATATACTGTAAGGATTTTTATGACGTTGAATGTAGGGTATTTGGCAGGAGGTAAGGCGAAAATGCGGCTCTATTTGCTGTGTTTATGTTGTGACGATGTAAGGTGGAAGGAGAAGCATCGTATCGATCGTCTTACTTTTAAACAAGGTCCTGTGCCTTCGTGGTGAACTCTTCATCCGTCCTTTAAGAGATAGGCGAGGCGTTTGGGTTCGGGAAGTTTTCCGGTTACTTGATTCGGAAGCCGGTTCCGGTAAAGAGGGCGATCAACTGATCCGTTTGTGCGGTACGGATTTCAATTTCGTAGATAGAGATTGTTTTCCGGCGGCTGATTTCACGTATGCGGGCCTGTAGAATATCTCCGGGTTGTGCAGGTGAAATAAATGCCATGTTCGTTTGAAGCCCCGTGGAGGTCCGTCCGTCTGTGTTGGAGGCAATTGCAAAGGCATAGTCGGCCAGTGTGAAAATTACTCCGCCTTGTGCGACACCCAGTCCGTTGAGATGTTTTTCGGCTACCGTCAGTTGCGCTGTCCAGGTTCCGTCTTTACAGAAAATTCGCTCAATGCCGATATGTTCTGCAAAGCGGTCATTTTTCAGATGTTCTGCCAGTTCGTTCATATAGGGTGTTTCATTTCGTTAAGATCAGGCAAACGATTTTCCTATTTCACATCCGGGATGAAAAGTTTCTGGCCGATGGACAGGCGTCCGGCATCCTGAATTTTGTTGGCATCTAAAATTGTTTTTGCGCTGACGTTATACGCTCTGGCGATGGTGTAGAGCGTTTCGCCGGAGCGAACGACATGTTCGATGCCGTAGCCGCTGGTGGAAGCTTTCGGAGCGGCCGCTGCGGGTGCCGGGGCTGAGGTTTGTTTTATCAGCTTATCCAGTTCAGCGCTTAAGCGGGCGACCATTTCGCGTTTGTCGGCTTCGCTCTTGCGTTCAATTGACACGCAGCGGCTGTCGAGCTGACTTCTCAGAGCTTCCAGATCGCGGCTGATCCGGTTGATTTCCATTTCAAGAGTTTCGAGCCGTCCGGCCATGCGTTGTATCTTTTCCTGAGCAATAAACTGATCTTCGGTCATGGCGGCACGGTCTGATCGGGTTTGCAACTGATAGGGCATGCTTTCGCATCCGGTCAGAGCCATCGCCAGTAACGCAACAAAAACAAAATTTTTCATAATCTATGTCCTCCAATTATCCACCGATCCACTATTCCATCATTCCACTCTCTATGGTTTCCAAAGATACAGAAATTGCGGCGAACGCAATTTGAGGTTTGGCAGTATGACGGGGCTTTTTCCTTCGATAAGTTGCTCAAAAAAAGTTCGCTGAGGTTCATAGCGTACGACGCGCAGCGCCCCGGTGTCGAGCAGTTGCGCCGTGCGGGCCATTGCATCGTTCCAGTAGCCGATCTGGTCGATCAACCCTTTATCGAGCGCCTCATTGGCGGAAAAAATACGTCCGTCGAACAGGCCGGCTGAGGCCGCGGGCTCGAGTTTCCGTCCTTCGACTACGATGCCGCTGAAGCGCGCCTGCATTTCGTCGATCAGTTTTTGCAGCAGGGCAACCTGATTCGTGTTAACCGGCTGGAAAGGGTTGAGCATGTCTTTGTTGGCGCCGGACTTGATGGTGACATCGGTGATGCCTATTTTTTCAGAGAGGCTCTGAAAATTCATGGTTTGCATGATGACACCAATGGAACCGACGACGGCGGTCGGCTCGGCAATGATGAAGTCGCCGGCCATGGCGGCGTAGTAGGCGCCGGAGGCTCCGAGGTCACGGATGAAGACGACGACGCGGCGGTCTGGGCGGCTGGCACGGAAGCCGCGGAGCGCATTGTAAATTTCGTCGCTGGGTGTGACTCCTCCGCCGGGCGAGTTGACTTCCAGAATAATGGCGCGCATGTCCGGATCATGCTCGGCGACGCGCACCTGAGTGAGAATGCTCTCAACCATGTCGGAGCGGGCGGTGAAGAACCCTTCCTCTTCGGCGCGCATAATGACGCCGTCGAGCGGAATGCGCACCACTTTGACATCGCCGCTGCCGAACGACCAGGTTTCATCGAGTTCCGGAGCCTCGTCGCGCGGATAATCTTTTTCTATTTTTTTGCAGTGGGAGAGCATTGAGCCTAGCAGGGCAATGGCCAGCAGGGCGGCGATGATCCATGGTTTACGGCTGGTTCTGTGGTGATTCATGCCGGGCATTCTAAGATGTGAGCCGGTAAAATCCAGTTTTTAGCAAAAGCATTTGACGGCACGGGCTCCTTCGGTTAAAAGCTCTCCCCACTATGGGACAACAACTAAAAGAACGAACCAAACAGCGCCGCCGTGTACTTCGCAAAAAACGCCTCAAAGTGCGTGCCCGCGAAGCTGCCGTTGCCGCCGGTAAGAAGTAAACGCTTCCGGCTTCTCTCCGAAACCGACCGACCTCGCAGAACCCGTTTCTGCGGGGCTTTTCTGTTTAACGGAGTGTCCAAACCCTTTTTCATCTTTCCTATTTCATAGTTCATATTTCCCTCCGCTCTCTGCTACATTCGACGGCATGATTACTTTCCTTGAAGGAATCCTCGAAGAAAAGCAGCCCGGCCGCGCGGTTATAAATGTCGGTGGCATTGGCTATGAAGCGCTCGTTCCGCTCAGCAGTTTCGACCGTCTGCCGCCTGAAGGGGCTAAAACGCGCCTTTTGATCTATCACCACATCACGGACGTTTCGCAGATGCTGTTCGGTTTCGCCACGGATGAAGAGCGCCGGATGTTCACGCTCCTGCTCGGGGTCAGCGGCGTCGGCCCGAAAACTGCCGTCAGCGCACTTTCCGGCCTTTCGGTGCGAGAGCTAAAAACCGCTCTGATTGAAAGCGACGTAAAACGGCTCTCCTCGATTTCCGGCATCGGCAAAAAAACCGCCGAACGCATTATCGTCGAACTGCGCGACAAGTTTTCCGCCGGCGAAGCGCTGGAAACGCTGGCCGGCGCTGACGATCTGCCCGGCGACAGCCGTCTGCGCGACGCCGCGCTCGCTCTCATCTCGCTCGGCTACAAACAGGACGATGCCCGGAAGATGGTTAAGGCGCTCAAATTGGAATCGGGGACTTCGGTGGAGGATATCATTCGCATGGCCTTAACGGGGAGGTAAGTCACGGAAAATGAAAATGTTCCAAACATTGGAAAATCAGAAATCGGTAAATTCTAAAATTCATCGGCTGACCCGTTTTCCGACGTAAAACGGCTCTCCTCGATTTCCGGCATCGGCAAAAAAACCGCCGAACGCATTATCGTCGAACTGCGCGACAAGTTTTCCGCCGGCGAAGCGCTGGAAACGCTGGCCGGCGCTGACGATCTGCCCGGCGACAGCCGTCTGCGCGACGCCGCGCTCGCTCTCATCTCGCTCGGCTACAAACAGGACGATGCCCGGAAGATGGTTAAGGCGCTCAAATTGGAATCGGGGACTTCGGTGGAGGATATCATTCGCATGGCCTTAACGGGGAGGTAAGTCACGGAAAATGAAAATGTTCCAAACATTGGAAAATCAGAAATCGGTAAATTCTAAAATTCATCGGCTGACCCGTTTTTCATCGGCTGACCCGTTTTCCGTTTTCCGCCTCGCCCTCACGTTGCGGGTCCATGCGGAACTCCCATTCCCCATCGAGCGACACGCGCGGACGTGCGGGTTGTTCGGCAGCGAAGAGGCTGGTCGTCAGGAGCATCCCGGCTGTGAGTAATTTCAGGGGGTTGAGGTGTTTCATTCGGAATAGTTCATGGGTTTTTCGCCGGGAGGTTTTCGATGAGGAAAACCTTGTGCGCTTCCTCGTTCGTGAGAACGGGCAGGTCGGCGGGCTTGTTCGAGAGCGCGTAGTCCACGAGAGAATCAAGCAGATAGCTGGCTTCGGGCAGGCCGCGCTCAATGCCGTCGGCGAGCCAGAGTCCGCAATGGATCAGGCGTCCTTTTCCAAACCGCGCCTCGCCAAGAGCTGCCCCTTGGAAAAACTCCTGGGGCCCCCGGAAGTTCGGCACCGGTGTCTTCGTGTCGTCGAGGTAAAGCCCCCACACGATGGGCCTCAGCTTTTCCTTCAGCACGGGATCGGACAGGTCGGCGGCGTTGATGTTGACGCCATAGAGGCGTGCCATCTGGAAATCGGGAAAGTCGCCGTGCGGAAAGTTCTGCAAGGCGGGATGATTTTCCACGATGTTCGCGTTGCACCGGATCCACCGGGGCCAGAACGGAATCGGAACCGATTGTTTGAGAATGCGGCTGGCATTCCAGGTGGGAGCAATGCCCAGCATCATCACCTCCTGACGCATCCGCGCAGAAAGTTCGGGGTTTCTCTCCAAGAGTATCGCGGTGCCGCCGTTGGCCACAAAGGCAAGCAGGTCCGGCGTGACGTGATCGGCCAGCGCCAGCCGGGCCTCTGTCAGCGAGGTCTGTCCGCCGGTGGCATAGCGTTCATCAAGTTTGGCCACGCCGGTGAGGTTGACGATGCCGCTGCCCGCGAAGCTCCGCTTCTGCCGGGGGAACACCCAGAACTTCCACGCGTTGCTTTGCGTGCCGGCCGAGGATTGCAACTTGACCTCAAGCACCATTTCCATGGCGGAGTCGGCGTTGGTGGGTTCCAGTTCGATGCTGCCGATTTTTGTGACCTGACCGTTTGCAGCCGTGATGCCAGACAGTTCTCCCTGACGCAGCGGCTTGCCATCCTGGGTGAGTTGCCACGACAGGCGTCCGTCCTTGATGGAGTCCGCGCCGAAGTGGGAAACCGATACGCCGATCACCTTGCGCTCGTCGTCGGCCAGCACCCGCCGGTCCACGTCCGCGTCAATCAGCAACACCGATGCACTATTGAAAGGCCGGAAGACGCCGGGGTCGGGGAACTTATCCGGCTGGTAAACCATATCCAGCACCCCCAAATCCGTGACATCGCATTCGAAGCCCGATGGGATGTCGCTGATGACCCACCAATGGTAGCCGTCAAGATTCGGCATGAGCCGCGCCCCCTCGAAGGCCTGCTTGATATATTCGAAATAGGAAGCCACCGAGATCTTCCGCACCTCGGGATAGCGCTCAAGCAAACCCAAGGCGGCCATGCGGGCGCGGTGCCGTTCGAGCAGGTTATGTTCCTGGCTGATGACACCACCGACGAGCTTGCGCTCCTTATCCATATCCGGCAATGGAGCGATATATGTGCCATTGAACTCGTGCCAGACATGGGGCCGGCTGCGAAAATCCGCCGCCGGGTGCAGCGGGCGGTTGATCAGACTTCCGATCTTCAGATCCCTGGGCGCAACCGTCAGGTTTGTCACGATCTCGCTGTCGGGCTTGCCATTGATGAAAAGCCGCAGTTTCTCCCCATCGAAACTGACGCCCACATGGTTCCAGACATTTGGCGAAAGCGCGGTTTTGGAGGTGAGGCCGTTTTGGTTGTAGTGTCCGACCAAGATCTGCCCCTTGCCCGCGTAGCCGTCGAGGCTCACGAGGAGGCCTTGTCCCGTTTCCGCCGCCCCGAAGGAAAACGGGGTTCCGAAATCGCCCACCGCAAACCCTTTCGGCTTGACCCAGATGCTCGCGCTGAATGGGGCGTTGTCTCCCACGAGAAGAGCAGCGGCCTTGTCCGCAAGGTCAGCCCCTTTGGCGATGGCCGCGCCCTGCCAATGGCCGTCGGGCTTGAGCGAGTCGAGCGCCTTCGCCGCATCCGGGCTGTCCGGCGGTGCCGCCGCGAGCGCCGCCATGTCGGCCTCCGCCAAGGCCCGTCGGAAATAGCCGAATTGATCCAGCTCGCCACCAAACACCTGGGCAGCGGGCGCAGCGCCGCCATCCATGGCCTTGTCCATGTCGCCCCGGCCCGTGATGATGTCGGTCGGCCAAACCGTTCCGCCATGATCCGAGGCAAGGAAGTAGCGGGTAGGGTCCAACTCCTTGAATGTGCGGTGCGCCGAATCGATGTAACCGCGCTTGATATCAAAGTCGGCGGGGGTGAGATAACCGCATTCGTTCATGCAACTGAAGGCATACCAGCTCGGGTGGTTGCGGTGCTCCCGGATGAGACGCGGAACCTGGCCAGCCAGCAGCTTCGCCGCTTCGGGAGGCATCGGGAAGCTTTGGGACATGAAGTTTTCCCCTTCCGTTTGCACCAGCACGCCCACCTCATCCGCCGCGTCGAAAAACTCCCGGAACGGCGTGTGGGCAAGAAAGCGGACGCAGTTGAAGCCGAGGTCTTTGATGTGCTTGAGCCGCTCAACGTAGATCGCCTTGTCGGGCATGGGCGTGCCGGTGATCGGCTCGATGCTGTCATAGCCCAGCCCCCGCAGGAAATACGGTTTGCCGTTCAGCACGAAAGCACCCTCCCCACCGCCGACCGCGAATTCCCGCATGCCGGTGCGATCGCTCAGAACATCGGCCGTCTTGCCGTCCTTTTCCAGCGTCACCCGCACGTCATAAAGAAACGGATCCTCCGGGCTCCAGAGCCGCATGTCCGGCATCGCGACCTCCGCGCGCACCGGACCGGTCTCCGCCGCGCCCGCTGCAAACCGCACCGGAACTTCGGACTTCCAGGCCTTCGCATCCGCCCCCGAAGGCATAACCTCGACGAGCGCTTTCCCCGACCAATCCCCGTCCGTTTCACTCCGGCGCACGGAGAAACTGATCGCCGCTTTGCGGTCCGCCACATTGGGTAGAACCACCAGATCCTCCAGAGCAATAGCGGGACGCGCGGACAATTCCACCTTGCCGATGATGCCGCCCCATTTGACCAAAAACTGGATCATGCCCACGTAGCCATTCGCGCTGGCGGGGTCGCCGGTTTCCAGATTGTTGCGCGCAATTTCATCGGTGCTGCCGGAGTCCACCCGGACCACCAGGGTGTTGGGGCCGGGATGCACGAGATCGGTCACGTCGAACTCGTAAGGCGTGATGAATGTCTCGATCCGCCCGACATGGTGGCCGTTCACATAGACTTCTCCATTGTTGCAGACCGCCTGGAACTTGAGTTGGATCCGCTTGCCAGCCATGACCGGCGGAACCTCAAACGTGCGCCGATACCAGGCGATGCCTTGGTAGTTGTGACGGACGAGTCGAATCGGCTCGCCGAATCCCTGGGCCTGCCAGTTGCCGGGCACCTGGATTTTGTCCGGGAAGGCGACGCTGGGCTCAAACCACTTCCCCGCCTCGCCCTCACGCTGCGGGTCCAGCCGGAACTCCCATTCCCCATCGAGCGAGACGCGCGGCCGCGCGGGTGGTTCGGCATAATCTTCCTGTCCGTTCAGGGTCAGGCATTGCCCGTGCTTACCCTTGA
>CAYNOR010000014.1:0-49636 GCA_964398915.1 uncultured Verrucomicrobiota bacterium
TATTTTTTTTCATTTTTTGACTTTCTGTTGAGAAGCCTTAATTCCGTACGAACTGTCCGCATTTTAGCCTCATCCTTTGCTGGAAATCCAGCCATTTTACCGGATTTCAAGTATCTCCAAAATTTGTCCGCTGAACATGGATTATTGAATTTGGACTGCAGTGATGAAGGCGGCGCCGTATCGCCGCTCGTGGGACAGACAAGAGTGTCTGTTCCACAGAAAACAGGCATCAATTCCTTATTGCCTTTGCTTCCTCCGTTTCCTTCTGTAGAACTTTCGCCCTATGAATTTCCGTGAAGAACTGAACGAAGAACAGTACGCCGCCGTGAGTGCTCCGGACGGGCCGACGCTGGTGATCGCCGCCGCCGGTACCGGCAAAACCCGCACGCTGGTTTACCGCGTCGCGTGGCTCATCGAAAAAGGCGTCGATCCGAACCGGATTCTGCTGCTGACCTTCACCAACAAAGCCGCCCGCGAAATGCTCGACCGCGCCCACGACATTACCGGCGGCGGAGTCAGCGGAATGCTCGGCGGAACGTTCCATCATCTCGCCAACCGGCTGCTGCGCCAGCACGCCCGCGAAATCGGCTTCGGCAACGACTACACCATCCTCGATTCCGACGATGCCAAGAAGCTGATGAAGTCCTGCGTGGACGAACTCAATCTGACCGACAACGAGCATTTCCCGAAACCGCAGGTTCTGCTCAGTCTCTACGGCCTCGCCTCCGGTTCACAAAAACCGCTTAACGAGCTGGCCTACGACTGGTTCAGCGAAGCGCCAATCGAAATCGCCGACGTGCTGAAGCTGCGCGACCATTATGTGAAGCGCAAAAAAGAGCTCAACGTGATGGACTTCGACGACCTGCTGCTTTACGCGCTGAAACTTTTCCAGACCTCGGAAACCGTCCGCAATCTGTATCAGGAGCGGTTTCAGTATGTGCTGGTGGACGAATATCAGGACACCAACACCATTCAGGCCGAATGGGTTCATCTGCTCGCCGGTAAACATAAAAACCTGATGGTGGTCGGCGACGACTTCCAGAGCATCTATTCGTGGCGCGGCGCGGACTACCACAACTTCCTGTCGTTCCCGAAGCGTTATCCGGAAACGCAGGTTTACAAACTCGAAGTCAACTACCGCAGTACGCCGGAAATTCTCGACGTCGCCAACGCCTGCATCAAAGGCAATCCACTCCAGTTCCAGAAAGAACTGCGCGCCGTCCGCGACAGCATCGCCGAACCGACGCTCGCCCTGCTCCGCGACGGCGACGAACAGGCGCGCTACGTTATCGCCAAAATCGAGGAGCTGAAACGGCGTGGCACCAAACTTTCCGAAATCGCCGTCCTCTACCGCTCGCACTTCCACGCGATGGAACTGCAAATGGCGCTGACGCACGCCCGCTTCCCGTTCCAGGTCACCTCCGGCATCCGCTTCTTCGAACAGGCGCACGTCAAAGACGCCTGCACTGTTCTGCGTCTACTGGAAAATCCGGCCGACGAACTGGCCTTCAAACGGCTACTGGAAATGTTTCCGAAACTCGGACCAAAAACCGCCGACAAAATCTGGCAGAAAATGGGCAAACGATTCGAAGCGCGCAAACCGGAAGCGCACGCGCAACTGATGTCCGCCCTGCCCGCCGCCGCCGTTTCCATCTGGAAAGAAATTAAGCCGGTCTTCCTCGCCTACGAAACCGAATCGCTTAGCGAAGATCCCGGCGAAATCATCTACCGTTTTAACAAAGCGTTTTACGGCGAGTATCTCATCGAAACCTTCGACAACGCCAAGCACCGCCAGGAAGACCTCGACAGCCTGATCGACTTCACCGCCCGCTTCGAATCCTGCTCCGCCTTCCTCAGCGAAATGGCGCTGCTCACCAACCTCGATGCCGAAGCCGACACCGCGCCCGCCGCACTCGACGGCGTACGCCTCAGCACCGTCCATCAGGCCAAAGGGCTGGAATGGAAAGCCGTCTTCGTCATCTGGCTGAACGAAGGACTGTTCCCCAGCTCCAAGTCGGTCGAGCAGATCGGCGGCGAATCCGAAGAGCGGCGTCTCTTTTACGTCGCCATCACCCGCGCCGAAGACCGACTCTTCCTCTGCGCCCCTCAGGTCCGGCGTAAACACGACGGCGGCGTCATCTTCTACGAACCCTCGCAGTTCATCCGCGAAATCCCGCCGCACCTCCTGAAACAGGACGGAGGATTCTTCTAGAGCTGTCCGCCGAAGCAAACTGCCGGACTTCGTAACCCAGCTTAGTCGAGTGGACATCGAGATAGGGTTCCGCAATTTTTGCGCCCATCTTATCGAGCAGTTCGAGTTTCAGCAACCCGACATAATTGCCCGGCTCGATCACCCCGCGCTCATTGTCATGCGAAATCCGGCTGTGTGAAATAATTCCAGCAACTTCTCGCAGCCAATATCCTGCCTGATTCAGCTCATACTCATAACGGCCGTTTTCTTCGAGAAAAGAAACCTGTTCGCCCGTACGAACTGAAACCACTTTCAGCCCAATGGCCGTGCCGGGAAAAACAACTGACGAATGATCTGCCATTATTCCCCAGAGGTCCTTTTATTTTTGCCGTTCAACATAAGCTCACGCCTTAACTTTCTCTTCCACCCGCAACTCGCGGATCAAACGATCCAGCATTCCGCCCCGCGTCACATGCGGCAACCAAAGTTCGTCTGCACGCTCCAGCACAAATCGGTTCCGTTGTTCAGCCGCAGCCAGATCTCCATCGCAATTCCGCATTTCTAAAATCAACAGCCGGTTCTCTTCCAGAGCCGCCCGCACGGCGGGCATTGCCGCCGTCCGATCTAAGCCCCAAGCCGGACACCAGATAATCGAGCGCTTGCACTCCAGCAATTTTTTGAAAACCTCCTGTTCCAAAGGAGAATGAAACCCGCTAAAATAAACATCCGCCTTGGGGATTTTTTTGGGCCGCACCGCATTGCGACTGCACAACACCCCCAGCTTCTTCGCAGTCCACAGCACCGGATTCCCCATTCCGCGCAATCCACCTCCAAAATCCATAACACACCGCCACGGATTCAGCTGGATATATCCGGCAATGGCCCGCGCCGCCTCCGGCGTGCGCACAATCATTTCATAATAATTTCGATGCCAAATCCGGGGAGCGAGGCCGACCTCGCCCCTACGTACGGGCGACGCCTGCGTCACCCCATTCGCCGCCGACCTGCGCAATTCCCGCGATACGGCGGATTTAAATCCGCCGATGATATCGCCCAATCTTAATCCGCCGCCATCCATTTGAATTAATGCATGAAAATGATCCGGCATAATCACCCATTCTTTCCATTGCGCTTCCGGAAATTTTTCTTCCGTGATCCGTAGGCGCTCTGCAACGATCTTTTTTGCCTCCGCCTCCGCAAAAACATTCCCAGCATCCCGATGCGCACAAATCGTAACGAAATACACCCCGCCGCCAGCATAATCATGCCCCTTCAGCCGGATCGACCGACGATGATGAATTTCAGGATTATACACACACTTCTCCCCCGACCTCTGATCTCCGCCATCGAACCACTCCGGGAAATAAAAGAAAAGAGTTTTATTTCTTTTCTGCAACACCACTCCCTGCCCGGTAAACGCGAACAGGAAATTGGTTGGCCGCAAGAAGCACGAAAAGCAGGCTCGCCGCAAATGAGCGTGCGGGGCGCAGAGATCAAAGACCCTCGTCACTTGCTCCCCGCCACGGCGCTACTTTCGACATTCAGACCTTCGACTCTTGCCTGCCTCGCGCTATTCTCCGCCCATGGATCACCTGCCTCCAGAGAAGCGCTCGTGGAACATGGCGAGAATCCGGGGCAAAGACACCAAGCCGGAGGTGTTCGTCCGCCCCATGCTGCACCGGGCGGGATATCGCTTCCGGAAAAATGTCAGCACCCTGCTCGGTAAGCCGGATATCCCCGAAAGACCATTTTGCGCTTTTTGCGCCTTTTCGTGGCTAAATGTTTTCCAACCATTGGGAAGCCTTGATAAGGTCGCGGACATGACTTCTGAAAATATCCTTTTCAATATGCTGATCGAGTTTGCCAGGCAGTTCTGGTGGCTGATTCTCCTGATTATCGGGCTCAAAATTCTGGAACTGTTCATGCCGCTGATTAAGGGGAAAATCGGCGAAGGGGTAGTGAATCTGGCGGCGAAGCTCCGGCTTGAGCCGGGCGTGTACCACCTAATCAAGGATGTGACGATCCCGTCAAAAACCGGTACGACGCAGATCGACCATGTGATCGTTTCAAAATTCGGCCTGTTTGTGATCGAAACCAAAAATTTCAAGGGCTGGATTTTTGCCGATGCTAAGGATGCCAAGTGGACGCAGGTGCATTTTAAGCAAAAGCACCGGTTCCAGAATCCGTTACGCCAGAATTACGCCCATATTTGCGCCCTGTCCGAACTGCTCGATCTTCCGAAAGATAAGATCATCGGCGTGGTCTGCTTTATGGGCGATGCAAAGTTCAAAACCGGTGTGCCGAACGGTGTTTTCCTCGAAGGCCGCTACGTCAACCACATCGAATCCTTCCAGACTCCGGTATTTTCCGAACCCGAAGTCGCCGATCTTGTGCAGCGGATAGAGGCCGGGCGCTTTGACCGCGGATTAAAAACCAACCGTGAGCACGTTCAGCGGCTTCACCGCCGGACGTCAGAAGTCGGGGGTCAGAAATCGGAGGACCGAAAGACGGAAAAGAAAGTTTCCAAAGAAAATGATTTTGTCGGCCATGATTTTGTCAAAAATCCCTGCCCGGCCTGCGGGGCCGGAATGGTTCTGCGAACCGCTAAAAAAGGTGCGAATGCCGGAAATCAGTTCTGGGGCTGTTCAAAATATCCGGCTTGTAAAAAAATCGTTCAAGGCGTTGAAGGTTTAAATCGTTAAAGTCGGATTTTCGTGGCGATTGCTTTTCCAGCAGCTGGATCCCTCTGCGGTCTTGCGCTCTCTTGCGGCAAATCTGTTCCGGAGTTTTGAAGCCCGGCCTAAAGCCTACAGCCTGATGCCCAAGGCCTTTCCCCGTCTGCATCTTGTACTTGGTTATGCACAGGGCTCCTGCCGGTAGAACCCGCCGATTAACCGCCGGTTGGTGCTTTTCCGGCACGCCGGCGTCTGCTTTGGTGATCCCGCATCACACGATATGTTCGGCTCGCAGAGCCGACGCTACATCGACAGCGGTTGTTGTAGTGTTGGTTCTGCGAACCAATTCCGGATTATTACGAGGCTTAACAGGGAGGTGCGTATGAAACTGAAAGAACTGGCCGAAGCCGCTGGGAAACCGGTGCCGGTTATTATGACTCTGCAGCAGAAGTTCGCTCTGCCGCCGTGCAAAACCTATTCCGCCGGCTACGCCGCACTGGTGAAGAAGCTGGTGTTTCTCGATGCCTGTTCGGTGCCGGTCCGGGAGAGTCAGGCGCTGTTGACCGCCGAACGGCGTCTGCTGGAGCTGCTGAAGGTTGATTCGCTTGATCGGTCGCCGGAGTGGTTCGAAAAACTCTGTACGATGAAGTCCGGCCCGAAGCGTCTGCTGTTGAGCGGCTACGATCTGGAGCTCCGTTCCGGCGTGCAGCCGGGACTCGATTTTACCCCGCGCGAAAAGGAGCTGTTTGCTCACCGGGAAATGGGCGCCGACGTGCTGCGCGCGCTGGAGCTTTATCATAAAGCAGCGGATGCTGTCCGCGTCCGTCTGAATCAGGAGCTTCCGCTGCTTGCCGCCGCGCTGAAGTGGGGGCGTAAGACCACCGGGGTTCCGCGTCGCTGAAACGATGCAGGGCGGGGGGCGTGCCGGATTTTACAACCTTATCGAGGTCATGCGTCGGCACCGTGGAAAGGCCGCTAAAAAATGTGGCAGGCGGGCCCGCCGTTTTTTTCGAAGTAGCGCTGGTGATATTCTTCGGCGCGGTAGAACGGGCCGGCAGGTAAAATCTGTGTCGCAATCGGTTTTTTATATTTTCCGGCGGCGGCGAGCGCGGCCTGGACTTTTTCGACCGTCTCTTTCTGTTCCGGCGAGTGATAAAAGACGGCGGAGCGATACTGAGAGCCAACATCCGGGCCCTGCCGGTTGACCTGTGTGGGGTCGTGCATTTTAAAAAATAATTCAACCAGTGTTTTATAAGTGACTCTGGCCGGATCGAACGTGACTTCGATGGCCTCCGCATGGCCGGTGGTGCCGGTGCAGACTTCTTTATAGGTCGGATCGGCGGTTTGTCCGCCGGTATAACCGACTTGCGTCTCCATTACGCCAGCCACCTGCCGGAAGGCCGATTCAACGCCCCAAAAGCAACCGGCGGCAAACGTCGCTTTTTCAGTTTTCATAGCGCCCTCCTCTGCCGGCGTCAATCCGGCCGATGCGACAAGTAATAGACCGAGCAGAAGTTTCTTCATGGCTGGTTGAGCGCTTTTTCGATTGCCGCGTTCAATTCCTCGGATTCCGGCGCCGCGCGGCTGCCGAAATGTGCAATCAGATCGCCGTCACGCCCGATCAGGAATTTATTGAAGTTCCACGAAACCGCCGCACCGTTCGGATGCGATGTTAGCCAGGTGTAGAGCGGATTTATATCGCCGCCCTTTACCGATATTTTTTCAAACATTGGAAACGAGACGTTAAAACGTGTTGTGCAGAACTGCTGAATTTCTTCATTAGTGCCGGGCTCCTGTCCGCCGAAGTTATTGGCGGGAAAGCCGAGCACCACCAGCCCGCGGTCTTTGTATTTTTCATACAGCTGCTGGATTCCGGCATACTGTCTGGTGAACCCGCATTTGCTGGCGGTGTTGACGATCAGCAACACCTGTCCTTTATACATGGAAAGCGGGCGCGGGATTCCGTCGATTGTTTCCACGGAAAAATCATAAACCGACCCGGCAACCGCCGCGCCGGCGGCGGCGATGCCGAGCATCCCCAGAATAAATTTTTTCACTGCAGCCTCCTTTAGTTAAGGGCGGCCAAAGCGGCATCGTAATCCGGTTCTTGTGCGATTTCGGGGACCTGTTCGGTATAAATCACTTTCCCGTTTTCATTAACGACGACGACCGCGCGGGCAAGTAACCCGGACAGCGGACCGGTAGCAATGATTACGCCGTAATGATCCCCGAACGTAGAACGGAAGGCGGAGGCTGTCACAACGTTTTTGATGCCTTCGGCCCCGCAAAAACGGCCCTGAGCAAATGGCAGATCCATCGAAACGCACAGAACAACCGTATTTTTCAGTGCGGCGGCTTTTTCGTTGAATTTACGAACCGATACGGCACAGACGCCTGTGTCTATGCTTGGGAAAATATTTAAGATCAGCCGCTTCCCCTTGTAATCGGAAAGAACCGTTTCTGACAGATCCTGTTTAACAAGACTAAAGTCAGGTGCCGCGCTGTTTTTAGCCGGTAGCTCGCCGCAGGTGTTAATCGGAGTGCCCTTGAATGTAATGGTAGCCATGGAATTCTCCCTTGTTTAGATTTAATCCTGATATTGATTTATACGAAGAGGGTTGCTTTTGCAAGCCGTAACCCTTTCAATGTGCGCCCCTTCTCCCAATTAGAAGGAACCGCGAAGCCTCTGGCAGGTCGATCGTTGCCTTCGGCGGTCGCGGTTAATAAGGGTTTATTATGAGTACAACAGGACAAACGAGAACGGTTGCTATTGTCGGCCGTCCAAACATTGGAAAATCGGCGCTGTTTAACCGGATTGTCGGACGGCGGGTTTCTATCGTTCACGAGGAGTGCGGCGTAACACGCGACCGGGTGGTTTGTGAAGCCGTCTGGAATGAACAATATTTTGACGTAATCGACACCGGCGGGTTGGGAACGATGGATTCCGGCTCAGCACACGATGTCATTATGGACAGCACACACAAGCAGGTTGCTGTAGCTATTGAAGATGCGGCGGCCATTATTTTTGTGGTGGATATCACCACAGGCCGCGTCCCCATGGATGAAGAAGTTGCAAGGTTGCTGCACCGCGCCGACCGCCCTGTGTTTATTGCCGCAAATAAAGCGGATACAGCGACTCGCGATGAACAGGCCCTTGAATTTGAAAAACTCGGATTCCCGGTTTTTCCTGTTTCAGCGCTGCATAACCGGGGAATAGAAACGTTACTGCAAACCGTCTTGGCAAAACTTCCTGCCGCGACACCCAGAGAGAAACGCACGCCTCTTCGTGTTGCCGTAGTTGGACGTCCGAATTCAGGCAAGTCCTCTTATATCAACAGGTTACTGAATAGTGAGCGAGTGATCGTATCTGAAGTTCCGGGCACCACGCGGGACAGCATAGAAATCCCATTCACCATCGGTAGCGGTCCGCACGCACGGCATTATATTCTGATCGATACGGCCGGCGTCAACCGGCGCACCCGGCTGTCGGGTGCCGTTGAGCACTACAGCAACTTGCGTGCTGAAGAAAGTATTGAAACAGCCGACATCGTCGTCCTGCTGATGGATGCTTCAGAGGGGCCTAAGCTGCAGGACAAAAAACTGGCCGCAAAAATTATCGAAGCTCAAAAAGGCTGCATTCTCGCTATAAACAAGTGGGATCTGGCTGAAGCAGAAGAAGTTACACAAACGAAATATGAGGCGGCTCTGCGAAAAGAACTGCAGTTCCTCGACTTTGCTCCGTTGATTTTTCTTTCGGCAAAATCGGGATATAACATCCGCCGCACCGTGGAGATGATCGATTACATTTCTGACCAAGTGCAAATCAAGCTCTCGACCGGCGTTCTCAACCGGGTGCTGCAAGATGCCGTACAGCAAAATCCGCCTCCGAGTGTTAATGGACGCCCGCTGAAAATTTATTACGCCACACAGGCCGGCGTGAAACCTGTTAGAGTTAAGTTATTCGTTAACAATGTCTTACGTGCAACGTCATCCTACAAACGTTACCTGGATCATAAGATTCGCAATGCGTTTGGCCTCGAAGGAGCGCCCATCGATCTAAAATTTGTCCCCCGGCCGCGCCCCGATTTGGAAGAGAAAAAGAAAAAGCGTAATCGTAGCGAGTAATTCGTAGCAACTGTTACGCGACACAAAAAGTCTTTTAATGACAGGGCATGTTTTCGTTCCAACTGTATCTTGCGAATTACGTCTTATACCAAGTTCAGATTGGTCTCGTTATATTCCTCGCAAAGCCGCTGAGAACGCAGAGAATTTAAACCTGTACCCGCCTGCGACCTCTGCGCCTTGTGAGGTAAAAACCGTGGATAGGAAAAGGATAAAGCCTTACTGAAGACGGCCTTACTCGTTACGCAGTACGCCCAGCCTTAAGCCAAACGGATAAGATCGAAATATCCGCCGGATTGACGCCGGAGATGCGCGAAGCCTGACCAAGGGTCTCAGGCCGGATCTTTTTCAGCTTTTCACACGATTCAAACCGCAGGGCTTTAATGCGGTCATAATCAAATCCGGCAGGGATCGGCTGCTTTTCCAAAGTTTGAAAATCCACCATGCGTCCCTGCTCGCGTCTAATATAGCCGTCGTACTTGATCGAGATTTCGACCTGCTCGACCACGTCCGGAGGAAATTCCGGGGTTTTGCCCGGCAAGGTGCCGTAGTGAGCGTCCTGTCCGCAAAGGATCTGCGCCAGGGAGGCCCCGTTATAAAACTTTTTCCGCAGACGCTCAACCTCCTGATCAATCTGATGTTGCATGGATTCTGTTTCTGCCAGATCGGTATCAGAAACAATTCCAAGCTCCTTGGCCCGGTCATGCAACCGGAACCATGTGTTGTCCTGACGGAGTGTCAAACGATGCTCCGCGCGCGAGGTAAACATACGGTATGGTTCATCGGTGCCTTTAAGCACCAGATCATCTATCAAAACCCCGATATAGGCTTCGTCGCGCCCCAGAATGAAGTTTGAAAGACCCAGAACCTTGCGGGCGGCATTTACGCCAGCAACAAAACCCTGCCCGGCCGCCTCCTCATAGCCGGTTGTCCCGTTAATTTGTCCCGCAAAATAGAGGTTTTCAACCTGTTTTGTCTCCAAGGTATGGAAAAGCTGGGTTGGCGGCGCATAATCGTATTCGATTGCGTAAGCCGGACGGATAAATGCCGCGTTTTCAAGTCCGGGAATCGAATGGATCATTTCAAGCTGCACATCTTCCGGCAAACTGTTCGATGTCCCGTTGGGATAAATCCGAATATTATCGCGCCCCTCGGGCTCTATAAAAACGTGATGCGAAGTTCGCTGGGGGAATTTCACGATTTTATCTTCGATCGACGGGCAATAGCGAACGCCGGTTCCTTCAACTAAACCGCCATATAATGAGCTTTTTGACAGGTTATCGGCGATAATCTGATGTGTCCGCTCGGTTGTATGCGTCAGCCAGCACGGAATCTGTGCCGTTCCGGGCGGCCACGGACGAAGAGGCGCGGCCGCTCCGTTCCACGTGGAACTTTGTTCGGGGGTCAGGAGCCGAGGGTCGGAAGTCCGTATTTCTCCCGCCGTTCCACGTGGAACAAACGTTCTATCCGCTGACTCCTGATGCCCGATGTTTGCTGCCCGCCATTCTTTTCTCGCCTGTCGAGAAAAGAATGGCGGCGGTTCGTCACCCGGCTGTATGGACATGACGGAATAATTAATCGAATCTTTATGTATGCGCGGCGGAGTGCCTGTTTTCATGCGACCCAGCTCAAATCCGAGATTTTTTAGCGACGAAGAGATGTCGTCGACGGATCGTTCGCCCCAGCGTCCTTCGCGAATTACCGTTTGTCCTATCATCACTCGTCCACGCATAAATGTTCCGGATGTGAGCACGACCGCTTTGCCGGCAATTTTTTCGCCCGACTCTAAACCCACACCGCATAGACGACCGTTTTCGTGCCAGATGGAGGCGACCACGCCCTCTATGACGGTTAGATTTTTTTGCAGCGCCAGAACCGCTTGCATGCGGGCGGGGTAGAGCTCCTTATCGCACTGCGCGCGGAAGGCTTGAACAGCAGGGCCTTTGCGGGTGTTCAGCGTGCGGAATTGAATCCCGGTGTAGTCCGTATTGCGCGCCTGTTCTCCGCCTAATCCATCTAACTCTCTTGTTATATGTGATTTAGCAATTCCACCAATCGACGGATTGCAGGACAGTTTTCCTATAAACCTCTTGTCCAGACTTAAAAGAAGCGTGTTGGCACCTAACCGCGCTGCGGCCAGCGCAGCCTCGCAACCGGCATGGCCGCCGCCTACTACGATAACGTCATATTGCTTCTTCAGATGCATCAGAACCGGGTCCTTTTTCAAGCGCATTGGAAATTTTTGCTAGAATAACAGGATTCGCCGGATTTAAAATAGAAACGTTCCTTTCCTGTACTTCGGTTAATTCTGTTATCCTTCTTTTATGAAAACAAATTTGTACGCTCAAATACCCGGATATTCGGCGCAGGAAGTTTTCACCGGGCTTCTTTCGACCGGGCATGTGCGCATTGAACGGATTGTATCCTTCGGACAAACATCGCCGGCGGGGTTTTGGTATGAGCAAACGGAAGGTGAATGGATCCTGCTGCTGGAAGGCTCTGCGCAGCTCAGGCTGGGCGAGCAGATCGTGGATTTGAGTCCCGGCGATTATCTGAATATTCCGGCGGGAACGCCACACCGGGTTGAAAAAACTGCGGAAAATGGATCGACCATCTGGCTGGCTGTTTTTTACAAATAGACTGTTTTTTGATAAAAATAGACTGTTTTTGGTAAAAAAAACGATTTTAATTAAAAAACGCCGCTTTTTATTAAAATCAGCCCTGCGCTGTTTTATCGGTATGAGCTTTGATTTTAAGTTCGATGTCGTGCTCATACAGCGCAGTAAAAACTTCCGCAAGATCACCCTCCATAACCCGATCAAGTTTATAGAGAGTCAAATTTATCCGATGATCGCTCAGCCGGTTTTGCGGATAGTTATAGGTGCGTATTTTTTCACTGCGGTCGCCGGAACCGACCTGCGATCGCCGGGCAGCCGACTGTTCGGCTTCAATCTGCTGCTGACGCGCTTCATACAGTTTAGAGCGTAACACCCGCATGGCTTTGGCTTTATTTTTATGCTGCGAGCGCTCGTCCTGACATTGAACCACTACGCCGGTTGGGATATGGGTGATGCGGATAGCCGAATCGGTTGTATTGACGTGCTGACCGCCTGATCCGCTGGAGCGATAGGTATCGATTCTCAAATCCTCGTTTCTGATTTCAATATCCACATCTTCTGCTTCGGCAAGTACCGCAACCGTAGCGGCGGACGTATGGATTCGCCCCTGGGTTTCGGTCGCCGGAACGCGCTGTACACGGTGTGTACCGCTTTCATATTTCAGTTTTTTATAAACCATTTCGCCTTCGACCGAAAAAACAACTTCTTTATATCCGCCTGTTTCAGAAGGGCTTACATCTATAACATAAATTTTAAGGCCGTTGCTTTCAGCGTAGCGGCTGTACATGCGGTAAAGATCGCCGGCAAAGAGTGCGGCCTCGTCTCCGCCGGTGCCGGCGCGGATTTCCATAATAACGTTTTTAGAATCGGAAGGGTCGGGGGGAAGCAACGCAACCTTTACTGCAATTTCAGCCGCCGGCAATCGCCCTTCTGTCTCGGCCAGTTCAGCTTCGGCCATTTCGCGTAATTCCGGATCCGTGGAGGCATCTGCGAGCATGGCGCGGCTTTCGTCCGCCGCTTCCTGCAGTTTAAGAAAATACTCGGTGGCTGCCGCAATTTTTTTTTGATGCGAGTAATCGTGCATCAACGCCTGCATTTTCTGGGGATTCGCCGCAACGCCCGGGGCGGACATTTCCGTTTCGAGACCGGAGATGCGGCGGAGCAGATTTTCCAGATAGGCTTTATTGATCATGACCGGACACAAAAAGGCCGGGCTCCGAAAAGAGTCCGGCTGAAAGCGGGCGCTGTTACTTGCCGTAGCGTTTACGGAAGCGGTCTACGCGACCTTCGGTGTCTACTAGTTTTGCCGATCCCGTGAAAAACGGGTGACAGGCAGAGCAGAGAGTTACGTGCATTTTTGCAACGGTTGAGCGTGTTTTGATGACGCTGCCGCAGGCACATGAAATTTCTGCATCGATATAGTCGGGATGAATTTCTTTTTTCATTTTTTTCTAATCCTTGCTAAAAGAGCTGGTCTTTTAACCATATGGGGAGCATGACTGCAAGTCCTTTTTGCAGGATTGTTGGAGCTGGCGCGGTAAATGGACGGGTGCAGGGCGCCCTTGAGATGGAGATTCAGGGGAAGAGTCTGAAGCGGGCCGCGTTGCGGTAGCATCGGCGCACGAACCTGGCCTGCGGTGAGCGACTGTAAATGAACGCCGAGAGGGTTGGTTGTTTGATGATTTTCCAAACATTGGAAAGTTTGCTTGCGTGATTTAATGACTGTGTTTACAGTCCGTTTAAATAATAATAAATGGTACATTCATGGAATTGAAATGCTGAAAACAATTCCGTTCTGACCGTTGCCGCAACCCGGATCCCTGCATTCAGGGCGTAACTGTAAAAACTGCGGACGCAGTAGCGTTAGTATTTAGAAAGAGACGACGTGCCGTGCGAAAGAAGCTTTTTTTATTGCCTAGGCTCTCAGAGGCCGGGTCGGTCAGTGCGAACCGGCTGTTTCTGGAAATGCTGAAACCGATGTGGGTTCAGGTTTCTGGTGCCATTTTGGCTTTGATTCTGCTCACCGGCGTGAATATGGCGACACCGATATTGGTCGGGAGCGTATTCAGCCGGGTTTTTCCCGAACGAAACTGGACGCTGCTTTGGATGCTCCTGGGCGGGCTTGCATTTCTGTTTCTGATCCGGAATTTTCTGTTTTATCAGAGCAAATGCATCGCCATGCGGGTTGGTGAAGAGGTTTGTTTTAACCTGCGAACCCGGCTTTTTGAGAGTCTTCAGCAAAAGAGCCTGATTTATACGCGCACACAGAGTCCCGGAAAGGTGTCGAGTAAGGTAATGAACGACAGCTTTCAGATTCAGCAGTTTATTCAGGATGTTCTGCCCGCATTCATTCAGGCTGCGCTGTTGTTTGTCGGCCTGTTCGTCATGATTTATGTGCTGAACTGGCAACTGGCGCTGGCCTCCACGTTTGTGCTTCCACTGCATGTGCTGGCTTACCGCTATTATGGCGGGCGAATCAAAAAGTCCAGTCGGCGCTTCCGTGAGCACATCGATTTTGCTGCCGGAAATATTGTCGAGACGCTGGTCGGTGTCGAAGTGGTGAAAGGGTTTCAGGGCGAGGAGCGCGGAAGTCTCGCTTTTCAGGAGGCGATTGCCTCTTCGCGCAGCAGCCAGCTGGAGAGCCTGCGCTATGGTGTTTTGCAGAAAGTTTGCGCGGATATTCTGGTCGGGGCTGGCATGCTGGCGCTGATCGGGTTCGGGGCCTATCAGGTGATCGGACGTTCCGGGGACGCGGCCATGCGGGCCGGCGACTTTATCGCCTTTTTCTGGTATATTCGTCTGCTTTATCCAACCGTGATCGACCTGATGAGCAACGGCGGCAAGCTGGCCGGGGTGCATGTCAGCATGGATCGTGCATTTGAACTTTTGGGTGATAAATCGTCCCGTCCGGCGCGCAAAGCCGTTCAGTTTAAACAGCCGTTGCGCGGGAATATTGAGTTTCAAGACGTCTCGTTCTCGTTTGAATCGTTCCTCGGTGAAGCGGGAGCCTCCACTGTAAACTCTACGGAAGATATGGATGTGCTCAAAAACATCTCGTTTTCCATTTCTGCCGGCACCGTATGCGCCATTACCGGCCCTTCGGGGGCGGGGAAAACAACGATGGTCAGCCTGCTGCCTCTGCTGCTCCGCCCCAGTCGCGGGCGTATTATGATTGATGGATGCGACATCCGCGACATCGCGCTGGCGCAATTGCGGGGTTCGATCGGGGTGGTCTTTCAGGAATGTTTCCTCTTCAACACCACGATTATGGAAAACCTGCGCTATGCTCGGCCCGATGCTCCGCCGAATCAAATCATCGAAGTCTGCAGGCAAACCGGCGCCGACCAGTTTATCAGCCAGCTTCCGCAGGGCTACAACAGCATTGTCGGTGAAAACGGAATTACGCTGTCGCGCGGCCAGAAGCAGATGATCACATTGACCCGCGCCGTGATTAAAAGTCCGGAAATACTCATTCTTGACGAAGCCACGGCATCGCTTGATCCATCGCTCGAATCCTACGTAATCCCCACGATTCTTGATCTTATGAAAGGACGGACAACCCTTATGATTACACACAATCCAAAATTGCTCGAACACGCCGACTGTAAACTCGTTCTGGGAAACGGTCAGGTTGCTTCGTTTACACACCTGCGGAAATCGGCTGTGGAATCTTCTCCTCGCTCCGCGACGGGCAAAACGGTTGTCGCCGCACTTCTGGCCGGATGCCTTGCTTTCGGCGCGCTGCCGCAGAAAGCAGATGGCGGAGAGATGATCAGCCGTCGCATCCGGCTCAGCTATACCGATCCGGCCCGTTGCATCCAAATGCTCCAGCTCTATGGGTTTTCGATTGGAGCGGCCGGTACGCCGGTTAATGTCCAAACCCTGCCGACCATCGTGGCGCAACCGTCCACGGTACAGCACCAAATCCTTCCGACTATCGGAGCTACCTTCAGCGCGACTGAATCTGACCCGATTGGTGATCTGCTGGTTTTCTACGATGTTGACAAGCCCGAGCAGTTCAGCCGTGTTCTGAATGTGATCCGGCATGATATTGATTGTCCCTCCCGCCAGATCATGCTCGAAGCCATGGTGATGGAGATCTCCGAAACGGCCCTCGACCGGCTGGGGGTGGAGTGGAGTTTGAAAAGCCCAATTGCGCTCGATAGTCTGGGGAAAGCCGCAACGGTGGGTACTACGACACTATTTGGAACCGTCGCTAAGAACGCAGATGATCAGTTGGTTGTCGGACTAGAAAACCTCTTTAATCATTTTAATGTCACATTGCGCGCCTTGATTCGCGAAGGCGAAGCGGAAGTGATTTCCCGCCCGAGCGTGCTGACGCTCGACAACCGCATGGCCTTCATCAAGGTGGGGGATACGATTCCGATTGCCCAGACCGTATATCAGGCCTACCAGACGCAAGGCACCATCAACTTCAGCTATAAAGAAGTCGGTATTCAGCTGGCGATCCGTCCGCGCATCAATGAGGACGGCGAGGAAATCAGCTTGCAGGTCAATGCCGTTGTGTCCGCTGTTGTTCCGGGCGAAGATGTTGTTGTAATGGATGGAAACGTAATCTCCCGGGAAATTGCCCGCAGTCCGACCATTTCTGTGCGCGAAGTGAAGACCTATGCCCGTATTGCCAATAACACCCCCTTTATTATCGGCGGACTGATTGCCAAGGATGATAGCCTTGTCCGCGATCGGGTTCCGTTGCTCGGCGCAATTCCGTTTGTTGGAAAGCTGTTCCGTTCAGACTCAACCACGCAGAAGAAGCGTGAGGTCATTATTGTGATCACCCCGTTTGTTCTGCCGGAACCGAAAGACATGCAGGCCGATCAGCCGATGATTGGACGCAATATGCCGCAAGACGAAGACAAGTTCGATTCTATCGGGAACCGCCTGTTCCGCGATGCCTACCGTATTCGTGAAGAAGATGTGTATGACCTCGACTTTTTGGCCACCAATGAAGAGTTGCAGCGCCTTCAGAAAGAGGCGGATCAGCTGGCGGCCAAAGATATCACACTGGCGGGAACCTACCCGTACAACCGTTTTGTTGGTGGAAAAATTCCCGGGGAACAGGTGCTCGTCTACCGCCAGATCTATTCCGTGATCCGCCGCATCGGGCTTGATGAACAGGTAAATGCGGATAAGCTGATCTTCTTCAAGAAGACGCCGGATCAGTCCGCCGGATTCGAGGTGGAGTCCCTGACGAAATTCCTTAAAGCAGAGGCGGAGCGCGCGTGGGCGGAAAAACATCCGGACGAACGCTGCCCCGACGACCTCTGGAAGGCTCTGGATGGCCATGCTGTCGCGTTGACTTACACCAACCGCAAAACAGACTCCGAGGCCGGTGAAATTTTATTTGAGCAGGTTCCTGACATCCGCGTGGTGGCTTGCGGCAGTCGTGAGGAATTTGACCGCCAGCTGTGGGATCTCAATCAGCCGGATGCGCAGGGCCGTGAGCGCGGCACCATTCTTCTGCATAACGAGCGTGATCTGCAGCGGGTTAAACAGGCAATCATTCTGCGCGAAGCGATCGATCTGAACGGAACCGGCGACACCATGACGCTGGCCAACTTTACGGCTGGCCGACAGCTTCTGCTTCCGGATCGCGACGAAAGCAAGGTCGACCTGATCGGCGGACGGATTGCCCGTCTGTTCCTGGCAACGGATCGCTACTATGATCTTTTGAGAGAGGATCTTGCTAAAGATATGGGGGCCATGAGAAAGGCGCTTGGGTGGGAAGAAAAACCGGCCGCGCCTGCTCCGGCGCCTGCTCCGGCGCCTGCTCCGGCACCTGCGCCTGTACCTGCGCCTGCTCCGGCACCTGCGCCTGTACCTGCGCCTGCACCTGCACCCGCTCCTGCTCCGGCACCTGCTCCGGCACCTGCACCTGCACCTGCTCCGGTTGAACAATGATTTCGTTTGACAAAGAGCCAAGCGCTGAGTGGCGGGTTCTGCTTTGTGGCTGTGGCACAGGCCGAGTGGAAGAAGGACTTTAAAAAAACCGTCCTTGCCCCCGTCTTTGGGGAAGGGCCAAAAATGGAGCGGGTGAACGGATTCGAACCGTCGACAATCACGTTGGCAACGTGATGCTCTACCAACTGAGCTACACCCGCGTCGAAAGGTTGGCTAGTATGCGAATTCCAAAATTCATTGCAAGCCGGAATCCGCAAAAACTTACTGTTCCGTGCCGGAAGTAATCGTTTCCACGGTTTCAACGCGCAAACTGGTCCGCCCGTTTTCCGAAGGACGGATAATATCAAGGTCTTTGACCATCCATAGTTTATCAAATTCTTTGACGCTGACGACCTTGAGCTCTTTGATCAGCCCCCCGGCGGCGTCCTCTTCCTTTGCGCCGAACACACGGCCGGTTTCCTGCTCGATCCAGAGCAGCAAACGGTTATTACCGCGCGGAACTGAAATCACATAACACTCCTTGCCCAGTCTTTTATCTGTGCGCAGCGTTTCGGCCTCGCGGCTCCAAAGAAAAGAAAAGCTCAGGTCGGCCCAGGTCACGCCAATACCATCGATCTCGGCGTTTGGATCAAAAACCGCAACGTCCTCATTATTTTCCGAATAGTGAAACTCCGCCCCGGCGGGCAGCCAGCTGATCTCCAAAATCTGCGACAGCGCCGTTTTTTCATCGCGGATGCGGTAGGTTGCGTTCGCCGGATCAGCACCCCAGTTGAGATCCATCTCAACCGTCAGCTCTTTTTTTACAAAGCCGTTTTCCGCGCGCTCCTTGAGCGAACCATTCATCCGGATAGCTTGCTTCGGAAGCTGGGCCCGGGCAAACGCGAGGACCTGCTGCGCAGGCGGAAGATCATCAGCACGAAGTATCGCGGCGCAAAGGAAAAAACCGAGCAGGGCTATTTGTTTCATACCGCGTAGTTTAATGATCAGAATAATTATGGACAGAATAATTTATCGCGGGCAGATCCCATCATTCTGTCCCCAATTATTCTGATCGTCTTTCCCTTCATCCTCATTGATTCAGTGTTCGGTATTAGTTTATGGTCTGCGCCATGGCAAAATTTATCATCAACGGCGGTAACATCATTGGCGGAAAATTCTCTCCGCGCGGCAATAAAAACGCAGTCCTGCCCATGCTGGCGGCCTGCACCCTGACCGATCAACCGGTTCGGCTCTGCAATGTCCCGGATATCGCCGACGTCCGCGTTATGCTCGAACTGCTGATGTCGCTCGGCGTATCGGTTGAAAAGTCCGGCGGATGTGTAACACTTTGTGCCAAAGGGCTTAAAGCCACCGAGCTCGATGAGGAATACTGCCGCAAAGTCCGTACATCCATCCTGCTGGCCGGACCGCTGACCGCGCGCCACGGTTCAGCACTGATTCACTCGCCCGGCGGTGACGTCATCGGCCGCCGCCGTCTCGACACCCACTTTTACGGACTGCGCGCACTCGGCATCGAAGTCAACGACACGGCTCCTTATCAGTTCAAACGCAAGAAACTCGTCGGCGCCGACCTGGTACTCGACGAAGCCAGCGTTACCGCCACCGAAAATATCCTGATGGCCGCCGTGCTTGCCGAAGGCGAAACCTCCATTTTCAACGCCGCCTGCGAACCGCACGTACAGGATTTGGCGCATCTGCTGGTTAAAATGGGCGCAGACATTGCTGGCATCGGCACCAACCGTATGCATATTCGCGGCGTCAAACTGCTGGCCGGCGCGGAACACACCATTCAGCCCGACTATATTGAAACCGGCAGCTTCCTCACCGCGGCCGCTGTCACCGGCGGCGCACTCGAAATCGACGCGCCGGGCGACGCCGTCACCATGAACGTACTCGAAAAAGGCTTTTCAAAACTCGGCGTTAACTGGACGCTCAAACCCGGCGCGCTTTCTCTGGCCGCCCAAAAAGAAAGAGCCATCGTTACAGACCTTGGAAACTTTACGCCGAAAATCGAAGACGGCATCTGGCCCGCGTTTCCATCCGACCTGATGAGCGTACTGATCGTGCTGGCGACCCAGACACAGGGACAGATTCTCTTTTTCGAAAAGCTGTTTGAGAGCCGCATGTACTTCGTAGACAACCTGATGGCCATGGGCGCGAACATCATCCAATGCGACCCGCACCGCGTCGTCGTCAGCGGCCGGTCGCAACTGCACGGCGCACGGTTGAGCAGTCCCGATATCCGCGCCGGAATGGCCATGCTGATCGCCGCCTGCTGTGCCGACGGACGCAGCGTCATCGACAACGCGCAAGTCATCGACCGCGGCTACGAAGCCATCGACGAACGCCTCCGCGCCCTTGGTGCGGATATCGAACGGGCGTAACTTCAAGAAAAGAAAAATGTCATGAAAAAGCGGTCTGTTTTGCTTTGGGTGTTTGTCGGCTTTCCGCTTATTTTCACGATGCTCTTTTTGATCTTCGTCGGCTATCTGGCAACCCAGCCAAAAATCCAAACCGCGCTTGGGCAGCGATTATATAAAAATGGCCAACACAGCGCCGCAGCCTGGTGGTTTGAAAAAGCCGCGAAACGCGGAGACATCAAAGCACAGGCCTGGATGGGGCATCTGTTTTATCACGGACAAGGTGTTCCACAAAATTATGAGCTGGCGGTTAAATGGCTAGACAAATCTGCTCATCAACTAGACGCCTGGTCTCAGTATATGATTGGGGACTGCCATTATAAGGGATTGGGTGTTCCTACAAACCAGACTTTGGCGGCAGAATGGATTCTCGCAGCAGCCGAGAAAGGAAAGAAGGAGGCGCAGGCACAGTTGGGATATTTCTACGAAAAAGGAATCGGTGTAGAAAAAAATCCTGCCAATGCCGTTCTTTGGTATCGAAAAGCTGCGGATCAAGGGTATGCAAAAGCACAGGCCGCGCTGGCATCTTCTTATCAAACCGGGCTGGGCGTGGATCAGAATTATACGAACGCTGTTTTGTGGTATAGCAAAGCTGCAGAACAAGGACTTGCTCAGGCCCAATATGAACTTGGCCGGTGTTACAGCACCGGAAAAGGTATCGAGCAGAATTACGCCGAAGGGTTAACATGGATTATTAAGGCCGCGGAACAGGGCCTTGCAAAAGCACAGTATACGGTTGGTTGGGATTATTACAAAGGCCTCGGCGTTGCGCAGGACTACACGACTGCCGTTGTCTGGTTCCGTAAAGCGGCGGAACAAAATTACACGCCGGCGCAAGCTCTGTTGGGAAGTTGCTTCACTAAAGGGAGGGGCGTTTCTCGCGATCCCGCTGAAGCTATCGTCTGGTTACAAAAAGCCTCAGAAAAGCAAAATGATGCCGCTGTTCTTAACAGCTTAGCCTGGCTTTTGGCAACGTGTCCCGACGATGTCCTTCGTAATGGGAGCCGAGCCATCGAGCTAGCAAAAAAGTCCTTAGAGCTCCGCCCGGAAAATTCAGCTATTCTTGATACATTGGCTGCCGCTTATGCGGAAATGGGTCAATTTGATCTGGCGGTGGAAACACAGAAAAAAGCTGTTGGCCTTTTAAAAGAGCCATCAGAAAAAACCCAGGCCGAATGTCTTGCCCGCCTCAAATCCTACGAAAACAAAACCCCCTGGCGCGACGCGCCGGTCAACTGAAGCGGCCTAAATCGATGAGACGTGATCGCCAAGCACGTTTCCTTTTCGCCGGACAAGCGAAGCGCGCCCGGCGGTCGCGCTCCACCTTTATATTTCCAATTTCTTCGGGCAGGGGGCGAGCATTTCATAACCGTCTTTGGTGACGGCGACGGTGTCTTCGATGCGGATGCCGCCGAGGTGCGGATAGTAAAGACCCGGTTCGATGGTGATGATCATTCCGGCGCGCAATTTCTGATGATTGGCCGATGAAACGCGCGGCGCTTCGTGGATTTCCAATCCGACGCCATGTCCGGTTCCGTGGATAAACCCCTGCGGTACGCCGTTCACTGCGCCGGTTTTGAATCCGCGTTTTTCCATTTCGTGTGCGGCGGCTTGGTGTACCGCATCGGTCCAGGCGCCGGCTTTTACCGTTTTGAGTGCGGCGGCTTGTCCGGCTTTGACGGCGTTGTACATCTTCTTCAGTTCCGCCGATGCCGGTCCGCGGCAGACGGTGCGCGTAATGTCGCCCCAACAGCCGGTGGTTCCAGACCTTGGAAAAATATCGAGAACGATCGGCTGTCCGGCGCGGAGCGGGCCGGTTCCGCGTTCGTGCGGGTCGGCGGAGTGCGGGCCGCAGGCAACAATCGTTTCCGTCGCGATGCAATCGTGGTCGAGCAGGGTGTGGCAAATCGTAGCGCGGACCATTTCGGAGGTCAGAACCGTTTTACCGCAGCGCAGAATCCCGTCTTTGCCGATTTGCGATGAAGCGATCTGTTGAATGGCGGCGTTCATGGCGGCGACCGCGGCGCGCTGGGAATTTTTTACGGCGGAATTTTCGTCAACGGTTTTTATTTCGCGCTGCGGGCAGACCGGTTCCTCAGAAATTTTGATTTTGAAGCCAGCGCGTTTCAATTTTTCAGCAAGTCCGAGCGGAAAGTCGGCGGAGACCGTCAGATTTTTTTGCTCGGTGCATTTTTTTATCCAGTCCGCCGCGCCTTTTTTCCAGGAAGAGCCGATCATTTCCGGGTGCACAACGGTAATGCCGCGTTTGACGGTTCGGCGCATGCGATTGGTTTCCATTTCGGAAACGACGAGTGTTCCACGGCCGGCAGCGTGGATAAGCAACGCAACTTCAGGAGGTTCCGCGCCGCACAAATAACGAATGTCGGCGGCGTTCCGGGCACTATGGATAAGGATGTGGACAGATGCTGTTTTTTTCATATGCGTAACTGTTTTGTTAGAAAACTATTTACAAAAAAAAGATGCGTTTTCGTTATTTTTGTTTTTCTGTTCATCAGGCGTTATTTTGTAGGCCTTTTTATTTTTTTATCAACATATTGTGTTCGTGGCGGTTTTTCTCTTTGTTTCCGGCTTTGCCCTTGGGCATTCCCTCTGAGTTTATTAGCTTGTCTGCGTCGCGAAAGCACAGGGGGAGAGTTGATTGTGGATAACCTGTCAATATCTCCCCTTGTTCTGTTAATTATTTTGTAACTGTGCCGATTTGGGATCCTATGCGCAAAGATAAAGATATGATTTGGAAAGAGGCCTGCAGCCATCTTGAAGAAACTCTGCCGAAAGATATTTTCGAAAAGTGGATTGCTGTTATTCAATGCCGCAGTATCGAAGAACATCGCGCCGTTCTCGTCGTCGGTAATGATTTTTATCAATCCTGGCTGGAAGAACATTATATTCCGCTCATTCGCAAAGCGCTGACTGTTGTTTCCGGCCGGGAAATCAAAATCGACCTGACGGTGGATTATTCCCTGCTTTCGGATGCACCGGAGGAAACGAGAGAAGACCGCCGCACAGCTCCGCCCGCAAAAAAGCCGTCAGAGCACAATCTGAATAAAAACTATACGTTCGATGATTTTGTCGTTGGGCCTTCCAATCAGTTTGCGCACGCAGCCTCTCTGGCCTCAGCGCAGGCTCCGTCCCGGGCATATAATCCTCTTTTCATTCATGGCGCGGTCGGATTAGGCAAAACACACCTGATGCAGGCGATTGGTAATTTTATTCATTCAAAAAATCCGCGCGGCAAGGTGTGCTATACCACGTGCGAATCATTCACGAATGAATACATCGAAGCACTGACTTCCAATTCGCTGGCCAAATTCCGTAAAAAATACCGGACAGCGGATGCGCTGCTGATCGACGATATCCACTTTCTCGCCAGCAAAGACCGTATGCAGGAGGAATTCTTTCATACGTTTAACGCCATTTTTGAAAATCATAAGCAGATCGTTATGACCTCAGACCGTCCCGCCGGAACACTGTCCGGTCTGGCGCCCCGGCTGGTTTCGCGTTTTGAGTGGGGTCTGGTTGTGGAATTAGAAACGCCGGACGTCGAAACGCGCGTGGCTATTCTGCGAAAAAAATGCACACAGCTGAATCTGGAAATAGAACAGGGTCTCCTTTTCTACATAGCAGAAAGAATTTCTTCTAATATCCGCCGACTGGAGGGGGCTCTTATTCGTGTCGCATCCTATATTTCGATGACCGGCCAGCAACTGGACCGCTCCAAATTAGAATATCTGCTGAGAGATACTTTAGATCAGGAAAAGAAACATTC
Organism: uncultured Verrucomicrobiota bacterium; assembly: GCA_964398915.1. Lineage (GTDB taxonomy): Bacteria > Verrucomicrobiota > Kiritimatiellia > Kiritimatiellales > Tichowtungiaceae > Tichowtungia. The sequence continues at coordinate 23,736 of CAYNOR010000014.1, forward strand.
CATCAGCATAGACGGCATTCAGAAATCGGTTGCTGAGCACTTTGATATTCGCGTAGGGGATCTGGTCGGGCCTAAACGCCCGCAGAATATAGCCTGGCCGAGACAGATCGCCATGTATCTGGCCCGGACCATGACCGAATCCTCCTTTCCCGTGATCGGCGATGCCTTCAGCCGTAATCACGCAACCATCGTTCATGCCTGTCAACTGGTCGAGCGGCGTCAAACCGAAGATATAAAACTCAAGCAGACCATTTCTTTACTGAAACAGCGTGTAAGTCAGAACGCGCAAAAGGCGGAATCGCGGGTATGAATAACCTGCTTATAGACCTGTGGATAAGCTGACTATAAAAATAATAACTTGCGATTGTTAAGGATCAGTCCTGTTTACTCCTTGATTTTCAACAGAGATATACACAACGCTAAGTGCGGTATTTAGATGGGGTTAAAAGAAAAAATAGGCTGACTAGCAAACCTATTTACAGTACTAATAATAATACGGTTTATATAAATTTATAATCCTATTAATTCCAGAGAGGTGTTGATGAAACTCACAATCGAAAAAAATGTTCTGCTTGAAGCGCTTCAAAATGTTCAGTCCATCGTTGGACTGCGCAGTCCGCTTCCCATCCTTTCCAATGTTCTTTTGAAAGCGGAAGGCGACTCCATTTCACTGACCACGACAGACATGGAAGTTTGTGTTAAGACGGTCGCTGCTGCTGAAATAACAGAAGCCGGGGGAACCACGTTGCCGGCACGGCGGTTTTTCAGCATCTGCCGGGAATTACCCGCAGGACAGGTTGAAATTGAAGTAGACGCTAAAGATGTGGCCACGATTCGCAGCGGACCTTCTTTTTTCAAATTAGTCGGGTTGGCAGAAGAGGATTTTCCCCCGCTGCCTGAATTCGAAGAAAGCGCGGTTTACAGCATCGATCAGAATGTATTCAAAGAAATGCTGCAGAAAGTCGTTTATGCATCTTCCACAGATGAAACGAGATATATTCTTAACGGCTCATTATTAAGTTTTAAGGATGAAAAACTTACGGTTGTATCAACTGACGGGCGTCGCCTGGCTTTGGTCGAGCAGGAAGTCGAGTTCTCAGAAGATTCTCAAGCCAACTTTGTTGTTCCAACCAAAACACTGAACGAATTAATAAAAATGCTTGGCAGTGAAGGGGTTCTCAAAATCCGTGTATCTGATACACAGGTGGCTTTTGATTTTGATCACATTTTAATCATTTCAAAATTGATTGAAGGAACCTACCCGAATTTTCAGCAGGTTATTCCGGCGCAATGTGAAGAACGGATAGCGATTGATCGTGAAACCATTCTTAATGCCGTTCGGCGAGTATCGCTTCTTACAGATGATCAAACGGCCTCAATTCGTCTTAATTTCGGAAAAAACAAACTGGAACTGGTTTCGAACAGCCCGGAAATAGGCGAAGCGCGTGAAACGATTCCTGTAAAATACGATGGAAAGGAAATTTCTATCGCTTTCAATCCCGGATTTTTGATGGCACCGCTTCGTCATCTGGATTCTGACGAAATTTTCTTTGAATTATCCGATGAATTGAGTCCGGGTGTAATAAAAACCGGAGTTCCGTTCCTTTACGTACTCATGCCGATTCGCGTTTCATAAAGAGGAGCGTGGTTGCCCGACTAGGATTTGAACCTAGACAAGCAGATTCAGAGTCTGCTGTGCTACCATTACACAATCGGGCAGAAGAACGGGAAATAAGCCAGAGAATCGTAAAGAGTGCAAGAGGGAATAGAGAAAAAGAGATGAGAGAAGCCGGACAAAGCCGGGTTGTGGGTTTGCTGGGCGTCGGATTTGATACCGAAGACGGACAGATCAGAATTACACAAGCAGATGAATACCATGTCATTATGGGATCCGGTGAAACCCATAAAGAACTGCATAAAATCTGTCGTCGGATTAATCTATCGATCAAAGGATCCGGGAAAAAGCTGACCGACTTTTCGCCTGAAGAATTTATGGAGCTGGTAAAGGAGCTCCATTAAAAATGGCTGCATCATGAAGATATTGTTTCTTACGAATAAACTTCCTCATGCAGAAGTTGCCGGCGGCCACCGGATTATTTATCAACGCATACGGTATTTGGCTGAACGCGGCCATCAGGTCGGGGTTCTTTCGTTTATTCAAGATGAAAAAAAGGAACGTATAGATACCCTGCGGCCTTTATTATGCAGATTAACCACATTACCGCACCCTCAACGGAATTTTCTTGTTCGCGCATTTCATGATTATATTTCCCTGAGCCGGCCGGCGGTTTTCTGGAAAAGCTACACAGAAACTATGATGAAGGCGGTTGGCGACGAGGTCGAACAGGGGAAATACGACCTGGTCATCGCTGAATTTTCTGAAATGGGACAGTATCTCTATAAAAACCCCTATTTATCAGCGGTTCATAAGGTCATTTCCTGTCACCGCTGCGTAACCGCTTCCTATGAAAAGTACACCGAACTGGGCGAAGTAAAATTGCACCTGTATCTCAAAAGCCTCCCCCAGCTGAGAGGGTTGCAAAAATACGAATTCAACATGTACCGGTGCGCCGACCGCATCCTTGTTCTTACACCGCAAGACCGGTTTACGATGCAGTATTATGCACAGGATCTTGCGATTTCTGTGGCCCCGATGGGCGTAGATATTCAGCAGTTACAGGCCGATCCACCCGTTCCAAAGGAACCGATCATTTTATTAACCGGCTTTATGGGCGATCCGGCGAATGAAGATGGTGTCGAATGGTTTTATCACCACATTTGGCCTCAGCTCCGCGCGGAGCACCCCGAAGTAAAATTTTATATTGTCGGTGCGGCGCCCGGACGGCGAATCAAAAAAATTGCACAGAAAGATCCGCGCGTTGTGGTTACCGGCAGCGTCAAAGATCTGCGCCCGTACCGTGATCGTGCGCGAGTTTTTGTTTCACCGGTCCGGCTCGGCTCCGGACTGCGCACCAAAGTGCTCGAAGCAATGGCTGGCGGCGTGCCGGTTGTTTCCACCTCATTAGGCATGGCCGGCATCGAAGCGCAAACCGGCGTTAATTGTTTAGTTGCAGACACACCCGAGCTTTTTGCTCAAAGTGTCGAATGGCTGCTCACGGACCAGGAACTTGCCGCACGGATGGTTCGTAATGCCCGCGAACTGGTTGAAAAGAAGCACTCGCTTGAAAGCGGGATGCTCCGGCTGGAACGGATTCTTACAGAAATCATAGAAGGATAGCCCGCATGATTTGCAACATACCCTTTGTTCAGCTCGAAGCGTTTATAACCGATGTCTTTCAAGCTATAGGCGTCCCGGCGGATGATGCCCGGACCTGCGCAGACGTCCTCATCACCTCCGACAAACGCGGCATCGACTCCCACGGCGTCGGCCGCCTCAAACCCATCTACTACGACCGCATCGTAAAACAGAAAATCCAGCAGCCCGTAACGCAGTTTGAAATCGTCCGCGACCTGGCGGCCACCGCCGTCGTCGACGGCCACCACGGTATGGGCATGGTCATCGGTAAAAGCTGCATGGAAATGGCCATCGAAAAAGCGCGCACGTACGGACTCGGCATGGTCGTCGCCCGCAACTCCACCCACTACGGCTTCGCCGCCTATTATCCGATGATGGCCTGCAACGCCGGAATGATCGGCCTCACCGGAACCAACGCACGACCCTCCATCGCCCCCACCTTCGGCGTCGAAAACATGCTCGGCACCAACCCGCTCGTTTTCGGTATGCCTACCGACGAAGACTTCCCCTTCACCAACGACTACGCCACCTCCATCATCCAGCGCGGGAAAATCGAACAGTATGAAAGGGAGGGCAAAGCCTGTCCGCCCGGACTCGTCATCGACCGCGACGGCAAAACCAAAACCGACTCCGCACAGATTCTAAAAGACCTCGTCACCGGCGAAGCCGCACTCACTCCCATCGGCGGTATCGGCGAAGAAACCGGCGGCTACAAAGGCTACGGCTTCGCAACCGTCGTCGAACTCCTCTCCGCCGCCCTCCAGCAGGGAAAATTCTTAAGCGCGCTCAGCGGCATCGACGACAGCGGAAAACCGCAACCCTACGGACTCGGCCACTTCTTCATGGCGATCAACATCGAACACTTCTGCGACCTGCCCGCCTTCAAAAAAACCTCCGGCAACATCCTGCGCGAACTGCGTAACTCGCAAAAAGCCCCCGGCGCAGAACGCATCTACACCTGCGGCGAAAAAGAACACCTCGCCTGGCTCGATCGCCAGGACAAAGGCGCCCCTATCGATGAGGCGCTGCAGAAACAGCTCATCGCCATTCGCGACGAGCAAAGCCTCACCCAATACCGCTTTTCTTTTGAATCATGAGTACCGCACATTTCGATAAACAGGCTGCCGAATGGGACGACAACCCCGGGCGCGTAAAAAATGCCCGCAACATCGCCGCCGCGATCAAAGCGGCTGTATCGCTTTCAAAAACCATGTCCGCTATGGAATTCGGCTGCGGCACAGGCCTTGTCAGCCGCGAACTTCTTCCAGATATCGGAAAGATTTTAGCCATCGATCTGTCGTCCGGCATGATCGAACAGCTACAAAACCGTATTGCCGAAGACGGATTGAAAAATATCACCGCGCAATGTCTGGATATTTTCACCCATCCGCCAGCCGGACCGTTCGATCTGATTTTCAGCGCCATGGCGGCACATCATGTCCCCGACACCGATGCGCTGCTCGACCGTCTTGCCGGACTTCTCGCTCCCGGCGGATATCTCGCACTGGCCGATCTCGACACCGAGGACGGAACCTTTCACGGGGAAGACGCCGGACCGGTGCATCACGGGTTCAGCCGCGAAGAGCTGATGCAAAAATTGCGCGAACGCGGGCTCAGAGATACCTCCGCTGTGACTGCACACACCATGCAGAAAAACGGACGCGACCACACCGTCTTCCTCATCACCGCCCGCAAACCCGCCGCATAACTTCCGGTATTTGGACTGTTCTTGCGCCAAGGAGTTCATTCGCGACGATTCGTGTAAATTCGCGGTTAAAAAATCCAAGGTTTGGAACTTTCCGCTCGCATTTTTCCAATGGTTGTAAAGAATGGGTCGTATTTCTTTGTGCCCTGTCGGGCGCGGAACAGTGGAGTGCAGAAGAATCGGAATAATGGTGTTGGGAACCCTCAATAAACCATTAATTCGCTATTTCAGTATCCCAGAGAAAAGTTATGGCGTTACCGTTTACACAGAAAATTTTGCAGGACTGGGCCGGGTGGAAGGCGTTCCGCGACGGGAAACTGCTGTTCGAGCGCGGCGTCGTCGAAAAAGTCGAATACGACCATCCGTTTATCTCCGGTGAGCTGGCCGTCGGCATCCGCGGCATGCGCACCAAATTTGAGCTGACCAAGGACGGGATGGTCGACAATCTCTGTCCCTGCCGTGAAAACCAGGAACGCGGATTGATCTGCGCCCATCTTGTCGCGCTGGGGCTCGAGGCGATCAAGTTATACAGCGATCCGCAGCGGCAGGAAAAAGAGCGCAAGGAAAAGTTGCGCGCGGAACGGTTGCAGCAGCAGGACGAATCCAAATACATCACCCGCGTTCCATCGGATCACCCGAAAGCCGTTTCGGCCGTCCTGCGCATCATGCTCGAACAAAACTGGCGCGAACAGGCGCTTGGCGGACGCTTTCCGCTTCGTTGTGTCGCCGACTATCAGGGGAAATGCGTTTTGCTGGATGAAATTCCGCCCGGGGTGCCTCTGTCGTTTACACCGCGCGATGAAAACCTGCTGTTTGTTATCGAGGACATCTGTGAAGGCCCGGCCAAAGGACGGCTGACGGCCCGCGAGGCCGACTTCATAAACCTGCTGCAGCTTCTCTTCAACAAACCGTTGAATGAGCAGGGTGCGACGCAGCCCCTTTCGGTTTCCCCCGAAACGGCGGGCACAAGTCTGCGGATGGAACTCGATGAAGCCAGCGGCGAACTCAACCTTTCCATGCACATCGATCCGCCGGCCGGGGATGAAAAACCGCTGTTTATCATCGGTGCCCGCGAGGGCTGGGTTTTTACGCACAACACCTTCCGCAAGCTGAACGAACTGCTGCCCGCGCCGCTGCGGAGCATCTATCATAACCCGACGCGAATCGCCCGGCCTGCCGTACCGCACTTTCTTCACCACGAACTTCCAACCCTTGGAAGCCTCATACCGGTTGATACAAAAGTTTCGCCCGATCTGTTGACATTAAAACCGGCGGAACCGCGCTTCCGGCTGCTAGTCAGCGGCAGCCCGGCCTCACTCTCCGCAAAATTTTATGCGGAATACGGGCCGCACAGTCTCATCGCCGGCCGCGACGAGGTCGCGGGTAATTTTGCCATCCCGTCGCCCGATGACATTCTGGAATACGGAATACGCAACCCCGGGGCAGAAAAGCAGGCCCTCGATAAACTGGCCTTTTCGGGCTTTCGCGGAAATCGCGGCGACCTGCTCACCGCCATCGTCGGACCGCGCGAAGTGTTGAATTTTCTAGGCGGCGCCATTCCCCGCCTGCGGCGCTACGGCTGGCGCGTCGAACTCGAAGGCCGCGTGGCGCCATTCATGGACGACGCGGAATTCACCACACCTGTTATCCGGATCAACGAAGCGGCCTCTGCCGGATTTTTCGATGTCGGCTATGCCTACGAAAACAGCGGCGGACAAAGTTTGAGCGAAAGCGAAATCCAGCGCGCGCTCAACATGGGTGAAGCCTTTGTTGAAAAGAACGGACGCACCATCCTGCTGGATATCGACGCCATCGAAACCGCCCGCGAAGTGTTCAGCGACTGCGCTTTCGGTGCCGGCGGTGCGGCAGGTACGTTCCGCATGAATGACATTTATGCCGCCTACGTTCAATCCTCCCTTTACTCGCTCGACGGAGTCGATGTCGAAGCCTCGCCCGATTGGATGAAAAAAGCGCAGATGCAGAACCGCGCGCAGAAAATCGAGCCGGAACCGCTGGGCGAAAAACTGGAAAACACGTTGCGCGCCTATCAAAAAGACGGTGTCTACTGGCTGCGGTTCCTGGAACGCAGCGGATTCTGCGGGCTTCTTGCTGATGAGATGGGTTTGGGTAAAACGTTGCAAGCGCTGGTGTGGCTTCAGCTGGAACGCCATAACGAAAAAGCGCGCGGCAAACCGGCGCTTATCGTCTGCCCGACCAGTCTGGTGGAAAACTGGGCCGAGGAAGCCGAAAAGTTTACATCCGGCCTGCGCGTATTAAAAATGCACGGTGCCGAACGGCACGACCATTGGGAAAAAGTCGGCGAGAGCGATCTGGTCATCACCTCCTACGCCCTGTTGCGGCGCGACCTCGATGAGTATTTAAAGCACGAATTTTCCGTAGCGGTACTGGATGAGGCGCAGCACATTAAAAACCGCACGACACAAAATGCGGTCGCCGCCAAAAAAATTCGCGCCATGCACAAACTGGTGCTCACTGGTACGCCGATCGAAAACAGCGTCGCCGACCTGTGGTCCATCATGGACTTTTTGATGCCCGGATACCTTAGCAATCACAAGGCCTTCCGTGAAAATTACGAACTGCCGATCAGCCGCGGCGGCCCCGACGGCGAACTGGCTCAAATCAAGCTGCGCCGCAAATTGCATCCGTTCCTGCTGCGCCGCCTCAAGCGCGAAGTCGCCAAAGACCTGCCCGAAAAAATCCAGCGCGTTGCACACAACACGCTCAGCAAAGATCAATATCTGGTCTACAAAGAGCTGCTGGAAAGCTCCAAGCGCAAAATCAGCGACATGGTTGCCTCGCAGGGCTTCAACCGTTCGCGCATGCAGATTTTCAAAACACTGCTGCGCCTCCGCCAGACCTGCTGTCATCTCGACCTGCTCAAACTGCCGAACCTCAAGAGCGAGTTTCCGTCCGCCAAAATGGAGCTTTTCTTCGAACTGGTCGACGAAGCCATCGACGCGCGCCACCGCATTCTGGTGTTCAGCCAGTTCACCTCGATGCTCAGCATCCTGCGGCGCGAGCTCGAGGCGCGCGAACTCAAATACTGCTACCTTGACGGCGCCACGAAAAACCGGCAGGCGATGGTGAAAGAATTCAACACCGACCGCTCCATTCCGGTTTTTCTTATCAGCCTGAAAGCCGGCGGAAGCGGACTCAACCTTACCGGTGCCGACATGGTCATCCACTACGACCCGTGGTGGAACCCGGCGGTCGAAGATCAGGCGACCGACCGTGCGCACCGCATCGGCCAGAAAAATACGGTGTACAGCGTCAAACTCATCACCAAAGACACGGTCGAAGAAAAAGTTCTCCAGATGCAGCAGCGCAAACAGAGCGTTATTTCCGCCACACTCGAAAAAGAAGGCGAATTTATGCAGGCGCTCACATGGAACGACGTTCAGGAACTGCTGTCGCTGTAAGAGAAGACGACTTGCAGGAACGTACTAACAAACATTCCAGCGTTCGCCATCGACGTGAACTTCGACGTTCGGAAAAAGGTCTTTATATTTTCCGGGCATAAAACTGTGGATGGGAACAACCTTATCGGGCTTCAGCGCTTCAGCGAATTTTTGCAAGTCGGCCGGACTGGCGTGTCCGGATGTGTGGACGTGGTGTTCTGCGGTCTGGTGACGAGCCAGCAAGGATTTAACTTCATCGAAATCGTCTTTTCCCCAGTAGCCCTCCCATTGCGAATAGATATACGAAGAACCAGCCAGGCAGTCGTTGCTTTCGAGCTCGCTCAGATGTAGAGGCCGGAATAACAGCACGTATTTTTCCGGCTCTTCCCGAATCTGTCGCATATAAATTCGGCGCGAGGAGTGTCGTTTAAGTTGATCAAACCAGCCTTCTTTTTTTACTTTCACACGTTGTGACTTTGGCAAAAATAACGCCACACCATCCCAAGATGATTGTGGAAGCTTCAGGTTACCGGTCGCTTCGAGAACGGCGGCGGTATAGAGGTCGATCACCATAGTGCGCCCTGCTTGTTTGCAGGCTCTGAATATCGACACAATACGGTCGATGTTTTGAGCGGAAGCATGAACCAGCGCCAGACCCTTTGTGGCGACGAAAACTTTTATGAACGCCGCCTCCATTTCCTGTTCTGTCGGGAAGGTTTCCCCGTCTTGGAGCCGTCCGATAGAACTTCCTTCCAGCAGCAATACATCTATTTCTTTAGGCGGGTTTTTAATTATGGATTCAAACAATCTGGATTTTCGTCCGTGTGCCCGGAAGTCACCGCTGTAGAACACCTTCTTTCCATCAGCTTCGATCAAAAGCGCGTAGGAATCATACGCCGAGTGATCAACGAGATAGGGGGTAACGGTGAACGGTCCGATTTGCAGAGGCTTTTCATGCTCGAAATTCCAGCCGGAGGCAGGCGGCGGAAGACGGTCGCGGATGAACGGCGCGGCTGCAGTCAGAATCCGGCGCGCCGCGGCACCCATGCCGATTTTGACGTCTGGAGAAATCTGCGACAGCAGGCCAAAGTGGTCTTGATGCGGATGCGAAATCAAGATACCCAGAAAAGATGAATCCTTGCCGTCCAATCCGGACACCGCCGGCAGGTATTGACGCGGATCGCCGTCCGCATCCAACGGAAGACCGAGATCGATCAGCAGCCGCTTGCCCTGACTTTCAATTTCAACACAGCTTCCGCCGATTTGATTGCTTCCGCGATGGATGACGAGATTCATCGTTCAAAATCCAAGCGTATATTTTGCCGGCAGCTTTTCATAACCGAATTCTATTCTTGTTCCGGAAGAAGCTCTTTGTTTGAACGGCGAGTTCAGCAAAGCAAAGACCCTGTTTATAATTAAAGGGTGAATGGCGGAAGCCAGAAGTAATGCTTTAAGCGAGGTCGTTTTCCGAATGAGTTCTCCGGGCGATTTTCTGCGAATTAAAAGCCCGGCTTGTTCGTCCGCTAATACCATGGCGTAAAAGAAAAGTTCTGATATTGCGCCGATCTTCTCATTTCCGGGGGCCTTCAGTTCAAAAATAACCAGCTCATCCTCAGAAGTTATACCCCAGATATCGACAGCACTTTTCCCGTGAGCGAAAATCGCATTTTTCTTTTCCACTTTGCCGCAGAAAACCCCGACGGGTAGCTGCCGTTCAAGCCGATCAATCCCAAACGCATTTTTAAGAGGAGAGTCGGCGTCTTTGATAATTTTATTTTCGATAACATTTTCAGCGTTGCATGTTGAGTCGTTTGTCCGGCGGATACCCATCTCTGCCGGGGCATTCAGTAGATATTTTTCGTGATCTTTTATAAGCAACGCCTGCATCGAACATTCCGGGGCGATAGAAAACCAGTCGCTGTAGTATGTGCTGAATTTTTTCGCCCGATAAAGAAACCTCTGATAATGACCGTCGGCCGTGTTTTTTGGTTCCGCCCACTTGAGACAGAAGCTCCACTCCGGTACGACAGCTTTTAAACCGACGGCCCAACCTTCAAAAGCCGAAGCATCTTGCTGCATATTTGCCGTAACTCCGTGCGGAGCCGATCCTTCTACCGTTGCCAAAGACAATGTCACCAGACCGTTTTGCTCTTCGAGCTGGAGGTGCTTTGGCAGGGCGAGGTTGTTTATTTTTGCGCGTGCCCTGAGTTCTCTCAGTATCTCGTCTTTGTTCACTTCACCCGCCATGTTTTGCCGAAATTATTTCCGGTGCCAATCCAGTTCCCCGAGCTGTCTTTTCTCCATCCGCTCCCGAAATTATCTCCGGTTCCCTGCAGGTTCCCGGAACTGTCTTTCCGCCAGCCGGATCCAAAATTGTTGCCGGTACCATTCCAGTTGCCGGAACTGTCCTGCCGCCATCCTGAACCAAAGTTTTCCCCCGTGCCCTGCAAATTTCCGGAGCTGTCTTTTCGCCAACCGCTTCCAAAATTATCCCCGGTTCCGATCCAGTTGCCCGCAGAATCTTTTCGCCATCCTTGGCGAAAAAGTTTACCCGAACCTGCCAGACCGTCGGCAGATGCTTCGGCCGGCGGCATATCCTGTGCGCAAACAGACACGACGAAAAGAGCGTAATACAGGATCAGCTTTTTGATGAGCTTCATGACGAAAAGAGTATTCCCATTCAGATGCTTCGTCAATCTGCCGGGGCGGGGCGGGCGGAATCCATTTCCGTTTTTATCCCAGCGCGACGTCGAGGATCATCATGATGGCGAAGCCGAGCATGGCGCCCATGGTGGCGATGTCGGTGTTTTTGTTCGACTGCGATTCGGGAATCAGTTCTTCCACCACGACGAAAATCATCGCGCCGGCGGCAAACGAAAGAGCATATGGCAGGATCGGGCGCATTAGCAGAACCGACGCCGCGCCGATGACTCCGGCGATCGGTTCGACAACGCCGGAAAGCTGTCCGTACCAGAAGCATTTGCGGCGCGACATCCCTTCGCGGCGTAACGGCACGGACACCGCCGCGCCTTCGGGGAAATTCTGAATGCCGATACCGATGGCCAGCGCAATGGCGCCGGCGAGATTGGCGGACGGCAGGTTATACGCCACCGCGCCGAAAGCAACGCCGACCGCCAGTCCTTCCGGAATGTTGTGCAGTGTAATCGCCAGCACCAGCAGGACGCTGCGCCGCCAGGAGGTGGGAATCCCTTCCGCCTGACTCATGGAATCACCCAGATGCAGATGCGGAAGAATCAAATCGATGCCGCGCAGGAAGAGTCCGCCCAGCAGAAACCCGACAGCGGCGGGAACCCAGGGGGCGACGGTGCCGTCGGCTTCCGCCATTTCGATTGCCGGAGCGAGGAGGGACCAGAAACTGGCGGCGATCATTACACCGGCGGCGAACCCGAGCATCGCATCGAGAACTTTGCGGTCGATGGTTTTGAAAAAGAAGACCATCGCCGCGCCGAGCGCGGTGACGCCCCACGTGAAGAGTGTGGCCAGCAGCGCCTGAATCACCGGATTCAGTCCGATAAACCAATTCACAATCATGGAACCCTCCATTTTCCCAATGACCGGAAGACCTCTAACTTCTGATACCCGATTCGCAGGACTTCCGTTTTTTATTACCGCGCCCAACGGACGCGGCTACAGAAAATCGTTCAACCTGTGGGTGCGGCCGGTGGCCGCGACTGATCTCCGATCACTGTCCTCTGCCTCCTGATTACGCTCCGCAGCACTTCTTATATTTTTTTCCGCTTCCGCAGGTACAGGGATCGTTACGGCCGACTTCCGGTCCGGCATGGCGAATAGGTTGCGGTGCCTGCATGGAGTCGGGCGGTGCGCCGTGGCCGAGCTGCTGCTGTTTGGCGGCGGCCATTGCGGATGCCTGTTGCGTGTCGCGGTTGATGACCATTCGTTTGTTAATGGACTGCCAGAAGCTTTGCAGCGCCTCCATGGAAGATCCGGTGCGGAAAATATTCTGCCCGATTTCGTTTTTGATCCGGTCCATCAGATCGCCGAAGAGATTGAAGGCCTCACGCTTGTACTCAACGAGCGGATCGCGCTGGCCGTAGGCGCGCAGGCCGATACCCTCGCGCAGACTGTCCATGTTGCGCAGATATTCCTGCCAGTGTTCGTCCACCGACTGCAGAATAATCATCTGTTCCAGACCTTTGACGCGCGCCGGGTCTTCGTGTGTGATCTTCAGCTCATACGCCTCTTTGACTTTATCGAACACCAGTTCGGTTTTCGCATCGGCATCGGCGGCGGCGGCAATATCCTCGACGCGCAGGCCGATAGGAAATGTGTTGTTAGCCCAGGCGACAAATTCTTCAGCAGGTGCCGGCGCGTTGTCGCTGATAATATCGTGAATGATATCGTAGAGTTGTTCGCGCGGGTCTTCGCTGCGCAGAACGGCCTGGCGGAAGCTGTAAATCACGGTGCGCTGCTGGTTCATCACGTCGTCGTAGCGCAGTGTGTTTTTGCGGATGCCGAAGTTCATCTGCTCGACGCGCTGCTGTGCTTTCTCGATGGACTTGTTCAGCCACGGATGTTCGAGCACTTCGCCTTCTTCGATGCCGAGTTTTTCCATGATACTGGCGATGCGGTCGGAACCGAACAGGCGCATCAGGTCGTCTTCAAGCGAGACATAAAAACGGGAGATCCCCGGGTCGCCCTGACGGGCGCAGCGTCCGCGTAACTGGCGGTCAATGCGGCGTGCTTCGTGACGTTCTGAGCCGATCACATAAAGGCCGCACGGTTTTTCCATGAGCAGTTTTTTCAGAGTAAGCGACTCGCCTTCCGGTTTATCGTGAAGAGCCATCTGCGAACAGATCTGCTCGCGCTTAACCCAGACCACTTCCGGAGCCAGTTTAATGTCGGTACCGCGACCGGCCATGTTGGTGGCGATGGTGATCGCGCCGGGCTGACCGGCCAGCGAAACAATCTCCGCTTCGCGGGCGTGGTTCTTCGCATTGAGCACGTTGTGCGGAATACCCTGGCGGTCGAGCATCCGGCTGATTACCTCGGACGTTTCAACCGTTGCTGTACCCACCAGCACCGGCTGTTTTTTGTTATGGCACGCTTTAATCTGTTCGATCACCGCGTGGTATTTTTCGCGCTTGGTTTTGTAAATCTGGTCATTGATATCCACGCGGCGGATCGGACGGTTCGTCGGAACAACCACGACATCGAGCTTGTAGATCTCGTGGAACTCGCCCGCTTCCGTATCGGCGGTACCGGTCATCCCGGCGAGTTTTTTGTACATACGGAAATAGTTTTGAATGGTGATCGTCGCCAGCGTCTGGGTTTCACGCTCGATTTTTGCGCCCTCTTTGGCTTCGACGGCCTGATGCAAGCCGTCGCTCCAGCGGCGGCCTTCCATCAGACGACCGGTGAACGTATCCACGATGATCACCTGATTGTTCTGCACCACGTACTCCACATCCTTTTCATAGATGCAATAGGCGCGGATCAGCTGGTTTACGGCATGAATGCGCTCGCTGCGGTTGGTGAATTCATCCTGAAGTTTCTGACGGATCACCAGTTTTTCCTGCGGGGCGAGTCCGACCCGGCCTTCGAGTTCTGAAAGAGCCGTGGCGAGGTCGGGCATCAGGAAGCTTTCCGGATCTTCCGGGCTGAGTGTTTCGCACCCTTTATCGGTCAGACCGGCGTCGTGCCCTTTTTCATCCACCGTAAAGAAAAGCTCTTCGCGGAGCTCGCGCGCTTCCTCTTTGTAGGAATCCGTAATCATCATGTTATTCACCTGCTCCAGCAGGCGGCGGTTGGCGGGCTCCTCGATCAGCTTGGAAAGCTGTTTGTTTTTCGGCATCCCCTGCCGCACCTGATAAAGCTTCCGCTGAGCCGCATCCTTATCGCCTTTTTCGAGCAGATTCTGCGCGTCGGTAATTAGGGTCGAGCAGAGCTCCTGCTGACGGCGGACCAGCTTTTGCACGGTACCGTTCAGGGCGCGGTACTGTTCGTCCGCCGAGTAGGGGGCTGGGCCGGAAATAATCAGCGGCGTGCGGGCTTCGTCGATCAGGATCGAGTCGATTTCGTCGACGATAGCGAACGCGTGACCGCGCTGCTGCACCATATCCTCGGGGCGCATCGCCATATTATCGCGCAGATAATCGAAACCGAATTCGCTGTTGGTGCCGTAGGTGATATCGCAATCGTACTGTGCGCGGCGCTCCGGAGGCGGCATTTGACCCTTCAGACAGCCGACGGTCAGACCGAGATATTCGTAAACATAGCCCATCCAGGTTGAGTCACGACCGGCCAGAAAGTCATTGGTTGTCACCACATGAACGCCGCGGCCGGCTAGTGCATTCAGATAGACCGGCAGTGTTGCCACCAGAGTCTTACCTTCGCCGGTCGCCATTTCAGCGATTTTTCCGTAGTGCAGCACCATTCCGCCCATCAGCTGCACATCGAACGGCACCATATCCCACACCAAATCGCGACCGCAAACGTGGACGGAGGCTCCCAGCAAACGGCGGCAGGCATTTTTGACCGTCGCAAAGGCTTCGCAGAGAATATCATCCAGCGTTTCGCCTTTTGCCAGACGCTCCTTGAATTCGGCGGTCTTCGCCTTCAACTGATCGTCGGAAAGCTTCTGATACTCTGTTTCCAGCTGATTCATCTGCGCGACCAGCGGCCGCATTTTCTTAATATCGCGATCATTTTTGGATCCGAAAATCTGTTTCAAAATAGCATTGATCATAGCAGTACCGTTCTCTGTTGGCAGTTAATTGGTTCAGGGCGGAGAGTAAACCACAAAGCCCTGTGGAATGTAAAACGCAGAAAGTCAAATGTCCGCCCCGGAATTGCGGCGCCTTGACCGCGGCGGCGGAGTTGCAGTATTTGCAGCGCAGTTCAGTTATATTCTCTTCCTGCATGGTGCGGAGCTTAACGGGAAGGGGTTTCCGGACGCAAACAGAGAAATAACACCCGAAAGATTGCTTTTTCCCGGCAGGTGCGTAAATTCTCCGCCCTTATCCGGAGAATTTATGAGAAACGAACAGATTCGCAATGTCGCGATTATCGCGCACGTCGACCATGGCAAGACCACGCTGGTCGACCAGATTATTAAACAAGCACACATCATGCGCGATAACGAGGCGTTCCAAACCTGTATGCTCGACAGCAACGATCTCGAGCGCGAGCGCGGCATCACGATTCTCTCCAAAAACATCAGCATTGTTTATAACGGTGTAAAGATCAACGTGATCGACACGCCCGGCCACAGCGATTTCGGCGGACAGGTCGAGCGCGTACTCAATCTGGCTGACGGCGTACTTCTGCTGGTCGACGCCGCTGAAGGGCCGATGCCGCAGACGCGTTTCGTGCTCGATAAGGCGCTCGAACTGAATTTGAAGCCGATCGTTGTTATTAATAAGGTCGATAAACCGGACGCGCGCTGTGATGCCGTGCACAACATGGTCTTCGATCTGTTCGTCGAACTCGAAGCCAATGATGACCAGCTCGATTTCCCAATGATCTACGCCAGCGGACGCGACGGCTGGGCCGTCGCCGATCTGAACGATCCCCGCGACACCATCAAGCCGCTGATGGATGCCATCATAAAATACATTCCCGGCCCGCCCGTTAAAGAAGGTCCGGTTCAAATGCAGGCGACTACGCTGGACTATAACGACTATGTTGGACGTATCGGCATCGGCCGCGTCTACCGCGGTACACTCGACCTGAAAACGCCGGTCTGCATCATGAAGCGAGACGGCTCGGTGCGTAATGTTCAGCTTAAAGAGCTGCAAACCTTTGAAGGTCTTGGCCGCGTGAAAACAACGAGCATCCCCTGCGGCGACCTCTGCGCGATTTCCGGTATCATGGACATCGACATCGGCGATACCATTGCCCACGTCGAACACCCCGAAGCGCTTCCGCAGATCGCGCTCGATGAGCCGACACTTTCCATGGCCTTTCGCGTTAATGATTCGCCGTTCTTCGGACAGGACGGGAAATATGTCACCAGCCGTCATATCCGCGAGCGCCTCCTCAAAGAAACGGAGCGCGACGTGGCGCTGCGCGTTGAAGAATCGGGCGGCGACTCGTTTATCGTCAGTGGACGCGGTGTATTGCATCTTTCCGTACTCATTGAAACCATGCGGCGCGAAGGATTTGAATTAACCGTTGCACAACCGCGCGTTATTTTCCGCACCCATCACGGTGTAAAAGAAGAGCCGATTGAAATTCTAACTGTAGATGTTCCTGATGAATACGCCGGGAAAGCCATCGAACTGATCGGCCAGCGGCGCGGCGAAATGATTCGTATGGATCAGCTCGGATTGCGTAAAAACATGACGTTTCACATTCCAACCCGCGGACTGATCGGTCTGCGCAGTAAAATGATGACAGCGACAGCGGGCGAGGGGATTATCAATCACCGCTTTCTGCATTACGCCCCATATGCCGGGGAAATCAATCACCGCAATAACGGCGTCCTGATCAGCATGGCGAACGGGAAATCAGTTGCCTTCGCCATCGACGGATTGCAGCTGCGCGGTATTTTCTTCATCGATCCGGGCGAAGAGTGCTACGAAGGAATGATCGTCGGGGAGCATTGCCTTGACAAAGATCTTCTGGTGAACGTTCAGAAAGCCAAGCAGCTCACGAACATGCGCGCCTCCGGCTCCGACCGTGCCATGAAAATTGCGCCGGCGCAGAAACAGAGTCTTGAAGAAGCGCTGGAATACATCAAAGACGACGAGCTGGTTGAAGTAACACCGCATAATGTCCGCCTGCGTAAACGGTACCTCACCGACAACGAACGGAAACGGATGAAGCGGTCCAATACGGATGAAGACTAGGCCGCGCAAGGTCAGTGCATAAGCCAATAACCGATAAAAGCGAACCCCAGCAAAGCCAGCAAACCAACCGCGAGAGCCGTCAATAAACACCCGGCGACCCGCGTATCGACTTTATAACCGATTTCCTGGCTTAGCGTATCCCGGTACGGATTGGCAACCGGACGATCTCTTCGCCAGGGTCGTTTTTTGGAATTTTCCGCCATCTCCCTTTGCTCCGCTGCGCAATGTAGGGGAATCCCTCTCGAAGATCAACCACTTTGCGCAGACTTTAAAACCTCTTTAAGCGGAATGTTGTTTTTTTCGGCTATTGCGCGGCAATCGGCAAATTCCGGCGTCACCGAACAAACCACGCCGCGAATAGAACTTATTTTTACGCGCACAGGACCCCATACCGTATGAACTGTTTCTTCACGCCGTTCAGCGGCGGTTCGTTGCACGGTGTAGTGACGAATGCCTATCGTCGTCGTTTCAGTGAAAATGATTTCTTCCAGTTTTTCCTGAAGCTTGACGGGGGCCAGCACGGATAACGTTACTGCCGGCCGGTTTTTTTTCATCTGAATCGGCGTCAGCCAGACATCCAGCGCACCTGCTTTAAAAAGACGCTCCATCACGTAATCAAAAATCTGCGGATTACTGTCATCGATATTCGTTTCCATCAAAACGAGGGATTGCTCGTTTTGAAGTTTCAAACAGCCCGAGTCCACACGTAAAACGTTGGGGATTTCCAAATCCCAGCCTCCTGCGCCATATGACGTCTTTGCAGAAATAAATCCTGCCGGGCGGTCACCGAATCCGTTGCACAAAACAGCCAGCAATGCGGCCCCGGTTGGAGTGAGCAGTTCTTTTTCTATATCGCCGTGCACATACGGAATGCCCGCTAAAAGTTCTGCCGTCGCGGGTGCGGGGATCGGCATGACCCCGTGCGCGCATTGGATAATGCCATGACCGGTCCGTAAATTTCCGGCGTAAACTTCTTCAATACCCAGCGCCTCGAGCCCGAACACCGTTCCGACAACATCAATGATCGCGTCTACGGCTCCGACCTCGTGAAAATGAACCTGTACTATCGTTGTGCCGTGTACCTTAGCCTCTGCTTCGGCCAACTTAGTAAAAACAGCCAGACTTCGCTTCTTTACCGTTTCGCTAAGCGCGGCGGCCTCGATGATTTTAACGATATCGCCAAGATGCCGGTGAGCGTGTTGTTCTGAAGCATCAACCTCTACGTCAAAATGCGTTGCGCTAATGCCGCGCTTCACAACCTTTTCAATTTTCAACTGATAGCCGGAAACGGGCAGGGCGCTCACCATCCCGCGCAATTTCTGTTCAGGCAGTCCGGCGTCGAGCAGTGCACCGATAAACATATTGCCGCTGACCCCGGAAAAGCAGGAGAGGTAAAGAGCGGAATGATGGATTGATGGATTGATGGATGAGTGAGGTGTTGCGGCGAGCTTGCTTTCCGTTTTCATGACAATAATCCAATCATCCGTTAATCCATTATTCCTATCTCATAGAATTGATCATCCCGGCGAGGCGACCGGCGCCGAAGCCGTTATCGATATTCACCACAGCAATTCCGGCGGCACAGCTGTTCAGCATGCCGAGCAGCGCGGCCAGCCCTTCAAAGCTGGCGCCGTAGCCGATACTCGTCGGCAGAGCAATCACCGGCTTGCTGACCAGTCCGCCGACCACACTGGCCAGCGCACCCTCCATACCCGCGGCGACAATGATCACATTTGCGCCGCGAATTTTTTCTTCCTGCGCGAACAGCCGGTGAATTCCGGCGACACCGACATCGAACGCGCGCTCCACGCGATGTCCCATCACTTCCGCCGTCAGTGCGGCTTCTTCGGCGACAGGAATGTCGCTTGTCCCGGCAGTCATCACCAGAATAAAGCGGTCGGGATCCGGAGTGTGCACTTCCTTGCGTACAATGATCAGCTTTGCCGCTTCATGATACTCCGCTTCCGGCACAAGCTTCTTAACCGCGGCAAAAGTTTCAGCATTCGCCCGCGTCGCCAGAATATTATGCGCGCCCTGATTCATCCGCTCGACAATCTGTGCCACCTGCGCAACCGTTTTCCCGGCGCAGTAGATCGCTTCCGGCGCGCCGCAACGCTCAGCACGATGACTGTCTATTTTGGCAAAGCCCATTTCTTCGAACAGGTTGTGGTTCATTTTAAATCCTCGTTCAAGCTTCCCATACGGTAACCGGACAGATCGAGCGCGACGTGGTGAAAGCCGAGCGTTTTCAACTTTCCTGCGATCGACCGCGCAGTTTCCGGTTCTGCCAGCTTCGCAATCCATTCCGGTTCGACCTCGATCCTCGCCAGCGATCCATGATGCCGTACGCGGAGCTGCCCTCGGCAAAACGGACGGATAAATTTTTCAGCTTCTTCAACTTGTTTGAGCCGTTCCGGTGTCAGCGGCAGTCCGTACTCAATACGCGAGGCGAGGCACGCGGCGCTCGGCTTTTCCCACGTCGGAAGGTTCCACTGTTTGGAACCAGCCCGGATTTCCGCCTTGGTCAACCCGGCTTCTTTCAGCGGACTGCGAACAGCAGACAGTTCGGCGACGGCCCGGCTTCCGGGGCGATAATCGTTGTCATCGTCCACATTGCTACCCTCGACGATCCACAGATAGCCGCGCTCCGCGGCCCATTTGACCAGCGCTTCGAACCGTATTTTTTTACAGAAATAACAGCGCTCGGCGGAATTGGCTGTGAACCGCGCATCGGCAAACTCGTCCGTTTCAATCAGGATGTGCTGCATGCCGATTTTTTCGGCCAGAGTTACCGCCTCGGCCCGTTCTTCACCGGTTAATGTTGCGGAAACTGCAGTAACGGCCAGAACATTATCCCCCAAAGCACGCTTGGCCGCAGCGGCCAGAAAAGTACTGTCCACCCCGCCGGAAAAGGCGACGACAACTTTTCCCAGACCTTGGAAAATTTCATCCAGCTTCCGGAGTTTGGCGGAGGTGTTCATGTTCTTATTCACTCACCGGACGGCGCAGCGCCTTTTTGTCGGAGTGTTTATGTTTCCCTTCAAGCATTTTATTTTGGGCCCGACGGGAGCGGCGGCGCTTCTGCCGACGGATTTTTTCCTGCTCCTGCTGCCGCTTGCTTTGCGCGCCAAGGTTTCGCTCCTCTAGCTTGTCGCAAAGATCGCGCCGCGCGAAAAAGCGGTTGGAACTTTGCAGGCGGGAGGACTGGCATTTGATTTCGATGCCGGAGGGCGCATGACGAAGCTGAACGCAGGAAGACGTTTTATTAATCTTCTGCCCGCCGGAGCCGGAGCCCCGGATAAAACTCTCCGTTAAATCTTCTTCACGGATTTTTAAGGCGGTCATCCGCCCGTAGAGCGCTTCCCATTTTTCCTGCGTAATCATAGCCGGATGTAATCACAAAGGGGGAGTAACAGGGAAGACTAGAATGGCCGGCGGGTCGAACAGTACGGGGATCCATGGAGCAGATCTGGGGCCGTTGAGCAGCAGGGCGGAACGTTCCGACGGCTGAAAAGTGATTGCCGCTCGCTTCGCTTGCTGCTCCGAATTTTCGGAGCCTGTCTCGGCCGTTGGCCTCGGGTCGAACCCAGGGGTCTCATCCCCGCCCTTCTTCCCCAAAACGAAAACCTGCCAGACCAAGGTCTGACAGGTTTAAAGTTGGCGGAGAGGGGGGGATTCGAACCCCCGGTACGCCTTTACGGCGTACGGCGGTTTAGCAAACCACTGCTTTAAGCCACTCAGCCACCTCTCCGCGGAAGGGGAATATCTAAAATATCCGGCTTTAAAGAGCAAGAGGCAAAACCAGATATGTCGTTTTGCATTCAAATTTTCCGAAGACGTGCGTTGAATTTTCCGCATGGGGTTAACGTCTCTTTGAAGTCTGGAGTCTGGCGCGCAACGCATTATGGACACAAGGCCGCGGGTTCGCCCATATCAATCCGGGTTAATATAGCCGTTGTTGAAACGGTGATTTATATGAAACATCGCCACCGCCTGTTCCGTTGAGACAACAACCGGTGAAGAGGAGGGGTTCGTCCGTTTCTGTATTTAGGTTTACGGCGACCGGCGGACGATTTCGTTTCCACTGGTTGGAAAAAACGGCGTATCTTTCGCCCCGATGAACGGGGTAAAACAAATCATCTGGAACTGCCGCGGGCGCGAAGTTGTCTGCGGTTCGCGTACGCTGATTATGGGCATTTTAAATGCAACGCCGGATTCGTTTTCGGACGGCGGGACGTTTCATGCGTTGGACTCTGCGGTGGCGCGAGGCCTGCAAATGGCGGCGGAAGGCGCGGACATTATCGATATCGGCGGCGAATCGACCCGGCCCGGAGCACGGCCGGTTTCTACGGAAGAGGAGCTTCGGCGGACGATCCCCATTGTTACAGAACTTAAAAAACAGCCTCGCTGCTTGATTTCGATTGATACGCGCAAAGCCGATGTCGCCCGCGCGGCGGTCGCCGCCGGGGCGGATATTATCAACGATATTTCAGCGCTGTCTGACCCCGGCATGGCCGCGGTGGCGGCGGAAACCGGTGCCGGGCTGGTGCTGATGCATATGCTCGGCATACCGGAAACGATGCAGAACAATCCGCAGTATGCCGATGTGGTTTCCGATGTCCGGAATTTTCTGGAGGAACGGACAGCCTTCGCGGTGGCGCGCGGTATTGCGCTGGAACAGATTACACTCGATCCGGGAATCGGTTTCGGCAAAACAGATGAACACAATCTGGCTTTGCTGAGGGGGATTCCCCTGCTGACGGCGTTAGGCCGTCCGGTATTGATCGGCGCGAGCCGTAAGGGGTTTATCGGGCGAATGCTTGGCGGCAGGCCGGACGAGCGACTGGCTGGGTCGCTGGCGGTGGCCGGGTTTTCGATTCTGCACGGAGCTCATATTTTGCGGGTGCACGATGTAAAGGAATCTTGCGATGCCGCAAGGCTTGTGGATAAACTGCGCCCTCAAGGACCGTATGATGAACTGGCTCAACAGTATTGAATATCCCGGCGCGACCGGGCTGGTCGAGATTCTGATTCTCGCCGTTATTTTCTATTTTCTGGTGAAATTTTTCCGGGGCACGCGCGGCGCAGCAATTCTGACAGGGCTGGCCATTCTTTTTACGTTTCTGATGATGATTACAAAATTCACGAACCTGTTGGTCATCAACTGGCTGCTACAAAAAATAATGGTCTATCTGGCCCTCGCTTTGATTGTGATTTTCCAGCCGGAAATCCGCCGTGCGCTGGCCCGGCTCGGCCGGCAGAGGAATTTTTTAGCGGGCAGAACCCATCGATCTCCGGCCGATCCGATTGTTGACGCCGTGTTGCTGCTGGCGGCCCGGAAAACCGGCGCGCTGATTGCCATTGAATGCGAAATGGAAACACGCGGGATTCAAGATACCGGCACGGCGATGAACAGCGAGATAAGCGCCGAACTGCTGGCCTCTATTTTCCACCCCGGCGCACCGCTTCATGACGGGGGCGTCATCATCAGTGAAGATCGTATTGCCGCCGCCGGCTGCGTTTTCCCGCTGACCCAGACAGACACTCTGACCAGCGATCTCGGCACGCGCCACCGCGCAGCGATCGGCATGACAGAAGAAACGGATACGCTGGTGGTTGTGGTATCGGAGGAAACCGGCATCATTTCAGTGGCTTACAATGGACGTCTCAAACGTAATTTCGACGAGCCCCGCCTGCGGACCGCGCTGAATTCGTTCCTGAGTCGCGAGCCCAACGGCCTTCGGAAAATGGCCCGCCGCCGCACCGGCGAAGAGGCTGAAGCAAAACGCTTTGTTTTTGAGGAGCCATCGAATGATTAAGTGGCGTTTCAAAAAACCGGATCAGCCGTTGAGTCTGCTGCGCGTCTGGCGGGCGATAAACCTCAACTGGACGATGAAACTATTCTGCCTTGCGCTGGCGTTTGCGGTTTGGCAGGCGATCCGCGAAAACATCAGTTTCGAAATCGTGGTGGCGGACATTCCGGTCCTCGTTACGGCCGGAGATGGCCGCGCGGTTTTTGACCGGTCGACCGATACCGTCAAGATTCGCTTTCGCGGCTCACGCGACGACATTCGGTTTATCGGCAACGATCAGGTGACGGTTAAAATCGATTGTTCGGAGCATCCCAAGCGGTTGCGCCAAACCATCAAATTTTCTCCGCGTTATGTCAAAGCGCCATCGCGCGCTCATGCGGTGCAGTTCGATCCGGAAGACATAACGGTGACCATTGATCGCGAAGTGGAGCGCGTGCTGCCGGTAAAAGTTGTTCTTGAAGGGGAGCTGCCTCAAGGCATTCAGATGGAGCAGAACAGCTGCACTCCTGCTACGGTGAAGGTGCGCGGCGCCGAACGGTTACTAAGCGAACTGGAACAGGTTCGAACCGTGCCGGTCAGTCTCGACGGGCGTTATAACTCATTCAAAACTCAGGCGGCACTTGCATCCGCCGGGCAGCCGTGGACGGTTTTGCCCGAACGGGTAAGCGCCGAGGTTACGCTGGTGGAACGAGTGGCAACGAAGCGAATTGAAAACAGCTATGTGCGGCCGCTGCTGGCCTCTGACGATACGCGCGTGGTCAAAATCCGTCCGGAAAAAGTAGCGGTGATTATCCGCGGCAGTCCGCAGCGAATCGCTGATTTAAACGCACGGGATGTGTACACGTATATCGATTGTACGGGGCTGACCGAACCGACCGATTACGAAGTCGCTGTGCGTGCCGACCTGCCGGCCGGTCTGCAAGTCGAAAAAATTGAACCCGCCGCGGTGCAGGTGACCGTTAAAAAAATGTGAACATCTTATGCAATACCTTCTGCTTATTTTAATCGCGCTGCTGATGGCGGCTTCTGTGTCCGCACAAACCGATCTGCAAGGGCCCTCCATGCTCAACATCAGCACGTATGAAAAAGCGGCAAGTACCGGCGAAACGGTAGAGGTCAGGGCCCCGGATCTTCCGCAGGGTCCGTCGACGCTGATCAGCGGCGCTTATGGAGAATCTCCCGGCGCCGAACCAAAAAACATGCTGATGACACCGGCAGCGCCGCAGAGTCCCGTACCCTTAATAACCGGCGAATTCGAAGCGCCGGCGCCCGCGCCCGTACAGGACACAGAGGCGGAACAGGCCAAACAGGCGAGAGTCTCTTTTTTAATGGATACCGGCGTGCAGTATGCCAGTGAGGGAGAATATAAAGAAGCTGAACAGGCGTATCTGCGTGCACTGCAAACCGACCCCGGGAATTCGGATCTTTTCTTCCGGCTGAGTACACTTTATATCCAGATGGAACGCTTTGAGGACGCCGCTATGCTATTAAATAAGCTGGTGGAAGCGTTTCCAGACAACCCGATGCTCCGGAACAATTTGTCCTGGATTTATGCCACCGGCGGGAAAATGAAAAACAGCAAACTGGCACTGCGGCACGCCCGGGAGGCCATTTTAATCGCACCCTTTTCGGCATCCCTCTGGAATACGTTGGCAGAAGCCTATTATGTTTCGGGACTTTACGATCAAGCCCTGCGCTCCTCTGAATTCGCTATCGAATTACTCCGCGCGCAACAACAAAAAGCCTCAGATGAAGAAGTCCGTTCTTTTGAGGCCCAGCAGACAAAGATCCAGCGCGCCGCCGAAATGTATAAAGCGTTCATGGGTCTTGACGACAAAAAATAGCTATTCCCAGATGCTGGATTTAAATGGACGCATATAGTCCTCCGCAAACGGATCCGGCCGGTTGATCGGGGCGGATTTTTTGATCATTTCCAACGGAGACAATGGGGCGGTTTTAGGAACATCCCGCCGGGGAGAAAAAATAGAACCCGCAGAGGATGGGCGCGAAGACAGGCCAAGGCCCGGGTTAACGGCAGAACTTCGGGTGGACTTAAGAGGATCTTTATCCAGCCCCGAAGAAATTCGTGCGGCCTCCGGTGAAAAAACGGCCGGCGCGAGCGGTTTTTCTTTTTTTGGCGTCAAACGCAGCGCCGCCAACGGATCGGTAGTTCCGCTTCCCGGAACCATATACGAAGGAGCAGCAGGGTTTGCACCCTCCTTCTCTAGGTTGCCAAAAAGTTTGGGCGGGGCAAGCTGATATTGTTTTAGACGCCCCAGCTCCGGTGAGTTGCTTTGCTGGTTTATTTTTTCGCGCAAAAGTTTGTTCGCTTTCTCTGCATCTTTCTTAACAGCCTCATCAGCCTTCTGGTCCCTCTGCCGTTCTAATTCCCGAAGAAGCCAGGCGGTTTCATCTTCGTTGGTCTGCGTCATTGATGCGGTATTATCCAGCACCGCCGGACTCAGCCAGTTTTTATCTTCTGCAGAACGGACCGCGGGAGCAGCCGGACGGGGCGCCAGAGGAAGGCCGGAAGGAGTTCTCTCTCGTTCGGCGTCCATCTCCCTCAGCTTTTTATCCAACTCCTTCTCCTCTTCCGTTGGCGTGCGGGGAACAACCAGCTTTTGATCGGTAATCAAGGCTCTGTCTGAATAAACATGCCGCTGAGCCTTCTTTTTCTGTGCTTCAAGCGCCGCATCCAGATCTTCAGAAAGAGAAGAACACGCGCAGGCGGCAAGCGCTGTCAGCAAAACGACCGATCGATAAGAGATTACGCTCATACGCGTCGCACCATACGCCTCCATATATACCCCGTCAACCATAGCATTAGAGCATTTAACGATTGAAAAACCGTAAAGATGGTTTAATGTCTCCGTATGA
>CAYNOR010000015.1:0-47430 GCA_964398915.1 uncultured Verrucomicrobiota bacterium
CATACGGAGACATTAAACCATCTTTACGGTTTTTCAATCGTTAAATGCTCTAACATCATAAATAGACCGGATTCCACGTTTGTAATCAGCTGGTCGGGGGTTCAAAATTCCTCCTCCGCCGCCGGCTCCATTTTTTTAAAGGTTGGTTTAAAAACTGGCGGAGGAGGAGGGATTTGAACCCCCGGTACCTTGCGGTACACACGATTTCGAGTCGCGCGCCTTCAGCCACTCAGCCACTCCTCCGCACTTAAAAGGGCGGGCAAACTAACACTTCCTCGTACGAAAATCAATCAGCCCTCTATCATTTATTTTGGCCGCACTCTGCAGCCTCAAGTGTAGCTAACGCCCCCGGCGTTAATTACATTGGATACGTTCTTGCTCGTTTATGCTTAAACATATTACTTTTTAAAAGTTTTTAACATAACGTATAAGGAAGTTTTTATGGAACCTGTCCCGAACCGGCTGTCCGCCGCACTGATTCTGATTCTGCTGACGTCACCTTTTGCGTCAGGGCAAAATGATGCCGCCAGTATTTTTGCAGATTTATCCGATTTCCAGCCTTCCTCCCCGCCCCAACCCGAACCGAGCCTGTCCCCGCCAGTCATGAGTCCGCCGGAGCCTGCAGCACCGGTCATCCCAACAACCACTTCACCGGCTGTGCAAGATCCTGCCCCGTTCAATCCGCCAAGTCCCGCGCCGAATGAGCCTTCTATTCCGGCGCAACCGTTAACCCCGCCGGAACCGGTTGATATCGAAGCGTATATTTCACGCGGCAAGGCGGCGTATGCAAATGACGACTGGAGCGACGCGCAACGTTTTTTTGAAGCCGTGCTTCATCAGGATCCTTACAACTCCGCCGCAATTAAATGGCTCGAGCGCATTGCAGATAAAAAAGCCGGGCTCGAAGCCAGAAGCTACGGAACCACCCGCACCCGTATGCTGGAGAACGTGCAGGCCGCCTGGAATACTCCGAAAGCGGAAGGGGCAAAACCGGAAACCGACAGCGGGCCGCACGAACCGACCACAAGTGAAAAACAGGCCGCCGCTTTGCGCGACAAACTGGAACGTATCCGGATTCCGGCTGTTGCATTTCAGGATGCCGATATTCAACAGGTGGTGCTGGAACTTTCTGCGCTCTGCCGGAAGCTTGATCTCGAGCGCAAGGGGATCAATCTGGTCGTGTTCGGTACGTCCGAAGTTTCCCTCCCGTCGATTACCTTTTCGGGAACCGATCTCTCAATGCTCGAAACGCTCGATATCATCACACAAATGGCCGGCATGAAATATGAAATCGGCCCCTCCGTGATCCATCTAACGCCGGTCAACTATGAATCGCCGCAGCAGATGGTGGCGGCGGAGTTCGATGTGATGCCGTCGGTCGGCAGCAAAATGACGGCGCGGGCAGAGAGCCCGCCCGGCGACGTACTGGATGTGCGTAACTTCTTCAGTACGGTCCCCTTCGCGCCCGGCGCGAGCGCCCGGTACAATCCGGAATTTCATGTGCTGCTGGTGCGCAATGTGCCTGCGCATATTCAAAAAATATCCGCCCTGCTCGACCGCTATAATCGCAAGGCGCTTGAAGAGCGGTCGAGGCAGGTCGAAATCGAAACTAAATTTATAGAAGTCTCGCAGGGCACTCTCGATGAACTCGGCTTTAACTGGACACTCGGAACCGCCGGCGAAAATATCGCCTCCGGCACATGGACCATGCCGGGCGGTCAGCAGTTATTCACCGACACCTTGCGCACGGGTCAGGGCGCGTTCAGCAACCCGGTTGATCCCGCCAGCCGGGCCGCCGCATTCAATACCTATGCGAACCCGGTGACCGATCCAACCACCACCGGCCTGACCGGCGGCGCAGGCGAACTGCTGGTTCAAAAAGTAAAAGGCGATTTAAAAATTAATCTGCTCCTCAAAGCACTGGAACGCTCGGCGGGGTCCGACCTGCTTTCCGCGCCAAAAATTCTCACCAGAAGCGGAGAGATCGCCCGCATTCATGTCGGCGAAGTTCACTGGTTCCCGAGCGCCTATGATGTGGAGATGGAACGCTACGCGCCGCCCTCCCTGGTTCCCCTGAATTATACAGAAGAAAAAACCGGCGTTATGCTCGAAGTCACGCCGGAACTTGATCCGGAAAACGGTACGATCAATATGAAACTTTCGCCGGAAATCCGCGAACTGGCCGGATTCGATGAACAGCATGTCAGCACAATCTGGCCGGAATACGGAGATGAGACGCTGGACATGAACAGTGATACCCCAGCAAACAACAACCTGATTGATTTTTTAACTCTGCGCGAGCAAAGCCGAACGGCAAATGCCGACCGGCTGATCGCCCGCCGTCCGGTTTTTAAAACCCGCAAGGTTGAAACCACGGTAACGATTGAAGACGGCAGCACGATTGCCATGGGCGGCCTGATTAAGGAACAGCTCGAAACCTTTAAAGACAGCGTTCCGATCCTTGGAAAAATTCCGCTCCTTGGCCGCCTCTTTCGCTCGGAAGGCGAACGCAATGTGAAACGCAATCTGCTGATTTTTGTAACCGCAAATCAGGTGGATGCCTCCGGTTATAAGAAAAGCGCTCAATGACCCAGGGACTCCTGGCGCGGCAAAGCCGCAACCAAAGAGTTTTTACAAAATCATTCAAGAAACTAACGGATAGTCGTATGAAACGATTTTTATTCTCCTGCATTTTCTTTTGCATTGCTGTCGGTGAAGCCGCGACGATCTGGCAGGAGGATTTCAGCAGTTACACCAACGCGGGCATTACCGGACAGGGCGAAACTAATTATCCCGCCGCGATCACGAACTGGACCATCGATGTCGGCTCCTGCGTCACGTTGAATCCCGGCAGCGACAGCGCGGCGGATTATTTTATGGCGGTTCCCGTCAGCGGCGGACGGATGGAAGCCGCCAATATAAAAGGCGAAGCGGTCTGGTCTTCCGTCGTCGTTCCAATCAGCGGATATACCCATGTCGCGCTTTCAGTTGCCACCTCAGAAAACGGATCGTCCACCAGCACAAATAAATATGTAAAACTGTTTTACCGGCTAAACGGCGGCGCAGAAACAGCCTTCGCGATAAACGCCTTCAACATGGGTAACTGGACGAACGCCATCGCGGCGCACAGTAATTTATACGGCTCAACGGTTCAGCTGATCGCGCGGGTAAACAATCCGACTGCCAGCGATAAAACGATCTTCGATAACGCAACTGTCACCGGCGACCCGCTCGCAACGCCTCCCCCCGAACCGGCGTGGAGTGTTGTTTATAACCTGCCGCAACAGTCGTCGTCCGGGACGATTTACCCGGATCAATTTCGCATCCGCGATGCGCTTCTGGCACGAATCAACGATTTGCAGTCCGGCCACTCCGCAACGCTCGCAACCTTTACCTTTTCTGCCGACGAGGGTGCAGGTGCGATAATCAACGCGCTGAGCCTCGCGCTGGATCGCGGTGCGCTGATCCGTTTCATCGCGGACAATGAGGCCGCGACAGACATTCAATATGGCGGCACAAACACGCTACGCGAACTCTCCGCACGCGCCGTGAATCCGCTGCTTCTGGTAATCGATGATGATGCAAGCGGCATTATGCATCACAAGTTCGGGCTGTTTAATTACGGCGGTTCCGATCAGCGGGTCTTCACCTCTTCGTGGAATTTCACCCTCGCCGCCAGTGCAAACCAGTGGAACCTCGCCATCGACGTGCGCAGTCCGACGCTGTACGCCGCGTATCTGGCGGAAGCTGCCGAATTACTGGCGGGCCGGTTTCATGATCACAGCAGCAAATCCCATGCACACGACCGGACGCTCTTCGAGCTCGCCGGAGCCTGGGGAACCAACGCGGTGCGCTTTGCACCTTACCCAGATGCGCTGCTCAACAGCAACAATGCCGAAACCGATCTGCTCAACCTGATTGCTGGCGCGCAGAGCAAAATCGTGTTCGCGCTCAACAAACTGAATCGCATTTCCATCCGCGATGCGCTCATCGCCGCCGCCAACCGCGGAGTTTCAATTCAGGGTGTAATTCCGAAAAGCGATACCCTGCCCGGCGGAGTTTCCGCCGCCGTTTATGATTATCTGATCAATCCCGCCAACTACTCATCCACCAACACTGTGCAATTCCTAACCCTGCATGCGACGGCTGATTATTCTGCAACGGACAGCGGGGAGCCCGATCTGG
Organism: uncultured Verrucomicrobiota bacterium; assembly: GCA_964398915.1. Taxonomy (GTDB): domain Bacteria; phylum Verrucomicrobiota; class Kiritimatiellia; order Kiritimatiellales; family Tichowtungiaceae; genus Tichowtungia. The sequence continues at coordinate 4,186 of CAYNOR010000015.1, forward strand.
TTCATGCCAAAATAATGGTGATTGATCCGGACAGTGACCGCGCCGCCGCCGTCCACGGCTCGCCGAACTGGACCTCCGGCGGACTGACCAGCACGTTCAGCAACGACGAAAATCTGCTGATCCTCCGTCACCGGGAGATCGCCGCAGAATTTTATCTTTATTTCCAACGCCTCACCGGTACCGGACGGTTCGCTAAAGGCAATTCCATCCTTGCCGAATGGAATTTCGAAGACGGCGATATCACCGCCGATGGCGGTAGCGCCGCCAATGCCGGACGCACGGTCCGGCGCGTGCCGGTCACGTCGGCAACTAATTTTATCAGCGGAGCACTTTCGGCGAACGGCTGGGATAGCGGCGCGAATACAAAATACTGGGAAACTGATTTTTCGACGCTTCAACACACCAACATCAGCGTATCGTCAAAACAAACCTCTACGCCCACAGGGCCGGCCCACTTTAAACTCCAATACAAAACCGCTTCCGCCGCAATCTATCAGGATGCGCCCGCCGGAAGCATCCCCGTTGGAACCGGTTGGGGCGGACAATTAATCCGCCTCCTCCTTCCGCCCGCTTGCGACAATCAGACCAACGTCTTCCTGCGCTGGGTCATGACCGGCAACACAGCGGTCAACGGAACGGTGGTCAGCTCGTCCGGAGCCAGCCGCATTGACGATCTCATTGTTTCCGGCAACGCCTACAATCTACCGCCGGTAATTAATCCCGTCGCCCATCAAGAGGTGTTTGAAGGCCAGCCGCTTTCTTTTGCTGTCACCGCATCAGATCCGATTGATGGCGATCCGTTTTATCTGAACGCCGCCGGTCTGCCGACGGGCGCGGTGTTCACCAACGGCGTGTTTATATGGGACCAGGCCGCGCCGACCGGACTTTATACCGTGACCTTTTTTGCCGCCGATAAGGATGGGACGAACAGTCAGCCCGTCACCATTACGGTTTCACGCCGTCCGCAAGTACTGCTGTCGGAAATTGCCGACCCGGCGGGTACTGGCGGAGATGCGTTTCGTTTTATCGAGCTCTACAATGCCGGCACAGAGCCGATCCATTTTGCGGAGGCTCAGTGGTTTTTATGCCGACAGGTAAACGGCGGAACCGCCTGGAGCGATATCGCACTGACCGGAACAGTCGCCGCCGCCGGAACCTATCTGATCGCAAAAAACCGCGATGATTTTTTTAACGTGTACGGATTTTATCCTCAGCAGGAAAGCTCCGGAGCAGACGGCAACGGGGACGATGCGTATTTTCTTTTCCGGGGCGGAAACCACACCAACGGGCTGCTGATCGATGCCTTCGGCGAGCCGGACATCAACGGCAAAAATACCATTTGGGAATATACCGACAGCCGTGCCGTGCGGCTCGACACCGTCTGCCAGCCGTCCTCCGTCTGGCCGCCGCAGGAATGGTTCATCATACCCGATGCGGAACCCACCGGTATGACTCCGGGGCGGCACGGCGCGTTACCCGTTTTTACGGAACTGCCTGCCCCGTTTGTCTTTACCGGCGACGACCTGTTTCTTGCCGTCAGCGCCGTAAACACCGTCAGCACCGATGTCATCACCCTCTCGGCCTCCGCGCTGCCGCCGGGCGCACTCTTTACGCCGACGACCGGCGTCAATCAGGTTAGCGGTCTACTCCGCTGGAGCAAGCCGCCGGAAGGAACATACCGTATCGTTTTTTCCGCCGCCGGAGCCAACGGCACAAATACCGCCGCTACAACCGTCACCGTTTCCAGCCGCAGCGGCATCGCCGGAAAATTCTACGGCTGGAGCGGCGACACCCTTTTTAAACTGGATAATGGACAGTTCTGGCAGCAAATCGTTTCCGGATCAAAAACAGTTCCGGTTATGCTTCGTCCCGGCATCACCATCACCAATGTGACGGGGCAGCGGAGAATGTTTGTGTCCGGCGTTTCCGGTTATGCGGTTGTGGCGCCGCTAGCCGTCACGGAAAGCACCGTCACGAACGGCTTCACAGGCCTGCACAATCTCAACCTTTATCAGCTCGCTGACGGAACCGTCTGGAAACAGATTTCGTTCGAAAATATTCCCAGCAAGGCCTCGCCCGTTACCGTCTGGCGCTGGATAAAGGATGGACCGCAGATGCTCCGGTTTCTGGAGCGCAACGACATCGTGATCGGCACTTGTATCGCAGAAGTCTCCGGGCCTCCGGTTAATCCGCCCGTCGTCAGCGCCATCGACGGTTACTTTCGCGGCTGGCAGCGCCAGCGCATTTTCGCACTCGCCAACGGACAGTTCTGGCGGCAGACCTCGCCCGAAAGCTCTGTGCAGACGCTTTATCGCCCGGCCGCCACGATTACCCATTACCAACCAACCGACAGTTGGCGCATGAGCATCGCGGGATTAATCGGTGACATAACGGTGCAGCGGCTCACCAACGTCACGCGCACCGCCATTGATGGAACTTTCTACGGTTTCGGACAGCGGAAAATCTTTCGTATGGCCGACCATACCTGGTGGCGGCAAACCTCGCCGGAAAGCTCGGCCTCCACACGCAGCAGTCCGGAGATATTCATTTATAATAATTACCTCGAAATGCCCGACGAAGGACTGCGCGTCGCCGCTGAAAAACTGAACGTGCTTCGGGAATGCACCATCACCAACCTGTTCACAGGACTGCACTACGGCAATCTGTACCAACTCGCCTGCGGAGAAAGCTGGCTGCAGCTGTGCTTTGAAAATGTCCGCACCAATACAGTCAGCCCGACGGCGATGCTCTGGCTGGACGGAACAAAAACCAATCTGCTGATACGCGACCGGCGGAACGCAATCATCGGCAGTTGTCTCGTCGTCAATCCGGTGCTTGACGCCGACCGCGACGGGCTGAGTAATGCAGCGGAAGTACTGGCCGGATTCGATCCGCTTGATTCGCAATCCCGCTTTGAACTCCGCCGAACCGACCGCTGTGTGCTGAGTTGGACCGCCGTCGAAAATCGCGTTTACACGGTTGAATGGGCGCCGTCGCTGACAGAAAATTTCCAACCCTTGGAAACCGGAATCCTCTGGCCGCAAAACAGCTGGACCGATACCGTCCACGCCGTCGAAACCAGAGGCTACTACCGCATCACCGTCCGCCGCGCAGAATAAATCTGCGTTTACTGAATCATCTTTTTGGTCGCTTTAACCAGCGCCTTCCAGAGGTCTTCCGGCGTTTTTGCATTCAGCAGTGCGTCGCGGGACGGTTTGGCGGCGAAGCTCTGCGTCAGGCCGGAGAGCAGCTTCAGGTAGAAGGCGCTCGCGGCAGTCGGAATGACCATGTAGAAGAAAATTTTGGTAGGCTTGTCGCCGCCGAAATCGATCCCTTTTTTGCTGATACCCAGCGTCAGCGTCAGTCCGCCGCCTTCAACCCCGCGAACGTGCGGAAAGGCGATGCCGTGTTCGACGGCGGTTGAGACAATCGCTTCGCGGCGCAATGCGGCGTCGTGCAGATCGGTGCAGTTTTCAATGTACCCTTCGGCGCGCAGATTTTCGCACATTTCCAGCAGAACCTCTTCTTTGGTGGTTCCTTTGAGCGAAACCAGCATCAGTTCAGGAGCGGAAAAACGCTCGACACCGCGTTTCACGGGGTCGCCCCAGCGACGGCGCGGCGACCGGCGGGTGAGCGGCACGTCCGGCTTATAGAGAATCCGGGTGCAATTGGGACAGCGGTTGAGCTCGTTGCCGGCCGCAATGCTGTTCGCCATGGTTTTAGTCAGCGCAAAACCGCAACCGGAACAGTTGCCACCTGTCACCGGAACAATGGCTTCAATGCTTTTTTGCAAAAGCCGCCCGAAATGAGTTTTGAGTTCGATTGGCAATTCATCTTCGAGTGTCTTAATGCTCTTATCGAGCTGCTGCAAACGCTGCGAAGGCATGGAGGCCTGCTGCTGAGCGCGAGCGGCGACCAGATCCTGTAACTGGATCAGGTGCTGTATTGTATGTTTTTCTTTGCGATTCATCGGGGTTCTGCTCCTTACTTAAAATTCTGTACCCGCTTCAAGGAAGGCATCGTACAGCTCATCGTATGTGGTGGTGACTAAAAATTGCGGAAATTCGTCGATTACATTTTGCGGCGGACAAAACAGGATGCCTGCATCGGCTTCGGCCAGCATGGCGGTGTCGTTGTAGGAATCGCCTGCGGCAATCACTTTAAACTTCAGATGATGCAGGGCCTTGACCGCTTCGCGTTTTTGATCGGGCATGCGCAAGTGGTAGTCCGCCACGCGGCCGTCGCCGTCGATTTTTAAACGATGGCAAAGCAATGTTGGGTGTCCGAGCTGTTTCATTAGCGGTGCGGCAAAGTCATAAAAGGTGTCAGACAGGATCATGACCTGGAAATTTTCGCGCAGCCGGTTGAGGAGCTCGTGCGCGCCGGGCAGCGGGCCCATTCCCGCGATGACCGCCTGAATGTCGGCCAGCTTCAGGTTGTGTTCGTCAAGGATGCGCAGACGCTGGCGCATCAGCAGGTCGTAGTCCGGAATATCGCGGGTGGTGGCGCGCAATTCCTTAATGCCGGTACGCTCCGCCACGTTAATCCAAATCTCGGGGACCAGCACCCCTTCCAAGTCTAAACAGGCAATCTGCATGAATTTCCTTTCCACCCTTCAAAGCGCCTGAGTTTAAATTCTAATTTATTTATGGCAAAATAATTAGGAAACCTTTTTAATGTCGTACCTTGTCATAGATCACCCGGTTCCGGACGCATTTCTGCGCTTCAACCGGAAATCAAAAATCGGAAATAGAGTTAATGCCTTCTTTTATTGAAAAAATCGGAAAACTGTTCAGGAAACAGGAAATATATCGTCCCTCACAGCCGGCAGCCGGTGCAAAGCCGCCGGCGGAACCTAAAAAACCGGACGCCAAACACCAACCCAAAGCGGAAGCCCCCCGCAAACACAGCACCACGCATCGTGGCGGCCAGAACCGCAAAGCGGCCCCTGCTGCGCAAAAAAACCCTGAAAAAGGACCTCGTCCGGCAACACCCCGCAAAATCGCCGAACCGTGGGATCCGGCGTCCTTTCAGGTTGAACCGAAGGAAGGTAAAACCCGTTTTCAGGACATGAATCTGCCCGAGGCCGTCTTTCACGCCATCGCCGACCTCAACTTTCAATACTGCACCCCCATTCAGGCTGAAATCCTCCCGCTCACCCTGGCGGGTAAAGATATGGCCGGCAAAGCGCAAACCGGAACCGGCAAAACCGCCGCCTTCCTGCTCGGCATCCTCACCCGCTTCATAAAAAACCGGCAGGAAGCGCCCAAGCCGGGAACCCCCCGCGCACTGATTCTGGCCCCGACGCGCGAACTCGCCATGCAGATTCGCGATGACGCCGAAAAACTCAGCAAATATACCCCCTTCAAAACCGTCGCCATCTATGGCGGCATCGACTACGACAAACAGCGCCGCATGCTCGAAGAACCTGTCGACATCATCGTCGCCACTCCCGGACGCCTGATCGACTTCGCCAGCCAGAATGTCATCAACCTGCGCGAAGTCGAAGTGCTGGTCATCGACGAAGCCGACCGCATGCTCGATATGGGCTTTATCCCCGATGTCCGTAAAATCGTCTACAAAACCCCGCCCAAAGAAAACCGGCAGACCCTGCTCTTCAGCGCCACGCTCGACGACGAAGTCATGCGCCTCGCATCGGCCTGGATGGTTGATCCCGGCAAAATTGAAATCGCACAGGACAACGCCTCCACCAAACTAATCGACCAGCAGGTCTACATCGTCACCGACGATCAGAAATTCCCTCTGCTCTACAACATCCTGAAAAAAGAAGTCGTTGAAGGCACCGCGCTCATCTTCACGAATCGCCGCGATCAGGCCGAACGCCTCTGCGACGCCCTCTACCGCTACGGCATCGACAGCGAAATGCTCTCCGGAGCCGTCGCCCAGAACAAGCGCCAGCGTATTCTCTCCGACTTCAAAGACGGACGCTGCAAGCTCGTCGTTGCCACCGATGTCGCCGGACGCGGTATTCATGTCGATGACATCACTCACGTCATCAACTTCAATATTCCGTCACAGCCCGACGACTACGTTCACCGCATCGGCCGCACCGGTCGGGCCGGCAAAAAAGGAATTTCCGTCACCTTCGCCTGCGAAATGGAATCGTTTGAACTTCCTGCCATTGAAGAACTGATAGGCAAACGCCTGCCGTGCATCCATCCCGAGCCGGACATGCTGATTCTGCCGCAGCCCATCCGCAAAGCGCCGTATCGCGAAAGCCGTCCGCCGATGGGTGGCCGCGGAGGCTCCCGTCCACCACCGCGCCGCTCCGGTCCGCCACGCCGCTAAACAAAAAGCCGTCCTTCCGGACGGCTTTTTTATTTTCCAAAGATTGGGCGCTGAACAGATGCTCCGTGTCTGACCAGCTCCGGTACGATGCTTAAATTTGAGGGGCCCGGCACATTCTAAACCTCTCCCCCTCTCAGATTCGGACGCAACAGACGCAACAGACCCAAAAAAATGATTGCTACAGTTCATTCGTTTCGCCCGCCTGCCATTCCCGCACCACTTTCCAAAACTTGGAAAGTTTATACTGGGGCGCCACCATTTCATCCAACCTGAATATTCGCGCCTACGTTAATCCGGAAGCAGGAAGCTGGTCTTTTGACCCGAGCCGTAGGCGAGAAGTAAATATCGTAAAACAATGCGTTATTTAAAACAATTAATTGACATAACAATACGTTGTTTAATATAAACTCCCCTAAAAAAGGAAACGGCAATGAAAAGAGAAGCATCTGATCGACTGGATCATTGGATCAATCAGCCGGACCGAAAACCTCTGGTGCTACGGGGTGCCCGCCAAACAGGTAAAACGTGGATTGTCCGGGATCTGGCAAAGCGTCATAACCGCCAGCTTGTTGAGGTGAACTTTGAAAGGAATCCGGAATTTTCAGTCCATTTTGAAGATAAAGATCCGAAAAAAATTCTCCGTAACCTGAGCGCCGAACTGGCTGTTCCGATTCTTCTGGAAAACACACTGCTGTTCCTTGACGAAATACAGGCCGCCCCGCAGATTTTGGCAACGCTGCGCTGGTTTAAGGAAGAACTTCCGGCTCTGCCGGTGATTGCCGCAGGATCGCTTCTTGATTTCATTCTAAATGACCATACGTTCAGCATGCCGGTCGGACGAATCAGTTATTTTTATATTGAACCCCTGTCCTTCCTCGAATTCGTCTGCGCAACCGGCAACACGCCTCTTTATGAACAGCTCAAAACCGCGTCATTCATCAATCCGCCGAATGAGGTGCTCCATCAAAAATGCATCGAATTATACCGCATCTACTGCCTGTGCGGCGGAATGCCTGAGGCGGTAAAGAAATGGGTGGCGACAGGCGATCTCAATGAATGCCTGACCGTGCAGACCGACTTGCTGACAACCTATCGTGATGATTTCAACAAATACGGCAAAGACAGCGCCCTGCTACGCAAAACGCTCCGATCCGCAGCGGAGCAACTTGGAAATAAGTTTGTATTGAGTCGCGTCGATGATGGTGTTCTTGCCCGGGATTCGAAAAAAGCGCTTTCCTTACTCACCATGGCGCGAGTCACATCCATCGTGCAGCATACAGCCGGAAACGGACTTCCACTGGGATCGGAGACCAATGAAAAATTCTTCAAAGCGGTACTCGTTGACACCGGGCTGGTCTCGTCTCAGCTCGGATTAACCCGGATGAAGCCCGAAGAAGTAAAAAATATGATTTTCAGTAACCGGGGGGCCTTGGCCGAGCAGTTTGCCGGACAGCAGTTGCGCTATGCGCTGGCGGCAACCGGCGAACCTGAACTGTACTACTGGCAGCGCACCGGCGGACGGCAGGGTGAAATTGATTATCTGATACAGTCAGGAAACCGCATTGTTCCGGTTGAAGTGAAATCCGGCAGTGAAGGTGCCATGAAATCCCTTCACCAGTTCATGTTTGAAAAACAACTGAAAGCCGCCGTCCGGCTGGACATCAATAATTTCTCCCGCAGCGATCTGAGCTTAAAAACAACGCAAGGCAACCCGGTTCAATACACGCTGTTTTCCATCCCGGTCTATCTCGCCGAGCGGGTCTTTGAATTGCTCGACTGAGCCCGCAGCCTCATCTCCGGTGAAATCACCGACGGATCCACCGTCCGCGCCGGGATGAAAAACGACAAACTGACCTGGAAAAGTAAACCGCAGATGGCACAGATTAGCCAACCGAGTCTGCAAACAGCCCGATGGCGGGCTGTTCGACAATCTGGTCTTCGGTGTAGGCGTACGTTGTCATTTCAGCACATACCGTCCGTTCTTCGGCGTACCTACACGCTTGATAAGTCCGGCCTTGATCAACGGATTCAAAACATCCATCGCCCCCTGCTTGGAAATATCCAGCGCATCCCAGATTTCGCGCGGGCTGAGCCCGCCTCGGGTGCGAAGCAGATTCAGCAACTGCTCCTGCTTCGGACGCAGTACCAGCTTCGCGTCACGTTTAGACGCGCTGAACTGCTGAATACGCTGCCACACCCGCTCCAGCGTCTGCTGTAATCCTTCCGCGTTATATTCCAGCCACGAAGTTAAGTCGTTGCCGTTGACGCGAACTTCCTGAAGCGCGGCATAATACCGCGGACGGTCTTCCCAGAAATATTCATCCACCGAAAAAATATGGTTGGAGTCAAAGCCCCGCCGATAAAGTTCCCACAGAGCCAAGGCCCGGCCTGTGCGTCCATTGCCGTCGGCAAAAGGATGAATATCTTCGAAGCGGTAATGCAAAATCGCCGAACTCAGTACCGGTGACAGCGTAGCGGCTTCCTTGTTCCACCATTCCAGCAGTTCGAACATCAGCCCTGACACCTCATCCGGAAGTGGCGGGACATGCGGACCGACCCGTACCCGGATTTTACGGTAAGTTCCCGCTTCGCCCTGATCCATCACTTGGCCGGCCATAATGGCGTGCAGGCGGAACAAATCCTCATGCGTCAGCTTTTTCTTTCCGGCGTTCTTTTCAATATGGCGGAGCGCTGCAAAATAATTCAGCACTTCGCGGCGGGCACGGGAAGCTGATGGGACCAGTTCCTGATTGGCTTCCAACGCCCGCACCTCTTCCAGCGTCAGCGGATTCCCCTCTATCGCCGTCGAAGAATGGGCATTGCGGGCACGGGAATCTTTTTGTAAAGCCGGTATCCAGGCCGCCTGCACCGTCGCGTTTTGAATCTGCTCGCGCAAAGCCGCAATGGCCTCCACACGAGAGAGTAACACCGGTGAAATAATAAACTTCGGCTGGTAGCTCATGGCGGGACATTACTCGTCGGTCAAGTATGGGTCAAGTTATTGGTCAAGTGATTTTGGGTTGACCGGATTCCTCACAACAGCCCGCTTTTACGGCGCACGTCCGCTCAAACGGTTCATCCAGCACCATTTCGAAACGCAACTCGCCCGCAGCCTGATCTCCGGCGAAATCACCGACGGCTCCACCGTCCGCGCCGGAATGAATAACGGCAAGTTAGTTTCCCAATGTTTGTAAAATCAGTCCGCTTGTTCATCGTTCATATTTCATCCGTCATCTTCCTCCACGGACGCTCAGTGTCTGACCGGCTCCGGTACGATGCTTAAATGCGAGAACTGACCCTAGCATGAAACAATTAACCATTTTTTAATTCGGTCTGAAAGCAGTCCTTTGTGCTCGCGAATAAATTGGCGTATTGTTTCGGCTTGGACACAGACTACGTTGTCTGCTGGGCTGCCGATATATTGACCTCGGGTCGTAAAGAGAAAGACCTTGCACGACATCGAAGAATAGTCGGAAATATCCATGTCGATTTCACCTTGCTTCACTTGAGCGACAGCTGACTCGCCAGTGACCCTGTGTTTCATCACAAACTCGTATGCAGCGGTGCTCGCCTTGCATGAACTGGCGATAAGGCGGTATCCCTCTTCTTGAAGGAAAAGCCCAAGCAGGTCTTCACAATCCTCTGATGAAATTAACGACAACAAATCCGCCTCCTGCGGATTTAGTGAATACTTATAGTCAGAGGAAAGCGAATTGTACAAAAAGGCCGAGTAGATTTCGATAGACTCGCTATCTACACGCTGCACTGTGCGACTTGGGATGAAGCTGTTAATCACCTTTCCGGGCACGGCATCGACCAGGCCGACCTGTTTCCAATCGCAATCCCGGACATTTAAAACATCGGCGGCAATATTTTTTTCTGTGTTTTCATATCGCCATTCGCTTTTTATCCGTCCGAGGTAATAGAGGCCGCTCAAGTCCCTTGTCCAACACAGGTCATTTACCTGCATTCGATGTTTAATAGCATTGATTGCGGGCCACCACCCCTTATCACCCTGCTTGCAGTATCGATCTTCGGCAGCCCTATAATAAGCGTCCCAATCTGCACCGGCTTCGACATCAACTGGCCACCCGATGCCAAGGATTTGATGATCTATGCAGAATCGCCGTGGATCGACACCAAACGCGGCATCCGTCTTTATGTTCAGTCTCCAAATCGTTGGCATTACATTATCTCCTGTTTGTTTACCAGCCACCTATTGACTGTTTTTGTACCAAGAATGCTAACAGATACATAGGACATAGGGCGTCCAATTAAAAAATTTATCCGTCTTCCCCAAACTGCCTTTGACCCGCAACCCTCTTACGACCAAAGTTTTTTCCGCACCTTCTTGGCCTCCCGCAGAGCTTTTAATTCTAGCTTTACCGCCACGCTATAGCAGGCTTGCAATGGCATCCTGAAAGTTTGACGGCAACCTTTCAGACGGAAGCCGATAATATCTCCCGGCTCAAGACTGACGATAATGTTCCGTCCGGCATCTCGCGCCCGGGTCGTTTCTCGAATAACTGTTTTTCTCAGTGGAATCATAGGCCCTATCCTTTTTGTGAATAATCGTTCCACTACGAATACCAGACACGGCAGGACACCAGAGGTCTCACCTATCATAATAATTTATCATTTTTGTTCTTCCCAGACGCTCAGTGTCTGACCAGCTCCGGTACGATACCTCCAACCATTAACAAAAGGAGTTGGTATGGCATACGCAAAGATTACGTTTGAACACTCGGAGATTGGAACCGTCCGGAAGGCCCCTGTCGGGTTTTCGTGGACATTGCTGTTTTTCGGCCCGATAGTTTGCCTATTTCGAAGAGATTGGTTTTGGCTGATTATCATGGCGGTGCTACTCGGTCTTACCTCAGGCATCAGCATGGTTGTAGTTCCGTTTTTCTACAATAAGTTCTACATCAAGCGTCTCATGAAGAAAGGATACAAGGTGGCCTCGGTGGAGGGCTCTGACATTGCCACCCTGCGCAAGAAGCTCGAAACCAACCTGCCACAGAAATGAGGTTTTTTACCACAGACCACCGAGACTCAGAGGAAGAGGATTTTAATTCTCTATGCCTCTGAGCGCTCTGTGGTAAACATTGCTCATGAATTTTACAGCCATAGATTTTGAAACAGCAACCGGATACCGGCACAGCGCCTGCGCGGTCGGAATTGTCACGGTGGAAAACGGGGAAATTGTTGATCAATACTCCACGCTGATCCGTCCGCCCAACAATGAATACTCGTACTGGAACATCGAGGTTCACGGTATCCGGCCAGCAGATACCGCAAATGCACCAACCTTTGCCGAGCTCTATCCGGAATTTAAAAAGCGACTACATGGTCGAATGGTCGTTGCACACAACGAGGCCTTTGACCGTAGCGTCCTGAAACATACGATGAGCCATTACAGCTTGGAGTACGGAGAGTTGAATCTGACCGACCGATGGGAATGCACGATGCGGATCTACCGCACCAAAGGCTTTCATCCCTGTAAACTCAGTGACTGCTGTCAGCGGCTCAGTATCGACCTCAACCACCACGAAGCGCTTTCTGATGCCCTCGCCTGCGCAAAACTTTACCTGATGCAATAAACCCCCAGCTACCCTCGCCGACCGGTCAAGTTCCGACCGGCCGCTTCTACAAATTTTTTGCGTCCATACGCTCCGCCATCACGGTTCCACCATACACACGCCGGATGTGATGTGTTGATGACTTTGCAATCGAATTGGATGTGCCGCACTACCCGGTTATATGACTTTGATGAAGCACAAATTATCACCTTTGGCTTCAGCTGCCCCACCAGCTCAATCAGATAGTCTTTTGCAAACTCACAATCAACGGCCTGAATCTGAAGGGAATCACCATTTAATGCTGGGCGAAGAAAGCAGTTTGCCAAGGTACAATGATTCAGCATGTTGTGAATCGGCGGGAAACCAGCATCTAAAAGCGCTGATTCCAGATTCCGGTATATCGCACAGCCGCGACTTTTCCAGCGACCGTCCGGCAACTTATTGATTCGGAATATTTCCTGGTAATTCACATAGGTTCGCTCTTCATCGTTGAGCAGTGAAGTCCCTTTCGAATACCACTCGCTGGCGTCAATCTCGCCGCCTCTGCCTTCGATGTAAAAACTTTCGGTCAATATCAGTAGCTCGCTGGAATGCGATTGTGTCCCGCGATATGGCCCCAATTCACTTAGATGTGCTTTCATGTTATCTGTCTCCTGTCTTGTTTTTTTGGACGCCCGAATAATCACCACGAAGCGCTTTCCGACGCTCTCGCCTGCGCGAAGCTTTATTTGATGCGCTGAATGATCCCTTCTCGCACATAAAGATAAGTGCCAGCCGAAAGCTCGCCGACATTTTCAATGGGCGCCGCCGCGCTGCCTTCTTCTAAAACACAGATAGGATACACAATCTCGGCTTCATGGATTTCTGGAACAGTGAAATGCGATGCCGAGTTAACAACAACTTCTTCAAAGGTGTCGTACCATAGCTCAACCTGATCTTCGCTTTGTGCTTTTTTTTCATCGTCAGACAACAGCACTGTTGGTCGTATCCTTATAATCAGGGTTCCCCGCCTACCCAGACCATCTTTAGAAAAGTCATTGAAACGCTGAATGATCCCGTTTCCCTTATATAGATATTGGCCAGCGACAAGGGTTTCGCACTCCTCTGGGTAAACTAATAATCCACGAATCTCCATATTAGGAACAAATCCTTCGTCACGCTCCTTATCCCACTCCAGGAAACATACGGGGAGTTTGATTTTGGCCTCATATCCATCCGGGATTAGGAACTCCTCTTCGACCTCAACACTCATCGGTTCAGAATTAAGGTCCTGCTGATACAAAAGCGCATCATCATTGCCCTCAATATAATCCTCATCCACGAGCGAATCGAAAGTTGGGCGAACTGTTAGTTCAAGTTTTTCCATAATGGGTTCCTTTTTTGAATCTTGGACACCAGAATAGCAGTCCGTCACGGACACAGGGTGTCCTATGAAAGAAAAACGGCAAAGGAATATGTCTGCTAAATTTTCCGCTGTAAGGAGGCGGAGACGGCACAGAGAATTCCGGCCAGCTCTTTTGGCTCCAGCAAATCCTCATCGGCGGCAAAAATTGCCAGTTCGGCAACATCTCCAAGTGGAATTTCGCTTGAGCTTTGCGGACTGAACCCGCCATTACGAACTGGGAATCTATCCCGAATGGAGAGCTCAGTTTCGTCCCACGTTGCGCCGCCGGATTCAATCAGATGCCCGCCGCCTAAATTTTTTGTTTTCGTGACTTTCATTTTTAGAGTCCTTTCCATTGAATATTATACGCCGATTCCCATGAACTATAATTTTCGGGATCTAAATACGCCGCGACGGCGGTGTTCTGCGTAAAATTCGCGCACTCTGGATCAAAGCTTCAGGTGTAGCATGCGTACATAAAAAACTCCTTGATTTTCAGCCAGAATAGCAACCCTGCCCCGGACATAGAGCGTCTCAGTAATGTTTATTCCGTTGTCAGAATACTTTTAACCTGAACCAAAACGCCGGGAATTTGTCTGCCTTGCGCAAGCAGACTCAGAGCAATGTCAGTTGCACGAATTTCGTTTTTGAGCTTGTTAGCATTGTCGTTTAAAAAACTTTGCAGCTCCGCATCAGGAAAGACTAATCCCAACGGAAGAAGTTCGCGATTCACATCCTGAGCAATCGCATCGACAGGCTTCTTTGCCACACAACCGCACATCATCATAAAAAGCACATTTTCAATCATGTTCTGATTGCCAAACCCATCGAAGCTCGCCTTGAAATCGTTGTAATCGATCCTGCTCTTGGCACTGGTTGTAATTGTGTCCCATATAACATCTTCCGGCTGTTTCACTAGACCCCCTTTCATGTCATCCAGATATGTCTTCTTCCGCCCCCATCCGCCTGCTTTCAAGCCAAGCGCACCATTTTTAGCATGGCAGAGATTCTCCCAATTAACTCAATCGTTGCTTCAAAATCTAAGACGCCGTCTTTTGTCTTGCGGTATTCCTCATTCAGGACGCAAACCGTCATATACGATCCCAGTCCAAATCGATCCGGTTTTCTGAGATTAAATCCAGCTGCCGTCCCAGCGGATAGAATGGCTTCATGCCACTGCTGGCGTTCAGAAGATTGTTGTTCCCGATCATCAACTTCGATTTTAAAACAGAATTTTTCCTGCTCCAGTTGCAAATAGGCGTTCTGGTGCCAAGAGAACCAAAAGCCAAGAAACCCGCCGGATGGATTGGCAACATAGTCCCAGTTTCCATCCGGAAACGCTTTTTTCATTTCCACATAGAACCCGATCCACGAGTTCCATTTCCACTCCTGTAAAGGAAGCCGCCTGAAACTCTGAACCTCATATTCAACTTCATTCAGACACGCTCTGAAGTCCTGAAAAATATCGCTATCGACGGACTCGTATTGATTCAGAATCGCCAGAAGATCGCCCCGCAGAAACGGCTGATATCCGGCAGCTGTTACAGGCCCGTAGTTTGACTGATCCCGGGTTTTGAAATAGATCGGCAAGATGTTCCCGGCGGCAAAGCCGCGATTCCGGACTCCGTCGAAATAGCGTTGTAGCTGGTCAGAATGCTGAGATGTATGGGTTTTGTCCTCAATCAGAACGGCAAACAAACCATTGACGACACACAACACATCAATATTCACATCCTGCTTTGAAATTTCAACCGATTGAATCTCGGAAGGGAACTCGCACTCGTGTTTCTCAAAGCAGACACGAAGAATGTCTGTGGCGCAGGCGTTGAGTTGCGGATGCGAGGTCTTGTAACAAGGCTTCGCCCATGACAGAAGCCAACAGATAAAGGCATCCTGAGAAAGCTCACTGGTTGCAAAATTAAAAAGGTTAGGCTTATTCATTTCGTGTCCTTTTTCAAAACTCCACTCGGCTCTGGAACTGGAGTTGCAGATTTATAAAAACAGACTCAATGCGCGGCAGATCACCCCAGCTTAGATCGGTATGGTGGTACAGCTCGTGATACCACCAGCCGTGAAATTCGTCTTTCATCGGATGCCCGGCACGATGTTCAAACTCGTTATGATTGATGCCGTCCGCAATCCCGAATTCCCACTGTTTATCTGCATGATAACACGATAACAGTTTCGCCAGAATATTGTCCTGTTCCTCATCCCAGGCGGGATCGGTCTCCCGGAGCATGAACAGCACCTCGCACTCGACATTGTATCCCTGATTGCAGAGTGCGGTTTCTTTCTCTCTGGCGGCTCCGACCTCCAGCAAACGCAAAATCTCCGCCTTCACCTGCCGCTCCAACTCCATCAGCTTCTCATTTAGTCGGCAGAGAAAAGAGCGCTCATCCGCCGACAGATCGTCAGCGCCCTTATAAAACCGCTCCAGCATTAAATTCTGTTCAATCCCGCCACTCATTCCGGACTCCCTACTGCGGATGAGTGCCTCTTAAGGCTGGATTCCCACACGATAAAGGCATCCTGCACCAGCACGTTCATCGCAAAATCAAACAGATTGGGTCGTTCCGGCATAAAGGGTCCTCCAGTTTTTTTCCAGAAGAATACCCCCGCCGGTCGGACATAGAGCGTCCAGCCGAAACAAATAACGATTATAGTTTCCGGCGCAACGAGGCGGAGACGGCGCAAAGAATTTCTGTCAGTTCGTTCGGTGCCAGCAAATCCTGCTCAGCAGCAAAGATAACTAACTCTGGAACATCGCCCAGAGGGATTTCACTGGAACTATGCGGGTTGAATCCACCATTGCGCGTTGGATACCTGTCCCGGACAGACATCTCGTCTTCATCCCAGGTTGATTTCCCAGCCTCAAGAAGATGCCCGCCGCCAAAATCTTTTGTTTTTAATACCTTCATAAATTCCCCTCGGGCGTCGAAAAACCAAACAGATTAGGTTGTTTTGACATAAGGTATTCTCCAGTTTTCCCAGAAGAATACCCTCGCCGGTCGGACATAGAGCGTCCAATGCGTAAAAGAATCAATATTCTCAAAACGACATTGCCCGCAGTCAAAGCGCTCTCCGAATAAAAATACAAAAACTCATGTACTTAAAACGAAGATTTTGCGACAAACAGCGACGGAGTTCGACAGGCGAATTCAAAGACGAAATATCTGCGGGACAGGATAGAAAAATGACGCATCACACCCTTAAAGCTCTTTTACTTGAAGTTAACCACCTGATTGATGTGCAGAAGAGGCTTTCTACACGAACTGGCGACAACTTTAATATTTTTAAAATATTGGGTGTCGAGTCTCGCGAAGTTCAAACCCACTCGTCTTTTTTAAGAGAGCTTTTGGATCCTCGGGGCGCACATGGAATGGGCTCTGTTTTTTTAAATCTTTTTCTACAAAACCTAACGCCTGAGCTCCAAAGGTTTGAATCGGCATCCGCTCGTGTAACTTCCGAACGGTTTATCGGTATAATTAATAACGATTACACCCGAGGAGGGAGAATTGACTTATTTCTAGAGGATAAAAATAAACGCCGCATTTTTATCGAGAACAAAATTTATGCTAAAGATCAGAAGAATCAGCTACTTCGCTATCACCAATTTGATCAATCAGCTTGCTTGATTTATTTGACGCTTTTCGACAAAGAGCTAGGCCCAAAGAGCGACAGTACGCAAAACATTCCCATAATCTATTTGTCGTATGCCAATCACATTTTACGATGGCTTGAAGATTGCCGGAAAGAAGCCGTGCTGCACCCAACGGTCAGAGAAGCTTTAACACAGTACATCGAGCTAATTCGACACCTAACAAATCAAACAACAAGGGATGCTATGAAAGAGGAAATTGAGCTGTTACTGGTTAAAAATCCTGAATACATTGATGCCATTAACGCCGCCACAGATACGTTGAACGCGATAAAGAATAAATCTCGGACCCTTTTTTTCGAGGCATTTAAATCCGAATTTTCAACCACCCCCCTCCTCCTGAGCGGAGGATTGACTATAAGATTTGAATTCAATGAAGACGGTGAAGGGTTCTACATCGGATACAAGTTGTTTGAAAAGGATAAAGACATAAGCGATTCCCCATTGGCTGAGAAGTATTTCGACAAACTATGTGAGATAAATTCGACATTCCATAAGCGCCCAAAAGGATGGCTGGGGTGGTACTGGCCTGCCTTCTTTGCCGGAAAGCAATTTAAACACCTCGACAGCAAAATTATCCTGCGCCTTTTTTCAGAAGAAGCTTTCAGAAAAGAAACTGTTTCTGAAATTATCAACGAAGATTCAGAAATTCGGAAAGCATTTCTGGAATGGCAAGCCAAAGATTCGGGAGAATAATTTCCGGGAGTATAACACTACTGTCCGGTAAAAGTTTTCACAGCATGAATACCATCTGAAGGGATTCGTGTCCATCGGGCGGATGAACAGGTCCCCCGGGGCTTAAACAGAGCAAGTCCATACGCATCATCAGACCGTCTTTGACCCGCCGGGCCATCGTGGTCAGGCTCATTTCAGCTTTGGTCATGAACTTGATGTAGGAGAGCCGGTAATCCGGAAGTCCATATTGGTTTTGGCACGGGTCACGAAGAACGCCCCGGTTTCATGGATGGAATTACCCTCGGGATTTTCTTTTCGCTTTCCTGGCCTCACGCCGAGCGTTCAACTCCAGCTTTACCGCCACGCTGTAGCAGGCTTGCAACGGCATCCTGAAAATTTGACGGCAACCTTTGAGGCGAAAGCCGATAACATCCCCCGGCGCAAGGCTAACGATAATGTTCCGCCCGGCATCACGCGTCCGGGTGGTTTCTCTAATAACAGTTTTCCTCAGCAGAATCATAGGCATCCATCCTTCCGTAAATAATGATTCTGCTACGAATACCAGACGCGGCAGGACACCAGAGGTCTTACCGACTTTTAATATATATTTCCCATCCTCCCGGACGCTCTATGTCCGACCGGCTTCGGTACGATGTCTTCGATAATTAACAAAAGGAGTTGGTATGACAAAAGGCTACCTAAAAACAGGCGCAGAGTTTTCCGATGATCGGACGCATCGCTACGCCCTTTACCGGGTTTGGGATGAGTCTAAACCGTTAATTATGTTCATCGGGCTGAATCCTTCAACTGCAGATGAAAATAAGGATGACCCGACGATCAAGCGGTGTGTTGCCTTTGCCAAACACTGGGGTTATGGCGGGCTTATCATGGCCAATATTTTTGCTTACCGTGCGACCGACCCGCGAAAGATGAAAAAGGCAACCGATCCCGTTGGCCCCGAGAATGACAAATGGATACGGAAGCTCGCCAAGAACGTGGACAAGGTTGTCGGCGTTTGGGGCAATCATGGAGCCCATCAAAACCGGGGCGAGGATGTTGTAAAAATGTTTCCCAAGCTATTTTGCATCGAACAGAACAAATCCGGAACTCCGGCTCATCCCTTATACAAAAAGATGACAAACGACCCTGTGCCATTCGACCGCTGATCTATTGCAGGTGATTAGTCGTCGAGACTGCGCTGAGCTGATTTGATGTTTTTTGCCAAAACTGGGGCCCTCAAATCAGCAAGATTCTTCTCTAGATCCCTTATATAATCGTCGATAGAGATTTCAGACAACCGTTTGTGTCCGGAACGCAAGAGTGTGTCTTTTTGAGCTTTTGCTTCCTCGAGAATATAATCTATTACCACCACGAGATATGCTTGTTTATCTTCGGGCTCAAGGTAGAACTTATAGCTGGGAGTGACGGACCAGATTTTAGGAAAATGCATTTTGGCCCAAGAGCCCTTCAATGCCCGACAGGCATCACATGATGCAACGAGGTTCTTATGGCAACAGCTTCCTTCTCGTCGCTTTGGAATTAGCCGATCCTCAAAAAGAGGGGAGCTTTTTGAAATGGCCTCCCCGCAATAAACACACTTCCAGTGGCATTGTTCGAAAATCTGTTCCTTCCGTGCCATTTAAAACCTCCTTTTTTATGTGCCAGACGCCTCTGCTATTACAAGGTAGTGGTGTTGCCATATCTGTCGCATGTATACGACGGATGGTAGCTTTCGATGAGTTTATTTGTATTCGACGTTGCCTGTACGATTTTGAATTTTTTCGTACCTATTTTTGATAGTGAATAAAGTCGTCCTGAGTCTGGCCATGAAATGTATTTTTTTAGTTCCACAATCAAGTCCTTGTCTTCAGATGATTTTCGCCCGCAGGCGATAACGACAGGAGCCTTTAAAAAGATTGCGTCAGTCTGGCTGGTTAACATACTCGGGGGCGGGAGCGGGAGCCGCATATTATTTTTAAATTGTTTTATTGCTGTGCCTGAGCACTGGTTTTTTAGGTTAAAAAGATTGTACAACTTCAGTACGCCGCCAGAGGGGTATCGACTTGAATAGAGATTTATCAAACTGCGCATAAGCGGATCGACAGTGAACTCGTAGTAGTTGCCGCTGTTTACATAAAACGGTAGTTTTTGCCCTGCGAGAAAAGTGTTTTTTAGCTTGTTTTGCTTCAGCGGTGTTGCGCTTCCGGGATTGAGAAGGATAAAACTCGCAAGCAGTTTCCAGCTGGTTCCAAATTGAAGGATTGTCTGGTCACGAAAATCAAGGTTGTTGATTTTGTCCTCTTTCCATCTGGCAAAACACTGGCACATAGATCCTCCTGAAACTAAACTGCGTATAAACTGCCATCCGGCAAACTGTGAGTCAACATCAGGGTCAGCAGGACGAACTCCCCGGTCCTATAGTTGTCAGTCATCTATACATCTTTGCATTTTTTGGGTGTTCCGGTAGAGATCGCCCTTTTCATGCCGTTTAAGTTTATTGAGCTGCTTAATATAGTCATAGGGGCGTGAGAGGTTCGGGATGAGTATCCATTTTTCGATTTTTCGTTTTTCGACCCATAGACGAAAAAGAGCAAAAACTTCGCTACCCATGCCGTGCCCCACCCAAAGAACAGGCTGCTTTTTCTCTTCTAACGCATCTGCCAGCGCGTCTAAATGAAGCCAGTCGCTCGTTGACGTATTCCCATTAAAAGGCGGATTGTTCACCAAAAGGTTTGCCCGGAGACAGGTCTCGACGTCCTGCCAGTAATCATCCGTAATCCACGCGCAAAAATTTGTCATAACGAGGTGGAAATCATAATTTTTATCATAATTTGTCAACAGGCTCGGACTTGAGGCCAGGCTGTATTTGTACCAGTTCACAGGGTCTTTACGGTACGCTTCCAACCCGCCATGCAGTTTGGTTTTCTCGCCTTGAAGCCCTTGTACAACGCCGGGTGATTTTGGATCGATATCGCGCGGGCAACTGTTTGTTCCCTGAGTGTAATTTGCGCCAACAGAGACTATAATTGGAAGAGTCTCATCCATTTCCTCCAGATGAAGTGCAAAAACTTGAATTGGACAACGCGCCCCAATTGGAATGGGGAAGATGCGTGGCCGCACACTAATGGGATCTGGCGGGGTTGGCACCTTTACTTGTCCCTCAAGGTTTTCCAGCAGGCTTTTTAACTTTGAATACTTCATTATCCGTCCCTCCTTCGTTTACTGAATTGTACCCAGACTTCTATTCGACAAACCCCGAGTCGACATCGGGTCGTCCTCCAACAAGACGGCATTCCGGATTTTCCGGTTGTCGGCAAGGTTGTCGCAAAATACCACGCTACGCCGGTCTTCTTCGACCAATGCCGTATCCAGCGCATATCGTCCCAGCAACGGAACGCTGTTGGTTTCTCCATGGAAAACCAGATGGGGTGTGGCTCCGGCACGCTTGACCTTCGCTACCAGCTCCGTCAGTTTCGCAAAGGGACTGCCGCGCCGGTATTCAGAAAATCCGCAGTGATAGAGCAACAGCATTTCTTCAATGGCGTTCATCCGTTGTCGACTTGGCATTTTCCATGGAAAGAATGTTGTCGCGATTAATGCCGCGCTATTGTTTGCCAGTCCGTCCGCCAATTCGGACAACGCCAGCTTTTGGTATGTCCGGATCAGCTTTTGCCGCATGGCGGTATTGCCGTACGGAGCGTTTATTCCGGCGGGTGTTTTTATTTGGCCGAGATTGATGCCGACGGCGACAACCACTTTGGATATTTCATCGCCCGCATTTGCATCTTCACTGTCGATGACAGCGGCAACCGGCTGGAGCGTCCCGCCGCCCAGCATCTTCTGCCGGAATTTTTCCGCTCCTGACAATTCATCACCATGTTCCGTAAAGCCGTGCGGAAATTTTGATGAACAGACGGTGATCCTGTTGATCTCGGTAACAATGTCCTCGAGCGTTTTCTTTTTCATTCCACTCTGAAGCAAGTCCCGCCTCCGCCTTGCGGCGGGGCGGAACGCCAGTGCTTTTACCGCTTTTGCCCCATGATCAAATCCACACGCGGCTCGCGGGCCAGAATGTGGTTGCTATGGTCATAGGTGACACCGTTCTTGATATAACCCAGACGGCGCTGCGGCTTGTCGGTGATCCGCATCTCACCTGATGACATGGTCTTCTTATAATGGGTGATGTGACCCACTTTGTCTTTGATCGGCTTGTAACTGCTCATGATACTTTCCTTTCTGTTATGTTTTTTCCGTACTTCTGAAGCGTCAAACTGGAACAGTCCGTTTCCAGATCGTGTATGCGTCCTTCGGACTTTGCGATGAAGCGGGCATCCCGCTCCTGTTTAACCAGCGCAACCACGCGCCCTTTCTGAACGATTGCAAACGGGTATTCCGCCGTTGCCTCCGGATGATCTTTCGCTAATTTCCACATTTCATACCTCCCGTATTATTCTTCGCTTTCTCAGGGGTCTGCTCATATTCAGTCAGCCGCCGCAAACCCTCCGCCAGCTGTTCGGGCGTTAGGTCTCTCCACGCGTCATATCTGCCGTAAACTTCCTGCGTATCTGCCTCGGCGGTTTCAATGGCATGGGCTCGGGCATAGTCTGCGGGAGAGCTTTTATAAAAGGCGTAACAGGCTTCCAGCCTCGTTTGCTGAACGGCGGTTCCTTCGCCCCCAAGCAGGAACCATCTCACTGCTTCCAGATCATTTTGAGGAGCGCCTCGTCCATAACGGGAACACTCGCCCATCATAAACTGCGCAACGTCGTCTTTTTCAGCGGCCAGCCGGTACCATTTCACGGCCTCTTCCGGACCATCCGGCAGCTTGCCGTCATAGCACAGATTCCCAAGACGAACCTGACTCTGAACATGCCCCTGTTCAGCAGCTTTGCGGTACCAGTACCCGGCCTCCGTCCAGCGTCCTTGGAAATGCAGATCTTCACCCAAAATAAACTGTGCGTCCGCACCGCCCCGTTCGGCCTGATGACGCAACCCCACCATCTGCACGGCGGCACAACCCGCAATCATCAAGCAGACAGCAGTTATAAAAAAAGTTTTCTTAAAATTCATGATGACTCCTGAGTTGATAGGCTCTGCAGTGACCCGGCGATAACGCGAATGTTAC
Source organism: uncultured Verrucomicrobiota bacterium (assembly GCA_964398915.1). GTDB lineage: Bacteria > Verrucomicrobiota > Kiritimatiellia > Kiritimatiellales > Tichowtungiaceae > Tichowtungia. The sequence goes on from CAYNOR010000015.1 coordinate 26,916, forward strand.
CAACCGTATTAAGACCGGGCGGCAGACGGGAATCCTGCTGGAGCCGCCGGAGCGATTCGTATTTTAGCTCGCCGGGACGGTATTCGATCAGCACGTCGCCGCAGTAGAGCGGCAAATCGGGTGCAAGCAGTTCTTTCTCCAGCGCATCCGCTTCCTTTTCTACCGGCTCACCCTGTTTCAATTGAATCAGCAGTTTCCGGAATTTTTTTGTGACTTCTTGTGCCTTTTCGTGGCCAACACTCCCTTCCCCCTCCAGCATTTCAGGAAATTCCATGACGATCTTTTTCAAATCCGTCGTGAGGTCGCACTGTCCGGATCGCGCCCCGAAGCGCGAAAAAACCGGCGTCAGTTTCAATTCCGGATAATCCTTTTTCAGCTCCTTGAGCAACGCCTGCCCACGCTCCACCGCCTTTAAAAACTGTTCTCTATTTAAATTCATGACTTTTATTCCTTTGGTGGAGCGGGATCGCCGCGTGCCACGCCAGAGCTTTGCGAAGGAGGGAGCACGCTCTGAACGCGCCCGGAGGTCGCGTTCCACCTTGAAAGGCCTTCCTTGTTTAAGTTCATGCCCCCGATTTTACACGGCCGGTCGGACACTGGAGGTCATAGACGCTGAAAACAGAGGACGGAGGACTGTGTGTGAGTATGGGAGTGTGAGCGTGTGGGAGACAGCGGTCAGAGGTCAGAGATCAAATATCGGAGGTCAAGATTTCCTCTCAATCATTTGAACCACTTCGTTATTTTCTTTGAAAATTATCTGTCGCTACGCTCGGGGCCCATAAATGATTTTGCCAAATATCCACTCTTTAACCGCCAGAACCGCCTTGCTTCATATTCGGCGAATGATATCCTCTTATGGAGATTATTAGGAGATAGTTATGGTCTATATGGCGATTAAGGATTTGAAAAAGACGCGTGAGTTCCGCGCAAAGCTGGATGCCGAGGGCGAGCTGATTCTTACGAAAGACGGGCAGCCGTTTGCTATGCTGGTCGGAATTGATTCAGACAATGTCGAAGAGTCCTTGCGCGAAGTGCGCCGCGCCATGTTCTCTTCCGCAGTTCTACGCGGGCGCCGCAAAGCGGCTGAAAATCCGCCGACCGAACAGGAGCTGGAAGCTGAAATCGCGGCGGCCCGGGCCTGATGAAAGCAGTAATTGACACGAATGTGCTCGTATCCGGCCTGCTCAATCCGAACAGTGCGCCGGGTCGGATTGTGGATAGCTTACGTACAGGACAATTGATTCCCGTCATCGATGACCGGATTTTGGATGAATATGTCCGCGTTCTGCGTCGGCCAACCTTCGACCGTTATTTTAGCAAAATAGATCGCGAGCATCTGATTGATTACCTGACGCACAACTCCGAATACATCATCGCCACCGTCCGGTGCAGAGACCTTCCCGATCCGCACGATGCCCCATTTCTGGAAACCGCACTGACGGCTTCAGCTCCACTCGTCACCGGCAACCTGAAACACTTCCCGCCAGACAAAACCCAAAACTGCAAAGTGTATGCCCCAGTAGAATTTGCGGCTCTTCTATAATTTTCATCCGCGGTTAAAACTCATCCTGAATGGACGTTCCATGTCCGGTCAAATCCGATAGGGTTTACACATGAAACGAAGCAAAACTCAGGCGGAGCGGTTGCTCGATCTCGACCAGCGACTGCGGCAAGTGCAGCTCAAGGCGGCGGTGCAGGTGAAAACAGGAGTTTGTTATGACTCAGGGAGATGAACGCAGATTGACCCTACGGGATGAAGCAACCGATTTCCTGCTTTATACTGCTCCGGATGGTCAGGTGAAGATGGAGTGTGTGTTGCACGGCGAAACCATCTGGCTGACACAGAAGCGTATTGCTGAGCTATTTGGCGTCGGTATTCCTGCTATTTCGAAGCATTTTGCTAACATTTTTGAGAGCGGTGAGTTAAAGGAAAATTCAGTTATTTCCATTTTGGAAACAACTGCCGCTGACGGAAAAAACTACCAAACCAAGTTCTATAATCTGGATGCGATCATTTCTGTCGGATATACAGCCGCCTGCGGCACCCTCTTCAATATAAAGATCGTATGAAAAGAAGCAAAACACAGGCAGAGCGGCTGCTGGCTCTGCACTATCCTTTGGGCGAGAGATTTGGGTGAAAGTTCGTGACATGACATAGCCTATATGCGATATCTGGCGGCGTGAAAAAGAAGAGCTACACCGCTGTGAAGAAGGTTCGGGAGTTCATTGCCGAACAGCCAGACGAGGTACAGGCAGAATATCTGAAGATTGTGGAGTTTCTCGAAGCCGATGGTCGCTTGATTGAGCCGTTCGGTAAAAAAATCGACCGGGAACTGTTCGAGATTCGGGTGCGGCGAGGCAAACAGGTTCGAGTACTCTATTTTTACTTTTCGAATGATCTCGTAATCGGAGTGCACGGCTTTGTGAAGAAGTCACAGAAAACTCCGCCCAACGAGATTAAACAGGCCAGACGGGTGATGACCCGAATTCAGCGAGGTGAATATGAAGACGAATGATACCATCAAGAAAATGCGAACCGCGCACGAAAAGCAGGCGGAATCGATCCGCAAAAATACCTGCTATGATCGGGTTTCGGAGGAAGTGGATATCGAATACCGGGTTGCCCGCGATTTGCAGTCCGTCCGAAAACTCAAAAAGTTGACTCAGACCGAGCTGGCGGAGCGCATGGGGACAACGCAGAGTGTCGTTTCCAGAGTCGAAAAAGGCAGCAACGTCTCCATCGAAACACTGGCCCGCTATGCCTCAGCCTGCGGTGCACGCCTCAATATTAAAATTGCCTGAGACATCCTGTGTCCAAATAAATTAGCTATTATGCACCCATGAAACGATCAAAAACTCAGGCGGAACGGTTGCTGGCGCTGGATCGGCAGATTCGTGATGGCAAATATCCTAACTGCGCAACCTTCGCGTCGGAGTGGGAAATCTCAACCAAGACCGCTCAGCGCGATTTCGACTTTCTGCGCGACCGGATGGGCGCTCCGCTGGAATACGATGCCTTGAAGCGCGGCTATTTCTATAGCGAGCCGACCTTTATGCTGCCCGCCGTGCAGATGAACGAGGGCGAACTGGCCGCCTTGCTGATGGGATCAAAGGCTCTTGAGCAGTTTCAGGGCACCCCGATGGCAGAAAAGCTGACGGCGGTATTCGAGAAGCTGTCTGCTTTCCTGCCCGATAACATTACCATCCGCCCCGAAGAGCTGTTCTCGCAGTTCAGCTTTATCGCCCCGCCCGCTATGCCGATTTCTTCCAAGGTTTGGACGGTGGTTGTCCAAGCACTGGAAAACCGGCAACAGATTGAAATACAATACCGAAACTGGAGCGGCGAAAAGACATCCCGCGTTGCTCCGGTGCATCTGGCGAACTTGCAAGGCGACTGGTATCTCTTCGTGCAGTACGAAGGCTTCGACAACTTCCGGCAACTCGCCCTCGCCCGCATCCAGAACGTCAAACTGCTCAGCAAGAAAGCGGATATCGTTGGTTCGTTCGATCCGAAGAAAGAACTGGCCAATACCTTTTCCCGCTTCGCCGGCGAGAACAAGGCGTTTCAGGTGACCGTACAGTTTCACCCGGAAATTGCGGTGAGTGTCCAGGAACGCCAATGGCACCCCAAACAGCAGGTGAAGAATCTCAAAAACGGCGGAGTGGAAATCAGCTTTGAGGCCAAGGGCGATATTGAAATCAAGCGCTGGGTGATGGCCTATGGCCGCTACGCAAAAGTCAAAAGCCCGAAATGGCTCAAGGATGAAATCGCCGAAGAAGCCCGCGCCATGCTGGTATAATTATTCTGGGTCAGCGTGCGGACAACCACGCATCAAACATCGGTTGCCCGGCGAAATTAATCACACAGCCTTTTTCAACCTCGAGCGTTTGCCCGTTTAGCGTCACGTGAAACCGCGGCGTGTGGTTGAGTTTCCAATCATCGGAAGAAAGCTTTTCCATAATCGGCTGAAGTTCTCCATCACTCCCACACTCCCGCACTCCCACACTCCCGCACTCCCGCACTCTCCCATACATTCGCTTGAATTCTTCAGTCAGCGCATCAGTAAGCTTATCTACGGTAAGGTCGGGCGCAACTGACGAAAGGTTGACCACTTCCGCCGGAACGGAAGCCACGGCTTTGGTTTCGATGCCGCAGATTTCGGAGCCGAGATAGCGACCCAGCCGATCGAGATCGCTGCTCACCAGCAGGGTTCCGTGATGCAAAACGTGTTGCCCGCGAAAACTAAAGGCCTGTCCGGAGATTTTCTTTCCGTCCACCGCCAGCGAGTTTTTCCGAAGTTTGGACGCCTTGATGCCGAATTTTTCCAATGCCTGAAAAATCAGCTCGTACTGCTTTTCTTCGCGATATTCCGTACGCGGCACGATGATGCCGACATTGAGATTCCCTGCGTCGTGATACACCGCACCGCCGCCGGAAATCCGGCGCGCCAGCGGGACGCCCTCTTTTTCCATCAGCGACAACCGGCATTCGAGCCACGGATTCTGATTTTTACCGATCACCACGCACGGCGAGTTGACGCATAGAAAAAGAATCGGCCCGCGACCCTCCGCGTGGTCAAGCAGCCACTCTTCCGACGCCAGATTGCGGTACACATCCGTACTTTGGGACTGAACGATTAACATGCTGCAAAACCTATCAGCTCCCCGCCGATTCGGCTACAAAACAATGGTTCCGGGGAACAGACGAAGAGCCCGCCCGCTTTGGAATTCCATCTGTTTACCGGTGACCGGATCGGCGAATTCAAGGCGATGCGCCAGTAACTGCATCGGACGCTGATAATCGTCCCCGTCTATATCGGAATAATCCGAGTACAACGGATCATCAATAATGCCTGATCCGATTTCACATAGATGTACGCGCAGTTGATGTTTTTTGCCTGTTACCGGCTGCAGGCGGAACAGCCCAATCCCGTCACGCCGGTCGATGAGATCAATGATGCTCTCTGAATTGACCAGCCCGCCTGGAACAATCTGCATGCGGAAATGGTCGCGGGGCTCCATACGCGTCTTTACATGCCAGTGAGTCTGGTCGGTCTCTGACGGAAGCTTTCCCGCCGCGAGATAAATCTTTTTTACCGCGCCGGCTCTGAACAGTTGCTGATACAGGCCGCGCCTGGCCTGATTTTTAACACAGAGAACCAGCCCGGCGGTTGACCGGTCGATCCGGTGCGCGTTACTAAGCTCCTCGTATCCATATTTGGAGCGTAAACGGGTAACCAGCGTTTCGTTGACATATGCTCCCGCAGGATGAACCGGCAGAAAATGCGGCTTATCGGCTATTAAAAAATCATCATTCTCAAAAACGATCTCTTCCGCGAAGGGAATCGTTCGTTCATCGACGACCTCCCGGTAATAACAGATGCGGCGGCGCTCCTGATAAGGCGTAGCCAAATGGATCGGCTCGCCATCGTCGAAACACACCTTGTTGAGTTCGATCCGTTCACGCCAAACCGGTTCGGCAATGCGCGGGAAGCGAAACAGAATAAACTCATATACCGTCGCAAAGGCGCCGCCATCCGGCAGGGCCACATACGACGGCATGATGGATTTGCTGTATGAACTCATCAGCGCGAACTGTACTTCAAACCCGCCGCTTATCAATCCGGACTGCCGGAAAGTTCCAATGACCGGAACATTTTTGACGGGATGTCTGATATAAACACGGGGTCCCCGCCAACTTCCCATTCGTAGATACCGCGACGAGGCCGTCTCGTCTACCTTTTAAATTTAACTTATATTATTGAGTGTTCTATATTGCTCATAAATCCTGTTTTTGGAGCTTTTGAGCAATTTCATGCTCCTTGCGTTTATTATTTACTGAGCATTTAAATTAACTTTTATCTTGCCTAAAACCTGAAAATGGCAATAATTCCACCATGATGAATATGAGAACAGCCAGCAACGAAGCGATCCGGCAAGAGCTTGGAAAACGTCTGCAAAGCGAGCGCCTCAACCGGAATATCACACAGGCGGCACTGGCCGAAAAGGCCGGTATCGCCCGCCGTACACTCGTCGGAGCCGAGCGCGGCGAAACCTTCACCATCGATACCCTGATCTCTATCCTCCGGGAGCTGGGCTGTCTGGCGCAGCTCGACCTGTTTCTGCCGGAGCCGGAAATCAGCCCGGTGCAGCTCTCCAAACTCAACGGGAAGAAGCGCAAAAAAGCCTCCGGCAAGTTCACCTATCCGCAACCCCGCACGACACCGTGGGTCTGGAATGAAGAATGAATCCATCCGTCACAGCTGATATTCTCCTGTGGGGCAACGTCATCGGATCGGCCTCGTGGGATGCTGACCGCCAGCTGGCGCTGTTTGAGTATGCGCCGGACTTCCTCAACAGCGGCATTGCACTCGCGCCGCTCACCATGCCGCTGCGCAAGCAGGTCTATTCCTTTCCCGAACTCGCTCGCGAGTCGTTCCACGGCCTGCCCGGTATGCTGGCCGACGCCCTGCCCGACCGGTTCGGCAACCTGCTGATCGACAAATGGCTCGTACGCACCGGACGTGCTCCTACCGACTTCACACCGGTCGAGCGCCTCTGCTACCTCGGCCAGCGCGGTATGGGCGCGCTGGAATTCCGTCCTGCCCTCCGCGACCGGCAGAGCGGATCGGTTCCGGTCAATGTGGCGGAGCTGGTCGATCTGGCCAATACTGCACTGGCACAGAAAGAAATGCTCGCGACAAAAATTATTCCGGAAAATGAAGAGGAGCTCGACGGCATGCGCGATATCCTGCGAGTCGGCACCTCGGCGGGCGGCGCGCGCGCCAAGGCCGTTATCGCGTGGAACGAAAAAACCGGCGAAGTGCGGTCGGGACAGGTCAAAGCGCCGCCCGGCTTCGGCTACTGGCTGATCAAATTCGACGGCATCGGCGGCAACCGCGACAAAGAACTCAACGATCCGCAGGGCTTTGGAAAAATTGAATACGCCTATCACCGCATGGCGCTGGCCGCCGGAATTGAAATGAGCGAATGCCGACTCTTTGAGGAAAATGGACGTAGCCACTTCATGACCCGCCGCTTTGACCGCACGAATGACGGAAAAAAGATTTTCATGCAGTCGCTCTGCGGCATCGCCCACATGGATTTCAACCAGGCGGGAGCCTACGGCTACGAACAGGCGCTGGATGTCGCGCAACGTCTCGGCCTTGGCGCTGATGCGCTCGAACAACTCTTCCGGCGTATGGTCTTCAACGTCATGGCCCGCAATCAGGACGACCATACCAAAAACATCGCGTTCCTGATGAACCAGCGCGGGGAATGGCGGCTCGCTCCGGCCTATGATGTCATCTACTGCTACAATCCAGACGGCGCATGGACACAATGTCACCAGATGAGCGTTAACGGTAAACACGACCACTTTGAAAAAGCCGACTTCGAAACCGTCGCCAAACGCTTCAGCATCCTGCGTAAAAACGGAGTGAATCAAGTACTTGAAGAAACCGCCGCAGCCCTTGCCCGCTGGCCGCAGTTCGCCGCCGAAGCCGGCGTTCCCGAGCAGACGACGCAGCAGATTGCCAGCCATCACCGCCAGATTGTCTGAGAATCATTTGCTGCCAATCTCGACGAAAACGATATCGAGGGATGTAGCGCGCCATGGTGCCGCACACAGACGTTTCAAAATATTGAAATGGCCAATGAGCTGTGTAATATCTTTCCCGTCAGGCGAAAGGAAGAATCCAAATATGGCTAAACAATGGCAGTATGCGTTTCTGGCTATATTCGTTTCCATATGCCTTGGATATCTGGCGAACAAAGCCCATTTCGTCTGGGGCGATGGCTGGGTTGTGCCAAGAGTCAAAGCCGATCTGGATCTTGCCGGGAAACCTGTCGGCTCCTATAAGTTCGTCGTAACCCATTCATTTGATGCGAATAGCTATTTTGATCAGCCCTTGTTCAATGCACCCCGATGGTATAAGCATTATTCTAAAGAAGCGGACTTCATCAGACAAAATTACAGCCCCAATCAGCTTTGGGCCTGTCAGTATTACACTAAACTGCGGACCGGGAATCTTCCCGAGTTGGACGGATCTCCTCACGGAATTTATGTGTTCGATCCGGCAAGCAAAGAAGTTTTGTTACACGCACACTTCAGGTAACGCCAAACATTATTAAACTTCCAAGGCTTGGAACCTCTTCGTGCTCTCTGCGGCCTCCGTGGTAAAGAATCTTCCAACCATTGGAAATTTTGTTTCCGGAGCTTGGAAAATCCGGCGAAATCCGTAGTCTGTTGCGGTTTACGAGGAGAGATGAACCGCAGACCCGAGACGAAGTCGAGAGAGGCTGACGCGGAGCGGCGGCAACGACCAAAGGGAGAGGCAACACCGAACAAGGAATTTCGAAGGCAGAAGGGTAACTTCACTTCGTGATTCGATATTCCCTGTTCAATATTCGAAATTTGCGGATGGAACAGGAGCAGCTATGAACGAGAAATACCCTTTTTCTGAAATTGAACCGAAGTGGCAGGCGCACTGGAACGAGCACGGCCTGTTCAAGACCGATCTGTCGAAGACGGCGCAGAAGTATTACTGCCTGATGATGTTCCCCTATCCGTCCGGCAAACTGCACGTCGGCCACGGCCGCAACTACATCATCGGCGACGCCGTCGTCCGTTACAAAAAGATGCGCGGCTTCAATGTGCTCTCGCCGATGGGCTGGGACGCGTTCGGACTGCCGGCCGAAAACGCCGCGATCAAGACCGGCACCCCGCCGCGCGAAAGCACGCTCAAAAACATCGCCGTGATGAAGGAACAGCTCGCCGCCTGGGGCTGCTGCTACGACTGGGACAAGGAAGTCACCTCCTGCGAGCCGGAATATTACAAATGGACGCAATGGCTTTTCATTCAGATGTTCAACCGCGGGCTGGCGTATAAGAAAAAGAGCAACGTCAACTGGTGTCCGGACTGCGCGACGGTGCTGGCGAACGAGCAGGTCGTCGACGGCCTCTGCGACCGGTGCGATTCGACCGTGGTGCAGAAGGCGCTCGAACAGTGGTTTTTCAAAATCACCGACTACGCCCAGCGGCTGCTCGACGATCTCGATAAACTCGAAGGCTGGCCGGATCGCGTAAAGACGATGCAGCGCAACTGGATCGGTCGCTCCGAAGGATCGGAAATTGATTTTGCGCTCGTTCCGCGCGCCGACGGTAAAACCGACAGCTCGAACAAAGTTTCCTGCTTCACCACCCGCGTGGACACCATTTACGGCTGCACCTACATGGTGCTGGCGCCGGAATACGTGAATCTCAAAGAGATGATCGCCGGTCTGCCGCAGGAAGCCGAAGTGCTGAAGTTTGTCGCCGACAGCGCGAAGCTGACCAACCTCGACCGCGAATCCGACGTGCTCGAAAAGAAAGGCGTCTTCACCGGACGAACTGTCGTTAATCCGTTCACCGGCGAGAAAGTTCCGCTGTGGGTCGGCGACTACGTCCTGATGTACGGCACCGGCGCGGTAATGGCCGTACCGGCGCACGATACCCGCGACTGGGCTTTCGCCAAGAAGTACAACCTGCCGATCAAACTTTCGATTCAGAATCCGGAAGGCTCACTTGTTCTCGCCGAAATGAAAGATGCCTACACCGAAGACGGCGTCTGCTGCGACTCCGCCGAATTCACCGGCACGGACAACCGCGAAGCGATCAGCGCGATGATCAAATACGCCGAGGCCAAAGGCTTCGGCAAAGGGACAATCAATTTTCGTCTGCGCGACTGGCTGATTTCCCGCCAGCGCTACTGGGGCGCGCCGATTCCGATCGTCTATTGCGACCGCTGCGGCATGGTTCCGGTCAACGACGACGAACTGCCGGTTCTTCTGCCGACCGACGTCGAGTTCAAGCCGACCGGCGAGTCGCCGCTCAAAGGCTCCGAAGCGTTCATGAATTGCACCTGCCCGAAGTGCGGCGATCCGGCGCGGCGCGAGTCCGACACGATGGACACGTTTGTCGATTCCAGCTGGTACTTCCTGCGCTACCTCAACGCCCGCGACGGTTCGCAAGCAATTGACAGCAAGGCCTGCAACCAGTGGCTGCCGGTTGACCAGTATATCGGCGGCATTGAGCACGCCATTCTGCATCTGCTCTACGCCCGCTTCTTCACCAAGGTCATTCACGACCTCGGGCTGATCGGCTTCGACGAACCGTTCGCCAAACTCTTCACACAAGGCATGATCTGCAAGAAGAGCGACAACGACGGCAAGCTCTACAAAATGAGCAAATCCAAAGGCAACGTCGTCAGCCCGAACGAGCTGATCGTCAACTACGGTGCCGATACCGTCCGTCTCTACACGCTCTTCATCGGCCCGCCGGAAAAAGAAGCCGAGTGGAATGACAGCGCCGTCGAAGGCTCCTACCGTTTCCTCGGCCGCATCTGGCGCCGCGTCTGGCAGAATCGTGATCTGCTGATCGCCGCGAAATCGCTGGCTCCAGACCTTGGAAAAATGGACAAACCGGAACGCGACCTTTACCGCAAGCTGAACGAGTCGGTGAAGAAAATCACGCACGACCTCGACGGCGCGTTCCATTTCCATACGGCCATTTCGACCATCATGGAACTGATGAACGCCATCGACGAACTCAAGGTGGACGCCGCCAGCTCCGATCAGGCCAAAGCCGTCTTCCGCGACGCCATCGAAAAAGTGATCGTCCTGATCTCGCCCTTCGCGCCGCACATCTCCGAAGAGCTGTGGAAAGAACTCGGACAACCCGGCGGAATCCTTTCGGCCAAATGGCCGGAAGTCGTCGAAGCCGCGCTGTACCGCGACGAAATGCAAATGGCGCTGCAGGTCAACGGTAAAGTCCGCGGACAGATCACTGTGCCGTCGACCGCAACCAAAGAAGAGGTCGAAAAACTCGCCGTCACCGACGAAGCCGTCTTGAAATGGTCCGAAGGCAAGACGATCAAAAAAGTTATTGTGGTGCCTGGTCGTCTGGTGAATGTTGCGGTGGGCTGAGAAAGACGAAAACGACATAACTTTTTGTGTCGTTTCAGTCTTTGTCGTCCTTTAACATCCGCTCCATGAGCGAGAATTTCATTCCCAAGCACGGCGGTCTCCGCGAGGCCATGACCCGCAGCCGCGTCAATCATCGCAATAGGTCGTGCTGGCCGGAAAAAGTATCCGATAATCTGATAATTTTATGCAGTCGCTTCCCAGCCAGAGGGAGATCTCCAGCGAATTTATAAAATCTACGAATGAACCGCCTGATCAGGCTTCCGGATTCGTAAAATTCAGTCATTGGCTGGTTAAATTCGGGGCTCCTCTCACTTCGCCTTCTGAGCCTTTTTCATCGCTTCAAATTCGTCCAGTGTACCGGGATAATCCATGACACCGTCTTTGGTGACTTCGAGTATCCGCGTGGCCAGAGTGGAGATGAAGCGGTGGTCATGCGAGACAAAGATCAGCGTGTTGGGGAACAGCGAGAGGCTGTAGTTCAGCGCCTCGATCGATTCCAGATCGAGATGGTTGGTGGGCTCGTCCAACGCCAGCACATTGCCACCTTCCAGCATCATTTTGGCGAGAATCAGCCGGGCCTTTTCGCCACCGCTGAGCACCCCGGTTTTTTTCAGAACATCCTGCCCCTTGAAAAGCATTTTACCCATAAACGAGCGCAGCTCGACTTCGGAAGTTCCGGCGTCGGAAAACCGGCCCAGCCATTCGAGCGCGGGGGTTTCGGCATCCAGAAGGGACGACGCATCCTGCGGGAAGAGACTGATCTGAACGGTTTCGCCGAAGAGAACCTGTCCGGCGTCGCTCTCCAGTTGTTTGCAGAGAATATTGAGCAGCGTCGTTTTGCCGATCCCGTTTTTCCCGACAATGGCCACGCGCTCCTCCGGACGGATCGTGCAGGAAAAGTTGCTGAACAGCGGCTGGTCGTATGCCTTGGAAACCGCCACGGCCTCGATCACTTTGTCACCCAGCCGCTTTTTGGGCTGAAAGCGGATGAAGGGCGATACCCGGCTGCTGGCTTTTATTTTTTTAATCTCCAGCTTATCGAGCGTCTTCTTGCGCGAGGTAGCCTGTTTCGCTTTTGAGGCGTTGGAACTGAACCGGGAGATAAAGGCTTTCAGATCGTTTGCCTGCCGCTCGACCTTCTGATTCTGTTTTTCCTGCAGTTCGCGCGCTTCCAGGCTGGCGATGGTGAAGTCGTCATAATTTCCAGGAAACAGACGGATCTCGTGGAAATCCAGATCGGCGATGTGCGTGCAGACCTGATTAAGGAAGAATCGGTCATGCGAAATCGTGATGATCATGCCGTTATAGTTTTCGAGCAACTCAACCAGCCACTCGATCGACTCCATATCCAGATGATTGGTCGGCTCATCGAGCAGCAGTAGATCCGGTTTACCGAAAAGAACCTGTGCCAGCAGGACGCGCAGCTTAAAGCCGCCTTGCAGAACCGTCATGGGCTGCCCGAACAGATCTTCCGTAAACCCCAGTCCGACCAGCAGCGTCGCCGCTTCGGATTCCATCGTATAACCGCCGGCTTCGCCGAAGTCGTGCTCAATATGACTGCACCGCTCATGCTCTTCGTCGGTCAGATCGTCTTTTGAGTAGAGCAGTTCGCGCTCGCAATGCAGCGCCCACAGTTTGGGGTTTCCCATGCAAACGGTGTCGAGAATGGTGCATTCATCAAAAGCGGAGTGATCCTGACGGAGATAGCCGAGCGTACAGCCGGGACCGATCGTAACCGACCCTTCGCTTGGCTCCAGCTGGCCGGTCAGAATCTTCATGAAGGTTGATTTCCCGGAGCCGTTGGCTCCGATCAGCCCGTAGCGGTTGCCGGGAACGAACTTCACCGAAACGTCTTCGAAAAGCGCTGTCTTGCCGAAGCGCATCGTGATTTTTGAGGTTGTAATCATAACGGGTCCAATCCAAGGAAAATTTTAAAACGAGCGCCGTGTATAACAGGAACCCCCGCAAGAGCCCACCGTTAACTGCCCTGAATTTTCCAAAACACGGGGCTAAGGCATTGACTCAACTGCCGTTTTGCGGTTTGCTATATCCCTGACGATGTAAAGAGGAGAAAGCCATGAAAGCACTGCTTAAAATCGCAATTTTATCCATTCTGCTATCCACCGTCTACGGGTGCGCAGGAGGAACCTACGAAGCCCGCCGTCCACCGCCGGACGCCTTGAATCCGGTTTTCATGCGCTACAAAGAACTCCCCGGGCAAAAAGTGTTCGTGATTGCGGTTGACCCGACCGGACAATGGGCCTTCGGTTATGACCACGGCCGGACGAACCTTCAGGAAGCGGCGGAAAATGCGGCGGTTAAATGCGATAAAGCCCGTAAAAAACATCAGGTTTTTGCCAAGGCAAAGCTGTTTGCGATCAATAACGATATCGTTTATTACGACCAGAAGTAGCCTGCGCAGCATCGCCGCAAAAAGCCGCCCGAAGTCTGGGGCGGCTTTTTTATTGTTCGAAAATCGGACTTGTTCCGCCGCGCAAAGAAATTCAGAATGAATTCATAAAAGAAAGGACGGGTATCGTATGAAGAAGTCGAAGAAAATTATGCTGATTGCAGTCGGAGTCGTTTTGCTTCTGGTGGTCGTGCTGATGCTCTCCCTCGGGCAGATTATCAAAGCGGGCGTAAATACTGCCGGGCCGAGACTGGCCAAAGTTCCCGTTCACCTGAACAGTGTCGTCGTGAATCCGTTGACCGGTATGGTACGAATCAAAGGACTGGTCGTAGGGAATCCAGAAGGATTCAACACACCGAGCGCCATGGAACTGAACGACTTCAAGTTGAATATTAAAATGTCTTCTTTGTTTTCCAAAGCCATCGTCATTGAAGAAATCCTGATCGACGCACCGCAGATCACCTACGAAAAAAGTCTCAAATCCAGCAACCTGAGTACCTTGCAGGCGAATCTGGCGCCCAAAGATGCCGCCGCTCCGAAGACCGAACCCTCTCCAGACGCCAAGCCTGCTGAAAAGAAGGCTGCTAAGAAAGTCATCATCGAAGACTTCCAGCTCAACGGCGCCAAAGTGCATGTCACCATCACCGCGCTGGGCGGAAAAAAAATGACGTTGCCGCTGCCTGATATTCACATGAAAGACATCGGCAAAGACTCTGGCGGAGCCAATCCGGCGGAAGTTATTTCCGAAGTATTCGACTCCATCAGTAAGGCCGTGATAGGGGCCGTTTCTTCTGCCGGCGACATTGCCGGCGACGCGCTCAAAAATGTCGGCGGAGCCGCCTCTGACGCCGCCAAGGGTGCCACAGATGCCGCTAAAGGCGCAGCCGACTCCATCAAGAAGGGCCTTGGCGGACTGCTGGGAAAATAGAGCGTAATTCGTAACAAATAATGCGTAATCGGAGGGGTCTCCGGTTGCGCATTTTTATTCCCCGCAGGAATCAGGCGTAACCGAGTTTCTTGAGAATCCAGAAGTTCTTGCGCCAGTTCGGCTCAACCTTTACCCAGAGCGTCAGCCGAACCGGCAACCCGTACATTTCCGCGAGCTCTTTTTCGGCGTAGTGTTTCACCGATTTAAGCAGACGTCCTTTTTCGCCGATAACAATGCCCTTCTGGGAGTGGCGCTCGATATAAATATCCGCATCGACCTTCCACTCGGTTTCGCCTTCATGGATCGTCTCAACCCAAACAGCAAGACAGTGAGGCAGTTCATCATGCAACCGTTCGAAAAGTTTTTCACGGATTACATCGGCCATATTCAGCTTGCGCGGATAGTCGGTCAGAATATCTTCCGGAAACAACGGCGGCCCTTCCGGGACCATAGTGAACAGTGCCGCGGTCAACCCGGGCAGCCCGCCGCCTGTCAGTGCCGAGCCTTCGATCCAGACCGGCTGAACCGTTGTATTTTTCTCCGCCGCGATTTCTTTCCAAAGCATTTTGTAAGTTTCAACAAATGAGGTGCCGAGATCCGTTTTGTTCAATAAAATCAGACAGGGCGTTGCTTCGGTTGCAAGACGGCGCATCCATCCGTCATCTTCCTGCCAGGGCTTACTGGAGGCGTCCAGCACCAGCAGAACCGCATCGGCTCCGTTCACTGAAGAACGCGCCATCTTGTTGAGATTCTTACCCAGCTCGCCTTGCGCCTTATGCACGCCCGGCGTATCAAGAAAAACAAGCTGCCCGCGCTCCTCGGTCAGGATCGCACGGATGATATTGCGCGTTGTCTGCACGGTATCGCTGACGATACTGACTTTTTCACCCACCATCGCATTAAGCAGTGTCGATTTACCGACATTGGTACGTCCGACAACCGCCACCACACCCGCACGAGATTCACTATTAATCATTTCGCTCATATTTTTCCAAAGTCCGGAAAGATAAGAGCCGTTTTCCCAGAACAATGAAACCTTTTTCTCCGGCCGCCGACAGAAACCGACCAGCAGACTCTGGACATTTTGCTGGCAAATCCGCAGGATGAAAACACTAATATGATCGAAAGGCTCCGCCATGCATCGTCTAAGTCTTGCCCTGTTTCTTGCCGTCTTCTGTGCCTTCACGGCTTTCGCCGCCGTAAACCCCGCCGGAGTTTTCACCGATTATACCGTACTGCAGCAAAATGACCCGGTACGTATCTGGGGAACTGCGGCTGCCGGTGAAAAAGTCAACGTCAAGTTCGCAGACCAGACGCTGGAAACTTCAGCCGACGCAAAAGGCAACTGGATGGTGACCCTCAAAAAAATGCCCGCCTGTGCAGAAGGCCGCCCGCTGATTTTCCAAGGCTCGGAAACACCGTCACCGGTTGCACTAAAAGAGGTTCTCGTTGGCGAAGTCTGGCTTGCCGGCGGTCAGTCCAACATGCATACCACCATGGACTACTATAAAAAGACCGCTCAAAAAGACATCGACAGCGCTAATGATCCACTGCTGCGCATGATCACTATTCCAAAAAAAGCTTTTGTAGAAGAAAAAACCGCCTCACCAAGCTGGCAGGCCACGACCCCTCAAAATGTGACTGCATTTTCGGCCAGCGGCTATTATTTTGCAAAAAATCTGCGCGAAACACTGAAGGTTCCGGTCGGTATCGTAGCCTGCTCTGTCGGCGGAACCCCGGCAGAATCATGGATGAGCCGGAAAACACTGGAAAGCTCCCCGGATCTGAAACGCATTCTCGACGGATATGAAGCCATTTACCGGAAAAACTTTGCAGACGACGCCGACTACCTAAATAAACTGGAAGAAGAAAAACAGGTTGCGACGAAAACCGGGCGCAAACCGGCTGATCCGATGGGCCCGCGAAATGTCAGACGTCCGTACGGCCTGCACGAAAATATGCTGACACAGACCATCCCCTATACGGTCAAAGGGGTCATCTGGTATCAGGGTGAAAATAATGCCAACACCCAATCCGGCTTTCACTACCGGACTGTCTTCCCGGCGCTCATCCAAGAGTGGCGCGAAGAGTTCCAGAACAAAGACCTGCCGTTCCTTTTCGTTCAGCTGGCCAGCTTTGGCCCCGTTGCGAATGAGAGCCCCCTCTGGCCGGAACTGCGCGAATCACAAAGCTGGACCGAAGATCACGTGGAAAACACCGGCATGATTGTTCTGACCGACGGCGGCGAGATTGACAATATTCATCCGCATTCGAAAGACAAAGTCGGCTACCGCCTGTCACTGCTCGCCCGCAATATAGTTTACGGCGAAAACAAACTGATCTGCCGCGGCCCGCGACTGAACGATGCAGAGCGAAAAGACGGCGCAATCGAACTTTCCTTCAAAGACACCGGCTCGGGACTCGTGCTGAAACCCGAAGCCGTCAGCGCCTTTGAAATCTGCGGCAAAGACGGAATTTTTGTTCCGGCCAAAGCCGAATGCGTTGAGGGAAAAATCGTCGTTTCTTCCGAGAACGTAAAAGATCCTCAAGAAGTCCGCTACAGCTGGAAAAATTGGGTTGTCCCGACCCTGTTTAACGTCGAAGGACTGCCCGCCGCGCCGTTCCGCACCGACGACTTCCCGCCAGCAACCAAAGACCGCTTTTATCTCGACGGAAAATAACCATATTCTGACGTGCCGCCTCGCACCGTTTACATAAACTTATAAACCGTCTGTGACCGGAAGGGGCTCCCCGGTCGCAGAATGGCATCCGGGAATTGCGGCTGGTTCGGTGAATCAGGATAGTGCTGCGTTTCAAGACAGAACCCGCCGCGCCGGACATACCTACATCCGCCTTTACCCCTGAGCGTTCCATCGAGAAAGTTACCCGTGTAAAACTGTACGCCCGGCTCCGTGGTATAAACCTCCATCATGCGTCCGCTGGCCGGATCTTCGGCCCGGGCCGCGAGGCTCAGTTCGCCGGCGTATTTTTTATTCAGGCAGAAGTTGTGGTCGTACCCGTTACCAAACCGGATTTGCTCATGATCGGAATCAATCCGTGCACCGATCGTGTGCGACGTGCGGAAATCAAACGGCGTTCCGGCCACCGGAACTTCTTTCCCGTACGGAATAGCCGTTTCATCCGTCGGCAAAAAAGTGTCGGCCTTGATCATCATGCGCTGGCTGCCGACAAATCCGGCATTGTGTCCGGCCAGATTAAAGTAGGAATGGTTCGTAATATTGTACGGAGTCGCCCGGGTTGTTTCCGCAGCATAGTCGATTTGCAGCTCATTATCTTCAGTCAGCGTATAGGTCATCACCGTTTTAACTTCGCCGGGAAATCCTTCTTCGCCATCAGCGCTTACATAGGTCATCCGGATCGCATTGTTTTTTTTAAGTATCTCGGTATCCCAGACGGCCTTGTCAAACCCGCGCAATCCGCCATGCAATGTATTCAGCCCGTTGTTTACAGCCAGCTGATAGTCTCTGCCCTCGAGCGTGAATCTGCCGGCTCTGATCCGGTTGGCGAAGCGTCCAACGGCAGCGCCGAAATACGGCGTCGCCTGCACATACTCGGCCGCCGTGTCGTGGCCTAGAACAATATCCGCAATATTGCCGGTTCGGTCCGGCGTCTCCAGCGAAACAATCGTCCCGCCGTGATTCATGACGCAAGCTTTCAGTCCGTTGCTGTTGGTCAGCGTAAACAAAGCAACACCTTCACCGAACGGACTTTCACCAAACGCTTTCTTCTGTACAGGCATCCCTACCTCCGGTTGAAATTGAAAGCATGGAATCTAGCGAATGACAGGGGCGATTCCGATAAAAAAGGCGCAGCAGACTGCGAAGCGAATGACGGGGCACCCCCCCGCGAGCTGATAGGGTGACACGGATTGCACGGAGGATGAGACGGAAGAGAAGCGACCGAGGGAGTCGTAACCGTAGGTTACGGTTTGAGGTTCGGAGTTTGTGGTTTGAAGCGAATAAGCAGCGGAACGGCCAAAGGAGTCATACGAGCGAGCAATGTCGAAGGATGCGAGCTGCGTTTCGTTCGTCAACTGCAGAGGGTCGCTGCAGGCGAAGGTGTTGGTGCCGGAGGCATCAATGACCTGTGTTTTCTGGCCGAGGCGGTTGTAAAAATGTACGGATGTGCTCACTGACCCGTTTCTCTCAAATTCAACTCTCGGTTTTCTGGCCATGCAAAGCATGGAAACAGAAAGCAGTTCGAGATCAACCCTTAAAATAATTAATTAGGCGGACTGATAACCATATAGAGGTTCTTTGAAATAAGCTTCGGTCGGATGCAGAATACTCTTTCGAGTAACAACAAACGAAAGGAGTAGGCGACGAGCGGGTACAAACGGTTTTCTGGTCCTGTAAAGGATGTGGATTCGGGCAATAGAATCGCCTCGGCGGTTCGCCTGAATCTGAGAGCCAGATGGGTGACTGAAACAACCGCAGAAGAAGACCATGGTACGGAACGCAAGGTTGAGGCGACGGTTGATCCCGATTAAAACAAGGAGTAAAAGGAAGCCGCTTACTCAGCGGAATGGAAGGGTATTTTGTATTTGACCGGAACCTCTAATGGGTGACACCTTTCTTTCGACTATTATTAAAATCAAGTTCTGTAAATATACTGCAGTTTCGGACATTTTTTCGGGAAACTTTAGCGTAAAACGAACAGCCTCTAAACAGCACATGGCCTCTACTCGCCGCTCGAGCGACTGATCTCGGAATATTTTTTTATAGGAAATCCGTTTAGCTATCCTAATGCGCACAGCTTCTCGAACTAACATGGAGGCATATAATGGGACTCTGATATCCTCTGGATACAAACAAAGTCTGTTATAAATGAAACTACAAAATCCTTCATCAATACAACAGAACCCCTTTGTTAGTCTTACGGGAAAAATGCCATTAATGTTTTTTTGTAAGACATGGAACCGGCGAACATCATGCCTTTCAATAAAATCAATTGCTTTTTTGGTTTGAGATAAAAAAGACGAATCGCTTCTCAATAGAACAAGTATTAAAAAACCCTTATATTCAGTCGCCAGCTCACTATTCCAAAAGATTAATCCGATCAGCTTTGATGACATTTTATATATAAACCATCCGCATTCATTTCTTAAATATTTTTTCATGGGGGGAGGTATTTCTAATAATTGCAATATTTACAGCGGTCAATAATGAGTAGCCTCTTGCATCTGTCTCTCTTTACAGCAATACGAAAGAGCATTCTGACTGCTTATCATCAAGCTCGGTTGCACCGCCGTCGAGCAAATCTTCTTTTTATTTCTTGCATGAAGGTGGCTGGATAGGGCCTATAAAGTTTGGGTCTCCGGGTTTTGGGGTAGGGAAACTTGGAAGCGTAAGATCAATTAGGTCTCTTGGAATTTCGGCAGAACCAGCGGTTTGTGGAGTAAGTACCAAAATAATAATTACGGCTGCTGTCGACGCCACTTTCGCCGTATGCTCTGCTATTTTTCTTATAATTTCTGCCGTTGATTTAGTCTCTATTGCCGGAGGAACTACCGGTATTGACCCTGGGTTTAGAGTCGCTACTATCTCCACCACAACAGCCGCAACCGCACCTTTTACAGTCAACCCCATCGGATCAACAAAGTTGACTGGATTGTTTCCGCAAAAAACATACAGGTTCAGCCCGCCCTTTTCTCCCAACGGGTCTTTTGAGAGCCACCGCCCATTTTCAGGGTTGTAGTATCTGAAGCCGTAATAGGAAAGGCCGGTTTCGGAATCGAGATATTTGGTTGAGAAGCGGCAAGAGAAGGCGTTAGGCATTAGGCCTGAGGCTGTCGTGATGTTTCCGTACGGGTCGTATTCAAAGTGCGCGACAATGGTGCCGTTGGTGGAGACGTAGTCGGTGACGTTTCCATTAGCGTCAAAGCAAGGGAAGAAGGCCTTAGGCTCTAGGCTTTGGGCTTTAGAAACAACACCGAGAAGTCCGCCGACACCGCCCGCTCCCTGTAACGTTTGGGATAAGTCCAGACCCCACACGTAGAAATTGGTTAATACGTTGTTGGTTGATTGGGAGATTTCGGAAATCAGGTTCCAATTGTCATAAACAAATCGGGTCGTGTTAGTGGCGTTGACTGTTTTTTCAAAGCGACGGCCTTGATAGTCGTATTTGAACGCAACGGAAAAAGGTGTCACCCATTAGAGGTTCCGGTCAAATACAAAATACCCCTCCATTCC
>CAYNOR010000016.1:0-45441 GCA_964398915.1 uncultured Verrucomicrobiota bacterium
ACTCACTTCGGAATCTCTCCTTTCCAAAGTGACAACCTATATCAGGACCGGACATTCGGCCTTTGGCCTCAGGTCTCTGACTTCCTCTGAAGTTTGCTCTAGCGAAGCGGGTGGTGAAGAATACTCATCAAGTTAACTTCGTATTACTGAGCCCAGGGCGGAACAATAGATAAAACTTTATTAAATCGGGCAATCAAACACGCCTGATAATCCCCATCAAAAGTGCCATTCAGCAGTCGCGACAGCCCTTCATCCCGCAATTCAATCCAACTCGCCGGCTCGTCCCCCGGAACAATGGGGAAAAACAAACCGCCGGTTGCTCGGGCGGTTTCCAGGTCGCCGGGAGCATCGCCGACCATCAGGGTCCGTGCCGACAAATAGCGACCTTTCATGGCTGTACCGAGCGACTCAATCTTTGATCCAAGTTCTGCGCCGGCAATCACATCGACAAACCGTACCAGATTCGCATTTTGCCACTCATGCACCAGCGCCGACTCATCGGTTTGAGAAACTACGATTGCGTCGGCCGCCGAGCGGATTTTTTCCAATGATGGAAGCACATCGGGGAATACCGGCATCTGGCGGACCGCCGCAATCTCTTTACTCACCGTCCGGCTCCAGTCGAGCACCCGTTTCAGCTCCGGGTCACCGGTCTGATCGATACGCTTCGCCAGCTCGTCGGCGCTCAGCGGTACGCCGGACTTAACAAACGTCTCCAGCGGGCGGAAATCCACCATTTCCCCGATAGTTGGAAAATACTGTTCCAAGCACTGGAATATTTTAAGCAACAACTCGAAGCGATTCAGCCCGCGCCAGGGAGAAAAAAGAGCCACCCATTCTGCCACTTGCCGGAACTCAGACTCCACCGGTTCTAAGCCCCAGAACTTGACAATGCCCGTATGAAAAATCCGCTGCTTAATCGTCATGCTGTCAAAAACACATCCGTCCGAATCAATCGCAACCAGCACATTGTGTCGGGGTTTAAAATGAACGAGGTCGTTTTTGAACCATGTTTTTTTCATGCTCCCTAGGCTATCGGTTTGCTTCTGACCTGTCCAGAGCTGCTTATGCAACCCGACAGAAGCAACCCGACAAAAGCACATTTGATCCTTGTTTTTATAGGCGGTCTCACTATGATTTGCGCTCTTTTACATTCGTAGTTTTGCGAGTTAACCGGCCGGGTGGCCGTGAGCAGTCTGCGAGAGAAGAAAATAACCCCGCGGCGGGCGCATCGTGCAATGCGGTAGCGGTTGTCGCGGTTTGAACAGAGAATAAATAGTATGGAATCAACACTTAAAAACGATAGCTTTTCTATCGGCATGGATGCTGTAGCTATCGATGCAATGTATAATAACACCCTTAAGGACTTCGCCGTCGGCTCCATTGTGCCGGGTAAAGTACTCCGCGTTCAGGATGACGAAGTGCTCGTCGATATCGGCTACAAGTCCGAAGGCATCGTGGACGGCGATGAATTCGAAGACGTCGATTCTATTAAAGTCGGCGACACAATCGAAGTTTTTCTCGAAAGTCTCGAAAACGATCACGGCATGGTTGTTCTCAGCAAGAAACGTGCAGAACAGCAGCGCAAATGGGACCACATTGTAAACGACTGTGAAGAAGGCAGTTTGGTTGAAGGGATGATCACTCGCGCCATTAAAGGCGGTTTTATTGTTGATATCGGTGCGGACGCCTTCCTGCCCGGTTCGCAGGTGGATGTTGTTCCGGTTCGCAATCTTGATGACTACATCGGCAGAACGTTGCAGGTAAAAATCATCAAAATCAATAAAGAGCGCAAAAACATTGTTGTTTCTCGCCGCGAAATCATCGAAGAAAGCCGCCGCGAACAGAAACTCAAACTGCTCGGCGAAATCAAGGTCGGTCAGCTTCGTAAAGGTACCGTCAAGAACATCACCGACTTTGGTGCGTTCGTGGACCTCGACGGTATCGATGGCCTTTTGCATGTCACCGATATGAGTTGGGGTCGCATCAATCACCCGACTGAAATGGTCAAAGTCGGCGACGAGATCGAGGTGATGATTCTCGATATTAATCTTGATAAAGAACGCATTTCGCTCGGCCTCAAACAGACCCTATCCAATCCTTGGCAGGATATTGACGCTAAATACCCGATTGGCACCCGTGTTCGCGGTAAAGTGGTCAGTCTGGCTCCGTATGGTGCGTTTGTCGAAGTTGAAGAAGGTGTGGAAGGCCTCGTGCACGTTTCTGAAATCTCGTGGACCAAGCGCATACAGCGCGCATCTGACGTCCTTAAAGTTGGTGATGAAGTCGATGCAGTTGTTCTTTCGATCAATACGGATGACAAAAAGATTTCTTTGGGCATGCGCCAGACCGAAGAAAATCCGTGGGAAGTTGCCGCTCATAAATACCCGATTGGCTCGTTGGTCAAGGGTAAGGTTCGCAATTTCACATCCTACGGTGCCTTTGTGGAAATTGAAGAGGGCGTAGATGGTATGATTCACGTCTCTGATATGTCATGGACACGGAAAATCAACCACCCATCAGAAGTTCTCAAGAAGGGCGAGGAAGTCGAAACCGTTGTACTGGAAATCGATTCCGTCAATCAGCGCATTTCGTTAGGTCTCAAGCAAGCTCAGGAAGATCCCTGGGCTCGCATTACGGACACCTACAAAGAAGGCCAGAAGATCACTGGAAAAGTCACAAAGCTCACCAACTTCGGAGCCTTTATTGAGCTCGAAGACGGTATCGATGGATTGGTGCATATCAGTCAGATTAGCGATGCACACATCGAAAAAGTTAAAGATGTACTCAATATAGGCGATCAGATCGAAGCACGTATTGTCAAAATCGATCCGGTGGAGCATCGTATCGGCCTCAGCATCAAAGCCGCTAAGATTGCAGACGAAGACTTTGAGATCAGCGATGATCTATTAACCGGTTTGCGTCCGGGCGAAGAACTCGTTGACCTTTCTTCAGCATTTGACGGGTTGTTGACCGGTAATGAAGAATGGCATCCTGGCGAGAAGTCCTAAGCAGAAAATTCTGTTTGGCAAAGCCCGTCCCTGATTTTTGGGGCGGGCTTTGTGTTGTATGGCGGCGCTGCGGACGAGTAGCGCGGCGGTTTGTCCTCCGCACCGTGGAAGCCCTGATCGGGATATCCCGTTTAATAACAAGGGGTCGGAGTGCCTGTTCGCATGAGAAAGCCCGTGCGGAACGGATGTGTACCCCGGCGAGGCATAAGATTCTTCCAGTGCTTGGAATTCCGGTTGCGATCAGGTAGCTTTTTGCCTCATTTCAAAAAGGAGTTTGTAAATGAATCTTGAGAAATTGAATGATGGTTGTGTTAACACCCGTCTCGCGGGGATCCGCGAACTGGGCGGGTCGGTGAAAGCCGGAGTGAAGCAGACGGAAGAAGTGAATAATCATGTTCACACCGTTTATTCCTTCAGCCCGTACACGCCCTGCATGGCGGCGGTGAAAGCCGCGCAAGCCGGTTTGCAGACGGTTGGAATCATGGATCACGATTCCGTTTCCGGTTGTGAGGAAATGCTGGAGGCTTGCAAGGCGGTCAACATTGCCTCAACCGCCGGTTGCGAAATCCGCGTCAATATGGATGGTACACTGGTTGAAGGGCGCAAGACCAACAACCCGGACGAGCCGAATATCAGTTACATTGCTTTCCACGGCATTCCGCGTACGCAGTTTGCAGCGGTTGCAGAATTCCTGAAGCCGATCACCAAAGCACGAATCGCCCGTGACCGGAAAGAGGTCGAATTGCTCAACGCCAAGCTGACACAGCTCGGTGCGCCGCAACTCGACTTCGAAAAAGATATCATGGCGATCTCCGAAGCGGCCAACGGCGGATCGATCACCGAACGGCACATTCTTTATGCGCTTTCGCTGAAACTGATCGCGGCGTACGGCAAAGGGCAGAAGCTGATTTCATTTGTCGAAGAGCAGATGAAGATTCCAATGCCCGGAAAGCTGAAGGCCGTTCTGCTGGATTTGAACAATCCGCATTACGCCTACGATCTGCTCGGCGTTTTCAAGTCCGCGCTGGTTCCGGACTTTTTCATTCTCTCTGGCAAAGACGAATGTATCAACGTCCGTGATGCGGTGAAATTTGCTAACGACATCGGCGCAATTCCGGCGTACGCCTATCTGGGCGATGTCAGCGAATCGCCGACCGGCGACAAGAAGGCGGAAAAGTTTGAAGACGACTATCTCGATGCGCTGGTTCCGGAGCTGAAAAAGATCGGCTTCAAGGCGATCACCTACATGCCGCCGCGCAACACCAAGCCGCAGCTGCTTCGTCTGCAAAAACTTTGCCAAGCGAACGGCCTGATGGAAATCAGCGGGGTGGACATCAACAGCTCACGGCAGGAATTCAGCTGCCCGATTCTGCTCGAACCGGAGTTCCGCCATCTGGTGGATGCCGCGTGGGCGCTGATCGCGCACGAAAAGCTGGCGGCTGAAAATCCGAAGCTTGGAATTTTTCATCCAGAAAATCCGTTAAGCGTCCAGCCGCTGGAAAAACGGATTCAGAAATATGCCGCCATCGGTAAACAGATTGATCATCGCCAGCCTGAAAAGGCCGTTGAGGTGGAGCGGGCCCTCAGGGCACGCTGAACGCGCTCGGAGAGCGCGTTCCACCTAATCGGCATCGGCCGGCTGTAAGGTCAGCAGCACGAAGCTGACGGTAACGGTGAGTTGATTAAGCCGTTGCACGGCGGCTTTTTCTTCCGGACTGGAGCACCAGAAAATCGGCGTCATCTGGATGAGGTCGGCGAGTTGCGCCGCGCTGAGCGTCTGCTGATAGCTCAGCAGTTCGCGGTGAGTTTCTTTGAAGTGCGGGGCGCATTTGGCGGCGGCTTCGTCGGCTTTTTCCTCAAAGTCACCGGCATTGGCCGCCAGTCGCGAGCGCAGTTCGATCAGATGATTCGGGCCGGGAACACCGAGAATCAGCGCACCGTCCGGCTTCAGGATGCGGGCGAATTCTTCGGGATTGCGCGGAGCGAGAACGCTTAGAATCACATCCATTGAATGATCGGCGAACGGCAGTTTGCGCATGGCGTTGGCGACGATCCAGTTTGCATCCTTATACCGTTTTGCTGCGCAACGGATAGCTTCTTTGGAGATGTCCACGCCGAAGCGGATGCCTGTCAGGGCGCCGAGGAAACACCCTTCGCCGCAACCGCAGTCCAGAATGGACATTGCCGATTTCCGATTGATGATTGCCGAATCGGCAAGAAGTTTTTTCAGCGGATCAAAGGCGCCGGAGTCAAAGAAACGGCGGCGGGCCTGAATCATCTTGTCGTCATCACCGGGATGACTTGAGCGCCGCTGGTGGCTGAGCAACAGGTTGATATACCCTTCTTTTGCCGGATCGAAGGAGTGTCCGGTCTCACAGCGGCAGGTTTGTGTGTCCTGTGTCAGCGGATTCTCGCACACCGGGCAGCGAAGCGGAGATTTTGGTGCGGGCGGGTTCATTTGTTAAAAAGGGTTAAACCACTACGCGCAAATTGTCACGACTGTTCTTAAACTGCGTTCGAGCGATTGAAATGAGTGTCCATTGCATCCATTCATGGTTACTATTCGGCCCATGTTTGAAAAAGTTGCAGAGAAACCGGAAGCACGGCTGGATACATGGCTGGCGGAAGCGGTGCCGGAGCATTCGCGGTCACGCTGGCAGTCCCTGATTAAGGAAGGCCGGGTGACCGTTAACGGCGCACCGTGTAAGGCGAATCTTAAAATACGCACCGGCGACCGTGCTGAGTGGACGATTCCTGAAGCTGTTCCCGCCGAACCTCAGGCGGAAGATATTTCGCTGAATGTTCTCTACGAAGATCGTAATATGATCGTTATCAACAAGCCGGCTGGGCTGGTAGTTCATCCCGCCGTCGGTAACGAAACGGGTACGCTGGTCAACGCGCTGCTTCATCATTGTAACGATCTGACCGGTATCGGCGGCGAAAAGCGGCCCGGGATTGTTCATCGGCTCGATAAGGACACCAGCGGCGTGATGGTGGTCGCCAAAAATGAAAAGGCGATGAACGAGCTGGCGCGACAATTTAAGGAGCGTGAGACGGCCAAGGAATATCTGACCATTGTCTGGGGTGTTCCGTATGGCAAGCGCGGTACCGTTGAAACAACCATCGGTCGTAACCCTTTGCACCGCAAGAAAATGGCGGCTAATGTCCGGAATGGTCGTGAGGCGGTTTCTCACTATGAGGTACTGGAGGCACTGGGCGCTGCGGCTTTGGTCCAGGTGAAGATTGAAACGGGCCGGACACATCAGATTCGTGTCCATATGGCGCATATTAAAAACCCGGTCATCGGTGATACGGTTTATGGCCGCGGCCGGGCATCGACGATTAAAGCAGACCGTCAGATGCTGCATGCCGCAAAACTTTCGTTAAATCATCCGGTTTCCGGGAAACGAATGACGTTTGAAGCACCGCTTCCTGAGGATATGGAAACGCTGCTTCGGCAGTTGCGGGTGCTTTGTCGCCCTGTCTAGCGTCTTGACGGATAAGGGCAAAGAAACGAATATGCCCTCATTCATGTTGAAAAAAATGACAGATCGGTCGAATCATCTGATCGGGCCTCTGGCTTTACTCGGATTTTTTCTGTTGCTGTTCGAGCAGACAGAGTTGATGCGCGGCCATCCGGTGCTGGTTCAGCAGATCAATCTTTGTATTCTTGGGCTGTTTGCGCTGAATGTGATGCTGAACTGGGTGACCAGCCGGGGCGGGTTACATTATTGGCGGCAGAAATGGTTTGATCTGATTGTTTTTGTTCCGTTGATCCCGTTTTTTTTCACGGCGGACAGTCATTCGGTTTCCGTCATTTTGTGTCAGACCTCTATTCTGGCGATGTTACTCGCCCGGATGAGGCGCATGTATAAGTTCATTACACTGTTGAGCCGCAAGCCTGCGCAAATGATGCTGATCAGTTTTGCCGGGGCCATCGGCTTTGGTACAGCGCTGCTGATGCAGCCCGCAGCAACAACTGCCGGCAACCACACCGACCTGATCGGCGCGCTTTTCACAAGCACCTCCGCGACCTGTGTGACTGGGCTGACTGTTTATGACACCGCCACGCATTTTACTTTTTTTGGTCAGGTGGTAATTCTTGCGCTGATTCAGGTCGGCGGGCTGGGCATTATGACGTTCTCTATGGCGTTTGCTTTGATCATGCGCCGCAGTGTTTCGATGAAGAGTCAAGTGGTCATGCAGGGGGTTCTTGATCAGGATGCGATCGTGAATATCCGGCAGCTGATCGGGTTCATTGTCATCATGACTTTGTTGCTTGAGGCCGCTGGTGCCACGGCTCTTTTTTTCAGCTTTCGGCAGATTTATGATAGTGTCGGGATGGCGGTCTGGGCCTCCATATTTCACTCTGTTTCGGCTTTCTGCAACGCAGGATTTTCCACCTTTAGCGACAATCTGGTCGGATTCAAATGCAACTTGCCGGTTAAT
Organism: uncultured Verrucomicrobiota bacterium; assembly: GCA_964398915.1. Lineage (GTDB taxonomy): Bacteria > Verrucomicrobiota > Kiritimatiellia > Kiritimatiellales > Tichowtungiaceae > Tichowtungia. Next base: position 7,461 of record CAYNOR010000016.1, read on the forward strand.
GCGGTAATTGGCGGGCTGATTGTGCTGGGCGGAGTCGGGTTCGTGGTGTTGGGTGATTTTTATCAGGCCATGCAGAATAAGCTGAAACACCGGCATGGGAAGAAACACAAGTTCCGCATTCAGAGCCGTCTTGCGCTGTGCTGGACCGGCGGACTTATTTTCTTTGGGACCATTCTGATTTACTGGTTAGAGCACAATCGCCTGATGGCGAACATGCAGACGGATCAGGCGCTGCTGGTTTCGCTTTTTCAATCCATATCAACCCGTACCGCAGGGTTTAACTCGTGCGATATTGGCGCACTGCAACCTGCGACGCTTTTCATTATGATCATCCTGATGTTTATCGGCGCCTGCCCGGGCGGTACCGGCGGCGGGATTAAGACCACGACAGTGGCTGTGCTGTGGGCGATGATTCGTGCAGGGTTTAATCGCCGCGAAGAAACCGAGCTTTACCGTCGTACTATCCCGATTGAAACGGTGCAGCGGGCCGTCATGGTACTCTGCTCTTCGCTATTGCTGGTCTGCGGCGCGGCTACCTTGCTGGCGGTTTTTGAACAAAAGGATTTTCTGGACGTATTATTTGAAACCGTTAGTGCATTCGGAACCGTTGGACTTTCGACCGGATTGACGCCGGATCTCAGCACATCGGGACGGGTGCTTCTTACGCTGTTGATGTTTATCGGCAGGATCGGTCCGCTCACGATCGGGTTTTCGTTTATGCTGCGTAAAATCAGTCAGGCAAAATACCGTTATGCTGAAGAACGTATTATGATAGGGTAGCTGGGAATGGAACGATGGGGGACAGGAATAATGGAGTAATGGAAAGCAGATCATCCAACACTCCCTTACTCCAAGACTCCACGGAGGTTTGATATGAGAAATATTGCAGTAATAGGATTGGGCGGCTTCGGAAGTTCTGTCGCACGTGAACTGACGGAAAAAGGGGTCGAGGTGCTGGCTATTGACCGCAACCGCGAGCCGGTTGAAGCAATTAAAGATTCTGTTGCCCACGCTGCGACCTTGGATTCAACCGATGAAAATGCGTTACGGGCCGTCGGTATCAAAAACGTCGATGTCGCCGTGGTCTGCATCGGTGAAGATATTGAAGCCAATTTGCTCACAACGATCCTGCTCAAAAAAATCGGCGTTCATCGCATTTGGACACGGGCTCTCAGTCACCTTCAGCAGGAAATTCTCAAAATGCTCGAGGTGGATAATATCATTAATCTGGAAAAGGAAATGGGCGGGTTTGTTGCCACCAGCCTTGCTTCAGCCAATATCACCCGTCACATCCCGCTGGCTAAAGACCATAGCATCATCGAAGTGCAGGTGCCGGTTGAGTTTGTGGGGAAAACGCTTCGTTCGTTAGACCCGCGTAATAAATTCGGCGTGAACATTGTGGCGATTAAGCGGATGTCGCCCGCCATTAATGAACAGGGCGAGCGCATTTTGGAGGAGTCCATTGAAGATGTGCCGAAACCGGACGACATTCTTGAGGAAAATGACCGGCTGCTGATTGTCGGCAGCAACCGGAATGTAGAACGCTTTGCCAACCAGTAGGCCATCTTATGACACCTAACCTGCTTCAGATTCTTTGGTTCCTGATGCCTTTATGCGGCCTGGTCTCCGGGCTGATCGCCTGGTCGCAGGCCGGAGTCGTCGCCCGATGGAGTTTTGCCGCATTTTTTGCTCTGGGCATGCTCTGTTGGGGCTACTTAACCGTCCGGCTCATTGGATTCCGTGTCCGGCTGTTTAACTTTTTGAGACAGCTGCTGTCCGGTGATTATGAAGCCGGTATTCGTACCCGGCGCCGCTTCACCGATGAAGTCTCGCGGCTTGAGGCGCTTTCCAACCGGCTTGCTGAACGGTTGCAAACGTATGACCGGCTGCGTGCCGAACGTGTTTCAATCCAGTCCCGGGCATTTGATTTGCTGCTGGATCGTTCCACCGAACAGCTTGCTGCAATCGACGTACAGCAGGAAGTTTTTCTGCTTAACCCCGCCGCGCAAAAAGCATTAGGAATTGAGCGCAAAAACTTTTCGTTCGAGTCGGTACTCAAGCCCGATATCAACGGAGAATTCAAAGACCTTTTCAATGATGCAATTACAGGGCGGAAAATTCGTAACGAAGGGTTCAGCTGGCTTCAACTTCCGGGCATGAGCGACCCGGCCTATGTGGGGGTCGAAATCATTCCGTTGCGCGACCGTAATGAAGACGTTTGCTTTGCAATACTCTCCATAAAAGTGCCGCAGAAGAAATAATGTATATGGCGAATCTCCGGCAGTTTGCACAAGACCTCGGCGACTTTCTCGAATACAAAAAAGAGGAAGGGTTACGAACCTTGGAAATTTCACCGGAAACACGCGCCTTGCTGAAACCTGTTCCGGCACCAAAGCCGCCTGTTCAGCCCAGACCGGCATTGCTGCAAGGTTCAACGGCATCGCACATTGCAACCGGCGAACCCGCAAAAATCTCTATTCGCGTCACCGGAAAAACACTGGAGGAGATTGCCGGACAAATTCGTGTTTGTTCCGCCTGTCCACTGAGCGGTTCGCGTAAAAACACTGTTCCCGGCGAGGGAAATCCGAACCGGCCCGATATTATGTTTGTCGGTGAAGGCCCCGGAGCGGATGAAGACGGGCAGGGCCGTCCGTTCGTCGGTGCGGCAGGACAACTGCTCGACAAAATGATTGGCGCGATGGGTTATAAACGCTCAGAAGTTTTTATCGCTAACATTGTCAAATGCCGCCCGCCCGGCAACCGCGTACCGTTGCCGGAAGAAATGCTGGCCTGTATCCCTTATCTCAAAGCGCAGATCACGTTGATCAAACCGAAGATTATCGTCGCGCTTGGAAAAACCGCCGTTCAGGGACTTCTTCAGGAAGATGTTGCCATCACCAGATTCCGCGGAACATGGTGTCAGTATCAGGGCATCGATCTCATGCCGACCTACCATCCCGCCTACCTCCTGCGCTCACCCGGCAAAAAAGGCGAAGCCTGGGCCGACCTTAAAGCCGTTCTCACCAGACTCGGCAAAGAACCGCCCGCGGTAAAAAAAGTCTGATTTTTTGCCGTTATTTTCCCGTGCGAGGCAGTATAGTCCACGGTCATGTCTGTTATTAAACTCCATCGGTTTCTCACGACGACGGCGCTACTTTCATTAGCGGGGATGCTCCATGCCGCCGATACATTGACTTGGCAGGATTGTTTCTCCCAGACGGTTGAAAACAACATCGATCTCTCCATTGCGCAGTTGAAACTGAAAGAGGCCGAGGCCACACTCAAGTCGCAACAGTCGGTCTATTATCCTGAAGTGACGGCCAGGGCCAGTCGCGCTGCCGGTGAGAGTAAGCCGGACGACAATCGCTGGGATGGTACAGAGAGCCTGTCCGGTTCGCTGAACGTCAGCTACACGATTTTCGACGGGTTTGGCAATCGTGCGAGGGTAACAAAGACGGAAGCGGAACTTTACGCCGAAAAAGCTAATTTTGATCAGACGCGTTCGAATGTTGAGTACGACCTGCGCAAGGCTTTTTCCGACCAGCTTTATGCACAGGAGTTCTTGACGCTGGCGAAGAGCATCGCAGCGCGGCGTGCGGATAGTGCGCGGCTGGTCAATATGCGCTATGAGGGGGGTCGCGAGCATAAGGGATCGCTGTTGCTGAAACGGGCGCAACTAACCGATGCGCTTTATAATGTTGAAGAAGCGGAACGGGCTCTGACGTTAGCCCGTCGCCGCCTGGCGAGTCTGATGAAACAGACGACCTATTCTGACTTTGCGGTGAGTGGTGAGCTACGAACCAACGCGCCGCCGTCCGACGTGTCGCTGGATGAGCTGGCCCGCCGGACGCCGTCGTATCGTTCTGCTGAAGCGAAGATCAAAGCCGCCGAGCAGGGGTTTATTATCACACGCAGCGAACGGTTCCCGCTGGTCACCGCCAATGCAAATTTTTCGGGCTCTGGCGAAAACGATATACAAAACAAAAGCTGGCAAACCGGTCTTGCGGTTTCGTTACCGATCTTTACCGGCGGAAAGCTTTCTCAGGACATTATTATTGCCGGTCTGAAACGTGAACAGTCCCGGCTGGATGCCGAAAAGACGATGCTGACCCTGATGAATAATCTTCATGCCGCAATCAACACCTATCGTAACCGCTATGGGGCCATGAGCGTGCAGAATGCGCAGCTGGAAGCAGCCGAAATGCGTGCGACCGTGGCGCGGGCGCAGTATCAGCAGGGGCTGATTAGTTTTCAGGACTGGGATACGATTGAAAATTCGCTGGTTACCAGTCAGAAAAACTGGCTGGCGAGTAGACTGGCGGCCGATCAGGCGGAAGCCGCCTGGCAGAATACAATGGGACTTTCAGAGATCAGATAGCAGGAATCAGGAGTCAGGTGACAGGGATCAGGAGTCAGGTGACAGGGAGCAGGAGTCGGGGATAGGGGAAAAAAGTTATGGCGGTTCAGAATGTCAAAGAGCTCGAGGTGTACAAAAAGTCCTATCAGCAGGCCATGAACTTCTTTGAAGTCAGTAAACGTTTTTCTGCCGAGGAGCGGTATGCGTTGACCAGTCAAGGTCGGCGATCATCGCGCTCAGTGCCAATGAATTTAAGGGAAGCCTGGGCCAAGCGCCGGTATGTGGCGCACTTTATAAGCAAACTGACCGACTGCGACGGCGAAAATGCTGAAACCGAAACGTCACTCGATTTTGCCCGCGACTGCGGATATATCACGATTCAGGAACACGCGGATATGACGGCATTGAACCATGAAATAGGGAAAATGATCGGAGCTTTGATTAAAAATCCGGAGAAATTCTTACTGACTCCTGATTCCTGACACCTGATCCCTAAGCTCTTATAACGAAGGATTCATCATGAAAAAACTCATACTTAGCTTAGTCCTGCTGGCTTTGGCTGGCGGCGGTTACTGGTTTTACCAGAAACAGAAGAAAGAAGCTGCCGCCGCAGCCGAGGCCCAGAAGTTTGTCCCTGCAAAGGTGGAAATCAGGACGTTGCGCAAAACCGTTGAAAGCACCGGCGAAATACGTCCGGACAACCGGCTGGAAGTTAAATCTCCAATCGCCGGACGCATTGAAACGTTGCTGGTCGATGAAGGGGATCAGGTTGAGAAAGGGCAGATCGTCGCCTGGATAAGCTCCACCGAACGCGCCACACTGCTCGACACGGCTCGCGCCAAGGGTGAGGATGAGCTGAAGTATTGGGAGGAAGTTTATAAAGCCGCGCCGCTCGTTGCTCCGCTCAGAGGCACTGTCATCGTCCGTACGCTGGAGCCGGGACAGACCATATCTTCCAGCAGTGCCGTGATTGTGATTGCCGACCGGCTGATCATCGTCGGACAGGTTGATGAAACCGATATCGGGGCGCTTTTTACCGGACAGCGGGTGGATGTAAAACTGGATGCCTATCCGGATTCCGCCTTTAAAGGTTCCGTCAAGCGCATCGCCTACGATTCAAAAATAGTCAGTAACGTGACGATGTATGAGGTGGATGTAACGGCTGAAAACCTGCCGGATTTTGCCCGCAGCGGCATGACGGCCACGCTGACTTTTCTGGTGGAAGAGCGTGAAAACGTTCCGGCTGTACCGACTTCGGCACTGGAATACCGTAAAGGCAAAGCGTTTGTGCGCCTGCCATCCAGAGAGGGCAAATCTCCTGAATCGCGACCGGTTAAAACCGGGCTCAGTGAAAATTCTTTCACCGAAGTGATTAGCGGGCTCGAAGCGGGTGAAGAAGTGCTGATTCCGCAGGTTGTCCGTAAAAAAGAAGATAAAAAAAATCCGTTTGCGATGGCGCCTGCAACGCGCAGTTCCCGTCCGCAGGGGGAAGCTTCAGGACGGTCTGTCGCACGATAAAAGCCATGCTCAGGTTAAGTAACATTTGCAAAAGCTATCAAATGGGCGAGCACACAGTGCACGCCTTAAGCAACGTTTCACTCACCGTCGACCACGGTGAGTTTATTGCGATCATCGGCTCGTCCGGTTCCGGCAAATCCACGCTGATGCATACGATCGGGCTGCTTGACCGGCCCGACAGCGGAACATACGAAATTGATGGTAAAAATGTCACGGGACTTTCTGATACACAAACCGCCCGCCTGCGGAACCGTACCATCGGATTTATTTTTCAGCAGTTTAATCTGCTTAAACGGGCCTCAGCACTTGAAAACGTCAACCTGTCGCTGCTTTATTCAGGGAAAACCGCCGAAGGGCAGCGCGGACTGAAAATGCTTGAACGCGTTGGTCTCGGTAACCGGACTCGCCACCGGCCCAATGAACTTTCCGGCGGACAGCAGCAGCGCGTTGCTATTGCCCGGGCGCTTGTGAATAATCCTTCTATTATTCTTGCGGATGAACCGACGGGTAATCTTGATTCCAAAAGCGCCAAAGACATCATGGCACTTTTCCGCGCACTGCATAAACAGGGGCTCACCATTGTGCTCGTCACGCATGATGTTGAAGTAGCCGAACACGCTGACCGCATCATTACGATTCGTGATGGCGAAATTCATGAAGACCGCCGTAACGAAACGCCGGTGATTCAGGACGCGGCGAAGGAGGAAGTGCTTGAACTCCTGCGTGAGAGTGCAAAGAAACAAAGCTGGCTGGCTGTATTTCATGAAGGGCTGGCGCTCACCCGGCAGAGTTTTCGTGCACTGTGGAATAACAAGACCCGTACATTTCTCTCCGCGCTTGGCATTCTGATCGGTGTCGCGGCTGTTATTGCAATGGTCTCGCTCGCGCTCGGAGCTAAAGCTTCTGTTAAGGAGCAGCTTTCCCGGCTCGGCTCCAATCTGCTGAGCATCCGGCCCGCTTCGCGCAGCAGTCAGGGCGTACAGTTACAGGCCGGGGAAGTTTCCCGAATGATTCTCGACGATGCGGCGGCGGTCGCGCAGGTCCCATTGGTTAAGCGGGCGGCATCCAGCATTCGCGGCGGAGTGCAGTTGCAGTACGGTTCGAAAAACTGGGCTACATCGGCACATGGGGTCTCGCCCGATTACGCACCGATGCGGGCGGAAGTTCCGGTGCTTGGACGCTACATCACCGACGAAGATGTTTCGCGCCGCGCGCAGGTCGTTGTGATCGGCATGACACCACTCCGCTCCCTTTTCGGAGAAAATGAAAATCCGATCGGCAAAACGATCCGCATAAACCGAAGGTCTTACGAGATTGTCGGTGTGCTGCCCGAACGGGGGTCCAATGCCTTCAGTGATCAGGACGATACGGTCAGAATTCCTATCACGACCGCCATGTACCGCCTTTTCGGTAAACGCTATCTTGATGGAATTGATGCCGAGATCGACACAACGGAGAATATCCCGCAGGCGCAAGACGACCTTCAGAATCTCATGGCTGGCCGGCATAACCGTAATCCGGACGACAAACCGTTTGAGATCCGCAACATGGCCGAAATTCAGGAAGCGCTCAGCTCCACCACCAAAATTATGTCCATTCTGATTGCCAGTATCGCCGGCATTTCGCTGCTCGTTGGCGGTATTGGCATTATGAACATCATGCTCGTCTCCGTCACCGAACGAACCCGCGAAATCGGCTTGCGCAAAGCGCTAGGCGCTCGGCGGCAGGATATTATGGCGCAGTTCCTGATTGAAGCGCTCGTTATCAGTTTGCTGGGCGGGTTGGCAGGGCTGGGGCTGGGTATCGGTTTAAGCATGGGACTTGCGCAAGGCGCGGGCTGGCCGATGCAACTCAGCAACCTTTCGGTTGTTGTCGCGTTCGGATTTTCGGTATTCATCGGCATCTTCTTCGGCCTCTGGCCCGCCATGAAAGCCTCCAAACTCGACCCGATCGAAGCTCTGCGCTACGAGTGAGATTGGGAACAGACCCAGCGGACAGAACGGACGCAACAGACATTAAGCCCTATCTCTGTTCCGTCTGCTTGTTCCTCCGATTCGGGCTTTGTAAAGCCGCTCCGAAAATCCGCCGCCCTTTTCAAACTCCTGAGCCTGCCGATCCAGAAGGCGCTCTGTCAGCCAGTGCGCCTGCGCGGCCAGAATTGCGCCAAGGTTTGCGGCGCGTTCTTCGGCAGGCTGCTGTTTGCCACGAGCATTGATCCATGCAGCCGCCTCTTCCACCGTTTCGGGACGCAAAGCCCGCGCCTCTTCAAAAGCCGGTTCGCCCGCCTGCCATTCCCGCAAATTGCGGCGTTTGAGATATTTCCGATAGTCCCGTTCCAGTTCGCCGATACTGCTTCTGGCCACATTTGTCAGATTCATTTCCAGCTTCTTGCTGGTCGCGCTGTCCTCGCTGCCTTCGCCGATATTCTGGTAGCCGCTGCGTGCCGCCTGCACCATCTGGTCGAAGTGGCGGTCTTTCCGGGGGATGTAACGCTCACAGAAGCGGCAGGTATAGTCGTAGCAAAGCTCGGCAACCTGATAGGCCTTCAGCTTGCGGAACCCGCCGTGTGCGCCGTAAATCCGCTCGGCGGCTTCTGAATTCAATGCCTTTGGGTTCTTCCCTGAGCGGTTCTGTCCGTCCTGTCCGTTTGTTTGGCTCATTCCTGCTCCCCTTTCCAAAACTTGGAAAGTTTATACTGGGGCGCGGTCAGTTCATCCAGCATGAATGTCCGGCAGACCGCGCCCGCCGTGCGGGCTGCAGAAAATCGCTCTCACTGCGGGTGCGGACGGTGGCCGCGCCGGTTAAATCCTCTTTTTAACGTCTTGATTTTCAGCGAGTATTTCATCTGTTTCTCCCAACGTAGAGCACGCGTCCCGCTTGCTTTCTGCCAAAGGCAGATCCGCCGAGGCGGAAAACGACCGGGACTGTCGTTCTACTTTTTCTTTTTCCGACTTTTGGAGTCGGTATCACAGGCCATCCAGTCTTTATCCCGATTGGTTTTTATTGGCCGGACGGAAGTCGTCCCGACCGTTTTTCCAGTTTTTTCTCTTCGCTTTTCACCCGGCGTTCAAGCTTTTTGATATCCTCTTCCGGCGGAAGATTTTCGGGGCGGATTCCCCGCTGTCCCAGCATATCCCGTACACTCACGTTATTTTGAACATGTTCACGGGTAATGGCGGACTCCCCTTGCAGATTATCCTGAGCCACATTGTGATTGGTCATTTCTGTCGCCAGATTTTTAGCTGCAATCGTCAACGTCGGCAGAAAGTCTGCCAGCGGACGGTATTGGGTAATGCCAAACTTGTTCTTCATTTCCAGCGTTGTATTTCCGCCGAACAACGCTTCATCGCCTTTGGAGCGGATACGCCCGAACCCGTCATCATCCACGCCGCGTTCATAAATGTTCTGCGAAAGTGTCTTTTCCGACTCGCGCAACCGTTCGCGGGCATCCAGCCTGGCCTGCAACCGCATTTGGTCCTCAATCAGTTCCTGCCGGCGGGTTTGAACGGCAAAATAGCTCTGAGCAAAGGCAATCGGCTCTTTGCGGGGATCGCCGTTCTGGGCAATCAAATAGCAGGCGTAACGGGTCAGCATAAAATCATCTACCGGTCGTTCCGAACCGCTTCCCAGAGCGACCATTTTCGTGACGCCACGAAAATGGTAGTCGGGATTGCAACCCGTTGTATTGCAAGAATCTACCGCCCGGCTTATCGCTGTGAAAAAATTCTCCCAGCGGGCATATCCGAGGGATTCCTGCAAATCGCGGGCGAACCAGAACTCGACATCTTCCCCCGGGACGGTCTGTGCCAGACTGTCGAACCGGCTTTGCATCGCTTTAACCATTTCACTCTTCACCGGGCTCTCCTTTATTCCGCCTGTTTTTCCCTCAACCCTTTTAATCCCCGCGCCCGCCGGGCGCGGCTACAGAAAATCTCTCTTACTGTGGGTGCGGACGGGCTCCGGTGAGCTTTGCCGAACCGTGGCCGCGCCTGCTCCATTCCCAGAAGGTGGAACGCGACCGCCGGGCGCGTTTTGCTTGTCCGCCGCAGGAGGAAGCGTGCCCGTCGGTCACGCTCCACCCAATCCCTCCACAATCTTCACTTCTTCATCCGTCAGGCCGTAGAGTTTATAAACCAGCCGGTCGATTTCGGCTTCTATGCTTCCACACGCGACAGGTTTCATCACAAAACCTCATTGCAGATATGCTTCGATCCCTTTGGTCTTACAGCACTCCAGGTAGGTATTAATGGATTTCCGGAATTCATCCTGCAATCTCGTCGGATCTTCCGCCTGAAACGTTACCACACCGGAACAACCGATCACCTCGCCGTGATAAATCCCAGCCTTTTCATCATGCTCAACATGCCCGGTAAATCCTTCATGATAACCGACGAACAGAGCCCGCGCTTTTTCCGGAGCCAGCAGCGAAATTCCGGAATCTTTGCACCAGAGATAGACATTCAGTGCCCAGATCAGCCCAGAGCTATCGATCTGTTTCCAAACCACATCGCGCCCGGCTGCCTCATAAAAGGCATAATCCACTTTTTGGCGGGTTTCATTGTCGAACGGATAGGAAACGGATTTAAAAACCGGAAGAAGTTCCGGCAGATAATTTTCCAGAAACTCTTCCATTACCACCGGAGACGGATTTTTGCTTCGATAGAGGTGGCCGTTATCACGAATAAATACCGCCTGACAGAGATCTATATTTTTCTTCTCCAGACAGGGCGTATCGTCCGCATGGCCGACATACACGCAATGCCCGGTACTGCGATCCAGCAAACCGATGGTGTCATGACGATACCCCTCCGAACCCATCGTCCCCGCAAGCGCGGCGATCTCGTAAAAATTAAATTTTTTCATTTTTATTTTCTCTGTCAGAACTGCATAACAGCCGCCATGCTGCGTGACGAACTACGTGTTTAACGGCTAGATCAGGGGACTGAATTTCCAACCTCGTGCAGAGCATCTGGATATCTTCTTCCTCCAGATCGACCGTCACCCGTCGATGCGGTTTCGCATAGAGGGTGGATAAATCCGCCTTGTCCGCAAGCGCGTCACGGATGGCCTTTAGAACAAAAACCGGCAATCGAAACCGGCAGATTCCGTTCGACCGGACTTCAAAGTCACAGCTTTGAAGCTCAAGCCAGAGGTGGTCTAACCCGCCGCCAAAGCTGTCTTCCCGGCCCGCTTCGTGCTTCTGCCGGTCTTTGTACAGCCGGAATCCATTGCTACGGAACTCCTCCCACGCATCCAGAATCATGATGGCATGCTCTTCATCAATCAGCGGGGCATTGCGCCTCTGTAAATCCTCATCGCGGCGGAGTTCCCAATTTCTTTGTTTAGCTACTTCCTTTTCGGACGGCGGCGGGTCTTTATACGGATTGAGTTCCACGCGCACCTCGCCTTCCTCCACAAAATAATCGTGCCAGGCCGAGCAGTCCGCACAGGAAGAATAAAAAGACCGGACAGACTTCACATCCAGAATTTTCTCTTCCCGCGTCCCCTCACGGGTCTGAAACCATGTCAGCGGCTTGCCGCACGCATGGCAGTTATCCTTGTAATCCACATGATCAAACGTTCCCATTCAACACCTCACTTTTCTGCTCAACGTAGAGCGTGCGTCCCGCTTGCTTTAACGACCGGGACGGTCGTTCTACTTTTTCTTGACCTCAAACTTTTCGCCATAGATGGATTCGCCCTCGACTTCCAAATCAAAGTTGCGGTCAATTATTTCTTCGATATTGTCCACTAAGCTCTGAATGCACATCGCCTCGGCGGTAAACTTGATGCTGAGAACAATAAAATCTTCTCCCGCCCGCAGAGCCCGTCCTGACTTCAATGTCCCAACACGAATATCATCAGATTTCAGCTTTAACTCACCCAGAAGCGGCCTAATCGTTCCGGGATTTATATCTGCAAGCACCCGACCCGCCTGCGTGATTTGGAACTTCCGGATCAACGCCGGGCCTAAGCCGTTGTTTGACAGCTTGAAGATCAACCATCCTTCGCCGTTCTCGTTGCTTCCTGTGTCGAAGTGAGAATCAACATGAGGTTTAACGGAAAGCCGGTTGTGTCGCCGTGTTGCAACATATTGATAGACCGCCAATCCCAGAGCACTCAAGGCGGCTATCTCAGTCCAGTTGTCGCCAAGAAACCGCCACACGGTAACAACCCATTGGGAAATCATGTTCATGACTTATCTCCAGCAGTTTCCACAATCTTTACTTCCTCGTCCGTCAAGCCGTAGAGTTTATAGACGAGCTGGTCGATTTCGGTTTCGAGGGCGGAGACGTCGGCGTCCGGGGTCTCCTTTTTCAGCGCCAGGATTTTTTCGACCCGCTTTTCGATTTCGGTTTGCTGCGCGAGCGTCGCCGCCGGAATCGGGATTTGGGAAACATACATCGGCTTGAATTCGTAAAACCCGCCTTGCTTGGTTGCCGCTATTTGGCGGATGAACCACCAGCCGACGGACGAATTTAAAATGCCCAACAAAAATTTTGCCTTATCTGAAACGCAGATGCTGGTCTTGTCGTTGCTGAAATGTCCGGAACTATCAAAAGCATAATGAACCGTGTTTGTTATGGCAGGAACAACGATTTTAGGCCGCTTGAACTCTTCCCAATAAGCAACGTTGTCTTGTATTTCATACCACTCGTAACTTCCCGGCTTTCTACCTCCGGAAACACCCGGCATGAGCTGATTCTTATACGCGCTCAGATGCTTTTTGACGGCAGGGTATGAATTTATGTCGATGCCGCGCCGGGTAAAAATGAGCCACAAATCCTGCGGTTGCGCACACCAGCGTTTCACATCCCGGCCACGAAGGAACGGTTTTATGATTTCATCGCTTTTCGGGTCTTCGGCAATCAGCCGGTCGCGGGTTTCGCGGTCGATCACAAACGCTTCGTTAAAGCCGGTCTTAATGCCGTAGTAGAATTTTCCTTCCACATATTCGCCAAGTGGCTTACCGGCGGCGCGAAGCTTTGCCATCAGCTCCTGTGATTTTGAGTTGCTGAGAGTCCAGCCCTTTTCCTGCAAGGCTTCACAGAGAACTTCCATCTGCGCTTCTTCGACATAGGCCGGAAGCCCGGCGGGATAGCTGAGCGTCGCGATGTTGGCGGCTTTGAATGCCGGTTGCGGCGCGGATTTGTCGATCGAAAGGATGCAGGGATAGGTGGTGGCTTCTTCAAACACCGGCAGGTCGCCGAAATCCAGAACGGAGTTGATCCGGTTTTCTTTGATGAAGTTGCGGAGCGGCTGGCCGTAGGTTGCCCGCATCCATTTGTTGGGCGTGATGAAACTGAAGGTTCCGCCGAACCGGAGATTCCGCAGGCCCAGCTCAACGAAATAGACGTAAAGGTCTGCCATGCCGGTGAATGTCCGGTAACTTTGCTTAAGGTACGGTTTGATTTCGGAAAATTCCTCCTGCCGGATATACGGCGGATTTCCAATCACCGCGTCGAAGCCGATGAACTGGCCGTCGTTATCGAGCACTTCCGGAAACTCAAAGCGCCACTCGAAGGCGTTTTCATAAATCTTATTGCTCTTGATGGCCTCAATTTCCGCTTCCAGCTTTTCAATAGCCGCCGTGTGTTCTTTGACCTTTTTATTCCAGGCGGCTTTCTCCGTCTTGCCCAGCTCGAACAGTTGAGTCTGTTGCGTCAGTTCAAACAGCTTGCCGCGTTCTTTGCGCAGTTTAACCATGCGCGGGTCGTTGGAATAGATTTCCGCCTCAAAGTTGCCTTTGATGTCGCCGATCAGTTTCTCCATCGCCCGCTTCTGCTCTTTGGATTCGGCGTTGCGGTAACTCATGACGGCCAGCTTGTAGCTGCTGATGTTCCACTTGCTGTTTTTGAGTGCCTTTTTGAGATCGGAGTCGAGCGCGAAGCGGCTGATGAGCGAGTTGCCGCATTTGATGTTGATGTCGATGTTCGGCAGGGTTTCCAGCTCGTCTTCGCCTTTGTAATAGGCGTTTTTGAGCAGTTCAATCCAGAGGCGCAGGCGGCAGATTTTTACCGAGTTCGGGTTGATGTCCACGCCGAACAGGCAGTTCTCAATGATCGTCTGCTTTTCGTGGAAGAGCATTTCCTGAACGCGCTGGGATTCCGGCAACTTGGGTTTGTACTCGAAGAATTCGCCGTCTTCGTCGGTGACGAACAGCTCATCGTTGACCACTTCCACATGGTAGTGTTTCAGCCGCTTGCCGTCGCGGTCGCACAAAACGCCCAGCTCGCTCTTGAGCGCAATCAGCTCATTCAGCGCGGAAACCAGAAAGTGGCCGGAGCCGACCGCCGGGTCGCAGATTTTGAGCGAGTTGATAACCCGATTGGCTTCGGTCTTATCGTCAAGCCGGTCGGCGAGCTGTTCAACCGTTTCGCACTTCCAGCCTTTTGCCTGATTAAACTTCTGAATGACCGCGCGGCGGATGGTTTCGCGGCACATGTACATGGTGATAAAGCCGGGAGTGAAGAACGAGCCGTCTTTGTAGCCGTTGATTTTCTCGAAAATCAGGCCGAGCACCGAGGCGTTGATGAGCGTTTTGTTGTCTTCCTGGATTTCCTCCGCCCCGTCGGCAGTGAAGTCGTAAGCGTCCAGAAAGGCAAAGAAGTATTCCAGTGCGTCCAGTTCGCCGGTGCGCTTCCTGCCGTTCTTGTCTTTCAGCACCGTCGCCGGATGTACCGGCAGCGTCCGGTCTTTGATCTGGCTGATAAACAGTCCGGCGTGTTCGATGGCCGACGGCTCAAACAGCGAGCTGTTGAGATACGGCACTTTGCCGAACCGTTTTTTCATTTCAGCGCTGCGTTCGCCGGGCGTGCGGGCCAGCACTTCAAAGAACAGTCCGTTCAGGTCGTCATAACTGCCGACCTTTTCCAGATTCAGGAACGCATAGTTCCGGTCGCCTTTGTGGTAGGAAATCAGCTGGGCTTCGAGCAGTTTCAGGAACAGTACGCGGTTGGTCCAGGTGATCGCCAGCTCCAGCGCGACGTTAAACGGACGTTCTTTTGCGTCCGCGCCGAACTGCGATGGCTTCTCCATCCGCGAAATCTTGTCGAGGCTGTCGAGCTGGCCGATGGCGTTTTCGAGTAGCGAACCGACGTTGCGTTCGCCTTCCGGCTTGCGCTCGATCAGCTTTTTGCCGCCTTCTTTGCGTTCCGTCAGCCCGATGATGTGTAGCAGTTCGGTGTAAAACTGCTTGTCCAGCGTGTTGCTGTCGTTGGTGAACGGCAGTTTCAGCAGGTGTTCCGGCGAAAGTACCTTGAACAGCGGAATCAGTTTTGCGTCGTTCACTTTATCCGCGTCGCGCAGTTCCTTGTCATAATCCCGCAGGTTGACGTAGGTAAACTGGATGCCGCTCAGTGCCGCGTTGATGTAATGCGGGGCGACCTTTTTATAGAAAAACTCTGTGTTGGTTCCGGCCAGCCGTCCGTCATCGAATCCACGGAAAACCCGCACCAGTTCCTTGTCTTTGGCGAAGCACTGCTCGAAAACCTGCGCATCGAAAATGAACCACTCATAAACGTTCGTGGCGATCAGATAGCGCAGTTCCAGATTGTTGTTCGTGATCCGTTCCCGCAGGTAATAAAGCAAAAGCTCCTGCATGGCTTTCACATTGATGCGGTCGAGACGCAGCATCTCATTCTGGTTAGAAGGGTTTTTGGCCTCAATAATTACGCCAACCGGCGATTTGGCGCTATCACCGTTATGAATCACTAAGTCGTTGCGCCCCTTGGTGTTGATGAAATAACGAGGATCATAGCCGGTCTTGCGGAGGAAATCGGTCAGCAGGTTCTTGTGAAACTCCTCGGATTCCGCCGGGTTGACGTGATCCAAAAGGGTGCTGAGCCCCGCCTTAAACCGTTCCATGTCCGGACGGCTGGGCTTCACTTTCAAAAACGCCTTGTTCAGCGCATCCCTTGGCCTGAGCGGTTTGTATTCCATAGAGTTTTTCCAAAGACTGGAATGTTTCTACCGGATTTTCCCAGACCTTGGAAGCGCGGCGGCGGTTTTTTCCAAGCATTGGAAGCCGTTACGCGGCTTGACTGAAACGGCTTCTCATAGATAATGCACCGATTATTCAGACGCCCTAATAAGGGCGTGGAGTGATGGAGTAAAGGAGTGGTGGATTGATGAGTTTGATGTCCAATCATCCAGTGCTCCGGTATTCCTGTAATCCAAGGGTTTTTTGATGATTAAAGTTTCCAATCTGACTAAACAGTTTTCGGGCCATACGGCGGTGGACGATGTTTCGTTCGAGGTCGGACGCGGCGAAATTGTCGGCTTTCTAGGTCCTAACGGTGCGGGAAAAACCACAACGATGCGGATGCTGACCGGTTTTTTGCATCCGACACGCGGTGCGGTTGAAATTGCGGGCTGTGATGTGTTTGAAGATCCGATTGAGGCGCGCCGCCATATCGGATATATGCCGGAAAGCTGTCCGCTCTATCACGACATGCGCGTCGATGAATATCTGAAGTTCCGGGCTCAGATTAAGGGCGTGGCACGCCGGTCAATTCGTGAGCGCCGTGATACGGTAAAAGAACAGTGCGGGCTGACCGAGGTCGGCCGGCGGATAATCGGTCAGCTTTCAAAAGGTTACCGTCAGCGCGTCGGTCTCGCCGACAGTCTGCTACATGATCCTGATTTGCTGATTCTCGATGAGCCTACGGCGGGGCTCGATCCCGGACAGATTCGTGAGGTGCGCGAGCTGATCCGTAAATTAGCCGAACGGCATACCTTGCTGCTCTCGACGCATATTCTGCCGGAAGTCGAAATGACGTGTCGCCGGATTTTAATTATTAACAAAGGCAAAATCGTGGCGTCGGACTCGCCGGAGAGTTTGCAAAAAAGGCTGGAAGGCGATGTGCTGATCAGTGCCGAAATTGCAGGTGATCCGTCCGTGATTGAAGCGACATTGAAGAATCTTGGCGGGGTGGATGTGGTTGCCCATGATCCGTTGGATGAGGGCTGGAACCGCTACCGGATTGATTCGTCTGCGCCGGATATCCGCACGCAGGTTTTTGAATGTGCGGCATCCAGAGGGTGGCGGCTTCGCGAGTTGCATTTAGAAAGCCGGTCGCTTGAAGATGTTTTTGTGGCCATTATTCGTGAGGATGCTGCGACGGAGGCTAAACGATGAGGACTTTTTTTGCACTCTGGCGGCGGGAGCTGTCTGCGCTTTTTCTTTCGCCCATTGCCTATGTGATGTTGATGTTTTTCCTGCTGGTGACCGGTTGCGGCTTTTACTGGCTGGTGAAAGAAAATATGGAAGTGATGCGTTCGGTGCAGGGGCTGATGGTGGTTATTTGGGCTTGTATGCTGATTGTGGTTCCCGTTCTCACTATGCGTACGTTTGCTGAGGAGCGTAAAAACGGTACGTTTGAAACGATGATGACGGCTCCGGTCAGGGATTCAACGGTAGTTGCCGCCAAGTTTTCCGGCGTTTTGGTTTTCTTTATGTTGATGTGTGCTCCTACGCTGCTTTATCTGGTGATTGTCCGCTGGCTGGCGCCGGAAGCGGCGCATTTGATTGATGCGGCGCCGATTGCCGGCGGATATTTGATGGTTGGTCTGATTGCCTCCGCTTTTATTGCGCTCGGGATGCTGGCCTCGGCACTGACTTCTAATCAGATTATTGCGGCGATTTCGACTTTCTCGGTGATGAGTATTCTCTTTTTCGGCGGGCTCTTTGAGCCGCATCTTTCAAAAAACCCGATGGTGCGTGAAGTGGGCGGGTATCTTTCTTCGGCGCTCCATCTGATGGAATCGGCGCGCGGGGTTTTTGATTCGCGTGCGGTGGTGCTTTATCTGAGCGCAACCGTTTTCTTTCTTTTTATAACCGTTAAGGCGGTCGAAGCCCGGCGGTAGGGAATGGCGTAGTGGAATACCGGATGAATGGATTATTGAAAAACGAAAGAAGCTTCTGAAAAACTGATTGCCAATATCCAATAACAAATAACGAATAACTCTCATGATGAAAAACCGCAGACATCGTTTATGGATTACACTCAGTACCGGGGCCGCCCTGCTACTGGCGCTGGCCGTCGCGCTGATGGTTAATTACCTTTCTTTCCGCCACTATTACCGCGAGGACTGGAGCCGTACGCAGCTCTATAAACTTTCATCCAAAACAACCGGTCTTTTGGAGAGTCTGGATAAGCCGATCGAAGTAACAGTGTTCTTCCAGCCCGGGAATGTGCTGTATGAAGACATTCACAATCTGTTGCGTGAGTACCGGTTTCACAGCACCCGCCTGAATATCCAGTGGGTTGATCCGGATCGAGACATTTCACAGACTGAAGAGTTGGCGGTAAAATATCAGGTAACCGATCCGAATGTGGTCGTTTTTGACTGCGAAGGTCGCAGTAAATATGTCCGCATTGACGAAATTGCGAATATCGATGCTTCCAGCGGCGTTGATCGTATTACTTCGTTCAAGGGAGAGCTGGCCTTTTCATCCGCTATTCAGGGTGTGGTTCAGAAAACCGTTCCGGTAGTTTATTTCCTGACCGGACATGGTGAGCGCGATATCAGCAATTTTGACCGGCGGATCGGGTTCTCCAGTGCTGCTCAGTTGATCGAGCGCGATAATATTGACGTGAAGCCGCTGCTGCTGAGCACCGTAAAGCAGATTCCTGCCGATTGCGGCGCGCTGATCGTGGCAGGCGCTTCGCAAAGTATGTCGAAAGCAGAAGCAGATATGATTTCCGTCTGGCTGCGTCGCAGCGGACGGTTGATGGTGCTGACGGATGCAGGACAGTCTTCGGGGTTGGAAAAGATGCTGCAGGAGTGGGGCGTTCTGTTGCACAATGATATTGTAATGGATCCGGATCGCACCTTAACGGGCCGCGAAGTTTTTGTGTCGGCCTATAACCGTCATCCCATCACCGCAAAGCTTGGAACTACGGCGGCCATTTTTCATATGCCGCGTGCGGTCGAGCCCGATTATACGCAACCTAAAACCGTTTCTGCTGACCGGCCTCAGGTGACTCCGCTGGCACTTTCCTCTAAAAACAGCTGGTCGGAAGCACAACAGGACCAGATGCCTGCCAAATATGATAAAGGCACAGATGATCTGCCTGGCCCTGTTTCCATGGCGGTCGCCGTCGAGAAAGGGGATACCACGGGGTTGCTTGATATGAAACTTCGTCCATCGCGGCTGGTCGTTTTTGGCGATTCCGGTTTTGTCTCCAACAGTGGATTGACCGGCGGGGATACCAGTCTGTTTATGAGTTCACTTAACTGGCTGCTCGACAGGGAACAGCTGATGGCTATTTCGCCGAAAAAAGTGGACGATACCCGGCTTAAGTTAACGCGCGACAAAATTCACATCCTGGCCTGGAGTACAGTCGGCATTATTCCGGCACTAGCCGCTTTGTTCGGTACGGCACTGTGGTTCCGGAGAAGAAAATAGCTTCATGAAAAACAAAGTTACTAACTGGATGCTTCTGCTCAGCGCCGTTCTTCTCGGCGGGTTTATCATGATCTTTGAGCGAGGTAGCGAAAACTCTCATCAACAGGCGCAACGTACACGTACTGTTTTCTCGGTTTATCCGGAAAGCATCGAGCAGATTTTATTGGAGCGTGACGGCATTCAGATTGAGTGTACAAAAATTGCCGGAGTCTGGCGGCTCACCAAGCCGGCTGATGCGCCGGTTGACTCCGGTATGGTTGAAAAAATGATCGCCGGGTTAACGCGCGTCGAGCGCGGAGAACTGATCACAGCGGAAACACTTCGCGAGCGGAACCTCACTCCGTCCGCCTATGGCTTTGATGCCCCGCGGGCACGTATCACGTTTAAAAACAACCGAGGTATCTTCACCTGGCTTGTCGGCCGTGATGCGCCGGTCGGGAAAACACTTTACGTTATGCTCGCAGGCGGCGGAGATATTATCGCCGCGCCGCGGACGTTGATTAATTTGATCCCGAAAGATCCGTCTTGGATTCGTGACCGCACGCTGTTCTCCGGCGAAATTGCCGCAGTGCGCGGACTGGATCTGCGTCGAACCGGCGGATTTCTCCAGTTGCGGCAACCGGAAAATAACGGTTGGGTAATGCAGCAGCCGTATGCAGGCCGTGTTGACAGCCAGTCGATGCACACCTTGCTTGGGAAAATATTTTCCGGGAGCATCCTGGATTTCATCAGCGATGAAAAGGCCGATTTGACCGCTTATGGTCTGGGAAAGCCTGCCTATGAACTGACGGTTTTTATGCAGGATGAGCGGACGCAAACACTGCTCATAGGCAAGCCGTTGTCTGATAAGCCGGAAACCCGCTACGCCAAACGGGTTGAGAGCGATTCTGTTTTTACCGTTCCAACTGAGTGGGTCAAAGAGTGTGAAGTAGATGCGGGCCCGTTACGCAGCCGTCAGGTGCTGGGCTTTCAAGCTGATCGCATCACCGCTATCCAGCTTATCTGCGGCGAACAGCAGATCGGGCTTCTTCGCACCAATACGCAGTGGCAGGTCGTTCGGCCCGTGCGCTGGGATGCCGATGCAGAACAGGCAGATGCGGTTTTGAAAGCGCTGGCCGGGGCTGTCGTTGAGGACTTTATTGATACACCTGCGAGTGAACAGATTGCTCAGATGGGCGCGGCACCGTGGAAAGCGATTCTGATTGCCGACGGGAAGACGAACACATTGAACATCGGCAATTCCGGCACCAATGGGCTGCGGCTGGTCCAGTGTAATGAAGAGCCTTTATTTTTCTCGGTAAAGGGCGGTATCGTTCACGACACCTTTGTTGATCCGCTTTTTTACCGCAGCCGGACGGTGCTTGAAATCAATCCGGCGCTGATCCAGAAAATTACCGCACAAAGCCGCGGAGCGGAGCAGTCAGTATTTAAAATGGACACCGGAGCCTTCGCTTCCAGTCTGCACGACCGGCATGTCAATGCCGGTGCGTTGACGGATATCATGTGGGCACTTAATGACCTGCGGGCTGAGCGTTATGTGGATTTTAATCCGGTTTCTCTTACACCGTATGAGCTGGATCCTCCGCAATCGACACTGACGGTCACACTCAGTGACACCAATGTTATCGGCCGCATGGTGCTGCTCGGCGGGAAAACAGGGGACGGACGGTTCGCCATGATTCAGGGTCAGAATATCGTCTTTGTGGTTCCTGAAAAAACTGCGCAAACTTTAACCCGTGAATTGACGGTGCCCATTGAAAAACAAGTTGAAGAAATCAAGTAGCTTTAATCCGGCGGCGGTCCGGTCGGGAAAACGCTGGTTGCATCTGTTCCGTTTGGCGGGATTCGCGCTGGGGCTTTCTGTTCTGCTGGCTCTTTTTGCGCTGCTGGTCGTTGGGTTGCCATCCCGGTTGACGCATCGTATTACCGCGCAGTTTCAGGCGTCAGGCGTTCCGCTACAGGTTCAGTCGATCCGGCTTTCTATGCATCGCGGGCTGGTATTAAACAACGCCCGGCTATACAGCAATTCCCCCGACGATTTACAGCCGCTCCTGAGCGCCAAAAAAATATATATTCTGCCATGGCCGGTTGATTGGAAAAATCCTGCGCAAAGCGGCTGGCGTCTCAAAATATTTGTTCGCGATCTCGGTGTTTCTCTAGGCAAGCCGTGGGAAAGCGTACTAACGGAGAAACATCCGTTTCGTACCGTCAGCAAGCTTAATGCCACGGTAACAGTTGCGCCGAACCGCATTACCGTTGAAAATGCCGACTTACGCTGGGGAGGGATGTTGATCACCATAAATGGCGCCGCCGCCTTTTCGGCTGCTGGTGGAGAAGCCGCTCAACAGGATCCGGCTGATTTCCGCGGCCGTGCCGCCAAGGCGGTAGACGCATTGAGCCGGCTGAAATGTGAGAAGCCGCCGCAGCTCAACCTCACGTTTAATTTCGATGGCGCCCGGCCGTCAGAAACCTTTTTGGATGCAGTTCTGACGGCCGAAGGACTCTCTTTTGGCGACCGTATTTATAAGCAACTCTGCGGCACTGTAGGTTATCGCGATTGCACATGGACGTGTACTGAGTTGCAGCTGGTTCGGTCGGATCTTGAAAAAATTATTTTGCGCGGCGCCATTAATCTGGAGAGCAGTAATGCGCAGGTGACCGTTGAGAACACCTTGTCAGCTACAGACCTCTTCGGGCTTTTGCCGGACGATGCAAAGTCTGCCGTTGCACAAACCGGAGTCAAACCCTATGGACGATTCGACTTCATCGCTTCGCTCGGCCCTTCGCCGTACAATGTGCTGACTGAAAAAGTCGACATACAGGTGCAGCAGGCGCATTTAAAACGTCACGATCTAACACTGGATCCGCTTTCTTTTCGTTTAGTTCGAGAAGGCGGGCGGGTTGAAGTAAAAGACATCCTGGCTCGCATCAACGGCGGGCCGTTTGCCGGATGGTTCAACTACGATTTAACGTCCAAAGCCTGGACAGCCAACGCGCAACTTCAATGTGCTCCGGGCCCCGTCTGCATGCTTGCTGAAGATCAGAACCTGATGGATTTTATCAGCCGGTTTCATTTTCCTGCCGAGCAGCCAAGAGGCGATCTGACTATTTCACAAGCCGGCTCCGATGAGCCGCTGGTTATCGCCGGTACGCTGGCCGGCGATCATTTTGCCTGCGGCGGTGTACCCATCGGGCATTTTGAAACATTTATGGTTTACTCTAACCGGGTGCTCGACCTCACCCCGCTGCACGTCATTCGCGATAAGGAACAGTTTGACGGCAGCGTGCAGGTGGATTTTGCACGCGAACTTGCTTTTTTTAATGTCACAAACAGTTTTCCGCCGGCCGATGTCGCCCGCGCACTCGCGCCGGAAGAACGCACCGTCCTTGAACAATTCCGCTTCAACGGGCCGATAAATGCGGCAGGCCGCGGGCAGCTGGACTATGGCCATTGGACTAATCATAATTTTTCAGGGACTTTTTCTGCGGAAAATATTGGCATGGGGAAAGTTCAGGCATCTATTTTTAATACCGAGATTAAGGGGCTGGGTACACAGCTCGCCTTTACAAATGCCTCCATTCAGCTCTACAGCGGTTTTGCTGAAGGCTCTGCCGAGTTCGATATCTTTCTCAAGGACGGGGCCGCCCCGTACCGGATAGGCGCCCGTATCGTTGGAGTCGATCTGGCGCAGGTGCTTAGCCAGGTTTCCGCCAGCGATTACGGGCGAACGCGCGGACAACTTTCCGCCACGTTGAACTGTACCGCAGATGCCAAAGCAGGGTTTTGGAAATCCGTGCGCGGTTCCGGCCGGATTGAAGTGAAGGAAGGACGGTTGGCCGAGGTGCCGCTGTTTGGCGGATTCTCGCGGCTGACCCAGTCCGCCTTTCCAGGTTTCAATTTATTTTCTTTAACCGCCTTCTTGGCCGACTACGAACTGCATGATGGTGCTGTTTGGAGCGATAATGCGCAGCTTGGCGGCACACTTGTCAGCGCACGCGGACGTGGGAACTATTCACCGGTAACCGGCCTCAACTTTATCGTGGCGGCTGAGCCGTTACGGCAGATAGACGGCGGGGATAAAGAAAGAAACCAGCTTCAGCGTCTGGCCGCAACGGCGCTTAAAGAGGGCACCGCGCCGTTATTCCGTCTGTTGGAATTCAAGCTGGAAGGGCCTCTCGAAAAGCCCGAGTGGGGGCTTCGTTAACAGGCCTGAGAAACTGCCGGTTTTGCACGGACGTTCTAAAGAAAAATAATTTCCCGGGAAATTATTTTTTCCAGTGGCCGTGCGGCTTTTTCGGTTTGTCCTTCGGACTGTAGGGGTGGGCTGCGCGTTTTTCATCACGTTTCGCGGGATTGCCTGCACCAGCCATCGCCACGCTGACCGGACGGCCTTCAAAATCGACATGACCCTTAGCAAAGCTGTCAATTACACTTTGCGCGGTGTCGCGCGGCACTTCGAAATAGGCCTGCATCTTTACGATATTGATGCGACCGATCTCGACGCTGCTGTTGCGGTCGGCGACATTAACCAGATTCATGAGCTGCTTGGGGCTCAGCCCGTTGAGCTTGCCTGCATTCATGACCAGCTCAACCATATTGCCGGCGGCGGTCTGCTTTTTGCGCGCCGCGTGGCCAACGGCTTCGTGAACGGCTTCGGAACTGATGTCAGATTCTTTGCTGTAGTAATCCAGCATGCGTTGCAGTTCGAGCGAAGCAAAACGGCGCAGGAGTTCTTCGCGTGAAATGCTTTCGAGGCTCTTGCTGAGCGCCGGCAGGATTTCATCAATCAATCCCGGCTCAGGCGAGACCTGGTTCAGGCGATCAATCAGGCCCAGCAGGCGTGCTTCGCAGATATTTGCACCTGTCGGCACGGTGCGCTGTAGGAATTTACGCCCGAGCTCTTTTTCGATGCATTTCACTTTATAGTGCTCGCGCATGTTGATCAGGGCGATTGAAACCCCGGTTTTTCCGGCACGTCCGGTGCGTCCGCTGCGGTGGGTATAGCTGCCGAGATCGTCAGGCAGGCTGTAATTAATTACATGCGTCAGATCATTCACATCCAGACCGCGCGCGGCCACATCGGTGGCGACCAGCATCTGCAGTTCGCGGGCACGGAACTTTTTCATCACCCGGTCGCGCTGCTGCTGCGTCAGGTCACCGTGCAGTGGTTCGGCGTTGTAGCCGTCTTTGCTGAGGTGATCGGCGATATCCTGAGTCTCCTGCCGTGTGCGGCAAAAGACAATCCCGTACATCGACGGATAAAAATCGGCGAGCCGCTTCAGTGCGCGGTAGCGATCTTTGGCATGAACAACCAGATATTCATGGCTGACGTTTTCGGCTCCGGCATTGCGGGTTCCGACGGTGATTTCTTCCGGATTGACCATGTACTTTTTGGCGATGGCTGCCACCTGTCGCGGCATGGTGGCCGAAAACAGCAGAGTCTGTGCGCCTTCAGGCACCTCTGAAAGAATCGTTTCGAGATCTTCTTCAAATCCCATATTGAGCATTTCATCGGCTTCATCGAGAACGACGCGTTTGATTCTAGAAAAATCGGCACGTTTACGGCGCAGCAGGTCGACCATGCGGCCCGGCGTGGCCACGACGATATCAACGCCGCGCACCATAGCCGAAAGCTGCGGCTTGATATCCGCTCCGCCGTAGACGGCCAGAATGCGGACGCCACGCGCACAGGTTGCGAAATTCTGGAGGTCGCGGGCGATCTGCATGCAGAGTTCGCGCGTTGGACAAAGAATCAGCGCCTGCGGTGTTTTAATTCCCGTATCAAGCATTTGCAGCACGGGCAGACCGAACGCCGCCGTTTTACCTGTGCCGGTCTGGGCCAGTGCGACGAGGTCGCGGCCGTTGTTGAGAATCGCCGGAATAACCGCCGCCTGGACAGGCGTCGGGGTTTCGAAACCAAGGCGGGAAATGCCTTCGAGTAATTCGGAGCTAAGCCCCAATTCAGTAAACTTCATTGATACACCCATGTTTGTTGCAGGAACCCAAATACCGATCTTCATTCCTGCAAGTAAACACCGGGGCCTAAAAAGTTGAGGCGCGCGGAGGATGGGGTGGCGGCGGGTAAAGATCAATCAAAATTAACGTACAAAAACAACCGGGCCGATAAGGGATGGAATTTATACGCACAAATCGTGCGGCTACCGTGAACGGTGACGACTGCGGGAGAGCCAGCCTTTTTTAATGAAAAGAGCGAACATAGACAGACCGAGGAACGTCATAAAGCCTAGAACGGCGAAATAACCATTGCGGGTTTCCAGTTCCGGCATGTGTTTGAAGTTCATGCCGTATACGCCGGCAATAAAGGTGAGCGGAATGAAGATAGTGGAAATAATCGTCAGCACCTTCATGATCTCATTCATCCGGTTGCTGATGGTGGAGAGATAAAAATCCATTAGGCTGGAATCCAGTTCGCGGCAGGTTTCGGCCAGATCCAGAAGACGCACCGCATGGTCCTGACAGTCGCGCAGGTAAACCCGTGTGGCCTGAGTGATCAATGGCGATGCAGAGTTTACCAGCGCGCTGGCCATTTCGCGCACCGGCCAGAGTGTGCGACGCAGGGTCATCAGGTCGCGTTTAACCTCAAACAGCAGTGCGACAGACGATGAATCAGGATGCTTCAGAATGACTTCTTCCATGTCGTCGAGCCGTGTGTCGTAGGATTCCAGCAGTGGGAAATAGGCATCGATGATGGCATCGATCAGGGAGTAAAGCAGATAGTCGGCGCTCATATTGCAGACCATTCCGCCTTTTTTACGGATGCGTTCGCGCACCGAGTCGAGGCAGTCGCCTTCGTTTTCCTGAAACGTCAGCACAAAGTCCGATCCGAGGAAGAAGCTGATCTGTTCCGAAAAGAGCTTTTCATCCTGCAGGTAAAGCATCCGCATGGCGGTGTAGAGATTGGTTTCGTAATTATCCACCTTGGAGCGCTGCCGCAGACTCACCACGTCTTCGAGTGCCAGCGGATGGAGTTTGAAAAGCTGGCCCAGATAGCGGAGTACGTTCTCGTCGCCCAGCCCGTCCACATTGACCCAGAGCACCTGATATTTGCCGACCAGATCATCCAGTTCGCGGACATCCTGAATACGCTTTTCCAGATATTGATCCGGCCCGTACGCCATCACCTGAATCACCGGCTTCGGCCATGATGGATCAATGACCAGCGTGCCGGGAGTCATACCCGGCGTGCGCTTCGGTCTCAGCAAATGGCTTTTTCGTTTCATAAGAGCACCTTGATTTTCCGCTCGTTAAATATCCAGCACCAATCTTAGTCCGGCATCCACCTCGGCGGTTTTTGCCGCCGGTAACATAGAAATTTTTTCGGTCAGGCAGGCTTTATCCAGCGTAATAATTTGAGAAACATTCGCTACGGAATCCTTTGGTAGTCCTGTCCAGCGGTTTTTCAGCAAGACGTTTCCGGGGGCTTCGGACAGCCGCAGATTGGAGGTCAGTGCGACTGCAATAACGGTGGAAATACGGCTTTGATTGAAATCGTCCTGTTGCACGATGAGAACCGGTCTGCGATATCCCGGCTCGGAACCGTCAGGCGAGGGCAGATCCGCCCACCAGATTTCACCGCGCCGCATTTACCAATCCTCCCTGCCGATGGCCTGAGTTTGCAAGCGGGTCAGAACGGGATCGGGTTTGGACGGCTCAGTGGAGTAAACCGCATCCAGCTTTTCTCTGACCAGAAGGGCTTCGTGTTCTTCTACGTATTGGCTCACGGCTTGTGCATAGAGTTCGCTGCGCGAAAGATGCTGCCGCTTTGCAAACTGCTCGGCCAGAGTGAAAATATCATCCGGAATGGATATCGCGGTTTTCATACCCGAAAGGTATAACCACGGTTATACCCAGTCAAACTTTTTCCAATTTCGGGTAATATTCCCTTAGACGCGCCGCCCTCGTCGCGTTACCAGAAAACAAAAAACGCGACGGGGGCGTCGCGTCTACGTTTGCATACGGATTCCTCCACCCTTCCACCAATCCAGTATTCCATCATTCCATTCTTCTTAGTCGATCGTATTGACCAGCAGTCCGTCACGGAGTTTTGGTTCGAACCAGGTGCTCTTCGGCGGCATCAGCAGGTTGGCGTCGGCGACGGCCATGAGCTGGTCGAGTGTGGTCGGATAAAGCGAGAAGGCGACGATGGCTTCACTGGCATCCACGCGCCGTTCGAGTTCAGGCGTTCCGTGGATTCCGCCGACGAAGTCGATCCGGTTGCTTTCGCGCGGATCGGCGATGCCGAGCAGAGGAGCCAGTGCGCGATCCTGCAACACGCTTACGTCGAGCGAAGCCACCGGATCTTTGGACAGCGCCGCCTTCGGCGTCAGTAGGAACCATTTTCGGTCGATGTACATGCAGACCGCGCCGGGCGCGTCAGGCATTTTTTTGTCGGTTGCGGTAACGGTGAAGGATTTTTCCAAGCCCAGGAAAAATTCTTCCTGCGACTGACCGTTCAGATCGAAGATGACGCGGTTGTAAGGAAGAATTTTGAGCTGTCCGGCCGGGAAGAGTACGGTGAGGAACCAGTTGTACGGCTCGTCGCCGGTGTGTTTCGGGTTGGCTTCGCGGCGCATTTTCGCCACGCGCACGGCGCTGGCCGCGCGGTGGTGGCCGTCCGCCACATAAAAAGCCGGAACCGCTCCAAAGGCGGACTGTACGGCGGCGGAGTCGGCGATTTTCCAGACGGTGTGGATGATGCCTCCGGCGGCGGTAACGCAGTAGAGCGGTTTTTCCTGCGCGGTTTTCTGCATCAGGCCGGTGATGGCCGCGTTGTCGCGGTAGGTCAGAAAGATCGGGCCGGTGTGGGCATTGGTCCGGTCAACATGCTTGGTGCGGTCGTCCTCTTTGGCACGGCGGGTTTTCTCATGAATTTTGATTTTGCCGGATTCGTAGTCGGCCACGTTGCAGAGTGCGACGACGCCATACTGAATGCGTCCGTCCATTTCCTGACTGTAGAGATACAGTGTCGGCTTTTCTTCACGGATCAATGAACCGCCGGTTTTCAGCTTTTGAAAATTTTCAACGGCCTTGGCGTAGACGGCGTCGGAGTAGGGGTCGGTGCTTTCCGGCAGATCGATTTCCGAGCGGGTCACACGCAGGAAGGAGAGCGGATTCCCGGCGGCCATTTCCGCCGCCTGCTTCCGGTCCATCACATCGTAGGGAAGAGTCGCAATTTTATCCGCCAGACCTGCGGCGGGCCGCCATGCTTTGAAAGGATTGATTTTCATGCGGCGCAGTCTACCGAACCAGCTGGAAAATGGAACCGCGAAGAAGGAAAAATTAACCGCAAAAGAACGCAGAGATCGCAAAAGGTAATTCTGAAACGGACTCACTGACTCCCAGATTCTTTCTTTGAGTTCCTTGTGATCTTTCGCGGTGAATCAAAAATCGGTTCGGAAAAGTTCCGAACATTGGAAAAGGGTAACCGCAGATGGCGGATGCGCGCAGATGGGTTCCAATGTTTGGAAAGTTGATTCAACCATTTGATGATTTTCTGCCAGAGGCAGATCCGCCTTCGGCGGAAACGAAGGAGCTATAACGCCCGCTGAATATCCGCCAGCACCCGTTTCATGGCCGCGATGGCTTGGCGCGCCTCCTCTTTATCGGCAGATTCTCCGGGATAACGAAACTGGACGGCATATTGCGTGAGCAGTTGCATTTCCTCCCGCATCGGCTCCCAGAGAGGATAAGCCGGGAGGCACAGATCGAGCAGGACTTCCAGATCATGAACTTTTGAAAACGCGATCCGCTTTTTGATCAACACGGCTTTAAGATATTTCTCGATGCACTGCTGGGCATGGAAGCAGGCGGAATCATAGTTTGGTTGCTTACGGGCACGGTATTCACGCAACGCACTGACGCAATCGCCATCGGCTTTTGCAACCCACTCTTTAATTTGCGCGTTCATAAAGCGTTCGGCCTTCGGTTAATGCGGAAGTGATAAAAACGTCACTCCGGTTCAGCCGGGCATTGGTTTCCCGAGGGGTCTTAACGATCAGATCGAGAGGGAAACTGCGGCGAACGGCTCTGCGGATTGCCAAGGCCTGCGCAGAGGCTTTTCCCTTGTGATTCATCACCACCAGCAGATCGACATCGGAATCCTCGGTCGGTCGACCCTGTGCGTAGGAACCGAACAGAACAATCTTTTCGGGATGGAATTTTTCTGCCACTTCACGGGCAAACGCATCAATTTTATTCAGGGCGACCATGGCGGCATCGTGCCGGAAACCTGTTTTCAAGTCAATGCATGGAATTTCCCATCCGACGGGTTAACCGTAAAATTTCGGACAGGATGAAGAGGATCGACCGGATGGCAGGATTTATCTCTCCAGAGCCACCTCTTCCGAACATTGGAGAAGATTATCCGCAGATGAACGCCGATTAACGCAGATGGGTTCCAATGTTTGGAAAGTCCCTGATAACCATTAACTTTTAACCGGAAATTTTACCGAACTCATCTGCAAGTTTTCCGTAAATTTCCTTCGCATCCTGACCCAGCGCTTCGCACACCCAGAAAAATTCCACCACATCCAGCCGCCGCTCGCCGTGCTCAATCCGCCAGACGAAGGACTGTTCGCGTTCCAGTGCATCGGCCAGTTGCTGCTGGGTGAAGCCAGCTTCTGTGCGCATAGCGATCAGCTTTTTCAGCACGAAACTGTACTCATCGGAATGGGTGGACTTCTTCATCTGACCGCATAATGCGGTCAACTCTTTAAATATCGCAAAATGCGTTAATTGGTCTTGACCGCAATTTGCGTTTAAATTTATGTTCTCCGCAGGCGGCGGGTTACGACGAACCGAGCAAAGGGGCTTTATGGCGATAATTAATGTGGTCAAGTACGATGCGGGCACCGATACCATCTTGGTTTGGAAATATCCTGGAGAAGAACTCCGGCTCGGAACTCAGCTGATTGTCAATCAAAGCCAAGAGGCCGTTTTTGTTAAAGGTGGACAAGTGGCGGATGTCTTCGGCCCCGGCACACATACTCTTTCAACCGGCAATCTCCCGTTCCTGAACAAGATCGTGAACTTTCCCTTCGGCGGCAAAACACCATTCACCGCCGAAGTCTGGTTCGTCAACAAGATCGTCAAACGCGATTTAAAATGGGGAACCAAAGGCGCAATACAAATCATCGATCCGCTTTATAACTTTCCGGTCAGCGTCCGTTCATTCGGTCAATGGGGCCTTCGGATTGAAAACTCCCGCAGTTTTATTGCCCAGATCGTTGGCACACTTCAAACAACCGATACTGCGCGTATCGAAGAATATTTCGCCGGAGAAATCGTACAGAAACTCTCCAATGAGCTGGCCCGCTATTTCGTAGAGAAAAACGTCTCGGTATTCCAAGTAAGTGCCAAGCTGAATGAGCTGTCAGTATTTATCAAGGGAGACATCAGCCCCGAATTTGAGCGGTTCGGTATCGAAATCGTTAATTTCAATGTTGAGCGGATCAGCATCCCGCCGGAAGAGCAGCAGAAGTTTCAGGAAATTTTGGCCAAGCGCATGGAAATGGAACAGCTCAGTTCCGTCAAAGTCGGGCAGGGATATATCGCGGCCCGCACATTCGACACACTCGAAAAAGCGGCGCAAAACGAAAGCGGCTTGGCGGGCGGACTTCTCGCAGGCGGACTGGGGCTTGGCATGGGCATGGGTGCCGGAGTGCAGGTTGGTCAGCAGGTTGGCCAGACTATGAGCGTCCAGAGTCAACCAGCCGCAGCACCGGCGGATGACCCGATGGCGAAGCTCGAAAAGCTCAAAAAAATGTTTGATGCCGGATTTATCACACAGGACGACTTTGACAAGAAAAAGGCAGAGATACTGGCCACCCTGTAAAGGACATTCATGAGCAAACCACAACGTATCCTGCTTACAAGCGCAGCTGGTTATGCCATCACGGCCATCGGCATTTTCGGAATCGGACTGCTGGTTGTTCCCACTGAATCACGGTCCAATTTGTTCTGGCCCCGGATGCTGTGGACGGAATTTCTGGCTCTACTGATCTGGTTCTCACTGACAGCCTTCTTTCGTAATGCAGCCCTCGGACGGGAAGATAAAAATCGGGTCATGGGCATTCTTCCCGCCACGCAAATGATTTTGGTGATCTATGCGGCACTCAGCTTTCTGCTGATGATTACCCACTCGCACATGCAGGAGACCGGCCTTGGCAACCGGATGCACCTCATGTTGCAAATCGGACTGGCGGCGGTAACAGGCATTCTGTTTGTTTTTCTGAACATCACATCAGCCGCCGCCGGGCATGGATTGGAAAAAACTTTCGCGTTCGGAATGTCGCCCGCAGAACTGTGCGCCTCAATCAGGGAACAGGAAGAACGTATTCATGGGTTTCCTAAGTTGCCTTCCTCTACTCAGATGGAAAGGTCGCTAAAATCACTTCGGGAAAAAATTCATTACTCGCTTCCAGCCGTTGGCCAGCTTGGCGCTTCATCAGCTTACCGCGAGTTTAGCCAAGAAGTGCAGGCCGCTTGCGACGAGCTGGCTTTTCAGGACGATACAGATTCTCCGGAATGCGCGGCATTGCAAAAGCGGATTGATGTGCTGATCCGGCTGGTAGATAAAATTTCATCGCAGTCTATCAAGGGGTAATGGATGGCATTCATTCGAAAACAGACATTTCGGCTGGCGATAAAGAAATCGCTGATTGTCGGGATTCGTTTTTACAAAAAATTTCGTCCGGCATTCACGGTTGGCAAATGCATTTATATTCCATCGTGTACCGAATATGCCGTTGAAGCAATTGAACGGCACGGAAGCAGAAAAGGGCTGATTCTGACATTGCAAAGACTGAAGCGCTGCAATGGATATAAATACAGCTGTGGATTTGACCCGGTTCCATGACGGAGCTAGGCATAAAACAAGGGAGCTAAAACTATGACCAAGTACGAATACAAAGTGGACTCGATAGAAGCTGCGGTTACACCGTCGGATATAGCTAAAAAAACGGCAGGGTCAAAAATAAGCAGCCAGATTGAGCTGAAGCTCAAAGAGCTATCAGGTAAAGGGTTCGAATTTTACAATCAATTTCCGGTTAATGTTGAAGTAAAGAGAGGATGTTTTGCTACGATCCTTAAGCTTCTTAACGTAGATAAAACACCAGACGACATGACCATTTATACATTGGTGTTCCGCCGCGAAATTTAATTCCTAGGAGCGGTATGAAAGATTGTAAAACCTGCGGAGCCCCCCTTGAGGGGGATCCGCTTCAGAAGAGCTGGACTTGCGGTTACTGTAAGACTATCAACTTTAATGAGAACCTCATTAAAGAGCATATAGCAAAGATTGATTTCACCAAGGCACACAACCTTCTTCAGGTAGCCATGACCGCCTACGATTGCGGTGATTACACCAAAGCGCAGGAGGTATTCGAGAGGGTTCTTATTGAGGACTCCGGCAATCTTGACGCGTGGGTCTATTCTGCTTTGGCGGTTTCTTTTGCGACGAACATCACGCGTTACGAAGCCTCAGCAAAGAGGGCTCTAGCCTGCCTGAACAGAGCGCAGGCGATTGATTCCGGCAGTGATATTTTTAAGGTCGGTCGAAGCGTGTGCGCGAACAATATGGGGCGAGTTGCTCTAAATGCGGTGTCTAAACATTTCGATGATGCAAAAAAGGCTTGGCATGGATATGAGTCCACCGACAAAGCACGTGCTACATCGATGGTAAATGACGAACTGAATTCCGCTTTTTTATACGCGGAACACGCCCTGTCATTAGATCCAGACGATTTGAAAATCAGCGGAGGAATTGCCGTCCTTGTTGTGTTAAGTGACCGCTTCTATAAAGGTGGCAATCCCAAGAAAAGTGTTGTCGAGAAGGCTCAATCTATCCTTTCCATGATCAAGGAAAAGAATCCTTCACTCTACGCTGAGTTTGCCAAAGTGCTGGAGGTAAAGAAGAAATCTGGATGTGCTGGGCAGGCCGCTCTTTTGCTTTTTGTATTCACGCTATGCGGGGTTGCGCTTGCCGAAGGTTTGTCGCGGTTAATTGGAGCGGTATAAGCGACAAGGTCGTGGCAAAGAAAGGAGTTTATCTATGGGAATTAGCATCAGCGATATTAAAACAGGATATGAGTACCAAACGCCAAACGAGCAGGATCGATTGGTGTTGGGGTTTGATAAAAATGGTCGTGTTGTATATGCCAGTCGTGGTGGCAAAGTGAAGAATGAATATAATGCCAGATATGCTTGCAAGAAGGAACGGTTTGCAAAGGCATGTAGCCAGAAGGGAAGCAAATTCAGAGCCTCTGCGCTGAAGAAAATAATAAAGGATTTAAGGGCGGATATTCTCTTGGAAAAACCGCACCAAAAAAAGCCAAGTAGAAAAATTTAATATTCGAGAAATAGAAAAAACCGACTAACGGAGCTTAATGAATACTCAAGGCAGTGAGATTATAAGGCAAAGCATAGCGCTTAGGGCAAAAGGCCGGTTCGATGAGGCGATCAAACTTATTGAAAAGAATATTGATGCAATCGATCCAGATATCCGTTTAAACGCATGGCTTGAGGCATTTAAGGCGGCCAAGGGGAAAGGTGATGTTGTTCAAGCAAAGAAATATGCCAAGGCAGTAGCGGCGGAAGAACCTGATGTCCCCTCAATCCAAGAATACTTGTAAAACGCCTGTGCGAAAACTTTGGAGTATTTTTTGTATCCTACTCTATGGGGCGTGTGCGTTGGCTGGTGAAACGCTCTGGAACTGGACGTATGACGGGAGTTTTGAGGATGGTCGAGCGTT
Organism: uncultured Verrucomicrobiota bacterium; assembly: GCA_964398915.1. Lineage (GTDB taxonomy): Bacteria > Verrucomicrobiota > Kiritimatiellia > Kiritimatiellales > Tichowtungiaceae > Tichowtungia. The sequence continues at coordinate 41,522 of CAYNOR010000016.1, forward strand.
GCGGATGACGCTGGCGGCGGAATATCCAAATGTTTCGGGGCGTTATTTTGTCAGTGCCGATCCGCAGAATTCAAAATTTTTCTGGGTGGAGCACGACATCCGGGCGTGCTTGAACGCGCCCGGAGGGCCCGTTCCGCCTTTATCGCAACTGACTGCCGTTGATGACCGAGGTAATCCGTCGGCAACCTTTACCGGTGATTTTATTGCTCCGCAGTCGGGCGGTAATTGCTCATTCAACGAGGAAATTGGCGGAACTTTCCAGTCCTTGGACGGCGGTTTTTCGCGCCGCTTTTCTCTGTCGCTGTCGCACGGTGTGGCTCAGGCCAAAGGCGCGGGGCGCTATTCTGAAAATCCGGCGGACGATGCAACCGTCGAGCAGAATGTCCGGCTGCTGCTGGCGGCGATTCAGACTGGCGACCAAGCTGCCGTTGCCGCTCGGACTGACTTTCCGCTGACGGTGAACGGGCTTTCCAAAAAGCCAAAAGAAATCCGTAATACCGCTGAATTTCTTAAACTCTACGACCTGATTTTTACCGCAAAGTTCAAGACGGCTGTTTTGGCAACCATTCCGCACGACCTGTTTGTGAATTATCATGGCATTATGCTGGGCGATGGCGAAATCTGGTTGACGCATCAAGGCCGCATTGCCGGTCTGAATGCAGAATGAATAAAGCTGCAGGAGTAAAAGAGGTTAAACGTCCGGGAGCATTCGCGTTGATTAGCGTTCATTCGCGGTTAGATTAATATCTCAAAACGGCGGGTTGGAATGGAATTCGAGCCGCTCCCCGGTGCAGGGATGGGTGAAGCTTAAATACGAAGTATGAAATTTCAGCTGCTGAGTGCGGTGCCGGAGAGTTTTTATCAAAGTTTCGCACTGGCGAGGACTGCCTGTTTAATTTCTTCCCAGCTTCGGCCCTGCAGGTCGCGCGGATCGGGGTCGCTTTCGGCATCGTCAAAGTACGCCAGCGATTTTTCCACGTTCCAGAGACTGTCATTTTGATATTTCTGGGCGAAGAAGGAAAGCATTTCGTCGCGGGAATAAATCTGAAGCAACTCGGCATAGTCCCAGAAATCTTTTTTGCAGCCCCGGTTGGTGATGGCATTGAGTTTCATGGCGGCGATATCCTCGCAGGAGAAAATCCGGATACCAGCCTCTTCCTTAACCGGGTTGATCAGCGGGTAACGATGCGCGATGAGGTCGATCTTTATTCCCGAGATAATTCCCCGCACAGTGTTTTCCGCTGTTTCGGCCTCTTTCATGTCGTATCTAGTTTTCAGCCATTCGGCAACGGCTGGCGCATCAAAAGCCTCGCAAGTAAAAAGGTCCAGATCAATCGACGTGCGGTGTCCAAACCGGAGAGCCAGAGCTGTACCGCCTGCCAGCGCAAACGACTGTAATGCTTTTTCCTTCATCAGCTTCTGAAGGAGTTCGAGTAGTCCGGAAGAAACTGTTTCGGTGTGCAGTTTCATGACAGCCAGCTTGCTGATGGATTGCGATAAGCCCGAAAAGCACCTCGGGGCAGGTTGAATTGATTGGCGAAAAAAGCCACCGTTTTCCGTCCCAGTGTCGCGGTGCTCAAGAGCGTCTGTTTGATTTTTTCGTCGCCGTAATAATCCCAGACTGCTCGTACATCAGCGAGAGTGCCCCGATCCATAACACGCGGGATAATGAACTGTCGGTGGGTTTCAGGATTGATTTCAGAGAGATTAACATCCCAGAAAAGGTATTCCGACAATCGATTTGTAAGACCGTCTTTCATATTCACAAGATAACATGGGCGCATTTGCCCGGCAAGCTGGAGGATGCTTTATGAAGCGGTGCCGGGGGAAGGTGTGAACTTAAAACGGCGGTTCGGAGCGAAACTCCAGCCGCACCCCGTTGCGGGGGTGGGTGAAACTTAAATACGAAGCATGAAGTTTCAGCTGCCCGGGTGCGGTGCCGGAACCGTAAAGCCGGTCTCCAAGGATTGGAATTCCTAATCCGTGCTCCGAGGCAGAGTGGATACGGAGCTGGTGGGTTCTTCCGGTAACAGGAATAAACTCCACTCTTGTTTTTTTATTGTTGGTGCTCAGCACCTTCCAATGCGTGATGCCGATTTTTCCGTTCACCGGATCGTAAATCTGGTACGGCCGGTTTTCGACATCGAGGCGGAAGGGGAGTTCGATGGTCCCTTCGTTGCCGGACACTTCGCCGTCGAGCAGGGCGATGTAGCGCTTTTCTGTTTCGCGATGCTCAAACTGCCGCGACAGTTCGCGGTGTGCATCGGCGGTCAGCGCCAGCACCATCAGGCCGGAGGTATCCATATCGAGCCGGTGAACGGCGGGCTGATCGATACAGTCCGGATAAAGCGCTTTGATCCGCGCGACAACGCAGTCCTGGTTTTCTTCCCCCTTGCCCGGCACGGCGAGCAGACCGGAGGGTTTGCAGATGACGATGATGTCGGCATCTGCATGGAGTATTGGAATGGAGGATTGATGGATTGTTGAGTGGGCATCTTTTTCAGTAATCCAGTTATCCTGTGATCCATTCTTCCACTCTCCTGCTCCGCAGAGCATGAAGCCGAGGATCGGCTGACATTTTTCAGCGCAGGCCGGATAGAATTCGCCGTGTTTTCGCGTACCGGAACGGTTTTCTTTGCCCCAGTAAAACTCGCTGAGGCCAAGCGGCTTCAGTCCGTTGAGCGCCGCGTGGTTTAAAAGCTTCGGTGCACAACAGTCGCCCGCGCCGGTCGGAATGCCGCCCTTGAACACTTCCGTCAGCGGACGGGTTTCGCCGCGAAAGTTGGTAAGCAGATAAAGCGCGTGAATCTGCTTCATCAAATCCTGCGAAAGCGCCTTGCGCTTTTGGATCAGCTCCGGATTTTTGTTTTCCGCAATCAGCCGGTCGAGCGTTTTAATTTCGCGGTCGACCGGATTGCTCAGCCGATGAAATTCTGCGATGTCAAGAATCGGCGGAACCCAGCCGTCGGCCAGCCACTCGCCGTTGTATTGTCCGGAAAACGCTTTCAGAACGACGATCTGGCCGGAGCTGTCTTCGCACTCCAGTACGCCGAACATGTGGCCGCGCGCTTCACCGAACAGGTAATCGGTGGAGAGGTTGGGAGTGGCGGGTGACGGGTGGCGAGTGGCGGGCATCGGGAAATCGATTCGCTTGTGCGTTTCGAGATGTTCCATCAGCTCCAGCGCATATTTCCGGCTGTTGCCTTCGCCCAGAGAATGAACCGTTCCGCAGGCGGCGCAGAATCCCGAAGCTGAAATGGCTGGATCAGATGACATGCCGGGCAGTGTACGAAGCCGATAGGTTGAAGCGAAGCGGAAACATCATATCCAGCTGGAAATAACGCTTGAAAGGAGCCTTTCTGCTTAATAGGGACGTTGTCAGAATAGGCTCACTTTACTTCGCAGTTTTGTTTTTGATTGCCTGACGAATAGCTTGTAATTCTTTCTGATTTTCTTCTGTAGGGTAAAGCTCGGCTGCTTTGGCGTAACTTTTTTCTGCCGCCTCAAAATTACCGTTCATCTGATGCCCCCAACCCATAAGGGTATGCCCACAGTAATAATCAGGAAATTGTTTCAGTAAACGTTCGATCATTTCTTTTCCTGATGCTGAGCCTTGATCCAGCAAATGTTTGGCTTGATTCCATGAATCAGGCGTCGGTGATGCCGTGCGATGGGCTGAATAAAGCCGCTCTCTAAATGGAATGGTTGCGACAAAAACCAAAAGAACTAAAAGAGCTATTTGACTGGATCGGTTAGCTTTTTTTACGAGAGCGGTTTGTTTCTGCAACTCATCCAGAATTTTTTCTTCAGTCTCAGTATTCATCGTTATTTCCCTTTGCGAACGTTTAATTAGAGCATTTAACGGTTGAAAAACCGTAAAGATGGTTTAATGTCTCCGTATGAGCATTGCAACAGAGCAG
>CAYNOR010000017.1:0-44847 GCA_964398915.1 uncultured Verrucomicrobiota bacterium
GCCACCGGCATGGCCTTTGACCGCTGGACCGGCGACACCGACTATGTGGCGGATGTCACAGCGGCGAATACCACGGTGACTATGCCCGTGCAGGCCGTTACCCTGACTGCGACCTATGTGAATGTTTACCCACTGACGGTCAACAGCGGCAGCGGCAGCGGCTCGTACACTAACCGGCATCCGGTGGCGATTGAAGCCGACGCTCCGACTACCGGTATGGCCTTTGACTGGTGGATCGGCGATATAGAATATGTGGCGAGCATCACTTCCGAGACCACCACTGTGACGATGCCAAATCGGGCTGTTACGCTGACGGCGATCTATAAAACCGCCTATTATCCCCTTACCGTTCAGGGAGGAACCGGAAGCGGTTCCTGCACCAACGGCCAAAAAGTCAGGATTGCCGCCACCGTTCCGGTCGGGTGGAAGTTCTACCGCTGGAACGACGGCGATACGAATGCCTCACGGATGATCACCATGCCGCCCCACGCCGCTTTGTACATTGCCAACCTGACGGACATCACAAAACCTGTGCTGACCATCAGTTCTCCGGCCAACGGCATGCAGTCAACCAACAGAACGGTGATGGTGACTGGCAAGGCAACCGACAACGATGGCGGAAAGGATATTCTGGTCCGGCTTAACAGCGACGACTGGATTCTGAATAACGCTTTTCCCGGATCGACCAACTGGACGGCCAACCTGACCCTGCAGCCGGGCGCCAATACGATCTGCGCCTATGCCCGCGACGCGGCCGGCAACTGCTCGTTGACATCCCGCATTGTCTGCACCTATTTGGTTTACAGCACACTGACGCTGCAGACAAACGGGCCGGGAACCGTAACGCGCACGCCAGTGGGTGTGCCAGAAGTAGGAAAGCTGTATACGCTGACCGCTACCCCGAAAGCCGGGTACGGCTTTATCAACTGGACGGACGGAACGGGCGGCTTTGTGAGCACGAATAAGGTGCTGAAATTCACGATGACCTCGAACGCCGTGTTCACGGCAAACTTTACCGATATCCAGAAGCCAACTGTGGCAATAACTTATCCGACCGCCTCAATGAGGGTGACGAATGCGGTCTGTACGGTCAAAGGTACCGCGGCAGACAACGCCGCAGTGACCGGCGTATACTGCCGCGTGAACAGCGACATATGGATAAAGGCTGACACGACAAATAACTGGAAGAACTGGAGTATCCCGCTAAACTTGACTGCCGGATCCAATCTGATTCAAGCCTGCAGTGCTGACGCGGACGGTAATAGCTCTTTAACCTCCCGCGTGGTCTGCACCTACGTGGTTTACAGCACGCTAACGCTACAGACGAACGGGCTTGGAACCGTAACGCGCGCACCGGCGGCATTGCCGGAAGTGAATAAGACATACACACTGACGGCCGCGCCTGTTGCCGGGTACAACTTCAAGAACTGGACAGGAGACCTTGCGGGCACCAATAAGCTGACGACCTTTGTTATGACAACGAATATGTCGATCACAGCAAACTTTACCGATATCCAGAAGCCGACCGTGGCAATAACTTATCCGACCGCCTCAATGCGGGTGACGAATGCGGTTTGCACGATCGCGGGTAATGCGGCGGATAACGCCGCGGTGACCGGCGTATACTGCCGCGTGAACAACGGCACATGGATAAATGCCGTCACGACAAATGGCTGGAAAAACTGGCGTGTCCCTCTGAATCTGACCGCCGGATCCAATCTGATTCAAGCCTGCAGTGCTGATGCGGCCGGCAACAGCTCTTTGACCTCCGGCGTGGTTTGTACCTATGTGGTTGCCGCAAATCTGACGATCCAGACAAATGGAGCGGGGACGGTTGCGCGCACACCGGCCGGCGCGCCGGAAATCGGGAAACTGTATACGCTGACCGCGACGCCGAAAGCTGGCTCCGCTTTTGCGGGATGGGCAGGTGATGCGACGGACACCAATAAAATCATCCGTTTCACGATGACATCGAACGCCGTATTCACGGCGAACTTCACCGACATTCAGAGGCCGGTTGTAAAGATCGTTTACCCAACAGCCTCGCTGCGGGTAATGACCAATGGCACAGTTGTCATTCGCGGGACAGCGGCTGACAATGGTGTGCTCAAAGAAGTTAAATATCAGCTCTACAACGGCGACTGGACGAATGCGGTATCGACCAATATCTTCAAAGCTTGGACGGCTCCGTATGAGCCTGTTGCCGGGCTGAACACCTCCAAGGTGTATAGCGTGGATATGCAGGATAATAGCTCGATAACTTCAACGGTGGTATTTACTTACATTCCAGGTGCGGTGCTGACGGTGCAAACCAACAGCTCGGAACAAGGAACCATTGCCCCTTCTTTAAACGGTAAGGTGCTGCAAATCGGTACGGCCAACACCATGACCGCCACAGCGAACGCCGGATACGTGTTCACCAGCTGGACTTACGGTCTCGGCGGGCTGGTTGCCACGAACACGAAGGCTATCAAATTTGTGATGACCAATAATCTGGTGCTGACAGCAAACTTCCGCGACTCGGATGGCGAACTTCCTTTTGACGCCGTGGCCGATATACTGGCAGCTTCGCAGACGCCCATCGTCGTGGACGGCTTTCCCGAGGATTGGACGGGCATCCCGCGTTCTATGTTCAGTTATTCGTCCATGACACAGGAAGTGGCCGTGGCGCTGGATGGAAATAATATTGCCTTATTATTGAACGGTTGTCCGTTCAATACCTCCGACACCGTGCTGGTCTATTTCAAACTGCGGTTGACTTATGGCACGGATGACAACCGCCATACCGTTGATCTGTGGACAAGCGGTTCAGTTCTCTACGCCATGGTGGACGGGCAGGTTATCACCGGCCTTGAAGCGGTTCTGTTAAACGGCGTACTGGAAGTGAAAATCCCCGTCGAACAGACACCTACACAAGTGATTATTGAAGAAGTTGGCGGAGGAATGGATCTCGGCAACGGCACGTTAAAGGAACTTTTCAGGATCACACCGCATGAAAGTTCCTTATCTTCAACGCCGTGAGTCGGGAGGCGCGAATACGCAGTGAAATGATAGTTGATCTCAAAACCAAACGGCTGCGCCGCTCCCGTTTATTTTTATGAATAGTTCCGGCCAGACCCCGACTTGGCTACCATTCTTTTTGACATTCGGGCGCAAACCCTTAGTTTATCGGACGTGTATCTGGGCTTTTACAATTTTTACCGGCAATACAACGGGAATAAGATGTTCACCGATCCGGCCTCGCCCATCGGCGACAACCTGATGTATCCGATGGTTCACCTCGGCGAAAGACTGCGCGCTCTGGGCCATCAGGTGTCTACTTTGGATATGGATGATTTATCCAAGTTTGATGCCGCTGTTTTTCTGGATCATCCAACACTGCTGAATCCCTATTTCCGGCGGCTCAAAAAGATGCGTGGCAAAAAACTGTATCTCTTCCTAATGGAAAACGCCGCCAACCGTCCGGATAACTACTGGGCTTTCAACCACCGCGAATTCGAAAAAGTGTTCACCTGGAACCCCCGTCTGGTTGATGGAAAAAAGTATCACCGGTTTTATCTGCCCAACCAAATTCCGCCCATCGCCAGACTGGAGCCGACGGAGCAAAGAAAATTCTGCGTCACCATCGCCAGCCAGAAATACAGCAGTCATCCGCAGGAGCTTTATTCGGAACGCGTGCGGGCCATTCGCTGGTTTGAGCAACATCATCCTGAAAAATTCGACTTGTTCGGCACCTTATGGGAGCACCCCTATTTCACCGGCAGGCTGGCGAGATTAAATCTGGGGCTGCAACAAGTCTACGCCCGCTTCCCGGACGTTTTGCGCCAACAGCGTTTCCCTGCTCATCGCGGCACCGTACCGGGCAAACACGCCGTGTTGCGGCAGTACAAATTCGCCCTTTGCTACGAAAATGCCGTGTTCCCCGGCTATGTAAGCGAAAAAATATTCGATGCTTTATTTGCCGGATGCATTCCGGTCTATCTCGGCGCACCGGATGTGACGGATCTGCTTCCACCCGATATTTTTATAGATAAACGGAAGTTCAAAAACTACGCCGATCTTTATGCCTATTTAAAAAATATGCCGGAAAAAGAATATTCAGACTATCGGCAGGCAATAGAAAAATTTCTGACCGGCACCGGGATCCGCCCCTTCAGCGCAGAAGATTTTGCCGATACGGTCATTCGGCACATCGTCAACGGAGATACGGGCTCATGAGCAATCCCCTGGTCTCCATCTGTATTCCCACGTACAAGCGGCCGGAACTGCTGGAACGGGCAATTCGATCCTGTCTGGCACAAACCTATCCGTATTTTGAAATCCTGATCACCGATAACAGTCCGGATGACGCCTCGGGCCTGATGGCGGCACGCCTGAACGATCCCCGGATCCGTTACCACAAAAATGAAACCAATCTCGGCCCCTACGCCAATGTGAATCGCGTGGCAACAGGAGCAACAGGGGCTTACGTTAAATTTTTGATGGATGATGATCTGCTCAAGCCCCGCTGTCTGGAATTCATGGTGGCCGCGCTGGAACAGAATCCCGGCGCAGGAATGGCTATGGCCCCGATGGATTTAATTGATGCGGATGATAAACGCATTTTTCCCCGTTTTTATGTGTTTCGGAAAATGGAATATCGCTACCGCTATCAGGTCGGTGACGGATTGATTGGCCGGAAAAAAATTCTGTACGACTTTCTGGTGAAGGATTATCCCTGCTGTGTGCCCAGCGGCGTGATGTGGCGGCGGGAGTGTTTTGACCGCCTTGGTTACTTTGACCCGCAGGCAGATTTTGCTGTGGATCTGGATTTCTGCATGCGCGTGGCGGCACACTGGGATTTTTACTACATCGATCAGGTTCTTTCTTCCTGGCGGCTGCTGGCCAGTTGCCACACGGCTACTCTGCATCAAACCGGCTTCCCGATTGAAGCCTTCTATTACATTACCCGCAAATGTCTTGCCAATGAGCCGGTCCGGAAACTTTTCAAAGATGACTGGTCTGCACTGGTTCGTAACAGCTTGTTCTTTTGCTCCTGCCGTTCACTGCTGAATGTTTCAGCGGGCCTGCGCGCGCGCAATCTGAAGCTGATTGGAGCGACAATTAAAACAATCCTCCACGAGGACGATTATTTTTTAAACTTCCTGCGGCTTCCGCTCTTTGCCGTGCACGAAATCTGGGTTTCATTGTTCCCGGAAAAATTACATCCTCCCAGAAAGTAAACAGGTAAGTCCGTCGCTATCCTTATAGGAATTCCCAGCGAAATCATTGCTGACTAAATAAATATCGTGCCTTTTTAATTCAATTGTGATCTCATAAGTTAATGGTATTAACAATTTTCAACACTCCGATATCCCCTATTAGATCACAATCTCTGTGGGCAAAAAAAATCCGCCAGAAAGTTAGATTGGGATTGCAACTTCTCGTACACGGATTTCTCACGCCCGTTATATACTTGCGATCAAATTTGAGGGCAGTTTTTCAATAATCTGTTGGTCACAAATCAAATGAACTTATCAAATATTTTTGCCAAATTGGATCGCGTTCGTAATTTTCCGTTGCTAGGAGTGCGTTTGGTCAGGGCTGTCTTGCCCGGAGGGTTTCTTACTTCCGCAGTTCATATTCGAAAGCGAGATCTGATCAAGGAAATCAAAAAAAACTATGGTCTAACCACCTTTGTTGAAACCGGCACAAATGAGGGCGATATGGTTGAAGCCGTAAAGGATCACTTCACCCGTATTTATTCCATCGAGCTGGACATGCATTTGTTTCAGAGAGCGAGTGCGCGATTTGCCAACCAGGAAAATATCAGTATTTTACAGGGCGACAGTGCCGAGGTTTTGCCATGCATTTTGCGTGAAATACAAACCCCTGCTCTTTTTTGGCTGGATGCTCACTACTCGGGCGGCGAGACAGCCAAAGGTCCTACCGAAACCCCTATCCTTCTGGAGATAGCTGAAATACTGAAACACCGAGTTCACGGCCATATTATCCTCATTGACGATGCATGGTGCTTCGGTACCATAAAAGAATACCCCACCGTATCGGAGTTGAAGAGCTACATCAAGCAACGGAATCCGGACGCACAGGTCAAGGTCTTCCAGGGCGTAATTTGGGTTAGTGAGCCAGAGTCGTTCCTTTCTTGTCAGGCTAAATCAAAAAATAAAATTTCGTTAAGAAAAACCAATCCTATGCCTATAGTACTGTTTAACACCCCGGTAACTCTCGCCGAGTTTCTTCCCCCTTTCGCAGAAAAAGTTTGGCAGAAGATCCCGTTCGGCAAGAGCAGGTTTCATCCCTTCGATGCGATTCCGTCCGACATTAAACCGGCGGTCATTCTTGATGTGGGTGCCAACGAGGGCCGCGTAGCCGAGGCAGCATTGCGTACCTATCCGCAATGTCAGGTCATCTGCTTTGAACCGGTCGCGGGTACTTTTCATGCATTGCAGAAAAGACTGACTCGCTACGGAGCCCGGGTGGTTTATTTTAATGAGGCCTTATCCGACGTGAATTCTCAGGCCGAGATCAATCTGACCAGCTTTAACGGGGCCAACTCGCTTCAGCCGCAACCGGCACTGCATAAGATCCTCAATCCACATGTCCGGGAGGTCGGCAAAGAAACCATCACGCTGTCACGGCTGGATGATATCGCAACCAAACTTCCTGCGCAAAAAATCGATGTCATGAAAATTGACGTGGAAGGCCATGAACTGAAAGTGCTTCAGGGCGGCCGGAATTTTATTCGAGAAAACGTAGACACGATCATCATTGAGATTTCGATGATGCGCGACGCCGCCTGGTCTCAACAGGCTGTCTTCGACATCTTTGCCCTGATGAAAGAGCTGGGCTTTGCGCTCCTGAACGTCTTCGATCTTCATCATGCCAAGCAGTCCGAGATGCTGCTGGTACAAATGGACTGCGTGTTCAGAAAACAAAGCTCTCTGAGATCCACGCTATAGTGCGGAGCAACCCGGATTAATACCCATTGCGGATGAAGATCGGTAAAAAGTAGAACGACCGTCCCTGTCGTTTTCCGCCCTGAGCGGATCTGTCGGGTTGTCAGTCGAAGGAGAAAGGCAGAAAGCACGCGGGACGCATGCTCTACGTTTTGGAAAATACCGACCATCATGCAACTTTGGTATAATACAGAATTAACTTAATGAATATTTTTTTTCCCGAATCTCGATCAATAGTAATCAGATTGATTCCGTATAACTCCCCTTTACTTCTTTGCTGATTTGCGGACGGACAGAATCAGCAGCATAAACAGGCCCGATGCAATGGCTGACAGGCTGATATATAGGGGTCGCATGGATGGTGAAAAAATAAACTCCACGCAGTGTGCTCCCGGGGTTAAGAATACGCCGCGCATCAAATAATTACACCGAAGCAACGGCGCTTGTTTCCCGTCCACCCGGACTTGCCAGTTCGGACTGAACCGGTCGTTCAGCAATAAAATCGCTGATACATCCGTTTGGGCATCAATCAAAATCTGCTTGGGTTTATAGCTCTTGATTTCAGCCCGTCCGCTCTGCGGCGCGCCCGGCTCAGCCGCAGTCAATGTGGTATCTGAAACCAGAACAATCCGCGCAGGATCAAACGCGGGATCTTTAAGGGTTTGTAATGCAACGGTATCGCTGGTGTTGACCGTCCAGTTTGTGTAGAGCCCGACCCGAGGCAGAGCACCGGTAAATTCAATGAGAGCGTAACTGCCATTGGCTGCGTGTTCCACCGTCAAATCCTCCAGCTTGACGGGCCGTGAAATTCCTGATTTGGGCGCCACATTAAACCGTTCCACGATGCGGAAGCGCTCCTTTCCGGGATCAAATTTTTTGTTGAGCAGCTCAATCATGCCCGCCACGCCCAGCACATAGCGTGTATTCGTCAGTTCCCATTTACGCGTCAACAGCGCAAGGGATTCATCCGATCGCACCTGTAATGCATCCTCGTACGCGACAAAATCAACCGGTTGCCGGGGCATTTGCGTCACATCCAACGACTGAATATTATTAAAAGCAAAGTGATGCTGAGCCCATTCGGCACGATACAGCTGACTCAAAACCTGTCCGGCCTGCTGAACCGGCGGCGGCAGACGGAACGCGCCCGGAATCCACTCCGGCACAATCGCCACGCGTTGCTGAAACGCGTTAACAGCCAGCCGCTCTATGATTGGATTCGCAGAATATTTATTTACGTAATCCCAATGAATAATCCACGGCAGATTGGATCGCCCGAGATCGACCAGCAATATCAATCCCAGAACTGCAATGCCGACATTCACTTTTTTACCCGAAAAATAACCGCTTAGAACGAGGGCTGTCGCGCCTAATGTCCCCGCTAAAAACACGACAAACCAGCCAACCTGCCGGATACTGAACCCGGAAATCTCCGCCGCACTGGCCGAATCAAACTGCACCTTCCCCAGGTACGCTTCGAGCTCCGTGCCGGCTGACGCATAAATACTCCACCCCAGTAAGGCAAAGCAAACCGCCGCAACTGATCCGGCAACCCAGCGCCGGTCAAACGTTGAGCAGCGACTCCGCCACTGCTTCCACTGCGCGGCCAACCCTCGCACACCCTCCGCCGGATTACGAATCATCCGCCGGCTCAAGTCGTGTACTCCATAAGCAAAAACAATCAGCGCCGCCCAGTCGACAAGGTGCATAAACTTGCACGGATTACGAATCGTGGAAGCGTAGGGCAACAGATAAAAAAGTTTATAAAACGGCGCGAACCGCCCCCACGCCAGAAGAACGCACACCGCGCCAAGGCCGGCCAAAAACCAAATCAACTTGCGCTGGACCGGCGAAAATGGAGACTGACCCCGGCGGAACGATTGCAACAGCGCCCACAAACCGATCACCACGATAAAGATTCCACCGTAAAAATTCTCTCCGCCGTAACGGATGAGTCCCTGCGGGGGCTGACCTCGCATACCAGATTCAAAATACCGATCCCAGGCGGGATCACGACCCAGCCCGCCCCAATATTGTCCCCCATCAGGCGTATCCATCCGATAGCCGTAAAGCCCCGATACAATCCAGCTTAATGTCTCTGCTTTCGGCAAGCTCCACTGCGTCGCCCAGTCCCACTTTTGCAATTTCGTCTGCGTATCCTGCTCCGCCCCGGCAACCCCCTTAATATTTGTTCCCACCAGGGACGATAGCGATTGAAACGCCAAAAAAGCGGCAAACCCGGCAACGATCAAAAGTCTCAATCCCCCCCGGGAGGTTTTTCTAACCAGTGACCCGGAACCTTCAACCCACGCTTGATAAATAACATATATCCCGACCGCCAGACTGAACAGTACTGCGACGTCAAACCCCTCCATAATTCCTAAACCAACAGCCATACCCGCCAGACCGGTTCGCAACCAGCCGCGCCAGCCCGATCGTTCCTGCAAAGCCGTCAGCGCCAGAAACATTGCCCCCAGCGCCATCGGTCTGGAAACCTGCCCCCAACAGGCCATGGAAAAATAATCCGGATGCAATGCAGATGCCAATCCGCACAGCACACATGCCACGGGTGACAGCTTCAGAGACCGGCAAAACCCCCATGCGCACAGCCCCAGGAAAATCAAGGAAAGCGGCTGCCAGAATTTTGCATAAAAAACAGGTCCGCCCAGCCATAACACCAGCATGGAAATATCCACCGGGGCGCTTCCGCCTTCGAGTCCCAGCCAGTTTAAATCGCTCCAGACCCCGGAAAACTGGCCGGGCATTTGCAAAGCCGAATTGAACGCTGCCCCGAGAGGAAAATCATTGGCAAACAGCACCTGCCCCGGCAAAAAACTCTTATAGAAAAGTCCGCTGAACACGATTAGAAGCACCGCGAATAAAACAATAAAACCACGCCAGAAAGTTTCATGACCAGAATTCGACATTTTTTTTGTATTCATGAGTCTCCGTATCAAATGTATTAAAGAGCGATTGCCGATCACGACCGAAATGCCGGCCAAAACGCCCGCCAGCAGAGCCATAATATTAAGGAAAAGGTGTCACTCATTAAAGGTTCCGGTCAAACACAAAAAACCTTCTGCAAACACGTCTCCGAAAACAATACGACAGGTTCTGAATCCGTTTCCGGCAGACTGATTATACAAAATGACGGCCCAGCAGTTCTTCAACCTGCCCGCGCCAGACAGCGTCATACTTCCGCCCTTTGGCCAGCCGGACAAAAATACGGCGCGAAGCAATCTGCCCGAACAGTTCCGCCGAAGCGAAGCGATCGAGCAGATGCAGCGGCTGTTTTTTAATCGCCTTGATCATCGCTTCGAGCAATTCGAAAGGCTCTTCACGTTCCGGACAAAGCACAAACTGCCAGAGCATATCCGGTTCATCTGTAACGGCCTGCTCAATCGCCCGGCAGATTTCTTTGCGACGCGCGTTTAAGTCGCTTCCGCGAAACGTCAGCGCGCGGCGGTTCAGCCCGGCCTTTTCTTTAAACAAGCCGTTCAGCCGGTATCCGGCAAAACAAGCCGTCACCGGATCGGCTGGAAGATCCTCGCTGTCATGCAACAGCGCCTCGATCCGGCGCATGTCGTGTTCCGGCATCGTCGAAGTGGAAACCACGCCGTACGGCGGAAGCAACATCGCCTGCAGTCCATACCGCTCCGCCTGTTCACGCAAATCGGTTCCCGGCAGTAGAAGCGTCTGCATACACTGAATCGAGATATTCGGGCCAAGCCCGCGCGCCCATTCGATACTGCGCAGTACATCATCCAGTGTCTGCTCCGGCAGTCCGTACATCAGATCAAGCGTCACATGAACGCCCGCGCCGGTCAGCATCCGGATACCGCGCTCAACCCGCTCAATATTCGCTGGACGGCGGATAGCGCGCAACACCTTCGGATCGGTACTCTGCACACCGATCTCCACGTCCAGAAAGTTACCCTTCGCCATTAGCGCGGTCTGTTCCGGCGTCAGCGTATCGGCGCGCAGCTCAGCGAAAAACCCCAGCTTCCGGTCTGCATTGATTTCCGCCAGCCGTTCCAATAATTGGACAAAGTCAGCGCGGGCATTGAACGTTGGATCAACAAAGCGGATTTCTGTGGCCCCGGCATCGCGCAGTTGCTGAACCCGCCGGGCCGCCGCTTCCGCCGGAAGTGCGCGTACACCTTTCTGCAAATGATGATAGCGGCAGTACGTGCAAGTCAGCGGACATCCACGCGACGTTTCGATATAAACCGACGGACGTGCTAGAATACATTCCGCCAGCGACGCCACCGGAACCTGCGCCGACGCCAGATCGATTGGCCGCGGCGGCCTGCTTCCGCGCTTCCATCCGCCGGAATGTGAAATCAGCACGTTGTCATACGCAGGCAATTTACCGGCGCGGATTCCTTTCAGAATCTCCGGGAAAACCGCCTCGCCCTCGCCGGTCACCAGCGCATTGAAAACCGGCTCCTCCAGCAAAAATGGATGATCCTCCGAAATCTCCGGGCCGCCAGCCAGCAGGAAAATTTCCGGGCGCGAATTTCGCAACTGACGGGCAATCCGCAGACTGCGCTCGACGTTCCAAAGACAAAGCGTAAACGCCACCGCCTCGACACCGCTCTCCAGAATCTTTTTGAGCAGGTGGGCGTTGTCCAGCTCATCCCATTTCGCCGGAGCCGAAACCACTTCCCAAAACTCGCCTTCGGGATGCTGAGCAAGCGCATGCGACAGCCAAAGCGCCGCGAACGGAAAATTTTCACGTTTCCCCGCTGTGTCGTTATCCAGCAGCGGAAGCTGGAGAAATAAAATCTTCTTTTTCATATTTTTACCACGAGTCTTACGGAATCAGGATGATAGGTGTGGATTGTAATCTGAAAAAAGCTTTTCTACCACCCGCTTCGCTGGAGGAAGTCAGAGGGATTCAGAGCAGAAAGTCAGGAAGTTCTCTGTCTTGCTCCGAAGTCTCCTCTAGCGATTTATCCGCCGGAGGAGGAAGCGGGTGGTGAAAAATTTCCGTACTTAGAGGATGTCGAACGGCGGACGGATAGCCGGGAATAATTTCCGAAAGCGCCTGCTTGATGCGGGCGATGGCGAACGGCCCGTTTGTCCGCACGTTGACGGCATCCACCGCCGCCTGATTTTCTGGCGTCTGCTCCCGTTCAATCCGCAAATACGGCATGGGATCAATGTTGGCCGATGCGCTGACAAATCCTTTCGCTCCGGCGGCATACGCGGCGGAAATTTGGCGGTCGCCGCCGACAAAGTAGCGCGGCGTCGCCGGAATCAGTGAGAGGTCGGCGGACGAATCCTTCATACCCCAGTGCGGAATCTGCGCCAGAATCTCCGGCGTGAGCGGATTGCCGGTATGCTTCGGAAAGTTGTAGAGAATCAGCGGAAGCGCGGTGGACTCCACCAGCTCGTTGAACCAGCGGACAATCCCGTCAGCTGGCGCACCGGCGAAATAAAATGGCGGCAGTGAGGCCAGAAAATCCGAACCGATCTCTTCGGCGGCATGAGCACTTTCCAGACATTGGGAAAGCACCGGACTGCCGGTATGGGCGATAATGATTCCGTCCCAGTTATCGCGGGCGGTCTGGAGCAATTCAAGCTGTTCGCGCGGACTCAACGAAAAGAATTCACCGGTCGTACCGTTCACCAGCAGATTGCGCACGCCGCATTCCGCCAGCCAGTCGAGATGCGCCAGAAACGCCCCGAAATCAATCGCCCCGTTTTCCGCAAACGGAGTCGGCACAGGAATTACAAGCCCCTCAAAATATGGGAGATTCTGCCCCATACTCTACTTGAGCGCCCCGCTCAATTCGGCCAGTTCTTCGGCGGTCAGTAATGCAGCAAATTTCTCATCCGCTTCACCGATTGCCGTTTTCAAAGCCGTTGCGTTGCCGGAAGCGCTGCGGACACCATCCACCTCATCCGGCATCAAATCCACTTTGGTGCCATCCGCTTTGCGGATCGAGCAGATCCCGGTTTCCGGACAAAGTTCAATATTCAACTTACTCATATTCTGTTTCTCCTTACTTCAACTCTGCTGTTAACTTTATAGGTGCATATGCTACGCTCTTCAACCTGATGACGAAACCAAAATCCAGTCCGACATGCCCGCTCTGCGCCCACGGCGCGACGGAGCCGTTTCACCGCGACCGGAAGCGGGAGTTTTTCCTCTGTCCGCAGTGCGACCTAGTTTTTGTTCCGCCGGAATTCCATCTGTCGCCCGAAGCCGAAAAGGCGCGCTATGAGTTCCACAGTCACAGTCTGGAAGATTCCGGATATCGAAACTATCTGAACCGGCTGTTCCAACCTTTGAAACCCAAGTTGCCGCCGGGCTCACACGGACTCGACTTCGGCTGCGGCCAAACGCCGACGCTTTCGGTACTGTTCGAGGAAGCCGGATTCCCCTGCGCCAATTACGATCGGTACTATTTCAACGATCCGGCGGTGCTGGAAACGCAATACGACTTTCTCACCTGCTCGGAGACGATGGAACATTTCCAGAATCCTCGCGAAGAATTTGAACGATTCCTGCGACTGGTGAAGCCCGGCGGCTGGATCGGCATTATGACGCAGCTGCGCGACGAACCCGCGTCGCCAGAGCTCCGAGGGTCAGGCGCACCGCTGTTCTCAACGTGGTTTTATAAGGATGATGCCACGCACCTCTGCTTTTTCTCGCGTCAAACGTTCCGGTGGCTGGGAATCCGGCACGGGCTCCTCCTCGAATCTCAACCCGATGGAGTGACCCTCTTCCGGCAACTGCGTTGCTGCACAGCGCTTCGCGGCGCACACGTATGACGTCTCTGTCTTGTAAACGGGTTTATTTGACTCCGCACGGGCAGAGGCGCGTAAAATCTGTCAGCGGCGGAAGACGCCGGTGAGCTTTTTCAGGCTGAGTAAACGGGAGAGTTTGCTGACAGCGCGATAGACCAGCCCTTCACAGCAAACCAGGCAGATTTTTCCTGAACCGTACGTGTCGCGCGCCAGACGCAGGATCTGCCGCCGCGTTTCCCTGTGCGACGGGAACAGCTCTTTTTTGCGCGGACATGGCGTTTTGCCGTGATAGGTGAAGAGAACCACCGGACCCATCTGATAGGTCTGGCTGACGGTATAGGGAAAAATGCGGCATTCCACCGGACGGCTGTCGTAGATGGTGCACAGCATCTGTTCGTTCAGGTGCGGACAGTTATATTCCGGGCGCATCGACAGTTCATAGAGCAAACCCTTCCGCTCCACCGTAAACCGGTCGCTGAAGCGTTCGTAGATTTTCTGATATTCCGGCGGCGACAGTTTAAGCTTTCGCAGGTCACAGCAGCAGCTGGACCGGCATCCGGCGCAAGGATTGATTTCTGCAACATTCACATCATCGTTGTATCAGACCGGACGTCCGCATACAATTCATTCCAACAGACAGAAAGCGGATCACTCCAGCCCGCGCTCAAATAAATCGTCTTCGTCAAGGCCGAGGTAGTGGCCAAGTTCATGCAGGTAGGTGATGCGGACTTCGTTCCGGAAGGTCGCTTCATTTTCTTCCGCTTCGTCCCATAGATTTTCCAGAAACAGGATAATCTGCGGCGGCAGCGGTTCGTCGCCTTCGTGCGCAAGTTCTGCGCCGATAAACAGACCGAGCAGGTCGTCTTCCTGCCCGGCGGCGGAATCAGGTGCGCGCGCGAACAGCACCGGGAGCTTTCGCGCCGGTCCGGCCAGCGGGGCGGGCAGCTCCGCGAGCACGGACGCCACTTCGTCCGCCGCCTGCCTTTCCAGTCTCTTTATTTTTCCAGTCATTGTAAAACCTGCATCCTCATGCTTGACCATACGCTATGGCATCCGGAGAAGGAACAGAGAACTTTCCAATAGCAAGGGCTGGCGGGCGCCTCGAAAAACGTTTATATATCCTGACAGTTCATAAATTCTTCCGGGAGTTAAATATGGTCAAGATTCTTTGTATCGGTGCCGGGTACGTCGGCGGACCGACTATGGCAATGATTGCCAAAAAAAATAAGTCCGTCCAGGTGACCGTGGTGGATATCAATCAGAAACGTATCGATGCCTGGAATTCCGATAATCTGCCGATTTATGAGCCGGGGCTCGCCGAGGTCGTTAAAGAAGCGCGCGGCCGCAATCTGTTTTTCTCCACGGATGTGGAAAAAGGAATCAAGGAAGCCGATATTATTTTCGTGAGCGTGAACACCCCGACCAAGATGTTCGGTCATGGCGCGGGTTGCGCCGCGGATCTCCAGTACTGGGAAAAATGCGCCCGCCAGATTCTCGAGCTTTCCACTTCCAATAAAATCGTAGTCGAAAAGAGCACGCTGCCTGTCCGCACCGCCGCCGCGATGGAGCGTATTCTCGACAGCGGTAAGAAGGGGGTGCGCTTCGACGTGCTGTCCAATCCTGAATTTTTAGCCGAAGGTACTGCGATGGCCGACCTTGATAATCCTGATCGTATCCTGATCGGCGGGCACCCGACGCCGGACGGCCGGAAGGCCGTTCAGGCACTGGTGGATGTGTATGCCGCGTGGGTGCCGAAGGAGAAAATTCTGACGACAAACCTTTGGTCGAGCGAGCTTTCCAAGCTGACAGCCAATGCGTTCCTTGCTCAGCGCGTCAGTTCGATTAACAGTATTTCCGCGCTGTGCGAAGCAACCGACGCCGATGTCGGCGAAGTAGCCCGCGCAATCGGCATGGACAGCCGGATCGGCCCGAAATTCCTGAAAGCCAGCGTCGGCTTCGGCGGTTCCTGCTTTAAGAAGGATATTTTGAATCTGGTTTACCTCTGCGAAGGATACGGTCTGCACGAAGTGGCTGAATACTGGCGGCAGGTGGTGAAGATGAACGAATATCAGGAGCGCCGCTTTGTCGCCCGCATGCTCAAGGAAATGTTCAATACGATTTCCGGCAAGCGCATCGCACTGTTCGGCTTTGCTT
Source organism: uncultured Verrucomicrobiota bacterium (assembly GCA_964398915.1). Classification (GTDB taxonomy): domain Bacteria; phylum Verrucomicrobiota; class Kiritimatiellia; order Kiritimatiellales; family Tichowtungiaceae; genus Tichowtungia. Next base: position 15,870 of record CAYNOR010000017.1, read on the forward strand.
TCAAGGCCGACACCGGCGATACGCGCGAAAGTCCGGCGATTCTGATTGCCCGCGAACTGCTGGCGGAACGCGCTGAAGTGATCATTACCGACCCGCAAGCCATCGAGCATGCTAAAACAGACCTGGCTGATGTGCTCGACCATGTAAAATTTGAGGCCGATCCCTATAAGGCGGCAAAAGGCGCGCATGCCATCGCCCTGCTGACGGAATGGAAAGAGTACAAAACACTCGATTACCAGAAGATTTTCGACAGCATGGTGCAGCCTGCGTTTCTGTTCGATGGACGCAATCATCTCGACCATCAGGCTCTGCATAAAATCGGCTTCAACGTTTACTCCATCGGCAAGGCCGCGTTGAAGCATATCTGATGTTTATCCCAGAAAGATAAGCAGTGCCATCAGGACGAAAAAAAGACCCATAAGGAACTTGGACATCACCACGTTCCGGCTGCTCCAGGCAAGCAGGGTTTCGGTGCGGAGGCCAAAGTAGACGGCAATAAAAACCAGCACCAGCGGCAGCACAAAAAGCACATTATATATCAGTAGAAGCATCCATGCCCGCGATTCCGAAAAAGCGCTGTCTTTCAAAATCAGCACCAGCGTCGGGACATAAACCTGCCCGGTGCAGACACTTTCCAGTACCGTCACCGCGCTTCCGATAAACAGACCGCCGGCAACAAGGCTGGTATTCCCGAGCCCCCGGCGCATTACATCGTGAATCCGCTTTTTTATCCCTGCCGAAAGCTGAAGCGTTACGTCAGCAGCGCACCCGGTCTTATGGAAGCGGATCGCATCCCGGAATGACAAACCGGCCAGCAGCAGCAGAACCGCCGCCATGCCCCACTCCACCGCGCTCCGCAACGCCGTGAATCCTGAAAACAAATGTAAGACGCGAAACAATCCGAATCCGATACCCAGATAAGTCAAAAACGCCGCCGTGCAGAATGAAATGCCAAGCAAAGCAAGCTGCCGCTTTCGAACATTAGAAACCGCCAATAAGCTCATGAAAAACACCAGCGTCGAAAAAGCGCAGGGATTAACTCCGTCAATCATTCCGGCGGTGATCACTGCGGAAAAGGTAAACCCGCCAAACCGTTTTTGTGCCGGATTCGATACCGCCGTCTCAGGTGCCGGAATGGACGGAGAATGACTCAGCGCATTTGAAATCACCGAAAAAAACTCCTCCCTCACCGGCGCTGAGCCAAACACATATTGTTTGTTCACGATCAGATAGGCCCGCTCCGGACTCGTATAACCCAGATTGTGCTCCAACCGGAGCAAATGCAGGAAATTAGTCTCCACGCCAATATCATGCCTTTGAACCACACATTGCTGCGGGAAACGCGTTCCAACCTCTAGAAGAAGCTCGGTCTCAATCCGTTCGCAAGCCTGACACCCGGGCTCATAAAAAAAATCAATCTGAACCGGTTCTGCGCCCCGCGCAATTCCGCACAGCAACAAAACAAACAACCACGGGTTAAACCTTCTGATCATTCGTCTTTAATCCTCTTTTTTCAGCGCAACATACAAGGACTATTTTGATACAGCCCGGAGCGCTTTATCTGCCAGGGTATGTAAAAATTAAATGCCTATATGTTTATGGGGGATTCCCTTACAGAAATACCTTTTTTTTGTCCGTATTTAAGGTATAGTCCGTCTCCAGAGTTTCAGAGAGAAAAGCACTTAGGGGTTTGTTGCTGATTTCTCTGATTTTTCGATAACGAAAAAACGCTCCGGCCCTTGCAATTATTCGCGACTGCAAGGGCTTTTGCTTTTTCGCCGGTGTTGCCGGGCTGAAAATACGCAAGGGCGGGTTCTACTGTAAAAGGGTTGCGAAGAAGGCAGATCCCCGTACTTGGTCTGCAGCCCCGTAGGGGGCCTGCCCTTCTCCGCAAAATTACCAGAGCGCAATAATGAGTATGGTGACCACAAAGCCAGTCACCACGAGCAGATAACTAACAACAGCCCGCACAATCTCACTTGCACGTAGAAGTGATGAAAACCTCTGCATCGTTGCTACTCCTTATACCGCCGTCTCTGCACGTAAGCGGAAACCACCTGATCGAGCATTCGCCGAAGCGACTGATTATGCTTCCGGCAATGTGCCTGAAGTCGCCGCTTCACTTGTTTTGATATCCGTATGCTCTCAGAACCGTCGTGCAAACTGGCAACATCTTCGCTCATGACGACAAGTTGCCACTATTGTGGTAAATTATAAAACAAAATTATCAAGAAATTTTAAAGTTGGCTTCGGTGGGATATTTACTACATTCCAATGCATGGGAGATACCGAGTCAGTACGGATCAGCAAGGAGCTAAAGCAGCAGTTGAAGCAGTTGGCGCAATCCATGCGCCCGCGCACGGCCGTTCAATATCTGATTGAAGATGCGATTGAGCAATATCTTGGCCGCGCGGCTGAAGAAAAAGGCCCGGCGTATCAAGTTAAGCCCGGCTCCAAGTCTACGAAAGCGTGACGCCCTTCCGGCTTAATTAAAAACCGGGGTCTTATCCGGTTCAAGACAGCGCATGAATCAAGAACAGCCGTTGCACAAGACCTTTGGTTTGTGCATAATGCCGCCCTTATGAAAAAGACACTTCTGTTCCTTCTTTTGACCGCTCCGGGGCTTTTTGCACAGACCAACGAGCCCCTTACAACACGCACAACGAACGGCCCGCTGGTCACTGCGATTGATGGCTACGCGGCACGCGTGGACGGTACGATCATTACCTATGGTGAAGTGCGCGAAAGCGTCGGCCCCTACTTGCAACAGATCTCACGTAAATACAAAGGCAAAGAACTCGCCGAGCGGGTCCAGGCGGCCTACGTCGATGCCCGCGAATCGCTTATCGAAGAGGCGCTGCTCAAGGCCGAAACGAAAACTCTGGGCGTTGCCCTGCCTGAAAAAGTGATCGACGACGAAATTAACCGCCTCATCCGGGAACGCTTTAATAACGACCGGGCTCTCCTTTCCCGTGCATTGGCGGACCGCCGCATGACTTTCGAAGAATGGAAACAGGAAGTGACCGACCAGGTCACCGTGCGCGTTTTCTACAGTCAGGAAGTCAATCGCCGCGCCAACGTACCGGCACAAGCTGTACGCGCCGAATATGAGCGCACCAAAGCAGACTATTTCATCCCCTTCCGGGTCAAATACCGCTTCATCCTGATCAATAAAGGCAAAACGGAAGAAGACCAGATCGCGAAACGCAAGCAGGCTGAAGACACCCTGCAAAAACTGCGCAGCGGAGTCGATTTTATGGCCGTCGCCAAAGAAGTTTCTGAAGGCGATCTGGATGATGCCCCCTGGAGAAATCCCGCCGATATCCGCGAGGAGCTCCGCCCCGCCCTGCTAAAAACACCTGCCGGACAGATTACCGACCTCATTGAAACCGGCAGCGAATTTTATATCATCAAAATCGAAGAGCGGCGCGAAGAAGGGTACACCCCTTTCGAAGACCTGCAAAAACCCATTGAAACCAGACTGCTCAACGCCGAAAAAGACCGACTGCACGATGCGCTGATCGAACGCCTTACCGCCAAGCACTTTATTGAACGATACTGATGAAAACCAGAACCGCAGAACCTCGAACAAGGAATGTCGAATCCCGAAGTTCAATAAAGACATCCCTTCAATATTCTGCGGTTCCTTGTTCGATATTCGATATTTCCCGCCCCGTCCGCATCGGCATAACCTGCGGTGACGTCAACGGCATCGGCCCCGAAGTCGTTCGAAAAGCTGTTTCTTCCTGGAACAACGAGGTGGAGTTTTTTCTCATCGGCCCTGATCAGGCTTTTGATGTTTCTGAAGGTTGGAAAATCCCTTTTGACGGACAATTGACGCCGGGAAAAATTACCGCCGCCGCTTCCAAAACCGCTGTCGCCGCTATTGAGCGCGCCGTGCGCGGATGTCTGGACGGCGAACTCGATGCGATGGTCACCGCGCCCATCTGTAAAGAAGGACTCAAGCTCGCCGACATCAGTTATCCCGGCCACACCGAAATGATTGCCGAACTCACCGGCACTAAACGTTACGGCATGATGCTGATGGGTAAGGGCCTGCGCGTCATGCTCGCTACACGGCACCTTCCGCTGCGCGCCGTCGCCGACGCGCTCACTAAAGACAATATTCTCGAAGCTATCGAACTGACCGGCGAGGCCTTGAAGTGGTTCGGCCTCCGGAATGGGCGCATTGGCGTCTGCGGCCTCAATCCGCACGCAGGCGACGGCGGTGCGCTCGGCGCCGAAGAATCAACCGTCATCGCGCCCGCCATCGAAGCCGCCCGGGCTAAAGGGTTCAACACGATCGGCCCAATTCCGGCCGATGTAATTTTTTTTCAGGCGCTGGACGGACAGTATGATGCGATCGTCGCGATGTATCATGATCAGGGGCTTGGCCCTCTTAAAATGCACGCCTTTGATTGCGGCATAAACATAACCCTTGGGCTGCCGATCGTACGCACTTCTCCCGATCACGGCACCGCATTTAATCTGGCCGGAAAAAATGTCGCGAATCCTGACAGCATGATCGCCGCCATCGAAACCGCCATAGCGCTCGCCGGACGGGCGAGCCCGTGGATTCTTGGAACAGTGGATTGATGGATTTATGAAAAAAGAAAAACTAAAGCATCCACTCATCCAACCTTCCACTCATCCAGCCTTCCACTCATCCAACCTTCCGCTCTTCCACTCTTCCAGCCCTTCTCTCCCCCGACTCACCAGCCCGTCCGTCATTAAAGCGCTGCTCGATTCGCTCGGCCATCGCCCGAACAAGGGACTGGGGCAGAACTATCTGATTGATTCCAATATCCTCGGCATCATCCTTGAAGCTGCCCGGATTGTTCCGTCCGATCAGCTGCTCGAAATCGGACCTGGTCTCGGCGCGCTGACGCAGGCTCTGCTGGCCACCGGCGCCAAACTTACGGCGATTGAAAAAGACCAAACCATGTCGGCTCATTTGCGCGAACATTTCCAAGGTCTGGAACTCTTAGATGCCGATGTGCTCGACATCAACCTGAACGAACTGTTCGCGGGCGGCCTTAATAAAATCGTCGCCAATTTACCTTACTCTGTAGGAAGCCGCTTCATCGTCAATGCGCTGGAGGCGCATCCCCTGCCGGAGCGGATGGTCTTCATGGTGCAGAAAGAGGTTTCTGACCGTCTGACTGCGCAACCGGGCGGGAAAGACTACGGACCGCTGGCCATTTGGTCGCAACTGAATTACGAAGTAAAGTGCATCAAGAATGTCAGCCCGACCTGCTTCATGCCCGCGCCAAAAGTCTGGTCGGCGGTTGTCCGCTTCGAAAAACGCACCAGTCCGCTGGCTGAAATTATAAATTACGCCCGCTTCAAAAAGCTGATCAAGCTGAGCTTCACGCAACGCCGCAAACAGATCGGCTCTAACCTTCGTAAAAACGCGCCCGAATTTTTCCAGGGATTGGAAACGTGCGGAATTGATCCGGCGGCACGTCCTGAACAGATATCCATTCAACAATGGGCTGCGCTGGCCAATGCGGCTACGGACAGCATTTAAAGCGCGCGCCGCCTGACGCAGCATGACAGGTCGGAATCCGGGTGAAGCATGCACGGAAGTAAAGCTTCCAAACCATTACAAGTGCCTCAAAAATGATGTTTTTAGACATCTTAGAGGCTCCCGAGCGCCGCTCTTCAAAAACAATCGGCACCTCCACAATCCGGCAACCAATGCGCCAGGCGGAATGCGTCATTTCAACCTGAAACGAATAACCGCTGGACTCAATTTTATCGAGCGGAATGGTTTCCAGCACGCAGCGGCGAAAACATTTAAAGCCGCCGGTCGGGTCCGTGAAAGGCATCCTTGTAACCAGTTTGACATAGACACCCGCACTACGGCTCAGGATCAACCGGCTCAACGGCCAGTTGATCACGCGGATACCATTCAGGTAGCGCGAACCCAGCACAAGCCCCGCCTCCTTCGCGGCGGCACGTAACTTCGGAACATCGGCCGGGTTATGAGAAAAATCCGCATCCATTTCACAAATAAATTCATAGTGACGCTCCAGCGCCCACTTGAACCCGGCGATATAGGCGCGGCCCAGTCCGTTTTTCTCCGCGCGGTGTAAAACCTTCACACGCGAATCGCCAGCCGCCAGCTCATCGGCAATCGCTCCCGTGCCGTCCGGCGAGTTGTCATCGACAAAGAGAATGTCCACGTCGGGCGAGCTGACAAAGACAGCACCGGCAATGGCGCGAACGTTCTCGCGCTCATTGTAAGTCGGGATAATGATCAACGTGTCATTCACAGTGTTGCGGAGCCTACTTGAAAAATCGCATTAAACGCAAGTCGAAGCCTGTTTAATATTGCGTTTGCTGAATGCTTCGTTGATATTGTCGCGCTTTTACAACGCACGGGGAGTAGCTCAGTCTGGTAGAGCGCTTGGTTTGGGACCAAGAAGTCGCAGGTTCGAATCCTGTTTCCCCGATTCTTTAACCACATAAGACAATTACCCGCAACCGGTAATTATCAAAATTCCTATTATCGACGTATTCCTTTTTTTCTGTGCATGTTTTTTAAAACACTCGCTTTGCTCAAGACACCAAGAACACTAAACTTCGAGTCCTTTGTGGCTTTGTGTTTATTTGGTTGCGGACTTGCCGCGCCAGGTTCATTCGCGTCTATTCGCGGTTTCACTTTCCAAACATCGGAAAAAGCGGGTAATGTCCCGCCGATGAATCAGCACATCCAGATGCTTCCGGATCATGTGATCAATAAGATCGCGGCGGGAGAGGTGATCGAGCGGCCCGCTTCGGTGATGAAGGAGCTGGTCGAAAATGCGATCGATGCCGGTGCGACGCAGGTGGATGTCGAAGTCGTGCAGGGCGGAAGTCAGCTGATCGCGGTTTCCGATAATGGTTCGGGTATGAGTCGCGACAATGCGATGCTTTCCATCGAGCGCCACGCGACGAGTAAAATCCGCACAGCCGAAGAGGTCGAGGCTGTGTCTACACTCGGGTTTCGCGGTGAAGCGCTTTCGTCCATTGCTGCGGTGTCGCGGTTTACGCTGATTACCCGCCCCGCCGCAGAACTCAGCGGCACGCAGATTCTTGTCAGCGGCGGAAAACTTCAGGATGTGCTCGACGCGGGCTGCCCGCCCGGGACGCGGTTTGAAATCCGCAATCTGTTTTTCAATGTACCGGCGCGACGCAAGTTTCTGCGCACCGAGGCGACGGAGCTGGCGCAGATCCGCCAGCTTTTCGCGGTTTATGCGCTGGCGCATCCGGAAATCGGTCTCACATTCACCTCTGACGGACGCGAACTTTATAATCTTCCGGGCGGCTCGTCGCTGGCTGACCGCATTACCGCCCTGTACAGCCCATCGTTCCTGAGCAATCTTCGGCAGCTTGATTATGAAGTCGATGCGGTGAAGGTTACCGGCTTTGCCGGTCTGCCGCAAACGGGGCGTTCAGACCGCTCGGATCAGTATGTTTTTATTAACGGACGGCCCGCCTCTGCGCCGGTGATTTATCATGCGCTCAACGAGGCGTATCATGCGGTGCTGGCCCGCGGACGTTATCCGTCGGCCTTTATTTTTATCACCGTGCCGCCTGCGCTGGTCGATGTGAACGTACATCCGGCTAAAAAAGAAGTCCGTTTCCGGCATCCGGTTGCCGTGCGTGATGCCGTTATTGCGTCCGTACAGAATGCGTTGTCGCTGGTGGCGCCTGAAGCGGCGCGGCGTGAGCCGGCATTCAAGTTTGAGGCACCGAAATCTGCGCCGCGTGTCGAAAAACAGCACGAATTGGACATCAGGAGTCAGGAGACAGGTATCAGGAATCAGGAATCAGCTCCGAACGTGTTGACCCCTGACTCCCGACCCCTGACCCCTCCTTCTTCCTCCTCCCCCTGGAAGTGGTGCCGCGTATTAGGACTGGCCGGCGGACTGTATGTGGTATTGGAAACAGAAGACGGCATTGTGCTGATGGATCCGCAGGCGGCGCATGAACGGGTGCTGTTTGAAAAATTCATGCACGACCTGTCGGCGGGAAAACCGGCGCGGCAGGGCCTGCTGACGCCCGAGGCCATCGATTTGATGCCGGCGGATGCCGAAGCTCTTCGCCGCCATCTTCCGGTCCTCGACGAAATGGGTTTCGGTATTTCTGCTTTTGGACAGAACACCTTTATCGTTGATGCGCTGCCGGTTCATTTACAGAGCGGATCGCCCATTGTGATTTTGAGCGGAATCGCCCGGGCGCTGGAAAAGACCGGAGCCGTGGCGCGAGCAACGCGCGAGGCGCTGCGCGAAACTGTGGCACAGGCGGCCTGCCGCACGTCGATCAAATCCAAAGATTCCCTTTCCACTGAAGCCGCTGAACGTCTGGTGGACGATCTGGCAAAAACAGAAATGCCGTATACCTGTCCGCACGGACGGCCGACGCTTATTTTTCAGAGTTTTACGGAATTGAACCGCAAGTTCGGAAGATAAGGCGTAATGCCTAATGCATAATCTAGCGAATTCCTCGTTACGCCGTCGGGAATAAATTCGCAGTTTAGGGTGGCAATCAGAAGCCTCTTGGTTAGAATTCGCGCGCAATTTAACCAATAGGAGTATCCAATGATTGTTACAACAAAAGAACTGTTTAAGCATGCCTATGGCAAGTACGCCATCGGTGCCTATAACATCAATAACGCCGAACAGGTAATGGGTCTGTTCCGCGGTTGCATGGAAAGCAAAGCGCCGTTTATCGTACAGCTTTCCAAGGGCGCCCGTTCCTATACCGACAAGCGCATGCTTGAAGCGATGCTGCGCGCCGCTGACGAAATTTTCCCGGATGCCATTTTTGCCGTGCATCTCGACCACGGTGACGAAAAAACCTGTATGGACTGCATCGAAAGCGGCTTCTACAGCTCCGTCATGATCGACGCCAGCCATGAGTCGTTTGACGAAAATATCGCCATCACCAAACGCGTCTGCGATGCCGCTCACGCCAAAGGCCTGGTGGTTGAAGCCGAACTCGGACAGCTCGGCGGTGTAGAAGAGCACGTTTCCGTCAGCGAAGCCGATGCCAAACTGACCAATCCTGAACAGGCGAAGGAATTTGTCGAACGTAGCGGCGTTGATTCGTTGGCTTGCGCCATCGGCACCTCGCACGGCGCGTTCAAATTCAGCGGTTCGCAGGGGCTGCATTTCGACGTGCTGGAGGAAATCCAGAAGCGGCTGCCGGGCTTCCCGCTCGTCATGCACGGTTCCAGCTCCGTTCCTCAGGACGAAGTGGCCCGCATCAATGCCGCCGGCGGCAAGATGGCCGGTGCTAAAGGCGTTGACGAGAAACAGTTCCTGCCTGCCGCGAAACTCGGCGTGACCAAGATCAATATCGATACAGACGGACGTTTGGTCTGGTGCCGTGTTCATCGCGAAGAGTTCATGAAGAATCCTGAAAACTTCGACCTGCGGCCCCCGGGTAAAGTGTTCATGGCCGAATACGCCAAGTATATCGCCCACAAGAACACCGTTCTCGGCAGCGCAGGCCAGCTCGACAGCATTCGCGCCAGTCTCAAAAAGTAAGCCGCTTGCTGTTTATCGCGAAAACGCTCCGGAATTCCGGAGCGTTTTTTGTTTTCAGGAAAGAACGGGATCGGGCAGACTGTCCGCCGTTTAACTTTGGGGAGATTCCGGATGTCTGAACTTTCTATCGCCTCTCTACTGATCGGATTGCTGGCTCTGACGGGAGGATCTGTTTCTTTGCTGGCGCCCGCGAGGATTCTCGCCGGAGCGTCGGCCTTCCCGCGCAGTATCTGGCCGGGCCGGGTGCTGGCCGCCATTGATCTGGTCTGGGCCGCCTATGAACTTTCACTTATGCACCTCGGGATGTTCGATGCCTTTAAAGTGCATCTCTACTGGCTGACGCCGGTCGCCATCGTGCTTTGCATCGTTTACCTTGACGAACTGCTCAGCCCGCGCGCGCTGGGCGGATTTCTGTTGCTGATCGCGGGCCCTGTGCTGGATGCCGCCCGCTGGCACCCCTCAGACTGGCGGCTGGTCATCACAGCCATCGCCTATCTCTGGATTGTAATGGGGCTGGTTTTTCTGCTTTCGCCGTGGTGGTTCCGTCGGCTGGCCCCCTGGCTGGTTGGACGGCGCGATAAAACCGTGCGCATCACCGGAGCAATCAAAGCCCTCGCCGGACTGGGGTTGATTGCGCTAGCCCTGCTGGTCTACTGAACGCCATGACCTCTGAAACGCTCCATACCCTGACACAGCGTTTTCGCAATTTCACAGACAGTTACCGGATAAACGGGCGTTTGGAGCCGATGCTTCAGCTCAAACTTGAACACACCGTTCGTGTTGCTGCCGACGCCCGCGCCATCGCCGCCGGAGAAAACTGGCCGGAAGAGGACGTCTGTCTGGCCGAAGCGATCGGCCTTTTCCACGACATCGCCCGCTTTCCGCAGTTCAGTCAGTATCGCTCGTTTTCCGATGCGGATACGGTCGATCACGGGGCCCTCGGTGTTCAAACCCTGGAACGAGAGAATCTTCTCGAAGGCGTGTTCGTTGAGCAGCGCGCGCTGATTTTCCATGCGGTTCAGCATCACAACAAAAAAGAGTTGCCGTTGCGGCTAACGGCTCAGGAAGAAAAATATTTACGCCTGATCCGCGATGCAGACCGGCTCGACATCTTTTTCATCTGCTGGGATTCCATCCAGTCCGGCCAGATTCACGCTCATCCTGAAATGATCCTGCATATTGATTTTTACGGCCCGCCGACATCCGCCGTGCTGGAACAGTTCGAACGCGGCGATAAGATTGATTATCGCACGATGAAAAGTCTGGCGGATCGGTTTCTCCTTCAGCTCAGCTGGATGCACGATCTCAGCTACGACTCATCCAAACGGCTCGTTCGCGACCGCAGCATCCTTGACAAATTAATTGATGTGATGCCGGTCAAACCCGACCGGCTGATGAACTGTTTTGAAACAACCGCCGCGTTTCTCGCCGAGGCATAAAAAACGAGATGCCCGATTAAAAGCATCCCGTTTCCGGATTACGTAGTACTTGTTCCGTAATTATGCAGTCAGCACTGCGACGAGCGCGGCTTCCTGCTGGACGCCGATAAAATCGTTAACCTTTTCTCCGTTTTTGAAGAGAATCAGTGTCGGAATGGAGCGCACGCCGAATTTTGCGGCCAGCGCAGGGCTTTCATCCACATTGACCTTGGCGATAACAGCCTTGTCTCCGATTTTATCAGCGACTTTGTCGAGGATCGGACCCTGTATTTTGCATGGGCCGCACCATGGCGCCCAGAAGTCCACCAGTACGGTGCCGGAAGCAATGGCGGTATCGAAATTGGCGGCGTTGAGTTCTTTTACTTTGTCAGACATGGTGTTCTCCTGTTCTTATAATGTTGACTATACAGGTTGGGTTTTTCCGGAACAAGCAGGGATTTAAACATTGAAGAGAAATTCAATGACATCGCCGTCCTGCACCACGTAATCCTTGCCTTCGGTACGCATAAGGCCTCTTTCGCGGCAGGCGGTTTCGCCGCCGAGGGTGATGTAGTCTTTATAACTGATTACCTGCGCACGGATGAACCCGCGCTCAAAGTCGGTATGGATCACACCGGCCGCCGCCGGAGCTTTCCATCCGCGATGGATGGTCCAGGCATGAACCTCTTTCGGTCCGGCGGTGAGATAGCTGATCAGGCCGAGCGTGTGATAGCCGGTGCGGGCGATCTGATCTAGACCGCTTTCGGTCACGTTGTACTCTTTGAGGAATTCCGCCGCCTCAGCTTCGTCCATACCGATCAGATCCTCTTCCATTTTGGCGCATATCTTCACCGTATCTGCGCCCTTGGTGTCGGCGTACTGGCGGACCGCTTTCACGTGCGCGCTGTCTTCCGCCATGCCGGATTCATCTACATTGGCACAATAGATAATTTTTTTATCGGTCAGCAGCGGAGATTCTTTCAGAAAAGCCTTCAGGTCGTCGGTGTCGCGTTCCGGAAAACTGACGGCCGGTTTACCTTCGCCGAGATGCGCGAGCAGCCGTTTTACAGCGGCCAGCTGTTCCGCCACTTTTTTATCATTGCGCGCCAGCTTTTCCATCCGCTGGGCGCGTGTTTCCACAGTTTGGAAGTCGGCCAGCACCAGTTCAGTTTCAATAACATCGATATCCCGCAGCGGATCGACGGAGCCGTCCACGTGCACCACATTTTCATCTTCAAAACAGCGGACCACATGCAAAAGGGCGTCGGCCTCGCGGATATTGGCGAGAAACTTATTGCCGAGGCCCTCGCCGCGGCTGGCGCCTTTTACCAGGCCAGCAATGTCCACAAAATCAACGGTGGCATAAACCGTCTTTTTAGGCGTAACCATGGAGGCTAGTTTATCGACGCGCGCATCGGGTACCGGCACGACCGCCTTGTTCGGCTCAATGGTGCAGAACGGATAGTTGGCGGCCTCCGCGTTTTGCGCGCGGGTCAGCGCATTAAAAATCGTCGACTTTCCAACGTTTGGAAGCCCCAGAATACCGATACTCAAACTCATAGCTTTACTCCGTAAAAGCTGGGGAAGTTAGCCGCAAAAGCCCGCCATGACCACAAAAAAAGAAGATGGGGAAGAGCCTAGTAGTACGAATTTGGTGGAGCGAAAGGGGATCGAACCCTCGACCTCCACGTTGCGAACGTGGCGCTCTACCAATTGAGCTACCGCCCCGAAAAGAAGGTTCGGAATATATCCGCGCCGCCCGTCCGCCGACAAGCGTTTAATCCCTGAAATGCTCAAACGCCTTGCGTTCCAAAACCGCGCCGTCGAGCGTGATGATCTCCGTCCGGTCTGTTATTTTTCCGATCCTTGGAAACTTCAGTTCCAAATCTTCCAGACATTGGAAATCGAAGGCGTCGGCATCTTCGGCATGAACGGTGAAGAGCAGTTCGAAGTCCTCTCCGTCGAACAGCGCCTGTTCCAGCGTTCCGGTCTTCGGAATCGCTGCGCCACTCAACTCCGCACCAACTTTGGAGGCTTTCAGGATATGGCGCAAATCGGTGGCGAGGCCGTCGCTGATATCCATCATCGAGCGGATCAGGCCGGTCTGCCGGAACCATTTGGCTTCTTTTAGTCGCGGCATAAAGGTCAGGTGTTTCCCGCTGGCCAATGAGCCGCCGAGCGGGCCCGTAACATAGAGAACATCGCCGAGGTGTGCGCCGGAACGGAGCAGCGCTTTACCTTTCGGAACGCGGCCGACGCCGAAGACGTGGAGTTCGAGGGTCGGCCCTTGCGCAAGGTCGCCGCCAACGAGGTCGACATTGAAAAGTTTCCGGAGTTTGGAAACTCCCGCATAGATTTTTTCCAGAGTTTGGAAATCCTGTTCCGGCGGCGCGACGAGGTTGATCAAAAGATACTGCGGGTCGGCGCCCATGGCGGCGAAGTCGCTCAAAACCCGCGCGGCGGCTTTCCAGCCGATGGCCTCCGGGTCGGTGCCGGGCGTAAAGTGTACGCCTTGAATCAGCGGGTCGGTGGTGAGAACCAGATCGTAGTGCGCGTCAAGCGGCAGAACGGCGCAGTCGTCGCCGACGGCCTTAAGATTTTTTGTCAGAGCCGCGATGGCGGCATGTTCTCCCATTTGCTGAAGTGTGCTCATGGCGGCAGTTTACTTCTATACCGGCGGCAGAAAAGTTTATTTTGAATGCCGGGCCGCGAGACGTTGCGCGAACCGGTGTCTACGGTAATGAATGAGCCGGCCGCGCATCCAAAAGGCCATTCGATCAATCGAGGGTGCGAGCAGGTTCATGATGAGTATGGAGTAGACAATCCCTTCAGCATAAAAGGTGAAGTGGCGGATACATCCGTTGATCACCCCGGCCAAAGCCCCGCCGATGATTCGGCCCGCGCGGCTGGCCGGTGAGCTTTTCGGATCGGTGACAATAAAGATGGCGACAAAAATCACCGCACCGGAAAGTAAATTAAACCCGACCGGCTGGCCGACGGCAGCACAGGTAAGCGCGAAGGCCGTCAAAAACGCAACCGCGCCGCGCCAATCAATGATGCCGCGAAGGAACAGGATGATTCCGAATAGAATTAAAACCGGACGGAAGAGTTCGCCGGGCGAACCGGGAATAATTTGAAAAAGTCCCTGCCAGCTCTCCTGAATATGCCCCGTCAGCAATCCGGCCATTCCGGCGGAGTGCCCTTCGCTGTGCCAAAGCTCCAGCGGGGTGGCGCCGCTCAATCCGTCGAGCGGCTGGCCAGCATAGGTCCAGCGCACGATGTCGGCGCCGAAGATCATCATGAGGAAAAACCGTCCGGCAACTGCCGCATTCAGTCGCAGGGCGGAGGCTCCCGGCAGTTTGATCAGGCCGATTGAAAACAGTAACGCCAGACAGACGGCATGAACCGGCATATCGGCAGGAATGCCCATTACCAGCAGCCCTGCGGTCAGCGCGGCTCCGGCATTTTGAATCCGCAGGTTGCCGTCGCGCAGGAGGCGATAGAGCATTTCAATCAGCGTGGCGAGCAGCATATATCCGGCGAGTTTCAGGATGAAAACCGGCTGATAAACCAGGCTGTAGAGGCCGCCAAGGATCAGCAGCATGGCGACACACCAGAAGGTCTGCGCCGCCGAGCTGTCGCAAACCGTCAAGTACGGCGGGCCGGCGGTTTTTTTGCGGTTCAGTGCAGGCATTGTTTACCCTCCCGCAGGTGGACTGCCAGCGGAATCCGCGCAGGGCAGACGGCCGCGCAGGCTCCGCAGAGAAAACATTCTTTCAGTTGTGACTTAAATGCTTCGCTGTGACGCTGTCCGTTGCGGAGGATATCAACCAGCGCAATCGGGTGAAGCGTGAGCGGACAGGCATCGAAACAGGCTCCGCAGCGGATACAGCCGGTTTCCCGTGTTTCTACCCGCTGCCGGTTAAGGACCAGGAGCGACGTGGTGCCCAGCGTTATTTTTTCGTCCGCAGAGACCGCCCGGCCCATCATGAGTCCGCCCGCGACCAGAATCTGGTGATCGGGCTGGTAGTCGCACCCGGCTGCCTGTAACAGCTCCTGAAAGGTCATTCCGACCGGCGCAATCAGGTTTTGATAAAATTTTGCATCCGGCGCGGCCAGCGTGAGCGGACGCTCGATGGCCGGGATGCCGTCGAGCACGGCCCGGCCGACCGCACGCAGTGTGACGGTGTTCTGTACGATAAATCCAAGATGAAACGGCAGGGCGCCCGGCGGCGGCATCCGGCGAAGTAATCTTCGAAGGATCAGTTTTTCTGCGCCGGCCGGATAGGTGCGCGGCAGAGTCAGCAGATCAAATGGATACAGCTTGCGGAGTTTCCCGGTCAAAGCGGTTTCTTTTTTCACGGCCAGGACAATCCGTTTTGCGCCGGTGGCGCGGGCGCTGGCCTCAGCACCGGCGATAACCCAGGGAGAATGATGCAATAAAACCGCCTGATCAATGGTAATGCCGGGTTCGCACTCCACGCCATTGATCACCAGCGTATGAATGCCGCGGCCGGCCCGGATTTTTTTGGAAACCGGAAACATCCCGCCTCCCATTCCGACGAGACCGATGGTTTCAAGAAAGGCCGGATAGTCCGTTACATTAAAAGAAACCGGCGGGGGAAGGTCCATCGGCAGAGCATACGGAACAGGAATTTCGCGCGGGACAGAAAATCCGGGATGCTGGATTTTACGAGGCATAGTTCCTTATTTTGAAACAGAAGTTTTCGGCCAGTCCGGATTTTTTTCGCTTTCTTCAACGGCTGTTTTGGCCAGCAGGTTGAAGTAAAGATAAATGTTTTCCTGATAGCGCGTGGCACCGGTTACGGCATCGACCTTCTGCAGGTTGCCGTCCGCATCTTTTACTGTACTGCCGGAAAACTCGTTAATCGCGCTGGTCACTTTCTGCTGCTTTGCGGGGTCTTTAATCCGCGCTATGTCCGGGAAGGAGGCTGTGCTGATAACCCACCGTCCATCTTTTTTGGACACCGCAACCAGTCCGTTTACCGTGGCATAGGTTTTGATCGGACGCACAGCGGCGGCGGAAACGGCCTTTCCGTCGGCATCATAACCTATATAAACATCGCTAACGGCCGGTGAATAATTTTCCTTATGGCTGTAGGACGCCACATCGCCCAGCGCCTTGATGGCAAACTGGTCAAACTCGCCGGCCCGAACCAGCGTAGAAAAGAGAATGGCGGACAAAATTACGGTATTTTTTTTCATGACGGACACTCCCCTGTTTTCCCGAAACATACTCTTTCGTCCGCTAAAAATTAAGCGAAAGCTTGTAAAAACAGCGAAATATAATTGGATTGAAGAAGCGGCACGGGTGTTTCAGACTATCGCGTCTTTTCACAAAGGAGTTTCTGCATGAGCAAGAAGGTTTTGGTCACGGGAGGAAGCGGCTTTCTTGGCATTAACATGATCCGCCATCTGCTTCAGCAGGATGTAACCGACATCACTGTACTGGATCTGCTTGAGTTCGATTATCCGGAACGAACCCGGATTAAAACAGTGATCGGCGATATCCGCAACGCCTCGACCGTGCGCGAAGTGATGCAAGGTGTGGACTGGGTCATCCATACCGCCGCCGCCCTGCCCCTTTATACGAAAGAAGAAATTTTCTCCACCGATATTGAAGGCACCCGCATTCTGCTGGCTGCTGCGGAAAAGGAGAAGGTTGAGTGCTTCGTGCATATTTCTTCCACTGCCGTTTACGGAATCCCGGATCATCATCCGTTGTACGAAACAGATCCGCTGATCGGCGTCGGCCCGTACGGCATCGCCAAAATCGAAGCAGAAAAAGTCTGCCTCGAATACCGCGCCAAAGGGATGTGCGTGCCGATCATCCGCCCGAAGTCATTCGTTGGTCCGGAACGGCTCGGGGTTTTCGCGCTCTTCTACGACTGGGCCAAGGACGGCAAAAATTTTCCGATGATCGGAAGCGGCAACAACCGTTACCAGCTGCTCGACGTCGAAGACCTTTGCAAAGCCATTTATCTTTGCCTGACTCTGGATCAAACCGCTGTGAACGATATCTTCAACGTCGGCGCCAGAGAATTCACGACGATGAAAGAGGATTATCAAGCGGTACTTGATCGTGCGGGACACGGCAAAAAGGTGATCGGAACTCCGGCCAAACCGCTGATCTGGGCCCTGCGTATCCTTGAATTCTTCAAACTTTCGCCACTTTATAAATGGGTTTATGAAACCGCCTGCGAAGATTCGTTCGTCTCGACAGAAAAAATCGAACAGAAGCTGAATTTTTACCCGAAGTTTTCAAACAAGCAGGCGCTGGTGCGCAATTACGAGTGGTATATCGCCAACCTGCCTACTTTTGAGGGGAAAGGCGGCATCTCGCACCGCGTGCCGTGGGGTCAAGGCATTCTAAAATTTTTCAAACTGTTTTTTTAACCGCGAATGGGCGCGAATAAACGCTAATGGAATCCCCTCCTGCGGAGGGGTTGCCGAAGGCGGGGTGGGTTTAAAATGAATACGGATATTAGAAAAACAGCGGCAGTCCTTTTCATTGGAATCGGTATACTCTGCTCACTGCTGGCCGGATGCGGACAGAAGAACGGTGCACAGCTCGATGCTGCAGATGAAAAAGATGCCCGCGTCAGCAAAGGGCTGGATCAGGTCCGTCAGAAAAACTGGGATGAAGCCATCGGGCAGTTCGAGACCGCCTTGGTGAAAAAGCCGGAACTCGGCCGTCCCGATCTGGAACTGGCGATGATTTACCACCAGCATGAAAAAAATTACGCCCGCGCCATTTATCACTACGAACGGTATCTTGAAAAACGGCCGCTCACCGAAAAACGGGCTCTGATTCAGGACTGGATCAAGCAGGCTAAAGTTTCTCTCGCCGGAGAAACCGGATTGTCCGGCGGCGATGTTTCGCAAGAACTGATCCGGCTGACCCGCGAAAACAACCTGCTCCGCCAGCAGCTTGAAACGGCGGGCGGCGCCGCGCCGGCATCCGCTGCCGCCGTTAAAACCATCTTAACTCAACCGCCCGCACCTCGCCCTGTTCCGACAGCTCAAGATGCCGCACCCGTCGCGCCGAAACCGGCCCGCACGGTTCAGGTTCGCCCCGGCGACACCCTCTCACGCATCGCCGGATCCGTGTATGGCGATGCCGGGAAATGGCAAAAAATCTACGACGCCAACCGCGACAAAATGAAAACAGAGACCGACATCAAAGTCGGGCAGACGCTAATCATCCCGAATCCATAGCCTATGAAAACAATCTTCACCATCGTCGCTGTGGCGGGCTATATTCTGGCCAGCATCGGATCGAGCCTGCTCTTCCGCGTGGCGGCACAGCATACCGGCCGGACCGCACTGCTCTATTTCATCATCGGTAATTGTGTGGGGCTGGGGGTTTCAGTTTCGCTGACGCTGGCACTGCGAAATACGAACCCGAATCTGATCTTTGCCGTATGCCTGGGCGGGGCTTTTTGTGCGTTGCAATTGGTATCCGCAGTGGTTTTTAAGCAACCCCTCGCTCCTGTTCAATGGGTCGGCATCTCTTTGATAGCCATCGGGCTTGTCTTGCTGCCCTTCAAATAATTTCCCGGCGGCGGATTACCGCACGAACTTTTCCTTAACGGCGACTTTTGCGTTTTTCCCTTCGAAAAATCCCAGTAGTTCGTAGTCGCAGTTCGGTTTCACCGTCAGCACAAGAAGGGTATCCACGCTCAGTGCTCCATAGGATTCCGTCTTGATGCAGGAAATCGCTAATTTATGCGTTCCCGGGTTCAGCCGGACCGAGTCGCCTTTGGCGGATTTACCATCAACAGACAGAATTTGTATTTTCACGCCCTGCTCATCTTTGCCGGTGACAAGACCCTCGGCATGCACAACAAACGGCATTGCGATAAGCAGGAAAATTAAGCGGGCGGATCTCTTCATGGTTGCGCGCCGAAGTTTTTGAGCATTTGCAGGCCGGCGGCCTGACTTTTTTCGGGGTGGAACTGGACGGCGAAGACGTTGTCCTTCCAGACGGCGGAGCAGTATTTGATTCCGTAGTCGGTTTCGCCTGCGACGATGCTTTGATCTTCCGGCGCGACGTAGAATGAGTGAACAAAATAAAAGTAGGCTCCGTTATTCACGCCTGCGAACATGGGGCAGTCCGGGTTTTTCTGGTTCACCGCGTTCCAGCCGATCTGCGGGATTTTTAATTGTGGCGCAGGCATCCCTGCCTGTGCATTTGTTGGACGGGCAGGGCTGCCGGCCCCATCAAAAGAAAACCGCTTAACGCTGCCTTTAAATATGCTCAGCCCTTCGATGCCCGGCGTTTCTTCCGAGGTTTGGAAAAGAGCCTGAAGCCCCAGACAAATGCCCATGAACGGGTTGCCGGAGGCGATCCATTTTTTTATCGGCGAAACAAAACCGTGCTTCGTGAGATGTGCCATGCAATCGCCGAACGCCCCTACCCCCGGCAGAATAATGGCGCGGCAGGAATCCATCTGCTGCGAGGCGGAGATAATTTCCGCGTCCAGCCCGAGAAATTTGCAGGCATTGGAAACACTTCCCAGATTGCCCATGCCGTAATCAATGATGCCGATTTTACTCATGGAGAGTTTTTAACCGCGAACGGCTGCGAATGCACACGAAAAATGAGTCGCTTTTAAATCCGCTGTAACTTAAAAACAGTTTATAAGTTTTGACAAAACAGGAAATTGCAAAAAAGGGGTCTACGTAAATTTTTATGGGGACAAACAGTTTAAGAAACTAAACCACCCGCTCATAACATCGCTGGAGAGAACAGCCGAGGTTGCGGTTGAGTTCTAAAATAGGGGCTGTGATGGATAAAGAACTGGATCTGACAGAAAAGATAATCGGCGCTGCAATTGAGGTTCATAACTACTGGGGGCCGGGGCTTCTGGAAAGCATTTATGAAAAAAGTCTCGCTCACGAGTTGGCGCTACAGGGGGTGAGCGTCAAACAACAGGTTCGTTTAAACCTGAAATATAAAGACCTGATTCTGGATGATGAATTTGTTCTGGATCTGGTTGTTGAAGGAAAAGTTGTTGTCGAGCTGAAAGTGGTTAAGGAGCTTGCCCCGATTCATGAAGCTCAACTCATTACCTATATGAAGCTGACGGATTGTAAGGTTGGGCTTCTCATTAACTTTAATGTTTTGAAACTAAAGAACGGGATTCGGAGAATTGTTTTGTAGAAAACTCGGAGGTTCACTCGGCTGTTTATATGGAATCAATCTGATTTGTATCGATCGGAATCCGCAAAAGATTTTTTACCACCCGCTTTGCTAGAGGAAGTCAGAGGGGTTCAGAGGGGAAGTTCAGCAATCAGGGGTAGAAGGCAGATGAAATCCATAATTTCGGGTAGCACTCTGACTTCCTCCGAAGTTTGCTCTAGCGAAGCGGGTGGTCAAAAAATATTCATTAAGTTGGTTTCGTATTACTCCAGTGAAAGCAGAGAACGGGTGGTGGAAAAGTCTCCCGTTCCACTAAATTCTACGAAGAACTAAAAAAGGAGGATTCTATGTTGCGTAAGCTGTTTGTTGTTCTAATTGCGGTTCAGGCGGTTTGTGCGGCGGTTCCGCCCGGCATCGAACAGCAGGCCCGGGCTTTGCAAACGGTTTTGCGGCAAGCCGACGAGTCCTATTATAATAAGCATCAGTCGGTTATGAGCGACGTCGCGTATGATTTACTGCGCAGACAATATGATCAGCTGGTAGCTGGTTATCCGGAGTTGGCATCTGAAAATACAGTCGGCGCGCCGGTTGCCGACGCCGGCCGCGTCCCGCACGACGCACCGGTTCTGAGTCTTGATAAAGTTTATTCCGACGATGGCGTTCGCCGCTTTCTTCAGCAGACCGGGACGAATCTGCTCTATTGTATCGAACCGAAAATTGACGGGTTAACCGTGGTACTGCATTACCGTAACGGCGCTCTGGCGCAGGCCGTGACTCGCGGCGACGGGAAAACCGGCGTGGATATTACTCCCGCCATGCTGGCCTCCGGAGCTGTACCGGTTGCACTCACCCATGCTCCGGAAAAACTTACTGTGCGCGGAGAAGCTCTGCTGCCGAAGACTGCTTTTGAAAAACTCAATCAACGCCGCGCGGAAAGCGGTCAGGAAGCGCTTAAAAATCCGCGCAATGTCGCATCCGGAACGCTGATGCTTACCGATTATGCTGAAATTGCCGGTCGCGCGCTCGAATTTCAGTGTTTCGAGCTGTTGTCGACCGATCATATGCCGTCTACGCACACCGAAGCGCTTGCGCTGTTGAGAAACACCGGCCTGCCGGTTGTTCAAAGTCTAACCGTACCCTCCGCCGGGGTGCTTTCAGCCGTAGAAAGCCTGAACCGGCGGCGGGCAGAACTTCCGTTTGAAACCGACGGAATAGTCATCAAGGTAAATGATTTTGCGGTTCGCGAACGGCTGGGTGCGACAGCGCATCATCCGCGCGGCGCCATGGCCCGCAAATATGAAGACACGCCGGTTCAGACGCGCCTGCTGGGTGTCGAATGGTCGCGCGGCGCCACTGGGAAGCTTACACCGGTTGCCCGGTTTGAGCCCGTTGAAATTCAAGGGGCAACGGTTCAAAACGCGACACTCCACAATTTGAACTATATCCGGGCTCTGGATCTGAAAATCGGCGACTGGATTTTTGTTACCCGTTCCGGAGGAACCGTTCCTGAAATCACAGGAATCTGTCCGAATCGGCGAACCGGCCTTGAAATTTCAATCCCGGATCCTGTAGATTAAGTCATGCCTTCTCCCTACCGATATCTCTTCGGCCCGGTACCCTCGCGACGGCTTGGGCGCTCCCTTGGTATCGATGTGACCCCGTTTAAAACCTGCTCCTTTGACTGCGTCTTCTGCCAATGCGGCCGCACAACACTCCTGACGGCAGAACGCGTGGAATGGGTTCCGATTGAAGAAGTCTGCGCCGAAATTGAACAATGGCTGAAAGAAGACGGCATCGCGGACTGCATTACATTTGCCGGATCCGGAGAGCCAACGCTTTATTCGCGTCTTGGAGAGCTGATCAGCTTTATCAAAGCACGTACAACGATTCCTGTTATTGTTTTTTCAAACGGCACCCTGCTTCACCGCATTGCGGTCCGTGACGAACTTTTAAAAGCCGACATCGTGAAGATCAGCCTAAGCGCATGGGATGATGATTCATTAAAAAAACTCAACCACCCGCCGCCCGGCCTGACTTTTGAACGGATGGTGGCTGGGCAACGCGATTTCCGGGCGGAATTTACCGGCGAACTCTGGCTGGAAGTTTTTTTGGTGGAAGGCATAAACTCCAGCCCGAATCAGGTTCGAAAAATCGCCGCCGCTGCCGTCGGCCTTCGTCCGGATAAGATACACCTCAATACGGCGGTACGTCCGCCGGCAGATGCCGGCGTACAGCCCGTTACAAAAGAAGCGCTGGACGCTCTCTGTCGTCTTTTTACGCCGCCGCCGGAACTCATAGCGACATTTTCCACCGAAACAACCGCCGGCTCCGGCCTGAACGGTGAAAAAGTAATCGAACTTCTTCGACGGCATCCCGCCACCGTCAGTCAGCTGGCAAAAATGTACGGCTCAACGCCGGACGCTGTGGTTCCCTTATTAACCGACCCCCGAATACAAACGGAGCTGCGCGGAGAAGAAACCTACTATACTGTGGCGCACGCCCGGCGATCTTGCTGACCGGCGCACGCCAAACCGGTAAAAGCTCGCTTCTTCAGAAAATGTTTCCGGATGCGGCCTATGTAATGCTGGATCATGTTCCGTCCGCCGCCGAAGCGGAAGCCAATCCGGATCGGTTTCTCGACCGGTTTTCAGGTTCCGTCATTTTGGATGAAGTTCAATACGCCCCGTCTCTTTTCCGGGAGCTGAAAATCAGAATTGATGAAAACCGCGCGGCTCATGGCCGGTGGATTTTGACGGGCAGCCAGCGATTCAGTCTAATGCAAAAAGCCGGCGAAAGCCTGGCGGGACGCATCAGCGTGCTTCAGCTGGAAACGCTCAGCGCGAAAGAACTGAGAGAATGCAGCCGGTTTTCTAAAAAAGCGATCGAAGACGGCCTGTGGAAAGGCGGATATCCTGAGCTGTGGTCCAATCCAAAACTCACCGCGCAGATGTTTTATGAAGATTACATCCAGACCTATCTTGAAAAAGACCTTCGAACCATTCTGAATGTTTCGAACCTCCGCGATTTCCGGCGCTTCATTCAACTCTGCGCGGCGCGAACCGGCCAGCTTCTGAATTATGCCGATATTTCCAAAGATACGGGCGTTTCTGCACCCACGATCAAGTCGTGGATCAGTGTACTTGAAGCCAGCGGGATCATTTACCTGCTCCCGCCCTTTTTCGCCAATATAGGGAAAAGGCTGATCAAGGCGCCGAAGCTTTATTTTTCAGATACCGGATTGCTGTCTCACCTGCTGAACATAACGGATGAAGACTCGTATTGCCGCAGCCCTTATCATGGTGCTATCTGGGAAAACTTTGTTTTCACCGAATTAATTAAAACTCTCCAAATCGTTCCGGGCCGCAACCTGTTCTTTTACCGCGACCAAAACAGCGTGGAAATCGACTTCGTGCTGGAGCGCGGCGGGTCGCTCTGCCTGATTGAGGCCAAATCTGCCGAACGGGTGGATCCCCGGAAACTCAACTTTTCAAAAGTCACACCCCTGTTCCCTGAGCGGGAAACGGGTTGTATTCTAATGCACCTGTCGCAGGAAAAAGGGCCGGTACAACTGGCAGGATATACGTCGCTGAATCCTCTGCTTCATTCAATTTCTACGGACCAGCCCTGACCGTCTGAATGCCCGCGGCCACAAAAAATCCGCCCCGGAATTCCGGGGCGGAACGTTAAGGTGAAAAAGCTAAATCTTAACGGCGCATCGCCGAACGGCGTACACGATGAATAGCTATGCCGACTCCCGCGCCAAAGATCAGCATCATCGCGCTGGCCGGTTCGGGAACAACGTTAACCGTTATAGAATCCGCATGATCTCCGCTTCCCCAGGTATATGTATAGCTTGCTTGCGTAAGCCCTAGATTTTCAAATGTAGAGCCCGCCCAAGTAGCTGTTGAATAAAGTTCCGAGCCCGAAACATAATTGGTGGAAGTCGCGAAGTAACCCATCCCCGCAACAAGTGCGAAGCGATCCCCTGTGGCAGTCGTAGCGCTCGGCGCGCTATCAGTACCCCAAGCTAGGGCAGAAGTGGAAATTGAATAATATCTCGTCTCAGCCCCCCCCACACCAAGTGAAATATATTGAGCGCGGGGATCAAATCCGGGACTCCTTGACTCGGGGCCCCAACTAGTGAGGTCGAATAGATCGAGTGTGCCAGAGGCGATTGCAACCACATTGCCGCTCTGTTCGGTTATATTAACAACCAGTTCAGCCGATGCTGAAAAGATAACCGAAACCGTAACCAGTCCCGCCATCATCATCTGTCTTGTCTTCATTATTTTTCCTTTCGTTTTGTTTGTTTCTGTCAAAAATCTTTTGTTTTTCGGCCTTTCTCCAAACGCATGTCCTCCTTTTTTGTGTTAATCAAACGTTTGGATCAAAGACCTCCTTTTTCATAAAATTTTGACAGCACCTGTTTCCTTTCCCTCTCAAAAAATCTAAACCCGCCCGAAGAAGCGGCGGTAGAGACCAATGACCGCCCCTCCGAGAGCGAGAATCAGAGCCGTCGCCGGCTCAGGGATTGCAACGACGCGGAACCCGAGAGAGTCGTGCTCAAGCGACGGATCGGGGAAGCTGCGAAACGACGAACGCAGGTAGCTCTCAACGTCGCCGTAACTGCCGCCGCGGATCACGCCGCTCGAAGCTTCCATCCATTCCCAGACGTTGCCCATCATGTCATAGGTGCCGTTCTGCTCTTCCCCGCCAAAACCCGTCGTCCATGTGTAGTTCGGGCTTCCGTTCACAAAAGCGCCGTTGTAATAGTTCCATCCGTCGGTGGTTCCCCATGTCGGAACAGTATCTGTTCCGTTGGCGTAGAGGCTCCAGAGGTCGCCGCTGCTGCCGGTGTAGTAGGCCGCTTTGTACCACTCGTCTTCCGTCGGCAGAAAATAGGTAAGGCCGTTGGCTGTGGCATAGGCATCGTGACTCAGACCGCTCATGTTCTGGCCGCTAGCTCCATAATAGCCTCTGTTGACATCCCCGGTGGTCAGCCAGTTGCAGTATTTCCGCGCTTCGTAGAGCGAAACGTACGAGGCCGGAGCATTGGGCCCCACGCCGCTCCAGTAGTTTTCATCGCCATCGCCCGCGCCGGTCGCTAGCTGAAACTCCGCAATCGTCACTTCGGTTGCTGAGATCCGGTAGGTGTAGGCTACATCACCATAGATGCCGCCGTTAGCCGTGTCCGCCGCGTTGCCCGCGTTTCCAATGGTTACAAACGCCGCCTGCGCCATTCCGCTGAGCGCAACCATCACTGCCATCATCACCCATCTTGTCTTCATTTTTTCCTTTCTTTCGCGTCGTTTTCATCGGCGGAAAATGCCTTCCGTTGCTTTCCGTTCCAGTTCGAACCCGATAAGCACAATCTGGAATTTATTCCTTTGGATTCTGAGTTTAATTCCTCCGCTTGTCTGTAGGGTGTAAGGCTGATTTTTTACGTAGGCCAGACCTACACAATCCGGGTTTTGTAGGCGCTGGCTTACACGCAGACCGCCGACCGCCGCACACGATAAAACGCGCAGCTCAACGGCGGGGCAGCGTGGCGGTTCAGCGTGTTAAAATCATTAGACAGGCCATGCGTGCTGTGGCATTCTGCGAAACGAAGACGTTTCATAAATTCATTCCCATGCCCTTTTACACGGTCATTCTTTATCTCTGCGCCGGCATCACCTTGACTCTGGCGATTCAGGCTTGGTTTCGCCGCAAGGAACGCGGCGCAACGGCCTTGCTGTTCTTTCTGCTCAGCGTGACCGTCGCCAGTTTCTGCTATGCCATGAATCTGGGGGCCGCGAGTCTGGTGCAAAAACAATTCTGGAATCACGCGGAATATCTGGGAAGCGCTTATATTCCCACGCTGATGCTGGTGGTCGCGCTGGCCATTACCGGACAAACAAAATGGCTGCGTCCGCGCCCCCTCATCGCCCTGTTTTTTATTCCGGCTTTCTCAATGCTGGCCAACTGGAGCAACGCCTGGCACGACCTCTACTATGCACGCACGTGGCTGGAGCCCTGCGGATATGCATCCGTTCTGGCCAAAGAACGCGGATCGCTCTATCTCTTGAATTTCGGATATGCGTATGTCGTGATTTTCCTTGCGCTGGGGCTCGCGTTCTACGCCATGCGACGTTCCAGCACAGCGTCACGACATCAACTGTTTCTTTTGCTTCTGGCTTTTCTTGCCCCCGTCCTGCTGAACATCCCGTACACGTTCCGTCTGATGCCCTGCCGTCATGTGAACCTGACTCTGGCGGGTTTCTTTTGCTCGGCCATTTTTCTAGCCGTCGCGATCTTCCGCTTCCGATTGATCTCCTCCCTGCCGCTGAATGAGGAGGAGCGCAATCAGCTCCTGCTCAACCATTCTCACGCCTTGCTCTACACCATCAGCCCGGATGGAATCATAACCTATGTGTCGCCCAACTGGCCGCTGGTGCTGGGCCATGCACCCGAAGAAGTCATCGGCAAAAGCTTCACTGCGTTTGTGCTGCCGGAAGATCATGCCGCCTGCTACGCCTTTCTCGAACAGGTCGTGAGCGGCGACACCCTGCAAACCGGCACGGAATACCGGGTTGTTCATAAAAATGGAGATCTGTTCTGGCACACCTCCAGCATTATTCCGGTGAAAGATAAAAAAGGCCGACTGCTGGCCTATGTGGGCGCGGCGCACGACATCACCCGTCTGAAGCACACCCAGCAGGAATTAACCGCAGTCAACATGCAGCTCTCGCAACTGGTCGCCAGCCGCGAAGCCGAACTGCGCACAGCCATCGCCGAAACCCTGCACGCGGCGGAACAGGAAGCACGACGCATTGGGGAGGACATCCACGACGGGCTTTGCCAGGATCTGATCGCCTTGGCGAGGCTGACGGAAAATTTTAAAATCAATCCGGTCGATCCGCACTGCCGGAACTGCCTGACCTCCCGTAATACCATTCGCGAACATTCCATCCGCCTCGCCCGGGTCGCCCGCGACTTCTCACACGATCTCGCCTTGCAGGAGCTGGACGTGCAAACACTGCCCGAAGCGCTCGATATGCTCGCCCGCCGCACCGACCAGCTCTTTCAGACCGAAACCGAACTCAATATCCCGGAACAATTGACCGCGCTGACGAGCCGTCAAATTCCGCACATCTATCGCATCATCCGCGAAGCCGTCGCCAATGCCGTGAAGCACGCCCGCGCAAAACACCTGTGGATTGACCTGGTGCGCGAATCGCAGCAACTGGTCATTTCCATCAGCAACGACGGGCTCCCCCTGCCGGAACCCAAACACCTTGCAGACGGGTTCGGCCTGAAACAGATGCGGATGCGAACCCGCCTGCTGGACGGCTCATGGACCCTCCGTCAAAACGAACAGCACCACACCGTCGTTGAACTCATTATCCCGCTGAAAGGAGAATCCACATGATGCCCGGAAATATTTTTGTGGTGGACGACCATCCCCTGATGCGCAAAGGCCTGTGCGATGCCATCAACGCGGAAGAGGATCTGCGCATTTGCGGCGAGGCTGGCGGATACTATGAAACCCTGCAACACATGCGCACCGAAAGTCCCGATGTTTTAGTGCTCGACCTGAACCTGAAAGACGGCGACGGCTGGAATCTGCTGCAACAACTCCGGGACGAAAACCGGCTCCCCCCCACGCTGGTCCTGTCCGTCTGCGACGAAGAGGTCTATGCCCGGCGCCTGCTTCAAGCCGGCGCCCGCGGATACCTCATGAAACACGAACCCATTGCCGCCATACTCGAAGCCATCCGGAAAATCATGACCGGACATCTGGCGCTCAGCAACGCGATGATCTCCCAACTGCTGGAACCCGATGGCAAACCCAAGCATCGTTCAATCGAAGAACTCAGCAACCGGGAATTGCAGGTGTACCAAATGCTTTGTCAGGGCCTGAGTAACAAAGACATCGGGGAGCGACTGGGCATCAGCCACAAAACCATCGGAACCTACAAAGCCCGCCTCATGGAAAAAATCGGCGTACGCACCACTCAGGAGCTCATCGCCAGCACGCAGCGACTTGCCAAGCAGGAATAGAGCGGGACATCAGTCAAGGCCGCCGGACTGTCGGCGGGATGTATCGACATCACAAAAAATCCGCCAAGGGATGCCGGGCGGAGCGTTAAAGGGAAAAGAGTTATGGATTAAGCATCCATCTCTTCTTTTGATTGCACCTTGTTGCGGCGAAGCATCCAGGTGCCGATGCCGCCGATTCCAAATAAAAGCACCGTAGCCGGTTCAGGAATCACGCCATATTGGACGACGGCGTTGGAAAAATTAGTGCTGGCTGTCGGCTCAGTCGTTAAAACGTTTCCATAGCTTCCAAACATCCATGCAACTCCGTAATTTGCGGCCTTAGGCTGAGGCTGGTTCCACGTTGTGTCCCAGTGGGTCGTGGTAATGGCGCCGCCGCCGCCAGCGGCAATCCACTCATAAGTGCCGCCGTTGTTGAAGCCCCCAATCCACGCCTGATCCCAATCTTGAATTGCCGGGCTTGAAAAGCTGTTAACGTTTGCCACCATCCAAGTATAAGAGTCCTCGGTGGAAAAAATCGCGAGATGGGCGGAAAGGCCTGCGTAGGGGGCCAAGGTTGTTGCGAGGTATTCCGCCTCGTCCCAGGTCGCGCCCTCGCTGAGTTGGGCGTAGGCGAAATACGTATTTGCCGAGCCATATTGGATGGGATCGGAAATATCCCCAATAAACGGCGCGGCCCAAGCCGAGCCGGACAGGCCAGTCAATCCGACCGCCAACGCTATGCCAACAACCGCCAGCCACACCCGAGTATTTGTTCTCATATTTTTTTTCATTTTTTGACTTTCTGTTGAGAAGCCTTAATTCCGTACGAACTG
>CAYNOR010000018.1:0-41169 GCA_964398915.1 uncultured Verrucomicrobiota bacterium
GGGACTTAACCCAACACCTCACGGCACGAGCTGACGACAGCCATGCAGCACCTGTGTAACACCCTCGAAGGCTACGTCCCTTTCAGGTCGTATGCAGTTACATGTCAAGCCCAGGTAAGGTTCTTCGCGTTGCATCGAATTAAGCCACATGCTCCACCGCTTGTGCGGGCCCCCGTCAATTCCTTTGAGTTTTAACCTTGCGGCCGTACTTCCCAGGCGGCGCACTTATCGCGTTAGCTTCGACACGGAAGGGGGTAAACCTCCCACATCAAGTGCGCACCGTTTATGGCCAGGACTACGAGGGTATCTAATCCTCTTTGCTCCCCTGGCTTTCGTCCCTGAGCGTCAGTATCAGTCCAGATAGGCGCTTTCGCCACCGGTGTTCTTCATGATATCTACGCATTTCACCGCTACACCATGAATTCCCCTATCCTCTCCTGTACTCTAGCTCTGTAGTTTCAAATGCCATTCCACGGTTGAGCCGTGGGCTTTCACATCTGACACACAAAGCCGCCTGCGGACCCTTTACGCCCAGTAAATCCGAACAACACTCGCCACCTCTGTATTACCGCGGCTGCTGGCACAGAGTTAGCCGTGACTTCCTCTTGAGGTACTGTCAAGTATGCAGGGTATTAGCCGGCATACACTTACTCCCTCATGACAGGAGTTTACAACCCGAAGGCCTTCTTCCTCCACGCGGCGTCGCATGTTCATACTTTCGTACATTGACAAATATTCTCGACTGCAGCCTCCCGTAGGAGTCTGGGCAGTGTCTCAGTCCCAGTGTGGCTGGTCGTCCTCTCAGACCAGCTACCCGTAAGCCTTGGTAAGCCGTTACCTTACCAACTAGCTGATAGGATATGGGCTTATCTTAAAGTGGCAGGTCCGAAGATCCCCGCCTTCACATAAGGTGCCATGCGGCACCCGAGCACATCCGGTATTACCTACCCTTTCGAGTAGCTATCCCGGGCTTTAAGGCAAATTACCCATACATTACTCACCCGTTCGCCGCTCTCACCCAATGCTTCTTTTCCGAAGAATTGAAGCATCGAGATCCCGCTCGACTTGCATGCCTAATCCACGCCGCCAGTGTTCGTTCTGAGCCAGGATCAAACTCTCCGATAATTATACGGAAACATTTTGAAACGTTTGCTTAAAACAAGTCATACCATTTCTAAATCGAAATGATGATCGTGAGTCATTCAATTTTCAAAGATCAAAAAAAACACCAACGCTTTTTCAACCCGCCTCAGCAGGCTTTTTTCGTTGGAGCGGCGAGTAACTTACGCAAACTGCTTTAGTCGGTCAACCGCTTTTTTAAATTATTTTTTAGAACAATTTAATCGCTCAATCCTCACTCGCCTTACAGCTCGTTTTGTTTTGAACAAGGCGGGTCATCATACGCACCTCAGTTTGTTTAGCAACCCGTTTTTTAAATTATTTTTTAAGAACAATTTTCTCACTCAATTCTCACCCGCTTTTCAGCGCGTTTTGTTTCGAACAAGGCGGGTCATAGTACGCATATAAAAAAACCGTGCAACTTTTTTTGTTAAATAATTTTGCCAGCAAGGTGAAATAACAAAAAAATCCAATAAAATCGCAATAATCGCGTGAGAAAATATCATTTAAATAATCCGGCCTTTTACCGGAACCCCGCTTTTTATCAAAAATGACAATCATAAATTCTTTATTATAAACATCTTTCGCAAAAAATGTACTATTTTGACCTGATTTTTTAACCCTCATAAATGATAGATTAAATATGTAACATGTTTATTAATAATTACTTAAATAAAAATCGGTTGAATCCAATATTTGGAATCCACCATCATTTTCCTGCCCAAAGCCTAAGGCCTAAAGCCTTCTTTCTCTCCCTATTTCCGACTCTGCAACTTCGATAAAAGACGCAGAATCTCCATGTATAGCCATACCAGTGTCACAATCAGTCCAAAGGCGGCATACCATTCCATATACTTCGGCGCGCCTTGCTCCGCGCCCTGCTCAATAAAATCAAAGTCCAGCACCAGATTCAGCGCCGCCACAACCACAATCACTGCACTGAAAATAATGCCCGCAAGACTGCTGGATCCGATAATGGAACCCGATACTCCGAAAAGACTAAGAATCCACGACACCAGATAAAACAGCGCGATGCCTCCCGTTGCCGCAACAATGCCCAGCTTGAGATTTTCTGTCACGCGAATCAGCCGCGAGGTATACGCCAGCAACAGCGCGCCCAACGTTCCGAACGTCAGTAGAACCGCCTGCATGACAATGCCCGGAAAACGGTTTTCAAACAGACTGGAAATTCCGCCGAGCAGAAGCCCCTGACACACCGCATAAATCGGCGCGGTAACCGGAGCAGCCTTCTTATTAAAAACTGTAATCAGCGCCACAATAAACCCGGCGATGCCGCCGATCAGTATCCATCCGGTGCTATCCTGCGGAGCCGCCGGTTTCCATGTCAGCAGAGTCGCAGCAAACAGCAATGCCAGCAACATCGCCGTGCGGCTCACTGTCCCCTGAATCGTCATCACCCCCGCGCCTTCATTGGCTACATCAAACGTCTTCGCATTCAAAGCCGGATTCGCTGTACGCATCATAATTCATCCTCCTGTTAAATTTGGTTTACGGAATAATGGAACGATGGAATTTTGGAATTATGTTCCCAACAGCCGCTCAACATTCCTCCATTCCAGTATTCCATGGCTGTTACTGAACCATTTCGACTGGGAAAATGCAAAACTGTTCAACAGATGCCTCGCCGAGGCATTTCACTACGCTAGGAAAAAGTCAGTTCGGCTTTTTGGAATAGCATACGAATGCTTGGCAGGAACCCTATATCGCGGAACAGTTTCATTTTAATCGCGCCGCCCGATACATGGGCAAACAGATACAATCCAGCAATGGAGAACTTTCCCCTGCCCGAACGAACTTCTTTGCAGAGCGCGACCTTCTTTATGAAAAGCTTTCTGCCGCGATAATATGTGAAGCAATAAACGTCCGGCTCAACAAACGGATATAGATTTACCTTGTTAAAAATCTCGGCGGCGCTTTCTGCGTTCCAGTCGATCTTTCTGTACCGCTCGTATTTGTCTGTAAACGAACCGTTCGACAGGTCTTGCGGATAAGGCACCAATCGCCCCTCTATGTAGCCGATCACGGCATTCAGGAATGTGGCCGTTATAACCTCTGTTGCTTTTCCTTCTATTGTGCGCCAGTTGTCTTCTGCATTTAAGGCGAACTCGTGCTGGCAGATTATATTCCCGCCATCTACCGCATCGTCGAGAAGCATATAGGTTATGGCCGATTCCGTATCTTTGTATTTCAGCGCCCAAAGCGTTGGAAGAGCCCCCCTATATTTTGGAAGTTTTGAAGGATGTACATTGATGGTTCCCAATTCCGGGGCGGAAATAATTTGCTTCGGGAGCATTTCCCACGTGTTGACGATCAGCAGACCCACCCCGTTGTCTTTAATGTACCCAGCCACGCTATCCGGATGGTTGAAGTCCAGAACATCTGTTCTGTTGCGAGAGATTGCCTCCAGATAATCTCTGTAATCGTGAAAAACCGAAGAAGACAACGGTTTTGCCGCCGTCCAGATTTTCAGCATTAGCAGTTCAACAGGTCGGCACCGGTTGTGCCGCCGCATCCAATAGATCGCCTTGAAAATAAAGTTGACCGGATTAAAGGTGTGCTTATCGAAATATTCGATGTGTGCTATGGCCGAAACATGGAAATGCCCATACAGCAAATGGAGGTTTTCTCTGTGGAGTCCGGCATAAACTATTTTTTTCATTTGATTCCTCTACTCATTGGAAAAGATGTTTAGCCACTTGCCACACCCATTCCACCGCCGAGATGCCGGTAAAACAGGCCGCCGACCACCACGCATTGCCGATGAACCAACTCAGCAGAAAAATGCGCCAGTCGCGGCGGGTCATTCCGTCGAACGCTCCGCGCCGCAGATAAGCGGTAACGATGAAAGGATCGAAATGGATAGAGAGCAAAACGCAGGCTACTGGGTCGCTCCGGCGAAGCACCCACGCCAAAAGCTGTCCGGCGTAGTTTGTCCCGGAATACTTTTTGACTAACTTGATCGCTTCAATTCCCAGCCAGTCGCGTTTCGACCAGTCATAGAGCTTCATGCAGAACCAGCAGAGCAGGAATGACAACACAGCCATCACCACGAATCCGCGCCCTAGACCCAGCCAGAAAATCATCAGCGGATAGAGCCCGTAATCGAAAAAGTAGTTGATGGTCTGATTGACTGTGTGGCCCAGCGTGAGTTCTGCGATTCGGTTTTTCAGTGTCATTTTTTTTGTGCCAAGGTTTAAGTTTCGCCAGCCATTCTGGCTGGCGAAACATTTGCGACGCGCTACTTCTTACGGGGATATATTGTTCTCTCTACTACCTTCCCGTTGCGAGTGGTTTCTTTGCGGCCAGAACCATCTGAGAATTCTCTCGATTTCGTTACTGACCCGTCTTGATTCTTTTTTGTCGACTGGTACTTCAGACTCATGGTCATTCTCCTTTTTTTCACGGGCTCACCTGTTCCGCCGTTTAGCGGATGGCACCGCAAAGCTTTTTTCCAACGTTGATCTTCTCCTGTAAATACCACTGGAAATAGCCGTCGTACCGGCGCTGAATCTCGGGAATCTGCCAATCGTCTTCGGTGATGACCTTCCGACAATTCGGCTTGCCGCAACGGCATTGCATTTCATACCGGGGCATACCGGGCGTGGGATGCAGACACATCGCATAATCGAAGGTGATCTCTTCGTCTGGCTGGATGGGACGCATTGCCACCAGCACAATCTGACCTTGGCAGCCGACGTTGGGATCGCAACTGTGATTAACAAAACTGGCCCCTTCGGTTGTTCCCGGAACCGGCATCGTCAAAACCAAATCTTCGGCAATCTGAATGCCGTTATCATCGCTTATTTCTATCGCTGGCATAATTTTGCCCCCCAGAAAAATAAGCCGTTCGCCATAAGCTATCGCCGATTTCGCAAATACACCTTTTCCGCAGGCCGCTGTCTCGCGCACCTCTAACTTTGGATTCATCCAGGAAAATTGTTTTTTCCTCATTTTCCCGCCTTACAAACCAATTTTGCGTGCAACAACGTATGCCGTGATACCGATGCCAGCTTTCAACGCGTCATAAACAAAATTTGCACAGAAAATCGGCCCGTATTCCCCAGCTAAGTTGGAAATTAAGCTGACGATCTGGCTGTCGTTAGCGGTGGGATGGTCAACAATCTTAAATCGTATGTCGCCACCTGAAAGCCGGGAATCCTGATTGAATACAGCAAGTTCTCCACTACTTGTCTTCCGTTCGCCGGTGGCAAGCGACCGGAGAATGAGATTATCCATGCGTGCGTCAAATTTTATAATTTCATCTTGATGACTCGCCTTGTCTTCATACAAAGCCTGAGGATCGAAAAAGCCGATAAATTTTTCACCGGATTTCTTGTCAGTCGAGCCCTGCTCACCAGATGGAAAATCAGCCGCAGTACAGACTGCTTTATGCACCATGAAAAGATAGCCGGGGCCTGTTGATTCGGGCGATTCCAGTAAATCGTTATAACCAAGACCGAATGGCTTAATTTCAAGCGGTCTGCCGGACAGGAACCCGGTTTTTTTCATAAAAGCGGCCTGAATGCTTTTGACGTCCGTGCTATAAGGCGACCAACTGCGCATCAACGAATATCCAGACGTGATCTTCTTGTGTCCAGTGGGGCCTTCTTCTTTCTGTCTCAGGAACACGCCAACTCTTTTCCCATCGGTCGAAACGCATGTGATTTGCAGCATGCCATAAACCGCTTTGGCTATTAATTGTTGCTCCCTTGTCAATTCGCCAGCGAAGTCCTCTGTACGAATCGTTATCCGTCTGAACCATTTTTCAATTTTACTGGAGGGAAGGTCCTTCCCGCCGCCGATGCTTTCAGTGATAGACTTCCACTTACTGTTTTCTGCTCCGTCAGCCGAATCCACCCGAATCATACATGTTTTGTCATCTACAATTTTGCTCATCTTCATACCTTCCTTTTGCGTGTTTTCTGCCTGTTAATCTTTTCCTGCAGATACCAGGAAAACCAGCCGTCGTAACGGCGCTGAAGCTCGGGAAGTTTCCAATCATTTTCTGTTAACACTTTCCGGCAGTTCGGCTGACCGCACTGGCAGGGAAATTCGAAAACAAGTTTCGACTTCGGATTAGCAGATACTGTCATTGCATAATCCGTAGTCACTTCTTCGTCTTTGCGAATACTTCTCATTGCAACATAGAGAATCTGCCCCTTGATTCCAGTATTGGGATCGCAACTGTGATTGATGTAAACCTGTTGTGTAAACGGGATATCGGCATCGGTACGCGGCCCAAGGTAGAAATCCTCTTCGACTTCTACCGGCTTATCAGCCATCTCTCCGCAAAACCATTTTTCATCTTCTGTCGTCATAACGTAACCCCCAGCAACACAAACGATCTCACCTTTGCGGATCGCTGTCTGGGCAAATACACCTTTGCCCATCCCCGTATCGCGAATTTCACATTTCGGATTAAGCCACGAGAAGGATGGTTGCTGCTTTTTACTCATAACACATACCCCCATTGCTTGAGTTGCTGACAGCTTTCATAAATGAACTTCCCTCCTATATCCGTCCGGAAAAATGCGCGGGGAATGATTACATTGGCCGCGCGGCGATTGGCGGCCTCGCGAGCGGCTTCAACCGTCTCCCCGTGTCCGGTGACGTGCAGAACGTAACCGGAGTCGTGACAGATTTCCCACGTGCCGTCCGGAAGCCGCAAGGCCTCTTCAAAGTGGTAATGCGCAAGCTCGTCAGGACTTACCGGCTCACGGAAATGAATGCGCAATCCTGGAAGCGAAAGCCATGGCGTTCCTTTGCTCGGCTTACAAGGAAACGGCGGCGCGGCGACAAGGACGGCTACCGCATAGCCAGATTTCCACCGAAGGGAAAAATCCTCTCCTTTTGCAACCGCCAACAGAAAGTCCGTCCAACGGGATTCATGAAGCTCAATCTGCAATTCTGTAGCCGGATAGCCGAAGCGCGGCGTCAATTCAAGCGGCCAGGCTCCATCGGCATTGATGATACAGTTAACGTCCATATCACCATGGAAGCCGATTTTCCGCAGATGCGCTTTTAGTGGATTTAAAACTTCATCAAACAGACGGTTGGCTCCTTTTTCATACCAAAGTAAATTCCCCATCTCATAAGTATTTGGGCCGAGATCGCCGGGAAAAAGTTTTTTGTGCTCTATATTAAGTTCAGTAGAACCGACCCAGTCGATCCCGTTAAAATAGCGGGCGACGCTTATTTCGACACCGTCGATATATTGCTGCAAAACAACGTGTGAACCGCCGTAACCCTCGCTGATTGACCGGCGAAGAAGGTCAAGGATGTCTTCGGCAGAATCGAGTTGTCCTGCGTAACAAATAGCCTTATCGGGATAGCCGTTATGCTTCAAAACCCAGCGACCCCGGCGGGCTTCAAGAAAAGCTATGGCTTCAGGAACCGATTGAAAATGGTGAATTGGCAAAGTGCGAATACCGCATTGCTTTAAAACTTCCTGACAAAAAAGACGATCCTCTTCCAGCCGGTCGGCTCCGGCACAACCGCCAACCACCGCATATCCGGAGGCACGGAGATCGTCCTGAAGTTGTCCGAATCCGGAATCATCGACAACGATAAGCCCGTCATGCCCAAGCCAGTTAAGATGCGCAGAAAAATCTTCAGCGGCATCAAATGACATTTTTTCGACAACGCCGTCAAGGATGCTTAAAAATTCCGAATCGCCGACAAGGGCGCGGACATCATTCCCTTCATCCGCCAAACGGCGGCAAAGACTCGCTCCCGAAAAATCCTCCGTCACAAACAAAATCCGCATGACTCCTGCTTTCTGCATGGAGCCCGCTGACTCTAACCCGGCTTCGTCCTTACGGGACTATGCCGAGGTTGTTTCCAAGGATTGGAAACAAAAAGGGGCGCGAACTCCAAGCTCACGCCTCTTCTGAGGGACCGCCAAGCCCCACCTACGAAACATGAGACAGGGAGCCGCGCCTTTATTGGGCGCGTCTCCGCACGTCTCGCTTCGTAGGTCAAAAATTGGCGGTTTTCAGAAGAAGCAATACTGCGCGTTAACGCATTAAAATTTTTGGTTTAAAGCTGTTCGATAGTTTTCCTCTTTTTCATAAAGCAATGATCTTGCATCACTGGGCTGAAAATAGCCGTCCACCCCGCCTTTGCATAGCAGTTTTAATAAGAAAAAGTTCTGGAGTGCGGCCGCACGTCGCAGGCACGAGGCCGCTTTTCTTGCTGTGCTGAAAGCGGCGTCGCGCTGCACTTGCCGCCGCAGTCCAAAGCACTTCCGTGTTTGAACCGTTCCCTGTGGTCACTATTTGCTTCGCAAATTATTTTTACGCTTCGCTCCAAAGCAGTGTGGTTCCGTGGTCAAATAGATGCTAAATTCCCCGTATGGATTTCGACCTGACCAAACTGCGCGTAGTGCTGGAAGGCGGCGTGTGCCGCCTGCCCGCCCTGCCGCCGTCGGCGCAGGCGTTTCTCGGATGTCATCTACCTCAACCGCAACTTTGGATTGTGGATAATTTCCAAGGTTTGGAAAAGTTATCTGATTGCTGGAAAACGCTCTGCCCGCAAACAAACATTCTGCTACTTCCACCATGTGACGAAAAAGACATGGAGACCCAAGGCAAGCGGCTGAAGACCCTTTCATTCCTGCAACGCGGTGAGGACACCGCGTCTACATTTGTTCTGCTGACAACTTTCCAAACATTGGAAGAAAAACTTCCGAACATTGGAAATGCACTGAATTTGAAATGCGGCTCAGTCGCCAATCCGGATAAACTTTTCCAAATGCTGGAAAAGCAAGGGTACACGCTCGACGTTGAAATATATGAAAAAGGCTTTGCCGCACGGCGCGGCGGCATTATTGACGTCTGGCCACCAACTTGCGATCTGCCCGTGCGTATTGAATTTTTCGGCAATGAAATCGAAAGTCTGCGCACCTTTGAACCAGACACCCAGCGCTCCGTCGAAAAAATTGAAAACGCAGAAATTTTTCCGCTCAACACCAAAGGTTCCGCTACACTCGCCGAACTGCTTCCAAAAAATATTCTCCGCATTTTCTCCAACGTAGACGCGGTGTCCCCACCGCGTTCTGAACGCGATGAGGACATCGCGTCTACAATTCACATCGGCTGCGTTACCAGCGATGTCACCGACATCGATCTTGGATTTTACGAAACCAACTTGCGGCCGGTGACCGAACTGCACCGTCCGGAAGCCGCCGAGCAGCAGCGCAAAACATTTTTTCAAGCCTTGGAAAAAATGGCTGGCGCAGGATGGGCTGTCGACATCTACATGGAAACCCCCGGTTCTGCCGAACGCCTGCGCGAAGCGTATTTTCCTAAAGCCAAAAGCCTAAAGTCTAAAGCCTCTCTTCACGTCGGACTTTTGCATGGAAGCTTTGTTTCCAAACAGCGGAAACATCTCGTCATCACCGAAGCTGATATTTACGGCTATCAGCCAAAGACTGCGCATGTTCGGCGCGGCGAAAAAGCCGCCAAGACCGCCGGCGTGCGCATTGCGGAATGGACGGATATCCAGCCCGGCGAGCTGATTGTGCACGTCGACCATGGCATCGGAAAATACATGGGGCTGATGGAAATGGAGATGGCAGGCCGCCGTCAGGAAATGCTGCTCATCGAATACGCCGAGAGTGCGAGGATATACCTTCCGACCGGTCAGGCTCACCTGCTGACACGCTACGTCGGTATGGGGAATTCAGCCCCTGCTCTGCACAGTTTAAAGGGACACCGCTGGCAGAATGAACGGGCTTCAGCACAAACCGCGATTGAAGATCTGGCCGCCAAACTGCTTGAAACACAGGCGATGAGAGCACTGAAAAAAGGACTCGCCTGCGGGCCGGACACGCATTGGCAAAATGAATTCGAAAATTCATTTCCATACATGGAAACACCCGATCAGCTCACCGCGATAAAAGCTGTTAAAGCCGACCTCGAATCGCCTCAACCGATGGATCGGCTGATCTGCGGCGACGCAGGCTACGGAAAAACCGAAGTCGCAATGCGCGCCGCCTTCAAAATGGTAATGGAAGGCCGGCAGGTTGCCGTACTCGTCCCAACCACGATTCTGGCACAGCAGCATTTTGATACCTTTACCGAACGGATGGCGGCATTTCCGGTCGTCGTTGAAATGCTCAGTCGTTTCCGCACACACCACGAACAGAATGAAGCGGTCCGGCGCCTGCGCGAAGGCGAAGCTCATATCGTTATCGGCACGCATCGCCTCGTCTCCAAGGATGTGCAGTTCAAAAATCTCGGCCTTGTCATTATCGATGAAGAGCAGCGCTTTGGTGTGCGCGCCAAAGAGCATTTGAAACAACTCCGCCAGCAGGTCGACGTGCTGACACTGAGCGCGACGCCGATTCCACGCACGCTGTACATGAGTCTGACCGGCTCGCGTGACATGAGCACCATCCAGACCCCGCCGCAAGAGCGTCAGCCGGTCGAAACCATTGTACTGGAATACCACGACGAGATTGTAACGGAGGCCATCCGCCATGAGCTGGCGCGCGACGGACAGGTCTTTTATCTGCACAACCGTGTACAGACCATCGGCAAAGTCGCTGCCAAAGTAAAAAAGCTGGTGCCGGAAGCCCGCGTGGAATTCGCTCACGGACAAATGAGTGAACATGAACTGTCTGATGTGATGCACCGCTTTGTGCGTGGCGAATTCAACGTCCTGATTTGCACAACGATTGTCGAAAGCGGCGTCGACATTCCGCGCGTTAATACGATCCTGATCGATCATGCAGACCGCTTTGGACTGGCCGACCTGTATCAGTTGCGCGGGCGCGTCGGACGCGCACGGCAAAAAGCCTACGCCTTTCTGCTGCTGCCTCCCGGCGGCTCACTATCGGACGATTCGCGCCGCCGGATCGAAGCACTGAAACGCTATACGGGACACGGCACCGGGTTCCGCATTGCCATGCGCGACCTCGAAATCCGCGGCGCGGGCAACCTGCTCGGCGCGCAGCAGAGCGGCCATATCGCCGCAATCGGCTTCGACCTCTACTGCCAGCTGCTCAAACGAAGTGTCGCCAAATTGCAAGGAAAGAAAGTGCCACCCATCATTGATGTGTCTGTTGATTTAGATTTTCTCGACCGTTCACCCGTACACAGCACAGCGGAAAATGCAGCGTTTATTCCGTACAACTACGTGGACGATGAAAATCTGCGTGTAAAACTTTACGGACGGATTGCCTCTTTGGCGACGGAAACCGAAGTGCGCGAACTGAAAAAAGAATTCGCTGACCGATTCGGAAAGCTGCCGACTGCCGTCAAAAATCTATTTGAAATCGCCCGCATCCGCATCGCCGCCGCACAGGTCGGCGTTCAATCGATTCGCGCCAGCGAAGAGCGGCTGATTATTCTGCGTAACGGCGAAGCCATTATGCCCGACGGTCGCTACCCCCGCCTCAAAACACGCACTGCCGGTTCACGTTTCAAAGAAATTATGGCACTAATCAAAGGACCGGGTTTATGAAAAGAGGACTGAAACACCTGATCGAAGAATACACAGAGCTGGAACGCGAAGTGCAAGAACTGGTGAGCGCGCAATGCCGCGAAGTCTGCGGACTCTGTACCGCCTGCTGCTGCCGCGCCGATCTGTGCGAAGAAGCGCTGGAAAGTCCATTTCTGTGCGCTGTGCATGGCAAAGACGAACTGGATAGCGACCGGTATGGATTCCTGACAGAAACGGGCTGTGCGCTTGAGATCGGTCGCCCGCCCGTCTGTTATGAGTTTTTTTGCGATGAACTGATGGCAGCCCAGCCAGACGACCTGCATCGTGAAGTTTTACTGATCCTCGGACGGTTGCCGGCCTATGCCGGCAGGGATGCACATGGTGACGCGCATTGGGTCGAAATCATGCAAGAGGAAGAACTGGAGCGTCTGGCTTTTCAGCGTCTGGGAAAACAGATGCAGAACGCCCGCGAAGCGCTAGATTGCATCCATACCTTCTACAACGAAGGAGCCCTGCCGGAAAATTCCCGCAGGGCTCTCAGCCGGATCACCGCTTCAACTGAAAACTAAAACTTCAGATCGGCTTTTTTCAGGCGGGCGGCGAGCTCGTTCAGTACGCGCTCATCGTCAGCATCACCGGTGGATTCAAAGACCGCTCCGAAGCGGATAAACGGGCCGGTGTTATCCCACGGCACCGTGGAAATGCCGAAGTTTTCGATCAGATAAAGCGAAACCTCTTCGGCATTTTTAAATTGCACATTGCCAGCCGCTTTCGGCGCCTTGACGTACAGATAAAACGTGCCGCCGGGCATCTTGGCGTTGAAACCGACTCCTCGCAGGACCTCGACCATGCGGCGCAGGCGCTGTTCGTAGTGCTTACAAATGCCTTCGGCGAGGCTTTGATCCGCAATTCCTTTGCAGGCGGCGTGCTGAATGGCTTTAAACTGTCCGCTGTCGCAGTTGTCTTTGATCATCGCCAGCGCATCAACCGCCCAGGCCGCCCCGCAGAAGAAGGCAAGGCGCCAGCCGGTCATGTTATACGCTTTGCTCATCGAATGCAGTTCAATGGAGCACTCCTTCGCTCCGGGACGCTGAAGAATGGATTTGCGCGGGCCGTCGTAAACCAGCGTGGCATACGGCGC
This sequence comes from uncultured Verrucomicrobiota bacterium, assembly GCA_964398915.1. GTDB lineage: Bacteria > Verrucomicrobiota > Kiritimatiellia > Kiritimatiellales > Tichowtungiaceae > Tichowtungia. Next base: position 12,728 of record CAYNOR010000018.1, read on the forward strand.
ATCCTGCACGATCAGGATGTTGTGCTTTTTCGCGAAGGTAATCAGTTCATCATAAAACTTATCCGTCGCCACTGCACCGGTCGGGTTATTGGGATAATTGATGTAGAAAAGTTTGCAACGATCTGCCAGCGCCGGATCAATCTTTCCGAGGTCCGGAAGAAATCCGTTTTCTTCCAGCAGCGGAATATTAACCACTTCACCGCCAAGGTATTTGGTATGCGTGGCCATGACCGGATAACCGGGAACGGTTTGAAAAATCACGTCGCCCGGGTTCACAAACGCCAATGGCAGCATGGCCAGTGCCGGCTTGGTGCCAATGCTGTGATTGATTTCAGTTGCCGGATCGAGATTCACACCGAAGAATTTCTTCATGTATTCGGCGGCAGCCTGCTTGAATTCCGGAATGCCGTTGTCGGAATACCCGCGATTGGACGGTTTATCGACTTCCACTTTCAACGCTTCGCGAATAGGTGCCGGAGCCATGCCGTCGGGTTCGCCGACACCAAAGTCCAGAATTTCAAGATCAGGGTGCTGCTTTCGCGCTTTGGCTTTGGCGCGTTTTATTTTTTCGAATTTATAAATTTCGGTCGATTTTCCGTAGTTTTCGCCACCGATACGTTCAGCAAAAAGTTTTTGTGCGTCCATCATTCCTTAGTTCCTTTATTTCATTTTAAAACGGTTCGCCGCCATCTGCTCCGGCCCGGAGCGGGACATCTTTCGGGATCAGCTTATTTATCTGTTTTTCAAATTCCTCAATTGAATACTTAGCCAAGGGAATACTCACGTCAGAATTCACCAGAATTCCATTCTCAATCGATACATTTTCGCGGAAAAAGCCGATCACCAGTTTCTCACTGATCACGTCTACTCCAAGGAAAATGATATCCACAATCTTTTCGCGGGCTCCCTTGAATTCTTTTGAAAATGCATATTGTATGTTACGGGCATGCGATCCATGCAGCGTAAATTCCTCATCACTTTTGCAGTGATGATATCCCCGTGCGGCAAGAATTTTTCGCATACTGGGCTGAAATATCATAGCTCCCCCTTTCCCGGACGTTTAAAGCAAATTGGCGGCCTTTTCAGCAATTTCCGAGCGTACTCCCTCCGTTAATAACATATGAGCCGCCAACGCTTCCCCGCGGAATTTATCTACCACGGCGCTCAACCCGTTGGACAGGCTGTCTACATACGGATTATCAATCTGGTAAAGGTCTCCTGTCAGTACAATCTTTGTGTCGTGCCCCACCCGTGTAATTACTGTTTTAACCTCTAGAGGCGTCAGATTCTGCGCTTCGTCCACGATCATGAACTGATTCGGAATACTCCGTCCGCGGATGTAGGTGAGAGGTTCGACATCAATCAACGGATTGGAAGCCAGCAGGTCTCCGCCCTTCCTGTTCGGTGACGAACCTGCACGGCTATGCACGATCAGTTCCAATGCGTCATGAATCGGCTGCATCCAGGGATCCAGCTTCTCTTCGATCGTACCGGGCAGGTAGCCCAAATCGCGGCCCATTGGAAAAATCGGGCGGGAAACCAGCAGGCGCTTGTAATATTTGGTATCCATCACCTGATGGTACCCGGCAGCAATTGCCAGCAGTGTTTTACCTGTGCCAGCTTTACCTGAAAGAGTCACCAACTTGATTTTATCATTCAGCAATGCATCCATCGCAAAACGCTGTTCACGATTGCGGGGCGAAATCGGAGCACCCTCTCCCATCGTCAGCAACTTAACCAGCCGGTGCGTCTCTGCATCATAGCGTGCGAGCATCGTCTGCTTGGAATCATGAATATTCCGCATCGTCACATACTGATTAGCAAAAAGAGTCTCCATACCGGGAATTACGGCATAACCCTCCTTCGCAAAAAAACTGATGGCCTCTGAATCGGTATCCAGCACCGTCTGGCCGGTATAAATTTCGTCTACCTCGCGAATCTTATCATTCTCGTAGTCCTCAGCCTCAAGCCCTAACGCATCGGCCTTCAGGCGCAGGTTGATATCCTTACTGACCACTACGCACCGCACATCCGGCTGCGCCCTCTGCAAGTCCATCGCCATTTTCAAAATCAGGTCATCCGCCGAAAGACCGACCGCAAACGGATTCTCTTTATCGGCAAAAATCACCCGGATAGTTCCGCCGCTCTCCAGCGTTACACCGTCCGACAGCCGCCCCTGCTTGCGCAATTCATCGAGTGCCCTGGAAATTGTACGGGCATTACGCCCGCGTTCGCTGAGCTCACGTTTAAACTGATCGATCTCTTCCAGCACCTTCAAAGGAATAATCACATGATTTTCTTTAAAATGGTGAATAGCAGTTGGATCGTGAATGAGAACATTCGTATCTAGAATAAAGTTTTGCATAACTGACTATGCACGTTTCGGGTGACTTGAAAAAGTTAGTTTTTCAAACCTTTTCCAAAAATGTCCGGAGCCAGAAAGGGGGAGATGTGGTGCCGGGGGAGGGACTCGAAGCTTCACTCCTCGCCGCATAAACACAGTAGCGGCATAGATGCTTGCCCTTCCTGTTGCCACCCCTGCCCGTTTTGTGGGAATCCCGTTCTCTATAAGGATAAAGGACTCCTTCGCGTTCTCGAAGGCTGGGAGTCTCTTTCTGAACCGATGAAAGAAGCAATCCTCGCCCTGACAAAAGCGGGATTAGCTTCTGGAAAGGCGGGTTCAGTATGAGACGACCTTGCCGATCTGATTGCCAGCTTGAATTCCCCGCCCTCGGAAACGAACAAGCAATGACGGCGGTTCCGGGCCCCCTCAGCCCGGAATCCGCCGTGATTGCGGAGAAAATACCTCGGATTGAGCCCTTGCTCCGGATGATTGAAAGCTGCGGCTTTGAGGTCGTCGGCTTTGAAGCGGCCCCAGCATTGTCAAAGCCTGTCCGTGTAGCAAATAACTCGCCGGGGTCGAGAGCTCTTTACAGGCTCCTTGAAAGACGCGGCTATCAGGTTGCTCTTTCCGATCCGCCGGAACCTTCGTGTGGAAAGGCGGTGTCGGTATGAGCAACCATAGACGCACCGACTATCTACCCACAGCCCCGGACGAGGCCCTTGAACGAACAATGGAGCAAGCTGAAAGCCGTTTAGAGGTTCAGCTTGACTCGATTGTGGGGAATTTCACCACAGAATGCGATTCAGAGGCGGCTGCGGAATGCACGGCTGCGCGCGCAAGCGCGCACCGTGCATCCGTGGCCGCGGGGGTGCACTCCAGTAACACACCCCCCTCAAGTAGTAACCTTGATGAAATAGATAGCTGGATTGGAGCTGAAGACTGGCTGGAATGGGTTCTCTATGTCCAGTGGACCGACTGGAAAAATCTAAATGATCGTCTTAAACGAGCTAAAGAAGACGCGGCCATCGAAGGTGCTCCACTCGGCTGGGATGAAATTTTATTTATGGGTGGAATGGCAACCGTTGACCGGATGGGGGCGCGGATGGGCGGGAAAAAGGGGGCCTATTTTGCCTACAAACTGGAATATGAAGAATTGACCGTGCTGATTGCGGAACGGGAATCCCCACACAAAACTTTTCCTAGTGTCGTTATCCGGGCCGATGGGGACGCCTGCCTTTCCATTGGAGCAAAAGAAGCTTATGAAAAAGCTACACGAATGATTGAAGCCCTCAGCGGAAAAATCGTTCGCAATCGGCTTTCCCGTGTGGACATCTGTCTCGATATGCCGGAAGTGGATATCGAACCGTTTGATCGGGCGTTTCTGGAAGAGCGGTACATCTGCCGAGCGGTTTCAAAGTCTCGTCATTCTGGAACTGGGGTCACTGTTTCTATCGGCAAATCGCCCTTGATGTGCCGGATTTATGACAAAAAGGCAGAAGTAGAACTGAAAGCCAATCCGCATAAAAATCTCTGTATGAGAGTTTATCGCTGGAAGTGTGCTGAGATGCCTTTCGCTGCAACCCGCGTGGAGTTTGAACTGCGCCGGGAAGCTCTAAAGGATCGGGGAATTGATACGGTCGAAGACTACTACGCCAAACGAGCCGACTTGATTGCCTACCTGACTCATGACTGGCTCCGGTTCACCGCAAATAAAGTGGATCGGGAAAACAAAAATCAATCCAAGACCCGGATGCTCCCGCTCTGGAATAAAGTCAGCAAGGCGTTTAAAAACTGGGCCGGATCGCCTCTGGGATTGACCCTAGAACCACTCCCAAAAGAAAAAGCCGACGTTCGAAACTTGATCAAACAGGCTGTCGGGGCGATAACCGCCGCTGCCGGATTCCAAGATGTCAAACTGAAAAACTTGGAAGAAGCCATCGATTACTTGAAAAAAATTACTGCGGACTATGGAATACGAATCAATTTTCGGGTATCCCTACCCGAGACAAAAAACTAGAAAAACGGTGAGACAACTTTTCGCGATGAAACTGAGCTAACTTAGTTAGATAATTTCCTTGGTTAAGCTGGCTTAACGGGACTGTGAAGAAGTGTTTAAAGTCCACAAGACCTTCTTGAAATCCTATATCACTGGCATCTTCAAAATCTTTATCATTCAGCTGATAATATCGCGCAATATCATGGGTCTTAAGGGACTCTCGTTTCTTAGTAGGAATTAGCTCCATCTTCATACTGAAGCCAGCCAAATGGTCTCCTTCCCGGGCTGTTGTGAGATCAAAAATAGGAGCAACCAGTGCTGTAAGTAAAATTTTGTCGTGCTTGCCGGTGCTGGCACTTTTTCTCGCATCATAGTTGCGTTTCAGATCACAGGCTTGAGTCAAAACAACAACCCGCGAATAGTTTAGCTCATACACCACACTTTTATTGCCCTCAACTTGCACCAAGAATGACGTTACATTTTTAAATATGGCCCCCTGTGATAAATGTTCGAAATTTACTTGCGACAAAAGAGCATCAACATTTATTTCTTCGGAAGTTAAGTTCGCGGTAAAGCGTCTGCAGGAAACAGAGAGGTTTGGATACGGGTGAGTACTCTCAGAAGCTGGGACATAATTCTTCGCTTCATTGCTGTATTGAGGGTTGCCTCCCGGCTGTGAGTCTTGATAGTAATCACTCATTCATTATTTTCCGGAGATTCTCTGTAATAGCAGATTCGAATATTTCCTTAGCTTCTTTATGGAATGAACCGAGGGAGATAGCAAGTAGGCCATCCTCTAAGAGCCCCACGGATGAAATATCTGTATCCAAAATATATTGTCGAAGATTTATCGGGGACGGATAGCTTGGATTGTGAATGCCATATTGAATTAACACTCTCATATCTGAGCGTGTGTATTCTTTTTTATTGAAAGCTCGAGAAAGAAATTTTCGATCCTTTTTATCAGGGATTGATTCCGTTGTTACTAGATATTCGGGGGTAATGAATTCATTCCAAATTAAAGGGTCACCACCCCCCATGGTAAAAACGTCAATAAACCTCAAACCTAAGCGTTTGGCTGTAAAAACACCTAACGTTTCTGTTATGATTTTTTTGATATCATTAAAATCTCCTAACAACAAATCGAACGATTCATACTTATCGTATTCAATTGCAAAAAAATCTTCCGATAAACTTATTTTCTTTCCTTTATCGTTATCTGCAAAACTCCACACCATTGATGGTTCAATTTTCCCGCCGATTTGGATGCCGTCCGGTGTGATTCTAAATTCTCCTCCAAGTTTTTTTGAGACACCCTCAACAGGCCCCATTCTCCGCAAAGATTTTTTTAACGGCTCGGGACATTCCAATCGAATATCAAATAAATCTAAAAAATCACACCGGCATATTACCTTGCTTAAAAAATTTTTCTTATAAGCCATGACATCTCCATTCATTAGTTAAAAACAACGGCTACATATAGTAACACCGAGCGCAACAGAAACTTAAACGGCAAGATCAATCGGCAAATCGGATATATCTTTCAACCGCTTCCCTCCAATCATAATCATAAGCATATCTTCGGCCTCACTATTGCCCAAATCTCGCACAGAATCTATCAGTTCATTCAAGGCGAAATGATACACACAGTCAATATCGCCAGTACCAAGCGCAAGAGATGACAAGCGACTGGGTGTTGGCTCGCCAACTACAACCATGATGTGTGGTTGACGACCTTTGCGGTTGCGAATCAGATTCAGAGCTTCCGACCGTGCATTTTGAGCACGATCACTACGCAAAGTCCATTTCGTGCTGATGCTTGCATGAAGTAATGGACTTTTATTTTCGCCGTCCCGAAGGTCGGCACGCATTGCCACATGCTCATTAACCAGATATTCAGAACAATTGATTGCTTTGTCATCCTCAAGGCCTCTGATCACAATTACATCTGGAGTGATTGCATAATCATTGCCAAGTGCCGCTGCAAGGGCTGGATTTTCGTGAGCAGCCTTCTGTAAGGCGATTAGATGCGAGTATTGAGCATAGCGTGCTATTTCTGCACGGTTGCGATTACCTACTTGATGCACGTCCCACTTGCCGGGGCGTAAATGTGGAAGCTTCAGAAACGTTGCGCGAACGAACCGAGCAACTAGTTCTTCAAATTGGTTGCCGGAGGATTGCGCTGCGATGCGCTCGCCAATTTCAGCCTGTAGCCTGTCTGCTATGCCTCGCGCTATTGCAACGCTGGTCTTATTGTCCTTATCTGCATTACTGGGAACACCCTTCCCGTCAATTGTCAGCAGAGAGCTCAATAAGGTTTTGTGAAACTCTATTCTAGCTGCTTGGATAAATGGCTCGTGTTTTTTCATCATCGTTATGCCGTTCGTTTAACTTTACGTGCAGATGCGGCCTCCAGAGCTGCCGCAATTTGTCCAGAAACAGCGCGCGCAACTGGAAAGGGAAACGCATTTCCTATTTGGCGATAAGCCGCTGTCTTTCGACCGAAAAATTGCCACTCATCGGGGAAGCCTTGAATTCTCGCTGTCATACGTGTCGTAAGGCGTGGCATCCCTACGAAGTTGCGAGGCGGAGCTTCATCCCACAGCCCAAGCCCATCTACACCCAGCGTCGCCCAAGCGCGTTTTGCACGAGTCGGGCCAAGATCCGGGCCGCCGTGTTTCTTTGATCCGCCAACTAATGTTGGAGCTATGCTGTTCGCCTTTTCGCGCCAACGGTCAGCGCCAGGCCAGCCATTCTCTTTCATCAGATCGTACAATAATTCGCCAACTGTAGGAGGTTCGGTTTGTCGCGGCTCTGGCCAATAGAAATCACTAGCAATGTCTTTACGAATGCCAACAAACAGCACGCGAGGCCTGAGTTGAGATACTCCGTAATCAGAAGCATTAAGCAACCGCCAGCTTGGCACATAACCAAGCTTTTTTAGCTGCATCTCAACTTTAGTCCGGTAATCGAAAAAAACCGCATCCAAGAGACCACGTACATTTTCAAGCATTATTGCCCGAGGGCGGCACTCGTCAACAAGGCGTATTGCCTCTGGGAAAAGGTCTCGTTCATCATCAGCCCCAAGCTGTCTTCCAGCTTTTGAAAAGGGAGGACAAGGCACACCACCGGCGAGCAAATCAATTCCTTTAAATGGGCGCCCATCAAAGGCTCTCAAGTCCCCCTCAACAACGTTCCATTTAGGTCGGTTTAATCGCAAAGTTTCACAGGCAGGGGGTTCAATTTCCACTAAGGCCTCGTGCTCAAATCCGGAAAATTCCAAGCCTAAAGCTTGCCCCCCTGCACCCGCACAAATCTCCAGAGAGGAAAATACTGATTTTTTTCTCAGATAACGCACACCAACACCTCTTTGAAGTTTTTCCTACACGCACCAGTCAGCCCCAGCAACTAGAAATCTGAAGACTATGCGACTTTTCTACCTGATAGAAAAAAAATGTGCAACCTACAATGGAGTTCGCGTGATGTCTCTGAGTTTTAGAGTCGGCCAGCGTGTTCAAGTTATACTGGTAAAAATATCTCAAGACCGGACTTGACCTTTTTGTAAACTTTGTAAATCATGGCTTAGTTTTAAACAAAGGAGCTATATGGCTAAGAAAATTAAAATTGTTGGCGAGGCGCTTTTAAATCATGCGGAGGAGGTTGAGTCGTCCCGACGGGGCGTCGCCGAAGACCTTTTCCCCTACATCTACGTTGCGGCTAAAAAAATGAGCACCCGAGCAATTAGCCGCTGGCTGGAAGAGTCTCAGGGCATCAAACTGAGCGCTGCCACAATTTCAAAAGTTCTCCGGGAGTCTGATCTGCGGATGCGAGCAATTTATGAGCTCATGAAACATCGTGAACGCGACCTTTACAGCCTGACACCCAATGATCTCCCACCGAACGGCATTCCATGCTCGGAGTTGTTTAATCTCGCCGCATTTGAGAGCAACGTCCAGCTAGGTGATGAGCGCGAAAGCCTGTTTGATGATCCAGATGATTTTCGTTCTCCTTTGCGAGCAGCCCATGACACCCGCATCATTCTTTACAATGAACTTCATCGCGAGTGGTTCGCTTTGCCGCAGGAATTCAGGGAAGACTGTAAAAAATTTGCCGCCCCTTTTGAATTAGGTACTGGGGCAAGACCTGTTTAATTAAACCAATAAAATCGGAGTCACAACAATGAAGCTAATATCACAAAATAAAGCCGCCGAAATGATGGGAGTCTCGGTCAAAACAGTTGGCCGCATGTTTAATCGCGGCAAGCTGACACGGATCAAGGTCGAATCAGCGACCCGCATTCTAGAAGATGAGGTTCTTGCTTATTTAAATAAACGGGGATTGAAGAAGGTTACACTATGAAAAAATTTCTGCGTAAACGTAACGGGATTTATTACGCCGTTTTGCGTGTAAAGCCAACGGATCGCCCGACAGAGCAATCCCTTCACACTCGGGATAAAGAGATTGCCGAAAAACTGCTTCGGGATATGGCGCAACAAATGGAACGTGAAGCCCATAACGTCGGTATCCCTGCCCGCGTTATTGAGGCGGCACAGCTTCCGCTGCTCAAACATTTGGAAATCTACCTCGGCGAAAAAGAGAAAGACTGGAAGAGCGAAAAACACTACCAACTTTCGCGGGATCGGCTGAAAAAACTCATCCGTGAATGCGGCTGGAAAAAGCTTTCTGACGTGGACGCATTTTCTTTTACCCAGTGGCGCAGTCGGCAAAGTGATTCGGCAAAGACTCTGAATGATTACCTCTCTGCATTGAACCGCTTCATGGGTTGGATTGCCGAAAACCATTTTCGTGAAGACAATCCGATCCGCAACATCCAGCGGCGGAAAGTGATTGGCAGAGCCTTTGAACGCAAGGCTCTTGGTTCGGATGAAATCATCAATCTGCTTTCAGGTGTGAAAGATAAAATGCGGCTGGCGGTCTACACCACGGCCATTTATACCGGCCTGCGCCGGGCTGAATTGGAAAAGATTCAGTGGGGCGACGTGCATTTAGATGCAGAACCGCCCTACATCCTTGCCAGAGCGGTGACGACCAAGAACGGCAAGGACGCAATCATCCCCCTGCACTCCGCTGTTATAGATGCCATTCTGAGCGTCGGCAAAGACAACCCGTCTCTAGCAGAAACGGTTTTTGATGTTCCTTCTATCGAGGCCTTTAAGCTCGACCTTGAAGCGGCGGGGATTGCCTACAAGGATGATCGGGGCCACAAAACCGATTTCCACGCCCTGCGAACCACATTCTGCACCATGATGCACGGTGCGGGCGTTCTGCCCCGGACGGCACAGGAACTTATGCGGCACAGCGATATTAAGCTGACGATGAGAAATTATACGGACACCAGACTGCTGCCGCTCAACAATTCAATCCAGAGCTTGCCGAATTTTGCCATCCCCACTGCCACCCCAAAACCGACTTTGGCAGGGATTGGCTGTCCCGAGCAGTCCGAAAAAGTTGAGGGCAAAACCTTCAAATCGCCCAATAATAAAGGGCTTGGTGAGGTGGTAAGTCCCTTGGTGTCCCAAGGAGAGAGGTGGTGCCGGGGGAGGGACTCGAACCCTCACGATATTACTCGGCAGATTTTGAGTCTGCTGCGTCTACCAATTTCGCCACTCCGGCATTCTTTTTTCTCACTCAATCCCGCGAAGGATTTTTCTGCCTTCGGCAGATCCGCCGAGGCGGAGAGTCTGCTGCGTCTACCAATTTCGCCACTCCGGCTTCGTGAGAAGGGTGGAAGATAGAAAAAGCCCCAGCCTTTTGCAAGCTGAGGCTTCGTCTTTCGTCAAACCGGAGTTATTGAGCAGTGACTTCGTCATAAAAACGGAGGAATTTGTTTTTATCAGCACTTTCCCTCAATCTCATTGATTCACGCGGATGCTGATTCATCTGACCGGCGATCATGTAGGGGATGCTATAGCCCCAGTCAATCTGGTCGCGCAGCGGAAGGGTCAGCTTTTCAACCGCTTCAATAATCGGACGCTGTTTAAATTTCGGATTCCGCAGGAAACCCAGAAGCAATTCAGTCGGACAGTTGCCGGCGCCACGGCCCAATCCGTCGATGGTCGAATCGAGCATTGTTGCTCCATGGATGGCCGCAAAAATCGTGTTGGCATAGGCCATCTGCTGATTGTTGTGTGCATGAATGCCGACCTGCTTGTCCTTGCCCATGGCGGCAAGATAGCGACGCATTAAATCATCGATCTGCTCAAAATACAGCGATCCGAAGCTGTCCACAAGGTACACCATATCGGCCTCGCTTCTCCCGATTAATTCAAGCCCTTTGTTCAGCTCAAACTCAGGCACAGTGGAAATGGCCATCAGGTTGACGGAGACCTCATAGCCCTTATCCTTAGCCGACTTAACCATTTCGAGAGCGGCGGGAATCTGATGGATATAGCAAGCGACACGGATCAGATCGATCACACTCTGGCTGCACGGTTTGATGTCGTCTTCATCGGTTCGTCCGATATCCACCATCACACTGACTTTGATTCCGGGATCTTCCTCGCCGAAGAAGCGATTCAGAGCATCCTCGGTGCAGGATTTCCAGACACCATACTCATCGGGGCTGAACAGTTTTTTGTCGGCCTTGTAGCCGATTTCCATATAATCCACACCGGCGGCAACAAGTGCCTTATGAATGCCATGTACAAATTCATCACTGAACTGGTGATTATTCATCAGTCCGCCATCGCGGATGGTACAGTCAAGAACCTTAAGCTGCGGCCAGTAATCCACCCATCCTGCGCTTGTATCCTGTGATTTTGTCATTTTTTTATCCTTCAAATTTTCTCCGCTCTTCGCGGCATCCAGTTTTATTTTCATCCGGTTAAGTGCTTCGTTACGGTCGCCGGTCTGAAGCGACTCGGAATACTGCACACCGCCGATCTTCTGCCGCCAGTAGTATATCCCGCTACGCAGCTTAAGATTTTTTACTCCAGTTCCTTCAAACGTTCCCATGATGCATCACCTATGTGAACAAATTCTTATTTTTATGATGCGTTTATGATGCACTTTTATTTTCTGATATCAACGTTATATTCCAAATTGTTTGAATCAGAATCTCCATTACTCCATCATCCGGCGTTCCAACACTCATGGAGGCCGTCTAATGTCGCATATTATCGTTCCGGAAGCTGAAAAACTGCTTGATCAGGAAATTAAGGTCCTTGATAAGGGCTTTGTCCGGCTGGTGGACTATATGGGTGGCGATGCCCGTATCGTTCAAACCGCCCGCGTATCGTATGGTGAAGGCACCAAAACCATCCGGCAGGATGCCGGCCTGATTGATTACCTCCTGCGCCATGAACACACCTCGCCCTTCGAACATGTCATCTTTGAACTGCACTGCAAAATGCCGATCTTTGTCGCCCGCCAGTGGATCCGTCATCGCACAGCACGCCTCAACGAAATATCCGGCCGCTACAGCGTCATGAAAGACGAGTTCTATCTGCCGCCACGCGACCAGATCAGTCTGCAAAGCACAGACAACAAACAAGGCCGCAATAAAGAGTCCGTTCCTGTCGAGTTGCAGAACAAAGTGCTCGAACTGCTTCAAAAAGATCAGTCTGCAAGTTTCGCAAACTATGAAGAACTGCTTAACGACGGAATCGCCCGCGAATTGGCCCGCATCAATCTGCCGCTCTCGATGTACACCGAGTGGTATTGGCAGATGGATCTGAAAAACATGCTGCATTTCCTAAAACTGCGGATGGACTCGCATGCTCAATGGGAAATCCAGGAATACGCCCGCGCCATCGCAAAAATCGTCAAAGCGGTATGTCCCCTCGCCTACGAGTCGTTCGAACGCCACATCCTGCGTGGTGCAAAATTTTCGAGCGATGAAATTACCGCCATCAACGCGCTGCTGGCTGGCAAGCCGAACCCGCTTCAAGATCGCCGGCTTGCAGAGTTCGAAGATAAGCTCACAGGCAATCTCTCGCTCTTCGAAAAACCGGCGGAATAACTTCCAAACTCTGGATAATCAGACGGTAAAATTCATGTGCGCCCGGTAATAGGCCAGCTCAGCGGCGGAAGCAACAATATCGTAGCAGGCATCATGCTGGCGCAGGCGACGCAAATCAGCTTCCGGAAAATACGTTTTGATCGTATGCGGATCGTCTTTTTTAAATTCTTCACCGTCTGTCAAATCAAGCCACTGGATTTTCAACGCAGACACATCAAGCAGCCGGTAATGCAGCCGTCCAGCGAACGTCGGGAAAAATTTACGAGCCAGCATCCAGTCGGTATGAATGCTGTTACCGGCCAGCAACGGACGCTTCTGAATCGTTTTGGTCGGCGTACCGCACCAGCGGTCAACAAAGGCCGTCAACTTGGCATCGACTTCTCCAATCGGAACAGCGGAGCGCGACCGGCACTTTTTAATGAGATCCGGAATATTCTTCTGAACCCACGGACTGAGAACCGCATCTTCAGGCAGGCGGATATGAAAATTGAGATCCTCCTCCGGCGGCGTGATCCGTTTAAGCCTGTTGTCCGTCAGCATGACGGACACCTGAAGAAGATGCGCTTCGTCGAGTTCGAGCGAAGTAAACTCCGTATCGAACCAAACGTAGGCTGTGGAGGCTTTCCGGCTCATTTCTTCTTCGCTTTAAGAATATCGAACGTATCAGAAGCAATAACCTTCTCTTCATCCGTGTGAATAACGAGAGCTTTCACCTTCGAAATGGCTGTCGTGATCACCGTCTTATTGGCCTTGTTAGCACGTTTATCCACTTTGACGCCGAGAAATCCGAAGTTCTCCAGCACCTTTTCACGAACCTGAGGAACGTTTTCTCCGATACCTGCTGTAAAGACAATAGCGTTCACACCATTCATAGCCGCCGCGTAGGCTCCAATATATTTCAGAATGGAATACACGAAGATATCAAGCGCTTCAATGCACCCCTCATATCCTTTCTCAACGCCTTCAATTACATCACGCATATCACGCTGTCCGCAAAGGCCCAACAACCCGCCCTGCTTGTTCATCATCGCACTGACCTGTTCGCCGCTGAGTCCTTGCGTTTCCATAATATGCAACGGAATGTAGGGGTCAAGGTCGCCAGAGCGAGTACCCATTAAAATACCTGCCAGCGGCGTGAGACCCATGGAAGTATCCACCGATTTACCGCCGTCAAAGGCGGCGATGGAACCGCCGTTACCAAGATGACATGTGATGATTTTCAGCTTCTCAATCGGCTTTTTAAGCACCGTTGCCGCCATTTTTGCGACATACCCATGCGACGTGCCGTGGAACCCGTAGCGACGGATCTTATGCACGGTGTACTGCTCTTTCGGCAATCCGTACAGATACGCTTTGGGCGGCATGGTTTGATGAATAGCCGTATCAAACACGGCAACCTGCGGCATATCGGGATACAGCTCATAAATCGCCTGAATACCCATCAGATTCGGCGGATTGTGCAAAGGGGCCAGCACGGAATTTTTCCGGATGGCTTCAACTACAGCACCAGTAACCAGAACCGATCCGGTAAAGTCCTCTCCGCCATGTACCACACGATGTCCTACGCCGGACAATTCACTCAGGCTCTTAAGAAGCCCTTTTTCAGGAGCCGTTAACATGTGAAAGATCGCATTAATAGCCTTCTTGTGGTCGGGCAGGTCGATGTATTGATGTTCCTTTTCGCTGCCGGGTTTTTTGCAGTCCACGCTGGAACCGGAAATACCGATGCGTTCAGCCCCGCCCTGCGCCAGAACAGTAAAGTCATGATCGCTGCCGACCGACTCATAGAGTTTGTATTTAATGGATGATGAACCTGAATTAATAACCAGAATTTTCATTTCTACACCTGTTTTTGAATATTATTTTAGAGACTGCACCGCCGTTATAGCCACAACGCCAAGAATATCTTCTGCACTGCAACCACGGGAAAGATCGTTAACCGGTTTTTTCAATCCCTGAAGTACTGGGCCGTACGCTTCGGCACCACCAAGACGCTGTACCAGTTTATAGGCCATATTGCCGGCGTTGAGGTCAGGAAAAATCAGCACGCGGGCTTCACCGGCCAATTCACTCTGCGGGGCTTTGCTTTTCGCCACCTTAGGCACAATGGCGGCATCAACCTGTAATTCGCCGTCCAACTTAACCGGCGCATCAGGCATTTTTGCCTTCAACAGTTCTTTTGCTTTCAGAGTTGCTTCAATCACCTTGTCGACCAGCGGACTGGAGGCCGAGCCCTTAGTGGAATAGGAAAGCAATGCGACATTCGCCGGAATATTAAACTGCAGCGCGGTCCGTGCACTTTGCACAGCAATCTGCGACAGCTGATCCGCATCCGGATTTTCAACCAGCCCGCAATCAGAGAAAATATAAGGAACATTGTTTACGCACATAAAGAAAACGCTAGAGATAATAGCCCCCTTCTCAGCGGATTTTATGATTTGCAAAGCCGGACGCACCGTATCCGCAGTCGAATGCGCCGCACCGGAAACCAATCCATCCGCTTCGCCGTTCTGCACCATCATCATTCCAAAATAATTTACATGCTTAACGGCTTCACGAGCCTGCTCAAGCGTAATACCCTTGCTTTTCCGCAACTCATAAAAAGAAGCCGCATAGCTATCCAACCGGTCAGATGTTTGAGGATTAATAACGGTCACGCCCTTACCAACCCGTGCAGACACCTTGTCATCACCAAGAACAACAACCTTTGCGATTCCTTCTTCCGCAATCATGTTTGCAGCTGTAGTAACACGTTCATCCGCCCCTTCAGGCAGCACGATCGTCCGCTGATTTGCTTTTGCTTTATTAATTACCGACTGAATAAATTCACTGCGACTCATTTTTCGAAACCCTTTCCATTTATAAAAACTCAAACTGAACAAATAAAAAGCCCCCTAAGCTATTGCTTAAGAGGCTTTTTTCATAGCAATTCTCCTGCTGGACTTACTTTTATTTTTCGACCGGCGCAGCGGCTTCAACCCACTCGAGAATAACCATTTCAGACGCGTCACTCATCCGCGGACCGAGCTTAGTGATCCGGGTGTAACCTCCCGCACGACCGGCAAATCCAGGTGCAATTTCATCGAACAGCACTTTAACCTGCGCAGGCTGCTTAATCACCGCAAGAGCCTGACGACGGGCCGCCAGCGTTCCATCTTTGCCAAGGGTAACCATTTTCTCAGCGAGCGAACGGGTCGCTTTAGCTTTGGCAATAGTTGTTTTAATTCGCCGTTCGGCAATCAGGCTGCAAACCTGATTGGCCAACATCGCATCGCGATGCGCGCCGGTACGTCCAAGCTTAACTGTTTTCTTAAGATGTCTCATGATGTGAACCTCGTTTAATAAATCTATTCAATTTCTTTGGCTGGCGGCTTGAGCAAATCAGCATCAAATGTCATGCCAAGCGACAGCCCCATATCCACAATCTTCTGCTTGATCTCATTCAACGACTTCTTACCGAAGTTGCGATATTTGAGCATTTCAGCTTCCGTCTTCTGTGCCAGTTCACCAACCGTGGTGATGTTGGCATTGTTGAGACAGTTGGCAGCACGGACACTCAGTTCAATTTCGTTGACGCTGATGTTCAACTTGCGACGCAGATCTTCTTTTTCAATGTCAATCTGCTTTTCGCTGGCTTCGAATTCGATGAGGTCTTTATCATAGCTGACGAAAATATCGAGGTGATGGCGCAAAATGGCTGCGGACATTGTCAGCGCATCATCCGGCGTTACACGGCCATCCGTCCAGATTTCGATAACGAGCTGGTCATAATCGGTACGGCGTCCGACGCGACATGAACCGACATCGTATTTCACACGGGAAACCGGAGAGAAAAGTGAATCAATCGGAATAACACCGA
Source organism: uncultured Verrucomicrobiota bacterium (assembly GCA_964398915.1). Classification (GTDB taxonomy): domain Bacteria; phylum Verrucomicrobiota; class Kiritimatiellia; order Kiritimatiellales; family Tichowtungiaceae; genus Tichowtungia. The sequence goes on from CAYNOR010000018.1 coordinate 28,908, forward strand.
TTTCCTGCTCAGCCTTCTTATTGCCTTCCGCCGGGCAATAACCGCGACCAACGCGGGTTTCAATTTCAACTTCGAACTTACCATTGCTGTCGAGCGTAGCAATATGATGATCCGGGTTAATCACTTGGATACTGTCATTAACCTGAATATCCGCTGCAGTAACTTCGCCCGGACCCTTAACACTGATCTTCAAACGCTGAGGATCACGGGTATAGGACTTAAACAGAACCTTCTTCAGATTCAGGACGATATCCGTAACGTCCTCAACAACACCCGGCAGGTTGCAGAATTCATGAGGAGCACCCAGAATTTTAACCGACGAGATCGCCGTACCTTCCAACGAGGACAGCAATACGCGACGCATGGAGTTACCGATTGTGCGGCCATAGCCGGCTTCAAAGGGTTCGGCAATAAACTTGCCGTAAGTGGCAGTGGATGCGGCTTCGTCTTTGACGACCCGCTTGGGCATTTCGAAACGACCTAATCTGATTGGCATTGTCTTCTCCTCCCAGAACCGGGCATTAACCGGCTCATATGGTTTTGATTTACTTTATTTTAGCGCCCGTCCGTTAAACGCGCCGCTGTTTTCTTGGGCGGCAACCGTTATGCGGAACCGGCGTGGTATCTTTAATAGCAGAAACGCGAAGCCCGGCAGCCTGAATCGCACGCACAGCCGATTCACGACCTGCGCCCGGACCCTGCACACGAACTTCGACTTCATTCATTCCATGTCCAATCGCAGCGCGTGCAGCTTCTTGCGCCACCGTAGTGGCCGCGAAAGCTGTGCTCTTACGGGAACCTTTGAACCCGCAACGGCCTGCACTGCTCCATGAAATAACCTGTCCCTTCATGTCGGTGAGCGACACAATGCAGTTATTAAACGTTGTTTTGATAAACGCGATGCCGTACGGAACATTTTTTGCGCCTTTTGCACGGCGCTTCGGCTTGCCGTCATCTTCAGGAGCCGTCTCGATCTGCGCGAAAATATCCTTCTGCCGTGACGGCTTCTTGGTTTCCGCGACAACGGCTTCCGCCATTTCGACGACTTCTTCTACAGGTTTGGTTTCTTCTGCCATGAATCGAATCCTCAGTTAAATTTTATTTCTTTCCGGCTGGAGCTTTTGCAGCTGGCGCTGTGGTCTTAGCCGCTGAACGGGCTTCCTTACCACGAACTGCGCCAACTGTGCGGCGAGCACCCTTACGAGTACGGGCATTGGTCTTCGTACGCTGACCACGAACTGGCAGACCGCGACGGTGACGGGTTCCACGATAGCTATTAATTGAAATCAGGCGGCGGATGTTCTGTCCGATTTCGCGGCGAAGATCCCCTTCAATTGTATAGTCCGCACGAACTACTGCGGTGAGTTTTGTAATATCTTCGTCGGACAGATCGTCAGCTTTTTTAGCTGGATCCAGACCGGCTTTTGCAATCACTTCACGAGAAGTGGTCAGGCCGAGGCCGTATATATAAGTCAGAGCGTATTCGAGACGCTTTCTGCCGGGAATATCAACACCAAGTATGCGAGGCATAATGAAACTGCTCCTTCTTTAACCCTGACGCTGTTTGTGCCGCGGGTTGCGTTTGTTAATTACATAAACGCGCCCTTTACGACGGACAATAACATCGTCAGCGCTGATTTTTTTTACCGATGCCTTAACCTTCATAGTTCACCTAAATAATAATCTGCCCTACACCCATGTTGTAAGGCGACATTTCCACCTTCACTAAATCGCCGGCTCCCGGCACTTTTTTCTCTCGATCCCGCACCGCAATATAGGCTGTGAACCGATGTCCATTACCCAATACGGCGCGAAAAGCGTGATTATCTATCACGGCCTCCAGCTGAGCGTCTAGCAAAATAGTTTCACATTCGCTCATTTTTAAGAGCGGCCCATCATACCGACCCGTTTAACTGGTACAAGCCTCAATTCCATAAAAAATTTATCAGCCAAAATTCATGAAAAACGGGCATATTCCGGTATTAAAACTCAACACGCGGCACAACAGACGCTTCCGGAGCGGACTCAAACGGCGTACGCCGTTCAAATTTAAACAGGCTTGCCCAGACTGATCCGGGGAACCGGCGAATCGAAGTGTTGTATGCTTGCACAACCTCATTATAACGGCGGCGCTCAACCGAAATACGGTTTTCTGTTCCGGCCAGCTCATCCTGCAAGGCAATGAAGTTCTGGTTGGCTTTGAGCTGGGGATACTGTTCGGCTACCACCAGCAGACGGCTCAATGCGCTTTGCATTTCACCGGCAGCCTTTATCTTTTCATCCGGCGTAGCAGCTGTGCCCCACTGACTGCGCAAACGGGTCACTTCAGTTAAAAGTCCTTTTTCGTGCGCAGCATACCCTTTAACGGTGCTGATCAAGTTAGGAATCAGATCAAACCGGCGTTGCAAAACGGTTTCAACATTAGCCCATTGAGCGGTGACCCCCTCATCCTGCGCAACAAAACGGTTGCGCGACCCGATGGCCGATCCGCCAACCATCACAACCACCAGTAAAATAACTCCGAGCACAATCCATTTCGTCTTCATCACAATACTCCCTTTAAATTCGATCAACCGCGTCCACCACGGCTTCAATTGATTTCATATACTCTTCGAAGAGCCGCCCGGCGTCGACTTTTTTTATTCCAACCGTACCGGTCTTCAAAGCCTGAATCTGCCGGAAGGCTCCCAGTTCTACCGGAACATGGCCGTTGAGTTTTTCCAAAGCCTGAAATTTTTCCACCGATACTGAATTCTCATAAAGACGCAGTGCGGCGCGGAAAAGCGTCAATACACCGGACAACGAACCGGTCAGCAGAGCCGTCAGACGCCGCGGACTGCCGCAGACGGAAAGATAATTACGCCGCAACTGAATCAGTGCGGAACTCAGTTCGCGCTCCACCTGCAACCGGAGATTTGTTGTATCGGGATGTATCCCGGCGATCACATCCTCACCAAAGAGCACCTTGCGGGCATCCCGCATATCCAGCAGTTCGATCGGGAATATATCGGCAGCCTCCGACAGCCGCTGACGGGTAAAAAGCAGCGGCACCGGATTCCCGGCCCGCTCCCAGGCCGCAACCGGTTTTGCCAGATTGCGCAGTACTGCCGGTGAAAGATCATTCAGTACTACCAGAAGATTATAGTCTGATCCTTTCGCGGCATAATCGCCCGCCGCAGCAGAACCGTACAACACCACGGCTTGCAGATTGTCACCGCAAGCGGTTTTCAGTTTTTCAGCAAACTCCTCAGGACTTATCTTTTTCATAACAGTTCTTCCTTCCAATCAGCGCGAAGCCCCGCCGCCGCCCGACATACCTCCACCGAAACCGCCGAAGCCTCCTCCACCAAAACCGCCTCCACCAAAACCTCCGCCGCGATGCCCGCCACCACCGCTATTTAACATAAAAAGGAGAATCCACGGGTGCCGAATAACAACCCCAATAAACAGCAGAATAAAAATGAGATGAATCCACGAAAGTTCCTGTTCTTTTGATGCCCGCTGAACATGCTCCGGCATACCGGAAAGCACAACGCCCCGGTCAGCGGCAATTCGTTGTGCAAGCGCCGCAGCCCCGTTCGCTGCGGCAGATCCGTACTGACCCTGACTCCAGCCAGGAACCACAAACGTGTCAAGAATGCGTCCCGCCACCGCATCGGGAATTACGCCCTCGAGTCCGTAGCCGACTTCAATTCGCAAGCGGTTACCACGCCCTTCCCCAATGGCGCAAAGAAAAAGAACTCCGTTGTTCTTGTCTTTCTGCCCGATACCCCAGCGCGCAAAAAGCCGGTTGGCAAAATCGTCAATCTGTCCGCCTTCGAGAGATTCCAGCGTCACCACGGCCACCTGCGCACCGGTTTTCTGCTCCAGCTCTGTCAAAAGTTTCTCCGCCGCCGCGCGATCGGCAGAATTCATCACATTGGCGAAATCGCTGACATGGCCTGCCGGTTTGAGCGAATTCAGTAACCGGTCGGAATCCGCCTGGACCGGAAAAACGCCAGACAGCAAAAGCAAAGTCGTTATAAAAAATCTACACATAGAAGGAGCACCTTACTGGCTTTCCCAATGATTGGAAATGCCTGATTCTATATTTAAAACCCCGAAACGATTAACTAAATCGATATTCACTGGAATGTTTATGCTTTTCGTCGGATTTTTATTTGACAGCCTCAGAAAATAAAGCGTATGTTGCCGCCCATGCATTCAGAGAGGCGTAAACCAAACGCCCGGCAACCTGACAACCAAAGGTGCCACGGCCTGGCAAAAGGCGATGCGCCCCGCAAGGGGAAAGTTGACGGTCAACCGCATCTCCAAAACTTCTCTGAACGCATAGTGAGTACTGCGTATTTCGTATTGAAGAGGAAATATTTTCGTATCCGACTGTGAAATACGCAATACGAAGTACGGATTACAGATTTGAAACTAAAAAGGGAGAGACCATTATGAGCAAAAATACCGAAACGCTGGCACTTCATGCCGGCTACACCCCGGACTCCACAGGCAGTTGCGCGGTTCCTGTCTACAGAACCAGCGCCTACGTCTTCCGCAACACGGAACACGCCGCCAACCTGTTCGGCTTGAAAGAACTCGGTAATATTTATTCACGACTGATGAACCCGACGAATGACGTGCTCGAACAGCGCGTCGCTGCACTCGAAGGCGCCGCCGGAGCACTGGCACTGTCATCCGGCACGGCGGCCATCTTCTACAGCATCATCAACCTCGCTCAGGCGGGCGATGAAATTGTTGCCTCAAGCAACCTCTACGGGGGAACCTACACGCAGTTCAATAACATCCTGCCGCAACTGGGCATCAAGGTGAGGTTTGTCGATCCGTCCGATCCGCAGAACTTTGCCAAGGCGATCACGGCCAAGACAAAGGCGCTTTACACCGAAACCATCGGCAATCCATCGCTTGATGTTTCCGATATCGAAGCAATCTCAAAAATCGCGCACGCCAACGGTCTGCCGCTGATCGTCGACAGCACATTCACCACGCCGCATCTGCTCCGTCCAATTGAACACGGCGCAGACATCGTTGTCCATTCGCTCACCAAATGGCTGGGCGGACACGGCAATGGAATCGGCGGCATCGTGGTGGATTCAGGCAAATTCAACTGGGCGGCCGGCAAACATCCCCTGCTCTCTGAACCGGATGAAAGCTATCACGGCATCCGTTATGCACATGATCTGCCGCCGTCGCTGGCGCCGCTGGCCTACATTCTGCGGATGAGACTGGTGCCGCTGCGCAATCTCGGCGCATGTCTTTCGCCCGACAACGCGTGGCAGTTCCTGCAAGGAATTGAAACCCTCGCGCTACGCATGGAGCGTCACAGCGAAAATGCGCTGGCCGTGGCGAAGTTCCTTGAAAAACAAAGCGAAGTTGAATGGGTTAGATTTCCAGGACTCGAAAGCCATCCGTCACATAAAATTGCGAAAAAACTGTTTAAAAACGGGTTCGGTGCAACGGTGGTGTTCGAAGTCAAGGGCGGCGAAAGCGGCGGCAAGAAGTTCATTGAAAAGCTTCAGCTCTTCTCACACCTCGCCAACGTCGGCGACGCAAAAAGCCTGGCAATTCATCCGGCGACCACGACGCACTCGCAGCTCACAACTGAACAACAGGCGGAAGGCGGCATCACACCCGGCCTCATCCGGCTCTCGATCGGGTTGGAGCATATCGATGATATTCTCGCCGATCTCAAGCAGGCCTTGAAGTAAATATCGAATATCGAACAAGGAACTCAGAACGATAAAGAAACGATAAAGGTGAAATTCATTCTTCTTTCGACATTCCTTGTTCGATATTCTGCGGTTCATTTATGAAGACAGTTGAAACACAATTTTTCACCTACGACACGTTAGCTCTGCGGAGCGGGGTCAATTTCGGCCCCGTCACACTGGCGTATGAAGCGTATGGCGAGCTCAATGAAAAGCGCGACAACACCATCTTGCTGTTCCATGCGCTTTCGGGGTCCCAGCACGCAGCAGGATTCAATCCCTCCGTACCCGGTGTCGGAGAAAAATGGAACACGGAATGCCACACCGGCTGGTGGAGCGACTACATTGGTCCGGATAAAATAATTGATACCAACCGCTTTTTCGTACTCTGCATCAACTATTTCGGCGGATGCTACGGAAGCACCGGACCCTCTTCGATCAACCCCGCCACCGGCAAACCCTACGGCGGCAACTTTCCCCGCATCCACTTCAGCGACATCGTCGACTCGCAACTGCCATTACTCACACATCTCGGCATCAAAAAACTGCACGCCGTCATCGGCGCTTCACTGGGCGGCATGCTCACGGCTTATCTGGCGGCACGCTACCCGCAACTCACAGATCGTATCATCGCCATCGCCTGCGGTATCGAACCAACCACACTGATCCGCGCCCACAACATCGAGCAGATCCTGGCTATCGAAAACGATCCGAACTTCCGTAACGGCAACTACTATGACGGCGAACCGCCACTGCGCGGACTGGCGCTGGCACGCATGATTTCACACAAAACCTTTGTTTCCCTCGACTTCATTGAAGAGCGCGCTCAGAACCGCTGGGAGCAGGAATACGACGAATTTTCGTGGTACAAAGTCTGCACCCCACTCGAATCCTACATTCTGCATCAGGGCCGGAAGCTCGTGCGGCGCTTCGATGCCAACAGCTACCTGCAACTCATCGCCGCATGGTCAAACTTCCACCTGCTGCGTGACAGCGGCGCCCCGGACTACGCCACCCTGTTTGAAAAATGCCGCCACCAGCACTACACCATTTTTACCATTGATGACGACTACTGCTTCTATCCGGAGGAGCAGGAATACTACCGGAAAAAACTCGAAGAAGGTCGCGTTCCGGTCAACCATGTCACCGTCCATTCAGACAAAGGGCACGACTCTTTTCTGCTGGAACCGCACCTTTACGAAAAAGAACTTCGCGCAGCACTGAACAACTAAAATGCATCTAAGTCAGCATATTTTATGGGTTGCAGGATGGACGTTCCATCTAACGGTTGAGAGATACAGGGATTGAAACTAAAACTTAAGGGAATGTGCGGATGTGCTCACCTTTTTCACCTTTTTCTTTTTCCCAACAAAAAAATCCACCGATGCCGTCCAGCAATCTCCAGTGCACCACGATCGGGCCATCGCAATTCGGGCCGCAGGTTCAGAATGCCGGGCTTTTTCACTTTCCGCAGGCAATGGAGTTTGAATACAAGCTGGACCACCATCATCTCATCCTGATCGAGCGCGGTGAGTTGAATGCCGTCACGTCCACCGGACCGGTGTGCGCCACGGCCCAAGCATTTCTCTGTTTTCGACCCGCCATCAAGATGTCCTATCGGATTGTGGCGGATACGGTTTTTTATCAGGCAGGAGTGCAATTTTCGCAGCCACCCCGACATCTGCTTACCCCGGAGTTTCCAGAGATCGGCCCGCTGCCGGTGCTGACAAAAACCGGCGAGGCATTCAGAGAGTTCCGAAACCTTTTTGAGACGATTTGCGTGGAACTTTCGCAGGAGGGGTCACCGCATCACTTCCGGGTGCAGGTGGCTGTGTATGGGATCCTTGCCCTGCTCACCTCCACGATTATCAAGTCCGCCAGCCCTCTCGCGCCGCTGGACACATGGGAGCGCATCCACCTACACGCCGCGTCATTGGAATGCGGCGAGTTTGACCCGGCCAAGTTCGCCTCCGAGTTGGGGATCACAAACGAGCAATTCCAGCGGGTCTTCAAACAGCGCTTCGGGATGACCGTCACCGCCTGCCGAATGCGCGCCCGCTTGGCCGAGGCAGTCCGTCGGCTGCGCGAGACCGATGCGTCGGTCAAGGCGATCGCCTACAGTCTCGGATTCGACGGATCGAAAGGGCTCACCCACGCGATGAAAAAGTATCTCCACTTCACCGCATCCCAGATCCGCGGCGGGGAGGCCGCCTCGCTGGCCGCAACAACAGGAGCCTCAATGGGGGGCTTATTCCCCCGCAACCAGCACCTCCTGCCTCCGGGAGATCGCGTGGAATCACTCATGGCCCGCAAAAAGGTCAGCCAGCGGTATTTGTAGTTCTCTCCATGCCGCCAGACCGGTTTAAACCCTCAAATCCGCAGAATTCACCCCCCCGTGACCGCTTGCATTTTACGGGCGGGGGGCTGAAGCTTGACGGAGTTGGGAGCAACTGGGCTTTCAATAAAAAAAAACAAAACACCTATGAAACCTATGAAAATTCAAAACATGATCGTTGGAGTTGCCTCTGTGGTGGTCTTGGGGATGTCTTCCGCAAGCGCCGAGTTCTTGGTCAATGAGTCAAGCGGCTCCGCGGAAATCTACAACAGTTCGGGGACCCATACCGGCACGTTTGCCAGAGGGTTGACCTCTCCTTTGGGAATCGCCGCGGGCGGCGGTTACGTGTTCATCGGAGATTTTGGCACCGGAATGATCCAGAAATACTCGACAGGGGGTGCCGCGCTCGGAGTTGTGAATATCAACGGTGGCAACTCAACTGCTGGATGGGGAACAGCCGGGCTGGCCTTTGCCAATGGGCGTATTCAAGCATGCGCGTATACTGCCGGTTATGTCCAAAGCAGCGCACTTGATGCAGGAACGGAGGATGGGAATCCGGCCACCCCGAGTGCCTATTTGTATGCGGCGGTGGCTGATGCATGGAATAATGGCAGCCCGTCGGGAATGACCTCCCTTGCACCAAACGGCTTCGCCGATTCCGTGGCTTTCACCACGGTGAATCTCGATGGTTCCGGGGCCTTGAACTACTGGACTCCCGGTGTCGTCGAATTCGGCACCTATGTCACATTTACAGCAGGCGCAGGGGCGCGTGGTGTTGTGGCGGCGGGAAGCAACACCTTCTACGTCGCGCTTTTCCATGCTGGAAAAGTCGTCAAGGTTTATTTTGATGACACCCTGGGGTGGAAGCAGAGCGACTGGAAGACAGGACTGAACCAACCTGTCGGTCTGGCGATTGATGGCGGCAACATCTATGTCGGTTCATACCTCGACAAAACCATCACGGGCTACAGCTTGGCCGACGCCAGCCTCCAAAGTTCCTTCGCCACCGTCGCCAGTCCGCAGTATTTCGCGCTGGTGACGCTCGCGAACAAAGCCACCCTGCCAAAGCCACACACGGTGGGTGTCAGTGGCGGAAGCGCCACCCTTCAGCTCAATGCCGCGGCGAATGTGGCCACGAAACTGCACGCCGCCGATCTGCTTGTCGCGATGAGCGGCGGCGGCACTGTCGAGCGCTACGACTCCGCCACCGGCTGGCACGTGGGGACATTTATCAACAGGATCGATCAGCCCAACGCGCTGGCGTTCGGCCCGGACGGCGCGCTGTATGTGGCCACCGGGGCGGTCGGCGGGGCGGGAGCGGTGAAGAAGTTTCATGGCGTCACGGGGCGGTTTCTCGGCAATTTTATTTCTGTGCCCGCCGGGCAGCCCGGCTATCTCGCGCGCGCCTCGGACCTCGTCTGGCATGAGGGCGATTGCTTTGTGGTGAGTTGCGATGACAGCAAGGTGCAGCGCTACGATGGGAAGACCGGCGCGTTCAAGGGCACGGTGGCGACGGGCAATCCGGCGGGGTGGATCACGCAGATCGCGGTGCGGGACGGGGCGGTGTTCACCACCGAGTTCAACGAGGGGCGTGTACGGCGCTTTCCGCTGGTAGGTGGTGAGCCGAAGGTTTTTGTCGAGCAGGCGGGGTTCACGCCGTGGGGCATCGCCTTCGACCAGGGCGGGCGCTGCTGGTGGAGCGGGATCGGCGGCATCGCGCGCTTTGACGGCAAGACGAATGCGGTGGTGGTGCCCGCGGGCGAGGTGACCACCCCGGTCGCGCTGGCGGTTTCTCCGGACGGGCAGCTCGTGTGTTCGAGCAACGGCAGGCAAAGCGTGACAGTATGGAATATTTCCGGCCAGACACCCAAGCTGCTGCGCACGATCTCCGGGCCGGAAGTGCGCGACCCGACGGGCGTGGCCTTCACCACGCAGCCCTTCGAGGCTCCGGCCCAATTTGGAAATTTCGTGCCGCAGCCCTCGAATACCGGACGCGACTGGACGCCGAAGGGAACGACGATCTACAGCCTCCGCGCTGATGCCGCGGCCCCGGTCATCGTCGAGTTCGGCCTCGATACCGAGGGCGGCGACCGCGCGAAGACCCAGCTCCTGCGCGAGCCGATGCGGCTCGTGTTCACGCTCGCCGACGGACGTCAGGTGGATGCCTGGGATGTGCCCGCGAAACGGCAGCTCGCACCCGGCAAAGTGGACTATCAGTTCAACCTGTCCGAGGGAATCGACGCCCGCTGGTCGGTCTGGACGGACAACGAGTTGCTGCGGATGAGCCTCGTACTCGCCGGAGCGAAGGCCGGTCAGGTGACCAAATCCGAACTCCTCATTCCCTTCGACCCGCGTGCGATGGGCACCACGATTCTCGCGGAGGAATGGGGCGCCAATGGCGAGGTCAAGGCCCCGCTCATCATCAGCGCACTCGACATGGGGCAGTTGCGGCTGAGTAACACCGGCTCCGACGAGGCGCTCGCCTGCCGGTTCACCGGAAGCCGCCTGCACAAGCGCATCGATCTGCGGATCGGATTTCCCGTCGCAGGCAAGGGCGAGATCGTGTTCGCGCCCGCGCGGCTGGAGAAGCCGCGGGCCGACATCTCCGACGCGGACTGGGCGAAAATCCGACGCGGTCTGATTTCGTTGATTCACATTACACCGTTCATGCCGGCCCAAGAGAATGGCTCCGCATGGCTCGGCTCGCCGGGAGGCATCACCGGCAACAACGTGATCTCCGATCCCGTTTCCTGCATGATGGAGCGCAACTTCCAGTGGCTGACGGGCATGGGCGACAAGGCGGTCATCATGGGCATCGACCTCAACAAGATCGCCCGCAAGACCCTCGAATTCTGGTTGAACCAGCGCATGAACGCCGATGGATCGCTCGACTATGTTCTTCAAAAGGGCAACATCTCGGCGGACTCCAACACCGGGGTGCTCAACGCCGCCACCGACTACTACCTTTCCACCGGCGACAAGTCCTTTGTCTCCGCAAACAAAGACGCGCTCGTCAAAGCCGTCGGCTATCTCATCGCCCGCGATCTGGATGACGACGGGCTTATCGAAACGTTCCGCGACGGCAACGGCAAGAAGCAGTTCGGCGACACCGGCTACGACACAATCTGCTCCGGCTGGAAGAACGCGCTGGTCAACGGACAGGCCTACAAGTCGTTTCTCGGCGTGGCGAAGATGATGGAGGACGCCGGTGATACGGACCGCGCGAAGGAATACCGCCAGCGTGCGCTCCGGCTGCGGCAGGCCTACAACAAGACGTTCTTCCAGCCGGAAAAAAACCGCTATCTCTGGTGGATCGGGCAGGACGGCAAGCGGCACGACTATATCAATCCCCTAATCCAGGAAAACGCCGTGCTCTTCGGCATCGCGGATGGCATCGAGGCGGACACCGGCCTGCCACGCGGGCCGCGCGACGTGATGCAGGCGCTCTGGGACGCCTTCGAGGCGGCGGAGTATCGCGACAGCGCCAAGGGAAAAACGGTGGACTACATCGACTCCAAGACCGGCAACTACACCGGTTTCTACTGGGGCATTCCCGTCAATCTGGAAGATGTTCCGGACGACTACAACTTCCAACACTACGGGACTTATGAGTTTCCCTATTACTGCAACGGCGGCATCTTCCCGCAGGATGCGGTGGCGGCGGTCATGGCCTTCTCCAGCGCCGGGATGAACGACAAGGCCGGCATCATCCGGCGGGAACTTTTCCGGCGCCAGCACGAGGGAATCCTCCCCAACGGCAGCGGCTTCTACATGGGCGTCGTCAACGTGCCCGGCCAGTGCTACTCGATCCTGAAATGGGACGGCACCCCGACGGACTACGAAGGGATCATCTCCCGCGACTGCTCGTTCCTGCAAACCGCAATCCTCATCAAGGACCCCGCACACGCGCTCTTCGAAGAAGCCATCAAGGTCGGGTCACCTGCACGCCTCCCTGTCCCAAACGCATGCGAAAGTGTGCCCCAAAAATCACAGATTGGTGCCGGTAGATTGTAAGTTTAAATTCCGCATTTTTTCGGTTACGAAGCATTTCACGCCGCCATCTCCTGAATGAACAGTTCTTCTACGGTCTTAAAACCAAGAATTCGGCAAGGACAGGTTTTAATCCATTCTTCGATCTGTTCGAGATCGGATCGGGTTAGAGCATTTAACGATTGAAAAACCGTAAAGATGGTTTAATGTCTCCGTATGA
>CAYNOR010000019.1:0-38098 GCA_964398915.1 uncultured Verrucomicrobiota bacterium
CTCATACGGAGACATTAAACCATCTTTACGGTTTTTCAATCGTTAAATTCTCTAGTTTCGGCTTTGCTGCGCCGGATTGCTTTTCCCCCACATCAAAGCCTTCTTTCCGCAGCACGAGAAGCAGGCGCCGCACCCGATACAGAGCTCCCTGTTGATATGGCCCGGGTCGGCCAGAGCGCCTGTTCTACAAACATTGGTACATCGTAAACAGGCCGTGCATGCAATTTTAACCCGCGGGCCTGATGCTCCGGGAATCCGCGCAACCAAACCGTTCAGCAGGCCCACCGGGCAGAACAGCCTGCAAAAGGGGCGAAATAAATATACGCTTGAAATCAATAATACCCCTATAAGCACCCACGTTGTTACATTGAAGACCTGAAATGTGAAGATCGCTTTAAAGGGATCCACGTCTTCCCAGAAAATCGTCCCCGTGATGAGCAGCCAGAGAAAAAGTAGCAGTACTGAGGCCCTGCGGATCCAAAGCATGGTTCGACGCACCTGAGCTGACGGAGGTGCGGCGTTTCGTTTGAGAAAAAGAAACTCCTGTAACGCTCCCAGCGGACAGCCCCATCCGCAAAAAGTCGGTCCCAGCGTATACGTTGAGAATAGAATGATCAGGAATCCGCCCAGCGGCAGCCAGTGAATTTCCGCTGAGCCCCCCAGCCAGGCAAAAGGGCTCTGAATGCCTTTGATGGGGCAGGGACACCCGCCCATGAAGAAGCCGGCGATGGTGAGCGTAAGCAGTAACACGGCAGGGCGCAGGTAAAGCAGGCGGGGAACGCGAACAGCGATGGCACCGGTCAGAGTAAACAGAATCATCAAGCCGATCGAGCCGTATTTCCAGCCCCGTGATAAGGGGTTTTCGCAAGATTCCGGGCCTGCAGGGCGAACGGCATCGAGCGCCGTTTGGGCGTATTCATTATCCCATGCGACAAATGGATCATCTGCCCGCAGACCGGCTGTGCCGACGGGCAACAGGATGATAATCAACAGCGTGGAAACGACCGTAAGTAGCGGGATGGATTTTTCAGGGCTCATCCGCCTGAAGGCTCCTCACGGCGCACCTGAACAACGATTTTTTCATTCAGTCCGCCCTTCGGACACGGGCGGCTGATTTTCAGCGAGCAGTCGGACGACTCGATTCTTACTTTAAATTTGCGCTGGAATGTTCCAGCGCTGATTTCATCCCATGCGGTTGCACTCAGAATAGTCATACCGTCCGGAGTCACCTTAATGGTGCTGAGCGGCAAGGCGCAATTGCGATGCGTTTTATGATATTGCAAAACCAGAATGGTTTCTGCATGAACGGCAGGGATTTCTTCCTGCTCTTGCAGGAGGATTTTGCAGGCGGGAGCGGACATCGGAAGCGCAAGTGTGCTCAGGGTTAGTAGTGTCGTCAGAATGATTTTCACGGTCTTATTTCTCCTCTTTTTTAAAGCGTTGCGATCCAACGCCGGTCTTACCCCAGACGGCTGTGCCCTCTCCGGTCCGCAACTCAACGGTCGCAGCTGCTGTTTTTATCAAGATCGGAGAAACATGTTTTTCAAAAACAAAACCCCGGATCTCAGCTGTTTCGCCATCCGTCATTATGAAGCTTTTTGACTCACGATATTCCTTTGGACCCAGGTGCAATGCATAACCACCCTCTTCGGTCATCAGGTGCCATTCGGAACCGTCCGCTTGCAGTTTTCCGGACAGAACTCGAACCGTTCCTTTTGCAACGATATCTCGCCCTTTGAGATATTCCTCCGCAACAGTCTTACAGACTGAAACAGTCAGCACAAACGTTGCAGCGATTAAAAAACGAATTGGTTTGTTCATATTTCCTCCGCAGGTTCAGCGTCCGAGAATTGCATCGACATCCTGCTGAGATATCCATTGTGCTGCATAGGGTTCTCCGGTGATGGCTTCGATATTTTTTGCGAAAGCCTTCAGGTGATTTTCAGATCCCTTCATCAGATTAATGTACGCAGAGATGATGTCGCTTTTATCAGTTCGCAACATGGCCTGAGCAAGGTCTTCCATATCCACTTCTTCGATCAGTGCTCCAACCATCAGTGCATTCAGTTTGGATTGCAGGCCTTTGGCTGTCAGTGCATCGAACAGTTCCTGAAGTTTCGCGTCGGAAAACCGGCCGGACTCAATCGCCGGATCGGCCTGTCCGTATTGATTCAGCAGGCCCAGAATAGCATCCATGTGCTGTTGTTCCGACTTTGAGATGTTGTTGAACACACGCACGCCCCACTCGGCATACAGGGTGATGTACACATCGCGCGCCAGTTTTTCCTCTTCGCGCATAAACAGCAGGTCGTGTGCTTCGGATTCAGTCAGCGCCACGACCGGAGCGGAAGCCGGTTTGCTTCCTGAGCGCTTTTTGGCAGCCTGAGCAGATTCCAGTGTCAATCCGCTGACAACTCCAACGATTAGCAGGACGATTAATTTATTCTTTCTCACAATGGGCTCCTTTTGGTTTATGGCTCACGTTTCATAGGATGTACACCGGGACGGCAGTAAAGGTCACATGGTGACGAAAAAAAGAGGGAAGCAAGCTCCCCTCTTTCAAACCCGCCTCAGGAACGGGTTCCCTTTGGCTTTTATTACATCGTGTTATTCAGCTGCTGTTTCGCTTGCGGATTCGGTGGTTGTGGTGATGCCCGCTTGATCGCAAGCCTGATCACAATCCTTCTTCTGTTCCTGTTTCCGTGCTTTTGTTTGGGTTTTTGTTTGGGTTTTTACCTGATCCCCGCCGCCACCGGTTCCGTTGCACGTGCCGTTGCCCCCGCCTTTTGCTTCGGCCATCGGGGTTGCCAGCGCGATGCCTGCGATTAAGACTGCAATATATTTCACCTTCATTGCCCACTCTCCTTCTGGTTGAGTTTCCCGTGTATCTGCAAGATGTACACGCCCCCCGGAAAAATCGTCACATTCGGATAAAATTTAATTTATCGGGATCCACAAAGTCGCATAGATCGATTCAAAACTTTTCCCCTCACGGTGGCCCTGCAAAACCCTATCGATCACGCGCAGAATTTCGGGTCCGCTGAGGTCACGATCCAGGCAGTCGTTCATGATCTGTTGGATATTTGAAGGGGTCAGCCCCGCCAGATAAAGGGTTTCGCCGGCATCGACCACATGAACCATTCGGCCGTAGCGCAATCTGCCGGGACGGCTGAGAATATTTTGAAGCACCTCTGCCGGCAGGCCGCTTTCCAGCGCCATGCAAGCCCGCAGCGTGAGATGCTGATATCCTCCGCCGTGCTGTTGACCATCGCCCGCGACCAGCTGTTTTGCCTGACGAAGATAGGCCAGCCGGGATTCGGCGGCGGCAGTCACCCGTTTTGCATCCACCTGTTTAGCCAATCCTTCTTCAATTTTCAAAAACACATAGCCTGCCGATAACGACTCTTCATATGCAGTATGAACCGGTCGAAGCAAGGCCTCTGTGTCTGCCACTGACATCCCGTTCCGTTGACATCGGCCCAGCGCTTGGTCCACTTGATCCACCGGTATGCCAAACGTGACAGTTTGTTCGCGCAGTGCTTTCCAGTCCGCGGAAAAAGACTCCGCCAGACTCGTCCACGGGGCGCTGCAGATCAACAGACTCATTAGAACCATTCTATACATTTCCATCCTCATAGACCGTAATCACCGTATTTTCCCGACCAAATCCATCGGGACGATGTGTTTCCGCCTTTGGATCGGCCAACCAGCGCTCGCCATCCACCAGAAAAATATATTCATACCGGCCGGCGGGCAGTTCCACGTTAGCCGTCCAGTGACCGGATGCATCGGGTCCTGTAAGTACAATGTCGCCCGCCTGCCAGTCATTGAATGTCCCCAGCAGTTCCACGCGATGGGCCTCCGGCGCATGCAACTCGAAACGAAAAGCGATCTGATCGGACACGGTCGACCGATGAAGCAACCCGAAACTGAACAAAACCAGAATCGTTGCGAGCGAGCTCGTCAGGGCCGGTATAATCCACCGGACGTATGCCGAAAAGCGTTTACGGTGAGGCGCTTTTTCCCATACGGGAAGAGACTCCATCACCCGGTCGGTGAATCCGTCCGGAGCGGGGGTGCGATGCTGTTTCAGCCGCTCAATTAATTTTGCATCCTCATTCATCATGTCAAAACCTCCTGCAGTTGCTTCCGCGCCCGCATCACCCGCATCTTTGCCGCACTCACGCCAATTCCAAGCACAGCCGAGATCTCCTCGTACGACAAATTCTCCATATACTTTAACCGTAAGGGGGCTCCCAGCTTCGGGGGCAACGTCCCCAGCGCATCTTCGACTTCCTGAAAATCCGGCATCACGGCGTCTTCAACCACCGCTATTTCATTCAAATGCTTCTCCTCCACATTGCGGCGATTCATCCTCGCCCGGAACAGATTCTTGGTTCGATTTGAACAGATCTGCAAAATCCAGGAACGGAAGGCAAAATCAGGATTGTACTGATCCAGCTTGCTGTACGCCCGGATGAAAGCTTCTTGTGCCATATCTTCCGCATCCTCCCGGTTGCGCGTCATGCTGACGGCAAGCCCGAACACCGAGTTCTGATGACGTCGAACCAGTTCCGCATACGCGGAAACTCCACCAGCTAAGCAGGCCTGCACCAGCTCGGGATCTGTTCGTTCCTCAATGGCCATTTCTGTACCTTGATACACTTCAACCTGTAACTTCGTCACAAGATATTCAAAAAATATTCGCCGACCCGGAAACGGTTGAGATACGTACCGAACTGCGTTACGGTCTGCCGTCGCGCGAAAATTCAGCTTATTCTTCGTCTTCTTCGCTGACGCGGAGGATTTCTTCGACTGTGGTTACGCCATCCAGCACTTTGCGCCATCCGTCATCGCGCAGGGTGTGAAGTCCGTGCCGCATGGCTTCGCGTTTGATTTCGCTGGAGGCAGAACGATCAATGATGAGCGGGCGGATGTGGTCGTCCACCGTTAAAATTTCGTAAATGCCGGTGCGGCCTTTGAATCCTGATCCGCGGCAGATGTCGCATCCGACCGGCTCGTAAACCGTGTGGGTCGCCAGTTCTTCGACCGGAAAGCCTTCTTTGCGAAGCAGTTCTTTTTTGGATTCATCCATTTCAACCGGTTTGCGGCAGGACGGGCAAAGGCGGCGGATAAGCCGCTGGGCCACAATTCCTTCAACGGCGGATGCCACCAAGAACGGTTCAATACCCATATCGAGCAACCGGTTGATACTGGCGGCGGAGTCGTTAGTGTGAAGTGTGCTGAAAACAAGGTGTCCCGTCAGTGCGGCGCGAATGGCAATTTCGGCCGTTTCGCGGTCGCGGATTTCCCCGACCATGATCACGTCGGGGTCCTGACGCAGGAAGGTCCGCAGGGCGTGAGCGAAGGTGAGGCCGATTTCCGGCTTCATCTGTACCTGATTGACCCCGGCCATTTCATATTCAATCGGATCTTCCGCCGACATGATGCGGATGTCGACCGAGTTGATGGTGTGCAGCCAGGCGTAAAGCGACGTGGATTTCCCGGAGCCGGTGGGGCCGGTACAAAGCAGAATGCCGTGCGGACGGGTGATCATTCGTTTAAGAATTTTTTCGTCTTCCGGGCTCAGCCCGAGACGGTCCATGCCGATCATGCCGCTCCCGCGCAAAAGCAGACGAAGGCTGACGCTTTCGCCGTAAACCGTCGGCATGGTGGATACACGAACGTCGATTTCTTCACCCTGAATACGCAGACTGATGCGTCCGTCCTGCGGAAGCCGTTTTTCGGCAATGTCCATATTGGCCATAACTTTGATGCGCGAGATGATGGAAGACTGGAACCGTTTGAGCGTAGCCGGAACGGGCGTCTGAATTAAAACGCCGTCGATACGGTAGCGAATCCGCAAATCGACTTCCATCGGTTCAATGTGAATATCGGTGGCGCGGTTCTGATGCGCTTCCCAGATGATCTGGTTAACGAATTTGACGACGGAGGCTTCCTGATCCAGGTCGCTTAAATCCTGTTTGAAAAGACCTTCTTCATCGAGATTGATGCGGTCATCGTCCTGCATCATCCGGTCAAGGGTTTCAGCACCGACACCGTAAAGTCGTTTGGCGGCCGATTCGATATCCGCCGCAGGGCTGAGGGCCAGTTTGATGCGTCCGCCGGTGACAAGCCGCATAGCGTCAATAAGACCGGGCTGAAGCGGATTGGCGGTAGCGATACGCAAAACCCCGTTTTCCAGGGAAACCGGCATGATGTTGTACTGGAACACCGCCTTCGGAGGAACTTTGGCAAGCAGCTCGGGAGCAATTTCTGCCTTTGCGAGGCGCATAAAAGGCAACGTCATGACTCCGGCCAGTTTTTCAAGGAACAGCTCTTCCTTGACGCCCGTTTTTTCAACCACCGTTTCGATGAAGCCGGCCCCGGTTTCTGCAACAGCCTGAATGATCTCTTCCACCTGCTCAGGCGTAAGAAGCCCGGTCTGCTGCAATAAAATGGCGAGCTGGCTGCTTTGCATACGAATCTCCGCTCAACGCACAATGCCAACTTTAGAGTCACGAATGAATTGAATCAGGTGCTGCATCTCCGCCGTGGAAGGCAGTTCCTTTTCCATTTGCTCAAGCGCTTCGGCAATGGGCAGTTTCTGCCGATACAGGATGCGGTAGGCTTCTTTAATGGCCGCACGCGACTCTTCAGAAACCCCGCGACGCTCCATCCCTATTTTGTTAAAGCCGCGGATTTCGACGTCGAGTCCGTCCGCAATCATAAAGGGCGGCACGTCTTTGGTGGCCTTGGTATAGCCGCCCAGAAAGGCCATTTTCCCGATGCGCCGGAACTGGACGACCCCGCACAACCCTTCAATAATGGCAAAATCTTCGATGATAACATCGCCAGCGAGCTGTGTGCCGTTAGCAATAATGACACCGTTGCCGACTTTGCACGCATGTGCGACGTGGCTGTAGGCCATCAGCAGACATCCGGAACCGACTTCGGTCATTTCACCGTCGTGTGTTCCGGCATTAATCGTGACGCATTCCCGAATAACGGTTTTATCGCCAACGATAACGCCGGGCTTGCCGCCGTTATATTTCAAATCCTGCGTGGGTCCGCCGATACGGGCAAACGGATGGATGACACACCCGGCGCCAACCGTGGTGTATCCATCGACAACGGCATGCGCCATGAGCTCCGTGCCGTCACCGATTTTGGTGTGAGAACCGACCACGCTGTACGGACCCAGTTTGACGTCCGCCCCGAGCACGGCACCTTCACCGACAATGGCTGTGGGATGAATATTGCTCATAGTATGATCACCCTGCGGAGCTGAACATCAGATCGGCTTCAGAAACCAGCTTGCCGTCAACAAAGGCCTTGGCGTTCACCTTGGAAAGCCGCGGCTTCGCGTTGATGATCTCAATTTCCATGCGGAGCTGGTCGCCCGGCACAACTGGCCGACGGAAGCGGGCGTTATCAATCGCCGCGAAATAGGATATCTTTCCTTCACCGCCGAACATCTTGTTGAGAAGAATGCCTGCAACCTGGGCCATCGCTTCCATCTGCAGAACGCCCGGCATCACGGGCCGCCCCGGGAAATGTCCCTGAAAAAACGGTTCGTTAAAGGTCAGGTTCTTTATGCCTACGATCTTTTTGCCGATTTCGATCTCAAGAATACGATCAACCAGCATAAAGGGATAGCGATGCGGCAGAATGTTCAAAATATCATTGGCTTCGATTACTGACATGCGATGGGTCTCCTTTCAATAAGTTCAGGTCGGTGATTATCTTGAAAACAGGGGGCGTATTCAACGCTTAAACTGCACCGGTTTTACTCAGCGCCGCAAGCGAGGGACAGCCTTCGGCCACACGCCACCCGTGCGGGAAATCACGGCACTGGGCCGGGCGGGCTTCATAAAGCGTGCAAAAACCGTCCTTGAGCAGCACGCAACCGCCGTCCGGCCCGTCGGCTAAACTCAACTGACTGCGATTGGCGGCCAGTACCGTATACCGCTCAATGAACTGCTCCTCCGTGATCCCCGCGTGAAGAGCCAGCCGGCCGATGTCGCCTTCTGTCAGCAGAACATGCCCCGTCCATCGGCAGCAGGCCCCACATCGATGACATTTAAACACTCCTTTTACGGTTTCCATAATGTGGTTTCTCAACTGTAATTTAACGGCGAATGAATTGACATAAATCACTTTAAATATAAATATTCCGCCCTTGCCGCCCATCATAGGGTGCGCGGTATCGGGGATTAACAACTAGACAAGGAGAATTCTGAACATGACTACGATCGTCAAGAAAACAAACGCCGCCAGTCTTTTCGCCGTTGCTGTTGCATTAACACTTTTCACTGCCTGCTCAAAAGAACAACCGGAAGCTGTCCCGGAGAAAACAGAGGAAAAAGCCCCGGCTGTTGAAACCGTGGATCTGACCCCGCCGCAGTCTCCGGACCTGTTCGAACAGCCGCTGCAGCCCAATCCGCTGGCTCTTTCCGCCGACGATGTGGTCGCAACGGTTGAAGGTGAAAAAATCACCCACGGCGAAATTATGCAAGGTGTTCAAATGAACCTGATGCAAATGAGCAAACGGGTTCCTCCTCAACAGCTGTCCCAAATGTACGGCCAGATTTACCAAAACGTAACCGACACTCTGGTTGCCAACATCCTTCTCACCAAAGCGGCTGCAAAATCCAGTCTGGCCGTTAATGATGAAGAACTGGCTAAAGAAATTAAGCTGATCGAATCCAACGCGCCGGAAGGCAAAACGCTTCAAGACGCGCTAGCTGAAAACAAAATCGAATACAGCGAATGGAAAGAAGATCTGCGCAAGCAAATGGTAGTCCGCAAACTGGTCGATGAAAAAACAGCCTCGATTGAAGCCGCCAGCGCCGCTGAAATTGACACCTTCTATCAGGAAAACGCCGACG
Organism: uncultured Verrucomicrobiota bacterium; assembly: GCA_964398915.1. Lineage (GTDB taxonomy): Bacteria > Verrucomicrobiota > Kiritimatiellia > Kiritimatiellales > Tichowtungiaceae > Tichowtungia. The sequence continues at coordinate 8,892 of CAYNOR010000019.1, forward strand.
CATTCAAGGTTTCTGAAACCGTGGCCGCCAGCCATATTTTGTTCGCCTTCACCCCCGAAGACACAGATGCAACCAAAGCTCAGAAGAAACAAGATCTCGAAAAAATCCGTGCTGACATTCTTGCCGGCGGCGATTTCGAAGCCATTGCCGCAGAAAAATCAGACTGCCCCAGCAAAAAACAAGGCGGATCTCTCGGCAATTTTGCTCGCGGACAAATGGTTCCGGAGTTCGAAACAGCCGCCTTTTCTCAGGAAGTCGGTAAAGTCGGCGATGTCGTTGAAACTCAATTCGGCTATCACCTCATCAAGACAACCGACCACAAACAGGCGGGAGTTCGTTCGCTGGCCGACGTAAAAGATCAGCTTCAGGATTACCTGACCGGAAAGAAAAAGCAGGATGCTTTACTGGCTTATATCGAAGAACTTAAAACCAAAGCCAATATCGAATTCAAAAAGCCTGACTTTGATGCGGCAAAAACACCTGACGCCGTTAAATAACGCAAAGGCCTTTGAGATAAAAAAAAAGCGTTTCCTTACGGAAACGCTTTTTTTTATTACTGGTGCGCTCGAGAGGACTCGAACCTCCACACCTCTCGGCACAAGAACCTGAATCTTGCGTGTCTACCAATTTCACCACGAGCGCGTATTCTCAAAACAGAGCGCGTATTAAACAGGAAGTTTTTGCAAAGTCAACGGTTTCAAAAATGAAATTCTTTCTCCCCTTGCCAGTCAGGCTCCAGCGGCTTATGCTTTGGCCTGTGCTGGAGCTGATTTTACAAGAAAGAAGTGGTGGATGACGTGCAGAACATAGATGACAAACAGTGGAAAGTACTCAAGTCCAAACTTTCCCGCTCAAAACAGATCGTCTCGCCCGCTATGGGTGAACCGGAAAAGGAGTACGTCCTGTCGCGCGGCATTGAGATTCTTAAACTTCATGCTACCGACTTTGTTAAAAAGCGGCTGGCACCGGCCGACCCGAAGAACGATGGCCGCCAGACTCCGCTCAAGGGACACCCTGTCTTTATCGCCCAGCATGCCACCGGCACCAGCGATCGAATCAGGCTTGAGAAATTCCACGGCATCAAAACAGGCATTGAACTCACGGAAAAAGAAATTTCCTATGTTGTTAGCGTTATTCTTCGCTGGATTCAGGAGCAGGTGGGCGAGCCCATCTGAGCCCAATCAAAAAATTACCCCTTTTCAGAAGAAAAAAGCCTTTTGTCTGCGCTTCCCCGCTTGTACCTTTACGCCCGCTATGACGACAGCCGAACCACCCGATAACATTTCCGCCCGCTCTCCGCTGTTCAGGGTTTCCATCAATCGGGTTTCTCCGGAAGATCAGTCGCCCTGCCGTTAGGATTTTTCTGTATGGAACCTCAAATTACAGCCCGCCCCGATCATTCAATCAGCCGAAAGCAAATCAGCGCCTCTGCACTTAAAGTCCTCTACGGTCTCAAAGATGCCGGCTACCTCGCCTACCTTGCCGGCGGCGGCGTGCGCGATCTGCTGCTCGGACGAACCCCGAAAGATTTCGACGTTGCCACCAATGCCACCCCGGAGGAAGTGCGCCGGGTTTTCAGGAATTGCCGGCTCATCGGACGGCGGTTCCGGTTGGCGCACGTTTACTTCCACGATGAAACCATCGAGGTGTCTACGTTCCGGGCCCCTGCTCCGCCCGACGACGATGTCCCCAGTGACAATAATACCTTTCTGGCCAAAGACGGCCTCGTTTTGCGCGACAATCTCTTCGGAACCCCGGAGGAGGATGCCCTGCGCCGCGATTTCACCGTCAACGCCCTGTTCTATAACATCAGCGACTTTTCCATCATCGACTATGTCAACGGACGTCGCGATCTCGCCGACCGCATTCTTCGAGTCATCGGTGACCCAGAGCAGAGATTCACCGAAGATCCGGTACGTATCCTTCGTGCCATCCGCTTTTCAGCCGCCCTCGGTTTTGAAATCGAACCTGTGGCCCGCGCCGCCATCTGCCGTCATGCAGAGAAACTGGAAGGAACCTCTTCTTCGCGCCTGTATGAAGAAATTCAAAAACTGCTCAGTTGTGGAAAAGCGGAACGGGTCTTTACCCTCTGTTGTGAACTGAACGTCTTCGAACACCTCTTCCCCGAACTCGGCGCCTGGCTGAAAGCCCCCGACGGCGAGGGTAAAACCCACTGGCTTAACAAAAGCTTTGCACAGATCGACCGCTGGCGCGCTGCCGGATTCAACATTGATCCCGCACTGCTCTTTGCGCTCATCTTCGGTGAATATCACGAATGGGTTGCCGCGCAAATCGCGAACAGCGAAGGGCTGGCGCACGCCGAAGCCTTGCAGGAAGCAACGCATCGCCACATCCGTCAGCTTGACCGCATCCGCATTCCAAAGGCCGTCACCCACCACATTGCCGAGATCATGATGGGGCAGCCTCGATTTTTAAAAACAACACCCCAAAATGCCAAACGGATGCTGCGTCACCGCAGTTTTCTCGACGCCTTCCTCTACTTCAAATTCTCCGCCCGTACCGCCGGACGCCATACGACGGAACTCGAATGGTGGGAAGCCCAGCGAAAAAAAACACCAACCGGTTAGGATCGGTGTTTTTAAAGTTGGCGGAGGGGGGGGGATTCGAACCCCCGGTACCTTTAAGGGGTACACACGCTTTCCAAGCGTGCTCATTAAACCACTCTGACACCCCTCCGCTGAAAAAGGTTTCACACGGTAGTGTCTTCGGGTGTGTCTGCCAAGTTATTTTCTACAGCAGGTTGCTCAAAGTGTTCGGCGGGCGCCTCCAGCGCCGACGCGCCGCCCGCGCTTTGCCGCCCGAGGAGCTCCCGCGCCAGCAGCCGGTACGCGTTGGCGCCTTTGGATGCGGAATCATATTCGGTGATCGGCTGGCCGTGACTGGGCGCTTCACTGAGCCGTATGTTGCGCGGAATAAACGTTTTAAACAGCCGGTCGCCAAAATGTTTGTGGACCTCCGCGGCCACTTGCTGAGCCAGATTGGTGCGCGGATCGTACATCGTCAGTACAATTCCTTCAATTTGCAGGTTTGGATTACCCGCAACACGCACCTGCTCAATGATGCGCAACATGACGCTCAGCCCTTCGAGCGCCAGATATTCCGCCTGAATCGGAATGACGATTGAGTCGGCCGTGTAGAGCGCGTTCATAAAAAGAATGCCGAGCGACGGCGGACAGTCGAGCAGGATAAAGTCATACTCGTCCTGTTCTACAACCGGGCGCAGTGCCGTTTTGAGACCATGCAGATAATTATCCATCCGGGCGATGGCCACCTCGCACCCGGCGAGGTCGAGTTCTGAAGGAATCACGTGTAATCGCTTAGTCGCCGTAGGTTTAATCAGCGTACGGGCATCCACTTCACCGAGCAGAGCGGAATAAATGCTCGCACCGTCTTCCTTTTCAAGTCCGCAACTGCTCGTCGCGTTAGCCTGCGGATCAAGGTCGACTAACAGTACGTTTTTACGGCGTTCCGCCAGACTGGCGGCTAAATTAACCGCTGTAGTTGTTTTACCAACGCCGCCTTTTTGATTTGCGAGTGCTATAATTTTGGTACTCATGCTTAAGACTTCCAATCAATGTCCAGGATTCAAGATGTTCGATCATGCCGGAGAAACCGGTTTAAATGCAATCCTCTATGCACCGCGTGCAGCGCGTATCTCGCAGTCCTTGAAAAAGCCGGAGCCAACCACCGAAAAATCACTAAAGATGGTAAAAAAGATTCGGAAAACCAATGAAGACAAGGCACTATGCGCCATACTATGAAGCGAGCAACATGGGTTTCTATTACTGTTATAGCGATTGGCCTGAGTATAGCACTGGGAACATCCAATCTTTTTCTGGGCAATTTAAATCAGGATGAAGGCTGGTATCTCTACGCCGTGAAGCAGATTTCCGAAGGCCGGGTGCTCTATCGTGATTTTATGTTCACGCAGGGGCCGGTACTCCCTTATATCTACGGGACATTCTTTCCTCTGATTGAAAAACTGGGGGTCGAAGGTGGACGTCTGATCACTGCATTATTCGGTCTGGCCGCAACCGGTTGCGCCGCCTGGCTCGCCGCACGTTCTGTCTCCAAACATTGGAAAGCGGCCGCTCTGTGCGCCTTCATTTTAACGGGCGTGAATGTTTACCAGAGTTATTTTACAGTGATTGTAAAAACCTATGCGCTGTGCGCGTTTTTTCTGACCGCCGGGTTCGTTGCACTCAGCTACACCAACAGCCGCCGCGGGGCAACCGCCGCCTTCTGGGGCGGATTTTTACTGGCGCTGGCGGCCTGTACGCGCATCTCGGCAGGAGTTGTACTGCCTCTGGCAGGTCTCTGGCTGCTCTGGAACCGCAACAAGGTTTCTTCGCTCTCATGGATCGCCTTTGGACTCGGCGGAGGCCTGATTCTGCTAATCGGGTTGGGCTCCTTTTTTCTGCTCGCTCCGGAAAATACGCAATTTGCACTGTTCGGTTATCACGCAGGACGGGCTCCCGGAAGTTTGATGCAACTGGCGGCTTTAAAGGCCGGGTTTATCTCCCGCTTTATTCAGGCTTATTTTGTTTTTACGGCCTGTGTTCTCATGGCGTTTTTCCTCCGGCGATATCACCGGCAGGTCCGCGAGTATGGCTTCGAAGAAATGGCCCTCGACAGCCGCCCGCGACTGATGGAACTGCTTCGACAGGCCAATGAAGAACGGACACCTTTCTCCATCAGCTTTATTTCATTACTCTGGCTTTCCGGGTCGCTGATTACCCTGGTACATTTTTCAGCCCCCTTCCCGTATGACGATTATCAGGTAATTGTCTATCCGGTACTGGTTGCCGCGCTCGCCGCAACACTGGTTCCTCGCTGCCCAGAAAAACACCTGCTCCGCGTCACCCTGCTTCTGCTGTTAATCTGCACTGCCGCATCATTTTCTTCACCGGTGAATCAGGACTGGATGCTCCGCGGCCGGGACCGCATCTGGTGGAAGTTTAAAGAAAGCCCGGATTTAGCGGTTTTACAAAAGGCCGGTTCTGAAATTCGAAAAAATCTCGGCAAAGACGGCCTTCTTTTGACGCAAGACACCTATCTGGCGATCGAAGCCGGTGCCCGCGTGCCGCACGGCATGGAAATGGGCCCGTTCTGCTACTATCCGGATATGCCGCGCGAACAGGCGGAAAAGCTGAACCTGCTTAACAGAGAGCTACTTGCGGCGATACTGGAAAAGGCCCGCGCACCGGTTGCGGCCTTTAGCGGTTATGGATTAACCATTCGCTCTCCGGAAATTACGGAGATTCCCTGCGAAGACTGGAAAACCCTACGGGCTCTTTTAGAAGCTGGTTATAAAAAAACCGGTGAAATTCCATATTTTGGACAGGCGCATACCACGCTCGAACTGTTCGAACAAAAGGCAACCCTCATACCCCGCGATACGAAACTTCCATTGTGAAACTCTCTATCGTCATTCCGGCACATAACGAAGAACACCGGCTGCCGCCGATGCTTGAAGCTTATGCCAAATACTTCTCCGAAAAGTACGGCAATGAGGTCGAACTGATCGTCGTTCCGAATTTTTGTAGTGACAGGACCTCGGAAGTGGCGCGAGATATCGGTGAACGATATCCGCAAATCAAGGTGATCGAAGAATTGAAGCAGATCGGCAAGGGCGGCGCCGTAATGCTCGGGGCGCGAAGTGCAGCGGGTGATCTGGTAGGATTTGTAGATGCGGATGGTGCAACGCCGCCGGAAGCCTTCGACGATTTAGTCCACAAGATAAGCCTCGACGGGTGCATTATTGCTTCGCGCTGGCTTAAACTGTCCGAAGTAAGTCCAAAACAGCCGCTTTCACGGCGGGTGGCCTCACGTTGTTTTAATGGAATCGTACGGATCCTGTTCGGATTGAAACTGACCGATACCCAGTGTGGAGCCAAACTCTTCCGGCGGGAAGTGATTCTGCTCATATTAAAACATCTCGGGGTGACCAGCTGGGCGTTTGACGTGGATATGCTGTTCCAAACCCGGCGAATTGGCGCCTCTATCCGCGAAATCCCGACGGTCTGGCATGATGTCGCCGGCTCTAAAATTGAAATCGGACGGTCATCGGTGAATATGGTAGTAGCTCTGGTGCGCCTGCGGATATTCTATTCTCCGTTTCGTTTTATGATTCCGGCTCTCAGCCGGCTGGCCGAATGGCTGGTTCGCTATCCGGGAAAATAAAAAAAACAGCGCACCCGAAAGTGCGCTGTTTTAACGATATGAATCGCCGCTGATTACCAGCGTGATTCACGACGGTCGCCGCCACGGTCGCCGCCACGGTCGCCACCGCGTCCGCCGCCGAAACCGCCACCGCCACCACCGCTACGACGTTCGCCAGCCGGTTTTGGCTGTGATTCGTTAACTCGGATTGCGCGACTCATGAAATCGGAGCCATTCAAAGCGTCGATTGCAGCTTGTCCTTCAGCCTTATCAGGCATTTCGACGAAGCCGAAGCCTTTTGAGCGTCCCGACATGCGGTCGAGAATGACGCGGGCCGATGAGACCTTACCATGCTGCTCAAAGAGTTCCTGCAGGTCAGGGTCTGTTGCCGTATACGGCAGATTTCCTACGTAGATGTCCATCTGTTCTTTCTCCATGTGTCATACTATACTCTGTTTCATAACCAATTCCCGACCCATGACACAAGGTCTCGAACCGATGCATCATCCCTTTGGATGAATTGCAGACGGGAAGATGCCACAACCGCAAAAAAAAGGAAACTGTTATTTTGCAATGGTTTCGTAACGCTGATTCAGGTCCTCCTTGATGGACCCCGGACCGCTGCCATCACTACAATCCAGTCCCGCCATCCAAACCGATTGGGAAGCGAGCAGGCTGGACTGTAAAATGAATTAATCATCAATAAAACCGATTTTATTCTCACCATCACATGCCATCTTTTTTCGTGTAATATGCTGTTTTTATGCGTACTCTTCCCCTCGATGATTACAATTATTCCAGCAATTGATTTGAAAAACGGCAGGTGCGTACGGTTGCGACAGGGCTTGGCAAACGAAGAAACGGTTTATTCCGATTCTCCGGTCGACATGGCTAAACACTGGATACGGGCCGGAGGCGAGTTTCTGCATGTGGTGGATCTCGACGGAGCGTTCGCCGGACGCCCGGTTCATACGGAAGCCCTGCGCGAAATCTGTTCCGCCATCAAGATTCCGGTCGAAATCGGCGGCGGAATTCGTACGGATGAGGATATTGAAACGCTGCTGGCCACAGGCGCCGTTCGCGTCATCCTTGGAACCCGCGCCTGCGAGCATCCGGAAGAACTGGCACGTCTGGTCAAAAAATTCGGCGGCGAGCGGATTGCGGTCGGCATTGATGCCCGCGGCGGCAAGGTGCAAACCAAGGGCTGGGTGGAAACGACCGATATCGAAGCAGTCGATTTGGCCAAAAAGGTGGATGAGGCAGGTGTCGGCACCATTATTTACACCGATACAGCCCGGGACGGGATGCTCGACGGTGTAAACGCCTTTGAAATGGGTAAAATCTGTTCGTCCGTTTCCTGCAACGTGGTGGCTTCCGGCGGAGTTTCCGGTGTTGAGGACATGCAGCGGCTGGCCGCGCTTAACTGTGCCAACCTCACAGGGGCCATCGTGGGCAAAGCACTTTATGAAAAAACGGTTACCGTTCGGCGGCTTAAAAAAGCAGTGCAGTAGAACGCCGGAATGAGTAACGCATATTCCGTAACAAAGAAGTCCACCTGATTACGCATTACTCATTAGGCCTTACGCATTTTTAACGGTTTTGCACTTGAAGGTAGAATGGCGAAACGGCATATTGCGCGGCTCTTTTATATTAAGGAGTAGACCCGAACCCAAACAAGGACAGAACCATGGCCAGAGCAGTACAATTATCTAAAGTCCGTAATATCGGAATTATGGCGCACATCGACGCCGGCAAAACAACCTTCAGCGAGCGCATCCTTTTTTACTCAGGCAAATCGCATAAAATCGGCGAAGTGCACGACGGCGCTGCCGTCATGGACTGGATGATTCAAGAGCAGGAGCGCGGAATTACAATCACCTCCGCCGCAACCAGCACCATGTGGAAAGATCACATGATTTCCCTGATCGACACCCCCGGCCACGTGGACTTCACCATGGAAGTGGAACGCTCCCTGCGCGTACTCGACGGCGCTATCGCCCTTTTCTGCGCGGTCGGCGGCGTTCAGCCTCAGTCCGAAACCGTTTGGCACCAGTCCGAAAAATACAGCGTTCCAAAAATCGCGTTCGTTAACAAAATGGATCGCGTTGGCGCAGATTACTTTGGCGTGGTCGAAGGCATTCAGAAAGAACTCGGCGGCAATGCCGTCCCCGTAGTCATCCCGATCGGTGCGGCCGATGAATTCATTGGTATTATCGATTTGGTCAAGATGGTTGCGGTCTATTACTCCGAAGAAAATAAAGGCACAGAATTCCGCGAAGAGGAAATCCCGGCCGCCCTGCTCGATCAAGCTAAAGAATGGCGCAACAATCTGGTCGAAAAATGCGCCGAGCAGGATGAGACCCTGATGGAAAAATATTTCGCCGGCGTAGACCTGACCGAAGACGAAATCTGGGGCATCCTGCGCAAAGCCACCATCGCCCGCACCGTGGTTCCGGTTTATTGCGGCTCGGCGTTCAAAAACAAAGGCGTTCAGCGCGTACTCGACGGTGTCGTTCACATTCTTCCGGCACCAAACGAAATTCCGCCGATCATCTGTGAAAAGGGCGGCGAAGGAATTTCCCGCCAGCCAAAAGACGACGATCATCTCTCTGCACTGGCCTTCAAGATCGCGTCGGATAAACACATGGGTAAACTGACGTATGTCCGCGTCTATTCCGGCACCCTGACTTCCGGCACCAACGTGTATAACAGCTCGCGCGACCGGATGCAGCGCGTTGGCCGTGTTCTGCGTATGCACGCCAACAAGCAGGAAGGCATTGATGCCGCCTACGCGGGCGACATCGTGGCCGTGGTCGGCCTGACCGAAACCAAGACCGGCGACACCTTGTGTGCCAAAGATCATCCGATCTATCTCGAAGCCATGGAGTTCCCGGCCCCGGTTATCTCCATCAGCGTTGCGCCTGAAAGCAAAATGGACAACGAAAAACTTGGCGAAGCCCTACACCGTCTGGCCGACGAAGATCCGACCTTTACCGTCGCCTTCGACCAGGAAACCAGCGAAACCATCATTTCCGGTATGGGTGAGTTGCACTTGGAAATCATTGTAGACCGTCTGAAACGCGAGTTCGGCGTACAAGCCAAGTCCGGACGTCCGGAAGTGGCTTACCGCGAAACCGCAACCTCTGCATCATCTGGTGCCTACAAGCATGCCAAGCAGTCCGGCGGACGCGGCCAGTACGCGCACGTTGTGCTCGAACTCGAACCGCGCGGTCCGGGAGAAGGCTTTGAATTCAACAACGAAGTCGTCGGCGGACGCATTCCGCAGGAATACATTCCGTCGGTTGAAAAAGGCGTTATTCAGGCGCTGCAAAGCGGACCGTACGCCGGTTATCCGGTAGTCGACATGAAAGTTAACCTCGTGGACGGTTCATACCACGATGTTGACTCCAGTGACTTCGCCTTCCAGATCGCAGGACGCCAGGGCTTCAAGGCTCTCTTCCTTAAAGGCAACCCGCAGTTGCTCGAACCGATCATGTCCATCGAAATTACCACGCCTGAGGAATACATGGGCCCGGCTTCCGGCAGCATCTGTCAGCGGCGCGGACGCATTGAATCCATGGACAGCCGTGGCGGCATGAAACTGATTCGTGGATACGTTCCGTTGAGCGAAATGTTCGGCTTCTCGAACACCATCCGCTCGTTCTCGCAGGGACGCGCCTCGTTCACCATGCACTTTGAACATTACGAAGCCGTACCGTTCTCGATCGCTGAAGAAGTGATCAAAAAGCGCCGTGCTGAAGGTAAGGTTCGTGGCGGCGAAGAATAAAATTCTTCATCACGCAAACAAAAAGCCGCTCCGGAAACGGGGCGGCTTTTTCATTTGATAGACGGGAAACTATTTTTTCTGATCGGCGGCGATCACGCCTTTGATGAACTCGACGTATTTAGCCGCACCGCCGGGCTGATAGCCGGTTTGCTTGGCAATCTTTCCCTGAGGATTCAAAATCAGCACCGTCGGGAATCCTTCGACTTTAAACTTTTCCGCTAGCGCCTGATTGGCGTCCTTCTGCGCTTTCGGCAGTTCTTTGCTGCGGGGGAAATCCAACAGCACGCAGATCAAATTGGCTTTGGCGTATTCGATGAATTCAGGTTGGGAGAAAACCTCTTTATCCAGTTTGATGCACCAGCCACACCAGTCCGATCCGCTGAAATCCACCAGCACATACTTATTTTCCGCCGCCGCCTGCTTGAGCGTAGCATCATAGTCCGACTGCCAGACGCCCGCCTGCTCAGCCGCAACGGCTTTCTGATTGCATCCGCACAATAAAAACAGCCCCGCCAGCACAACGACGATCCCTCTCAATACCCGACACCCGACACGCGATACACTTCTTTCCATAATGTCCCCCTTTTCTGTTCACAGCATATACTGAGAATAAAGCCGTGCCAAGTCCCGTCCTGTTTGAGTATAAGAGACCGCATGGACTTCATTGCATTCGACTTAGAAACTACCGGCCTTCAGCCGAAAACCGACTCCATCGTTGAGATCGGTGCAGTTCATTTCCGTAACGGCATCGCAGCTGAAACGTTCTGTACCTTGATTAATCCCGGACGGCCCATCCCGCCCGAAGCCTTCGCCGTCAACGGCATCACTGATGAAATGGTTGCCGGCCAGCCCCGCATTGAAACGGTACTTCCGAGGCTGGCAGATTTTTGCGGCGACCTGCCGCTCGTAGCCCATAATGCGCCGTTCGATTTCAAGTTTCTGCTCGCCGCCGTTGAAAAGCACCACGCCCGCGCGCCGAAAGGTGTCGTTCTCGATTCCTGTGCGCTCGCCCGTATCGTTTTCTCCGGCATGCCCAACTACAAGCTTAGTACGCTCGCATGGAAATTGGGATTTCCAAACAGCACCTTCCACCGCGCGGAAGAAGACAGCATCTACTGCGGGATGCTCTTCGCCCGCATCGTCGAAGCCCTCGAAAAAGCTGGACCGCCTGCCAGCATTCATGCCCTGCTTGACCTCGTTAAGCAGTCGCCGATGCAATTCCCGCAGTACGAAAAGAGACCTGAGCAGCTCGGCCTTTTTTGATGAGCGGGAACTGGAATACTGGAATGTTGGAGTAAGGCACCCCAAATAAAAACAGCCTGTGGAATCAATCCTGTCCGCCAATCAACTTCTGTTTGACCGCTAAGAAACGAAGACGCAAAAGGGAGAGTTTACCAATCACATGGGATCAATCTGATTTGTATTGATTGAAATCAGGAAAAGATTTTTTACCACCCGCTTCGCTAGAGTAAGTCAGAGGGGGGGCAGAGGATGAAGTAAGCTTTGGAATAAACGGAGCTCCGGAGTTTCCAATCTATTTCGTTTATGGCATGAGGTTGCCATTCCTTTCGTCATTGCCGTCCTTCCTGCCGAAGGCCAGCCTCTTTCGGCCTTTGGCCTCCGGTCTCTGACTTACTCGGAGGTCCCTCTAGCGAAGCGGGTGGTGAAGAATACTTATCAAGTTAACTTCGTATCAGGGTTATTCCATATAAGAAGGCTCTCCCCTCGTTCCAGCTTTAGACTAAAACAAAGCGATCAACTCTTTTTAATACTTACTGTTCTTGCTCTTAAATAAATGTCCCGTTAGCATGCCCGGCATGCGTTTTTCTTTTACCATTTTTCTGCTTTTTCTTATCGGCCTGACTCAGGCTCCTGCCGCCATGGAGGAGGAGCTTCAATTCTCCGGAAAGCTTACGGCAGAAGGATTCCCCAAACTGGCGCGTACGGTGCTCACACGAACCGTACGTGATTTCCCTGAAGCAGAAAAAGCTGCACCCGAACTGCGCGTCCGGATTTTGATCGCCGAAAAAAAGTTTGATGAGGCCGTGCAGCAGATCGGTGTTTTAGAAAACTCTTCAATCAACAGTCGGCAATCGGCAATCAGCAATCAAGAAAGCCTTTGGCTTTTCCTCGCCGACACCGCGTATCGCGCAGGAAAAACCGTAACGGCGGAGTCTGCTTACAAAAAATATTTTTCGTCCGGAGCCGCCGCAGATGACGCGACAATTCAAGCTGCTTTCAACTATGGCGGGCTGCTCGAAGAGCGCAATGAGCGGGCCGCCGCTGTAAAACTTTATGAACAGGTTTTGAAAGGTTCCGGCAACGAACCCGGACGGGCTGAAAAAGATTTTGCACCGGTATGGCAGCGACCGCCGGGCCTGATCAAGGCCGCGCGGCCAGTGAAAGCAAAACTAGCGCATCTGCTGGCCGGCGGCGAATCCCCGAAACCTGCCGATCTTGACCGGGCTAAAAAGCTGTGCGAAGAGGTGCAGCTCGGCGGGCTGGACCTCTGGTTCGGACAGTCGGTTGTGACATGGAGCAAAGTGATGCAGCTCAAGGGCGACTGGGATGAAACAACCGCAGTGCTCGAAACACAGCTTGAGTTGCTGAAACAGCTCGAAACGGCTTTAGAAAAACAGAGACAGCCCGTTTCACTTATCAGCCCGCTGGCAGGTGCCCGCTATCTGCTAGGCACGTGCTACGAACATGCCGGTAAAAAAGAAGCGGCGCTCACGCAGTTTTATAATGTCTACGCGAAATATGGCGACAGCGAATGGGGCCCCGAAGCGCAAGAACGGACGCAAGCGCTGATCACGGAATTCGAGGGGATCGGCAAAACCGTTAAAATTGATCTCGGCGTAAATCAGGCCAAGATCGAAGAGATCCGGTTCCGCGTTGCGCGGCGGCATTTTTTTGAAAAACAGTATGCGGCCGCCCTTCCGGCATATTTTGATGCGCTGAATAAATATCCCGAAAGTAACGGGGCTGTTACTGCATTGCGCGAACTGATGCTTTGTTACATACAGCTCAATGATTCGCGCAACACCAAAATGATCGCCGCCTACATCGGCGAACGGTTCGGCAAACGGGATGTCGCGGCCGAGGCACTGCTGGCGGCCGGAAAGTGCGCCCTCGACGAGAAACAGAATAAGCTCGCGTGGTGGATATACGACCGCTATTTCGACTCTTTTCCAAAGCACTCCCGCGCGTCCGGAGTACTCTACAGTCTTTCGGCGTTGCGTAAACAAGCGGGTGACTCCAAAGGCGAAGAAGATTGTTTAAACCGGCTCCTGCAGAATTATCCCGCCGATTCATATGCCACGCGCGCAATCAACCGCCTCGCATGGTGTGCGTATGAAAAAGAAAACTATGCAACTGCAGCAATCCGGTTTGAACAGGTTGTGAAGATCGAAACAGATCCGGAAAAGCTGCTGCGCGCCCGGTTCGCACTGGCCGAGGCCTATCGCTTTACCGCCGCTGGCGGCACAGATTCCAATGATTGGAAAAAAGCGCTCGAAAGCTTCCAAACATTGGAAACTTCACTAACCCCGGTAGCAGAAAACTTTGGCGTTTCGGAAGAGACGATCGCTCTGAGCAGGTTATTCCTCGGGAAAAGCATTTTCTATCAAGGAACCTGTCTCGCGAAACTCGGAGAAATGGATGCCGCTGTGCAGGCGTTCGATCGCTTTCTCCAGACGTTTCCGGAATCGGAGTTTGCGCCGCAAGCCCGGCTGGCACAGGGCTCGGCTTTACTAGAATTGAAGCGCTATGACTCTGCGCTTGCGGCTTTGGCCGGATTCAACGAAACGAGCGATAGCAAATATATGGAGTCCGTGTTCTATTTTCGCGGTCAGGCCTTTTTTGAAACCGGACAATATGCCCAGTCGATCCAAAGTCTGGAAAGCCTGCTTACCCGCTGGCCGGAATCCGCATTCTACTTTGAAGCCAAACTGGAACAGGGCCGCGCCTATGCGGCGGCAGGACAGAATACGGAAGCCGTGCGTGCGCTGAGCGACATCCTGAATTTTGCAACCGACGATCTGCTGGTGCATCGCGCCAGTCTCGAGTTAGGCCGTGTTCAGACTGACCCGGCGGAAAAACTCGCCTCGTTCCAGCGCGTTGCACTGCTCGCCGATACCGCAAAGCCGGAGCAGGCCGCACTGATTCAGCAGGCGCTGACAGAAAGCCTGCCTCTTTATCTGGCACTTAACCGGCCGCAGGACGTGCTGACCGACAGCGACCGGCTGGTCAAAGAGTTTCCAATGTCTGGAAAAACTGCGGAACTGAGCTCATGGCGCGTAAAAGCCGGCGAACAGCTTGTTCAGAAAAACAGAACCGCGGATAACGCGAATTAATACGTAAGAGGAAGATGACATATGAATAATCCGTTTAAATCCGCGTTATCCGCAGTTCTCTTATTGTCAGCGGGGCCCGTATTTTCAGCTCCGTTTGTCATTAATTCAGCAGGCGCCCGGATCGAAGGATCTGCGATTCAATCGACGGCTGACGGCACAGTCACGCTGACGACCGTGCAAGGGCAGAATTTGACATTCCGGACGGGCGCCTATCGTCAGGCCTCTGCGGATAAGCCAAAAGAAATGGGACAGGTTGAAGCTTTGGTGAAAAGCGGAGACTTCGCCGGCGCGGCAACTCTGTTGCGGCGCATCAAAGAACAGTACCGCTTCCTCGGCTGGGATCAGCGGGCCGTCCAAATACTGGCGCGGGTTGAATTGGCGCAAAAAAACTTCAAAGCCTCGGCTATAGAATACGAAGCGCTGTTTGCGGCGCAACCACAGCTTAAATCGGCACCTGCTGAACGGGCGAATTATATGCAGGCGCTGGTCGGCTCACATCGCGCTAAAGAAGCCACGGCGATGATCGATGAAGATATCGCGTCGGGATCCCGTGACGCAGCAGCCCGTGCACAAGTTGTGCGCGGCGATATGAAAGCAGTTAGCGGACAATACGAAGAAGCGCTGCTCGATTATTTGCGCACCGTTCTTTTGTTCACGGAACAGACAAACGTGCTGCCGGAAGCAACCTATAAAGCGGCGGTAGCGCTCAAAAAGCTAAACGATCCGCGCGCAACGGAATATTTCCAAAAGGTAATTACTGAATTCCCGGAATCGGAATTTTCAATCAAAGCAAAAGGAGAAAAATGATGAAAAAGACCTTAGACCTTAGACTTTTGACCTTAGGACTGTTGGCCGGGGCGGCTTTCGCGGCGGTTGCACAGGACCTGCAAATGAGCAGCGCGGCGGCGAATGCCGAAACGCTTGGCAAGGGATCTGGATTTGCTGGGGTCCTGCTTTCGGGCGGCGTCCTGGGTGTCGTGCTCTGGCTGGCACTGGCCTTGCTGTCGCTGGCGGGCACGCATCTGATTATCGATTCTTTCATAAAGATCCGCGCAAAACGGATTATTCCGGTCGCATTAGCTGACCGTGTGCGCGAAGCGCTGGAAACGAATAATATTCCGCTGGCGATGCAGTGGTGCGATGAAGAGCCGGGCGCTCTTTCGAATATTCTTTCAGCGGGATTCACCAATCTGTCCGACGGACCGGAAGCCGCACAGGAGGCCATTGAAGTGGTCGCCGAACTGGAGGGAGAAAAACTGTTGCAGCGGATTAACTATCTCAACGTTGTCGGCAATCTCGCGCCCATGCTCGGACTGCTCGGCACGGTGCAGGGAATGATTATGGCCTTCGCGACGCTCGGCACGGAAGCGGGCGCGGCAAAAAATGCGATGCTGGCCGTCAATATTTCGCAGGCTCTTTATACCACAGCCGCCGGACTGGTGGTTGCTGTGCCCGCGATCGGGTTCTTTGCATTTTTCCGCAACCGCGCCACACGGATTATTCTTTCCATCGAAGCGTTGACGATGGATCTGATGAAAAAGGTGAGGAAGGACGGGGCTAAAGTCTAAAGTCGAAGGTCGGACGGTAACAGACCTTGGACGACTTTTGACAATAACGGAGTTGTTATGAAACGGTTTAAACAGCCCAGTGATGCGGTGAATATGACGGCGATGATCGATGTGGTATTCCAGTTGATCATTTTTTTCGTTTGCACCGTGCAACTGGAACAGGAGGCGATTAATGAAGCCTTGCGTCTTCCCGACTCGCCGAACGGACCAATGATCGCCGAAGAAAAAGATCCGCGCACCATCACCGTGGAAGTGGATGAAAAGGGACGGCTCTCCATCGCCCGCACACCGCTTTCAGAAGAAAACCTGCGCAAGGTTCTCGCAAAAACAGTTTACGACTACGGCGAACGCGGACCGTCGATTCCGGTGCGCATCCGTGCTGCCGCCGCGGCACATCATGCCGACGTAAAGCGCGCGCTGGACGCCTGCTCATCCGCCGGACTTTATAAAATCAGCTTCGTGGCTGTAAAAGATTCGGCCTAAGGCCGAGGCGTCAAAAGTCTAAAAGTCGAAGGTCTAAGGTCAGCAAGGAAAATTCTATGAGCAATGTAACGTGTTTTAAAGATTTAAAAATATGGCAGGACGCTCGCCAATTGGTGAAACAGATTTATGTCGATCTGGAGACTGTTCGAGATTACGGGTTCCGGGAACGGAAATGACCTTCGACTTTGGACTTTAAGACTTTGGACTGACTATGACACGTAAACGCAGAGTTCGTGAGGAGCCGTCGATGGAAGTGCCAATGACACCCATGATCGATGTGGTTTTTCAGCTGTTGATTTATTTTCTGGTGACGTTTTCGACGCCGGATGTGCTGGCGCATCTCGATATTTCACGTCCGGCTCCGGACAAGTCCCCGACTGAACAGCGTACGCCGCCGAAAATGATCCGTGTAAATGTCTTTGCCGAAGGCGGTCTGGAAAACGGCTACAGCCTGAACGGACGCACGCTGTCGCGCACAGAACTCGCTTCGATTCTCGAACGGCTGTCCGGGTTCAGTAAAAACCAAACCGTGCTGATCACCTGTGCCGGAGGTTCGGAACACGCCAAGCTCGTTGGTGTGCTCGATTTTTGCGCCGCAAGCGGGCTGAACAAGCTGTCTGTAATAAGTGCCGACTAACGAACTGTTAATATGCTTCCTAAACCTGTCAAAAAAATTCTGGACCGGCTCGGCGGGCCGACCCTCTCCGTCATCATTCATATCGTCGCCGTCATGGGGATGATCCATGCCGTCGTTTATAAAACGCTGGAAACCAGTCATGAAGTTCAGGTGCAGGTGCTTAACAACGAGGAGATCCCTGAACTTGAAAAAGAGCTTAAAAAACTCGATGAGCTGCCAAAGGATATAAATCCGCCCGCCCCTTCTGATGCGACGTCCGCAACGTTGGAAACACCGCCGGATGAATTTACCAGCGAAACTCTTGATCTTACAGGACTGGCAGTTAGTGAAGTTCAAAGTCCGCTGGTGATGCAGGGACTTTTTGCCGGCCGCGCGGCAGGCGCCCGGGCGGAGAGGCTCCGTCAATTCGGCGGCGGTTACGGAGATCAGATTGAAGCAGCAGTTTTGCGCGCTTTGCGGTGGCTGGCTTCACAGCAACAGCCGAACGGAAGCTGGAGCGAAAATTCAAAATCCAATCCCGTCTGGCACAAACGCAAACAAAGTGCACAGGTTGGCCGGGAACAGCGCACAACACGACTGACAGCGCTCTGTCTGCTCGCTTTTCTCGCACACGGCGAAACACCGCAATCCCCCGAGTTCGGCGGAACGGTGCAGAGGTCGATCGAATATCTGCTTGCACAGCAGGATCCGGCAACGGGGCTGTTTGTCCCGCTGGCGGAAACCCGCTCTGAAAAAAGCGGCGAGGATCTCGGAGTCTATTCCCATGCGCAGGCGACTTATGCGCTGGCTGAAGCCTATGCACTGACCTGCGCGCCCGTGCTGAAACAGCCCGTCGAGCTGGGCCTCGAAGTAATCATTCAGGGCCAGCTTACTAACGGTGCGTGGGGTAATTGGTATGAACAGAACATCGCGGACGCCTCAGCAACGAGCTGGCAGATTCAGGCCTTGAAAGCCGGCGCAGCGGCAGGAATCAAACTCGACGGCCTCGACAAGGCCATGACCCGATCGGCCGCCGGCATCGCCTACCTCTATAAAGGCGAAGGGATCTGGTATTATCGCAAGGGCGATTTACTGGCCATGCCGCGCGAAGGAGGACCGATTATGAGTGGTGCGATGGTGCTCAGCATGCAATTGCTCAATTTTCACAACGATCCGCTCGTGCTGGCCGGACTTCGTTATCTGAATGACTTTGGCGTTACCGAATGGAACAAAGCATGGGAAAATCCCATTAACAAAAGTCTGCCCGCGACGTATGAATGGTATTACAACACACAGGCTGTTTTTCAGCGTGGCGGCTCACGGTGGACCGCCTGGAATGCAGCGTTTGCGCCGATGCTGCTTTCGCATCAGCACGTAGACGGCTGGTGGCTGGGTATCGGACAGGAAAGCGCTGAAGAAAAAATTTATTCCACCAGCCTCTGCGCGTTATCTTTGCAGGTTTACTACCGCATTCTACCCACTTTTCAGCACATCGAAGCCCGCGAGCCGAAAGTCACCTTTGATGACGATGTGATTGTGACGATTCTTTAAAGGTCGCCGTGGTGCCCGGGGCGGGACTCGGCCTGTCCGCCGCAGGAGGAAACCCGCACGATCTTTCGATCAAGGGATTTTTCTGCCTCCGGCAGATCCGCCGCAGGCGGAAAGTCCTTTCCTGTTTTGGTGCCCGGGGCGGGACTCGAACCCGCACGATCTTTCGATCAAGGGATTTTAAGTCCCTTGCGTCTACCGATTTCGCCACCCGGGCGTCTATAACTCAAATCATCTGCTCTTTAATCCATTCGCGCCTTTGCCCGCTTTTCAGCCAGATTTCGCGATGGCGAGCCTCTGTATAGCTTTCAAAATATTCACAGTAAACTAATTTCAACGGACGGCGGCTTTTTGTTCGCGATACCCGCCCTGCAAAATGTTCACTGATTCGAGCCGCTGTGCTTCACCCGATCATCTGGTCCGGCGCGGAATACTTCTCGGATCACCAAGGTCGCCTCCGGCTTGCATCCAGGCCTTTAATTCCTTATCCAACTGTTTGACGACATTGTTCACTTCGGGATTACTGATAAGGTTCTTCATTTCATAAGGATCTTTTTCGAGGTCGTAGAGCTCGAACTCTGGACGAAAGAACGTTGCTCTCAGCAAGGCATATTGTTCGGGAAATTTATCTTTATGGAAAATGATTTCCTCGTAAGCGTTGTTCTGCCACACATCGCTCGGAGTGGCGTCCCTGCACATCCATGCCAGTGCCGGCAGACGGGCATCCTTGCGGCGGGCCTTCGGATCGCTGGCCAAGCTGTCGATGTCGAAATTCGGCACTGTTTGATAACGGATATTCCATATATAGCGATACCGGCCATCGGTGATGCTACGGGTTGGATAATATTCTGCCGGATTCCCGCCATGTGCGTTGTGCTCGGATACGATGTACTTGCGCCCAACGTCCGGCGCCTTACCTTCGAGCACCGGACGCAACGACAGGCCCTGTACCGTCTTCGGCACGGAAATGCCGGCAAAATCCAGAATAGTCGGCATCAAATCGACGTGGCTGACTAGCGCCGCCGATTCAATCCCCTTTCCGATCCCCGGCCCGGCAATGGCCAGTGGAATATGCAAACCCCAATCATAGGCTGTCGCTTTGGCACGGGTATAACAGAAGCCTTGATCACTCGAGTAGATAAAGATGGTATTGTCCAGCAACCCGGCATCCCTGACCGTCTCAATAATCGCGCCAATCACCGCATCGGCATGCTGCACGGTAGTGAGGTATTCGGCATAGTCCTGCCGGGTTTTCGGGGTGTCCGGCCAGCACGGTGGAATCTGCACATCACCCGGATTTACGCAGGGAAGATCTTTATTGATCCCGATGTGCCACTGGTACGGACGATGTGTATTATCCACGTTCGCCTGGAGGAAGAAAGGGTCCCCGCCTGCGGCTTTGATGAGGGTTTCAACAGCCTTAGCGCTGCCGCCAGGTGTTAAGTCGGCTTTGTCGCGAAATTGAAATGGAAATTTCCACGGCGGACTGAGATGCCATTTTTCAGTGATCCCGGTGAAGTAGCCGTTTTTATTCAGGATCTCGATCAGCGTGGGAATATCTTCATGCACACCGACGGAATCCTTTTTGGAAGTGTTTCTACCGAATTCCACATCGGGCGCATTCAGGTTTTCCGGTCCGACCGTATTACGCCACGCGCCGTTGGAGTGCGGATACATGCCGGTCAGGATCGAAGCTCGGCACGGGGCGCAGGATGCGGAGGCTGCGTAGGCTTTGGTGAAGAATACCCCGCGCCTGGCCAGCGCATCGATGTGCGGGGTCTTCAGCCCCGGCACACCCATCATGCCCAGATGAAAGGACTGGTCATCCGTCAGCAACAGAATAACGTTTGGTTTTTTTCCCACGACATTATCTTGTGCACCTGCCGCATGGGCAGAACAAAAACAAACAGGGCTGATCAATCCAACGAGATTCATTTTAAAACTATTTTTCATGCTTTTCCCCTTTCATCTAAAATCCGCCGCGTTTCTTCGGCCCGTTTGCGGAAGATGGGATAAAAGATACCCCGTCTTTCCCGGTTCGGCGGCAAAAAATATCTTTTTTTTCGAAACGGGGGTGGCTGATTAGCCCTATATTCGGCAGTTGTCAAGTTTGCCGCAGACGCAACCTGCATCCGAGTATAGATTATACGAAGTTAACTTGATGAGTATGCTTCACCACCCGCTGCGCTAGAGCAGACTTCGGAGTAAGGCAGAGAACCTCTGGCCATCGTTTATTCCAACCCTTGCCTTTATCCTCTGAACTCCTCGGAGGTTTGCCATTCCCTTCGGTCATTGCCGGTGCTTTGCACCAGCCTCTTTCGGCCGATGGCCTCAGGTCTCTAGCGATTTATCCGCCGGAGGAGGAAGCGGGTGGTAGAACATTTCTTGTTCTAATCTGATCAATACCAATCAAATTGATCCCGTATTAAACCACGAAACGAATATCTGAGGTGCAGCGAAAGTTCAGCGACAAGGCAACGTTGACCCGATCAAAAGAAAGCCCGTTAAAAACGGGCAGAAAAAGTGTTTTGAATTTGACCGAAAAAGGGAAAAGAAAAAAGGCCTGAAGCACCCCTTTGCTGTTGTTCGGCACGCCTTCGGTGTATTTTTTCCGGTTAAGATAATGCACTATTCTTTACTTCACCGCGCCAGCCGCGTGATTTTCAGTTCCCGGATGACCAACGGCTGGCTGGCGCGGGTGTTGATCCGCATATCCGTTCCACCGTTCTGGCGTTTGCTGAATTTCGGATCAGGCAGGGTGAAGCGGGCAGTTTTCCATGTGCCGGAGTTTGCGAACTTGGGTGATTCGCCGGCGACTTTGAACGCATAATCCATGGCGTCATATTGAAGCAGGAACATCCCCGAGCCCTGGTCGAGATAGGTCACATCCACCTCGACCGGGCCTTTGAGCGAGCGGGCGAAATCGTTGTCCACATCGAAGTAAATGTAGCCGGTGGCCAGTTTCCATGCCGGGGCGTTGTCGGGTCCTGCCGTGACTTCATCCAACAAGCCATCCTCGCCGCCGACGCGGGTGATGATGCCCTTGGAATAAGGGGCCCGTGTGGATATCTCGGCGGCCTCCGCGTAGGAGGGAATGGCCGGGTAATCCGAGCGCTGTCCGGTATATTCGCGGATCAGCCAGAGCAAGGTGGCCAGATCCACCAGGCGGGCGGGCTTGGCGGGATTCGCCCGCAGCACGTCATCGATTTGCTTGTAGATCGTCGGCGTGACATCGACCGCGCGCATCACGGTGAACGTGTAGCCCTCAGGCTGGAAGTAGCTACTGAACATGGAGGCCGGGCGCTTGGCATTGTTGCCGCCCGCGCCGCCGCCGCCGACGCCCGGGCCCATCACGCTGTAAGGCACACCGCGGCGGATGCCGAACGGAGCCGGCATGCCTTGGACCACAACCCCGCCGGGCGCGAACGTGCGGTAGGCCTCCCATCCGGAGTCCGGCATCGGCGGGGCGTTGGCATCAATGATGAAGCCCACGACATCCAGATCCCATTTCTTGAAATACGTGCGGTTGTGCGCCGCCCAGCGATCCATGCCGTCGGGCAAACCGGATAATTTCCGTGGAGCAGCGAGAAGACCTGGGTTCACATACCCGGCTCCGGAGTCGCCCGAGACAAAAAAGTCATTGCTCGTTGCGTATCGGCGGAACCACATCATGCCATAAGCAAAGCGGTCACCGAGATTCGGATTGAATGCCCACGAAATAGGGACCTGTCCCCGCGCCGAGTCGGTCCAGAGCCTCGGTATCCGGCGCAGCAACCAGGCCGCGCTGTCAAAATCACCGGTGTAATAGGCATAGAAGTTGAACGGTTTGATTTTGCCTTGTTCGTCAAGAATTCCCTCAGCAGTCAGACGCTCCCGCGTCGGTTTCGGTGCTGGCTGTTTCGCCACCTCGGGCACCGGGTAGTTCATGTAGAACGACGCATTGGCCATCACCATAAGGTTGGGTGCATCGGCGTCGAGATAGGCATTGTAGGAGCTGACAATTTCCGCGAGGTGCTGTTCGTTATCGAGTGCCGGACGCGCGCCGCCGGCCTGCCAGCCGTACATCCCCTCGCTGGTATATTTGTGCATGAACGGCGTGAACCCAGCAAACTGGATCATGTGTCCCGGAGCCAGCCGTTTGTTGCAGGCCAGCAGGATCATTTGAAGCGTTTCAAAATCCTTGCCCGGCTTTTGCCCGCGGTCATCCACGGCGGTTTCATCCGCCCATGTATTCAAATCGATCCGCCATCCTCGCTTCGACACAAAGAAATCAGCATTGGGCACGCAGTTCTCGACATGCGGCGCCGTGAACCAGCACTTCATCCAAAAGCTGTCAAGGTGGTAGCCGATGCGTTCAGGGTTCAGCTTGTCGCCGTAGTGGTGTAGCAGCCAGCGATATGCGTCGTTTTTCGCGCTGCCGCTGGATGCGGTTTCCGTGTCAGGGATGTTGCCCTGGCCAGTGAAGAGCGGCGAGCCGTCTTGATGGATCAGCCAGACTTTGGGTTGCAAGCCCCGCTTGATGAGCTGGCTAAACAGCGAATCCGGCGACGAGTCAAAGCGCACGGGCAGCAGATCATCCACCCCGGCCACGCTCAGCCCCACATTGCTGGTCGCCGGAACCTTCTCGTCCCAGACGACCAAGCCTTTGCAGGCTTTGGGAAATGCCTGTAGCAACTCGTCCAGCGAAGTGACTTTTACAGTCTTTCGTCCATCCAGCCAGTCGCCCGGCTTGGTCATTTGTTCCCACCAGAAGTCGTCCGCCTCGGGCAAGTGGCGGATGAAGATGTTGGGTGCATCCCGGTTGACCAACCCTTGCAGCGCGGTCACCGTCACGAGTTCATCATAGTAGGATTTCAGATTGGCGGGGTCGTGCAGATTCGACGGCTTGCCGGTGAAATCATAATAATAGACCGGCGCGGCCGCGGCATCAGGTTTCGTCGGCGGCTTCTGGCCTTCGCAGATGGTGAAGGCAAGACACCCCGCCAGAAGAAGCAGCTTATTGATGGATTGTTTCATAAGACTCCGTTGTTTCATTTTTTCGTGGTGGCAGGTGCGTGTGCCGGGATGAAAACTTTGCTTCCATCCGCCGAAACGACCTCGCCGGTGCCGGTTTCGATTTCCAAATGCAAGGCCGGATCGGCGTGGACCCGGACGTGATGGCCGCCGGGCGTCCGGCGGGCGGAGAACCGGATTTCCTTGCCGGCCGGATGCATGGTGACGTCGAGGGATTCCAGATCGCCGAGTTGCGGGCGGAGGCGGCTGCGGGTGAAGCCGGGCGCGGTGGGCCGCAGTCCGATGATTCCTTCCGCCAGTAGGATCAACGGCGCCTGCGGGCAATGGGACCATTGATCGCGGCCATCCGGCTTGGCATGCCAGTTTTCGGTGAGGGTGTTGTTGGGGCCGATGGAGGGCATCGTCGCCCAGCGGCTGCGGAAATCCCCCAGAACCACATCCATGCGCCCGGCCTTTGCTAAGGCCCGGTAGCGCCAGACCGCATTGGGCGGATAGGAAACTCCAAGCTCGGGCGGGCATTCCGCCAGAGTCTTCACCACGTTCGCCGGATTCTCCGGGCACTGATCGAAAATCACCGCGTTCGCCAGCGAGCGGTCGCACAGCCGCATCCGCCCCTCCTCGTTTTCCCAAGGCCGATTGGCCACAAACAATTTTCGCTCCGCACACCAGAACGTGGCGATGGTGTTTTGCAGCAGGCCATTTGCCAATTCCTTCAGCCAGTCTGCGGACGCGACGTCCTGCCGGGCCTCTGCGAGTTCCGCCAACCCGTGTTGGAGCGCGGCAGCGGCGTAAAGATTATACGCACACTGCTTGTGCCGCTGACACAGATAGGCCTCGTGATCGAGCCAGACAAACGGCACGCCCAAATCCACCACCGGCAACAGACCGTCCGCACCGCGCGACTTCTCCAGGTAACGTGCAAACTTGAGCAGGCGCGGATAGACCTCGTCCAGATCCCCCAGCCGCGCGGTGTCCTGATAGTGCTGGTGACAATCCAGCACGAACTGAATGCCATGATCCAGGATCGGCCCCCAGATCGTCATGTTCAACTGCCGCTGGGACAGCCGCACGAGCCGGTCGTAGGCCGGCCAGGTGTCGAGGAAATAGCCATCCACCGTCATCCCTTGGGAAAACGTATTGACGAACCGCTCGGACAAGCGGTCATCGCCGAAGAACAGCCGTCCCAGCCGCAACTGATGGCCGGCATCGCCGCTGTATTGTTGGCGCTCCCGGCCGCCGCCATCCTGCAGCGCGTCCTGATAACTGTTGCGCAACGTGTTGACCGAGGCCTCAAACAGCCGCTGCAAACCCGGTTCGTTTGATTGGAACTCCGGCACGGCGGGGAACGGATACAGCCGCCTGCGGAAGCCCGCCCACTCGACACGCACCGGACCTGAGGCATTGCGGATGTGAACCTGCATCCACTTGCCGCACTCGTAATCGAAGGCCTGGAAATCGTTGGCCCCCTCGCAACAAATCAGCCGCGACCAGTGATAGAAATACGTATCGAGCCAGGCCGGACCGTTGACCGGATCATGTCCCTCCTGAATCATGATTTCGATGATCGTTCCCTCGGGCGCATCCACCTTGAGCACCGGCCACCCCGCCATTTGCTCCGGCAGTTCGTAGGTGAGAAACACGCCATGCCCGGGTTCCGGCAACACCGTGACACCTGTCTCATCGGAGGAGCGCACGACCGCCGCGTCGCGTTCGGCGGTGAGCGAACCCGGCGTGCGGTTTTCAAACCAGTCGTCCGGGTTGCGATGCCAGCGCACGCGCCCGGTTTCCCGCAAGCTCCCGGCATAAAGATGCGTCTCGTCGAGCAGTGGAATCTGCCGCGCCCGGACGCGATAAGGCGGATCCTCGGTGCGCGTGCCAAGCATGGCGGCGTGATCCTGCGGATTGACCGTGTCGTGCCCGCACTCCGGGCCTTTGATGAAGGCCGGCGGCGTGGTGGCGGCATCGGGAATCACCATCGCCGGCAACCAGCGGGTATCCGGCACAAAGTCCGGCGTGCTCCAGCCGTGCGGATGAATCCGCGCGTCGAATTGTTCCTGCAGCGCGCGCAGAAACCAGCGCTTATACATGCCCGGCGGATGCGCCCGGTCCAGAAAGGAAAGCCACTCGCCGTCCGAGTGAATCGCCAACTCGTCACCGTCCGCAGAGCGCGCGGACGCATTGAAAAGCAGGCCGGGCGCACCGGTCGGCCAGGTTCCGTCGCCGTGGCCGAAATAGCAGACCTCCATGCCGATCACATTGCGACCCGGGCGCAGCCAGGGTTTGAGGTCCACCGGATCCGCCTGCGGCCAGCGCGGATCATTCGGGGCCGGGCCTTGCTGGACCCGTTCGCCATTCACAAACAGCCGGTAGCGGCTGTCCGCCAACAGCCAGCCATCGGCGGAGACCGGCGCGAAGGGCAGGTCAACCGTGTGACGGAAGAGGACGAAGGTATTCGGCAGGCAGCGCTGCGATGGCAACCATATCCAGCGGGCGGGGCCAAGATCAGGCAAACGGCCCGGAAGGAGCGGGGCCTGAGCCAGCGTGCCCGCAAAGGGGCTTACCGCAGCCGCGTTCGCCTGCAACCCGGTCGCCTGCACACCCGCGCAGCCGGCCAGCACCGCGCCGCTGCCGCAGACGGCAGTTGTTTTCAGAAAATCACGCCGGTTCAGCACACTCATGTTCACTCACTTTCAATAAACCATAATCACCGTGCCGGCCGGGGGAGGCGGAGGCGCGATCCCCAGCTCGGTCCGGCAGGCCAGATAGCCGGGAGCGGACAGGTCAAAACTGGCCTGCACCGCATGCGTGGTGAAGTTGTAGGTGTTGACCTTGCCGCCTTTCCATTCCGTCGCGATGACTTGATCCGACGAACTGATGTAAATGACGCCCATCGGTCCGCTCAGGCCGGAGTCAATGTCCACGGGATCGTTCCAACCGACGTGCGTGATCTTGCCGGCGCCAAAGTCTGCCACTATCTTTCTGTCGGCACCCGCGTTGTAGGCGAAGCCCTTAAATTCGGAACCGCTGATTCCGGTATAAACAAGCGAACCGGCATGGCCGTATGGATTGTTGTTGAACCACTGAATATTCGGCCCAACGGTGGCATACGAAACGCTGCCGGCATAACATAGCCCCTCGTAATTCCCGCCCACATCGGTCGCGCCACTCGCAAGGTCCGTGCCCCTGACGTCAAAGTCCACTATTTTGGAACCGTAGGCACCTCCTGCATTGGCGACCGTGGCGGAGAGTTTGCCGGTGGTCCTGTTCCAAGTCAGCGCAAAGGGCTGCGGACTGCCGGTGCCGCCGTAGGCACTCGTCATGACATTCCGCACGAAGTTGCCCGAGCTGTCGTACATACGGATGCGGCTGTTGCCCAAATCCGAAACATACACGTTGCCCACCGGATCAACCGCCACGCCCTGCGGATTGTTCAGATCCGTGGCGAGGTCGGCGATCTTCACCCCGGCGGAGGTGAACCTGCCCAGCTTCGTGCCTTCGTAGCCGATATACAGGTTCGTCTGCACCGTCACGCTGTGGACGGTGTTGGTGGTGTAGGCCATGTAGACGGGTCCGGCCACGGCAAAGCTGGCCAGCGGCGAACCCGAGTCGCTGTAGCGGTGTACCAGGCTGGCCCCGATTTCCGCAACGAAGATAGTGTCCAGCGAACTCACGTAAATGACTCCGCAAGGAGCGCTCAGGCCGGTAATGTCGGTGCCGCCCGTTATAAAGACCTTGCCCAGGTTCATGTCCGCAATATACTTCCGGTCAACAGACGTTTTGATCGCGATGCCCTTCAAGGCGCCGCCCGTGTTAGGAAACCAAGTGCCGCCATACGTGACGGGATTCGCTGTGAAGAATTGCGAGACGTCCGTGACGGTGGCATAGAGATGGCCGTTATCGGCATACGTCAAGCCTTCATAGTTCCCGCCAAAGCCGGTCACCCCGCTCGCCGAGTTCTCGGTGGTGACATCGAAGTTCACGATGTGGGTGCCACTGGCTGTCCCGCTGACCGTGGCCGCGAGCTTGTCGGCGCTCGGATTCCAAGCCAGGCCAATCGGCCGGGGCGTGCCCCCGCCGTAGCTGGGGGTCATGACATTCCGCACGAAATTGCCCACCTTGTTGTACATGCGGATGCGGCTGTTGCCCAAATCCGAGACATACACGTTGCCCACCGGATCAACCGCCACGCCCTGGGGGTTGCTCAGATCCGTGGCAAAGTCGCGCACCCAGACGCCGGTATCGGTGAAGAGGCCGAGCTTGGTGGTGCCGTAGGTGATATAAAGATCCGCCCGGCCGGTGAAGGCGGCGGTGAGCGTGAAGACCAGCGCCAGAGCGGCGCGCAGGAGAAAACCTGATCTCACAAAACCGTGTGCCCGCTGTTTGCCAGCCGCCAACTGAATGTCCTTCGTTCGCTTCATTTCAAACTCCTTCTCGTGTTCTAAGTGGGGGTCCTTCCAAAACCTGCAGCAACCTTTCACAGTTGTTACATTTGATACTGTACAGCGTTTTCAGCTTAATTATAATACACAGACTGTTCAATCTGTTGCACATTTTGATACTCACTGAAACAGCGTTTAATCACGGATTGGAGCACGGACATGCCCGAAACTAAGGTGATCAGCTTTTTCCGCTACTTCCCTGTCAGCGACCGGGATCTCAAGTGGGGGCTTCATGTGACCACGGCCGGACAAGAAAGGATCCCGGCCCATACCGCGCAATACCCCATGGGCAACCATCCGAACGGCTACGCTTTCACCTGGGAGAAGGGCCGCGTGTTCCACGACTTCGCCATCGTCTACCTATCGGGCGGACGCGGCTGGTTCGAGTCCAGGCACACGCCGCGGCAACGGATCGAATCCGGCACCGCGCTCATGCTCTTCCCCGGGATTTGGCACCGCTATATGCCGGACCCGGACATCGGCTGGTTCCAATACTGGGTGGGCTTCAACGGCGAGACTCCCCGCCGCTGGGTCAAGGACGGCTTTTTCACGTCGAAAAAGCCCGTGTTCAGAATCAACCGCGAGGAGCTGTTCATAAAAACCTTCGCCGACCTCCTCGATGCGGTCAAGGCGAACCAGCCCGCGCTTCAGCAGGTGATGGCTTCCGCTACCGGCTACCTCCTTTCCCAAATCTATTCGGCCCAACAAGCCAACACGTCCGGGCAAACCCCTGTTGTCGCGGCGATCCGCGAAGCCCTCCGCCGCATGCACGAGCAAACCGGAGCGGAGATCGATGCGGAAAAGCTGGCGCTGGAGCTCAAGGTCAGCTACATCTGGTTCCGGCGCGCATTTCTTCAGCACACCGGCCTGAGCCCCCATCAGTACCATTTGCAGCTCAGGATCGCGCGGGCCCGCAGCCTGCTTTCCGACACCACCCTGACCATCCAACAGACGGCCTACGAGACGGGTTTCGAAAGCGGACCCTACTTCTGCCGGCTCTTCAAGACCAAGACGGGCCTCACCCCCGGCCAGTGGCGCGAGCAGTCGCGCTCCGGACGCATCAAGGCCTAATGCGGTTTTGTTTAAAGTGCAGCCCCTTCCGGCCGCGAGTTGTGTGCGTCAAGTTCTGCAATTTGAGTTTTCTGATATTTTCCCTCCTTCTAGAGCGGTTTAATTTGAAGTATAACCGCACGAAGCAAACCAACCAAGGGCATC
>CAYNOR010000020.1:0-36270 GCA_964398915.1 uncultured Verrucomicrobiota bacterium
TGTAAACGGACGGTTAAAATTTGAGTAAAAGACACTTAAATTTAGAGTAACGTTTAAAAATTCGCATTTTTGATAATGCGTAAGACTCTACCAGCCCGATCAGAAGTTGTAAATCAGCACTTCGTTTGCTTCTTTCCCGCCTCCGGTCGCACTGGCCGAATAGAGCGTTTTAACCGCCTTGATCCGGAAAGCTGAGAATATCTCGCGAACTTCCGGCCGGTCATTTAAAGAGAGTATAAACGCCCCTTTAATGCCTGTTAAAACACCAGCCAGTTCCTGAAAGTTTTCCCTCGGCCAGACGACTGCGTAATCCTTTTCAAAACCGTAGTACGGCGGATCCAAATAGAACAGCGCTCCGGGCGTGTCATAGCGCCGGATACAAGTCAGTGCATCCATACGCTCTATAACCACCTTTTTCATCCGCCAATGGACTTCAAGAATGCCTTCCTCGACAGTGGTAAGATTGAGCGATGGCGGTCTGGTTTTGAAAGCTGGCATTACCCGCCCGACCGTTTTCCCGCCAAATCCAGTGCGCTGCAGGTAATAGAACCGAACAGCGCGCTGGATGTCTGTCAGCGTCGTGGCGTCGGTGCGATTCAAGATGTCAAAGATCTCGCGTGATATCACGCAATGCTTAAAGTGCCGCAGAAATTCCTCGAGGTGATTCTGAATTACCCTCCAGAATGTCACCAGGTCGAGATTCATGTCGTTAATGACTTCAACCTTTGACGGCTCTTTTTCAAAGAACACCCACGCGGCCCCGCAAAACGGCTCCACATAGGTTTGATGCTCCGGCAGCATCTTTACAATCTGTTTGGCCAGCCGGCTTTTTCCACCCAGGTAACTGATCGGGCTTTTCATTACTCACTCCTATTTGCTACCGTCGCGCCGTTCTGTGTATGGCTGGCGGGCAGCGGTTTATCCGTGGCAATTGGAGTTGCCGTTGACGGGAGTGATGATCCCGGCGACTGTCCGTCAGTCACCTAATATCCAATGGCCCTCCAGAACGCCGGGCGCGTCCATCCGTTAACTGTCATATTTGTTCGGGTAGGTGTCGTAACAGTCAACGCACCATAATCTGCTTTTGTATCGGCCTGATAAACAGCGGTCACGTTCAGACAGGCATTTGAAAACGGCACCGGAAACGTAACCGTCTGGACGTCGTCGGTTGTTTTTCCCCACTGCTCAATGAGCCCGTTCGGCCACCGGACATATCCATTGGTTGAAAAAAGACAGCCGTTCGTATTGATAAGCCTAGCGGTCAGATCGGCTGGCGTGATTACGCTGACCGTACCAGTTCCAGCATTAACTTCGGCCGGAGTAGAAAATCTAACGACACCAGCGGTTGTTGTTGATGCCGGAACTGAAATTTTTTCGTCCAGATCTTCCAACACAAGCTGAGCCGTCGTATTGGTTGAGTTAGCCAGGCTAGACGGATCAACAGTCACCTGTTTGGCCTGTGTTTTTGGCAAGGCGGCCGCGTCAAAAGCGGCGAACATCAGCAGAGTAGCTATCATTAAAAAAAAGCGTTTCATGGTAATTCCTTTCGTTAATTAATTTGCGCTATAATAAACCCGGACATCGTCAGTTGCGGCAATGGCCGGAGTGAAGGTGATTGCTGCGCCGACAATGGTATAGTCTTCGCCTTCGACAGCCAGAAGCCGGCCGACAAACACCTGAACGGCTGCACCGGAAATCGGTGCGCGAGCCAGTACACATCCGGCGGTTGAGCCGGTTTTATTCTCAACGTAGGGTGTGCCCGACATCTGTCTCAAAAGAGCCGTTCTAATGGCCAGCTGCCGTAGAGGAAGATTATCTATTCCATCAACGCCTCCCTGGACAAAATCCGTTTCCTCAAGCTGATAAATCCCATCCGGCCACGCGCCGGCTTCATTTAAGTTTGCCATTTTAAACCTCCGTATATGTCCGTTGATATTTCCGCACACCGTTGCGGGTAAAAGAGCCGTTATGTCTAAAGAACAGCTTTTGATATCCGACGCTAATGAGCCGGCATCTGGCCGGAGCGGTCTGCACCAGTAGCGAAACAAGCTCAGCTGACGGCAAAGGATCAGAATTACTGACGATAATAGACCATTCTGCCCAACTCATGCCGCCGCCATAAAATACAGTCCGATTGCGTAACACAGTCCCATCACGCCGTGCGCGATCGGCTCCAGTTTGAATTGTCGCATCGCCGTATCCGGACGCGGACAGAACATCCTTAATAGATTTTAGAGTGCCTTTATGCCGGTGTATGGAGGCCGACGCTTTAATAACGGCCCGCTTTTCTACATCGGTTGCTCCCTCCGGCCATTCGTCTACAGAACACGCCCAGGCGAGAAACGGCAGCGCGTCCGCCGGACACGTATCCGGATCGGTAACATCGATCAACGCCTGAGTATCCAGGTTGAAAGCCCGGCTCCCGGCGATATCGATTGCATAGCTTCCTTTGGCTGCACGTTCGGATTCGGCGTGCGGAGCACCCGGAAGCAACGATCTGTCAGCCCGTGCGACCATTATTCATCCCTCCCGGAAACCGTCACATTAACGGCCGTGCAAAAGGCCGCTTTGCCGGAGTCCACCTCGATGCGCGCGGATGGCGAGATCAGATTAACTTCCTGCACGCCTTCGACGTGCATGGCCGCCTGCAGGCCGCTTAACGTAATGTCGTGCCCGCAGGCATGGTGAGCCGCCACATAAGCCTGTACGGCCGCAATCGCATTGGCGCGGACCGTGTTGGCGTCCGGGCCAAAAAAAAGAGTCAACTCAGCGGTCACCTGATACTCAATAATTTCAGCGCTCATCACTTCCACGGTATCGCACAGCGGAAGGCGCGTTTCCGGATCCAATGCATCCTGGACAAATGGAAGAATGCCGGCGCGTTCGCCGTCGACCAGAGCTCCGGCCAGCGCGCCAGTTAGGGTTGCCGCACCGGCCGCAAAATCGGCATCAAGCGTAAAGGTTGCACCGCCTTCAAACGTCAGCTCCTGGCCATTAGATAAATCCGCAAGAACATCCGTTACAGCGATCGATACCGAGCCATTCGCATATCCGTCCGGATGATTAACGCGGACACCGAAACAAGCTCCATTTCCGGTCTTCGAAAGCACAGCCACGTTTACGCGGCCTCCGATGCCCGGATTCCATGCCGAGACGTCCTTAATGCCGCTGTGAGCGCTTAGAGCGTGGTAGATGTATGCACCGATCGGACCGGCTACGGAATAAGCCTCCGGAGCGAGCACCAGGCGCGCGCGGAATGCGGCATCGCTCTCGCCTTCAAGACGCTCAACCGGCACGGCCTGTGAGGCCGCAACATGATCCAGATCACTTCCGGTCGCAAAGGCCAGCAGGCGGGCTTTAAACTTATCATTCAGTGTCTGACGCAGCAGTGTTTCACGGTAGGCGGATACCAGCAGAATCTGATACGCCGGATCGCTAGGAACAAGTGCATTAAACACCGGATCGCGAGCCTGCAGATCGGCCAGCATTTCGCCAAAAATTTCTGGGGCGGAAAGCACTTCAACCGCTTTCGGCGGCGCGAACTTGCTTAGATCAATTGCTGTAAAAACCTGATTCATGAAATTTGTATTCCTTCCAGGACAACCGGTTCCCCGGTCGGCATGTAATATCCTTCCAGACTGATCGAGACGTGACCGCCCCGAACCTGTTCGGAGTTCGAGAGGTCAAACAGCACGCGGGTTGTTTTAAGTTCCGGCTCCCACCGGTCCAGCGCGCCGGCCGTCGCGGCAACAAAACGTGCGCGGACGGCCGCACTGGTAGGTGCATCGATCAGACCAAACAGTTCGCTGCCGTATTCCCGCAGGATCACCAGCGTTGCCGGCGCAGTCCGCAGAATATTCTCCACGCGCTGCCGGAGGTGCTCTAGCCCGCTCAACGGCTTCCCGGTGTCTTTGTGCATTCCGATCATTTTCGGTTTAACCTCCAAAGAATGAATCCGTCATAAGGAAGCAGCAGCGTGTCCGTCACCAGCGACGGAACAAGATCAACGACGGGTAACGGAACGAGCACCCACATTCCGTGAAGCTCTTCGAATGTGCAAAGCGCGCCGATCGCAAAAACGTCAGCCCGTGCAGCCGGATATAATTGCCCGTCGTTTGATCCAGAGGCGTTTGATATGCGGGTGTAGTATGAAGCGCACCCGGAAACAATAAATAGGATCAGAGCTGCTATTAATGTTTTAATTTTCATACTTCCTCCGCATCGATGGCGTTTTGAAATGCCGGCAGAGCCCAGAACTCATCGGCGTTCTTACATAGATAAAACTTTCCATTGGCGATATCGCCGCCAACCGCAAGCCACTGGATCGCGATGCCCGGATTCGGGCCTTGGAACCAGACTTCTGAAATCCGGAACCGTCTCGTCTGCGCTGGCCCGGCGAAATACATGTTTCCGTAGGCCAGAGGTTTTCGCTTTATTTTCTGTGCGGTACTCATATCCCACATTCCTCCCGGTGAAACCGGCTGAAACATCCGGTGCGCCCGCACATGAGACAGCCAACACGTTTTTCAAGCCTCACCAGCTCGCAATCACGCCGGTAAAGCAGATAGCACCAGAGTTTAAACAATCGTATGAGGCCTCGTTTACGCGTGTGCATAGCTGGCGAGCCCTCCATCGGCAATTAAAGTGGAACGGGATGGTGCGGTCTCTGCTTTTACGCGTACGGCCTCATGGATCTCACACTCCAGATCAGTTGTGTAGCCGCCGCCGTCCAGCTTATGGACCGCACGGGTTATTGCCCATTCTCCCTCAAGGTCGCTGCCCATAGAGGCATCGACAACCAGCTTGCCTGCGGCGGCCAGCAACGGATTGCCTTCACAGTTGAACGTCGGCGCGGACTTCCCGCGGCCGATCCGGCGCAGCTCCGCGGCCGCGGCCTGGGCGGCTTCCGCCGGAGTAGGATAATTAGCGGGCAGTTTGCGCGACGGCTCGCCTTCACCAACCGTCACTTCCTTGCGTTCGGCGGCCGATACATCGTGGTAATAAGCCGTAACGCTTTTGAAATTCTGACGCTCGGCAACGGTCAGCCGGTAGCTGTCTTCATTGCCGGATAGTCTTGCCCAGTTCGGTTTTTTTTCCGTCGGGATGGGCGGCGCGCCCAGTGTCAACCAAACAGTTGGGATCGGCTTTCCGGCGATGGTTTTGTCCTTTCCGAGCTTATCAAAAATCAGCATCCCACCCGCCGGCTTAAAAACAGCATTACGTTCATTTGCCAACCGGAGTAAAAAATTAGAGTTCCCTTCATCCTTCTGGTCTACGTGAGCAATCACCTCGGCCGCCAGCGATGAATCAATGAGCGGCTCAAGCCCACACTCGGCGGCGATCTGGCTGACGATTGTTCCTAGCGTCTGTCCGTCCCAGGAGCGCGTCCGCTGCTCTTTAAGCTTTGTCGTGATCCCATTGACGGTCGCCGACGTAGTTTGGCCGTCGCCGCCATAAGCGCTCTTTGCGCGGATGATTATTTTATGTGGAAGCCCGGATCGCTCGTACTCATCCACCATAAAAAGACCCATCGGCCGCACGCCGGTTTCTTTGTAACCCAGCGACACCTTCAGCTCCGCGCCCGTCTTCGGCGGCTCGATCATCAGGTCGCGGTTATCCAGCGTAATATCCAGCGTATCGCTCTCAAAGCCGGCCTCGTCGGTAATGTTCAGCGAAATAAACCGGTCGCGGATCAACTTCGTGATCCGGACGTCGTCGGCTAAAATTTCAAAAAGGGGTCTCATTATTTCACTTTTCGCTGTTTTCTTGCATGGGAGCCAGATGGATACGGTAGAATTCCCCGACCCACCCAGGATACGGACATGGACCGATATCGATCTTTATAACGGGCCGGACAAACCGGGTTAACTTTGTGTAGCCGCAACTGAAAATCGCGTGCGTGATCGTCCGGCCAGTGAGGCGTGCCGTCCAATAGGGAGTCACGCTGCGGTATTCAATATCCTTGCGGCCACGCTGCATCTCTTCATACCAGTGGCGGCGCAAAACAAAATGCGCGACAACGGCTGAGCCTGCTTTCAAATTTCCGGTTTCAGATTTCATATCAGTTCCACAGCCTCACCGTTTCTTTTTCCACTGGCTTATCTTCGGGCGTTCCGAAGTCCGGAAGAACGATCTCGACGCCGGCGGCGAGCACCGGACCGCGCGCGGCCAGTCCGGGATTGGCAGCCAGTACCGCTTCGGTCACATCGGCCGTCCGGCCGTAGTGGCGGAAACAGATCAGATCCACCATGTCGCCGTCTTTCGTTCTGTAAATCGCGCTCGCCATTTTAGGTTTCCCGCCAGTTCTGGTTTCGTAGATCGTCCTCGCCATACACCGACAGCTTCAGTGAAAAGGTTTGTTTCCTTGGAAGGCCGTCGAGGTGCAGCGCACCCTGCGTTTCCTGAACACTCTCAATGCACCACTTCCCGTGGATGTTGCCCATGCTGTCGCAAAGGATCTGCGGTTCGCCAGTGGCCATGAGGGAGCGCAGATTAGTCAGGTTGCCGTAACCGCTGCGCTCAGTGATGATCGTTCCGCCCAGCTCAATCGTGTCATCGTCGGGGCCGAGGCTCTGCCGTCCGGGCAGGCGGCCGACGCGCGGCATCTTTGCCCAGCGCCAGGCGCTGGACCGCTGCAGGGTGTCATAGGCCGTTCCCTGTACGGAAAAAACGAAGTTACCCAGAATCATCAGAACGGATTCAGCCATTGAGCGCCCTCCATTCGATTTTTAAATGGCGGTTAAACATCATAAAGTCCGGCCCTTTCACTGGCTTTGGCCTGGCGGCCGCGCGCATCCAGTTCGCGGGAAACGGCCGCCGCGATCTGCTCAGGATTCTGACCCGGAGCGGCATGGATAGTGATCGGAGCATTAATCATGCTGCTCGAGTTCACGCGCGCTTCGGAAATCGTCCTTTCGATTGGAGTAATTCCGGATCCGGCGGACGCCGGCAGCGGAGCAGCACTGACGGCCGCACCAGCCATCGCTCCGGCAGTTGCGCCTCTGAACATGGATCCGACATTCCGGAACGGTGCAGATATCTTCTCAATGATTCCGCCAATCTTGTCCCACAGTCCGCGAAAATATTTAACTATTGGATCCCAGTTCTTGATGATCATTCCGAGCGGCGACAAGCCGAACACGAACTTGACGGCTTCCCATACCTTCACAGCCCCGGCCTTGATTCCGCCCCATAGCGACACAAAAAAGGCACTGATCGGCCCCCAGTATTTGATGATCAAGAAGGCGGCAATAGCGATAGCCACAATAACTGCACCGACAGGGGTGGTGATGAACCCCCAACAAGCTTTCACAAGACTCCACACGGCACTAGTGCAGGCTTTAAGGATCACCGGTAGCACGTTGAGTCCGGTCGTCGCCAAAAACCCCTGCACCTTCAACAGATTGAGGAGGGTCGCCGTTACAGCCAACCCCGTTCTTAGCGCGGCCATGGCTGGCAGCAGAACTCCCAGCGTCACCAGCAATGCGCCGATCGCGGCAACAACGCCCAGCACGATGGTGCTGAACGGGCCGCCCGCTTTTACAATCCAAATCAGGATGCGGGCCAGCCAGGATAGAATCCAAATGGCGGGAGAAAAAAACGCTTTGAGTTTATCGCCCACCTCAAGCCTCAAAACCTGCCAAGCATTAATCAGCTCTTCGAGTGCGCTCTTGTCGTTTTTATCAATCGCCTCTCCGATCCGCAGGGCGGCACCCTCTGCACTGCGGAGAGACTCTGTCAGTTTCGCGATGCTTCCGGAACCTGATTTTTCGATCATGCTCGCCATTTTCACAGCCGCGCGATCTCCGAAAATTTCAGTCAGGATGCTGAGCCGATCACCGGATCCGAGATCCTTCATTGCCGTCGCCATTTCGCCGAGCAGATCAATCGGGTTGCGCAGATTTCCCTCCAGATCAAATGCATCAATTCCAAGACCTGAAAGCTGTTCCGAGGCGGCGGCCGCCGGGCCGGACAGTTTTGTGATCATCATTTGCAGAGCGGTTGATGCAGACGAAGCTTCGACTCCTGCGTTTGAAAGCGTACCGATAAATACGGCGGTATCACGAATCGTCATTCCTGCGGCGCGTGCAATCGGAGATGCGTCCGCCAGCGCGTCCGCCATACCCGCGATCCCGGCGGCTGAATTTTTACCGGCCTGAGCAATCACATCGGCGACCATCGCGGCATCAGATGCGGCCAGATTAAAACCTCTTAGTGCTCTCGAGGTAATATCCGAAGCCTTGCCGAAATCCTGTACCCCTGCATTGGCCAGCGCACTAACGCTCGGCAGCATGGTCAACATATCCTGTGCGCTGTGCCCGCGCCGGGTGAGGGTCTGCAGGCTCATTCCAAGATCGTTCAGAGAATCGTCGCTCGTGGAGGCCATTCGTTTAACATTCGCTTCCAGAGCGTCCATCTGTTCGCTTGTTCCGCTGGTCAGCGCGGCGACTTCCGACATTACCGCGCCGAATTCTATCGACACTTTCGCCGCGTTTTTCATCGGGTTCAGAATGGAATCGCCGATCTTGCGCAGTTCCGCGCCAATAAACGTAAGGTTCTGTGCCCGCTGCAGTTCGCCGTTTAGACCTTCCATCGCCTTTTCAACTGCTTTGGTTGATTTGGCGGCGTCCAGCGCGGCACTGCTTAAGGCCGATAGCCGGTCAGAGGTGCCCGCAATCACCTTCTGGATGTCCTTAAACCCCGCGCTAACGCGGTTGACTAGATCAACCTGAATTGTTACACCTAAGCCCATGACTCAACCTATCCAGCAGGCAGAAAGCCCAAAGCGCGGGCTGTTCGATATTTTCTTCACTGCGCTGCTCGTTTTCACTGTTAAACTTTTTTTCTATGCCTGCGGCTTTTTCCTGACAGTCTCCCTGCTGATCTACGACGCGCCGGGTTACTTCATTACCGGGCTTATTCTAACCGTTTTGTGGGCACCGGCCGGATACGCCCTGTTCTTCCACCGCAAACCCTTTTTCGGGTTTCCAGTCCCCCGGCCCGGCCTTTCAGCCGGAGAGGGTATTTAACGTCACCTGTAAATCACCTTGGCCATCTTCGCCGCCTGCTTTTGACGGGCGAGCAGTGTGTCCAGATCCCAACCTTCCATTTCATCAAATGACGTGTGGAAGATCAGGGCGGCGTCGCACATCAGTTGCTCCGCGACGTCTGGGCTGAAGAGATAAAATTTGCCTTTGTCATCTCCTTATTGATTTTCTCGAGGTCAGTCAGGGATAGCTGCTCAATTTCATCCGGACTCAATCCGGCCAAATCGCCGATCAGTTTCAGCGACCGCTCAAGCTCATTACCGGCTGAATTTGACATCTTTAAATCACGCACAACCGGCTTGCGGATCGTTATTTCTTCAGTCGTTTTTCCCGATACGATAATCGGGTCATCCAGTTTTACTTTAATCGTCTTCATTCGGTGTCTCCTTGTTCGGTGTTTAATCGTGGTTTAAATGGCGGGCAGTTTAAAGAGATGCCCGGCTCCGGCGTGGCGGTCCTTCGGTTTTAAAATTTCAGGGTTCAGCTCAGCCGATCTTGCTTGCAGCGAACTGCGCCAAGGCGCTCACCAGGGC
Organism: uncultured Verrucomicrobiota bacterium; assembly: GCA_964398915.1. Lineage (GTDB taxonomy): Bacteria > Verrucomicrobiota > Kiritimatiellia > Kiritimatiellales > Tichowtungiaceae > Tichowtungia. The sequence goes on from CAYNOR010000020.1 coordinate 9,581, forward strand.
GCGGGCCGTTCCGGAGAGTCCGCCGTCGAGAATTGCCCGGTGGGCAATCATCTGGTCCACTCCGCCGATCGTGTAAACATTGTTTATCACATCAATGTAATGGACGATTTCATCGTTGACCTTCAGCTCATAGAAGTTGACGGCCATCGTGAATTTGGTTTCGCTCTTTTCGCCGGGCTTCATCGAGCCGAGATCGGCCTCGGTGAGTTTCCCGCGCAGGGTGGCTACGATGGAGCCTACGTTTCCTTGCTCATCATCAATCACACCGCGCATCTGAACATTGACCGCATGTTGCGCCTGCAGGCCGGTCAGTTTAAGCAGATGCTTATCGATCTCGGCCAGCGTGAAACTGGCGGTGAGTTTGTCATAGCCCATTGTGTATTCGATTGGGCCGCCCATTCCGCCGCCGCGGTATTCCTCAGTTTTCGAGGTCAGCTTCGGCAGCGTCATCTCTGTCACCTTGCCCATGTAGTTGCGGCCGTCGGCGAAGAGGTTGATATTTTTCAGTATTCTTGGCAGAGCCATAGTTAATCCTTTGTTTCAGGTTTCAGGTCTTAGGTTTCTCTTTAGACGATCGATTCAAGATAGTCCGTGTTCAGGTTGTATTGGAACGTGAGCTTCTCGGCCAACGGATGGTCGCAGAAATCAAAGCTGATTGTCAGGTGGCCAAGGTTCAGGTCGGCCTCAGCGTTGAGTTCCGGATCTGCCCAGGCAGAACCGTCCACGATAATGCTGCGGGCTTTCAGCGTGCGCAGGTAAGCGTTGACTCCTTCGACCACTTCCTCGACGAAGCGCTTGGTGATCGGCCGGTCAACGGCCCACAGATGTGCAGCCTGAATCGAGTCGGCAATGATGTCGGCGATGCGTACACGTGTCACCTGAAACCAGTTGGTATCCGTGGTTTGCGCCATGCGGATGCCCCACAGCCGCCATCCATCTTCGCGGATGATGGTATTGACGTGGAACCCCGCCAGAATATCAGCCTCGCAGGCGGAATCGCCCAGAGCAAAATCAATCGGGCGGCTGGTGCCGGAGATATTCGGGATTACCGTGTTGCTTGGGCTCCAATGAAATCCGCGTCCCTCGGCGTTATCGTTTTTGTTAAACAACGCGGCAACCACTGCAGAGGGCGGCATTTCGTTGCCAGCCAGATTCTTCACCCACGGGTCAATCAGATAGACGCGCTTACTGCCGATCGAGCTCACCGCCTGATGAGCCGTCGCGGCATCCACATTCGGGCCATCCACAATCGCAATCGCCCGGAGGCGTTCTGCAACGGACGCCAGAGCGGTTGCCAGCGGGGATGCGGTCAGGGCTCCATCAGCGAAGGTGTATCCATCGGGGCATGGGGCAATCAGCAACCTCGGCTGCAGGCCGGTAACGGCTTTTGCATTCAGCAGGGCATAAATGCCGGTGCGCAGTGTCGGGTCACCAATCAACGCGCCGGAGACAGAGCCTGCACCCGGATCTTCCACGCGAACGACGACCATTACCGGATTGGTAATGCCGTAGATCATATTGATTGCATCCAGCCCGGTTCCACCATCGGCGGCTCCGGTCGGATAGATCGCTGCGCGCAAGGCAGAAGGACTTCCATAAAACGCCCTCGGCGTATTCAGTGGCAGCAGATTGGCATCTGCATCCGGGGCCGTAATAACCAGCCCGATAATACTAGACCGCACCGTTTGAATCGGCCGCGATCCGCTATCGATTAAAACCGTCTCCACGCCTCGTACAAGGTCACTCATTTTCCATCTCCTCCAGTTGTGGCCGGAGCATCCGGCACGTTAGTTTCTTCAGCGGCCGCACCCTTGCGTCCGCGCCGTCTATTTTGGCTTACGCCCTCTGACTCCTGCCCCGTGTCATCTGACACCTGGACAACTTTTCCCTGTCCAACCAGCCACCGGGCCCCAGTTGGATCTAGATCAAGAACTTCGCCAACAGCAACCGGACGGTTGCAGTGCCAGAACGGTTTCTTTACTTCATATTTCATGAGGGCCTCCTTAGAATAAATTGTTAGGTGATGCCAGCGTGACACCGCCGACGGTTGCGGTAGCCAAGGCTGCCAGACCGGTAACGGTTAGCGGACCGGTGATCGTTACCGCTCCGGTCAGACTGATAATCGGTGCAGTCACTTCGGCCTTTACTCCGGCCTCAGCTTTAATGCTGCCGTAGGTCGTTGCCGTGACGTCGCCGGCGGCTTGCAAAGAGACAGCCCCTGCGCAGCCGATCGACATCTCGTGCGTGTCCAGATCGACTTGCACAAAGGTGCCGTCAGAATAAACGGTTTTAAAAATCCGAGGATTGGAAGAGGGGTTCGGGTTGGCATCATATCCGAGCGACGCCACGATCAAGCCTTGCGCCGGATCGCCGTTATGGCAGAGCACCAGCACCTGCTCTCCGCCTTTCGGCGGATTCCAGTCGCGGCGGTTTCCCATGCGCGGGGAAAGCCATGGGAGTTTCGCTGTCTGCAGCTCGCCGATCTGCACGCGCGCGCGGCCGCTCAAGGCGTCCACGTCAATAACCGTTCCGATCATCACCATGTTGGCGATCTTCCGGTGCGCTTCCGTTAGGCTGAAATTTTTTCTATGGTCTGTCACAAAACACCAATCTCTCTTGCTTTTCAAAAGAGTGCCTGGTGTCTCAAATGTATTGCACCCGAACCGGTTCGGTCTTATTCCTCGGGATCCGGAGCGGGAGCCGGTTTCTCCGGATCAATCACTCCGTCGTGTTCAATATAAAGATTCTCCGGAACCACATTGTCCGGCCACGAAAGGCCATTGGTAAACATGATATCGTCCGTGCTCTGCACTCCCAGCTGGATCTGCTGACGCCAGGCGACGGCGTTCAGAGAAACACCTTTACCGAGCAGTGTGGTGGAAACCAGATTCTGCCACGCAATCTGTTTCGGCCGCGCCACGCCGGAAATGTTCGACTGCGTCTTCTTAACTAGGATCTCTACGGCCTCGCTCATGTTCAGGCCGATGATGTCGCGGTTCTGTTCAGCCGTAACGATGAAGGCCGAAAAAACCGTATCTGCATATTGCGTGTCATCGCCGGCGTCCGTGGATGGGGTGGAAGAGATCGCCGCAACAAAGATAGCCGGAGTCTTCACGCTCATGCGCTGCAGCACTTCAGCATCAACACGGCCTTCATGGATTCCGACCGTCGCCTTCGGGAAAGCCGCTTTAAAGACAGCTACCCAGCGGTCCAGCGTCTGCGCCTTTTTTAGTTTTTCAAGGGCCATATTTTCTCCTACATGGGCGAAATGCGTGTCGCCCCTGCGCGGCGGTTACGCCGCCGCCGTCTGCTGCTCGATCCACGCTTCAATCAGCCCGCTGATCGCCTCTTCATTTTCCGGGCTCAAACCAAGAAACTCGCGTTGCGGGATATTTCGCCGCGGATCCCCGAACTGGTGAGTCGCTGCATAAACCAGATTCGTGCCGATTTCAACCGACAATCCGCCCGTCACAAGCGACACAATGGATTTCCGTAGATCGCCTTCTAGTTGCAGTATCCCGCCGTCGGTTTTCTTCCGCTTCTTATACGCCGGGTTCAGTGCCGGCCACGCCGTTCCGTCCGGCGCGGTCTTTGTGGATTTAAGCCGCACGTCTGTCTGGGTTTCAACCATTGCCCCGATTGACTCCATCAGTTCGGTAAAATCCGGATTCGCCAGCCGTCCGATCAGCAGATCGAGCCGGCTGAACCCTTCCGCTTTTACACTGACTGATGTTCCGGCCATTAAGTTTCCTTTAAAATCTGTAATCTGAAATTTGTCAGGTCTTCGCAGATCCGCCGAGGCGGAAAATCACAGCGATTACCGCTCCAGCCACAAAGGCGGCGGAGTGCACCGGCCACGCGGAATAAGGCATAAAGAAAGCAGAGACGACCCCGTCAGCCACGACCCCTATTGGAGCTAAAATGATTAACGGAATAGAGCCGACAAAACAGAATTTCCACCGGCTAAGCGGTTCTGCGGCCGTAAAAACGCCCAGCGCTCCAAAGATTATTCCGCTGCAGCCAACCAGCGTTGCGTGTTGCGGCATAATAAATACAGAGAACCCTGCCGCCGCACACCAACCGGCTACAAAACCAACCGCCAGCGCCGCGCGCGACAATCCCCTGCGCGCCCCACAAAACAGACAGATAAAGGCCAATGCGTTAACGTACACGTGCATAAAGCTGCCGTGTACAAGCTGGCAGGTTAACGCATGGAGAAGTTTTTCACCAAAACTATCCGAGCTGCTCAGCCGAGCCAGTTCAAACAGAGGGAAAATCTGTTGCAGGCCGAATAGCGCCATGACAACCGCCGCGCAGATCCAGCCCGCCCAGCTCTGACCACCGACTTCTGATTTCCGACCTCCGCACATTACCGTCTCGCCTTATCAACACGCCCACCCAGGCTTTCAATGCCGGTCTTTAGATCAAGGTAGCGCACGAGCAGGGGTAAGCCTTGCGGTTGCCCTGCCTGAGCCCGTAGCCACATCATCACCATCGCATCGGTGCCGGCAGATAGCGCCGTCGCACTGGAATTGACCAGCCCGTTAGTTTGCAGCCATTGGAAAAGTTCGCCCTCCAACGATTTCAACTCCTGACCTTTTAAACGGTCAATAAACACCTCTTTTGTCACGAAGTCAGATACCTGCGTGACGTTGGTGGCCGCAATGGGTTCTGACCAGACATTGGTCGTTACAATAGACTGCTGCACAGGAAGGCCAGCTTCATCCATAGCGGGCTCTCCGGTCTCTTCATTGAGAACCTGGACTACGTTGGTTTCGATAACTTCGTGCTGGAGATACGTCGTGAAGTTTTTTCCATAACCGATATCGATAACATCCCAGTTAGGATTTTCAACGACAGTCTTACCGCCAATATAATTGGCGTCGTACTTAATCAGCTCCGAATCCGTCCGGAGGATTGCTCCGTCGATTTTGCTATAAACAATTGACTCGCCCTGCGCCAAAACCGCCGCCGCCAAAACTAAAACCATCAATCTAATATATTTCATTTTCTTCCCTTTCTTATTGCATTAATTGCCAGCCAATAGCCGTTGTTGGACAAATATAAAACGCTCCGGACACCGACCTGTAAAACCCGCCAGCAACCGGGGCTGGCGCACTGCTTAATGGCTGGAGGATCATCATCCGGCTTTCAACACCATCTGAACTAACCCGCACGGTCATCCCAGTCGACCCTTGCGGGTGCAGATCAATGCGCGGAACCCCCGCATTGTTCCAGATGCGCAACACGCGCAGCGTTTCGTTGGTGATAACATTGGTTGCCAGCAGACCTGCGCTATCCGAAAAAAGTTGCACGATGCTGTTATCCATTCCAGCCGGATAAACCCGCATGATCGATCCGCGCATTTCGCCGCCGCTACGCGAAAGCGAGTCCTGAATCACAACCTCTCCACGCGCTTTCGCGGCGAAGGTCAACGCCAGAACCAGCAAAGCGATGCATACCAACCAGCGGTGTGCCGGAATTTTTTCTTTTCCATGGTTCATAAACAAATCCTCCTTAATTGCGCCTTACCACTCCAGTGCGGAAACCGAATTGGTTCCGCTGTCACTCACGGCCCAGATCGCGCCCTGCGGTGCGCCGCGATCGCTTTCCTGCCAGATTGATTTTTTACCCTCGAGCTGGATGCCCTTGCCGGGTACAGCCGCGGCGTTTAAATTCACCCGGACAGATCCTTCCGTGTTCAGCATCAGCACAAATCCAAGGCGCGGGCCTTTCTCCACATAGCGGAGTATCACCGCCCCATTGGTTTCCGCGCCGGACACCGATAGCGTCGGGGCGTTGGTTCCTAGTGCACCAGCATTCTCGGCCATATACTGATCGGTGCCCCAGCGGATAATATCTCCCTGCGCAACAGCGTTTGTCACGGACCATACCGTTCCGTAGCCTCGACCCAAATTCCGCTCTGGCAAAATCTTGATCGCGTTAGTTGTCACCTGCATCTCAACCGGCGGCGCGGCGATCGCCGCTATTGCCGCCATTAACATCAATCCAATCAGTCCAATCCGTTTCATCGCATCCTCCTTTGGTTACCAGTTTTTGAAATCACTCCGGCCGTCCTGGACAAATCCATCGCCGCCGGCCGCTGACGGCTTGCTCGTTTCCGGGATACCCAGATCGGCCTTGCCTTCACCGACGCGCTTGAGCAGCGAGACGGCATTGTCCCGGCGCTCTTTAATAAAGTCCGAAATGGTCGTTTCATTGCAGAGCAGATAGGCAGCGATATCGCATACTGCGTTTTTAAGCGCGGCCGGGACGACCGGCAGCGGCAGGGCATAGCGGGAATTCAGCAGCACGTCGGCTTCGGCCGACGCATCGGACAGAGCGGCAGCAATCCGGTTAGCGTCCGGGGCGTCGGAAACGCCGTCTTCGTCGGTATCCAGCCCGGCAATTACCAGCAGCCGAGCTTCCGTCAGCCGGCTGAGCAGATCGTCTTGAGTTGCGTATGCCATAATTTTCCTTCCGCAATAAAATGGCCTTTAAAGGCAACAGGTTTCCACCCGAACCCGTTCGGTAAACAAAAAGCCCCGCCCACGTTACAGGGGCAGGGCTCACAGGTTCCAAGGTTTGGAAACTTTACTCTTCGCCGGAAATAAAATCTCCAGGAAGTGGCGGAACAAGGTTGTCTCTTGCGCCGCAGTGTCGGTCGCAGTCTGTAAAGATATTATCTGCCCATTTCAGAAACTCATTTGCCCTGTTGGCGATGTCGTCGAGCGTCTTAATATCAGGGCCGATCACCACGTCATTCAGCATCTGGCCCAAGGCTGTACGGTAAAGATGATGCCAGCCAATCGTTTCCGGCTCATCATCAAATTTCCCGCAGTGCGTGATGGCAAGCGCGTATTTGTTATACCGGTAAATGACATACCCCTTAAATTCCCAGACTAGAGGGATTAAGGCTTCATCAGCCGCCTTACTTGGGGCGGGAGCCCGCTCCCCAAAGAACATGTCGATCATCGACCGGATTCCGTCAATTAGGTTCACGACCTCTTTAATGTCATCCTGCGTATTCTCCGAAAGCACAACGCCCCGATCTTCACACCACTGATCATTTAGCAGTGGTGTTAGTGCTGCAGTAAGGCTCCCCTGCCACCCCAGACGCTTCCAGCCTCCGCCGACCCGTCGTTCGATTGCAAGGTTGTTTATATCTGTCCGGCGAATTCGAACATCGCCCAGCTCCACGCACAGATTGTACTGGCAATCCTGTTTAAGTGCGTGTTTTCTACGACCTTCCGTCAGTTTGTCTTTTTCATTGCTCATGCTGCTTCCTTTGTTTCATTGTTGATTGTGTAAAACCCGAAGTCGCGACGGACTTCGCGGTTGATTTTGCGGACTTGTTCTGGGGTGGCGGCGCTGCCGTTCACCAGGGCGATCAAATGCGCCCCCAGTTCAAACGAATTGCGCAGGCTGTCCAAAGCGCCGCATTGGCCGGCGGCTTTGATTTCGGGGTGGTAATCCTCCTCGTAGGCTTTAAGCGCCTGAACGAGCAGGGTGAGGTCGTCGGCAAACAGCACGCATTCCAACGCGCCATCGGTATGGTTCTTAGTGTACATGAGACGTCTCCTTCGGTTTTGTCTCGCAGACCTCCCTCCAGCTTGCTGACTGGATACAAAAGAGGCCCGCACCCGCTTCCAGCAAGAGTACAAACCGAGGTTGCACTGGCCCGAAGGCCAAGCGGATGCGAGCCAAAAGAAATTGGGTCGCCATACACAGATTCGATTTGCTAACCTCTTGCTGGAAGTTGGGCACATCGAACCACTTTTATGTTTTGCTGTCAAGAAAACCTCCCGCCGCCCTCAGTCGGCCAATCCACGTCAAATTTAAACAGCCTTAAACAGGCAAACGACTGCGGAAAAGCCAAATCCAGCCCAACGACCGCCCCCCCCCTCTCAAAACGCCTCTACGGGGCTCCCAGCCAAAAAAGTTACCCCCTCTCAAGTGACGGACACCTGAGAGGGGGCAGGAGTGGGGATTGAAAAGCCATTTCTTTCCCCAAAATCTTCTTTTTCCGGCTTGGGCCGTGTCCGTCACAGCCCGTTTGCCTAAGTTCATGGGCCTATAGCCCGCTCTTGATCTTAGGCTTCCGCGCCGGTGGATCCGTAGACGAGCTGCCAGAAGGCGTACCCGGCGTTACCGCGAGCTTCCACGCCAAACAGGTACACGCCCTGTTTAAAGACCGTGTCGGAGCTCATATCGGTCTGCTCGACACCTTCCGGAGCTTTCCGCTCCTGGTAGATGAAGGGCATCAGTGCCTTGCTGCCGTCGATCAGGAACCAGGCGGTGTCGCTGGTCAGCGAAGGCCAGACAACGACTTCGGCCGTGCCCTTGTAGGGGTTCGGTTTGCCGTCTTCGAGTTTATCGTTGATCATCAGTGAGCGGGCCGTGGCTTCAAGTGCTGGCGGAACCAGCAGGATATTCGGAACGATGCTGAGAGAGCGGCCGGCATCATTCTTGAGGCTCATCATGGCTGTGCGGGCCGCGCCGTAGCTGGCTTTGGCTTTCGCGAGCGTCGATCCGTCGAGCGCCTTAGTGCCCTTGTTGCTGAGGGTAAGGCCCTTGTCGCCAACCGGATGATCCGTAGCGCACATGGCTTTTCCGTCATAGCAAAGCCCGGTGAACACGCCGTTAACGACGTCCGCCAGCATTTCATCCGGCCACGCAGCCGCGGCTTGGCCTTCGCCGCGCGCCTGCGCAGCATAGATACCGGTGTTGTCATCTTCCATGTCAGCGCGCTTCACCGAGATGGTGGACTCATACGAGTTGTTGGTGATGACGTACCTGGCGGCCTCGAGCCCTTTAATGACTTTGTCGCCGATCCACTTGCGCAGGCTCGGCCAGCCGTCTTTGATCCAGCTGTAGTCATTCTGCATGCCGGTCGAGGGCACACGGGTGGCAAACTTCGGCCACATCGGTTTCGCTTCGGCCAGCGCCTTGTTGAAGGTGGTCTTGATGTTTTTCATCAAGCCCGCGATATTTTCTTTATTAATAAGCATTTGTTTTCTCCGTCAGGTTTCTTCCGCTCCCGGACGGCCTCCCTCAGCCGCCCGGTAAACGGAAATCAATTAAGCAATGGCCCGCAGAACCGCATAAGCCACTTTGGTTGTAGCGTTCGTTCCGTTGGCCGACAGGGTCAGGTCAATCTGATCGTTGCCGGCATCGTTGACGGCCTGTTCCAGAACTTCCGCTCCGGCGCGGGCAACCAGCGTGCATTGCACCACATCTGTCGCAAGCAGCCCGACTACAGCGATGCTATCGGTCGCGGCGGCTCCGCCAGCCCAGGCATGAATCCCTGCGGCTACAACAATGTGTGTGCTCGGCGTGAGACCCAGCAGGGCCTTAAGCGCAGCGGAGTTGCGGCTTTCCGGCAAAGCCGGAGCCGTCCAGACCCCGTCCGCATCAAAGCCGAGGCAGATCCCAGCCGAAGAACGCGCACCGGCGTTATCGGTTTTGGAAACCGTTTCATCGTCTTCGATGAAGACCTCTTTACCCAGACAGCTCTGATCGACTGCGTTCAGGGCACTGTTCTTCCACTGGAATGCCTGGTCGAAGTCGGCTTCACCGATCAGCGCGCCATTTGCGCCAGCCGAGTTATCGACCGTTTCGCGCCAGCGGCCGATGTATTTGAGGTTAAGAGCCTCGCTGCCTTCGGCTCCATAGCCTAGGGCGTTAATGACTGCCATCTTGCCGGCCTCAATCTTTGTTGCGGCGGCAATACCGACCGCGATAATCATCGCGGCCCGTGCGTTTGTCTTTCTTTCTGCCATGATTCGTTCCTTTCCTTAAAGGGTTCTGTCTTCAGTCATCTGTCTTCGGCCACCTGACCTCTGACGCCAGACTTCTGACCTTTGGTTTATTTGCCGTACTTCTTGAGATCCTCTTCGCTGTTGCCGAAGTGCTTGCCGAGTCCGATTTCAGCCGCATTGAGTGCGGTGTCGCCTGCAGGAACTTCACCGGCCGGAATCTGGTCTTTGGTCAGCACCGGGGAGACTTCCATTACGTCGTTGAAGTGATTCAGAGCGGTTTCGTCGGTAATCGACGGTTCCCACTTGGCGCGGGCGGCGGGAGTCAGCTTCCCGTCGGTCTGGGCTTTATTCAGCGCAGTCGTTACCTTCTCTTTGAAGGCGTCGCCTTTAAGCGTTTTCAGTTCCGTCTGAGCGGTGTTCAATGCCGTAGTAGCATCAATCAGCTGCTGCTTTGGAACCATTTCTCCCCGCGCATTCAGGGCCGTATGTGCCGTCGTCAGTTCCTGGATTCTTCCCAGGGCGGCTTCTTCCGTGGCGTCTTCTTTGCCACACAAAGCCATCAGGATTTTTTTAAGCATTCCATCCTCCTCGTTATTCCCGGCACCGGCCGGGAGTCGGTTGTTCAGAGCCTGCACCTGCAGGTTCTGGTTATTTGTCAGCCCGGCACCCTTAATAAAAAGGATCTCGAGCGTTTCAAAATCGTATTCAAAGGCTACGGATGCGTAGCGGTAGTGCTTGTTATCGATGGCTTCCAGGCCGAGATTGTTAAGTTCAAGAACACCATCGATCCCGCCGTCAGCATTCACAGCAAACGACTTGAACCAGCCGAAGGCCGGCGCGTCCGGCGTGTAATACATTTTATGGCCTTCATCCAGTGGAGATCCGTTGGATGCGACATACGCGTTGGACGCCGTAATGATGGCGTCTGCATTAAGCAGTTTCCAGTATCGGCCGTCGCGTCCGGGGATCGTTCCATCTTCCAGCGGCTTCGGCAGCAGGTTGATCGTTCGGGTTGATCCGCTGCCGGAGGCGTTCAGCGCCATCATGCACAGTGCGCTGCGGATATTCGTTTTTTTCTTCGCCATCGTTTTTCTCCTGTTGCTATGTTCTACGTGACCGGCCAGCCTGTTTGCACCCGAACCCGTTCGGTCTTCTTGACTTTCCAGCCATCCGTGCGCATATTCCCTTCCATCTGAGGCGCGTGACACGGTGCAATTCTCTCCGCCGTAGCACGTCCGGTTCGCCGGGTGGAGCGCTATGCAGGGTTACCGGGAGGCCCTGCCGCGTCTCAGTCATTAATTTCTGGGCGCACTTCCTGTGCGCCTTCTTTTTTTAACTCCCGTTTAATCTGTGATTCCGGTGCATGATGAAAACTGGTCAGGAAGTTCTCGCGCAGATCCTGCGTTGCTTTGACGACCGCTTCATAGAGCTTCCCGTTACGGCGGAAGAAAATCAGGCGCTGCTCGCCGATCTGAATGATCTGTCCTTTCCGGACGATATCCGGCAGCAGGCAGTATTCTTCGTCGGTCAGCTCATCATGCCGCTTATCCTGTTTTGTCAGGGTGGCCCCCGAAAGCAGGACGGTGCGCTGCTGAGCCCCGGTCAAAGACCGCGTCTCTTCATCCATCACCGCGACCGGAATATTGCCCTGTGGGTTTTCTCTCCAGCGGCCGAAGACTTCCGGCTGCAGCCAGGCGCGGTGGACGGCATCGGCCGCATTGACTGAAACGCCGTTTAACTTCTCTTTAAACTGGTCCATCTGCTTTTCTTCACGTGCCTTGCCCGGATTAAAATTAAAGCCCGGCGTAATCCCTTTCGGGAGCTGTTCAGTTTCACCGGTCCGCGGATTCGTCCATTCCTGCATTTCATCGGCCGGCGCTTCGTCCGGTCCGCCGGTCGAGTCGACCTCAGATTTCGTAAGCTGCTGCACCCAGCACTTGCATCCCCAGCCGTTCGGCGGCATGTGCGTGTCCCACCACGGATCATCCGCCAGCAGCTCAAGACCTTCCCAAACGACGTGCTCCGGACGGTGTTTTTCCGACGGGCCGAGCGAATAGCGCAGATAGGGCAGCAGTTTTTTCGTCCGCTGGATCCGCTCCCACTTGCCGGCCGCGCGCGCAGTCCGCAGGTTCGTTTGATAAATCACCTTCAGCCGGCGGGGACTTCCCAGCTGCACATCCTTCAGCTCGCCGGTCTTGGGATCAGGCATTTCGGCCTTGCCCCACCAGCCGAGCTTTTCGAGTTCCGGCTTCAGATCCCTGGAGAAGTCGCGGAACGTCCGGCCTTCAGCCAGCGCCTGATCTACCGCACCGCGCAAGGTTTCAATCACATCAACCGTCATCGCCTTCGCGGCCGTGAAGGCAAAGGCGTGCTCCTGGTTCCATACATCCTGATAGTCGAATCCGACTTTCCATCCCTTAGAACGGAAATACTCGATCGCTTCCTTGGGCGGCGGCCCGGCGCTCTGGTTTTTCTTTGCCATTTTAGCTTTCGTCTGCTTCGCCGGCGGCGCGGGCGCGGAACGTCGCATCCGCCAGCAGCGCGGCCAGTTTCTCGGTTCCGATGGTTTCAGCCAGTTCAGGCAGGCGGCGCTTAAATTCCTCTTCATCGGCGCACTCATCTGCCAGCTGCTGCACCGCGTTCAGTACCGGCTCCATTGCAGGCTGCCATCCGTCGAGCGCGATCTGCTCGAGCTCATCGACGATATCGTCCGCTTCCTGCAGGGCATTGGTTGCGGTCCGTGTTCGTCCGCTCTTTGCGGTGCGGCGGTTAAGCGCCGGGGCCGGCGCTCCGGATGTTGATCCCTTCGGAGACACCAACACCTCGGCATCTTCACCCGGATCCGCCAGCCCCAGCTTATCTCTCATTTCAGATTGGCTTACCCGCAAACCGCGATCGACCAGAGCGCCAACACTGTCTGCGAGGCTCTTTATGTCTTCAGGATCCTTAATGATCCATTTAATGACCGGGTAACGTTTCTGCGGGCCGTGATTCAAATCGATGTATGGCCGCACCAGTAAACGGTTATAGGTTGCGCCCAGCTTGCGGGCATCCTTGCGTAAAATATCGCGGCGCACATCCGACTGTTCATCCTGACCGCCCAGCGCGCCCGGCGTTCCTTCCGAACTGGCGGTCTGGCCGAGCACGGCCTTGCTCATCTGTTTGTCCAGCCATTCGGCAGTGCCTTTATAGAGCAGCAGGCCGGCGTTCTGATTGCCCGGCTGCACAAACTCAATCTTCATGCTGTCCGGTATAATTGCGGCCGCATCAGCGCCGATGTTAATGACGGCCCGCTTCAGGATCGCTTTATCCTGGGGCGTCGCATTCGGCCCGTAGCGGCCGACGCGCGTTGCCATACCGTAGATCTCGATAAACCGCATCCAGTCTTTAATCGCGTAGTTCTTGCACATGAACGCCACGGCCGCCAGGCGTGCCAGACCGCTCGATACCGGGAAGCCGGTTTTCAGGTGCGGATAATGAACAATCCATTTGTAAGGAGCCAGCGGGATGCCTTCCTTGATATCCTTATCTTTCATCCGCAGCTCGCGGGTTATCTTGTCAAACTGGAACCAGCGCTGATCAACCCACTTATAGTCCCGCGGCATCCACTGCTTTTCGCTGGTATCCCACAGAAGTTCACAAACGGAAAAACCCTTATGCAGCGCATCGAGCGAGTCATCATTCAGATTATCGAACTCCGGCCGGCGGATCAGTTCGCGGATTTCATCGGCCATATCGATGTCCGCCTGGTTATCGCTGGCCGCTTCGACAACCGGTTCAATGCCGGACAGCGCATTCTTGCGCGTGCCGATAACAGAGGCATAGTGCGGCTCGCGCTCCTCGATCTCATCAGCCAGCGTGATAAAGTTCGTGGTTTCGCCTTCGCGAAGTTCCGCCAGAATCGTCGCCAGCTTGCTCGGTGTCAGGCTGGTCGCCTGGCTGTCATACCAGACATCGCGCACGCCGCTCACCGGCGAAGCAATTTCCTGCTCAAGAGTTTTCAGTTCAATCGGCCGGCCGAGATGGTCATAAAGTGTGCTCATAGTTCAAAGTTCTCCTGTTTGGTGTCTTCGGCTGAAAAATCAGCCTGCATCTGGAAGCCGCGGCTGCGCCGCTCCTGGGCGGCCTCATAGGCATAAACGACGGCCTCGTTGATTGCGGCCAGCAGCGCCAGAAAGACTGCCCAGGCTTCGTCGGCATGCCCCGCCGCATCGCTGGTGGCCATAAAGCGCGGCTGGTTGTTCGGCCCCGGAACACTCTGCAGTTTATGCAGCGAATCGCGCAGAGCCGGTTCCGGAGGGATCCGCAGCTTGCGGTTCTCAAAGGCTGCCTTGCCCGTGTTGGCCATCAGCAGATGACTTCCGGTATTGAAAATCACGCCCTCGATGCGCGTTTCGCCGTAGAGGCGCTTCGCATCCTCCACCGGCTTCTCACCCATACCCGTCTGGTCCATGCAGCCGCGCACAATCCGGTATGTCCGGAACACCCGCGCCATCTCCGCATCGTGCTCCGCAAACTTTTTCTTTTTCAGCCGGACGATCTCGCGGCACCAGAGAACATCGCCAACCTCTTCCAAAACCGGAAGCACCCATAAATCATGCCGCAGGCCAATATCGTTACCAAAATAGCAGGGGCCGCCCTTATAGAGCTCCGGCTTGCCTGCGTCCTCATGTTCGCAGCTGGCGATCAGCTCATAGGTCAGCCAGGCGGTGGCACCATCAACCGGCTCGCACATATATTCCTGCATCCACGTCGCGTCATCACCGCAGGCATCGCGCTCTTCATCTATCCACGCCAGCCGTTCAGCAGCCGTCAGCTCGCGGCCGAGAATCTTATCGGCCAGCCCCTGGGCAACCGCGTCTTCAATCGTGGTAGTATGCAGACTCCAGGCGTTCGCCTTTGGCCCGCCACTCGCCACTCGCCACTTGCCATTAATAAGCTCCTTGCCTTTCTTTGCGTCGGCAACCATGCGGGCGTAGCGGTTGCCTTTGCCGTTGTAGGTGGAGATCACGCGGACCGGGAAGCCCCAGGTAACAATCGGCTTGGCGGCCTTCCACATCGCATCCTGCTGCTCGTGGAATGCAAATTCGTCGAGCACCAGCTTGCCGCCCTTTGAGCGGAAAGCCTTCGGATTGCTGGTCAAAGCGACGATGCGCTTGCCGGTCGCGAAGCGCACCGACAGCGCCTTGATATCCTTCTCGCTGTCGATCACCGTCTCGCCAAGATATTCAGCGGCCGCACCGACCAGCTCCGCCCAGAAGCGGACATAAAGAATATATTCCGTTGCGGCCGACGCGTCGGCGGAACTGAAAAACACATCAATCGGTTTGTCAGCCCGGCTGGCATCAAAGACATCTTCCAGCGCCTGGACATACGACATACCGCCGCGGCGTGTCTTTTCCCAGATCTTGAATCGCGACGTGTCATTCAGCCAGCGGGCCTGATAGGGCAGCAGGTATTTCGATAAATCAACTGGAGCGGCGAACTTCATGATTTGCTGATGCCGAGAATCTTGTTTTTGATTTCGTCAATTGCGTCCTGGGTAAGTCCGGCCTTGCGCGTGGTTTTCTCAACCGATTCGGCAACCTCTGTAACCTTGGACTTAACTTCCGCCATCCATTTCTTCTGGTTGACTCCGGCGCGGCTCAGCCGCGAGATCGCCAGCGACATTTCGCCGGGCTCCATAAGTTGAAGCCGTCCCCAGTCGTAATTAGGCAGCGCGTCCAGCAGCTGCGCCTGCATCGATCGCACGGCCGCGTCGCCAATCACGTTGGCATCGTCGCCGCCCTCTGCCGTTAGGATCTGCGCCATGTCGGTGATCCGCCGGATGTGCTCGCAATGATCCTTGAATTCCTTGCCGTAGCGGGCGACGGCGCTGCGGGAGATCTCCAGCCCGCGCTCGGATAATGCCGCGATCAGTCCGTCGTAATCAGAAAAGTTTCGGGCGAGCAGCTGTTTCTCAAGCCACTCGCGGTCCTCTTTCGGCAGCGTTTTAACGACAGATGGTGTCGGCATACAATGGTCTCCTGTAGGGGCGGGTCGTGTACCCGCCTTAAATCAAGCCGGATTCATCCAGGTGCGCCACGCCGGTTTCGGTAATCATGAAGACCTCGACGGACTTACTGATTTCCTTTTCGGCGCGTTCGATCATTTGATGCGCTTCGAGATAGCGCAGCTGTTTGGCCAGCTCTTCTTTCGGCAAGGTCTGAAATCCGGCCAGCTTAACGCCGACATGGATCGGGTCGATGCGCAGGCCGACCGGCCGCGCAGAGTTCAGCTGCATCAGGATCGAGTTTCTCAGCAGTTCTTTGGTTTCTTCAGTCAGTGGCATAGTGTCTCCTTGTTTAAAATTATTTACGGGTCAGCAGCACGTCGATCTTCTGGTCCATCTGGATCTGCCGCTGATTGACCATTTCTGTTTTCGCTTCCTGACTGGCCAGGCGCTCGCCGAGTTCGCGCAACCCTTCGTCCATGTCGGCGCGAAGCCCCTCAATCAGGCCGTACAATTTTGCGCGGCTTTCGCTGCTTTCCTTGTCGCGCTTCTCGTTATCGGAATCGTTTTTTGTTTTGTAAGAAGAGCAGCGCAGCTGGCAGGCGGCCACTTCGCTTTTGCTGGAAAATTCCTGTTCAGCCGGAGGGCTGCGCCGGAAGCTCTTTATAATCTGAAGCACCAGCAGTACTGCTCCCAGACACCACACGACAATCTGCACAAACTCTCCAAGCACCTGCGAATTTTCGAGACTCATTCGGTTAACCCTTCATCCGTTTAAATTTTTCAAATGTGCGTCCGGCAATGTAGATGCCCAACAGCGAGAAATACCCCATCATCATTGGGGTGTTAAAAAATCGTTCGTGGCCGAGTATGTGCCAGACCTGATCACCAACCAGCATCAGCGTCATGATGTAGGCGGCGAAGGGGCGTACGCGTTTTGTAAACAGATCGTCTTCATCGGTCTGCGCCTGCTGAATTCTCGCCAGAGATAGTTGTGTGTCCGCTTCGGCGCGAGCCTCTACGGCCAGCCGTTTTTCCTTTTCAGCCCGTGCCATCCACTCCAGCTTTTCAATTTCCAGTGCGGTTCGCTCGTTGGCAATTTCCGCCAGCAGTTGAGAGTTGGCGATATCGGCTTTCTCCTGGGCGGTAAAGCGCTCATCGTCGATCAGTTTAAAAACCGGCTGAAAGGCTTTTGAAAGAAGCCCTGTGATGGCGGTGAGTACGGCCGCGCTCATCGGGCCTCCACCTTTCTCAGGCTGTCCGGAAGCGGACGTGAATTCCTTGCCGTCAGTTTCTGATGATTTTTGAAATATTCTCCGGCGAGGCGCAGATATCCCGGAAGCTTTCTATCGCCGCGCCAGTTAATGGCCTTCTTATACGATCCCCGTTTTTTGCGTCGAATAAACATGGTGTCTCCTTGATGGATCAGGCGATCCCCTCCAACGGAGGGGTGCCTGAAAGGCGGGGTGGGTTATTCTTTCGGCCGGAAAGCCTTTACCACGTCGACGATCTCAACCACTTCAATGGAGAGATTGACCGCCACAGCAAAGAGCTTCTCGACTCGCTCTTCGATCTGATCGTTCGGAAGGTCAAACTTGCCGGCAAAGTGCGTGATGATTTCAGCACGCTCTGCATCTTCGAGATCCTGCAACTCTCCCGGAAGATCCGGAGCCGCCTTGATCGCGGAGATTGCGCCGGGAATATGTTTGCTCAGCGAAAGACCTTCGCTGAGTGAAAGTTTTTTGTCATCCAGCGCTGCGGCGATATCTGCGCCGATATCGAGGATCGTGTCCATCACGATGATAATGCTCTTGATGCCCTTCGGATCTGTGCTCATGGGTGCCTCCTGTTAATTGCTGTTTAAACAGGGAGTCCCGCGCCTTCCGGTACGCACCTTCCGGTGCAGGCTCCCTCAGAAGGCCCCATAATGAAAAAAACCGGCTCAGGTTGTTACCTGAACCGGTTCGGTAGTGAGCGTTTCGGCTTTCCGGCTATTTCCAGCTGCCCCACGGAAAGCGTGTTTGAATTTCGCGCCGGATACGTTCGCAGATTGTTTTACCAGTGGCAAGATAAAGCGCTTTGCGCAGCGTGGAGTAGTTTACATGCCCGATCATGATCTCGCATCCGGACGCGGCCATTCTAGCCCCAGAATCAGAAACACTGTCATCCTTCGCCCACACCCGGAACGCCTTGCGCGCCTTCGATTCAAACAGCTTCCAGAGTGTTTTGCTGGCGGGCGTGATCAGCGACAGACAGTACTCGCACTATTCAATGGTCATTAAACGGCCGTTTCGCTCGCGGCATTCAATCGTTACGCGGGCATCGTCTACAGAGGTCCGCGCCAAATCCTTCAGCCATTTTTTATCATTATCTGTCAGGCTCATTCTGCACCTCCGTATTCGTGCCCGGACTCAAAGACGACAGATCTATCCGCCCCTGGCTGCGCAGGATCAATACCAACGTAAATTGCCGGATCCAGAATGATTCGTTCCGCTGCAGTCGACCCGACGTTAAACGCTGCTTTGCATGCTAAACATTTCATTTTTATGCACAGCCCGCCCGCCGGGCTTTGTATCATTCGTCTTTCGCAGTCCGGGCAATAGCCCCGCTGCGCCAGTGTTTTTTTTCTTCCGGTCAGCATCTCTCTTGTCATGGTGTCTCCTTGGTTTCGTTCTGTAGAATCTCGATCGACTCGCAAACTTTGCACAGGTGATTGATCGCCGCCTTTCCGCTGGCCCAGTCCGGCATATATGAGGTGACAGTTTTGCTGTAGTCTAAATCTTTAGCCATCGCGCGCTTCCCGATCGCTTTTTCCATGCTACGGCGGAACGCTGCTGAATAAACCGGGCGGATCCGCGGTCTCAAAAACTTTTGTTCAGGATAGGATTCCGGTACAGATATCCATTTACCGAGGAAGTGTCCGTCGACATACGTCATCACTCGGAATGTCAAAGCCGTATGGCGTTGCACCTGTAAACACACCTTATGTCCGTCGCACCGCAGCTCCACGCGGCCCCACGGGCTGTTAAGCTTCTCAATGCAGACGGCCTTCTGTTCTTTCGTCAGTTTCATTGCGCCGGGCCCTTTTCAGCCGCCGCCTTATCGCACAGCTCGCGCCACGCCCAGGAGCAGGCCCGCTGCGTTGCAAAAATACGCCAGACGCTCCAATGGGGATATCCAGCAGCCGGATGCCGCCTGATCTCATAATCGCTGTAGCGATAAATAAAACCATCCACCGTACGATCTTCCCAGTAGCTGTATTTCTCCTTAAGGCTCACTTTTTTCCCTTCCTGCCTGTTGAGACATTTGATTTTTTCGCAACTTCTCCCGGCTCCGGTTCGTATTGTGCCAGCACTTTCTCGTAAGCCTTCCGCGCCCGCTCAACGATGGCCGGAGGAATCTTTGCGATCAGGAACGGCATTTCACGATTGAGCAGCATCTTTTGCCGCCAGTACGAAGTAGCCTGGTCAAAGTTATCGCGCTCTTCCTGCTTGCGCTCAGAGAGCTCTGCAGAGTTCGCCCGGTAATATTCCCGGTGATATTCCCGCCGCTTGCTCATGCCCGGCCAACCAGATTATGTCTTACCCTCCGCTCGCGGATCGCGCGGCGCATCATGTTCTTTGCCTGGCTGTAGATGCGGCCGTTGGCCGCGTCAAATTCTTCGGGCGTAGCCCGCTCCGTCAGCACATAGCCACCGTTCGTCCCAAGAATGTGTCCGTCGCTGGCCGCGGCGATCGACCGGCAGGTGCGCTCATCCCATCCGCAGCGATCAAAAAACTCACCGGCATGAACAATTCGCCGGTCGCGCAGCAGGGCTTTCATTTCGATCACTCGGATCTCCATGCCGGTCTCTGTCTTTCGGCCTTTGTGTTCAGCCGGCTGAGTGCGCCCTGCAGCCCGATCATGTGCCCACTTGAATAATTCATCGCGAGGCCCCGTCATGCTGTTCATCCCTTCCTCCCCATAATTCGTTCATACTTTCTCCGCTGCCGGCGGATATTCTCTCTGGCAACAATTTTAGTGATGGCGCGCTCTGTCATCTGGTATTCCTTCGCCAGCGATCGCGTTAACTCGCCGGACCGGTACCGGCGGCAGATCTCTGCCTGCCTAAGTACGGTTCGGTAATGATGCGCACGCGGAACCGCGATCGTATCACCGCCGAACAGGCCGGCCAGTTTGCGCGCGATATCCATCCCGACGGCCCGAACCAGCTCGTGCTTAGGCTCCGGATTTTTCGGGATCATCACTTCAATTCCGCCCAATTTATTCACCAGCCGCATTGCCGCTTTGAAGCCGGCCACCCGCTCAACCTCGCGAAGGATCAGCGGAAGTTCTGAGGTTCCGACTTCCTCTTCGTGCGGCTTTTCAACCGGAACCTCGGCCATGAATTGGAAAAACTCAGCCATTGACAGACTCCCTTCGTCCGCCGTGCTTCATCTGCCGCTTGGTGAGCGCCGCGATCAGCCCGCGCAGTTCGTGGGGCTTCAGTTGCTCTGTGCGCTTTTGGCCGTACATTCTCGCTGCCATGCTATCGGCATATTCCCAGGACAAGCTCTGATCCGTCAGCAGGGCATAAACCTTGCGCAGCTGCGCTTCAAACGGATGACCATCCATCCGAACGGTTCGCCGCGCCGTCTGTGTCTGCCCGTGTGCTGCCGCCGTCTTAATCACCCACTCGAAGTGGACGCGCAGGCGGTTATAATTCTCCACCGTGCATTCGCTCAGAGTGGAAACGCCGCACAACTGCTGCTGTTCATGCCGCCAGACGTTGAACTCTCCGGGCGATCCGGCAGCTTCCCATGCTTCTTTAATCAGCACAAACAGGCTCTTTCGTTGACCGTCTTCAATCAGTTTCATGGTGTCTCCTGTAGCCGCGGGCCGTGACCGCGGATTATCCAAGCTTCTTCGGCTCTTCGAGTTTCGGCTCAACCCAAAAGCTTTCTTCCTGATCGATTCGGCAGCCGACGGCCGCCAGTTCAGAATCGGTCAGCTTGGCTTTCAGAGCATCCTTGTCGGGAGTGCTCTTTGTGACGATGTAGTCCAGCAGCTTCGCGGAGCGCAGCGCATTAACCACTTCGTCCCACGTCCACTTTTTATTCAGCAGCGCCAGCGTCGGGTTCCCCGTCCGGAAGCCAAACAGCGCCAACGAGGTTTCGCCGCCTTTTTTACCCACTGGCAGCAGCTCGGCGCGGTGCGACAGCGCATACTTTTCTGCCTGCGCAACCAGCCCCTTGATCTTTTTCTTCACGTCAAGGATGTCATCGTTATAGGCCTCTTGAACGGCCTGTAATTCCTCGTCGCGGTCGGCCTCCATCTTACGCAGGCTCACACTCATTGCCGCCACATCATCCAGCGCAGCCTCAAACTCGCCGCGTGTCTCAAAACCCAAACTCTTCACTCTCTTCGTTGCCATAATGGCTCCTTTTATTTTTTAATTAATGTGCCGCTCAGTACCGCGAGCTCCTGTTCGTGTGTTTCGCCGTACTGGATCCGCTGCGCCTGGGCGATGATGCACGCGCAGTGAAACTTCTCGTGCTTCGCCCTGATCGTTGTTCCGTCCCCAAAGTGAATGTCCCAAATCATGGCTTCACCTCTGGTGCTTCAAAATCCATCCAGTGAGTAACCCCAGTCACCTGCACGTATCCACCCTCACGAACCCAGCCAAGATCGGAGTCGTGGCTTGCAAAGCACCAGTCTTTCCCGTTCATGGCGACAAGCACTTCTATGTCGTCGTCGGGCATAGCTTCTTTCACATCAATCCATTTCATTTCGGTGTCCTTTCGTGTTTTTCGTGGCCAATCACTCGTTGGTCAGTTTGCGCCACGCCCGCGCGATCAGATCGCGGTTGAGTTCTTTGCCGGATCCGACAGCGGCCATGCTGGCCAGCTGAATTGTCTTTACGACACCGCGCAGTCCGCCGGGCAGGACTCCGATCTGGCGCAGATAGGCAAGCGATGCCTGCTCGGTAATGCCCATAGCTGACGCGACAAGATCAACATCCTCTTCGCGCGTTGTTTCAATGTGCGTGCGCTGTGCAAGGCGGCTGAAAATTTGAGCGAACTTTGGACCGCGCGCGCCGCCGGTCATCTGCGTGTAAAGCGGCTCATTACCGCACCACACCATCCCGATCCCCGCCTGCTCCTGAATCTGCCGAAGCAGATCCAGCGCGCCGAAATTCAACTGCTGTGCTTCGTCAATAATCACCACGCCGCCAGATGAGGCCATCTTGCGCATAATCGCTTCCTGCATGGCATAGTTGCCGGATCCCGGATTCCGGATGGCCATTTTAGAGCACATCATCGTCAGAATACCTCTCACGCTTGATGTCGCCTTGGTCGGAGTGAACATCCAAACATTGGATCGCTGTGTCTGATAGTGCAGACAGGTCTTTGTCTTTCCGGAGCCGGCCGCGCCATAAACACAGACCAGGCTTTTCAGCCGGTGCGCCATCTCAATCGCATTATAGACGCGAGATGCTGTCGGGGTTTTTACCCACTCCGGCTCCGGCGGAAGTTCATCGGCGTATTCCTCACCGGCATTATAGGTCTCAATCCATCGCTCGATCTTGGTTTCGAGTTCCGTGTTGCTGCCGGGATACTTGCCCTTTAGCCACTGGCTGAGCGCCGTTGCGCTGATACCAATCTTAACGGCCATTTCATTCTGACTCAGACCGACCGCTCCGCTTTTAAGCATTGCGCCGATCTGCTCTCGGAGGTGTTTGCGTTCCTCTGCTTTCATTCCCATCTTGGTGTCTCCTTGTTATCCGCCTTGCGGCGGGTTGGTGTGTTGGTTCATCCGAAAAATGCAACGAGGCACAGCGCGATCGCCAGAGCGGCCGTTGCGGCCTGCCAGATGAATGTCCGGCGTCTCCAGAGAATGATGTCGCGGTGCAGTTCTGCTCCCAGCGTGCTCATGTCATTGATCGTCTTTTCGCTCATGGTGCCTCCTTATTTGTAAAACAATTCCGCCGGGCTCGGCTCACGATCGCGCCGAAGCGCGACCGGAGCTGCCCGACGCATTCCAACAGCTACCAGTTCATCGAACTCATTATCCCGTTGCTCGGGCGGCGCTTTTCGGTCTCTGGATGGTTGCTGAAATCTGTTTTCAATCGCTGTGCCTGCGAGGCCGGGTACTTGTTTTTCCGTCCGGGACAGGTCAGGTCTGCCGTCGATGCGAATAATCGTCGTGCCGGCATCGGCGGCTGTAACGTTTGGAATGACCGACTCGAGAGCATCCATCTTGCGGACGGCTTTGAGCTGGTCTTTAGTTGCCCGTTTAAACTGGTTCTTGGCACGGGCGTGTTCGCGAGCCGCTTCGGTGTCACCGAAGCCCGTCGCCGCCACGCAGCCAGCGCGGCATATAAAGCGGCCGTCGAGCGTGTACACATGCAGGCCGCTGTGCATCCGTTCCGGATCAAACCGCACGGCGACTTTGGTGCCGCTGTGTTCAGTGAGTGCTTCGTTGTAGTAGCGGTTGCTGTTATAGGCGATGTGGCTGCCGTTTTTGTAAATCGTCACGGTATCGGCCTGCATGAGCAGATAAGCCAGCGTCTCTTCGCCAGGGCGGCGGATATCGACCTTGCGGGCTTCGTAGCTCTCTGTAAACGCCTGATCAAAAGAGCGTCCAGAGCAGACTTTAGATCGGCGTCCTTCGCGGGCGTTGTGCAGTTTGACCTGTTCGTCCAGTACTGCCATGAAAAGCGCGAGTGGAACGGCTTTGCTGCCGTAGTTTTCCGGCTTGGCCATCGGATTATTTCCGGTGTAGGCACCAGCCAGTGCTGGGTGTTTGGCAATCCGCTCACAGCACAAATCTTTCCACGCGCGTTCAATCGGCTTGGCCTGCCCATGAAACGGCTGACACCAGCGGGTTTTAACGCCCATCTGGGTCAAGATACCCATCGGGTCGTCTTCTTTGATTTTGAACCGGTACCGGGTCGGGGCTCCACCGGTAAGCCACTTGCTGGCAAACCCTCGCCCGTTGTCTAAATAGGCTTCATCGGGGATGCCGTATTCGCGCACCATTTTACCGAATGCCCAGCGGATCGTGTCGGTGTTTTCCGTCTTGGTCACTTCATAGGAAAGAACCTTCCCGCTGAAAACATCCTGCCAGCCAACCATCAACGGACGGCTGATCTCTCCATCAGGCCACTGCACAAAGACATCAAACTTGTGGCCGTCCGCATTGACCGCTTCCAGCGCACCGTAGAAGCTATGATCGCGCTCTTGGTGCGGATACATCCTCGCCAGCGCCTCAACCCCTTCGCGGGCCAGCACAATCACCGTGTTCGGCAGTTCATTGATCCTGCGCTGAACGGTCTTGATTGATGGCAGATCATCGAACCGCTGAGCGGCTCGGTCATAAACGGCAGAAAGAGCGGGAGCCTCTGCACGCAGATAGTCGGCCAGAATGTATTCCCAGGCGTCCTCGTTGATCTCAATGCTCTTCTGTTTTCCACTGTAGTTGTCGGTCAAAATCATCTGCCACGCGTCGCGTGGCCACAGGGAAACCTTTCCAAACCAGTTCCAGAGCGACGCTTCCGTCACTTGCTGCTGCTGGGCGACGGCCTTCACCGCATCGCTCTTCGTCAGCCCGTCGGCCTGCAGCTTCTCCACCGCAAATAGCGCCTTCGCGCGCCGCTGGCCTTTTTTCTTTTGCCGTTCCGTCTTTTTCGACCAGACGGCCTCCAGCTGCTCGACATCCGTGTCGGTGTGCTTGCGCGGCTTCCGGTCAGTTTCAAAAGGATTCCCGATTTTGTCCTGACGGGCGGTTAGGGATCCGCTCGGTTTCTGTGTATGGAGAGCGGACGGCTCTTGTACAGGGAGACCGTCCGCCGGTAGGGTTAAATTACTCTTCGCCAAAGCGATCTGCCACTCTCTCGGCAGCTCAGAAACAACAAACCGGTACTGCTCTCCGCCGCGCGCTTTAACCAGCTCTGTCTTAATTTCGCCGCGCCCGGCAATTCGCTTTAAAGTCCGCTTACTCGGCATTCCTGGCAGGCCAGCCAGATCAGCTACAGAAACATGAGATGGAAGGATCATTTCCGTCCCTCCATCTTTGCGGCCATCAGCTCAAGATCAGCAGCTGTTTTCCTGAGTACAGCCGCCTGCACTCTTAAATTTTCAATATCCGCTATAAGCAATAGCGAAGCGATGGTTCCTGATACGTCCAAATCGTCAGATATGTCCGAACTTCCAGGAAGCGGTATTGAATCATCCATTAGCACATCAACCGACACGTCAAAAAACTCAGCGAGTTTCTTAAATCTCTCGGGATTGCCCGGTTTTCTCCCATTAATGTAACGGGTCATCACATGCTGCTTGCAGCCAAATAGGTCGGCAGCTTGCTGGTGGGTTAGACCTTTGCGGGCGATAAGACGTTTCAACTTATCAGAATAGTTCATAGCCGCGCCTCCGATGCTGTAGACATCAGTTCATCAAACCGTTTAGAGAGAGAGCGGCTTTCCCGATGGCCGTTTAGCACTCTATTAAGATGCTCAAACGTGACGCCGAGCTCCCACGCCGCCCAACACTGTGTTCCAACGCGGTGTGGGTTTTCCTTGTGTCGTTTGTTTTGACGTGTCATAGTGCCGCCAACATTAATAGCAATTTTAGCAACGTCAAGGGCAAATTAACATTTTTAGCAAAAATATGAATTTTGGCCAAAAGATCTCCGTATTGATGAATGAAAAGGGGCTGACCCAAACGAGCCTGGCGGAAGCTCTCGGTATTGCGCAGACCAGTGTTTCGTCTTGGCAGAGAAACACATCAAGGCCTAATAAAAGAACAGTTTTAAAACTGTCTGCATTTTTTGCTATTGATCCAGACCTTCTGGTTAATGATAGCCTTGATCTCCATCAATTATTACCAACTGCAACTGCCAAAAAAAGGATTCCGGCAGAGGCTTTTCATGAACACGAGAAGGCAATATCTATTGCCAAAGCAAAAAAGGTGACAGCGGGAGACTTGTCTCCCTTATCTAATGACGATGTTGTGGCTGAGTATTCTCCTCAGATGCAGACCCATCTTTTAATGGAAATATCAGAAAAGCTGACCAAACTTATAGATGCACTAAATCAGCAAAAAGGAGCATAAAGTGGAAAAGAAACCAAGCGTTGCTGGCGAACAGGCCGGGAAAATAATGGCCATTTTGCGGACCGTGAACCTGTTAACCTACGTTGGAGCGGCACTTCTGTTTTTCTCGATTGTCGGCTGTTCAATTAACTACGTCGCCGTCCGCTGGTGGGTAATGATTCCGTTGTTTTCCGTAGCGGCTTTGTCCTTTGAGATTGGCAGAAGAAAGTTCATCGGCATTGAAAAGAAAATATGCCTGATCGGGCTGATTTTTTCAGTCGGTCTGGCTGTAGCCCGCGATGCCGTCATTTCGTCAAAAATGGCCGCACTTTATGATGCCGCGATTGAGGCTCAAAAAGCCTTTAACCAGACAGTAAAAGACATCGCGGATGACATCGAAGCGAATGGATATTGATAAAAAAGTGGCCTAGTTCTGGTTTTTATACATCTGGTGTGTTTTTACATAAATCGTTGATTTTAAACAAACAACAAACTAGGCCATGTTATTGCTGGCCTAGTTCGCTTGGCCTACTTCCAAACATCAGAAAGCGCATCGGAACGCAGTGTAGTAAGCGCTAAAACAGCCACTCTATGCCCGATTAAACAGGGTTTAAACGATATTGGCTGTTCGGTTGGTTCCAAAGGCCGGTGCGGGTTAAAAACGGCAAAAACCGGCGTCACTCTAAATTCTAAGCAGAAAATCAATCATGCCCGCCGGCGTTCACAAAAAGCCCGAAAACAAAGGCCAGTCCCACATTGTCCCTCATCATTTGGCCACATCCCGCCACTCAAAGTTCAACGGTCCGCTCACAATTGGTTATGTTGAGCGGTGATGCGGCGACCATTGAAGAGATGATTGGAAAGGCA
>CAYNOR010000021.1:0-33975 GCA_964398915.1 uncultured Verrucomicrobiota bacterium
TTCATGCCGCTGAGTATAACATCATAATGCGGCGTTTAAATAGTTAAATGCTCTAATGATGAAACGGAGCAGCACCGGAACGGGGAAGTTGCTTATCGGTATACTGTTCCACCTGTTCGTTAATAATTTAAGGGATTTGTTTTTTCAGCCGGATGGTGGCGGAGCGGGCGTGGGCGTCGAGGGTTTCGACGCGGCCAAAGGCTTCAACCACCTGCGCAGTTTCTTTGAGGTCTTCTTTGGTGAAGTGGATGAGGCTGACGCGACGGCGGAAGTCTTCGACGGTTAGTCCAGAGAAAAACGCCGCCGTTCCGCCGGTGGGCAAAACGTGGCTCGGTCCGGCGGCGAAGTCGCCGACGGCTTCCGGCGTCCACGGTCCGATGAAGATTGCGCCGGCCCGGTAAATTTTTTCGGCGACCTTCTCAGCGTTTTTGACGATGACTTCCATGTGCTCGGGAGCGAAGCGGTTGCAGAGCTCGATTCCTTTTCCGATGTTTGGAGCAACGACGAGGATACAACCGTGCGCCAAAACCTGCGCTACCGGAGTCTGCCGGTTTAATTTCGCGGCCTGAACTTCCAGCTCTGCGCGGACGGCTTTGGCCAGTTTTTCGGAAGTGGTTACCAGTAAAGCTTTTTCTGAGCCGGTGCCGTGTTCAGCCTGCGAGAGCAGGTCGGCGGCGACGTGTGCGGGATTGGCGGTTTCGTCGGCCAATACGGCGATCTCGCTCGGGCCAGCCACCATATCGAGGGCGACTTCGCCGTACACCAGTCGTTTGGCGGCGGTAACATATGGTCCGCCGGGGCCGACGATTTTCTGTACCTTCCTGATCGTCTTGGTGCCGTAGGCCATTGCTCCGATGGCTTGAATCCCGCCAACTTTATAAATTTCGGTTGCGCCAGCCAGATCGAGCGCGAAAAGAATGTACGGATTCACGGTGCCGTCTGCTGTGGCTGGCGTACAGGCAATCCGTTCCGGAACTCCGGCAACTTCGGCTAAGGTCAGTGTCATTAGCGCGGTTGAGGCGAGCGGCGCGGCACCGCCGGGGATGTAAGCGCCGACGCGGTCGAGCGCAACAAACTTTTCTCCGAGCCAGCCGCCCTGCGGCGCAGGCATCCGCCAGTCCTCTCGCAGTCCGGCAATGGCAAATTCAGTAATGCGCCTATGGGCCTCTTTGGCTGCTTTTTTAAAATCCGCATCGACCGCTTTTTTGGCGGTGGCCATTTCTGTTTTGGAAACCTGCATGGTGGCGAGCGTAACGGTGGAGCGGTCAAACTGCCGGGCATATTTGACGACGGCGCTGTCGCCGTTCTTTTTTATGTCGGCCAGAACGCCGGCGGCGATCTGGTCGGCACCTTTTTCGACGGGAGGGCGGAGCAGGAAATCTTCAATCGTTGCGGAGCGCCCTTTGGTGCTGTATTTGAGGATGGGTGCGTCGGTCTTTTTCATAGGTCGGTCAGGCGTATTGTTTGAAGTATTGAATGGTTTCCTTGAGGCCTTCTTCGAGTGCCACCTTCGGCTCCCAGTTCAGCTTTGCTTTAGCCTGGGTGATGTCGGGCTGGCGCTGTTTCGGGTCGTCGGCGGGGAGCGGCTTAAAGACGAGTTTTGATTTTGAGCCGGTCAGTTTAATAACCGCTTTCGCCAGTTCGAGCATGGTGAATTCGCCGGGGTTGCCGAGGTTGATCGGGCCGGTGATCTCATCGGGCGAATCCATCAGCTTCAGAAACCCGGCAATAAGATCGCTAACATAGCAGAAGGAGCGGGTTTGTTCGCCAGTTCCATAGATGGTGATCGACTCGTTGCGCAGGGCTTGCATGATGAAGTTGCTGACGACGCGTCCGTCGTTGGGGTGCATGTTCGGGCCGTAGGTGTTGAAAATGCGCGCGACTTTGATTTTGACGCGGTTCTGGCGGTGATAGTCGAAAAAGAGGGTTTCGGCGCAACGCTTGCCTTCGTCGTAACAGGAACGCGTTCCGATCGGATTGACGCGGCCCCAGTAGCCTTCGGGCTGCGGATGGATTTCCGGGTCTCCGTAAACTTCACTGGTCGAGGCCTGAAAAATTTTTGCGCCGACACGCTTGGCCAGACCGAGCATATTGATGGCCCCGATCACACTGGTTTTGGTGGTCTGCACCGGATCGTGCTGGTAGTGCGGCGGCGAGGCTGGACAGGCAAGATTGTAGATTTCGTCCACTTCGACGAACAGCGGAAATGTGACGTCGTGGCGGAGAATTTCGAAACGGGGATTATCCAGAAGGTGGGCGACATTGCCGCGCCGTCCGGTGAAAAAGTTATCCGCGCAAACCACGTCGCAATTGCGCTGGAGCAGCGCTTCGCACAGATGGGATCCAAGGAATCCCGCGCCGCCGGTGACTAGAACCCGTTTATTGAAGTGGTAATTATTCATGCTTTGTTTATCCTTATCTTTTCAGAAAACGGTGTGATGCTATCTTTCTGACCTATGGAAACCAAACAAAAACTGATTTTGGCCAGTACGTCGCCGCGACGCGTTGAGCTGTTGAAAAGCGCAGGGCTCGTTTTCGAGGTTTTGCGTCCTGATGCGGACGAAGAAATGCGCGGAGGCGAAACGCCGGTGGAGTATGCGGTCCGCACGGCCCGTGAAAAGGCAGAAAGCATTCCGGTTGCGCCTTGCACCGTGGTGCTTGGTGCCGACACGGTTGTGGCGGCTGAGGGTCGTATTCTCGGCAAGCCTGCCGATGCGCAGGAGGCCGGAGCCATGCTTCGGCTGCTTTCCGGTAAAATGCATGAGGTGGTCACAGGGGTTTGTTTGCGTTCGGCAGAAAAAACCGTTTGTTTTCATGTGGCCACGGCGGTGCTGTTCCGCGAGCTTTCGGAAGAAGAAATTGCGGCGTATGTTGCCACCGGAGATCCGCTTGATAAGGCGGGAGGCTACGCCATTCAAAACGGCGCGGCGGGGATGGTGCGGCGTATCGACGGGTCTTATTCCAATGTTGTCGGTCTGCCGCTTTGTGAAGTGATTGAGGCGCTGGACGGCTTCGCCGCAGAAATATGAATGATGAAGTATGAAATTGGCACTTTCTCTTAAATTAAGCCGTCGCAGACCCGTTTTCATCTTTCATAGTTCATACTTCATAGTTAAATAACCGTATGACATCAAACGAACAACAGCTGGATGCCGGTCTTTATATTGTAGGAACACCGATCGGCCATCTTGGCGATATGACCGCACGCGGTATTGCGACGCTCAGGGAGGCTTCGCTGGTCATTGCTGAAGATACGCGCACCACGCGGAACCTGTTGAATCACTTTGAGATAAAGACCCATTGCATCAGTTGCCATAAATTCAATGAGGTGCAGCGCTGTGATGAGATTATTCATCGCATTCGCAACGGCGAAGCGGTGGCGATGGTGACCGACTCGGGGATGCCCTGTATTTCTGATCCCGGCGCACGTGTGGTGGAAGCCTGCCGTGCCGCCGGCGTGATGATTACTTCTGCGCCGGGGCCGACCGCCGTGACGACCGCGCTGGCGCTGAGCGGCTTTGGAGGGCACGGCTTCCTTTTTGCCGGATTTCTGCCGCGTAAAAGCGGTGCACGGCAGCGCATACTGGAGCAATGTGCGACTTTGCCGGTGCCGGTTATTTTCTACGAGTCGCCTTACCGTTTGCTCAAGCTACTTGAAGAAATTGAAGCCGTTATGGGGGCGGAACGGTCGGTTTTTGCGGCGCGTGAGCTGACTAAGAAATTCGAGGAATTGCTTAGCGGGACGCCCTCACAAATCCGTAAACAGTTTGGGCAACGCACCGTTAAGGGCGAATGCGTTGTGATTGTCAGCCCGGAAGAATAATGTTTTCGCTTATTATCATTTGCACTGCATCTTAGCGCCGACTAGAATTTCGAACGGTTTAAATAAGGAACCCGTTTTTATGCTTGGAGTGGAACAGAGTAACGATGATTTACAGGCCGCTATTGCCGGCGACAAAATTTTTATACGTGTAACCGGGCGAGGCTCCTTCAAAGTGAGCTCAACCCTTAAAAAATTTATTGCTCAGGTGATCTCGCAGCAACCCGTTTCTTTTGTGGTGCTTGATTTGAATGAATGTGTCGGTATGGACAGTACCTTTATGGGTGTACTGGCCGGACTTTCCTGTCGTTTGAAGCAAAGCGGACGGGCCTTGGAGCTGATTAATCTTTCCGATAAAAATGCCGGACTGCTGGCAACCCTTGGTGTTGATAAAGTGATCGCCTATTTCAGCCACAGTCACGGCCATGAAGTGCCGGATCAGGGGATTCAATCGCTTTCTACTGCTGAAGTTACTAAAAAGGAGCTGGCTGAAACCGCCCTTCATGCGCATCAGAATCTGGTGGAACTCAGCGAAGAAAACCGCCCCCGGTTCAAGCGGGTAATTGAATATCTTCAGGCGGATGTCGACAGGTTGAATTGATCTTCTTATGACTATGCCTTCACTAAACTGGCTTAATACGGCGCTAACCCTCTTCCTTGAGGGGATTATTGTACTGCTTGTTGTACGCCTTATGCAGAGTAGCAGGAATACGCGCCGCAAAAATGAATTGCTCCGGCAGGAGCGTGAAGTGATTTTTGATTTCATTCATAACATCGGCGAGGTGTTTGCCGATGCCGAAGAAATCAAAGCGGATTCTCTGCTGAAGCGTATTCTTTTTTTCGCCACGAAAACCGGTAAGGCCGCATCCGGCGCCATTTATCTCTATAATGCCGACCGCTCACAGCTTTTTGCCCGTGCCATTTCCGGTGTTTTCACGCCGCTTTATGATGCGGATCAGGTACATACAGAACAGTTTTTGGCCAAATCGCAATATCTTGAAACGCTTGTTAAAACGCGTCCGGTTGATGTCGGCGAGGGTCTTATTGGTTCCGCAGCTGTTGTTGGCAATGGGATTATTATCGAAGACGCGGAAATTGATGCCCGTGTTCCGGTTTATGACGATGATTTTTTAAAGATCCATTCTCTGCTGATTGTACCCATGCGCTTCGGCAACGAAGTTCTCGGGGTCATTGTGCTGGCCAATCGCACCGATGGTCAGCCGTTTACGCCTGGTGATCTGAATCTGCTGCAAGCTATGGCGGATCAGGCGTCAGTTCCTGTTCATTATACCGGGCTCAAAGCGGATCTTGACCGCAAACGACAGCTTGACCGTGATATGCAGGCGGCGCAACAAATTCAGGAATCATTGCTTCCGCAACATCTTCCTCAGCCTGAAGGAGTTAGATTGGCAGCCTATAACCTTCCGGCCCTCGACATTGGCGGCGATTATTATGACTTTATTCAGATTGATACCGAGCACCTTGGCATCGCGATTGCCGATGTTGCGGGTAAAGGGATTGGCGGAGCCATGATGATGGCGGTTTGTCAGGGCGTTCTTCGTGCCCGTGCTCCCCAGGAACGAAGTCCCGCCCGCATTCTGTCAGAACTTAATCGCGTTTTAAGCGCCAACCTTGCTGAAGACATGTTTATTACTATGCTTTACATGGTACTCAATACACGTACCCGCGAACTTGTTTTTGCCCGCGCCGGACACGAAAGTCCTGTGCTTAAGCGGATTAACAACGGCGCACCGGAGTCTCTAACTTCAGCGGGCATTGCCATTGGTCTGGCCGATGCAGAAATTTTCGACAGTGCCATCAAGGACATCACGGTTCAGCTGTCGGCAGGTGATGTCGTTGTTTTTTACACCGACGGAGTCACCGAAGCGCTTAACGAAATGAATGAAGAGTGGGGCGCAACCAGTCTTTTGAAGACCATCGATACGGAATCTTCCGGCGGTGTGGATGAGCTCATCAAGGTTATTCGCGAGCGGATTATCCGGCATGTTGGCGCTCAGCAGCAGTATGACGACATGACGCTGATCGCCCTCGAGGTTCACTGAGTCCGTCCGCTTCTCCGGCATTGACTAACCAGCGCAAATGCGTATTTTTCCAACCCTTGGAGCATTCTGCCGATGCTCAAAAAAGGAACTCGAATCATGAAGAAAGAAGATAAAAAAGAAGCGGAATCCGAACAGGCTGACGCCGTTGTTGAACAGGTTGTCACGCCGGTTGTTCAGGAAGAAGAGCCGCTGAGAGAACAGTTGCTCCGTCTGCGGGCGGACTTCGATAATTTTCGTAAACGGACTCAGCGTGAACGCAACGAACTTTTCCTGCTTGCCAATGAGACTCTTTTTCTCGAACTGCTTCCGGTTATCGATCATTTCGAAATGGGATTCAAAAGTGCGGAAGCGCATAAAACCGACTGTTCTGTCACCGAAGGGTTCCGAATGGTCCATAACCAGTTGCTGGATGTATTGAAAAAATTCAACGTCACAGCCATGGATCCGGTCGGTGAATCATTCGATCCGCACCGGCACGAGTCGCTCTTGCACATGCCGTCAGACAAACCGGCCGGTACGGTCGTCGAACAAGTCCGGCGCGGGTATCTGCTCGGGGAAAAACTGCTTCGCGCCGCGCAGGTTATTGTTTCCGGCGGTCCGGAAGAAGAAAATGGAACATTGGAATAATGGAACATTGGAATATTGGGATTTCTTTTTCATCATTCCATTTTCATAAATTCCAGTATTCCAGAAAGCGGAATTGAACCGCAGAACTGATTGAGAAATAGTATGGCAGCATCAAAGAGAGATTATTACGAAGTACTGGGAATTGCTAAGGGGGCTTCAGAGGAGGAGATCAAAAAGGCCTATCGCAAGATGGCTATTCAGTATCACCCCGACAAAAATCCCGGCGATAAAGCTTCTGAAGAGAAATTTAAGGAAGTTTCCGAAGCCTACGAAGTGCTGAGCGATGCGGCAAAACGCCAGCAATACGACCAGTTCGGCCATGCCGCTTTCGGTGCGGGGCGCGGGGGCGGGGGCGGCGGTTACGGTGGTGGTTACGGCGGCGGAATCGATCTCGAAGAAGCCTTGCGGACTTTTATGGGGGCAGCTGGCGGTGGCGGAAGTATTTTCGAAAACTTTTTCGGCGGCGGCGGACGTGCCCAGAATCCCAACGCGCCGCAGGAAGGTGCCGATCTGCGCTTTGACCTCGAAATTGACTTTGAAGAAGCGGTCCTCGGATCTTCCCGCGAAATCCGTATTAACGTTAATGAAACGTGTGACCGCTGCAAAGGCAGCGGCGCGGAGTCTGGCTCAGGCCGGAAAACCTGTTCGACCTGCCGCGGAGCGGGGCAGGTCGTCAGCGGCGGCGGCTTTGTTCAGTTTCGCCAGACCTGCCCGGACTGTCGCGGCGCGGGACAAGTAATCGAAAAACCCTGTACCGCCTGCCGGGGTCAAGGGCTGGTGAAAAACAAGCGGACTATTGACGTAAAAATTCCAAGCGGCGTTGAAACCGGCTCGCGACTGCGCATTGCCGGTAAGGGTGAAGGCGGATTGCGCGGCGGCCCGGCGGGTGATCTCTACATTGTACTGCACGTCCGTGAGCACGAGTTCTTCAAACGCAACGACCTCGATATCGTTTGCGAAGTTCCGGTTCCTTTTCATATTGCCGCACTGGGTGGCGAAGTTCATGTACCCACGATTCACGGCCGCGCGGAGCTGAAAATCCCGGCTGGCACAGAAAGCGGCAAGGTATTCCGGATGCGCGGCAAAGGAATTGTCAGTCCGCGGTACGGCACGGGCGACCAGCATATTGTGGTACAGATTGAGATTCCACAGGGACTCGGCGGTAAGGAAAAGAAAAAGCTGGAAGAAGCGGCCGCCGTTTTGAACGATAAGAATTTCCCGCTGACGCAGAAAATGCTCAAGGCGGCTGAAACATTCTATGAACACAAACGGGCACTGGAAAAAGACAAATAAGAGGAAAAGGATGAGCTGGATTAAGGGATCATTGGGTTATTGAAGGAGATTCTTTCAATCATCCGTCAATCCACCCATCCATTAATCCAACGGATACCTCTCATGAGAATTAACTCCTACACTCCACCAGGAACTCTGAACGCAGACCTTGTCGTTCTTTCGCCCGAAGAGTCGCATCACCTTGCGCGGGTACTCCGCGTCGAGGCCGGTCAGGAGTTGACGCTTTTTGACGGGCAGGGCATGCGCGCTGCTGGCTTCGTTGAGGCCATTACCAAAAAAGAAGTGACCGTCCGGATCACCGCACGCGAAACGCTTCTGCCGCCTGCGGTTGAAATTACGCTTATTCAAGCCGTCTGCAAATCCGACCGTTTTGAACTGATTTTGCAAAAAGCGACGGAGCTGGGCGTTCGCCGGATTCAGCCGGTCATCACAAAAAACGCCAGCCTTCCCTGTGGAAAAATCGAAAAAATGGCCGGGCGGGGCGAAGCGATTATTCGGAACGCGGCCCAGCAATGCGGTACCGCCTGGCTGCCCGAGATTCAGGAGCTGGAAAAAATGGATGCCGTTTTTCCAATGATTGGCAAATTTGATGCTACCTTTATCGGCTCACTGCACCCTGATGCCAAACCGTTTCGCAAAATCTTCCGGACATTGGGAAAAACTGAAATTAAAACCGCCGCTTTACTGATCGGTCCGGAGGGCGACTTCACGGAAGAGGAAGTCAGCTCCGCCGTCGCGGCGGGTGCGATTCCTGTCACATTCGGACGGCAGATCCTGCGGACAGAAACCGCCGCCATTTTCGGGTTGAGTGTTCTGGTTTACGAATTGTGTTAACAGCCTGAGCGGGGACGAACGGAAGTTTTGGCATCAAAAAGCATAAAGGTTGACCGAATTGCGGCGGAAACCAGAATTGAATCGCTAATCCAGCAGGTAATGAGCGTTCTAAAACAGGGCATGTTGTTCATTTCCCCGTTTTAATTTGACAACGACGGGGGCTCTTTTTATGGTTCCACGCTTCTCTCGGGAGGGAGGGGTGTTTTTTTTGGCTTTAAACGGGGGCTGCCCGATAGTGTAATGGTAGCACACAAGATTTTGATTCTTGGCGTCTAGGTTCAAATCCTAGTCGGGCAAATTCACTGTACAGGTGGACGAACCGGCTTAAGAGAACACATTATTATAAGGAATGAAGAAACTGTGAAAATTCTGTCAGGAACAGCTCATCGGGATTTGGCGGAGCGTATTGCCGCCCAGGCCGGAGAGAAGCTTTGTGATGTGCAGATCAGCCGCTTTCCGGATGGCGAAATCTTTATTAAGATTGCCGAAAACGTCCGCGGGTGCGATGTGTTCATTATTCAGCCGACGTCTTATCCGCCGAACGAAAACCTGATGGAACTGTTGATTATGATTGATGCGGCGAAGCGGGCTTCTGCTGCGCGCATTACGGCGGTGATGCCGTTTTACGGCTACGCCCGGCAGGATCGCAAAGATCAGCCGCGTGTGCCGATTACGGCCAAACTGGTGGCCAATTTGCTGGTAGCCGCCGGCACCAACCGGTTGCTGACTATGGATTTACATGCTCAGCAGATTCAGGGCTTTTTTGATATTCCGGTGGATCATCTCTATGCCGCGCCGGTTTTTGTGAAATATTTGCGCGACCAGCAGTTGAAAGATCTTGTTGTGGTGGCTCCGGATACCGGCGGAATGAAGTTAGCGGCTGCGTATGCCGACATGCTGGATGCCGGCTTGGCCGTGGTGGGCAAGGAGCGTAAAAGTGCTGAACGGGTTGAGGCGACCCATTTGGTGGGCGATGTAAGAGGGTGCAATGCTGTACTGGTGGACGATATGACCTCAACGGCAGGCACATTGACTGCGGCGGCGCAGTTGCTGGAAAAAGCCGGTGCGGCATCTATTCGTGCGGCAGTCAGTCACTCGCTGCTGAGTTGTAAAGGGGTGGAGCGGTTGAACGCATCTCCGATCATTGAACTGGTAACGACGGACAGTATTCCGGCGCGTTGCGATGTTGGCAGTAAGGTCAAGGTGCTTTCTGTGGCTGAGTTGCTGTCCGAAGCGATTCGCCGCATTCATGATAATAATTCGGTAACATCACTTTTTAGAATAACTTGAGGAGAAAAGAGCTATGGACGCAAAGATTACATTGAAGAGTAGAGATGAAAATGGTTCCGCCAATGCGCGCCGGTTGCGCCGTGACGGCTGGGTGCCCGGTGTTATTTACAGCGACGGCGGAGCCGCCCGTTCTGTATCATTGCCGAAACATGAATTCCAGCAGATGCTGCGTCACCATGCCAGTGAGCATGTGATGATTAAAATACAGATCGATAGCGGTGCGGAGGAATCCGTGCTGTTGAAAGAAGTGCAGCATAACGTAATTAACGGCGATGTGGTTCATGTAGACCTGCAGAAAGTGGACATGAACAAGAAGCTTCGCGTGGAGGTTCCGATTGAGCTCGTTGGAGAAGCCGAAGGCGTCCGGAATCAGGGCGGCGTGCTCGACCACCTGTTGCACCACGTTCAAATTGAATGTTTCCCAGCGGATATTCCGGAGGAAATCAGCGTGGATGTAACGGCGCTGAAACTTGATGAGACGCTTACGATCAAGGACATTCAAAGCGTTGTTGCGAAGTACACGATTTTGATGGATGCAGACATCGGTGTCGCTTCGGTTTCGCTGCCGAAGGTTGTTGAAGAAGAGCCGGCGGCTGGTGACGCTGCGGCGGTTCCTGCTACGCCTGAAGTGATCCGTGAGAAGAAACCGGAAGAAAAGGCGGAATAAAACCGTTCTTTTCGGAGGCCGTTTGAGTGAAGGTTATTGTCGGGCTGGGAAATCCAGGGCG
The DNA here is from genome assembly GCA_964398915.1 of uncultured Verrucomicrobiota bacterium. Lineage (GTDB taxonomy): Bacteria > Verrucomicrobiota > Kiritimatiellia > Kiritimatiellales > Tichowtungiaceae > Tichowtungia. Next base: position 10,656 of record CAYNOR010000021.1, read on the forward strand.
GGAGTATGAGCCGACCCGCCACAATATCGGGTTTCTGGTGCTGGATGAACTTGCCGGGCGCTCAAACGTGTCCTTTCGCCGGAACTGGTGGTCTCCAGTGCAGACGGCAAAAGTCGTCATCGGTTGCGAAACCGTGCAGCTGGTGAAGCCCCAAACATTTATGAATCGAAGCGGTTTGGCGGTCGGGCCGGCGCTTCGCAAAGCCGGCGGTGCAGTTGGAGATCTGCTGGTAGTGTTTGATGATGTGGCTCTCGGCTGGGGGCAGTTGCGAGTGAGAGCGCAGGGCTCAGCGGGCGGACACAACGGAGTGCAGTCGATTTTGGAGGTGTTGGAGAGTGACGCTTTCGGGCGGATTCGGGTTGGCATCGGCCCGAAACCTGATAGTGTGTCGCTCGCGGATTTTGTCCTCGGCCCGTTTTCAGACGCCGAGCGGCGGAATTTGGAGGATGTGGTTAGCCGTGCCGCGGATGCGGTGGAGATGGTCTGTACCGCGGGGGTTGAGCAGACCATGAACTGCTTTAACAGAGGATAGGAGTAAGGAGAGAGAAATTGAAAACATTGTATGAGGGACTTTTTATTTTCCCGGAAACACTGGAAGACGCGCAGCTGGATCTGGCGATTGACGCGGTAAAGACCGAAATTGAGAAGCTGGGCGGCACACTGGACAGCTCTACGAAACTGGGCAAACGGTCGTTTTCGCGTCCGCTCAGAAAGAAAAAAGCCGGCAATTATGTGGTGATCATGCTCCGTCTGGATGGCGTGCAGCTTGATGCATTCAAACGCCGTCTAAAACTGGCTACCAACGTATTCCGTTCACAATTTATGGTGAAAAACGAGTCGGGCGTGGCTCAGGAGGCGTAAGATGTCGACCCTGAATCGAGTATTCCTGATGGGCAATCTGACCCGCGATCCCGAAGTGCGTTATACGCCATCGGGTACGGCGGTGGGCGATCTGGGATTAGCGATTAACGAAACCTATAAAAACAAAGACGGCGAAGCCGTTGAGACTACGGTTTTTGTCGATGTGGAAGTTTGGGCCCGACAGGCTGAAACCTGTATGGAGTATCTCCATAAAGGGTCTCCGGTTTTTGTTGAAGGCCGTTTGAAACTGGATCAGTGGACGAATCAGCAAAACGAGAAGCGCAGTAAATTGAGGGTGCGTGCGGATCGTGTTCAGTTTCTGGGTGCACCCCGGCGTGGTGCCGATGAGGCTGCTGATGCGCCAAAAAGCGGCATGCCGCACCCCGTAGACGGTGAAATGCCGGTTGCGGATGAAGACAACATCCCGTTTTGATAAGGAAAGGATATAGATCATGGCATATGTGGTAGAGAAAGAGGAAAAGGGCGGTCGGCTTTTGGAAGGCGTGACTGAAATTGATTACAAAGATGCGGACCTGCTCCGTAAGTTCATGACCGAGCGCGGCAAAATTCTTCCGCGGCGTTATACCGGCGTGACTTCCAAGCAGCAGCGGGAGGTCAAGCGGGCTATCCGTCAGGCGCGTGTAATGGGACTTGTGCGCTAGAGCACGAATAGAGGAGATAGAGAAATGTCTGTAGAAGTTTTATTAATGAATGCGGTGCCCGGACTCGGGATTGAAGGCGATGTGGTGCGTGTAGCTGAAGGCTATGCCCGGAACTATCTCTTTCCCGGAGGATTGGCCGCAGAAGTAACTGATGGTAAAAAACGCCAGATCGAAAAGAAGCGTATCGAGCGTCTTGAACTCATGCGTAAAGAGCAAACCGCAGCAGAAGAATTCGCGAAGAAATTTGAGACAGTCTCCTGCACGATTGCCGTGAAAACGTCTGAAGGCGGTAAGATGTTCGGCTCGGTCGGAGTTGCACAGATTATTGAAAAAATGGCCGAACAGGGATTTGTTCTGGATCGCGGTCAGATTAAGCTGGATGCTCCGTTGCATGAACTTGGTGTGTTTGACATCACAGTTACCCTCCACCCCGAAGTGAAAACTGTACTGAAGGTATGGATCGTTGAAGAATGAGTTCTATCGATCAGAGCGGGCGTCGTCTTCCGCCCTACAGTGAGGAAGCCGAACGTGGCGTTCTCGGCTCCGCTCTGATCGAATCTTCCCGCGTCATCGAACTTTGTTCGATGAAGGCCCTGTCGGCTGATTCATTCTATGTCCCGGCCCACCGGCTGCTCTTTGAGCAGCTTATGGGGATGTACCAGAAGGCGCAGGCGATCGACCTGCTGACGGTCGGCGAAGATCTGAAAAAAATCGGGCGGCTCGATCAAACGGGCGGGTACACTTTTCTTGAGGGGTTGATTGACAGCACCCCGACTTCGGCGCATGCCGAATACTACATCGATATTGTTCAGCAGAAGCACTTGTTGCGGCGCATTATTAATCAGGCCGCCGAAGCGATTGATTGTTGTTATACGGATGATGATGCGGAGTCGCTGCTGAGTCGCACAGAAGAGGCCTTCTTCGAGTTAAGCGATAAAAAGACCGCTTCGTCCGAGGCCTGGAAAAATGTCGTTTATAATACGACCGGGCAGATCATAAACGGCAACATTCAGGACAACGGTGTGCCGACCGGATTTATGGATCTCGATAAGCTGCTGCGCGGACTCCATAACACCGATATGATCGTGCTGGCTGCGCGTCCGTCGATGGGCAAAACATCGCTGGCCATGAACATTGTTGAAAATGCTGCGCTTGGACGCAGTGGCGGTAAAAAGTTCGCAGTGGGTGTGTTCAGTCTTGAAATGTCGCAGGAGCAGCTGGTCCGGCGCATGCTTTACTGCAAAGCCGGTGTGCCAGCCTGGAAAGATTTTTTTTCAGAAATTGATCGCAACCGGATCACGTCTGCGTCTGACCAGCTGGGAAAAGCTTCAATCGTCGTGGATGATTCTGCCGGTCTGGATGTCATGGATTTGCGCGCGCGCGCGCGACGGATGAAACGCATTCATCATGTCGATTTGATCGTAATCGACTATTTGCAACTATTGGCTGATAAACGCCGTTCACGCGAAGGCCGCCAGCAGGAAACAGCATCCATTTCAAACAGCATCAAGGCGATGGCGAAGGAATTGAAAATTCCTGTATTGATTTTGAGCCAGCTCAGCCGTGCACCGGAGCAAGGTACTCGCGACGGCAAACCCCGGCTTTCCGACCTGCGCGACTCCGGAGCCATTGAGCAGGATGCCGACGTCGTCTTATTGCTTCAGCGGCCCTATTATTATAGTAAGGATAAAGAAGCGGATGCGGCCGCTGGAGACGATACGCTGGCGATTGTAGATGTTGCTAAGCATCGTAACGGACCGATCGGCGAAGTGAAGCTGAACTTTTTCAGAGATATTACGAGATTTGAAAACCTGGAGACACGGCACGGGGTTGATGGTGCGGCGGAGTAAAATATGATAAAAAAACTTTTTGGCGTGCTGATATTGACGGTCGGGCTGGTTGTCCCCGGTTTTTCTGCATTCGTGCTCAGTGAAATCCGGATAGAGAATGTCGAGAACGCGCAACTCGATCAGTCTTTCGTGCAGGCCTATACCTCGTTGCGGGCTGGGCAGGCGATTGAAAGCGAAACGGATCTGAATACGGCCGTTGCTCGTGATGTTGATAATCTGCGCCGCTCAGAGCGGTTCTCTTATGTGCGTGCGGTTGTAGAGCAGGATGGCGATAAGTTTACGCTGGTTTATAAGGTGGCCAGCCGGTTGCGGTTGCGACAGATTGATATCACCGGTGCGGCGGGGATCGGTAACCGTAAGATCAAAAAGGAACTTGGTCTCGAATTAGGTGATTATGTGGATCAGGCGCTGGTCGGTGAAAAAGTGCGCAAAGTCGAAGCATATTGCCAGAAGAATAAATACCCGGATGCGAGTATTACCTGGGAGCTTAAAGCAGATGAAAAAACTGCGGCGGCCGATTTGTTATTGAAGGTGAGTGAGGGTGAAAAACTGCGGGTAAAAAAGATTCGTTTTGAAGGTGAGCATGTTGCAAGCGACAGTTTTTTCCGGCGGATAACGCCGAATATTTTCCCGTCACGAAAAACTGCCGACCGGTTTAATCCCTGGGAGCTGCGGAAGGTAATGCAGCAGAAGAAGACCTGGTGGATCACGCCTTGGTTCGGGGCCTATAAGCCGGAAATGAAGGAAGCCGATATTGCAGCTATCCGTAAGGTTTATCAGGATCGCGGTTTTCTGGATGCAAAGGTTGAAGGGCCGGAACTTAGACCGCTAGGTGACGGGAAGCTGGAGATTGTCTATCGCATTAAGGAGAGCGTTAAGTATCAGATCGGCACAGTCGAGTTTGACGGAAATACGTTGTATGAAACGGCTGAACTTGAAAAACAGCTGAAGATACAGTCCGGTGCTGTCGCATCCCGGAAGGCTATTGATGATGCTGCGTCTGCTGTCAACCGGTACTACGGTAACCGCGGGTATATTCGCAATGATGTACAGCCGGTAATCAATACGGATCCTGAAACGAAAATCGCCACCATTCGTTTTAACGTGCATGAAGGTGAACTGGCTAACATCAATGAAATAGATATTCGCGGAAACGAAAAGACCAAAGACGAAGTGATGCGTCGGGAACTGGCGGTTTATCCTGGTGAGCTTTTTCATCAGGGCAAAGTGGAAACCAGCGAAAGCCGTCTTAAGAATCTTGGATATTTTGAAACGGTCAGCAGTTCATATGCTCCGGCCGAAGGAACTAATACCTACGACCTGACCTTCAAGGTAAAAGAAAAAGCCATGGGCAGTTTTCTGATCGGCGCGGGTTTTTCCAGCGTAGATGACCTGGTCGGCTTCGCAGAACTTTCGCATGGTAATTTTGATATTAACCGCTGGCCGCCGGTTGGCGACGGGCAGAAAATGAAAGTTCGTGTGCAGGCAGGTACGAAGCGTAATGACTTGGAAATTTCGTTTATCGAGCCATGGTTCATGGATCGTAAATTGGCGCTGGGTCAGGATTTGTATTATCGCACCGCCAGCTATTACAGCGATCAATTCGATTTACAGACGCTGGGAAGCAAAACGTCGCTCACTAAACCGATTCTTGATCCGTTTACCCGCGGCTCGGTGAGTTACGCCCTTGAACAGTTCACTGTTGATAATGTGGATGCGCCGCTTGGAGCCAATATTTTGGAGGATGAAGGCGACCATCTGAAATCAACCGTTGGCCTCGGAATTTCCCGCGACACGCGCGATCAGTTTTTTATTCCAACCAAAGGAAATTTCAGCTCAGCCGGTGTGGAGCTGTCTGGCGGACCGCTCGGCGGCGATGAAGAGATTTATATGTTTGAAGCCAAATCGTCCCAGTTCTGGCCGGTGCTGGATGATCATGTTTTTAATCTCAAAGGAGAGGTTCGTACGGTCGACAGTTATGGCAGTTCGGATCGGGTGCCGATTTTTGACCGGCTTTTCCTTGGGGGGCCGCGCAACATTCGCGGGTTTAGATATCGGGATGTCAGCCCGCGCGATCCGAATAACGGTGATGAACCGGATGGCGGTCTGAGCAGTTGGTACGGCACGGCGGAGTACACCGTTCCTCTGTGGAGCAAAATCCGCGCCGCAGTATTTTATGATATCGGTGCAGTTTCTGAGACCTCCTTTGATTTTTTTGGTGCGGATATTAACTCCAGCTACGGTATCGGCGCGCGTATTGATCTGCCGATGTTTCCGTTGCGGCTGGACTATGCGATCCCGCACATTACCGATAAAAGCAACGAGGGCGCAGGCGGACGATTCAGCTTCCTGCTGGGTTATTCATTTTGACCGGAGGAGTTCTTAATATGAAAAAAGTTTTATTTTTAGTCATGGCTGTCTTTTTGCTGGGCGGCACAGCCGGTGCGGTTGAGAAGATCGTTTTTATTGATCTCGAACGGGTTTTTGACGGCTTCTATAAAACCCAGCTGGCTAAGGCAAAGGTTGAAGCGCAGCAGCAGGATATTGAAAAAGAAAAGCAGGTGATGGTTGACGAAATGACCGCTATCAGCGGCGAGGTTGATGCGCTCAAAAAGGCGGCGCGTGATACAACATTGACTGAAGAGATTCGCGACAGCAAGCGGCTGTTGTATGAAGAGCGTCTGCTGACTATGCGTGCCAAGCAAAAGGAAATTGAAGAATTTTCCGGCCGGCGGCAGCAACAGCTTCAGATTCAAGTGACTCGCATGAGCCAGACGGTCATGGACGAAATTCGTCAGACAGTTGTGGATTATGCGAAAAGTGAAGGGCTGCAGGCTGTGGTTGATAACTCGTCCCGCCGCGCGGCTATCGGAGTTTTTATTTATACGCACCCTGATCTTGAAATTACCGAGGCGGTCCTCGGTGTGCTCAACAGCAAGAGGCCTGATGTGATGAAAGAGGGCGATTTGTTTGATGAAGAGAAAAAAACAGAAAGTAAACCTGCGGAGGCTGGCGGCAAGTCATGAAACTTTCCGAAGTAGTTGAAAAACTGGGAGGGCGGCTCGAAGGCGATGGCTGTATCAATATAGTCGGTGTGGCCGGTATAACGGAGGCCGTGCAGGGAGAGATCAGTTTTATTGCAAATCCGCGTTATGCATCCGAGGCTGCTGTTACGAAAGCTTCAGCTGTTATTGTATCTGAGGACTGGCGTGCTGATTGCCCGGCGGCTCTGATTCGAGTTCAGAATCCTGATGAGGCGTTTGCAAAAGTCGCGATGCTTTTTTATACGGGGCCGGCGCGACCGGCGGCAGGGGTTCATCCATCCGCCATAGTGGCTGCTGATGCAGAGTTCGGAAGCAACGTTTCGATTGGAGCCCTGTGCGTAATTGAAGCCGGTGCAAAAATTGGAGACGGAACCGTTATTTGTCCACAGTGTTACATCGGTCGCAAAGCGGTTCTTGGTAAAGATTGCTGGCTTTATCCTCAGGTGTCCTTGCGCGAAGAGGTGAAAATCGGTGATCGGGCTATTGTGCATAACGGAACGGTCATCGGCAGCGATGGGTTTGGCTATTCAGTTGACGGAAACGGGATCCGCACCAAGATTCCACAGATTGGAAATGTTGAAATTGGTGATGATGTTGAAATCGGTGCCAACGTAGCGATTGATCGGGCCCGATTTGGAAGAACCCGAATCGGCAACGGCGTGAAAATAGATAATTTGGTACAGATTGCTCATAATGTCGTGATTGGCGACCACGTTGTTGTCATCGCACAGGTTGCCCTTGCAGGGAGTGTCCATATTGGCGACAAGGTTATTATTGCGGGACAGGCTGGTGTTGCGGGACATCTTCATGTTGGCGCTGGCGCCATTGTCGGCGCTAAAGCAGCTGTAACGAAAGATGTAGAGCCTGGTGAGTATGTTATCGGTGTTCCGGCAATGCCCGCTGCAAAATTTAAAAGAACCCAGGCGGGAATCATGCTTCTTCCGAAACTTAAGACGCGTGTTACTGAGCTTGCAGAAAGAATCCGAAAATTGGAAGAACGCGGGTAGGCAGAACAGATTTGTATTAAAAAAAATCGTTAACAGACAAAAATGTCTTCAAGATTATTTTTAGCGCACTATTGAATCAAGGTTATATCCGTTATAACCATTTTATAATTAGCAAATTATGATTTCTTAAATCCTCATGGCGTTTTCAGGAATAGTTTTTGCTAACGAAAGGTGTGACTTTTTATTTGAAGTGAATATTTTTGGAACTACATAACAGGAGAAAGCAAATGGCAAACCCGACCGGTATATTTGGTGAAAATGTATTCAGCATGAAAGTCATGCGTGAACATCTGTCTGAAGAGACCGTTAAATCACTCGGAAACACAATTAAAGCCGGTAAAAGTCTGGATGCAGGAATTGCCGCTGAAGTTGCTGAAGCGATGAAAGAATGGGCGATTAGCAAAGGTGCAACGCACTACACCCATTGGTTCCAGCCTTTGACCGGCTCTACCGCAGAAAAACACGACTCCTTTATTGTCCCGGACGGTGAAGGTTCTGTGGTTTGCAAATTTTCCGGTAACGAGCTGATTCAGGGCGAACCCGATGCCTCCAGCTTCCCATCCGGCGGCTTGCGCGCGACATTCGAAGCGCGCGGCTATACCGGTTGGGATCCCAGCAGTCCCGCGTTCATCAAAGACAATACGCTTTGCATCCCGACGGTGTTTTGCGGCTATCATGGTGAAGCTCTCGACAAGAAAACCCCATTGTTACGTTCCATGAAGGCGCTGGACGAACAGGCCTGCCGCTTAGGAAAGCTTTTCAATGTAAAAGTTAAGCAGAAAGCTTACGCGACACTCGGTGCTGAGCAGGAATATTTTTTAATTGATGAAGAACTCTACCATGCACGCCTTGATCTTCAGCAAACCGGGCGTACACTTTTCGGAAGCTGTCCTGCGAAACATCAGCAGATGGAAGACCATTACTTCGGTGCGATTAAGACTCGCGTGCTGGCTTTCATGGAAGAGTTGGATTCCGAACTCTGGAAAATGGGCGTTCCTTCAAAAACCCGTCATAATGAAGTCGCTCCGGCCCAGTTTGAAATGGCCCCGGTGTTTGAAGAGCTTAATCTGGCAGTCGACCACAACATGATTGCAATGGAAGTAATGCGCAAGACGGCTGAAAAACACGGTTTTGTCTGTTTGCTTCACGAAAAACCCTATGCCGGCGTAAACGGTTCCGGCAAACACAACAACTGGGCTCTCTGCGGTCCGGACGGTAAAAACTGGCTCTCCCCTGGCGATAATCCGCACGAAAACGCCAAGTTTATCACCATGATCTGTGCATTGATCAAAGCGGTTGATACGCATGCCGACCTGCTGCGTTCAACGGTTGCGACGGCAGGTAATGATCATCGTTTGGGTGCCAATGAAGCACCTCCGGCGATCATTTCCGTTTTCCTTGGTGACCAGCTGACGGACATTATTCAGCAGATCGAAAAGGGTGGCGCTAAGAGTTCTAAGGAGGGCGGATCAATTCACCTTGGTGTGGACACCCTGCCGACCCTGCCGCGCGGCAACACCGATCGAAACCGCACTTCGCCATTTGCTTTTACCGGCAACAAATTCGAGTTTCGTGCCGTTGGCTCCAACCAGAGCTGCGCTGGCGCGAATGTGGTGCTTAACACGATCGTAACCGAAGCGCTTGATGAAATCTGCACACGCCTAGAAGCGGATGTTAAAGCGGGAAAAGAGTTCAACGCCTCTTTGCAGGCTGTACTTGCTGGAATTATTAAAAAACATAAACGGATTCTTTTCAACGGCGATAATTACACGGCGGAGTGGGCCGCTGAAGCCGCAAAACGCGGACTGCCGAACGTCAAGAAAACACCTGAAGCGCTCGAAGCGCTTGCAACTCCGAAAGCGGTTAAGCTTTTCGAAAAATATGGTGTATTGACCAGGAAAGAGCTCCATTCACGCTACGAGATATACAAAGAAACCTATGAGAAGGTTATCGAAATCGAAGCCGGTGTTATGAAAACGATGGTTAAAACCATGATCCTTCCGGCTGTTATAGCCGCACAGGGCGAACTGGCGGACACGATCGAAACGGTCAAAGCCTGCAAAGGAAAAACGGCTGGGGCACAAGTGATGCTCAAGGCGATTTGCGATGAGACCGAAGTGCTTTTCAAAGCAATTGATGTGCTGGAGAAAGCGCATGGCCCGGCGAAGTTGATTGCCGCCATGGGGAAAGTCCGTCCGTCGGTTGATGCGCTTGAGAAGCTGGTCCCGGAACATTTCTGGCCGATTCCTTCTTACGCCGAAATGTTGTTCATGATGTAATTCACAGTGCAATATTAAAGCGAAGAAAGGCTCCCTGCAAAGGGAGCCTTTCAGTTTTTCTCCGCCAGACGCAGGTAAGCGTTCCATAGGCGACCCGCTGGTCAGATTTTCTGAGTGGCTATGGGACGTTGACGTTACAGCGGGCTGTCGAAGTTGTGGACTTTCCCCGATCCGATGACCAGCCGCAACAGGGGCGAGAGGAGTGGAATTTTAGGGAAGACAATTAAATGCCAGATCGGGCGGTGCTGTATATTCCATTTAGCTAGAGTCGGCGGGTCGGAGAAATAGTTGATTTCGTCGAATTCACCAGAGTTGCAGGCGGCTTCGATAACTTTGATCATCAGCAGATTGCCGGGGGAACAGGCTATGAACTCTTCATCGTAAGCCATTTTTAAAATATACATTGTCCGGTCTTTGCGCATGGCGTAGTGCGCAGCAATCGTGCGGTCAACGGTTTCCAGAAAGCTGAACCGCATCTGATTCAGCACGGTAAGTCCGGTTGCGGCGTCTTCAAAGACGGCAGCGCTGCCGGGAAAATCCCGGATAGTCGTTCCACGTTCGCCCTTCCAGTTGCGCTGTTCGACATCCAGAAAGCGGGTATTGTTTTCCTTTGCCGGGCGGCTGTTTTCGCAGTAGAGGAAACGGACTTCAGGAAGTTTTTCCATATCGCGGGCGGCGCGCCGCAGGTTCTGCCGGAATTTTCCGGCGAGTCCGGCAGAATATTCTGCGGAAGTTTTCGGCAGCGGAAGGAAGGCCTCGGTTCCGGCGCTTTTCTGGACAAAGCTCAGCTTGTGTTTCCCGACATTCAGATAACGGACAGATACGCAGTGTCCCTGCAGGTGTTTGAGGCTGAGGCAGGGAATGGAGCGGGGAAGGCTGTTTAAGTAATCCAAGAACAGGCCGAAGTTTTTTTCATGGCCGGGGAGAACAAAGCAGTCGGTTCCGCTGGTATGGGCGTAGTGATAGGGAAGCTTGAAGAGGCGCAGCGAAAAGCCGAGAACCCGAAAGGCGTAGCTCGACATCAGCGGCATGATTCCGGTCAGGCGGTCGTTTTCGTAGATGAAGAGGCAAAGCCAGCGTTCCGGCGAATGCACCTGATGTTTGAAAAAAGCGCGCATCCACGGAAACGAGAGCATCGGGGTCAGCGTTCCGGCCTTACTGTACAACTCATTCCACTCGGCGGCGTACTTATCCAGTTCTTCAATCGTACGCACGTCAACCAGCCGGATTCCGGCGGGCGGATTCCAGTTCCATGGTTCGGGCAAACCATATTGTTTGGACACAACGTTGAGCATGTTCCACTTCTTACCGTGTTGAGGCCCAGGCTGTAGCGCTTTGGACGGCTTCGAGAACCTTTTCGCGCAATTCAGCAACGCGCGGAGTGTCGGCGGAAAAGGCCGCCAGTACGTCCTGTTCGCAGAGTTCCTTTGGTTCTTTAATCGCCAGCGCTTCAAGTTGTTTGGTAAAGGCGGATCTTTCCAGTCCGTGGAAACGGACTTCCTGCGGAATGCGTTCGATCAGGTCGCGGTATCCCGTGATAACGGGACTCCAGGGTTCAGAATCTTCGAAGCGGTTGAAACCCTTGTTCGATTCCTCCCAGTACGGATTTTTTTTCCCGGCCAGCAGCGCAAAGAAGGATGCGGCCAGTTTTTGCTTAATGCCTTCTTCGCCGCCGATCGGACGTTTCGGAAAGAGCAGCTTCTCGTGTTTTTCGATTAAGGCGTGCAGAACGGCTTCGAAGAAATAGACGGTTTCGGTTTTCGGCGGCTTGCCGCCGAGCAGACCAACCACTTCCTCCTGAACTTTTTCGATCTCGGCCAGTTTTAATTCCGGATCAATGACCAGAAAGGTTTCGCCGCTCTTTTTGTGTTCATAAACGCGGATTTTGGTTTTGTCTTCGCGGGTCTGAACATCTTTTTCGACCAGAATTCTTTTTCGCTCGAGCATGACCGCAAGGATGTATATGGCATTGGTATCGTCGGCGTCTTCTTTGGCGACCATGTTACGCAGCAGGGTTTCCGCGCTTTCTTTTTTAACCACCTCGGTCGGCGGCGGCGGGACGCGGAAAATTCCTTTCCATGCGCTGAGGCCGTGGTCGGGTTGATGCTCGTTCCACCAGGCGAGGCGGAAGTCTTCGCGGACGTATTCGCCGTCCTTAAAGAGCAGGCGGGTCATGATTTCTTCTTTATCGGTAAACGGCTCATTTGTTCCGGCGCAGAGGTCGGAGCGTCGTTTAATCTGCCAGCTTTCTTCGCGTACGTTTGCCATAGGATAAGTCTGTTATCTTTTTAATTAATTGCGGAGCACGGCCAGATTATCACGGAAATACACGAGGCCGCTCCAGATGGTCAGTGCAGTCACTGCTCCGCCCGTCCACCACACGATCTGCCGGTAGAGTTCGCTGTCGAGAAAACTCCACGGGTAAATCCAGTACACCATGCGCAGGAGCAGGATGGCGCTGATAAAAACCATCTGCCAGACGGTTTTTTGTTTTCCCCAGGTGCTGGCAGAGAGGACGATCCCTTTGTCGACGGCCAGCAGGCGCAGGCCGGTTACCATCATTTCGCGGGCGAGAATGAGTGTAACCATCCAGGCTGGCATGATCCTGAGTTCGACGAAACCGATGAAGGCGGCGGCGGTAAGGACTTTATCGGCCAGCGGATCCATCAGCTTGCCGAAGACCGAGCAGCCGTAGACGTTGCGGGCGAGATGTCCGTCGAGTGCGTCCGTGAGTGCTGCAATGCCGAAGAAAAACACAGCGGCAAGCGGCGCTCCGGGGAAGGAGACGCTCAGACAAACCATAAATACGCCGGCCAGAGCAAATCGGCTGACCGTAAGAATATTGGGGAGCTTCATCGTGAACTTTCAATTTTACCAGGTTCAACAAGGTAGAGATCGGGCAGCGGTTTGTCGAGGAGCTTGCGGGCGGGTGTTGCCGCTGACGAGTGTGCGGGTTTCTCTGCGTTATGGCGGCGCACACAGTTGGAGACGCTAACGAGCAGAAGAATCACCACCAATAAAGCGGCCGAGCCGATGGCGAGTGCGCGGATATCGCGCGCTACGTACGGTTGCAAGCCTTTGGAGGGCGCTTGATCTGCCGGGCGGGGTTTTGCCGTCCGTTTAAACTTCACAGGGAATCGTTTGAGACAGGCTGCAACGATGGAAGTTTTTCCCCGGCTCTGCTCGAGCTGGCTTTCCTCGTCGACAAGCGGCTTAGGGCCCGGGGCGTGCTTCGCCATGTATTCTTCGATGAGCGGGTCCGGATTGAGTCCGAGGTATGCGGCATAAAGGCGTATGAAGCCTTTGGCGTAGGTTGGTGCGGCCATGACCGAGAAGTCGTCGGATTCCATTGCAACGATCATCTTAGTCAATGTTTTCGTTGCCGCACCTGCTTCCTGCTCGCTGACTCCTTTTGCTTTGCGTGCGGCTCTTAACGTTTGTCCGAGTGTTGCCATGGCGGGCCTCCTTATGAATGTTGAATCCCGGATAAGGAATCGCTGAATGTCGAAAGAGGTTCTTTCATAACACCTTCCAGCACCCGGATTCTGTTATCCAACATCCTTCTGTTCAGTTTCCTCGTCTTCTCCTTGAAAAAAATCCTGCGAGGCTTCTGCTTCGGAGGGTTGTCCTTCGTTGTCGGCGTGTTCGGGAATATCGCCGTCCAGGTCAATCAGGATGTCGCGCGGGCCGGTTTCAGTCGGCGGGCCGATAATGCCCTTTTCTTCCAGCATATCCATCAGGCTGGCTGCACGGTTGTAGCCGATTTTTAGGCGGCGCTGGAGAGATGATGTGGAGGCGCGTTTGGTACTGCGCAACACTTCAATGGCCGCTTCATACAGATCATCGCTTTCACTCATTTCTGGCAATTCCGGACGGGTGCTTTCAATCTTTTGTTTGATCTCGGTAATGAACTCCGGCGCACCTTGTGTACGAATGAAGTCAGTGACGCGATGCATCTCGCCGTCGCTGGTCCAGGTTCCCTGCAGGCGGACCGGCTTGCTCTTGCCGGGCGGCAGGTAGAGCATATCGCCCTTGCCGAGCAGTTTCTCAGCGCCAATGGTGTCGAGAATCGTCCGGCTGTCATTGCCTTGTGCCACCTGAAACGCGATGCGGCCCGGGATGTTGGCCTTGATCGTTCCGGTGATGACGTTGACGGACGGACGTTGCGTGGCGAGGATCATGTGGATACCGGCTGCACGTGAAAGCTGAGCCAGGCGGACAATGCACGGCTCGATTTCCTGCTGAGCCTGACTCATCAGCTCAGCCAGCTCGTCCACGACGATTACAATATAAGGTAGTTTGGCCGGGACAATGTCCTTCGGTTGATCGGGTTCTTCTTCGACCGCGCCGCCGAAGAGATCCGTCTGTTTTTCTATCGGGCGGGTGTTGAAGCCTTTAATATCGCGCACCTTCATCTTTTTGAAGAGGGCGTAGCGTTTTTCCATCTCCTTGATGGCCCAGCGCAAACCAAGTGTCACTTTCTTGGCGTCCGTAATAATCGGTACGACGAGATGTTTGAGGTTTTCATAGGCCTGAAATTCAAACGTTTTCGGGTCGACCAGAATCAAGCGAAGCTGTTCAGGCGTGCGTGAGATGAGCAACCCGGTCAACAGGGAGTTCATACAAACCGTTTTACCTGCTCCGGTGGCTCCAGCGATCAGCATGTGCGGCATGGCGGAAAGATCGCCCACGATAATGCGTCCGCTGACGTCTTTACCGAGCGCGAGCGGCAACGCAATTTCCGGACTATGGAAGGCAGGGCTCTCGATTAATTCACGCAGGTAAACGGAGGTCCCCTTGGTATTAGGAACTTCGATGCCGACCGCGCCTTTGCCGGGAATCGGCGCCTGAATACGAATGCTCTGGGCGCGGAGCGCCAGCGCAATATTTTTTTCAAGGTTGGCGATGGATTCAACCCGCACACCGGGAGCCGGCGTGATTTCGTACGAGGTAACGGTCGGGCCGGTCTCGACGTGCGTAACCTTTCCGTCCACGCGGAATTCTTCGAGCGTCGCCTGAAGAATTCTTGCCTTTTCAGCTGTATTTTCAGTGGAGGTGCGGGCTTCCAGTGAGGGGAGTTCGTCGAGAATGGTAAGCGGCGGGAGTTGATAGCCCGATTCATCGCGGCCGGGGGCGATATTGATTGAAACATTTGCGAGGGGGTCGTCCGCGGGCACTGGAGCCGGTGGTTTTGCTTTGGGTAACGGTTTCGGTTCGGGTTTCGGGTCCGCTTTGAGCGGTGTAACGGGGCGTTCGTTATTCGCCGCGACAACCGGTTCCGGCGGTATAACGGCCTTTTTGGCCTTTTCCTTCTCGGGCTTTATTTCGCGGCTGAATTTCGGTTGCGGCACGGCGGCACGCGCCTCCTTGCGGCGGGCGCGGAATTCCTGAATTTTTTCCCAGAGGAAAGCAAACGGGGTGAACGGGTGCATGCCGGTCAGTTGCAGGAGAGCAAGAATGAACACGGTAACAAAAAGGATGCCCGCGCCGGTATGACCAATCAGGAGTCCGACCGTGCGAATGGCCAGCAACTGACCGATTAATCCGCCGGGACTGCCGATATTAAGCAGAGACGTCAGTCCATGCCAGAGGGCGGGTTGGTATTCTGACAGACTTGATAAAGAAATCAGTCCTGCTGTCAGCCAGGCCCATACCGGCCAGACGCGCTCGTAGGAGCGGAATGTCATCATGACGCCGCCGGTCAAAAGGAGGAAAGGCAGCAGATACCCTCCGATACCGAAAAGCAGATAGCCGATAAACGCAAACCAGGCCCCGAAGGGTCCGACCAGATTGTGCGGCGGTGAAGCAGGCGGATCGTGCAAAAAGCTTATGTCTTCGGCGTTGAAGGAGAAGACGCAAAGGAAGCTGAGCAGACAGAGAGCCAAAAGAATAACGCCGACCGCTTCGCGCTTCGGTGAACGAACGATTTCAGATTGTTTTGCCATTTCGGGCAGTATAGTCACAGAGAATTAATTTTGAAGACCGAAATCTAATTTATCTACGCTCTTTAAACGAGAAACCCCGCCGGAATGGCGGGGTCTTTTGTGATCAGGCACAAATTGCGCCGGATGGACGCAATCTTCGTGATATACCTTATTCAGCTGCTTCAGCCGCAGGTTTTTCCGCCGGAGTTTCCGCCGGAGTTTCTGCTGGAGTCTCCGCTGGTTTTTCTGCTGGTTTGGCGGCCCGTTCTGCATCGCTCAATATGCCGTCTTTATTCGTATCTTTGGCATTAAATAGTTTTTCAAATCTGGCGGGATTAAACGGTTTCCCAGTCTTCGCCGCATTAGCTTTCCACGCGGCAAGGAACTGAGCTTTGGTTTGGTCGGCTGCGCTTGCGGTAAAACCAATCAAGGCGATTATGCTAAACAGAACGATCTTCTTCATCTTGCTCTCTCCTCCAATATTGATGTTAAACAAGAGCCCCTCCATCGGTGCCCATACTGCAAGCGGACGATGCCGTTTAACCTGCTAAAAGTCAAATTATACTGCACTGCACTTGAAAATCAGCACGACAGGAATACGCGTTAGTTGAGGGTACAGTTCGCGCCAGCCCATGCTGTCGTAAGGCGCGCGGGCGCAGATCTCCGTATCACTCATGTCGGGGATCGGCATCGGGGCGGGCTCCAGCAACCGGGTAATTACCAGACCGGCGGAATGAATCCATTCTGCAAGGGTCGAAACGGGCCAGGTTTGCGCGGCACTCATGGTTTTATCGTCCAGCGACATGCGCACATCTGGCTCGGGCCTGAAATAATCTGGCAGGAAAAGGCCTTGTTCGCCATCACCGATGTCCAGCCATTCGCCGGCGTAGAGCGGGTGACCGGTCGTCAGCAGAAAAATTCCGCCGGGCTTGAGCATGGCGGCGGCATCGGCGATCACTTTTTGCGGATCGGAGGAAAAGGGCAGTGCATACGTGGAATGAATCAGGTCGAATTTACCGAGATCACCCATTGCATCCATTGAGAGGCGGCGGAAGTCGACTTCGACGTTCTCTTCGTGAGCCAGCTTGCGCCCGTGAGCCAGTTGCTTTTCGGAAATATCTGTGGCCATGCACCGTGCGCCCTGCCTGGCTAAAAAAATAGAATTCTGTCCTGCGCCGCAACCGATTTCCAGGCATTGGAACCCGGCAACGTCCGGGAGTAAGCCAAGCGAAGAATCGCCGGGGAGGAGCGGGCCGTAGTGAAAGTCGCCGGTCGATATGCGGGTTTCTTTCTGATAAAGCCCCGCGAGGTCATCCCAGTAGCGTGCACTGCTTTGGTCGTTGTTGCCTTTAAACTGCATCGGACTCAGCTCTTGGTGCCTGTCGTTACGAAGATGCCGACCGAACCCCAGGCCTGCGGAGCCTGTGAAGCGGCTTTAATTTTCCGGAGTTGAGGCAGTGCCAGCAGTTTCTGAATTTTAGTAAGCATCTCCATCCGGAAAAGAACGGCCACGCCGAGGAACATCCGTACACCGAGTTCTTCGGTGGTGATCGGACGGATTTTTGTACTGACGTTTTTAAATCCGGCTTCGCTTAACATCCCGTAGAGCTGACTGCCAATCAGCCGGTTGCCGCCTTTACGTTTTTGCCCGGCGCCGGACTTACGGATGAATTTGATGAAGGCGTCGCTTCCCGGCGAAAAACTCGTCCAGTTATCGTCAATGTCCATTATGCACAGGATGCCGTCCGGTTTCAAAACGCGCAGAATGTTCCGGAGTGCGAGCTGCGGTTTTTCCAAATGCTGGAAAACAAAGCGGGCATAGATAAAATCAAAACTGTTTTCCGGTATGTGGAGGTCATATAGATTGCCCGTGCGGAATGCGACGTTATGCACTTTTTCCGACACCTTGGCCTGCTGGGCGACAAAGACCAGTTCTTCATTGATATCCACCCCGGTCACAGTCCCGTGTTCAACGGCTCTGGCCAGCTCGCAGGCGGTGAATCCCGGACCGCAGGCTACATCCAGAACGTTCATACCGGGCTTTAGTCCGGCGCCTTTCCACAGCTCCCGCTCCACATCAATCGCAACGGTGGCCTGCAACTTGAGCCGTGCAAGTTCCTCCGCATTTTTCTCGAACCGGCCGAACTTATACGAACCGGCATCGGACAGGGTGTCGTCAGTCATGAATCCTCCTAGGGTGCATCGATCAGGCGTTGAAGCGTTTGCGACAGTTCGGTGAAGCCGCGTTCTTGGGCGAAGCTGGCGGCGGTATCGCCATCTTTATCCTGCAATTTCGGATCGGCTCCTTTTGCGAGCAGAATATCAACTACAGGCGAAAGGCCTTCTGCGGCGGCGAACATAAGCGCGGAGAAGTGCTCTGTTTTATCAATGGCGTTAATATCGGCACCTCGTTCGAGAAGCAGTGTAACCGCGGAGGGAAAGGGACCGGAAGCCGCAAACATCAGTGCTGTGCGTTCGGTCATATCACGCTGATTGATATCTGCACCGGCATCGAGCAGCACCGTCATGGTTTCGATATGGCCGTTGAAAGAAGCCAGCATCAGTGCGGAATTTCCATACGTTTCAACCTGATTGACCGGCATACCGGCTTTGAGTGCGTCGGCGACCTTGAGTGTATCTCCGTTGTAGGCGGCCTCAGTAAATGCCGCGACGGCTTCGGCTGTCGGCGGCGGCAGGACGGGTTCCGGCTTTTTTTTGCAGCCGGTGAGAACGATAGAGAGAGCGAGAAACATCAGAACTGAACCGGTCATGGTACGCATAAAAATCCTTTTGTTGATGGCAGACCATAAAACCGCCGCCGCCCGATTGCCAGCCATTTTGAGTTCATCTGCAATTCATTTGCCGGTCAGGACGGCATCAGGCGATTACTTGGTCGATTTCAGCGACCAGCTCTGGTAGGGACCTAGTCCGGTACGGAGGCATTCGTATTCCTTGCGGAGACGGTCGAGTTGCTCCGCCGCGCCGGGGTCTTCGATTAGATTTTTTGTTTCCCCCGGATCGCTGACAAGATCAAAGAGCTGCTCGCCTTCGGAGCCGGGGTTTTTGATATAGCGGATGTATTTCCAGTTTTTCGTACGAAGTCCCTCGGAGGGAACGATATGGAAAACCGGGCTGTTGACATCATGCTCGTAGAGGTGTTCGCAGAAGAAGGAGTCTCGCAATGTCAGGGAGGGATTGGAAAGCAGGGGAACCAGACTCAACCCCTGCATGGCCGGGGGCACAGGAACCCCGCCCAGCGCAAGCATGGTCGGAGCCAGATCGATATTGAGGACCATGGCACCCGAGGTCCCGCCCCGGATTTTTAGGCGGGGGTCAGCAATGAGGAGGGGCACACGAATGGACTCCTCGTAGAGCAGCCATTTCCCGAAGAACCCATGCTCGCCGTGGATATGCCCGTTGTCGGACGTGAAGATCACCACCGTATTCTCCGCAAGCCCCCGGCGATCCAGCTCCGCCAGGATCTCGCCGACCCCCTTGTCGAGCCCTTCCACCAGCCGGTGATAATCGCGCAGCATCTTCTGGGTTTTGCTTTGCATGCCTTGGTCGTGGGCCATGTCCCAGCCCCGCGGGGCTTCAAGCGAGTGGCGCAGGAAGTCGGGTTGACGGGCGGCCTCCTCGGGGTTGGCCGTGGTGCCGAGGGGCAGGATCGTCCCTTCGAAACGCTGCGCAAACTCCTTGGCAAATCCATCGAACGGCCCATGGGGAGCCTTGAAACTGATCGAAAGGTTGAACGGTTTTTCCGGGTCGCGCTGATCCAAAAACTGGCGGACTTTCGCGGGGATGACCTCGGTTTCCAGATGCACAGGATCTTTCAGCAGGGGATGAGGCCCGCCATTGAGGACGCCCTCTGATTTCCTGACCGCCGGGGGGCAGTCGCATGGCACATGTCCGCCGGTTCCGGTGTTTGTCACATATTGACAGGTGCGCTCGTGCCAGTAGATCGACTGATCCGCGTCGCCGGCCCAAAAATCAAATGTCCGCGCGGCCTCGTCCAGATAGTCTCTGCTGCCCGCATCCACCCCCCACTTACCGATGAAGCCGGTGAAATATCCCGCACCCCGCAGGAGCGATGGATACGTTTGCCCGAGGTCCGGAAGCCGGGTTTGAAAATCGTTCATACCATGACGGCGGGCGTATTGGCCGCTGAGGGTGCTGGCACGGCTCACCGCACAAATCGGAGTGGTGACGAAGGAATTATTGAAAATCATTCCCCGCTTCGCGAGCGCATCAAGATTCGGGGTCTTGACACCTGGGTGGCCGTCGAGCCCCATGGATCCGACCCGCAGATCGTCCGCGAGAAGAAAAACGATGTTCGGGTGTCTGGGATCAGGTGTTGCGGAAGCTGCCTGCGCCGGTTGAGCAACCACCGAAAACACGCTGGCCGCGAGGGTAAGATGGGATGTAATTTTCATGATTTGTTTTCCTGGTTTGCCTGGGCCGAAGGCGTAGAAGCCTTCGTGCGGAAGTGATATTGGAAGCGCCGGTTCGGAGCCGTATCGCCGCCCTTATCCAGATCGAGAATATGCTCATGTCCGGCGGGGTTGTCCGCCCATTTGAAATAGAAATCAAGGGGTTCAGGAAACAGGTTTCGCGGCAGGGCCAGCTCGAGGAATTTTCCGCGCACCGCGCCCCGGGCCATCGACCCGGTGGGAACCCACTTGTCACCGTCTCGCTTGAGGATCGGCCTTGTGAAGCGCACCAGGCCATTAGATTCCTTAATGCCGTCCGCAGGGCCGAGCATCAGGTCAAACCCACTCCACCCGGTAGAAAAATTCCGGTCGGTGTTGAGAAAAAGCTCCATCCATCCGGAATCGGATGGCGGGGAAACCGGCTCTGCGGTTGTTGCAGAGAAGACGATGGTCTTCCGGTTGCGGGAGATTTTTGAAGAGATAATGTCGTTGCGACCCATCGTGTTTGTATAAGTGCCAACGCTTCCCCACCCTGGGTGGTTGCGGTGCATCGTGTCCCCCCGGGAGTCCAGAAACTCCGGGGTCACGGAGGTCCAGTCCGTAGGGTCCGCAGTCATGGGTATCGATCGCTCCGGCCCGGCGGCCTCGACTGCTCTGACCCCCTTGAATTTACGGATCCCCGCCACAAGCTGGTGGTAGAGGTTGTCGCCTTGGGGCGTATTGTCGGGCTCGATGTCGCGATTATACTCGGTGGAGTAGGAATCCACGAAAAGCGGATCCCCTTCGTTGAGGCGTTTCCCTGCAAGCATCTGACCCTTCTTAGCCTTCAGGTTCTGCGCGACCCACTCATTCCAGCCCGTGACCAGGAGAAACTGGGGATCGACGTCCAGTGCCCGCTGGAGCTGCTCCGCCAGGAACAGCCCTGCATAGGGAGTTTCCTTCCCTGGAGGCGGTTGCTTTCCGGCGTGATAGCTGCGCCCCTCGGTGCGTGTCGGGTGGCCGGCAGCCGAGACGGCCATCGCCTCGGGAACCGACGGATCGGTGTCCCATCCGAAATTCTGGGGATACAAATCAATCCACGGCCAGGCATGGCGTCCGTCTCCGAACCAGCCCTGCGTCCGTGTCCAGGCCCACGACTTGCGCAGGGTGAAGATCTCGTTGAGATCCTGGGTTTCGATCAGTTTGTCATCCACGAGCAAAAGCGGCTTATTCTGCCACTTGAACCAAAGATCTTCATGGAGCCTGGGGGTGAAAAGTTCCCGCCGCAGTTTATCGACGACCCTGGGAGCGGCCACCACTCCCGCCATGAACGCGATCTGCGGAGTCCTCTCTCCCTGCGCCCGCATCGCTTCCATGATCCGGAAGACATTCATATAGACATCGCGATAGGTAAATCCGTTCGTGTTGTCTATGATGAGCACGTCAACCCCGGCATCGACCAGCGAGCGGATGTGCCGCCGGATCACCCACTCATCATCGCTTAGATAGTAGCCGTTCTCGGATTGTCCCCAATGGTGGAAGGCATTCGGCGGGCCAAGTTCTTTGGGATTTCTCCCGCGCTTTCCCCACTCGGTCAGGTTGTATGGGCTTTTTTCTTTTTCAGGCTCTACCGGAAGCACCCCCTGACCCTCGGTTTTCTGATTCACAACCTGGTCGTATCCATGAGGGCCATGCCAAAGGAAATAAAAGATACCCACGGTTTTGTCGGGTTGCGGCGGGCGGGCATCCCTGGCGGCGGGCAGGACCCGGCCCGCCTCATCCACGGCAACCCATGTGTCACTTTTCAAATCGCGGAGATCCGGTTCGGCGGAAACCGGGCCAAACGACAGGGTAGCCGCGCAGAGGAGCAGGCTCAGTACACCGACATTGGGCGGTACGTGTCTGAGGAGATGGTGGCGGTGAGAGATGGATATACAGGGTGCTTTCATTTGAATCTTTCGGTTATTTGGTATGGGGCATTCCTGCCCACTGCACGGTTGCGGTCTTCCGGATATCGCGTGACGACGACGCCGCCTCGATCACAAATTTGTCTGTGTCACTCGTCCACGCTTTTGTTTCCGGGTTCCAGTAGGAAAACGCGTCAGGCCCGAGATCAAACGTCACCGTCTTGCTCTCCCCGGCCTTGAGGGAAACCTTTTCGAACGCCCTCAACTCATGCACCGGGCGGGGGATCTTCGGGTTTTTCTGTGCGACATAGATCTGCACCACCTCGGCTCCGTCCCTGGCGCCCGAGTTCTTTACCTTCAAGGTTACTTGGCAGACACCGCCTTTGCAGGCGGCCTTCATGTCCGAATAGGCAAACTGGGTATAGCTCAGTCCGTGGCCGAAGGCAAAGTGCTGGTCGGCTTTCATAGTGTCGAAATACCGGTAGCCCAGCATGAGCCCCTCGTCGAAATGGATGTTGTCCTTGTCCTGCCGGCCCAGCTTGTAGGCTGGCGAGTCTTCGAGCTTTTTCGGCCAACTGAAGGGCAGTTTGCCCGACGGGTTGCCATTGCCGAAGAGGAGGTTGGCCATCGCGGTGCCCCCAAGCGTACCGGGATAAAACATATCCAGCACGGCAGGCGCGCTCTCCAGCCACGGCAGCTCCATGGGCGATCCGTGATAGAGAACCACCGCAGTTTTCGGATTGATCGCCGCGATCTGCTTGATGAGATCCGACTGCCCGGCTGGAAAGCCCATGTCCGTCCGGTCGCGTCCCTCGCTGTCTCCGTTGTGGTCTCCGCCGCCGACAAAAATCACCGTGTCCGCCTGTTCGAACGCCTTGCGGTGAGGAGCGAGAGTTTTGGCGATTTCTTCGGCATTGGCCGGCAGCGCCCATTCCAGGCGGATCGATGGCATATCCTTCGCCCAGTAATTCATCTCCTGGATATTCTTCCTGCCCCAGAGCGTCTGCTGAACCCAGGCGGCGATCTCGTATTCCTTCCCGGCCTCGAGATCGATGATCGCGGTGCTGCGTTGAGGTGTGCCTTGCTCCATGTTGCGTGTGGCCGGCCCGCCACCCTTTCCTACCATCAAAAGGGCAGGGCCGTCGGAGATAAGCCGCAGGACATATTTCCCAGTCACCGGCGCGACAAGCTTACCCTGAAACACCGCACGGTAGTCCACCGCATCGAACTGCGGTGCCATCGCGTTCGTCGCCAAATTCATATCAACCGTCCCGATCGGCTGACGCACGTTTTCGATTCCGGTTTTTTTGCCGCCGAATTCATGGAAGGTCACGGCCAATACTTTCCATGCGGACGAAGGGATGACCTCAAATTCCG
>CAYNOR010000022.1:0-32085 GCA_964398915.1 uncultured Verrucomicrobiota bacterium
CGCGGCTGGTTTTCGTCATGCTATATTACGGTTTCTCAATCGTGAAACGCTCTAAGCTAAGAAAATGATTACTCCGCCAAAGGGCTTGCCTTCGGCGGTTTTTTTTACATATTGCCGATAGCCTTATAAATGCTATCGGTTTGCAAAGGAGACGTTTATGACCAAGGAGAATAAAAAGATCGAACAGCTGAAGAAGAAGCTGGCGCAGCTCGGCCCCATACTGCCCGGAAGCTTATCCGAGCAGTGGAACGTTTGCGGAACTCCGGGATGCCGGTGCAAGGATCCTGTCCAGCCGGTAAAGCACGGGCCGTAACCCACTCACGAATCTTTCCGTCGAGATGCCTCGACGGAAACGACTCCGCATCGGAATGCGGGCCGCCGGAGTTCAACGGAACTTTCTACCGAAGATTCTTCAGACTTTGGTTGCGGATCCGCTGCCTTGGATCGGTATAAATTCTCTCTGGAGAATTTACGGCGTGATCGTGCTAAACAATGTCTGCATCGTCAAGGAATTGTCGGCGAGGCTTTGCTACCTTCTTAGCGTCATTTTAAAAATTCAACAGGAGGTCTCATGAGCGTGGATAAAGCATACAAGCTGGCCAAAGAGCGCTATGCGCAATTCGGTATTGATACAGATGCAGCGATTAAGCAGGCGCTGAAGCTTCCGATTTCTCTGCACTGCTGGCAGAGCGACGATGTCGGCGGATTTGAAACCAAGCCCGACGGATTGTCCGGCGGCGGCATTATGGCCACCGGCAATTATCCAGGCCGCGCCCGCAACGGCGAAGAAGCCCGTGCCGACCTCGAAAAAACCATGTCGCTGATCCCCGGGGTCCAGCGCGTGAATGTTCACGCCTGTTATTCCGAAACGGGAAAGTTTGTTGACCGCGACAAGATGGATGCTTCCTGTTTTAAAAAGTGGATGGACTGGGCCAAAGCGAAGAAAATCTGTCTCGACTTTAATCCGACCTTTTTCGCCCATCCGAAATCACAGGATGGATTTACGCTGTCGCACCAGGATGCCGCTATTCGCGCCTTCTGGGTTAAGCACGGCAAAGCCTGTCGCAAGATCGCTCAGGCGATGGCTGAAAATCAGGGCTCGCCCTGCTACGTCAACTGGTGGACGCCGGACGGAAGCAAAGATATTCCGGCGGACAGCTGGGGCCCGCGCAAACGGATGATGGGATCCTATGACGCGATCATGAAGGACAAGTCCATTGACCGGAAGAAGTGTGTGGACTTCATCGAAAGCAAACTGTTCGGTATCGGCTCTGAGTCTTATGTGGTCAGCTCCGCTGAGTTTTGCGCCGACTACGCCGTCAGCCGCAAGATGGGCCTCTGTCTTGATATGGGTCATTTTCATCCGACCGAAACGATCGACGGCAAGATTTCAAGCCATCTGACTTTCATGGATAAAATCCTGCTGCACGTCAGCCGCCCGATCCGCTGGGACTCCGACCACGTGGTGATTTTCAACGACGACCTTAAAAACGTCTTTCTGGAAATCCAGCGCGGCAAAGCCTGGGACCGTGTGGTGCTGGCGCTCGACTTCTTTGATGCCTCCATCAACCGGATCGGCGCCTACGTCACTGGAACGCGTGCGGCGCGCAAAGGCATTCTCTTCGCGCTGCTCGATCCGACCGCGCAGCTTCAGAAGTATGAATCCGAAGGTAAAAACGCGCAGCGTCTGGCGATGATGGAAGAATTCAAATCCATGCCGTTTGGTGCGGTCTGGGATATGCTCTGCGAAAAAGCCGGCGTGCCGGTCGGAACCGCGTGGATCGCTGAGATGGAAAAATACGAAGCGAAGGTGCAGTCCAAGCGGTAGCCTCGTCCTGTTGAAATACCCCGGGGGCCTCCGGGGCTCGTTGAAGCCGCTTAACATTGAACCCGTCATGCGGCTTTAGCGGGGGAATGTTTGAATGAAAGGAGTTTTATGATCCGTAATGCATTCAAGATGAAGCTGAAGCTGGGCGCGGTGGAGGAATATAAAAAACGCCACGATGAGATTTGGCCGGAACTGTCCAAGGCGCATTCCGACGCCGGTATCTTTGACTACTCGATTTATTTTGATGAGGAATCTCTGACCCTGTTTGCCTTTCAAAAGCTGTCGGATGACAACACGGCGGGCGATTTAAAGAATCTGGCGATCATCAAAAAGTGGTGGAATCATATGGCGGATCTCATGGAGGTTCATCCAAACAACATACCGGTCGTTAAGCCGCTCGTTGAAGTGTTTCACATGGATTGATGTGTAAGATTTTCCGGTGCGGTTCCGGACGTTCCGCATCATTTTTTAACGTAAAAGGATTATTCAAATGCAGGATTTAAAAACCATTGTTGAGCTGTCGCATGAATTTGGAACCGTTGATTATGTCAAAGGCGGCGGCGGCAATACGTCTGTCAAAAATGATACCACCCTGTGGGTGAAACCTTCCGGCACTACACTGGCCGGGCTGACCGAAAAAACGTTTGTCGCGATGAACCGGGCGAAGATCAATGAGCTGTATACCATCGAAACGCCCAAGGTCGCTGCGGCCCGAGAAGAGCTGGTGAAAAATCTGATGGCTGCCGCCGTGGAGAACGACGCCGGTCGTCCGTCGGTGGAGGCTCCGCTGCACAACGTGTTTGAGGCGAAGTTTGTGGTGCACACCCATCCGTGCGCCGTCAACGGGCTGACCTGCGCTAAGGGCGGCGAGGCGGCCTGCAAGGCGATGTTCCCGGATGCGCTGTGGGTTGAGTACATTGATCCCGGCTATACGCTCTGCATGGAAGTCCGTAAACGGATTCAAGCGTACAAAAAGGCTTGCGGCAAGGAACCGGCACTGCTGGTTCTGAAAAACCACGGCATCTTTATTGCCGCCGATACGGCCGATGAAATCCGTGCGCTCTATGCCCGTGTGATGGACGCGCTGACTGTGGCCTACAAAAAAGCAGGAATCTCTCTGGAATTGGAAATTGCCAGAGCGTCTTCCAAACCGGAAATCGAAGCACAGATCAAAGAAATTTTCGGTGCGGATGCTGCGTTTATTGCATCGTCCGGCATATTTGCTGTTTCTCCCGGTCCGATTACGCCGGACCATTTAGTTTACGCCAAAGCGTTTCCGTTCGCCTGGACGCTCACGGCCGAGGCGGCTACTAAATATAAAGCCGCCCGCGGGTATGCGCCGAAAGTCATTGTCGCCGGACGCCGCATCTACGGCATTGGCACCTCGCAGAAAAATGCGGATCTGGCACTCGAACTGGCCCAGGACGGGGCGTTAGTTATCAGACTGGCGGAAGCTTTCGGTGGAATTGAATACATGACGGACGCCGCCCGTGAATTTATTGAAAACTGGGAAGTGGAATCGTACCGGCAGAAGCAGGCAAGCTGACGGCGTTGCTGTCGACGGGCTACGGTCGAACGTCATGAGGTTAACGTTTAGACATCGAGACTTTGGACTGAAAACGAAACGAAGTGGAGTAAATAGAAAATGGCCAGGCATTATATTGCAGTCGATTTAGGTGCATCCAGCGGACGTACGATCGTCGGAACGTTTGACCAAGGGATGCTTACTCTCAAGGAAATGAACCGTTTCTGGAACGGCCCGACTGAAATCGGCGGCACGCTTTACTGGGACTTTGTGCATCTCTTCCGCAATATTCAGGAAGGCGTTGCGCTGGCAAAAAAGGAGTTCGGCAACGGACTGGTCTCGATGGGGATTGATACATGGGGTGTTGACTTCGGACTGATTGATGCGCAGGGGAAGCTTCTCGGCAATCCGGTCAACTACCGCGATGCGCGCACGAACGGCATGACTGAAAAGGTCTTTGCCGCTGTCGGCAAGGAAACTGTTTTTAATCAGACGGGGATTCAGTTTATGCAACTGAACAGCCTCTATCAGCTCTACTCGTTGGCACAGGCGCGCGATGCGCAGTATGTGCAGGCCGATAAGCTCCTGTTTGTTCCCGATCTGCTCAACTATTGGCTGACCGGCAGGATGGCAACCGAGCGGACTTTTGCCAGCACATCCCAGATGTATAATCCCGTTGCCAAAGACTGGGCCTTTGATTTGCTGAAAAAACTCAACATTCGCACGGACCTGTTTGCCCCGTTCGCCGATCCCGGCACTGTATTGGGCGACTATAAGGGGCTTCCGGTGGTGAATGTCGGCAGTCACGACACCGCCAGCGCCTTTGCCGCCGTTCCGGTGGTCGAAGGAGAATCGTGCGCTTTTCTGAGTTCGGGCACTTGGTCGCTGTTCGGCACAGAACTGCCGAAGCCGGTTATCAATGCAAACGTGCTCGCGGCCAACTTCACCAACGAAGTCGGCGCCTGTGACACAATCCGTTTTCTGAAAAACCTTTCCGGACTTTGGATTATGCAAGAGTTGCGCCGCACCTGGGCGGAGCAGGGCTTCGACTGTGACTGGATTGAAATGGCCGGGATGGCAAACAAAGCCAAACCGTTCGAATTCTTCGTTAACCCTGCCGACGATGTGTTCATGGCGCCCGGCGATATGCCGTTGCGTATTCAGGACTATTGTGAACGCAGCGGACAAAAACGCCCGCAGGAGCGTGGGCAGATTCTGCGCGCCGCCTATGAGGGTCTTGCGATGCTTTATGCCGACACGTACGGGATGCTCGAAACGCTCACCGGTAAGAAGATGGATGTCCTGCGGATTATCGGCGGAGGATGCCAGAACCGGATCCTCAGCCAGTTTGCCGCCAGCGCGACAGGGCGCGATGTGATCACCGGCCCGGTTGAAGCCACAG
The DNA here is from genome assembly GCA_964398915.1 of uncultured Verrucomicrobiota bacterium. Classification (GTDB taxonomy): domain Bacteria; phylum Verrucomicrobiota; class Kiritimatiellia; order Kiritimatiellales; family Tichowtungiaceae; genus Tichowtungia. The sequence continues at coordinate 4,756 of CAYNOR010000022.1, forward strand.
CCATCGGTAATTTGATTATGCAAATGCTGGCAATGGGCGATATTGCTTCGCTGGCTGAAGGCCGGGCGATTATTCGCAACTCGTTTGCGCAGGAATCAAAAACCTATCATCCGCAGGATGCCGGAAACTGGCAGAAGGCCCTCGTCAAGTGGCGATCGATAGTTAAGGCCAAGATCTGAAGATTCCGCGTATCGGGTGTCTCGAACAGCTCACACACGAACAAACATATTCGCGGCGGCACAGGGCCGAAGATATTTTAACGACACGCGCATGACATTCGAGGTTACTTCGCCGGGCGGAGCCGCTCAAGTTCCGCCGCCACCCAGTGGGCCTGTTTGGCGAGACCGAGCAGAATCTTCACATCATTTTTGGTGAGCTTGCCGCGGCTGAAAATGCGGTGCAGTCCGAGCATCATGTGATCCAGTTTCTGCGGTTCGCAGAATCCTGTTTCGAGCATCATGGCGCTCCACGCTTCGTAGAGCCGTCTGCGCATTTCTCCGTCCGCCTCCGGCGAGCACTCTTCCGGCGGAACATACGAAGGGTTGTTGGCTAGCAGAAAAAGTTCGTAGCAGCAGACCATGACGGCGTGCGAGAGGTTCAGAGAGCGGTAGAGGTCGCTCGATGGAATATTGATAAGGTGGGTGCAGACGGCAATTTCTTCATTGAAGAGTCCTTTATCTTCACGCCCGAAGACCAGCGCGGCTTTATGGTGCGCGGCGGAGTCGAGAAGAACGGGCGCAATTTCGCGCGGCAGATAGGCGTGATCGCGATAAAACCCGGTACGGGCGCTGGTTCCGGCAACGACGGTGCAGTCGGCGACTGCGGCTTCCAATGTCTGGAATGTTTTGAGCTGATCCAGCATATTTTCGGCGCTGTAGGCCAGCTTGCGGGCTTCCTCCCAGTCAAGATTTTCATTCGGGTTAACTAGTACCAGATCGGTGATGCCCATATTCATCATGACACGGCAAATGGAGCCGATATTTCCGGCGTATTTCGGGTCGACCAGTACAATACGGATGTTTTCGAGCGGGTTCATGAGCGGAGTATGGAATAATGGATTCGTGGAATGATGGAAGAAGTTTGGAGCTTCTGGTGTTCTGATGTGCGTTTTTTCATCATAATTCCAACATTCCGGTTTTCCATATATTCCGGCTTCTCCGTCTGATTTCTGATTTGAGCAGATCGAGGGGTGCGGCTACAATGCGAAAAAACAGAGATAAATGCTATGAAACTAAAAAACATTATTTCAGCTCTGGGTGTGATGCTGTTTCTGGGGTGCACGTCGGTGATGCCTCAGCGCGCTACGGTGGTGGATGGGATCATTAAAAATGCTTCACTCGGGTTCTCCGGATTCACCTTTGAAATTCCGCAAGGGTTTGAGGTGTACAATCCGGCGGCTAAAAATCCGGCCGAATACAATGAGTTGCAACGCATGGCAATTCGTATTTATGATCTCAATAACGTCTGGCATCCGCGTGACGACGAACTGTTTTATGAAAGCTTTCTGTTTGTGTCCGATAAGGCCTGCTTTCTGTTAATGACACTCAAGTACGACTATATGCCGCAAAATGAAAACCTGCCGTTTTCTGATCAGAGCGTCAGCCGCTGGCAGCTGATGCCGCTTTATAATGTGACAGCGAGCCGCTCGCTTGAACTCGGTGCAAGCCGCATGGCAACTGTTTATACCCGGGGTTATGCGTATGAACAAAAGGGCTGGTATTACGACCGTCCGAAAAACAGCCGGATGCCTTTCAATTATGAGGCTTGCAACGTGACGGGAGATCATCGCGACCGTTACATCCTGATGGGGTTTGCCTTGCCCGATCACGCCGAAGCACTTACCGCGCCGATGAAGCAGATGATGGATGGGTTTCTGCTTTGATATCGCGGCTCCGCCGTTTTCGGCCGGGATTTTTTGAATGGTACTGAAACGGTTCACCCCTGATCCAGGGCAGGGCTGTTCAAGCGACAACACAATGAAGTCTAAATGCTTAGAGAGGTAACTGTTTTTACCCGAAAATTCGGCGGGGAACCCTTTAATTAGAGGATAAAACATGAATAAAACAACAATCAGCGGGCTGGCTTTTTTCCTGATATCCGTGGTTGGAATCCATGCGCAAAGCGTGGGAGTGAACCATCCCGCGACCGACGCGTTAGGGCGCAGACTGCCGGCCTACGAAGAGGTCGGGGCGCTCCAGACCAATAAGGTGGTGGCGATGTTCTATTGGACATGGCATGCCGGCCATTCGATCCATAACAAGGCCTGCGACTTAAGCAAGATCATTACCGATCCTGCAATGGTCAACGACTACCATCATCCGAACTGGCAACGTTTTTCAAACCAGGGCACGTTTTTCTGGACCGAACCTTTGTTTGGCTTTTACGATGGAAAGGACAAGTGGGTCATCCGCAAGCAACTCGAAATGCTTGGTGCGGCGGGGGTGGACGTGCTCTTCTACGATGCCACAAACGGCAATATGACCTGGAAGGACGGATATGAGACCGTGGGGCAGGTGATGGCCGAGGCTCGTGCGGATGGCGTAAAAGTGCCGCAGTTTGCCTTCATGCTTAATTTCGGGCCCATCGAAACAACGGCAGAAGCCTTGGTGCAACTCTACGACGAACTCTACAAGCCCGGGAACTATAGCGACTCATGGTTCATGTGGCAGGGAAAACCCGTGATCATGGCATACCCCGAGGCCATGGATCTCGCGACCCTTCCTGCGGGAATGAAAGCCAAAGCCGATGAGATTAAAACATTTTTCACGTTTCGCCCCGGGCAGCCCGCGTATGAGGGCGGCCCGACGAGGAACGACCAGTGGGGCTGGCTGGAAAATGCGCCGCAGAACGGCTATGTGAAGAAGACTTCGGGGGGATATGAATTCATGACCGTGGGGGTTTCCCAGAACTGGTCAGAGCAGACCCATGCTCTCTCTGCCATGAACGGGCCGAAGATCCATGGCCGCAGCTATACGAAGGCCGACGGGTTCGATAAACTGTCCAAGGATTCCTATTTGTACGGATATAATTTTCAGGAGCAGTGGGACCGGGCCTTGAAAGTTGATCCTGATATACTATTCATCACCGGATGGAACGAATGGGTTATGGGACGCTTTGAAACATGGATGGGAGTGGAAAACGCTTTTCCTGACCAGTTTGATAAGGAACACAGCCGGGATATAGAACCCATGAAGGGCGGCTGTGGCGACAACTATTATTATCAGATGATCGCCAATATCCGGAAATTCAAGGGCTTGGAAAAACCGGAAGCGGCATCCCCCCGGAAAACGGTTTTAATCGACGGGGACTTCTCCGACTGGGCCGATGTGACGCCTGAATTCAAGGCGAGCAAAGGAAACATCCTGCACCGGGATGGATATGGGTATGTCGACCCAAACGGCTCCGCAGGCGAACACCTCCATTACGTGGACAACAGCGGGCGCAACGATGTCATCGCGGCAAAAGTCACCTGTGACGAGAATTTTGCCTATTTCTATGTAAAGACTGCGGCGGCCTTGACGAGCTTCACCGATGCACATTGGATGCAGTTGCTCATCAATGTGGATCGGGATCGGCAAACGGGGTGGGAAGGGTATGATTTTATGGTCGACCGCTATGCGGCGGACGGAAGGGCGACGCTGGGGAAAAGTTCAGGGGATTGGAGCTGGCCTGTGGCTGCCAAGGTGGCTTTTAAAATGACCGGGGCAGAAATGGAAATAGCCATTCCGCGCACCTTCCTGAATCCTTCCGGCAGGCTGAGGCTGGATATGGAATTCAAGTGGGTGGACAACTACACCCAGTCCGGTGATATAATGGACTTTTACACATCTGGGGATGCGGCGCCCATTGGGCGGTTCAATTATAGGTATCATGAAAAATGAAAACAAAAACGACAATCGTGACCTCTGTGATGGGGATGGCCGCCGGGCTGGGTCAGGCGGCTGAAAGCCGGCCGAATATTCTATATATCATGGCGGATGACCAGCGGTATGACACACTGGGTTGCACCGGGAATCCGGTGCTGCAAACGCCGAATATCGATAAACTGGCTGAACACGGCACAAGTTTCACTCAGGCGTTTGCCCCGTCGCCGATCTGCTGCATCAGCCGGGTCAACGTGCTGACCGGCCAGTATGCCCGCCGCCACGGCGTGAACGATTTTTTTACGCAGATTCCAGACCTTGCGAAAACGTATCCGGGAATCCTCCAGAAAAACGGCTACTACATCGGCTTTATCGGCAAGTGGGGAAACGATGAAAACAACAAGGAATATTTCCAGCGCGTGGCCGCATTCTTCGATTTCTGGGGCGGCTCGATGGGCCAGTCGAACTACTGGCATGAGCGCGACTGCTATTTCGTAAAGAACAACGGCACCACTGACCGGACGGATTTCTTTTGCGACTGTCCGCCCGATGCAGGTGACGCTGCCGGCGAGGCTATCCGGGTCGGGCGCAAGAACATCAAGGATCCGATCCATCAGGAGGTGAATGTGATTCCGCTCAAGGTCGAGCAGTTCCTTTCTCAGCGCGATGCGGACAAGCCGTTCTGTCTCTCCATCAGTCTGAAAGCACCGCACGGTCCGTGGGCGGATTATGCCGATGAGGTGAAGAATCTGTTCAGAGGCACCCCGATGCCGGTGAAGAAGTCGGTAGATGCCGCCCACGCGGAAACCAGGCCGGATTTTCTGAAACAATCGCTGATGAACGATCGGCGCGGGTCCCGATACGTCCGGGATCCTGAATTTCTACAGGAGGAAATGCGCCAATACTACCGTCTTGTTGCCGGTATCGACATCTGCATAAGCAAGATATTTGCTTCTCTGAAAGAACACGGGGTGGATGAGAATACGGTGATTATCTACACGTCCGATCATGGGCATTTTCTCGGCGAACACGGCTTCGACGGCAAGTGGCTGCTCTACGAAGAGGCGGCGCACATTCCCATGATCCTTTACGATCCGCGCAATCCGGTGCAGGCGCAGACCAGCGGTGAGCTGGCGCTGCTGATTGATATGGCGCCGACCATGCTGGAGTTGGCAGGGGTCGACGTGCCGGGCGATATGCAGGGGCACAGCCTGCTTCCTCAGGTGGCCGACCCGTCCTCGCCGCTGCGTGACTCCTTTTTCATGGAGCACCTATACGGGCATGGCCCCACGCCGCCAGCCCACATTGAGCGCTCGGAAGGGGTGCGGACCCGCCGCTGGAAATACATTAATTATATTGAACAATCCGGCCCTCAGGCAGAAGAGCTCTATGATCTCGAAAACGATCCGCTGGAAATGCGCAACCTCGCGCAGAATCCCGAATACAGGCGACAATTGGATCGGTTGCGGCAACAGTGGAAAGAATACTGTAAGGAGCTGAAATGATGAGAAAGTATATTTTAGGAAAGGGGCTTCATTAGCCCGGCCTGCGGTGTTTGCCTGATTTTTGGTGAATGATACGGAATTAACTTAAAGAATTTGATCAATACGACTCAGATTGATTCCGTATGAGACTTGCACGCTTGATATGAAGCCGGAGAACCAGCGTGACAGCAGTCAAAGCGCTACCCCCAAGGCCGTTTTTGTCCCGCCTGCGCGTCTTTGTCCGGCGGATAATAAAGCGCCAGATCATGTTGTTGCCGTGTCAGTTTTTTGACCCTGTTGCAGGGTGTAAGTTGTTCCCGACGCAAAGCACAGAATGGAAGCCAAAAAGTGCAAAACAGTTTCAAACTGCGACGGATTCCGCCGTTCACCGCGTTCTGCTTTTATTGCTTTTTCCGAGACTTTAAGCCGGAGGAGATTGATGGAGTGCTTTAAGGGCGGTGCTGATGTGTTCGCGCATGGTTTTTTCGGCGAGATCCTCATCGCCGCTGGCAATGCTTTCCAGCAGCATTTCATGATAGCGATTGGCGGTTTCCAATCCGTTGATTTTGAGGGTTTGTTTGCGCAGGTCTCGTTGCAGGGCCAGTAGCGGCATGTTGTAAACCTTGAACACACTGTTGCGGGAGGCTTCTACGATCAGGTCATGAAACTGAAAGTCGAGTTCTGTGGCCAGATCCAGCGAGCGGCATTTTTTCATAGCCGCCAGGCAGGTGCGCAAGGCCGACAGATCTTCTTCCGTCCGCTTGAGTGCTGCCAGCCGGGCAATTGCTGATTCCAGCGTGATGCGTGCTTCGAAAAGTTCCTGAACGGAAGTCCCTTCCATCTTCAGATGGATGTAAATAAGTTCCTGAGCCAGCCGAACGTCGGGAATGCTGACAGTTGTCCCTTTCTTCCCGGGACTGACATCGAGCAGTCCGATGCTTTGGAGCGATTTAATCGCCTCCCGAATGATATTACGGCTGACCTTGAATTCCTCGCACAGTTGATTCTCCGGCGGGAGCCGGTCGGTCTTCGCCAGATTGCCTGAGACGATGCGGTCTTTGATGGAGTTGAAGACTTGAATGTGCAGAGATCGGTTTTCAATCGGTTTAAAACTCATATCCGGTGGCCTTTTGGGTGGATTCTTGTTGTCAATGGGTTCTTTTATAAGCGGATTGTGCCGCAAAGCCATCTTTTTGTTGCAATGTTAATCATAATATCATACTACCTTATAAAAATGACCCTCAATGAATGGAAGGGCGGGGATGATGAGTAAAGGGTTGATAGATAAAATGGTGGCGAAGGCGCGTGTTGCGCAAAAGGATTTTGAGACGTTGCCGGACGAGGTGAATTTAGCTTGTTTGCAGGCGATGGCAAAATGCGTTTTTGACGGAGCTGAAAAGTGGGCCCGTATGGCGGTGGACGAAACCGGGATGGGGGTCTATGAACACAAGGTTCTTAAGAAGCAGGGTAAGTCCCGGATTTTGTGGGACAGCGTCCGCCATGTGAAAGCCTACGGCGTACTGCGGCACGATGAGGCGAATGGCATGATTGAAATTGCCAAGCCCGCCGGCGTGGTTTGCGCGGTAACGCCCTGCACCAATCCGGTGGTCACACCGCTTTGCAACGCGATGTTTGCGCTGAAGACCCGCAATGCAATCATCATCGCCCCGCACCCGCGCGGTAAAAACTGCGCGGTACAGCTGGTGAAGGAGTGGAACGAAAAGCTGGCGAAGCTGGGCGCGCCCGAAAATCTGATTCAGGCGGTGACAGAGCCGTCGACCGAAACCGGCGGTTACCTGATGAGCCGCGCCGATGTCGTGGTGGCCACCGGCGGTATGGGGATGGTCAAAGCGGCTTATTCAAGCGGCAAACCGTCGTATGGAGTCGGTGCCGGCAACGTACAGTGCATTATCGACCGCAACGTTGATCTGGCTGTTGCGGCGGGCAAGATGATTGAAGGGCGCATCTTTGACAACGGCATCATCTGCTCGGGTGAGCAGACGGTGATCGCGCATGAAGACGACTACGCGTCCGTTATCGCAGAGATGCAAAAGAAAGATGCTTTATACGTAGACGATCCTGCGGCGCTGCAGCGGTTGCGGTCCGTGCTGTGGGATGAAAAGGGAGTTTTTTCGCGCTACGCAGTGGGGCAGTCGGTACAGAAAATCGGCGAGATGGCCAAGTTGCCGGTAACGACGGAGCATGTTGTGATTGTGGCCAAAGCCGACGGGGCCGGCACTGGTGATTTGCTCTGCAAAGAGAAGATGTGTCCGGTCATGGCGGCCTTCAGCTACAAAACATTTGAAGAGGCCGTGGATATTGCCCAGGCCAATCTCAATATAGAAGGGGCCGGTCATTCTGCTGCGATTCATTCGCATAACGATGCACACATTCTGTATGCCGGCGAACGCCTGACCGTCAGCCGGTTTTTGGTGAATCAGATTAGCTCCAAGATGGTGGGCGGCAGTTTCTTTAACGGGCTGGCCCCGACGACGACGCTTGGATGCGGAACCTGGGGCAATAACAGCGTCTCCGAAAATGTGACGTTCAAACATTTGATGAATACCACGCGCATTTCCTACTGCCTGACCGGACGGGTTGTGCCGACGGATGCCGAGCTGTGGGGAAAACTCCAATGAAGTTAATGGAATATATGGGTGGCGCGCTGATGAAGCAGTACGGAATTCCCTGTTCTGCCGGCGTGGTGCTGGATGTAAAAGACGATGCGGCGACCTGCGAAAAGAGGCTGGACCGGATGACGTTTCCCTGCGTGCTGAAGGCGCAGGTCGAAGCCGGCGGGCGCGGGAAAGCGGGTGGCATTCAGGTTGTGGATTCCGTGCAGGAAGCCCGGCAAAAACTGGCGATGCTGTTTAATTTGACGATTAAAAATCTGCCGGTGTGCAAGGTGTACGCCGTGCCGAAGACGGAGATTGCGCATGAGTTTTATCTCAGCGTGATGCTCGATCGCGACCACCGTTGTCCGGTGCTGATTTTCAGCCGCTTCGGCGGAGTTGATATTGAAGCGGTTGCCGCACGCAATCCGGAGGATGTGCAGAAGATCGGTATGGATCCGCGCACCGGGTTGCAACCCTACCACGTGACGTATGTGGCCTCGAAGGCCGGGCTGGAACCGGAGCTGTTGAAGCCGTTGCAGGCACTGGCCGCGCAACTTTATCAGCTGTTCTGCGAAAAAGATGCCATGCTGGCCGAGATTAATCCGCTGGTGAAAACGGCGCAGGGCGAGCTGATGGCTTTGGATGCCAAAGTGGTGGTTGACGACAGCGCGCTGGCCCGGAACCCGGATATTGCGGCTTTCCGCGAGGCGCTGGATGAAGATCCGCTGGTGGTTGAAGCCCGCACCTTCCGTTTTCTTTATATCCCGATCGAAGACGGCGGCAATGTCGCGGTGATGTCCAACGGCTCCGGCATGATCATGTCATGTATTGATCTGCTTTCCAAAGAGTCTGCGAAAGTCGGAACGGCGCTTGATCTTGGCGGCGGCGCGACCTCTGACCGTGTGGCGGAGGGAATTCGAATTATCTTTAAGAACCCGGGCCTTTCAGTGCTGTTCATCAATATTTTCGGCGGGATTACGCGCTGCGATGAAATCGCCGGCGGGATTGAAGTCGCGGTGAAAAAGCTGGCACCGGGGTGCAAGCTGGTGGTGCGCATGGAAGGCACCAATAAAGAGCAGGGGCTGAAAATTCTGGGCCGTCTCGGCGGGGCCGTGACGGTGGTGGACAACATTCGCGAAGGCGTGGCTGCGACGATAGAGAGGATGTCATGAGTATTTTAATCGACCGGAACAGCAAGGTGCTGGTTCAGGGGATTACCGGGCGTGAGGGATCGTTCCATACGGAACAGATGCTGGCGTATAACACCCGCGTCGTCGGCGGCGTGACCCCCGGTAAGGGCGGACAGACTCTGCACGGGGTGCCGGTTTTCAACACCGTACGCGAGGCGGTCGAGCAGACCGGCGCAGACACGAGTGTTTTATTCGTTCCGGCGCTCTACACGCGGCAGGGCGTGGTGGAAGCCATTGATGCCGGGGTTTCGCAGGTGGTCACCATCGCGGAGCATGTGCCGGTTCACGACATGATGAATGTGATGGCGTATGCCAAAGGAACCGGCAGCCGCGTGATCGGCCCGAATTCCTTCGGCGTCATTTCACCCGGCAAAGCCAAGGCGGGGTTTATGGCGCACCGCATCTTCAGCGAAGGATCGGTCGGCGTGATGTCGCGCAGTGCGACCAACTGTTACGAAACGGTTTTCATGATGACGCAGGCCGGTATCGGCCAAAGTACCTGTATTGGAATCGGCGGCGACATGATCGCCGGCAGCACGTTTATGGATTTTCTGCCGATGTATGAGGCCGATGAGCAAACCCGGCTGATTGTGCTGATCGGTGAAATCGGCGGTCAGGAAGAAGAGGGGGCTGCGGCGTTTATCAAAGCGCATGTGACAAAGCCTGTGGTGGCTCTGATCGCCGGCAAGAACGCGCCGAAGGAGCGCAGCATGGGGCATGCCGGCGCGATTGTTGCACCGGACGGCACCGGCAGCGCGGAAAATAAAGAGAAGGTATTGCACGCTGCAGGGGTGCACATCGCCGAGAGCACGATGGATATTGTGGAAATCTGCGGACGGCTTTTGGCGTAGGAGAAAACGATGATTCCGGAAAAAAATCAAAACCACATTCTCGAGACGATGTTGCGCATTCGTGCGTTTGAAACCAAGGCACTGCACCTGTTTGAACAGAACAAACTGCGCGGCTCATGTCACCTGTGCGTTGGGCAGGAAGCCATTGCCGCCACGACGTGTGAGTTGCTGGACGATAAAGATTACATCACCTGTTCGCATCGCGGGCACGGCTACTGCATCGCCAAAGGCGGCGAACTCAAGCCCGCTATGGCAGAGCTGATGGGCAAAGAAACCGGCTACTGCAAAGGGCGCGGCGGCTCGATGCATATTGTCAATATGGCCAAGGGGCATCTCGGGGCCAACGCGATTGTCGGCGGCGGAATTCCGATTGCCGTCGGCGGTGCGCTGGCCTGCAAAATTCTGAAAAACGGTCATGTGGCTGTTGCCTTTTTCGGCGACGGCGCATCGAATCAGGGAACCTTCCATGAAGCACTCAATCTTGCGAGCGTCTGGAAGCTGCCGGTGATTTTTGTCTGTGAAAACAACGGTTTCGGTATTTCCGTTCCGGTGTGTCAGAGCACGTCTGTAAAAGATATCGGCATCCGCGCCTCCGGCTATGATATGCCCGGTGTTACGATTGACGGCAACGATCCCGAAGCGATTTATGCCGCTTTTAGCGAAGCGCTCCAGCGCGCCAAAGCCGGGGATGGGCCGACGCTGATCGAGTGTAAAACCTACCGCTGGTACGGTCATTGGATCGGGGATCCGGAGCTGACCCGTGATAAAGTGCAGACGAAAAAGTGGAAGGATGAAAAATGTCCGATCAACCGGCTGAAAACGCGGATGATCAAGGCCGGAACGTTAACCGATATCCGTTTTGCGGATATGGAAAAAAAGGCGCAGGCCGAAGCCGATGAAGCGGCGGAATTTTCTCTGAACAGCCCCGAGCCGGATCCGGCGACGGTAATGGATGATGTGTTTACGGACCAGATTCCGGCAATTATTTAAGGTGGCACTATGAGTGTAAAAAAATATTCTGAAGCCATTCGTGATGTGATTGCCGAAGAAATGCGGCGTGATGAATCGGTTTTTGTGATGGGAGAAGATGTGGCCGATCAGGGCGGAATTTTTGGCTGTACCAAAGGACTGCTCGAGCAGTTTGGCCCGGAGCGGATTCGCAATACGCCGATCAGCGAAGCCGGATTTGTCGGCGCGGGAGTCGGCGCCGCCTCCTGCGGTATGCGCCCGATTGTCGAGCTGATGTACATGGACTTCACCTATGTGGCTATGGATCAGATTCTCAATCAGGCCGCAAAGATTCGTAATATGTTCGGCGGCAAAGTCAGTCTTCCACTGGTCATTCGCGGACAGCAGGGCGTCGGGCGCGGCAATGCGGGCCAGCATTCACAGTCTGTCGAATCCATTTTTATGCATATTCCGGGACTGAAGGTGGCGATGCCCTCGTCTCCGGTGGACGCGGCCGGTCTACTTCGTTCGGCTATCCGTATGAACGATCCAGTTATGTTTTTCGAACACAAAGCGCTCTATGCCACTACCGGCGAAGTGCCGGACGATCCTGAATTCATGATTCCGTTCGGCAAGGCCAATGTGGTCGCCGAAGGCTGCGATGTGACTGTGGTGTGCAATCATCTTTATGTGCAGAAAGCGCTTAACGTTCGGGCGAAGCTGGAAAAAGAAGGGGTGCACATGGAGGTCATCGACCCGCGCACATTGGTTCCGCTCGATGTAACCACGGTCGTTGAATCCGTCAAAAAAACCGGACGGATGGTCGTGGTGCATGAAGCGCATAAAATCGGCGGATGGGGTGCCGAGCTGGCTACGCAGGTTCAGGAGCTGGCTTTCCGTTATCTGGATGCGCCGGTACTGCGGCTGGGTGCGAAACAGTGCACACTTCCCTTCAACCTCGGTCTCGAAAATGCGGTTGTGCCGCAGGAGGCCGACATCGAGGCCGCTGTCAAGCAGGTGTGTTACCGTTAGTCGGGAGGATGGGAATGGTTCAGGAAATTATTTTGCCTAAACAGGGGTTGCAGATGGAAACCGGCCTGCTGGTGCGCTGGCTGAAATCTCCCGGCGATGCCGTCTCGACCGGTGAAGCGGTTGCGGAGATGGAGACCGATAAGGTGACTTCCGGAATTGAATCTCCGGCGGACGGCGTTCTGCTTAAAATTCTGCATGACGAGGGTGATACGGTGCCGGTGGGCCAGATCATTGCCTGGATGGGAACCTCAATGGACGAGGTTTCTTTGATTCCCGCCGACACCGGTTTCGTTGAATCCGCACCCGTTGCCGCAGTACCGGTCGAGGTGAAACCTGCGGTGCCGGCCGCACCGGTCCAGTCTGCCGGACGGATTTTCAGTTCGCCGCGCGCCCGGCTGCGGGCCGAAGAACGCGGCGTTTCGCTTGCATCGGTGGCCCCGTCGGGGCCGGGCGGTCTTGTTCTCGAGCGGGACATTCCGTCCGGTTCCGTTACGGCGGAAGGAAAGCGGATTTCTTTTGATCGCACCCGCCGTTATATCGCCGATAAGATGCTCGAAAGCCTGCGTGAAAAAGCGCAGGTGACACATACGATGCATTTGGACATGACCTTCATGATCGCAAAACGTGAAGAATATAAAGCGCGAGGCATTAAGGTTTCCTACAATGACCTGACGGTCAAAGCGTGCGCGGCGGCGCTCCGGGTGCATCCGGAGTTGAACCGCACGGTGGTCGGCGGTCAAATGATTGAACATACCGATGTGCATATCGGAGTCGCTGTGGCAGCAGACGGCGGGTTGATGGTGCCGGTCATCCGGAACGCCCACTGGGTTAACACGGAGACCGTCGCGGCCGAGTCGATTCGCCTGATAGACGCGGTGCGTAAAAAAACGCTCACGGCGCGGGATACCGAAGGAGGAACCTTCACGATTTCCAATCTGGGCATGTACGAGATTGACGAATTCCAGGCCGTCATCAATCCCCCGCAGAGCGCAATTCTGGCTGTCGGACGGATTGCTGAGCGTGTTGTCGTGATCGATGGAATGATTGCGATCCGCCCCATGTGCACGGTTACGCTAACCTATGACCATTGCATTGTGGATGGCGCCCCGGCGGCCCGGTTCATGCAAACATTACGGGAATTTTGTGAGAGCCTGTCCATTTAATAAAAAGGAGCCTTATGAAGCAGTTTACAATTAATTTGATTCCCGGTGACGGAATCGGTGTCGATGTTATCCGCGAAGCCCGCCGGGTTTTGGAAAAGTTGGCGGAATGGCACGGCGGGGTTGATTTTAAATTTAAAACACTGAACTGGAGCTGTGAGTATTATCTTCAGCACGGGCGGATGATGCCTGAAGACGGATTATCGATCCTGCGGGACTGCGACAGTATTCTGCTCGGTGCAGTCGGGTTTCCTACCGTGCCCGATCACATATCGTTGCGTCAGTTGCTGATTCCGATCCGGCGGGAGTTTGATCAGTACGTCAATCTTCGTCCGGTCAAATTGCTGCCGGGACTGGATTCTCCGATTCGTACCGGCTCCCCTGAAGACATCGATTTTATTGTGCTGCGGGAAAATTCGGAAGGCGAATACTGCGGGGTCGGGAGGATTGATGAATCCGACCCGCTGAATCCGAAAGCCATTCAGGAGGCTCATTTTTCCCGGAAAGGCACAGAGCGGATTATCCGCTATGCATTTGACTATGCCGTTCGTCACGGAGCTAAGAGTCTCGTCAGCGCCACCAAATCCAACGCGCTCAATTACTCAATGGTTTTCTGGGACAAGGTATTCGAGGATGTCGAAAAAGAGTTCGTGGCGGCCAACCTCGATACGAGGCTGATCCATGTCGATGCGCTGGCCGGGTTTTTTATCATGAAGCCGCAGATGCTTGAAGTGGTTGTGGCCAGTAACCTGTTTGGCGATATTCTGACCGATCTAGGATCAGCCATGCTGGGCAGTATCGGTATTTCGCCTTCCGCCAACATTAATCCTGAACGGAAATTTCCGTCTATGTTTGAACCGGTACACGGCTCCGCGCCGGATATCGCTGGTCAAGGAATCGCCAATCCGATCGGAACGCTCTGGTCAATGGTTCTGATGCTCGAGCATCTTGGATTGGCGGAACTGGCAGGAACCCTTTTCGATGCGATGAAAAAGGTGATTGCAGAACGGAAAATCCGCACGCCCGACATCGGCGGAACGAGTACAACGACGGAAGTGGTTGATGCGGTGCTGGCGGAATATGTGTCAGATTAGTATCAGGAGGTCGCGCATGCTATTGAAAGGGAAGGTCGTATTAGTAACCGGAGGCGCAAATGGAATCGGGCGGACCATTTGCAAGCGCTTTTGTAGCGAAGGAGCACAGCTCATCATTTGCGACATTGACCGGGACGGCGGGGCGCAACTGGCATTGGATTTATCCGCCGAAGGCTCGGGAACAGCCCGTTTTCTATACGGCGACATGAGCCGTCTCAATGATATAGAAGAACTGGCAGCGAAAGCATGCGCCCTGTTTGGTCGCATCGATGTGTTGGTAAACAATGCAGGGGTCTGCAATACGCTTTCGATCGATGAGTTGACGATGGAGCAGTGGGATCACACCCACGACATCAATCTGAAAGCGCTCTTTCTTCTCAGTCGTGCAGTTCTGCGCATGATGAAATCTCAATGCGGCGGAAATATCATTAATATGGGATCCATGGCCGGCCAGAACGGAGGCGTTTCGGTCGGTGCGGATTATTCAACTTCAAAGGCCGGTGTACTTAACCTGACAAGAACATTTGCAAAAGCCGGTGCTCCGGATGTCCGCGTGAATGCGCTTTCCCCCGGGTTGATTCTGACTCCGATGACGCAGTCCATGGATGTTTCCAACCGGAATATTCCGTTGAACCGGGGCGGTACGCCGGAGGAGGTGGCTGGCCCGGCGCTGTTTCTGGCATCGGACATGAGCGGTTATATGACGGGTGCGCATGTTGACATCAACGGCGGCTTTATCATGCTTTAGTTAAAATGGACATGAAAGGAGAACATCATGATGCGGCATACAGCAGTCAAAGATCGGTTTAAGGATACGGTAACGATTGTAACCGGCGGCTCAAATGGGTTGGGTCGCGCGACGATGGACGAGCTGTGCAAGGAGGGCGGAGCAGTCGCCTTTTCCGGAATCAGTGAGGCTGGCGAGAACGTTCAGAAAGAGCTTCTTGATCAGGGATATGATGTCCTGTTTATCCGCGGCGATATGGAGGACGAGTCCTTTTGCAAGGAGATCGTGGATCGGACGCTGGCAAAGTGGGGCCAGGTCAATTATCTGTTCAATAATGCATATGCGTTTACGGCCAAGGCAATGAATGCGACGACTGCGGATTGGAAACGGTCGTTCTTTGTGGGGCCGGTCGGCTATGCCCGCATGATTCAGAATGTGGCGCCGCACATGAAGAAAATCGGCGGCGGTGCGATTGTCAATGACAGCAGTATTTCCGGCGTTGTCGCCCAGAAGGAACGGTGGACTTACAATATGTCGAAGGGCGCAGTGAATCAGTTGACCAAGTGCGCGGCACTCGATCTGGCGACCTGGGGCATTCGCGTCAACAGTGTCAGCCCAGGGTGGATCTGGACTCGCGAGGTACATAAAGCGGCGGAAATCGGCGGCGGCGGACGTGAAAAATGGGATCCAATCTGGGGGAAATATCACATGTTGCGCCGGTGCGGCGAACCGATTGAGGTGGCTCGCCCGGTTTTGTTCCTGTTGAGCGACGATGCGTCGTTTATTACCGGTACCGATCTGCCGGTGGATGGCGGCTATCAAAGTATGGGGCCGGAAGGTCTTGGAGAAACGGCCGTGATCGCCGGAAGCAATTGAGTTTAAATTGGGGCCCCGTTTTTTAGGGCGGTTTTGCTTTTTTGAGCAAGGAGAAAACAAATGGATTTTCCGATTATTGATACGCATCTGCATATCTGGGACATCAATCATCTGACATATCCTTGGCTGAAGGAGGCGCCGCCGCTGAACCGCTCATTTACGGTCGCTGACTATCGCCAGGCGACAAAGAACTTCAACGTGGAAAAAATGGTGTTTGTGCAGTGCGAAGTCGATTCCGCGCAGTATGGTGAAGAGGTGGAGTTCGTCAGCACAACAGCCCGCGATGAGGAGCCGCGCATCAAGGGCATTGTTGCCTGGGCGCCGCTGGAAAAAGGAGCGGCTGCCCGCGCGGATCTCGACTGGCTGGCTCAGAATCCGCTCGTCAAGGGCGTCCGCCGTATCATCCAGTTTGAGCCGGACATGGAATTCTGTCTTCGTCCGGATTTTATTGCGGGCGTGCGGATGCTGGCGGAGTACGGCATGACGTTCGATATCTGCATTGATTGGCGTCATTACGAAAACACCCTGAAGTTTATTAGTCAGCTGACTGAAGTCCCGATGATTCTCGATCATATCGGCAAGCCCGACATTAAAGGCGGGCGGCTCGATCCGTGGCGCGACCAGATCCGCCGCATAGCGGCTTTCGAGAATGTTTGCTGCAAGTTTTCGTCGCTGGCGACGGAGGCCGACAAAGAAAACTGGGTGATCGATGATCTGCGACCCTATGTGGAGTACATCGTCGAAAACTTCGGGTTTGATCGACTCGTTTTCGGCGGCGATTGGCCCGTGGTTACGCTGGCTGCGTCGTATGATAAGGCGGTTGAGACGATGCTGGAACTGCTGCGCGGGGTTTCGAAAGAGAACCTGAAGAAGCTGTTCCATGATAATGCGGAGCGTTTTTACAACATATAAAGGGAGGTCAAGATGAGTGATTTTGTTTTAGGGATCCTGCTGGTAGTTGTTGCCGGTTGTCTGGAGGGGCTCTTTTCCACTGGGATTACACGTACCCCGAAGTGGAACTTTGAAAACATTTGGCTGGCGGGCTCGCTGGTTGCATTAATCGTGCTTCCTTGGCCGCTGGCACTGTTCAGCGTGCCACACATTCAGCAGGTCTACGCAGATGCCAGCACCCGTGTGGTTTTGCTGACCGTGCTGTGCGGTGCCGCCTGGGGGATTGGTGGAATATTCTGGGGCAGGGGGATTGCTGCCTGCGGCATGGCGCTCGGTGTATCATTGATGATGGCGCTGATCACCAGCTTCGGATCGATTGTTCCGCTGGCTGTCTTTGATCCGGCCAAGCTGGTTACGACGGGCGGGTTGATGCTGGCGGCGGCGATTGCGGTGATGGTTGTCGGCGTTGTGCTGATGGCCAAGGCTGGAAGCCTGCGGGCAAAAGAGCAAGGGGCTTATTCTGCGGGCGGCTCGCAGGTTTCATTCATTGTCGGCCTGATGTTCTGCATTGTTTCCGGGGTGCTCTCGTCCGGAGTCAATTTTGGATTCATTATCGGTGCGCCGATTGCGGAGCAGGCGGTTCTGCATGGAACGTCTTCGGCGGCAACTGGGTTTGCCATCTGGTCACTGGTCTTTAGTGCGAACTTTGGCATCTGCACGATCTATGGCCTGATGCTGGCCATCAAAAACAAGTCGTTCGGTCTGTTTGCCAAAGGCGGGCCGATCTACTGGTTTTGGGCGCTGTTTATGGGGCTGGCCTGGCCGGGCGGCATCATCATCTACGGCATCGCCGCCGGCAAGATGGGTGAGTATGGTGCCTATGCCGCCTTCCCTATGATGCTACTGGTTTCTATTCTGGCCGGTAATGCCGATGGCGCGCTTCACGGGGAGTGGAAGGGAACCTCCAGAAAGCCGCGTCTCTGGATGCTGGTCGGAATAATCATTTTGTTTGCGGCATTTATCGTGATGGGATGGGCTAATAAACTGATGGCGGATTGATTGCCGGACTCAAGGAGAGAAACAGATGACCCCATACACGATTCAATCCGGCGATCTCTCTTACGGGAAATTAAACCAGAGCAGGAACAGAACTGACTTATTGACATTTTTTTAATGCGACACACTGTTTGAACCGATAGGTTGGCTTCAGCAGGGTCTAGGGAGTTACACGGTTCCGGTTGAGGAGTTTTGCTCCCCAAGCGAATGAAAAAGGAGAAAGATGATGAAAGCAGGTATAAAGGTTGGTGGGTTTCTTTTGATGTTTGTAACAGGCGTAGCATGCGGCGGGGTGCCGGTCGGCAGTTCGTCGCTTATCAGAACACTCCAGTACAGCGACACCTTCACAGTCGGAAGCGCGGCTCGCCCGGACGGCGCGATTCCGGCTAATCCAGCGGGCGTGGTCGTCGAAAAAAGCTATGGGAATCCCACCCGATCCTGGTCCGGCACTTTGCTAAACTCATCCTTAAACACCGACAGCAATGCCCACCCTGCTTACCCCGGCGGCTCCGGCGCGGGCAGCGCGACCGGAATGACGCAATATGGCGGCGGGCGGCAAGTGATGATGTTCCAATATAACAGTTTGAGTACAGATATTGTCATCCAGTTTGATGCAATTCAAACCGCCGCCGGCGCTGATCGGGTGAGCATTTTCCTGTCGGATACCGCAAATCCTTATACCGGCAAAAGTCTCGGGATTTTCTTCCGGCCGATAGACACGATTCATTCTAAGCTGGGGATTTACAATCCCACCCTCGCAGAGGTCGATAGCGGATTGTCCACAGGAATCGCCTCCGCAGCCGTCTGGAAAAACTATGCGGTTCATCTGAAGGGAAGTTCCGCGACGTTCTACGTCAACGAGGTCTCGCTGGGAACCATCGACCTGGCCACCTTTTCACCCGGCAAAGATTACTCCGGCTACTCCACCGCCTACATCGGTTTCGGGGTGGATGGAGCCAACGGCACCATCAAATGGGCCGACAACTTCCAGGTCGGCAGGGCTGCTTCCAGTGGGCGCCAATGAAAATGTGGTTGTTGACCGAAATTCACTAAACGCAGACAGACTTATGATTTTTGCCGTCCTGGTTCCTCCGTGGAGAACAAATGAAAAAAAACATGAATATAAAGATGATCAAAACCGCCGCCTTGTTGCTGCTTTTTCTTGCTTGTTTGACCTGTGGGGGCAAGGCAGTGGCGGCGTCCGGTCCGGTGGCGCATTGGTCGTTCGATGAGGCTGTCGCTGCGGCGGGCTGTAGCGGTACCAGTCCCAACCCCGGGAAATTACTGGGCAATCCCAGCCGGGTTCCTGGCGTGCTTGGCGGGGCGCTCCGGCTCGATGGCGCGACGCAAGGAGTGGAGATTCCACATTCGCCCGCGCTTAAACCCGCCGTGCAGATTACCTTGAGCGCATGGATTCTGCCTACGGAGTTGAGTGGCAACAGGACGGTCTTCCGCAAGGAGGATGGCGTTGAGCGGATTCTGTTCGCGTTTCAGGACAGCGGCACGCATCTCACCCTCGGGCTCAACCTCGGCGGGGTGTATCAGGAGTTTGATGCAAAAATTTCGGCTCCGGCCTTTCTTGATGAAAAATGGCACCTCATCACAGCCACTTATGACGGGGCATTCATGAAAATCTACAAGGACGGCAAGCAAATCGCCGACGGACAGACGGTACAGATCTTCCCGGCCAAAGGAAAAGTCGGAACGGGTGGAGCCGTTCCGTTGTATCTCGGGGTGACGTCAGGTCAAAACGAACATTTTGCAGGTTTTCTGGACGATGCGCGGCTCTACGATCGCGCCCTCGCTGTGGATGAAATCGCGGCGCTGTATGCCGAAGGGGCGCCGAGGGTTGCCGAGGCGGCGGTTCCGCTATTTGCCACGGGAGGTGCGGACCTGGTGACGCGGCACGCGCCGCAGGCGCTGGCCAGCGCCCTCCGCAAGCGCATCCCCATCCGGGTGTCCTATCAGGGCAGCAGCCTCGACTTCAAGGAGGGCGCGCCCGGAGTCCTTGAGAACCGGACGGGAGACCTGACCACCCGGATCAAATACGAATTCGACGCTCCGATGAACGCGCTGCGATACCATGCGGAATTCACCAACACCGGCACGTCGCCGGTGTCCGGGATTTCCGTTGAGCCGCTGCAAATGAAACTGGCAACGCACCCGCCGGATCTCCGCCCGCGGGTTCGGTATTTCACCGGATCCTTCCACTATGATGCCACCTATCCGCCACGCGCATTCCAAGAGGTGGAGCGGGTGTTCGTGGGGAATGACCATAGCAAGCCGGTGACGATCTCGGGCGGGCCGCACGATTATGTCCCGATGGTACAGTTTGCCGTTGGGCCGGATACAGCACTCTCAGGTTTCACTGCGGCTTTTGAGTGGAGCGGTGCGTTCAAGTATGAGGCCGGCTGGGATGCCGTGGCATTTGCGGGCGAGCCGCTGAGTGACTTCCACCTCAACGGCAGCATGGAGCTTGGAAACTTCTCCGTGCCTCCGGGACAGACGGTGAATGCGCCCGCCGTGCATCTTGTGTTCTTTGAAGGGGCCGGCTGGGAGCCGCTTGAAAACGCAACCCGCAAATACATCAGCGAGCGGGTCGCCTATCGCATAGATGGCCGGCAACATGTCAACAAGGTGACCTATGATCATTGGTTTGGCATCCACTCAGGATTCGATTTGGAGGATATGATGCGACAGGCCAAGCGCGCCTCGGAACTGGGATGCGAGTTCTTTTGCATCGATGCCTCATGGTATGGAAAAGGGGCCTTCGGCGCTTCTGGAAAGGGCGAATGGGATGAGCCCGATCCCGTGAAGTTCCCCGGCGGAAAGGCGGATTTCAAAAAGCTGAGCGCCTATGTCCGGAGCCTCGGAATGGGGTTCGGTATTTGGCATATGGTGGAAACCCGCAATGGAGCGGGGCCGGCGCTGGATTTCAACGTCGAGGCCGACCGCCAGCTCATCCATGAAACCCTGCGCAATTGGATCAAGGAATACGACCTGACATGGATGCGCTGGGAAATGGTCGGTCAGGGGAATCTCAACTATATCAACCATTATCACGCCGTGATGGACAACCTCGTCCGTGAATTCCCCGATTTGAACATTGAATGCTGTCTGTCCGGCGGTACGCGATTCGATCTCGGCATGATCCGCTTCTGCACCTCGACCTGGCTGAGCGATCACACGGCAGATCCCGATGTGTGCCGTTTTAACCAGACCGGCGCGTTGCGCTTCTGGCCAAGCTATCTGCTCAATCTTGCCGTCCGCGTCCATAGGAACAGCGGCGACACCGAGGCCACGCCGTATAACCTGATCAGCCGCATGCCGGGCACGCCGAGCTTCAATGGCGATATCGCCCAATGGACCCCTGAAGCCACTCAACGCATGAGGGCGCTCGTGGATGCTTACAAGTCCGTCCGGCACCTTCAATCCGGGCCCGTGTCCCATCCCTTGCCACAGCCCCGCTCGCCGCGCGAGTGGGACGCCGTCTGCTTTGGCGACGGCACGGGCGAAGCCCAGTTGCTCTACGCATTCCGCATGGAAGGGCCGGAACAGCAACTCATCAGCCTGCCCGACGCCAAGGGCACATGGTCCCTGCTGGCAAGTTCGGACCCGAATGTGAAAATAGAACCTTCCGGCGATGGCTTCCAACTCTCGATGCCAAGAAACTCCGCCGCAGTATGGATACGCAAAGGAAAGAAAATATGAATATAAAGATGATTAAAACCGCCCCGATGAAACGTAAGTGTGTGATGGTGCTGGTGATGTTGCTCGGCTCCATGTTTGCAAAGGCGTCCAATATTCAACCGGAGCGGTTGCGCTGCGAGTATCTTCCCAATCCGCTCGGCATCGACGCGGCCAAGCCGCGGCTGATGTGGACGCTGGCTCCCGCCGCTCCCAAGGCGCGCAATCTGCGGGAATCCGCATGCCGGGTTCTCGTCGCGAGCACGGCGGAAAAACTTGCGAAGGACGAGGGTGATTTGTGGGACAGCGGCAAGATCCCGCGCGCCGGCGTGCCGGTGATCGAGTATGGCGGCAAGCCGTTAGGCAGCCGTCAGGCGTGTCATTGGAAAGTGCGCGTGTGGGATCAGGACGACAAGCCCTCGGAGTGGAGTGCTCCGGCGCTCTGGACGACGGGCTTGCTAACAGAGTCGGATTGGGGCGGCAAGTGGATCGGCACCACCACGGAACGGCATGTGCGTGAACCCGGCGGCACGGCGGCCTTTGGCTACCACAGCGCGGAGGCAGCCACCCCGGATGCAATCAAATGGGTGCAGGTGGATCTCGGGAAACCCCAGCCGATCGATGAAATCCGCCTTGTGCCTGCGCGTCCCGCAAATTATTCGCCCGACACGCCGGGGTTTGGATTCCCCGTCCGCTTCAAAGTGGAAGTGAGCGATTCTGCGGACTTCAGCACGGCGACCATGGTGGCCGACCAGACGGCGGCGGATTTCCCCAATCCCAGGGAGACGTCGGCAATCTTTACCGCCAACGGCGTCAACGGGCGCTATGTGCGCGTCACAGCCGCCCGGCTGTGGGGGCGCAGTGACGGGGCGGGTATGTTCGCCCTCAAACGTCTGGAAATCATTTCAGGCGGAGTCAATATTTCGGAAAAGGCGCCGGTCATGGCGTTGGATTCCATCGAGCGGACCGATTGGAACCGCGCCGCACTCACTACGCCAACTTTAACGACCGGGGATTTAAACGACGCCGCGCCGCTGCTGCGAAGGGCGTTTGATCTGCCCGCGAAGAAAATTGTTTCCGCGACCGCCACGCTGTGCGGTCTGGGCTATCAGATTTTATACATCAACGGCCAGCGGGTCGGCACCAGCCAGCTTGACCCCGGCTGGACGGAGTTTCACAAGCGCAGCCTCTATGTCACTTACGATGTCACGTCGATGATGCGCGAGGGCAGAAACGCGGTCGGCGTGATGCTCGGCAACGGGTTTTACAACCCGACCACCAAGGATGTCTGGTATTGCAACAACGCCCCCTGGGTGGCTCCGGTCGCGCTGCGCTTGAATCTCCATGTCGTCTTTGCCGATGGCACCAGCGAGACGGTGGTGAGCGACGGATCGTGGCAATGGTCCACCGGCGAGATCACCTATCAAAACATCCGCAGCGGCGAAACGCAGGACAAGCGGCGCACGGTCGAAGGCTGGTCGAAACCGGACTTTGACGCCGTCGGCTGGAAGCCGGTGATCCCCGTTGCCGGACCAAAAGGCGCACTGCGCGCCCAGATGCATCCGCCGATCCGCACAGCGGAAGAAGTCCCGGTGGTCGGGATCACCGAACCGAAGCCGGGCGTCTATGTTTTCAAAATGGCGGAGAACATGACCGGCTGGACGCGGTTTCGTGTGAAAGGGAAACCCGGACAAAAAATCACCTTGCGTCATGCGGAAACCCTGCTGCCCGACGGCACCATCAACACGGACAATTCCGGCTTCACCTACGGACGCTGGCAGACGGATGAGATCATATTAGGCGAATCGGGAGAGGGGGTCTTTGAGCCGCACTTCTCCTATCATGCGTTTCAATACGTGCAGATCGAGGGCCTGGGCGCGGCACCATCCGAAGACGTGCTCGTCGGGGTGAAAGTTCACACCGACCTGCCTGAAGCGGGGACTTTCGAATGTTCGAGCAAGCTGATCAACGACATTCAGGCAATGATGCGTCGGACCTACCTGAACAACATGCATGGCCTGCCGACCGACTGTCCGCACCGCGAAAAGCTCGGCTGGATGTGCGACGGGTTCATGGCCTCCGAAATGGGTATGTGGAACTTCGACGGGGCCGCGCTCTATGCGAAATGGATTCGCGACATGGCGGATGACCAGGAACCCGATGGCCGCCTTTCGCCGATCATCCCCGGCACAGGCTGGGCCAAGGAAGCGGGCGGGGGCGGCTTTGACCCGCTCTGGACCGGTGTGACGGTGTTCATGCCGTGGCATCTCTATCAGATGTATGGCGACACGCGGCTTCTCGCCGAACATTTCTATTCCATGCGGCGGTATGTGGACTATGTCGAGTCCAAGAGCGTGGATGGACTGATTTCCGAACCCGCCTTCAACATCCTCGGTGACTGGTTGGAAGTGGATTATGTGGACCCGAAATCAAAGCGCACGCCAAACGTATTTGCCGGCAATGCCGCCTGGTTCCAATGCGCGGATCTTGTTTCGAAATCGGCGGCCGTGCTCGATCAGCCCGATGTTGCGAAGCGCTATGCGGAGCTGGCGGAGCGCATCCGCACGGCCATCAACGCGAAGTGGTTTGATCCGGCGAAAGACAGGTATGTTTTCGAGGACTCGCAATGCGGCCCGGCGCAGGCACTCATGTTGGGCATCGCGCCAGAGGCCAGCCGTCCGGGTGTTCTCAACAGCCTGCTGGAAAACATCAAGCAGCGGAACGGGCATCTCAGCACAGGCATTGTGGGAACCTATTATCTGTTCAAGGCGCTGGGGGCCTCCGCCAACGATGACGTGGCTTGGAAGATCGCCACGCAAACCGATTATCCAAGTTGGGGCCATTTATTATCATTGGGAGCTACCACTGTTTACGAAGCTTGGAACGGACATGGCTCTCGCAACCATCCGGCGCTCGGCAGTCCGGGGTTCTGGTTTTACGAAGGCATCGCCGGCATCCGCCGCGCCGCCCCCGGGTTTTCCAAAATCGTCATCCAGCCCGGTGTGTTTTCCGGCCTCGACTGGGCGAAGGCCACTTATGCTTCGCCTTACGGAGAGATCCGCAGCGCGTGGAAACGCGACGGCGATCGCCTCACCCTCGAAGTGACCGTCCCGCCGGGCGTGACCGCCGAGGTGTTCGTCCCCACCAACAAAAAGTCGGCAGTGAGCGAAAGCAACAAGCGGCTTCAGCCCGCGCGGATGGAGGCCGACCACGCGGTCTTCACTATCGGCTCCGGCACTTATGTTTTCCAAAGCATGTTGCCCGAAAACATGCCTGCCCGGTAATTTGCAATCAGGACCTATCAAAAACACAAATAATCACCGAATGAAAACCACACGAACCAAACTAACAATTCTCGGCATCCTCGCCGCGCTGGGCGGGCACGCCATGGCCGCGCCTGATGCCAACACCGACTTGAACGCGCGCTGGGCGGAGCATGCGTTCTCGGCGGTGGCGCTGGACGAACCGGCCGGGCAGGGCGGTCCGGTTGCGGGGATCCCGTTCTCGTTCGTCTATGGCGGCAAGCCTTCGGCGGAACTGCTGCCGCAGTGGCGCGCCGCGCAAAAAGATGAGGCGGTGGATGCCGTCACCCGCCGCCGCACGCTCACCTTCACCGACCCGGAAACCGGGCTGGAGGTCAAGGCGGTAGCCGATGTTTTTCTCGACACTCCGGGCGTGGACTGGACGGTGTATTTCACCAACACCGGCACGAAGAACACGCCGCTCCTCGAAAAGGTGCGCGCGGTGGATGTCGCCATCACCCCGCCTCTGGTCCGCACCGAGGTTGCCATCGGCGACATCACCGGGCTGACCAGTCTGGCCGACCGCACCAGCACCACGAGCACACGCAACAATCCCGTGCTCGGCCGCCTGCACGGGTCGATCGGCGCCACCCGCTTCAACCTCGAGGAGTTCATGGCCTTCGATGACGAGGTTCCGCCGGGCAAGCGCATCGAATGGGGCCCGCCGATCGCAAGGTCCTCTTACGAGCAGTTTCCGATCTTCACCCTCGACTGGGGCCGAGCGGGCGTGGTGACCGCCATCGGCTGGACCGGATACTGGGTGGCGGAGGTGGATCGCAGCGGCCCGCAGATGCGCGTGAGCGCGGGGATGCGCAACCTGCGCACCACGCTGCACCCCGGCGAAACCATCCGCAGCCCGCGCGTGCTGCAGGTTTATTGGGAGGGCGGCGACCGCATGCTGGGCGACAACCTGTTTCGCCGGACGATGCTGGCGCGGATCGTGCCGCGGCTTGACGGCAAGGTGGTATTTCCGCCGTTTGCCTCTTTCGCCTCGCCTTACGCCGAGGGCAACCGAACCACGGAGGAAAGCGAGCGTTCCCACATCGCGAGCCAAAAAGGTCTGGGCTTCGAGTATTACTGGATGGAAGCCTACTATATCAAGGGCGGGCATCCCGATGGCATGGGGCATTGGGGATTTCCGATCACCCGAGGCTACGACCCGGTGCGCTTCCCGAATGGCGTCAAGCCGCTGCGGGATCTCGCGGCAAGTGATGGCATGAAGTTCCTGATGTGGTTTGCGCCCGAGGAAATTTATCAGGGCACGGATCTGGCCAAGGAACATCCCGAATGGGTGATGAAACCCGGCCCTGTCGGACTGTTTGATTTCACCAATCCCGAGGCCCGCGACTACATGACCCGCTACATGAACGCCGTCATCAAGGAGTGGGGCATCGACTGGTGGCGCAGCGATGGCGGGCCGCAACTGGAGCACTGGAAGGCGGGCGATACGGATCCCAACCGGACCGGCATGACCGAAATGCGCTATGTCGAGGGCTTCTATGCGTTTTGGGATGGGATGCGCGCCGCCAACCCCGGCCTGATGCTCGACAACTGCTCCGGCGGCGGCACCCGCATCGACCTGGAAACCTCCGCGCGCTCGCTGGCTCTCTGGCGCACCGACAGCTCGATATGGAGCATCACCCGGCATCAGAAGGAGGAGACCGCAATCCTCAACCAGTCGATCAACCACGGCTTGAACCGCTACGTTCCCCTGAGCCAGTCTGGAAGCATGGGAGCGGAGCCGTATTACTTCCGCAGCGGGTTCAACGGCGGCATCACATTAGGCGATGATCTGCGGCCCGCCGACTTCCCGCGCGACCTGCTCAGGCAGGGCATTGCCGAGGGCAAGCGGCTCCGCAAATATCTGCTGGGCGATTTCTACCCGCTTACCAAGCCGACGGTTAGCACGGAGGCATGGTGCGCCTACCAGTATGACCTGCCCTCCACGGGTGAGGGGGCCGCATTCGTCTTCCGCCGCCCGGAGTCGCCGTATTATGGCTACCAGTTGAATCTCCGAGGCATCGATCCCGCCGCCGACTACGAGGTGACTGAGGCCCGCACCTATTCCCCGGAAAAACCCCGACGACTGAAAGGTGCCGAGCTGCAGCGCTACCGCGCCAGCATCGACGAGCTCCCGGGCTCGCTGCTGATCGAATATCGAAAAATTGCGCCATAAACCGAGAAGGACACCGCCCTCACATGAAAGCCATTCACGACCATGAGTTTTAAAAATACAATTACCAAGCTCAGCGCGAAATGCCTCTTCTATGGTTTTCCAAAGCACGCTGCCCGAAAACATGCCTGCCAGATAAAACTCCCAAAACAAAACCAAGCCATGATCCTTTCCGCAAACTCTTGCATTACGGCGGCGGAAAAGGTGGTATCGGGTGTAAGCTGTTCCCGCCGCAAAGAACAGAAAAGAAAGGTCATTAGGTGCATGGACATTTTTTTTAATGCGACACACTGTTTGAACCGATAGGTTGGCTTCAGCAGGGTCTAGGGAGTTACACGGTTCCGGTTGAGGAGTTTTGCTCCCCAAGCGAATGAAAAAGGA
>CAYNOR010000023.1:0-30877 GCA_964398915.1 uncultured Verrucomicrobiota bacterium
GTTATTGGTGATCGGTAAGATTTATCGCAGGGCAAAGGCGCGAAGATGGTGGGCCTCGCGATGGTGGTGGCCACAAAAAGCACAAGAAGGCGCAAAAGGGATTCATGCTTCCTCCTGCTGTTTCAAATCTTCGGCACGGCGTTTGAGCAGGCGGTAGATGTCGCGAGCGGCACCGAGGGCGTCGCCGGAAAAGATGACGTGTACGTCGTGAAAGTATTCGAGTTCTGAAAGCTGATGGAAAATGAAGTCCGGCCCCACTCTGCCGCCGGTAAAGATGGAATAGTCAAAGTGCTCAATGTCCTCGCGGTTGGCCTCGACCACATAAAAGATGCGCGGCATGTTCTGGAGAGCACGGGCACGGCGAATCTTCTTCAACTCGCGGACATAGTTTTTCTGGATCGCCAGCGACTGGATCAGGTCGGCCAGTGATTTGCGTTCGATGGCAAAGTAGTCATGATCGCCTTCGATGGCATAGTCAAAGGTCTTAATGGTATCCCGGACAACGGCGCAACGGTCGAAGTCGAGGGGTGTTTGCTCGCGGGTATCGATACGAATCAGCATGATGCACCGCCTTCCGGCAGGCGGGTGGCCGGTGTCGGGGGACAGGTGTCAGAAGTTTCCTCGGCGTGGAAGTCGAAACCGAATTCGTGCCAAAGCTGAGCAACGGAGGCTTCGTCGCCCTCGCGGGCGAGATCGAGAAGTTGGTTGAAGCGGGGATTATCCATTTTTTGCCGCCTTGCCGTTTACGATTGCGAGAATGTCGGAGCGGCGGAGACGGAACGCGCCGGGATAAAGTTCCACCTTCGGCAAGCGACCGGCTTTAATGGTTCGCCAGAGTGTGGCACGGCTCACATGAAGGAGCGCGGCCGCTTCGCCCATTGAGAGTAAAAGCGGAGTATTATCCAAAGGACGGCTCGGCAAGTCGGCCTTACCTTCCAGGATAGCAAGGGCTCGAGTTTTGGCTTCGTCCGGCGCCGTGAAGATGGCGCGAATCAATTGGTCATTTGTCACACATTGCATCGCTGAACCTCCTGCAAACTGTTTCGGTTTGCTCGAAGGGCATAAAAAATGCCCATACTCCTGTATGGGCGGTCAGCGATAGGTTTCAGGTCTGAAGAAACAGCCTGATTCTAAAGAGTGAAATACGAAGTTGACCGGGTCAACCAACGGTCAACAAGGCACGTTTAGAGGTTCCGGACGGGTTCATTTTTCATCAAAATCCAACTCTCCGGTGATGGCGGATTTGCGATTAATATGGCGGGCGCGACCATCCGAAAGAGACATCGCAATGTTTTCAAAATGGTCGCTGAAGCTGCGTAATTCGTTTAGGTTGCGACCGAGTTTGGCCTCCAAAGCACTCTTCCGGTTCATGACCGTGCCTTTGACGAAGTCGTATTTTTTAACGATCTCGTCGGTTGTGAGACCTTCGACACAATAGAGCTGCAAAACGGTTGCGTGCGTAGGAGCCTTCAAGCGCGCGTTGCCATCTAACGCCTGCGCAACGGCCAAAAACCCGGTGATCTGATCGGTTGAAAGCAGTTCTTTTTCTGCGTGGAGAGCAAAAAACTGCTTTCTGGACTCATCGAATGTTGCGGTAAGAGAAAAATCCGGGCGTAGCATATCCCTGAGCGGCACATAGAGCAGTTTGTTCTTTACCGCGAAATCGGATGTATCAGGACAAAACGAGGGGGTAACAATCATGATGCCTTCCCCTTCCTGACCGACAACCTGTTTTACCAGCGAGACTGGGGAGCGCTCCGCATGAGTCAAAAGGAACGCACGATGGCGGCGTGAGTCCGGCCCGCGTAAGGTGCCGAGGCGATGGATACCTTCCTCCAAAGAGCAGTAATTTTGATCGACCCCAAGCGACCGGCTGAGGCGGGCGGATAACGAACAGGGACAGAGTTTAAAAAGCTTAAGTTCCGACGGATCAACCTGCCGTTTTTCCAACGCCGGACTGTTTTCGTAGTCCGGAGAAAGAACAGTAATGGTCTCGTCCTCACGGACATAATCAAACCGTTGTGCAGAGCCCTGAGGGCACCAGTAAGACGCATCCTGCCCGGTCGCTTGCAGGAATCCCTCAACCCTTGGAAAGGTGTCGCCGAAAAAGTGTTTCCACTCATTGAGAATCAACGACTGCCCGAGATGAATATTGAGCGCTTTGAAAAAGCGTTCATCCGGGCCGGTCTCGCAACCTCCCTGCATTAAGCGGGCCGCCCTGAGCCACGCCTCCACCTTCGGGGCATCGGTTTCACGGGCGAAAGCCGACTTGTTTGGTGAAAACAGCTCAACAGAGCGGTACCGGGTCTCATGTTCAAACCGGAAAAGGAGTTTTGCATAATCCAGACGGGTTGCCTGAACGGGAATAATGCGGCCCTCTTTATCGGCGGACTGCAAAAGGTCGGATGATTTGGCATGAATCGTTGTCGTGACAGACCCCGGAAGCATATAGCGCACTTCTGACAGTTTGACATCCGACACGCCGGGAACTTTGGTGATGCGCAGGAAAGAGAAATCAGTGCCGCACAGCAAGGACACAGGAAATGTATCGCGCTGAACAAAGGTGTGAGCCGAACCGAAAAAAATCTGCCCGAACTCAAAAAGCATCCGCTCAATTGACGTATCGGAGGTGTTGCGGATTTTCAATTCTTTGTGGCGGGTGTTATAGATGAGCACATCATATTCCTCGTCACGAAAGCAGACCGTCGAAACCTCGCCGGTTTCATTATTCACATCCCCGCGCCGTTCGAGATAGCCGCCGTGACGGATGAGCAGCCAGAGTTCATCGCCCTCCATCTCATCCAGGACTTTGACAATACCGCCTTTGGCGGCGGCACTGTAAAAAGAGCCCATAGTTTCAGCAAAGCACCGGATTTTTTCAGGTGTGTATTCAAGCGGCGGCATATCGCCGCCCAAAAACGATGAAAAATAGAAAAAGGAACGGGCGTTGTGCATCGTTACACGATACCCGGCCCGCTCGACCACTTTCGGGTGATTCAGCCAGGTCCAGAGGGCAACATCGTAAGCACAAGAAAGGGTGTTCGGAATTATGACATTCAGTTTTTTGGCCGCTTCCAGAATCGCCCCGCGCCCTTTGTTCGCAGCCACTCGATTGACCAAATGAACGGCGTCAAAAAGCTCAACCAGATTTTGATCCGCATGCAGAAAAAGTCTGGCAATCGGTTCATAGGGCATATTGTCGGCGGATGGAAACGCGGGCAATTGAATGCCACGCTCCAGCAGAATTTCAGCATAAGGAGAGAGAAACTGCGCGAGCAGATTCGGGGCAAAACGGCGGAAGACCTGAGGGTCTGCGAAACGGGACAAGTTTGACATCGTATCTCCTATAAGGAACTGGCTGAGCGACGATGAAAAATAAAACAGCCCCATGAAGAGGGAAAGATGAAAGTTTCAAACGTTTGGAACTTTTCTTCTAAACCCTTCCAATCCTTGGAAATCCGGAAAAAATATTTTTCGAAACGGGGAAAATGGGAGCGAACAGGCAGGATTTGCTCCAAACCTTGGAAGGAATCATTCTAAGGGTTAGATGCCCCCACCTACCGTGAAAAATCAGCGGATTAACAAGCAGGTGCCTTTGATCTGACGAATTGGGTGGGTGTCGTCGTCGAAAAAAAACAAATCAATAGTTAGAGACCCCCGCGCTAAGAGAAAAGAGAGCATCCCGAATTTTTATACTCCTGAATCCTTTCCTCTAAGTCCTCGACGGTACACTCCAGCCCCGAAGCCATACATGTAAGACAAAGAAAAAAACCCTTTTCAGCAGCGCGGGGGAAAATTTTTTTATTCAACCCCACACGATCTCTATCCAGCTCAGCATCACAGTATCGGCACTGCTTAAAAGCTTTACTCACAGGGAACCTCCGATGACTGGGATTCATAACGCGTTTTGAGGGTGTAGGCGGCCACATTTTTTCCACCAAACTCTTTTGGATCAATAATCTGCAATTGGTTCCGAATAATGGTTCTCATTTGAATCGCCGGGCGCAGGCAATACTGCTTGAACTCAGCAGAATCTATCCGTTCCGGTCGCGTCACATGGGGAAAAAACAGCTTCAAATATGCGGTGCAGATACGCAAAATTGCCTCAGTGTCACGAGTATCCGCCCCTTTCGGATATTCAATTAAATCCTCTACTACGCTCCTATACATCAAACATTCTGCCTGATTTCGAAGCAAGTGCATGATTTCTGAAAAGTATTCTGTATTCAGCGCCCAGTCGTTAATTTTCAGTGTTTCATTCATCCGTGGGATTTGATTCCCCCGAATAAACCCGTGGAACCTATCCAGCAAAGCAGATTCACGAAAGACCTCCGGCAATGTTCTAAACATGTCGCGGGTAATATCCATATCATCCAGAGGTATATTCCCAAGCAAAACTATACCGGCCGTTCCTACAACCCGATCTTTACCAAAGGTAGCCTCGCCCGACTCCATATATCCCTTCAACGCCCCCTGCATTTCACTAGGATCTGGGAAATTAATGGATTGTATCTCATCCAATGCAACAAAGTCATTAATTGCGACAAGTCCATCCTGTTTTTTTTGTATATCCCGAAACATCTTGGCACGGCTTAAGGTTCCACCGCTAACCAGCCAACCGTATTTACCGACCCGCCCAAACAGATAGGACTTGCCAGTACCCTTTGGTGCTAATTCAACCAGATTAATACGGGGTTCCACAAACGGAAGGAGGCGAGTCAGCATAGTATGTTTTTCAACCCAATCACGATATCCATTTGGATTGTAGTCAATTGCACCCAAGATTACATCGAACCACTCCTCTACAGTAAATTTCTCTCGCGCCAGCCGGAAAGCATCCAAGTTGACGCTGTATGGGCAGAAGTCTTTATATTCTATGAGCGTGAGTTTCCCTTTCTTACGCTCATCATCTGGAGGCAAATAGCCTAGCTGAATCAATCCCCACCCACCTGCTGTTGCAATAACAGAATCTTTGATCTCATTCCACTTGTAGTCCTCAACAAGCGTCTCGCCATGTACAACCCCAAGCTCCGGGATCTCAAAAGTCACTTCATTGGTTCCGGTATTATGACGGATATCAATGCGGGCCAAGAATTTCTTACTGAAACCGTGAGTGCGAGCGGCATCTTTCATTGTCAGTAAATCATCGCGCTTTGGGATGATTTCGTTGACATAACGCCGCAATTCCTCCTTGTCGGCGATTTTACCATCAATGCCCGCCTTTTTTTTAAGTATCCAGTCTCGCAGGAACCCGGGAACTGATGCGGCCTTAAATGTCGCAATTAGGTTTTGATCCTTAAATACGGTTGTGTGGGGAAAAACTTCCCGAAGTTTATCAGTGAATAGCATAAGTTCTCCTTACAAATCAAAATCATCATTTACAGCAATCTGCGTATCTTTTGCGCACGCTCCGCGTTGCGGTTTTTGCTCAAACACGGCCCCTCGTTCAAAGACTATGACCGGAACCAATCTCTCTTCTACTGTCGCCCCACCGTGCAGCTCGTACTGCTTTCCGCCCTGCTTGGAAAGCCGATTGTAGCCTTTAACGGCCCAATACGCGCCGCAAAAGCTCGGTGCCATTTCAGCCGGACAGGATGCGTTCTCATGTGTTGAGCAAAAACGCCAATCAAGAATATCTACCCCCTTCGGTAATTCAACGGTACGAGAAAACCCTTGGTCATATGCGCATACCGCCAGCCGAGATGCTCCATGGTCAGAAGTAAGAATAATTCGATCGTAAAGCTGCAAGCCTTCTTCAATTGCCGGAAAAACATTCTTATCAATGACCTCGAGCGACGCAGTTAAATTCTCTTCGATCTTTGATAGAACGTTGGCCTCAACCCCATGATGAATGACATTATCTAACTGCTTAACTTCTCGAATTCTTCGATCATCAGGCCATGCGATTCGATTGTACCTTGTAGATGACGGCAGTCGGCAATATGCGACCGCCATGTCTTTAACACCAGCACCACGCATCTGCGCCAGCGCAAGAAGCATCGGAATATATTCTGCGCTTAGCGCATCGACTACAAGTAACCCCGCCTTCGTATCTGACACATATTTCTGCACCAACGCATCCCGACTTGGAATATCCAATGGCAGTTCTTCTTGAAATGCGCGGGCATGGAATTCTGAAGAGACACAATTTTTAATTTTCTGTGTTCGGTAAAATGAGAAATATTCATTGAGAGCCTCAAACCCAAGCCGGTATTCCTGCAAATAAGCGTCTAGTAACGGATAGCTTGATCTTGAAACGAGCGGGACATCAACACCCTGATCCGTGATTGCACGGCGCATAATCTCCCGCTTCTCGTCATCTGTTCCGTTATTTAACCAAAGTGCAACATGCCCGGTCGGATGCTCTTTGCACTGCGTAATAAAAGACTTCATGGCATGTACCAGATGCCCGCAACTGATTTCCTTTAATGCTTTTTGCCGCTCAGCGGCGTAATCCTGAGCCTTCGGAGAGTTCAGAATGTCCAAAGCCGCAGACACGTAAACTTCCGTGAATCCCACATGAGTCATGTTTTCGTTAGCCAGCACAAAAGCAAGATACGTTTCTCGGGCGACCGTCTTTTTCAGCATCCAGATCAGCAACTCCCGCTCCGCCCCAGAAGCCTGACGAATCCGTTTTGGCGCGGTCACAAGACAATCTTTCAATCCAGCCGGATAGAAATATATCTGGAGCGTTTGAAGAACAGACCCAAGAATCTCGGATTGACGCATACGGTCATACAGCCATTGAAGCCCAGAATCTGAAATATCTTCATCAAAATCATAGAATTCTTTGAAGTAACTTTTCAGTGTCAACACCTGGCGAACCGATGGGTTAACCCCCGGGATTTCAGCATAAATACTATCCACACAGACACACACCTGTGAGGAACTCTTCCCATCTTCCACGTCTTTTAAAAAGCACTGGATGGATGGAGCAACAACCATTTCTGGCGGTGAGAGCTGTTTATGTATAAAAGTAACCTCTTGCGGCCATCCGATGTCCGGAGAACCTCTGCCTATTTCAAGGACGGACTGCTCTTCCCGATAGCGAGGATAAGCTAATGGAAACTCTTTTTTCGTTTCTAAAGAGCCAATGATGAAGCTGACTTTCAAGCTAACGTCATCAAGGATCGTCCGCAGCTCCGCCTGAATCTCAAAATGCTTATCCGGTGATACCAACCGCGTATACCCATCCAACCCGACAAAACACGCCACTTTACCGGTTGTGTTCACAGCGCGAACACTGTCTTTAATGCGGGAAAACACGACCGCAGGCATTGGCAAAAATGCATTTGTTATAATCGCATCGCTGACCGAAAGAATAGAAACATCCGGTCTTTGCCGGTAGAATGCACGGACATCCTGCTGATCCTGCCATCTGGGAACAACCAGAATACACGACTTACCTATGCGTACACCGTCGCTCAGAAGTAAGGAACAATATTCGTTTACCGTCATAGGGTTTTACTCCAGAATGCTGAAGCCGACATCGGGTATATGGTCAACCAATTTAAGAAGCCTTTGTTTTGCATCATCAGCCGACAAAGCTTTAACCTTTTCTTCCGCTTTTTTTCTGTAAACAGACTGGTAGCGCTCACAAATAAACGCCTCCACGGATTTAGAAAAGTCCGGCGATTGCAACCAACGGTTAGTATCCGCACCCAACCTACTCTTCAAAGCCTGACTCAGCTCATCGGCCATAACGCCTAACTTTTGGTATCGCAACGGAAGCGCCCTCTTTATGAAGCGTTCTCCAACGAGCTGCACCTCACCGGGCTTGACCGCAAAGGACGAAGCCTCAAGAACTTTTTTGGCTTCAGTCAGCTTTTCGGCTGTACACGCGGATGGATCACAAATTACATCGATATAACGTTCCGCAGATTCATTCAACCACATCGCCGCCGGAAGCCCTGCCGTGATACTGAATTCGCTGGGGGAGACTGTACCTGTTTTATCCCGCCATAATTCCAAAATTTGTCTGGCCGATGAGGCCTTGAAAAACATCTCGATTTCGGAGATTGCCTGAGCCTTGAAGTCTGCCTCGGTTCGTTCCGTGCCGCAACTTAGCGATTCGTACACCGAACGCAACTCGCTCTCTCCCTGTCCCCGAAGCGTTTCTTCAAAAAGTTTCTGTAAAAGCGCAATCTGTTTCTTGTGTGCCGGATCAAAAAAAAGTTCGCGAAGTAGCGCGTTTTGATTGATAAGTTCGGTTTCAAGATCTGCCATTGACGCGCCGATCTTCGGAGCCGAGAGAATTAAAAGCAGTTGCGACAATGCCGGACAAGCCGCTTTGATCACAACCAGAGACACTTTATTCTCTTCATATATGGCGTGTTTAAGGCGAGCAACCGCCGCCGAAAACGGGAAGTGTCCGGTTACACCAACAAGTTTTTGGATCTGGAGAATAACTCCGTACTGCGCATAAACATTTTCGATCTCCGCCCCGACATTTTCCTTATTCCACAACCACCCAGCCGTCTCTGCACACTGATTCTTCAAAACCTGACAATACAATCCTGAATTATCACCTGACTCCACAGCTCGAGCCTGAAGTTCCGGCTTTATCTTGTCGACATGCCGTTTGAACGCATCGGTAAATACGTCCGGTTTAATATACCCCGAAAACACCTCGGCCAGCCCATCCGTCTTCAATAAACATTCGCCAATTCGCTTAACGCAAGAACTCCGCTCTTCGACGTTACCTTTTGAACTAATGGGGAGTGCTTTGCAAAGCAGGTCTACCATCTCGCACAAGATATCTGAATAGGGATCATTCGCGTCCCGGATCGCATCTGAAAGCACCCAGAGGGGCGCTTTCCCTGAAATCTTTTCAAGCCGGATGGCAATTTCTTGTAATGTGTTTTCAACCGTACCATTTGGATTAACAGACATGCCGAAAATAATACCGCTTTTTTCGACAAATGTTTTCTCTTCTTTAGAAAGGCGGCAGAATAACTTTTCGTTCCTGATCGCATTGTTTCCATCGTCCCGAACAACCGCTTCGATCATCTCAGCGAGGGAATCCGTGTCGAGTTTTTGAGAGACCGTTCCATCTGTCCATTGGTATTGGCGTCGGCTTGAAAAACATTCGCGGAGGACAAACCCGAAGGCAAATGCCGAATAGGGAACACCTAGAAGACCAAAAGGCGGCCGCTGAAGGTCAATATAGAATTTTCTCAATGATCCAGTCTCGCCCCTGCCCACGGTATTATCCAGTTTGCTCATGCAAGCATTACGCAGCTGCGTCAACGGATGCGATGGGTTTTCATCAAACCACCCTGGCTCGTGCGTAATACCCTGTTTCTCAAAAGCCAGCAAAACTGCTTTCCAAGCGCCAGAAGTCTTAAATTCCCCGCCCAGCATCCCCGCCTTCGCCCAGTTCTGTAAAGCGCTTGGAGCCCCCATAGCCGTCGTATTGTATCCACTGAATTCATCAAGAAAAAACTCAAACGAATCTTTAATGTACTCGTGCAAACGAGACTCCATCTGGGCCCAAACTGCATCTACCGAATACGGTTCACCATTGGCATTCGGCCTGTATATCTTCAGGTTCATCTGTGAGTTCATGAGCCGTGCAATCCACTCTTCTTCCATCGATACCATCTGGGTCTGATGAAGCCTTTGTGCGCTCTGGTCGGTTGATGCCAGATTCTTTCTTGCGTACTGCTCCACATATTCCTGCCAGCGGTTCGCATTGTCGTCGCAAAATGTCGCTTCGGGCATCGTCACAAACAAAATGCGGAAATCCTTGAAGTGAGAAGCCAATATTTTTGCTTTTTCCGGAATGAGCAATTGATCTTGCGCGTCTCGCGCCAAGATAAAATAAACCAGCACTTTGTTACCCATCGGGCCGTACTGATCCTTGTTCTTCATTGCGCCGGGCGTGCATTTTTCTACCGAAGAAACCTGCACGACAAAGCGTTGCTTGTCCTTAAACGTCCTGAGCTTGCTCTCCAGTTTGGGCTGGGTTTTATCGGCCAGAATCAGGCTGTTGAACAGGGGCTCGATTTTCTCTATTTCCCGGGCCAGCTCTTCTCCGCCAGCCTCTGAACGAAACATTTCGCAACGACCGTTGACGATTGAAAAGCAGTGCTGCCTTGCCAATTCCTGAAGGATACCTTCGACGCCAACTACTACCCCATCGCCCTCAAAAGCCCGAACAATATTTTCAATGGTCGGCTGCAGCAACTCGTGCCCTCCACCCTGCGTCCTTCGCCCAAGAAGGCTATAGAGCAGAACTGTCTTAAAAATCCGGATATCTGTTTCTGACAGAGCCGAAGATTTGCGGCTGAATTCCGTCTGAGTCATTTGAACTTCTTTGTCACGTCCGAGGTCATCGCGTTCGATGAAATACCTCCAAAGATAGTCCACTGTTAAAAACTGCATGCCGCGCACATCCGGACCTCCGGCGGCGATAAATTGCTGAAATTCACTGTCACCAGAGTTTCTTTTTAGATAGTTAAACATACTGCGCTGGTTTGATCCCACAGCCGTCGCCAAATGCTTGAGAACAAATGCGGCCATCGGATGGATCGGCAAAATGCCCTTAAAATCCTCCGCGACCATTTGTTCGCCCGCTTTTGGAAGCATATAATTCTCAACGACGCCGCGAACACTATGCCACAGCAGAGTCCGTTCTTTTTCCCACGCGGCAGATTTTTTGATCTCGAAGGCATCAGCTCCAAGCACCAACGCCGTATTGGTCGGCATATCCAATGCTTTAAAGACAAAGCGGTCATTGGCTTTTTTTGCGCTCGCAGAGCCAGCCGCCATATATGCAGTGATCTCCATGTGTGTCACCGGCATAAAGAAAAACCGGCCTTCCTGGGAGGCCTCCGCAATTGTCTCAAAGGTTTTTAGCTCGCCGGCGTGGCGCTGCACATAGTTTGAGAACTCGTCCCAAATAAAGAGTATTTTTGAAATTCCATTTGCATCAAGCGCCGCATTGATCCACTTGATCAGGTTGTCCGCCGATAAACCGAGATAAATGTCATCCTGCTCCAAAACCCGCATCGTGTCGCTGACCAACCCGTTGGTCAGCTCCGGTTTTCTAATCTGCCGCTCCCATGCATCCACCGTTTTGATATCGCCCGTAAGGTAACAAAGCTCATCCTGCATTGCGTCCCGCGTATTAAAGAAATGGGAACCTTCCCGACGAACACGGACAATCATCTCTTCAAGCGAGCCCATGAGCGGAATAGTGTGTTTTTTTGCAATCAGGGACTCCTGAATGGCTCTCTCGATGCGCACCAGCAGGTGGTGCGGAGTAGTTACGGTATCGCTACCCGTGTCAAAAATCACCAGAACATTCTGCGCTCTCAACTGTTTGAGCTGGCTAACGACCTCTTTCGGCAACAAAGCCTTACGGCTTACAAGCCATTCGTCGAGCCGCACTTCTTCATCCATAAACAGCTTCTGGAGAACCAAGGCCGCATGACTTTTCCCGGTTCCGTAGGGGCCGGTTAACCAGACCGATTGGTTTCCGCCGTTCAGCTTGTCTAAAAGTGTCCGAAGCAAATCCACAAAGGTTTTGTGCGGATAAAACTGCAACCACGTTTCCGGATCACGATTAATCGCCTCCTTGGTCATACACGGCGCATAACCCTCTTTAACGCCAAACAAATCTTTGTAAAACATTGCGGTATCTCCTTATGCCAAGATTAAATCGATTACATCGTCGAGGGTTTTCATATTGGGGAATATCCGCACTTCATCTAATCCAAGCGTAAATGAACAAGCGATAAACTCCGGATACCTCTCTGCCAGCCCGGCGCACTGCGCCTTAAACTCTTCAACCGACATACCAAATGCCACCAATGGTGAAACACATGCCGATTCAAAATCGGCCGCCTGCATCTCGCTTACCGTAAATGAGGCGCGGTCCGCAGCCTGACTCATCACGTACAATCCATATAAGATCACCAGCGGATCCACGCTGTGCGAAATCCGTTTCAGGCTAATGACACTCCTGCCTTTCGTTTCAACTCGAATGACAGGGGTCGCGTCGGAACCCACAGGCGATTCTTTTAGCGTGTTACACAATGTCTGCAAGGCACCTTTTCGCACGGATGCTGATTCTACCGACTTTGACAGCTTTTCATTTAATACATCCTGTGTCGTCGTTTCCCCCAACTCATTGTTGCAAACGTACCACTTCATCAGTGGCGAAGCATTAACAAGCCCGATCCAAATTAAATCCCAAAAGAGTCGATTTTCGAACCCGACCTTCTCACCGATGCCAAGCAATCGCGTTGGTTGAATCGCAGCCGAACTGTTAATGAGACCCGCCTCCCGAAACCAAGTTGTCGCCGAAGGAATCATTCGATTACCAAGTGCTGTTGTTGAGCGAAACTCGTCTCTCTCTGATGAAAGAATCGCGATCCAGCTCGGCTTTAACCCGAAGGTCATATATTTATTGATTCCGGAAATATTCATTGTTCTTCCTCCCGCATACCGCTTTGAAAAAAATCTGAGACAACCATCCTGATGTGAATGGCATTTCATGCAATGCACACATCTTGACTCGTCAACTTTTAGAGCCGGGTAGAATGCAAGTGCCCCAATAGGACACTCTGCTTCACACGCCCGACACCCAATGCAACCGAGAGCCTTATTAATAATACTGCGAACCCACTTCTGAACAACTCTATCAGGCGGTGCGTCCAGAAAATCAAAAGATGCCCTTGTGATATACTCCTTATTTTCTAAACCTACTTTAATATCGGAGCCTTTATTCGCCTTCATGATCAGAAACTCTGAGTCATTAATTTTGGTCACACGTCCAAGCGTTTTGATCCATTCACGAACCGACGCTGTTTTGACCGCATCAAAATTAAAAATGATTACATTCCCTTTTTTTTCGACAGACGGAACTCCAATGACCCCGCTAAGTGATACGCCGCTTTGGCGAGCGTGCCAGCCTCCTGAAAAAACAAAACTTTCTAAATCATTCTTGGATTGAAAATCGCGAGAAATCGTCTGGCGAACCACATCGACAAAATCAAAAACACGATCCGGATAGACCTCCCTGATTAAAGAGGCCTGCCGCTCAGAAGACATTGGGCAAAGAAGACATCCGACGCGAGGCAACCCCATGCGATATGCTTGATTTAGAAGAAGGGATTCCCGAAAGATATAAAGAAACAGCTCATGCGAACCCCAAGCAAGAATCGGCATTGCATTAACTTGGTTCTGGTTTTTCAGACCGTCAGAGACATCGGCATATCCCGAACGGCGCAAACTCTCATCACCCCGAACTCCAACGAAGGCCAAAAGCCGCGCCGATGGATTATGCGTAACTTCCTTCAAATGCAAAATTGCCGGAGTACTTTTATGCACCGAACAGCACCATCTTAAAGCCTGTGAGGGGGGGCCAAATTGAAACCAATTTTCAATAGCGGGCGTTAGAGCCTTAACCTTGATAAACGGCCTTCCGGGATATCGCCCCTGAATTTGCTCCCAGACGATGTATGTATCGGGCAGCTCCATATCTGTATCACTGAAAACTACGGGGACAGTGAGCGGCAATACGCGGTGGCAAAGGTCCAACAACAGAACGGAATCCTTGCCCCCGCTGAAGCCAATGTAGGCGATATCGCAGGATGTCTGGTGGCTTTCATACATTTCCTTGATCCGCTTCAGCGTGTCTGCAACCAACGCATCAAGAATGGGCCGGTTACCCGCGACCATTCCGTCAACATCTACCGGCTCAAGTTTGCATGGCGAACAAAAATACT
The DNA here is from genome assembly GCA_964398915.1 of uncultured Verrucomicrobiota bacterium. GTDB lineage: Bacteria > Verrucomicrobiota > Kiritimatiellia > Kiritimatiellales > Tichowtungiaceae > Tichowtungia. The sequence goes on from CAYNOR010000023.1 coordinate 13,737, forward strand.
CCCTCTCCAACGGCTTGCCGAGTTGTGTCTTGTGAAGCCGCGCAACAACGTCGCCTTTGTAGATATAGGCATTTTTTTGCGCCCACATCAGCGGTCGGCGCTCCTCAGGATCAAATTTGAAATGAGAATCAAAGCCGATCAGAGCCAGTTCTTCGGCAAAAACCGGGCGGATCTCGTTTGCCACGAACTTTTCAGTTTGCGTGGTTAGCTTGTATCCTCGCGTTTTTCGATCCCATTTGTAGCCGTACATCAATCCACCCCAAATTTCGCACGGATGCGATTCAGCAGCTTCTCACTCTGAGTCAAACGCACCTGATTCTGTTTTAAATAGTCAAAAATTTCCACCGCCGTCCGGCCTGCAATGCCGCTGGTTGCATAGACATTGAGTACATAGTCAATAACATCGCCCTGAAAGGCCGCGCTGTCCGGAAGCAGCAATGCCGTAACTTTATAGGGGCTTGGTTCGTCATTGACAACCCGCAAAGCGGGAATTGCGTGGCCACAAACGCTGGACAGCAGATAAGCGTTCCATGAATAATGCCGTCCGTGCAATGAAAAGTCAGGCAGTGCAGAAAAAAAGCTAAGCGGGAGCAGGCCTATTGATAAAAACGGCTGATCCCCTAATTTTTTCTGCAGTTGCGTCTGAATTACAGAATATTCTGTGACACCGAGGGTTGCCTTATCCGCAAAGGCGAAAGCCGAGATCCAGAAGTACTCGCTAAGACGAACACATTTAGAGCGGAGAAAGGTGCAAATCAGCATTGTTTTATTCGTGAGACCACGCATCTTTTTGGCGTAATCAAAGAAAGCCGATTCATGGAACGGGATATCCCCCTGCTGCGTAAGGAACATATCCAATATATTTTGCCTGGCTTTCTTTTTTTTCCCCACCGATACAAATGAATGAGACCGCCAAACGCGGGGAATTTTACCTGTATAGCAAGCAACAATAACGTCGCGAAGTGTAACGTCGTCAGGGATGGCATAAGTCGCGCAGAACGAAGGCTCGACTGCTTCGTTCAAGCGAGAAACGATCGTGATTTCCGTCGCGGGATCGCCGCTTGCTTCAATATTCTCGATAATCGATCCCAGCACATCTGAGAAATCGTCTGGGAGCCAAAATGCATTGATATGCTTATATGCTTTCTGACCATATTCGTCTTTCACCCGGATAATGCTACGATCCTGAAGTGCGAGAGTGCTAAAATCTCCCCTTGCCAGATTAGGGAACTGCTTCGCCAAATCATCTTCATACACACAATCACAAACACTCTCCAAATGATTAGCGAGGAGCCGAACCGCCAGCTTTTCCTTTTGTTTTGTGAATTGAGTCGTTTCTGACGACGGTGCAATCGCTTTGTAAAATCGTCGAAAATCTGACAGTCCGTCAGATAAATTTCTTAATTGCGACTGAACCCGACCATATAGGGCTTCGATCTGCCAAACCCCGTAAAGCCGCCCCCAAGCATCCACGCATTCCCGAATTTGAGAGATTGTACCTTCGTCCGCAACCTGTTCTGGGAAAAGCCAAGCCCCGTCCAGCCGCTCAAACATCTGCTCTTGCAACGCCCGCCGAATACGCGGTGAAAGTTCCCGGGTTGCCTGATGCTGCAACAGCCTCTCTCCTGCCGGCAGAAACTGGAACCCCGTTGGAAAGTGCGAAAGCAGAATGTTTTTAAACAGCTGTATATCCGTCTCTACAACAACACCAGTACGCTTTTTAGGAATACGAGGAGTATTTGTCAGGGATGCTATTTCTTGTCGCGAAATATCTGCTACAAAGGCCGCCGCTTCATAAAAATACTCGGCGGTTGAAAACCGATTTTTGAACACTTTGAGTCCAGATAAAATATCCTCTCCGTCTAGCACCTTGAGTTTAGAATGGAAAATGGGCGAAGAAATCCGAAGACTACGGCGCAATTTCTGATACAGACCTTGCTCCCGTTGCCTGATACGTTCCCGCGTAACCCATACAACATCAGCGACTTCCTTCAACGTCAGGCCAGGGGTCCCTGCATACCCAGAGCGACTCTTCCAGATAAACTGCTCTTCATCGTCAAGGCTCTTTAAAAACAAATCAAAATCTTCTACGAGAACTTTATCAATTTCTTGAATTGAAAGATCCGTGCCGAATCCAGCTTCAATTAAAAGCGGCGCTGATTGATTTTTAGCGCCCTTTAAAATCTGCTGTTGCAAGGACTTTAATGCGTTGGCACTTTTCTTGCCAAATCCATCAGCACGGCGAAGTTCATCTGCCGATTGTTGCATCAGAAAATCAACTGTAATTTCATCGGCGCCTACTCCGCGCCGCATAAATTTATTAAGCAGAGCTCGCTCATCCTGATTTAAAAGCGAAAAATTTATACGGCAAGCCTTCAGTGAGGGTAAAGCTGGCATCTGGGGTGGATTTGACAGAATTTCATTCCGCCACTTCAAAAGCATGTGGTGTTTTTTCGCGCCTACGCCCACATGTTCTTTAAATTCATCTGAGCATATCCGTAAAATATCAGCATATGTTTTCACGTCATATAGAACGCGAAGCTTCTCAAAAAGGGCTGTATATTCATTCGGAATCTCGCTACAGGGAACATCCCATGCCTCAACTTCAGCCTCAGAAAACACCGGTTTGCATGGCTTCACTTCCTCTTGGCCAAGAATCCACTTTTGTAGCTGGCTCAATCGCCCAGCATACAAGCGTCCAATACCCCTTTGGGCTAAAAAATCATCCTCTGAAATGTCCAAAAAATCCTGAATGGTGATTCGTTCACCATAAATCGTTCGAATTCTGGCCAGCAAAGAGGAGTATTCCCGAGAAAGCTTCTCAGGAATCACCGCAAAAAGATGCTGATCCGTTGTTTTTAATTCTTTTTTCTCGTAGGCCATATCCAATAGTAGGACTCAGTTTTACAGACTTTTCCGAATAGTTGAAAGCGCGGGGTGAAACATTCTGAAAAGTTGACCCCCGCCCGGCTTGAGAGCATAAATGCGCCATGAAGCACCTGTTAATCGACCCTCCTATCAGTCCGAAGGAGGCTTTAGAGATTGCGGAAAGAGGCTGCGGCTCCTCCATGCAGACTCTGGAGTGCCTCTCCTGCAAGCCTGACAATGTTTGCGGCTATATGATGCCAGACGACAGTGAACCTTGCTGGTGGATTCCAATCTGTCGCCGTGAATGCTGGGGCGTCGGCGGGGGTCAGATTATGGCCATCAGCAAGATAACAGGAAAGGTTCTCTACAACGGTCCCGATGGAGGGGAATAATGCAGTTTACTGTCGAGAAAAAGGCGCTGGTTAAGATGCTCAAGGCCGTACACCGGCGAGACCAAGGCTCCGTTTCCGTCCGGAACAAGAACCAGTGGCTGCGCGTTGCGGCGCAAAATGGCACCTTGGAGCTGATGGCCAACGGGTTTTCAGCCGGCGGCCCGGCGGCGGTGACAAAAAAAGGCGTGGCTTTTGTCTGGTACGCCCGGATGCTGAAAATAGTTCAGAGCTACAACACGCCAGAGATCACCGTCACCATCACGCCGGACGGGATGACCATTAATACCTTCCAGACCGGCAGGGATGCTTGGTATGCGATTTTTGACCTGCCCGAGATGGCGCCGGAGTCCATGGAAGCCGTTTACAAGGATCATTGCCCGCCCGATCCCGCCGAGGCTCTCGAGGTGATCAATCTATGGCGAGAAATGCGCCTGCGCTCCAAATAGTTTCCAATGTCTGGAACCCGAGTCGCCTACTTCTCGCCGAGGGTCAGCTTCTTGCCGGAATCAATCCACTGCTGAAGGACGATCTTGCAGTATTTACTCTTCGAGATGTGCATGGAGGACGCGCGTTTTTCTAAGTCGTCCGCCATTTTCTTGCACATGTTGATGCCGATGGTTTTGGTGCCTTTGCCGATTGGGTTTGTTGCCATAGAGAGTCTCCTTTTTCGCAAAGATATTTTAAGCCATTGCGACAAGCAACTGTTTTGTTTTTCGTGCCTAAAATCACCGCTGAAACGTCCTGAAAAAGTGTGGCAAAAGTGTGGCTTCCGCCCTTTGAAAAGCAGGGTTTTTCATTCTTTTTCAAACGCCTTGACAAGAACATGAAATTGTTATAGCTTGCTCACAGTCAGAGACTTACTGAAACAGAAAGTCACAGGCTGAATTCCATCAGATGGATTCACACGGTAGAAGTCACAGGTTCGAGTCCTGTAACGCCCACCATTTAAATCATTGATATTCAGCACCTTGCGAAAGGTGCTTTTTTCATATCTACCTCGCACGGTCCCGACTTCGGGGGAAACTACGGGTTTGGCCGTTTGATTCGTCCGCTTTGTTACAAAACAACGCAATGCGTTTACTCATTGTTTCGTTCCCTTCAAAGCCTGCGCCGGTCGCGCCGCAACACTGGATGCCCGCTGATTATATTCCCCTATTTGTCCCTGCTCGGCGGCAAGACGATACCACTTCACAGCTTCTTTATCGTCCTGAGGAACGCCTTCGCCATTGTCATAGGCCTTCCGCAGCGAGGCTTGGGCCTCCGCATTTCCCTGTTCATCTTTTTGCCGCGTCACGGCCAAATCTTCCCCGTTGCCCAAAAGCGGCAGGCAGACCATCCACGCCACTAACACCACCAGCAGACTTTTAAATTTCATAACCCTCCCCTATAAGCGTCACAATAATAAACATTCGCAACCTGTAATAGACAGGGTCAGCAATAGAACAACCGACACGACCAACACCACCAGCAGACCTTTGAATTTCATAACGCCCCCTCTTTTGCAGCACCCTACAGAGCCGGAAAGATTTAATCAAGGATTTGAGCCTCGCGTGTGTAATACGAAATTAACTTAATGAGTATTTTTTTCACCACCCGGTGAACCGTGCCGTTGGCACTATTTGCTTCGCAAATTATCTGCGCTTCGCTCGGCGCTAGAGCAGACTTCGGAGTAAGGCAGAGAACCTCTGGCCATCGTTTATTCCAGCCCTTGCCTTTATCCTCTGAACTCCTCGGAGGTTTGCCATTCCCTTCGGTCATTGCCGGTGCTTTGCACCAGCCTCTTTCGGCCGATGGCCTCAGGTCTCTAGCGATTTATCCGCCGGAGGAGGAAGCGGGTGGTAGAACATTTCTTGTTCTAATCTGATCAATACCAATCAAATTGATCCCGTATAAGCCTTAGCCTGGGCGATGCTTTGAAGGCCGTTGAGGGGGCTGGTTGCGGTGATGCTCCAGTGCGCTGGGGCGAAGGCGGAGAAGCGGACGTTTCGGACGGATCGGACGTAACGGACGGATCGGACGGATCGGACGGGTCGGACGGATCGGACGGGTCGGACGTAGCGGACGTAACGGACGGGTCGGACGGGTCGAACGTAGCGGACGGGTCGAACGTAGCGGACGGATCGGACGGATCGAACGTAGCGGACGGATCGGACGGATCGGACGTTTCGGACGTTTCGGACGTAGCGGACGGGTCGGACGTAGCGGACGGATCGAACGTAGCGGACGGATCGGACGTAGCGGACGGATCGAACGTAGCGGACGGGTCGAACGTAGCGGACGGATCGGACGGGTCGAACGTAGCGGACGGGTCGGACGAAAACTCCTTTCAGTTTGTTCCTTTTCGTGGCGATTACCGTCCGGAGTGCGGAAGAGTGTGGCCTGACTTTTGAGTTCCAGGGCTGATTGTATTTCTGTTTGATTGATAGAGAAACAATCAGGGCTGTGCCGGGATAACTTCAACAGAAGAGACCAGTAGAGGAACCGTGCTGTTTTGCACCGGATCACGTAGCGTCAGTAGATTTTTACCCGGAATCAACGTGACGGCTTCGGATGTCCAAACGGTCATTTTCCCGTTCTGAAAAAGTTTCCGCTCTCCACGGTTAAGCACGACCTGTTTGGTGCCGCCAACCGCTACACCATGAATCACCAGTGATGCTTTTTGAGGAATTTCTGTGAGATTCCAGACTTCAACGGCGGCCTCGTTCTGCAACAGGCGCCAGACGCGGTAATCATCAGTCGAAACGGTTTCCCAACCCTTGGAAAACAAGGCAACAGCAGCACGCCCTTCCGTACGGGAGCGGGCGACTACGTCTTCAGGCAGATTATAGTAAATGGTGCACGTAAAAGGCTCAGCAGAATATGGAACCGACGGGTCGCCCTGATCGAAAAGACCAAGTTGCGACAGCCGCATTCCAGCACGGTTTGTTACAGTATGATGGCGTGCAAACAGTTTCAGGACTTCGGGCCACGGCCCCGTTTCCGGACGCTCCCACAGATGCTTCTCCGCATAAAAAGCACTAACGGGGTTGTCTTTAAAAAACTTCAAGGTGCGCTTGCGGAATTCCAGTCCATTGTACTGTTCAGGAATCTGGTTAGGGACAGTCGATATAAACTGAACCTTTTTTGGTGCATGCACACGGAACTCGTTGTAGGCGGTAAAAAAGCGCTCGGTCACAATCGGCGTATCTTCGGGCAAGTTTTTATCTGCCCAGGCGGCAATTTCGGAAAAAGGTCTCGGCACCCCGGTGCGCGAAGGGATCAGCATATCCGGCTCAACCCACAGCCCGAACCCGAGAGCTGGAATCAGCCATGCGACAGCGGCGGCGCGCCTGCCGCGCAGTTTTTCAAACGGATAGAGCAGCCCGGCAGATAGAAAAAGCAGATAGAACGGAACCAGCGGAACGACGCGGGTGACCCCGAAAATCCAAACGCTTTTTTCAAGCGCCATGATGTTAAGTATCAGCACGGTAATGAAAATAATACCCATCACTGTAAACGTGCGGTTCTTTCGAAATCCGGCGATGTAACAAACCATTCCCGAGCAAAGAACCAGCCCGGAAAAAATCTGCCGGAACGGGGTGGTGCCCCAGGCATAGGCACTGAACACCGGTCCTATTTTTGTCCACTGTGATACGCCGCGGCCTGAAGCAAAAACTTTGGTCCAGCAGTCGCGAGTTACGCCGTCCGATGTGAACTGCCGGATCTGATCGAGACCCCACGGCGCCAGTAGCAGAGGCGCCCCGACGACCAGATAGGTTGCCAGAAGAATAAACAGATCCGCCGCGCCGCGGCGGTGGCGTATGATCTGCCAGCCGAACAGTGCCACGTTAAATAGTACGAAGAAAAAAGCATAAGGCCATGAACTCGGTGAAGACCATGTCATGATCAGGAATGCCGCCGCATTGACGATATGAAAGTATCGCGGCACAGCCTGCCCTTTCAGCAACCGCCCGGAAAGTCCTGCGGCCCATAATGCCAAAAACGAGCCCAGCAGCGTGGGGGTATAAAAATACGCCTCGCGGGACATCTGAATACAGATCGGATTGAAAGCGGTCATCGCCGCCAGTAACAAAGCTATACGCCGTCCGCCGAATTCACGCCCCGCCATGTAAGCGACAAGAACGGCCAGCGAACCGCATAATGCAAAAGGAAGGATCATCGTTCCAAAGGAAAGCGGCAGATGAAAAAGATCGATGAACAGTTTCGCGGTAGCGGCGACAAACGGAAGCTGCCCGGTCAGTCCGGTCAAATCCATCCACTGTGAGAAAATCTGCCCGGCGGAAACCTCCCGATGAAACAGATCCCAGAAAATAATATTGTCGATCTGTAACGAAGCGGCACCCAGCTGGAACAGGCGCAGAAAAAGACCGCCGCAAAAAATGAATAACAGTACTGCTGTTTTTTTCAACTGGTCATGACGCATGATTCACTCCTGAAACAAAATACTGTGCTCCCAAAGGAGCTTTCCGGCTCAAAAAACCGGGGCCGCGCAAAATTTTAATTTTGAAAGGAAAGAAGAGAATGTACTTGGAATCCAGCAAGGAAAATCCGGAATCCCGGATAAGCGCCGCCGCCATGCGGCGTGAAAGCAGCCGGGCTTCGCGGTCAAACTCACAACGGGCGACGACCAGCCTCGTCAACGGATGAAAGGGGTTGTGTTCAAAGATAAAAACTGCGCCGCCGGGGCGGATCGTCCGCCGCACCTCGTGCATCAAGGCAATGCGTTCTTCCGGCGCAACGTGGTGCAGCACACAGATCAGAAAGGCTGCATCGAACGAGGCGTCGTCGAACGGCAGGGAACGCCCGTCATACACCGAGTATTCGACGTGAGGGTTTTCGCGGCGGGCGCGTTCGATGCTGGCAGGGGAAACATCCACGCCGGAAAGTTTTCCAAGGCCCGGGGAGAGAAAACTGTCGGTCTTCCCAACGCCGCAGCCGACATCCAGCACCCGCAATGTTCGGGTTTCTCCATACATTTTTTGCAGATTTTCAAGCAGGCAATCCGCCTTGGCCTGCGTATAATAGTCGTGATTCTGACCCATAAACCCGATGCATTTTTTAATCAGCTCATCGTAGCTTTGGCCGTATTCATCGAAGGCCGGCTTCATAGATCGTCACCAACTGTTTCTTCGATAATATATGATGGGCGGGCTTTGACTTCGTCAAATATCCGGCCGATATACTCACCGATTATGCCAAGAACCAGCAACTGAACACCGCCTAAAACAAGGATGATGCTTGAGAGGGATGCCCAGCCGGAAGGGTTGGAATCCATCACCAGTTTTGAATAAATGACGTATAAAAAATAGAACAGACCGCTGATCGCCGAAACCGTACCCACCCATATTCCTATTCTTAAAGGGATTGTCGAATAGGCAATGATGCCGTCCAGTGCAAGCTTGAACAGCTTCAGGTAAGAATACTTCGAATCACCGGCCTGCCGGCTGTCCCGTTCATACGGAAGGCCAATCTGCTTATACCCGACCCATCCTCTAAGCCCCCGCACAAAACGGGTTTTCTCCGGCAGTTGATTGATGGCATCAATCACTCTGCGATCCACTAAAGCAAAGTCCCCTGCATCCAGCGGCACATTGAAGGGCACCAGCTTTTTCATTATGCGGTAAAAAAGAAAATAAGCTGTTTTCAGCAGAAAGCCTTCTTTTCGTTTTCGCCGGACGCCATAGACCACATCATAGCCCTCCAGCCATTTCTCAACCATGGCCGGAATCACCTCTGGCGGATCTTGCAAGTCTGCATCGAGGACTACGGACGCATCCCCTTTGACATGCATCAGTCCGGCGCTGACGGCCGCCTGATGACCGAAGTTGCGCGAAAAATGTATGCAGGAAATATGTCTGTGTTCCGCACAGATTTGCCGCAACATATCCCGCGTCCGGTCACTGCTCCCGTCATTCACAAAAAGAATACGGATAGTAAACTCGCTCGCTGTACAAAGCCTGTTGAGTCGTTCGACCAAGCTGTTTAAGACGGATTCCTCGTTATAACACGGAATGACCAGTCCAATTTCGGGCTTAGATTTTAATGCGCGCATTGCCGGCAACTCCTTTATTTAATCCTGCTGTTATTTGAATATCCGCCGGGATTCTGCACAAACCAGACCCAGGCATCTTTTATGATCTCAGTCAGGTCCCCGTGCTGAGGAACCCACCCCAGCACCGATAAGGCTTTTTTGTTATCGGCGATCAGGACCGGAGGATCGCCAGGCCGCGCTTCCGCCACTTGCGCTGCAATGGTCCTGCCTGTCACCGCCTTCGCGGCGGCCAGCACGTCGCGGATAGAAAACCCTCGTCCGCTGCCAAGATTCAGCGTTGCACTAAGTCCGGAGTTCAGCGCGAGTAAATGCGCCTGAGCCAAATCTTTAACATGAACATAATCGCGGACACAGGTGCCGTCTTCCGTTTCGTATTGATCGCCGTATATCTTAAAAACCTGCGAACCGTCAGCGGCAGCCCTCAAAACCAGAGGGATAATATGGGGCTCCGGAAAATGGTCTTCACCGAGATCTCCGGCAGCGCCGCAGGCGTTAAAGTAACGCAGCACCACCACATTCATTCCGTGTATGCACCGCACCCAGTTCAGCAGCCTCTCCACGATAAGTTTGCTTTCGCCGTAGGGGTTCACCGGAGCCTGCGGAGTTTCTTCCGTGATCGGCAGCGCCGGGGGAATGCCGTACGTGGCGCAACTGGACGAAAATACAAATTTAGGAACGCCCGCATCCTTGGCCGCACCAATCAAATTAAGACTGCCGGTCACATTATTTTCAAAGTATTTTAATGGATCCTGCATAGACTCGCCAACGTACGCATACGCGGCAAAATGAATAATCGCATCGGGCTGGCTGTGCGCGACAGCCTTGATCACCGCCTCTTTATCCCGCAAGTCCCCAACGATAAGCGTCGCGGCGGGATGCACAGCTTCGGCATGCCCCCTCTCCAGATTGTCATAAACCGTAACGGTATGTCCGCGCCGAATCAGCAGATCCACAACAACGCTGCCGACATAGCCGGCTCCGCCCGTTACAAAAACATTCATAGCACCGCCCGTCCCGCCAATTATCAAACAAACCCAAGCCCTATTTTTAACCGCTAATCTACGCAAATACACGCGAAAAAATACCGCCTGTAAAAACCCGGGTCGCGGATCAAAAGACGGCCGCGCGGGGCGGTGCCTTTATTTTGCGGGTGAACCTGTCAAATCGTGGTGAGGCCAAACCTGCCGGGGTCACCGCCCCCGGCTACAGGCAGCCTTCCCTTACTCCTCTACCCCCGCAAACTCACACAAGCCCAAACTCACAACGCAAGCGAGACGCTTGCACTACGTTCGATTGCTATTGGACCTCGAACACTTTCCGGTAAACGACCCGGCCTTTTTTGCTGCCCCACGGCGCGGACGGACGCAGTCCGTACGCCTGAGAAAGCGTGTTTACGAAGGGATCGGGTTGTACCCAGACATAGGGTTCTTCGGGCGGACCTTTTGTCCTGCCGGAATCCGGGCCGACCGGTTGCCATGCGGAATCGTCATAATCCAGAGAGGCCCAGGCGCCGGACGGGTTGACGGCGTTCTTCCAATGCCCGGAAGTGCCCAGCAGAAAGCCATCGGCGGTGCGCACAGAAACCTGCGTCCACTTGGGATATTCCTGCCAGCCGGAAGCCGCCGCCAGCACATGTTTCCCTTTTTTTAATTCAACCGCAGCAAATACCGGCTGTTGCGGATCGCCGCCGCGCAAGATCAGTTGGCCATCAAGGTAAAGCTCAGATGGCATATTGCAGTAGAGCTGAATGAGGGCGGCTCCCGGAACCGTATAGAGCTTGAGCAACGCTTCGGCCTGCGCATTGGTTGATGCGTTCAGACCGTCAACAAACTGCTGTTGCGAAATCTGTTTTATTTCATAACCGCAAACCAGTTTGCGCAAATCGAGTACTTCTTTAAACGGGGGTTTGAATTGCTCATTGTAACGGTCGATATATTCCGTTTCCCCGCGCAAGTCGTTGAACCGCTCAAAATTCCAGAGGTCGGTCATCAGGGTGTACGGCTGGAGCGTATCGACCGGAGCCACGCGATTTTCGAGACGGCTGTCGGCGGCCTGCGGCTGATCAAGGTAATAAAATGCGACGCTTTCATAAGCGGCGTGACTGGCCTGCTCCGGCCCGCGCTCGAACTGCATTTCAAAACTGCGGTCGAACAGTACCGGCTCCGTCAGATGCAACCGGTATTGCACCGTACGGAACGGCGCTTTGACCGGCAATCCGTGCAGCGGACGGGCAAAGACGTTCTGATAGTACCAGCCTGCGTTGAAATAGTCCTCCAGGCCGGTACCCTGCCAGGTTTTCTTTCCGTCAATCGTCATCGATTCGTCGGACTCCAGTGCCCAGAAACTGCGGTCGGCGTTGACGACTGAAAGAATGCATCCGGCATAGCGTCCGCGTCCGGTGGTTTGCAAAACGGTATGCGGCACGCCGGTATCGTTAGCGCTGCTGTTGCGCCAGCCGGCATGGAAATAGCCGCCTTCGATGAGCGGACCGGTCTGAATGCCGAATCGAAGCGAAAGACTCTGCTGGCTTTTATTTTCCAGCACGATGCGGGCGGACTTTTGGAACGGCATTGGGAATCGGCAGAAAAAGGTATTGCCATTTGAACCGAAGAACATGGATTGCGCGCGCCAGCGTTGCCAGACACTGCCGAAGAAATCGCCCAGCGGAACGGAGACCGACGGTTCCGCGCTTCCGTCCCAATAGATTTTCAGCAACACGTTGCGCAGCACATCGGGATCGTGAACATCCGAACCGATGGTGAATGCCTGTACAGCAGCCGGGCCTTGCCCGGTCCAAAGTTCTGCGGTCTGTCCGGCTGTCAGAGAGAATTCCTTATCCGCGGACAGAAGCGGCCCGAATCCGGAACTTTGCCAAATATCAGAAATTATCCGGAGCTGGTCGCGAGGCCCGGAAACAGAAAAGCTCTCGACCGTCTGTCCGGCGGGCAGCGGATTCCAGTTGAGCTGATAAAACAGTTTTTCGCCTCGACCATACTGATAGCCGGCATCTTCGGTCGTGATCAGCAGCCGTTTTTTAAAGGGAACCGGCACGAAGGTATACCAGCAATTCTGCTCGTCCGCCGAAAGCGGCAGGATATCGAATGGTGGAACCCCTTTGCGCAAGTCGTTCCAGGAAAATTCGAGACGCGGTGTTTTTTCGCCATCAAAATAGAAACGAAACTTCTTGTCCGGTTGCGTGCCGGTAAACCAGAGGCGGCTGACGACGCCGGGCCCTTTCAGGTCAGCCAGGATGCACTGCCCGTCTTTGGTTTTTCCCTGAAAGTGATTGTAGTCCTCGTTGGCCCCGGTGCGGTCGAAGGAGCAGATCATTTCCGTGGCGGGAACATCGAGCCGCGCGATCGAAGCCGTATGGGTCAATTCGTCCAGCAGTTTTGAGTACAGCACGGTTTCCGGCGGCTTGCAGGCTGTCAGTCCCAAAAGCAGAAGAAGTGCTGAAATTTTATTTTTCATCTCGCTGATCCTTTGTTGTTTGCTTTTCATCCTGCATAAACTCCTTTGTTGGAATAAAATAATTCTTAAATTGACTCCGTATACGCACGGCGCGGCATGGTCAATCAATTTCCGGCGGGCGCGTTCAGCACTAACTTCAAAACGTTTTCCTTTGTGAGAAGGTTCAACTCTTCCGGACGCTCCAGAAAAGGGGCCACATCCGCACGAATCTCTTTCCAGTCTAATCCACCCAGCCGTTCGGACAGAACAGGCGGCAAGGTCTGGGCAGACAACTCCGGGCCGATTCGTCCTGTCTGCGTTAAAGCGGCATTCAGCAGACGGAAATTCGGAGCGGGCCAGGTTCGATCCGCGAGATACCAAAGCAAATCATACCAGTCGCGGCCTTTTGCATATTGTCGCGACAAACAGGCATGAAGTTTTCCAGCCAGCAGAGAGGCCCTGTCGTAGTGCGTTACATTCACCGTCACAAAACGGCGGCAAAGGGTTATCTGCATGACCGCTCCGGGCGGCGGATTGGTATCCACTTCAAGCTTGATCGAAAGCACTTCGCTCTGGTGCGGCGAAATTCCCATCTCATATAAAAGGCCGGCAAATTTAATAAAAGCAGACCGAACCGTTTTCTCGCGAAAAACTTTGATGCTGACTTCATAGTTTTCGCTCTCAAATCGCGTTTTTACTTTTTTCAGAATCTCTTCAAATAAACAGGGTTGGGCCGGATCAATCAGGGAAAAATTAAGATCTTCGGAATATCGGGGGATGCTGTATAAAAAACGTAAGGCCGTCCCTCCCAGAAAAGCCCAGTTCAAAAAAGCGCCCTGCTCCTGCAGGATTTGCAGCGTTCGAGCCTGTAAATATTCACGGGTCAGATTGGTTTTGAGAAGCGGATCTTTGATCTGATTTACCTGCTGAGAGAGAAATTCTTTCATAGCTCAATATACTCCTCTTGCTGCAATACATCAGAAACCAAGGCTGCGGCCCGCATCAACTTGTCGCTGCCGCTTGCCGCCGCCATTTGAGTCAGCCGCTGCAAATCAAGCCGCTCGGGATGCTGAATCCGCAATTCGCGCAAATAGACCGCGTTATCTGCTCTGGGGGTCAGATAAATTAGATCCAGCAAAGCTTTTTCAGGGGTTGCAATAAATGCCGACTGTCCGTCCGCCAGTTTTTCCGAGATGTATCCCGAAAAAAATTCTTTTTTAATGTGCTTGAACAGAAACCCGCCAACCGCTGTTTCAAAACTCTCCGGACGTCCGGTCGTCACACTCGTTACCACTGGAACATATTCCGGAATCAGCCCGTAGTAAGCCAGCGCAGACTGAAGACTGACATAAGAGGCATCTTTAATCTGATTAGCCAGCAAGAACGGGTGAGGGGTTTTCTTGCGGTAGATGTCGGCAAGCATATAGAGAGAGCGCCTCAACTGAATCAGCTTTCCTGCACTTACCCAGCGTGAAATCTGCCGGTGAACATCCGTCGGATTCCGGCCACCTGTCAGCAGAAGAGATGACCGGAAAACCGGTTCGGCACCTAGTTCTTTTAGAAGCGCATCAAATTTCATATCGTTAAATTGCCATATATGGCTTTTTAATACAATATGAAATTCGTGTTAACCTAAAAAGGAAAATGGAATGGCCGGTTTTTAGGCAAAGCATTGAAATGTAACAAATTATGTGTCAACAGGTTGTCACCTAAAAAGTGCATCGCGGAGCAATGGGATTTGTCTGGGAATCAAAGGGTTGCAAATGTTGAGACGGTTCCATTTTCCTTTTTAGGGTTAATTCGGGTGATTCCGCAGACAATTTCTCATTGCCGGGTAAAGCAGCATCTGTCCAATTCAAATCAGAGCTGACGACGTGCAGGCCGCCAGGCCCAAGAGCAAAAGAAGTGCTGACAGTTTATTTTTCATCGTATCCTGAATTCATCGTCATAAAACAGCGGACAAGTTCGCAACTCAACAGATAAAACGCGAACAGACAGTGGCTTACCTGCCCCGAAAGCAACAAGAAAAAAATAATGTTTAACCGAACTCTTTTGGCCTCCTAAACACCGCATGTCTTATACGGAATCAATCTGAGTCGTATTGATCAAATTCTTTTACAACCGCTGTCGCTAGAGGAGGTCAGAGGGGCTCCGAGGGTTAAAATAAACCAGAAATTAACGGTTTTTTCAGGAAGTTCTCTCTACTCCTCGGCTGCTTACTCAAGCGTCAGCGGTTGTAAAAAACAATACTCATCAAGTGCGTTTCGTATTACAACCGATGCGTCCGGCATTCACGGTTAAGGCTACGGCTGCCCCGATTGGAAATAAGCCAGCATTGCTTCAGAATTCGCACTCTCCTGCGTTAAGACGACAACTCAAACCATGGACGGAAGGTACCCACAGGCCGAGGCGAGCTGTGCGGCATCTCAATGGTGAAAGACTTGAGTTGCTGTTTCGACTAAAAAACAAGGTAAAATTGTACTTGTGGAATATTTTATTAATTAGCAAGATGTTCCAAATAAAGGAGATACGCATGACATTTAAAAAGATTTTCCGGATGTTGGCGTCCGGATCGCGCCTAGGAATCGACCGGCCTGCGAAACTGTTATCATTGTTGCTCGTTTTTACTCTTCCTGTTACAACGCAAGCGACTTTGTCCGTCGTTCATGTTGACGCAGCTCGTCCAAATGATTCTGGGGACGGCACGAGTTGGGCAACGGCAAAAAAAACCATTCAGGCTGCTGTAAATGCAGTCGCAACCAGCGGCACTGTGTTGGTAACGAATGGTATCTACAATACGGGCTCGACCGTGACCCCCGGCGGCACCCTGCCTAACCGCGTAGTAGCGACGAATGCGATTGTGATTCGCAGCGTGAACGGTCCCGCTGAAACGATCATTCAGGGGCAAGGGCCATTAGGCACCAATGCCGTGCGCGGAGTGTATTTGTCCGGCGGGGCTCAGTTGATCGGATTTACGGTAGAAAACGGAGCGACACGAACTACAGGAAACTATTTGGATAATTACGCAGGTGGTGTTTCGTGCCAAGCGAGTGTGGTAAGTAACTGCGTGATAAGAAATAATTTCTCAGGGACTGATGGCGGAGGGGTTCATCTGAATCTGAGCGGGGGAATTATTTGCAACAGCATCATCGAAAGCAACAAAGCGGCAGCTAAGGGCGGCGGTATCGCATTGACTGATGCTACCGATGGGGTTGGGAGTGTGGTGCGCAACTGCCGAATCGTTGGAAATCTGGCAACAACTGTGGGTGGTGGCGTCTTCATCTGGCATCCAGGGACGCTGCAAAACTGTCTTATTGCAGACAACGCGGCAACGAATAGCGCAGGCGGGGTGTGGGTGGATTCGGGTAATTTGGGTGCGGGTGCCAACATTGTGAATTGCACCATTGCCGGAAATAAAGCCCCAAGCTACGGTGGATTAAGTTTTATATACGCCGGAGCCACCATCAAAAATTCTATAATCTGGGGTAATACGGGCGGAAATGGAAACGGTGGAAGCTACACATATTGCGCGACAACACCGCTCCCGTCCGGCACAGGCAACACAACCAATAATCCGCTGTTTGCGGATTCCGACTACCGCCTCAGTGCAGGATCACCGTGCATTGATGCAGGTGCGAATAGTTACGTAAATGGAGCGACCGATCTGGATGGAAACCCTCGCATTGCCAACAGCAGAGTCGACATGGGTGCATACGAAAATGGTTACTATACACTGACAGTTAACGACGGCAGCGGTAGCAGCAATTTGTATGTAACCGGACAACTGGTGATGATTGCGGCAGATGCCCCGGCAACCGGCAAGGCGTTCGACCGCTGGACCGGTGACACGCAGTATGTAGCAAGCGTCACTTCTGCCACCACCACCGTGACCATGCCAGCGCAGAGCGTTACGCTGACGGCAGCATACAAGGATATTTATTACACCTTGACGGTTAACGCCGGCAACGGCAGCGGTTCTTCGTATATCTATCAGCAAAACGTGGACATCGCGGCGGATGCCCCGGCAATCGGCAAGGCGTTTGACCGCTGGACCGGTGACACGCAGTACGTAGCAAGCGTCACCTCTTCCGCCACCACCGTCACCATGCCGGCGCAAGCCGTTACGCTGACGGCAACGTACAAGGATGTTCACTACACCTTGACAGTTAACGATGGCAGCGGCAGCGGCTCTTCGTATATCTACCAGCAAAACGTGGAAATCGCGGCGGATGCCCCGGCAACCGGTAAGGCGTTCGACCGCTGGACCGGTGATACGCAGTATGTAGCAAGCGTCACTTCTTCCACCACCACCGTGACTATGCCGGTGCAGGCCGTCACCCTGACTGCGACCTATAAATCCCTCTATTATCCGCTGACCG
>CAYNOR010000023.1:30977-31119 GCA_964398915.1 uncultured Verrucomicrobiota bacterium
GCCACCGGCATGGCCTTTGACCGCTGGACCGGCGACACCGACTATGTGGCGGATGCCACGGCGGCGAACACCACGGTGACTATGCCCGTGCAGGCCGTCACCCTGACTGCGACCTATAAATCCCTCTATTATCCGCTGACCG
>CAYNOR010000024.1:0-21628 GCA_964398915.1 uncultured Verrucomicrobiota bacterium
GGAAAGCCTACAGGAAGACCGAAGATACGGCTACACTTTTATTTAAAATGCTCTAAAACAGTCACGACCTTCGGCAGGCAGCTCTGCGATGGCAACCATATCCAGCGGGCGGGGCTCAGGTTGAGTTCCGTGCTCATTTGTGTTGTACGGATTCTTTGTTGTTACGGATTTGCAGGCGCGTCCGCCGCAGTTTTGAGCTGATCCAACAACACGGCATTCGAGGATCTCAGGGAAAGGATTGTGCCGCTGGGACCGCCGGCATTGGCGACTTTGACAAGCACGTGGTTCCAGCCTTGGAGCAGTTCGAACTCGGAGGCGAAAAACCCGCCCGCCGGACTCTCCCCCGCCGCGCGGCCGTTCACCCAGAGCTTGTAACCATCATCGGCCCCAATATTCAGGGTGACTTTAGAGCCATATGGATTTTGGACGATCTCATTCGGCAGCGGACTGAATAGCCAAAAGGAGATGTAGCTCGCGCTGATTCCGAAAGAGCCGTCTGCATCCAAAACAAATCCGCGGGCCGGACCTTGGTTTTGAATCAGCTCCCAGGTTTTTCCGCCCGTTTGCCCGCCGGTTGCCGGACGACATTCTTTTTCATTCACCTGCTGATTGGTCCAGATCTGGTCGTAGGTTCCGCCAGAAAACGGGCCGAGCTTCAAGGCTTTGAGCACGGTGCCGTTTGCATCCAGAATGCCGGACTCGCGACTGGACGGATCCTGCATGGCAACGCCTAGGCGGCCAAACAGCAGACGCATCAGGTCGATGTGCTTCTTGCTGGCCAATTGCTGGGACAACGTGCTCACGATGACGCGTCCATTCCCGGCGGGATGCTCGGCGAGCGCGACGCCCGACGGCTTGGCTTCCCGCTCACCCCGGAAAATCGAGACCGTGCGTTGAAGCTCCGGCAGGTGAATCCCCCACTGGCGCCAGTCCACCTCCGGCGCCTGAAACCACACTTTGCCCTGGCGGACAAAGTCCCCGTTCATGCCACGGTCCATGATGATGCGACCTCCGCCATGCGGAGCGGCGAAACAGGAAGCCGCCGAGGGGATGCCGCTCAGGATCGGGTTCTCACGGTTGGGAACCACGGAGACACTCGTGCGGGCGTTCAGTTCCAACGGCGCGGGCAGGAGTTGATTGAGTTCGCCGAGGGTCTCCGGCTTGACTCCCGAAACAAAGACCGTCCCGCCTGCGTCCAAGGTTTCCTTCCACTGCGGCGCTGCGGACCGGATTTCCTTGGAGGTCAGGGAGGCGGCATCCACTAGCAGCAAGCGGGCCGGGCCGGGCGCGGAGATCTGGATACCCGCATAGGCGAGGTTAGGCCGCATCAGTCCACCCGCTCCATCCACGAGAGCCACAGTCTGAGCCGTGACCGGCACAGCGGCAAGCGGCGGAAGGGTTTTTATCTCTGGCTTGGCATAAGGAGCAGGACCGCCAGGGGCGTAGGCTGCTTTCTGGGCAAAGAACGAGGGCCACGGATCATAGAGTGGCAGGGTGGCATCATAGCCTGGATTGAACTGCACGGAGTAAGGCCCCAGGCGCTCCGGCTGCACGCCGAATTCGCCTTCACGGTAGGAACCGAACCAGACCCCGTCTTTTTCCGTTGGCGCGCGGGAGATGTCCGCCTGGCCAATCGGCAGCGGCTTCAGACCATACCACGTGACATTGTAAACCGCCGTCACGAAACCATTGAGCGGCTCCTGGACGTTTGCCAGCATGTCGTAGATCAGCCATCCCACCCCCTCCATCTTGGCGGCAAGGGTGTCATACGCCCGGTCGCCCACGATCGACTCGTAGCTGTCCGGCATCAGAAAGTATTGTTCCGTGGACTCGGTCACTCCCCACGGAAGTCCTTTTTCCCCGATATTCTTGTGATACCAAGTGTAGCGCTCCAGGTCACCGTAATGGGCGATCGAGACAGGCGGCCGGAAAGTATCCGACGGCCAGGTTTGCCCCTCGCCATCCGCGGAGATCCATGCACGGGTAGGATCCATGGCCTGCATGTCCTTAATGATCGGCTCCCACCGACGGGCGGCACCGGTCTGGACATCCATGGGAACCTGCGCCGCTTGCAAGGACGCGAAAAATTCGTTTTCGATGCTCCAACCGACGATGCTCGGGTGGTTGCGGTCGCGGGCCACCATCCCAATGCATTCTTCGTGAAACCCCTTCCAGACCTCATCCTGATGAATGGCGTGAGAGCCCCAAACACCGGTCTCGGCCAAGACCATCATCCCAACTTCATCCGCAACTTCGGAGAACACGCGGGGCCTGAGCTGGATCATGTAGCGCGCAAGATTTACGTGCATGTCGCGCAGGGTTTGGAAGTAGGCGAACATCTGCCGGCGGCTCATATCCGACACCCCCATGAAATGGATTCCGTCGCAGCGGAGACGAATCGGCGTCCCATTCAAGGTGAATTGATTGCCTTTGAAACCGTATTGGCGCCAGCCGAAGCGGACGTATTTGCGGTCCACGATTTTTCCGTCGCGCTTCAGATCGACCAGCGCGACATAGAGGTTCGGGCTCTCCGGACACCAAAGCTCGAGTGCTCCTTTGACCGGCAGTTGGGTTTTGAACATTCCCTCGCCATTGTCCTCTCGCTTGGCGGGACCGCTGCTCAGGACCGGCTTCAGGTCGATTTTTCCGGTTTGTTCCGGGCGAGTAAGCAGATCCGCAGTGGGCGCGGGCGGCACCCAGCGATGGATCGTCCACTCCACTTCGGAACCGGCGACCTCCGGTCCCTCAAACCTGGCCTCGATGACGAGTTTGTCCTGATCCACGAGGGGCTGCACAAAGACATCGGCGATGTGGGTCTTCGGGATGGCGACGAGCGAGACATCCTGCCAGATGCCGGCGCACTCCCAGCCCCAGAACGTGTTGCTGGGAACCGCGCGGTAGCCGCCAACCCCCTGATGATAGAACAGCGTGTCGCGGCGCACCCCGACCAGAACCTCGTTCTCCTCGCCCAGGCGGACAACGCCGGTCACGTCCACATCAAACGGCAAGTTGAGATTGAAGTTCCGCTTGAGGAATTTCCCGTTCACCCGCACCTCGCACTCCCCGGCGACCGCCTCGAAATGCAGGCGGATGTCCCGGCCCGCCCATTCCTTCGGCACCACAAACTTCCTGCGCATCCAGGCCATTTCCACATCCTCCCAAGCCTCGGGATAGCTCGGATAACACCGGTAGTCGGCCCCGTTGGGGATCGCGCCGGGGTATTTCTGAAACGCGTTGACGTTCCATGGCGAGGGAATTTTGATCGGCACCGCATCCCATGCCGAGGGCGATGGGTCCGTCAGCACCGGAGGTTTTCCCACATTCCGCACAAAGTCGGCAGGAACCGGCACGGCTTGAAAATCCCAGCGGCCGTTCAGGCAGATCTCGTCGCGAAATGGCCGCTCGGATTCCTGCACCCAGCCGCGGGCCGCAGGCGCAAACGGACGGTCAAAGCGGACTTGTTCCGCGCGGGTCGCGCCAAAAGAAACGACGGCCAAAACGGCGGAAAGGAGGAGGATGTGTTTGGAGTGTTTCATATCGATAAGGATCTACGGGGCATCGCCGTTCCAATAGCGGAACGAAAACGTATAGGTTGCGCCGCGGGCGTGTTTTCCCAATTCCACGACGGCCGTGACATACTGATTGGCTCCCGGTTCGTCCTCGAATTGCACTTCGGCCTTGGGCTGATCGAGGCTCAGGGTGAACCCGCGGTTCATCACCGGATTGTCGTCATAGGGGCCGTTGACCGCGCCGGGATTGCGATTGAACATGGAGAGCTGCAGGGGTTGGTTGTCAGCCGTCCTGGTGAGTGGGAACGCCTGCTTGATCGCGTCGGTGTTGGATTCGGAGTAGGCGAAGAGCTTGTCGCCAGCCTGACCAAACACGTTCCGTTCCTGGCCTGCTTTGCGCGGATCCGTGATGCGGGGGTCCTTGATCACGTCCGGATGCGGCGCGTCCCAGCCCTGGTGGAAATATGGGGAAAGCCGGAGCCTTGCCAGCAATCCCTCGGCGTCGGCCCCGCTCACCTCGATCCGAACGGTGTGGATCGGCCCCTCGAGCGTGTGATGGACTTTCAGGCGGATATCCGTGCCGGGCACGGGCGATTCCATCTGCTTGGACCAGCGCAGTTCATTGCCCTCGCGCACCGCATCGGTGAACATGGTCTTGGCAAATTGAAAGGGCTCCCATTGGTCGCCCAAATAGAAGGTGAAGGTTCGGTTGCGACAGACCGGCGGCTTCACGGGCGGGAAATACGTCGGCGCGCCATTCATATCCTTCAGCGGCTCGGTGACGCTCCAGAACAGGGCATTGCCGGTGGTTGACGCATAGTGGCCCGTCAAGCTTTCCTTCTCGCTCCACTTTTCCGGATTGGCCGCTGTGTAACCATTGCGCAGCAGGTTCGGCGTGCGCAAATCGTAGGCGATGACCATCTCCGGCATCACCCGGTTTTCGTGATCGCAGATCTGGTAGTATTTGGTTTCCGCGTGCAGGAGCTGCCCGTGGCCTTCCATGGTCCGGCCTTTGCTGTCTCTCCGGTTTGCCAGGGTGTCGTTCATCAGGAACAGCATGGAAGGGGCTGCCGGACACGGCCATCGCTTTTCATACCAGTCAACGAACTCGCTGACCGTAACCAGCTTCCAGCCGCGTTCGAGGAAGAGATCGACCAGATCCAAGGCGCACTCGAGAGCCTCATCGTTATCCAGCATGGGACTCCAAGGCCCGTTGGGCGTGAATACGTTGGCCTCCGAGGCCGTGTTGAGATAGAGGAAAGGGGTGCGTCCTGCGCGCAGGTTGTTTTCGTATTGCGTCATTTCCGCACGCCACCAGCCGCCCTTCTCCCCTTTATAAACCAGTTGGCCCACTTCCCAAAATCCTTTCTTCAGAGGCTCGCCGAAATGCCAGCATTGCGGAAGGGGAAAGCGGTCATAGTTATGCCACAGGGTGCGCGACGCCCAGTGCAATTCCAGCACCGCGCGGCTCTTGTCCATTTCGCGGTTCACCCGCGAGGTTTGCTGCGGCTTCTGGTCATCCCACTCGGCCCAGTAGGGGAACATCGGGGCACCCTCCCAGTTGTGGGGATGATCCCAGAACTCGGCATGCGAATTTCCTTCGACACAGACATTGACGCCTGCGCGAAATCCATTCCGGGTCGCGTCGGCCTGGGCTTCCGTGTCAGCGTCGGCATACAATTGCGCACCGAACGTCGTGATGGCCTGCGGCGGAATGCCCAGCCAGACGGCGACCGGGTCCCGGAAGCGTGGCCATTCGACGCCAATCTCGTGGCCGGCGTCGTAGAGCTCCCGGAAAAACGCCCGTTCTCCGGGCATGGCCGTTGGCTCGTTCCCGTTGAGGAAAATCGTCAGATGGATGCGGCCCAGCGTGCCCCGGGCCTTGGATCCATCCACAAAACGGTGCAGACCGACGATGCTGGTGTCGCCCTCCTGGTTCTGGAGAATGATGTTGGCAAACTTGGGCGCTTCCGCCTCCGTGCCCGCAGCAGATGCCCAGGTGCCCACCGTCACGGCGGCACACAGGCCCAACGTCAACAAAGCGGTGCGGGTGAAACGTGGGAATGCTGGCGGACGCGCCACCAGGGTGCCGCAGCAAGGAGCGGATGAATTTCTATCGAGACCTTCTTTGGTGGGTGGTGTGTTCATTTGTTGCCGAGTTGGGGAAGTTGGCTTTCGAAAAGATAATTGCCGGAGCCGACGGCGAAGACCGCGCGGCCGGGTTCCGTTCGCGCGGGTTGGGCCGGCTTGCCGCTTTCGGTGACGGCCGCCCCGTCTGCCGTCGGGACCACCACCTCGGCGGTGCTGTCCGGCGGCACGGTCACTTCGAACGTGAATCGTTCGCCCTCGCGCTTCCACGCGCTGCGGATCGTTCCATACGGCGACTCGTAGCTGGC
Source organism: uncultured Verrucomicrobiota bacterium (assembly GCA_964398915.1). Classification (GTDB taxonomy): domain Bacteria; phylum Verrucomicrobiota; class Kiritimatiellia; order Kiritimatiellales; family Tichowtungiaceae; genus Tichowtungia. The sequence goes on from CAYNOR010000024.1 coordinate 5,906, forward strand.
CTTGACCCATTGCAGATCCCCGGCGGGCAGCGGGCGCAGCACGAAGTGCTTGTACCCGGAAGGGTTCTCCGACGGATTGATTCCGGCCAGCGTGCGCCATGCCCATTCCGCGACGGCGCTGAAAGCGGGATGGTTCCAGGAATTTCCGGCACGGTGGGTTTCCCAGCCTTCCCAAATCGTCGTGGCTCCCTGATCCATCATGTATCCATAGGACGGAAAATCGCGGAGCATGACCATGCGGAAGGCTTCTTCGTGGAACCCGCGCGCGGACAGTTCGAGCAACATGCGGTGGGCGCTTTGCATCCCGCTGGTCATGCGCCCGTTGTTCCGTTTGATCGCCACCAGCAGGTTCGCCAGCGCCTGCTCCTGCTGCTCCGGAGTCAGCAGCCCGAAATGCAGCGCCAAGGTATAAACCGACTGCGAATTGCCCCGGATTGTCCCGTCCGGTTGAATATAGCGCTTTTGGAACGCTGCTTTGATCTCACTGGAAAGCTGCGCGTATTTTTGCGCGTCATCCGTCTTCCCGAGAATCTCCGCCATGTTCGCCACCAACCCGCTGGTATGTGCCCAGAAGCAGGTGGCAAACACCTCGATCGGGGTGGAGCCACCGGTTCCGCTCGCCACATCCCTGTCTTGCCAGTCGCCATAATGGGTGAAATCGAGCACCTTTTCCCACACCCGGTCGGGATTGCGCTCCGCGAGGTAGTCCACCCAGCGGCGGGCGGATTCGTAGTGTTCCTCGAGCAACCGGCGGTCGCCATAGTTCACATAGGCGCGCCACGGAACAATCACCCCGCCATCCGCCCAGGCCGGGTTCGCGGAGTTGAAGATATTCAGATCGAGAACCATCGGCGCGAGCTCGGCGAACCGCCCGTCCTCCGCCTGCGAGTCCCGGATGTCGCGAATCCACTTCGAGAAAAATGCGGAGAGATCGAGGTTGAAAAGGAAAGCCTGGCTGGCTGTCTGAAAATCTCCCATCCAGCCGTTGCGCTCGGAGCGCTGCGGACAATCCGTCGGCACACCCGTCAGGTTTCCGCGCTGCGTCCACTCCGCCGCGTGCATGATCCGGCTGAGCAGCTCGTTGGAACTCTCGAAGCGCCCGGAGGTCGGCACGCCCGAATGAAGGGCGCATGCCGTGAGATCATCCAGCCTCGGCGGCTTCGACAGCCCGCGTAACTCCAGATAGCGGAACCCGTGGTAGGTGAAGTGCGGCTCGAAGGTTTCCCGTCCCTGCCCGCGACAGGTGTAGTAGTCATTGGCAAAAGCGTGGTCGAGGGAGTTCTGGTCCAGCATGCCCCTGCTGTCCAGCACCTCCGCGTGGCGCAGGCTGATCACCGCCCCCTTTTCCTCCTCAAATCCCGCCCGGCACCAGCCGACAAGATTTTGTCCGAAATCGACCACATAGACTCCGGGCTCTGGCTCGGTGATCGCGACCGGCGGGAATTCCTTCATCACGCGGATCGGCTCATTCGGCTGCCGGGATAAAGTCGGCTTGGGCTTGAGCGGTTCCACCTGGACGGATGCCCAGCCCGCGTCCGCGAAACCGGGCGCGTCCCAGCCGTCGATTTCCCGTGTGGCATCATAGTCCTCGCCGTCATACAAGCCCGCCGAGCGGATGGGGCCGTCGTTCGTCGAGCGCCACGTCCCGTCGCTGCAGATTTGCTGGAGCGAGCCATCCTTCTTCTCGATGTCGAGCTGCGCCAGCAGGCGCGGGAAATCTTCAGGCGGCTGGGTTGCCTTGGGCCAGACGCGCCCGGCATACCAGCCTTCTGCGAGAACGGCCGCGATCGTGTTTGCGCCGGGCCGTAGCAGGGAGGTGACATCGTAGGCCTGATACTGCACGCGGTCCACCCAGCGGGTGAATTCCGGCGCGAGCTGGGCATCGCCGACGCGCTTGCCGTTGATCCGCAGCTCGTAGGTTCCCAGTGCCGTCGCAAAAACGACAGCGCGCCGCACCTGGGACACAACTTGGAAATCCTTCCGTAAGTAAGCCGCAGGCTTCAACCAGTTGGAGCTCCGATCCTGCTGCCTGTTTCCGTCGGTCAGCTTCGCAGGCGACCATCCCGGCTCGATGAGTGAATCTTTGGCGGTCACCTCGCAGCCGAGTGCCCGGTTTCGCTCGGAATCCAGCACCTCCAGCTCCCCGAGAGCCAGCCCGAAATCCTTGCCGTTGTAAGAACTCAACTGGGTGGCCGTGAGCCGGACATATCGCGCCACACATGGTTTTGTCGCAAAGATTTTCATCCAGGTTTCCGGCAGGGGTTCGTCGGCGGCCGTGCGGTCCACGAGCACTGTGGCGTCGGAAAAATCCGCCTTGTTCGACGCCTCGATGCGGAAGCGCTGCGGGAAGTAGAGGGCAAGATAAAAGCTCACCCAGGGGGCGTGGGCCGGATACAGCCGGATGCTGTCGATAGGAAAGGGTTTCCCGAGATCAACCTGCACCCATTTCACTTCATCATTGGCCGTGCCGATCGCGCTGTGGTAGCCCCAATGCATCTCAAGCTTCTGTCGGGATGCCGCATCGGCGGGGTCGGAAATCCATTGCGCCCGCCAGTCCGCGCGCTCCAGCAACCCCATCGTCCATTTGGCGGGCGCGCTCCAGCCCGAAGGCTTACCGTCCTGATCCCACGCCCGCACTTTCCAATAGCACGCCTGCCGGCTTGTGAGCGGCTTGCCCGCATAGTCGAGCATCGGGACATCCCCGCGCGCCGTTTTCCCGCTGTCCCACAAATCCCCCTCGCCCCGCGCGAGCTTTTCCGGCGTGCTGGCCACCAGAATCTGGCAGGCGCTCTCCCGCAGATCCCGCGCCTTGGGATCAAGTGCCGCCAGCTTCCACATCAGACGCGGCTTGCCCACGTCGATGCCCACAGGGTCAGCCAGGAATTCGCAGCGCGGGTTTTCCGGCTTGAATGCCGCAGCGGGTTTTGCTGCGGAAGACTGAACCACGCAGAGAACCAAGCAAAAACAGAGGGTGTGGAAGGTCATACGGGGCTTCATAAATTTTCGCTTTTGTTAGGATGGACTGCTAGATTGCGCTTTCTTGCACGTTATCAAGAGATACGCATCAGCGGCCAGCCGAGGCTGGGCGGTCGACTGGCGTTGCCTGAATCACACCCATCGCCATTGCCCCGCCGCTTCCGCTCAGCCAGATTTCGCTACCGGCCTCGACGCTGAAGATACCCAGCGACTTAAACCCCGACCAGGTTCCGGAATTAAGCTTCGCCGGCTTAACGAAAGCCCGCCCGTCGTTCATCCCACGCTGATCCACCCCAGCGAGGACGGTGGTCGCGCTGGCCAAGCCGCCCGTGCCCTTTCGGTTGTAGGAATAGGTAACGGCGCTGCTATGGGTGGGATAGACCCCCCAAGAAACCTCCAGCCGATAATACCCCGGTGGCAAAGCCGAGCCGATGGCATACGCCTTGGAACCGGGATTGACGTAGTAATACTTGCCGTTGCCCGGAGACGAGCTTGTAGCGACCTCCGTTCCAAAGGCGGACGGATTGAGCAGCACGCCGGTGAGGAGCGAAACGCGCCAAAGCCCGCGCGAAAGTGCTCCCGAGCCGTTGGCGGTGACCTTTATGGCTGACGCCCCTGAGGTCAGGGAGATGCCGTTCGTCCCGGTGGGGTTGAGCGCCTTGAAGCCCGACCATGTGCCGCCGATCGCCGCACCACCGGCCACGTCATTTGCTTGATTGACCTCCGTCAGATAGGTTGTTCCATCCACGGAGTAGACCGCACTGGTGTTGTGTGAGGAATACGCCCCCCACGACACTTCCACCCAGTAATTGCCGTTGGTGTTGCGAAAAATCCACGATGAAGACGGGTTCACGTCATACGTGTATGTCTGAACTACCCCGCCATTCAAAACCGGCCCGCCAATACCGGCGCTTTGGTAGGCCGTGCCATCCGCCGGATCGATGTAGTCGGTAGCGGCTTGAGCCGGAGTACCGGTGAAAACAGACCCAGTCAAAAGGATGGCGAGCGCTACGCCCCGCGCCCTGTCTACGGTTCTGAGAAACACCGCCGCCCTATTCTTTATTCTATTCATCGCGATCTCCTTACTAACTTTAGTCATGCCCTTGTTCGTCTTCATTCCCCGACTGCCTCAAGACAATCGCCGAATCACTGTTACGTATCCATGGTGCCGAATGGCAGACGTTTCCACAAGACACAATCACGCAAAAAAGTTATCATATTTACGAAATGAAAAAATGCCACGCCCCGTGTCAGACGCTCCTGCCGCGCGTGCTTCTCATCTTCTTGACCTCCATCATGATCTGTCGCCGGATGCTGAACGGTATACTGCGCTACGCGCACCAGCATGGCCCGTGGGAGTTGCACATTGTCGAGGACCGTGCGGGCGAGCAAAAGCTGAGACAGAGCAAGGCATGGGGCGGTAGCCCCGTGTGTCGAATCCGTACTGGACACACAGCATATTGAAAATGGGACGTGGAGCGAGATTGCAAATCTGACGTAAAACAGGGAAGCTGTTCCCCGCTGATTTAGCTGTTGTTTTCATGCCCGTATCTTTTGATAAGGGCTCAGCGCTAGTCAGCATGGTTTTTCAAACTGCTTATGGGACTACAGTGAACCAGATAAAACACATCCAAGAGCGCATGCCGCGCGTGCTTCTCATCTTCCCGACCTCCATCATGATCTGTCGCCGGATGCTGAACGGTATCCTGCGCTACGCGCACCAGCATGGCCCGTGGGAGTTGCACATTGTCGAGGACCGTGCGGGCGAGCAAAAGCTGCGGCAGAGCAAGGCGTGGGGCGGTACGGGCATCATCGGTTATGTGCATAACAAGGCCCATGCCGAGGCAGTACTCGCAGCGGACGTGCCCGCCGTAACCGTCGATCCGCTCAAAATATTCCTGGACCCGTCTCATCCGCTTTCGCGCCTTAGCCGTGTTTCCTGCGACAGTCTCGAGGTCGGTCGCGTCGCCGCCGACTATTTTCTGGAACGCCACTACACCCACTTCGCGTTCGTCGGTGATATCAACGGACTCCACTGGTCGCACGACCGCGCCTCAGCCTTTTCAACGCGGGTCGCGGAACACGGCTTCGCCTGCCACCTCTACCCTGTGCTCACGGCCCGCGAGCGGAACGATTTCGGGATTGAGCAAAAGCGCCTCTGCGCCTGGCTCAAAGCCCTGCCTAAACCGGTGGCCGTTATGACCGCGTGTGACGTGCGCGGACGCGAGGTGCTGGACGCCTGCATGAAAACCGGCGTCTCTGTGCCGCAGGAAGCCGCCGTGCTGAGCGTGGACAACGACAAGATCCTCTGCGAAACCACGAACCCGCCGATGTCCAGCATCCAAATGGGCGCGGAAGAGGCCTGCTATCAGGCAGCCAAAATCCTTGATAGCCTGATGCGGGGCAAAGGTCCGCCGCGCAAGCACGTCATCACCTATGGCGCGGAGCGGATCGTGTCCCGCCGTTCGACCGAGGCCATCCGCATCGGTGACCCGCTGGTCGTCAAGGCGCTGGAGTTCATCTGGCTCAACATCGGCTCATCTATCAACGTGGCCGACGTGGCCCGCCACCTAAACGTCTCGCGCCGTCTTCTGGAGATCCACACCCGCAAGGTGCTTGGGCGGACCGTCCACGACGAGATCATGCGCGTGCGCCTCGACCGCGTCCGCTCCCTGCTCCGGGATACGCGTCTGACGATCAACGAGATCGCAGACACCTGCGGCTTCGCGGGTCCCAGCCACCTCGGGAGCCGCTTCCAGGATGCCTTCCACACCACCCCCTCCGCGTTCCGCCGCCAAACCCGGATCGGCGCGACCTAGTCGTTGGAAGTATCGTCTTTAGCGCCTTACGGCCTCTTCAACCCGCGTATGGAACGACGGGCTTGTCGGCGCTCGCACATGCCAATCATCACCGGTGCGCCCCTCTGGAAAAATCGATCTGTCCGAGACGGATGAACTTCTGCTCTGCTGGGAAAACATTTCTCTAGAAAAATTCTATTGACCGGAAGAATTACCGAAATCTGACTCCTCATAATCCCGCCCAGATTCCGCTAAACTGTTACCGTGCCGCTCATCAAGAATCCGCCGCGTTTCTTCGGCCCGTTTGCGGAAGATGGGATAAAAGATACCCCGTCTTTCCCGGTTCGGCGGCAAAAAATATCTTTTTTTTCGAAACGGGGGTGGCTGATTAGCCCTATATTCGGCAGTTGTCAAGTTTGCCGCAGACGCAACCTGCATCCGAGTATAGATTATACGAAGTTAACTTGATGAGTATGCTTCACCACCCGCTGCGCTAGAGCAGACTTCGGAGTAAGGCAGAGAACCTCTGGCCATCGTTTATTCCAACCCTTGCCTTTATCCTCTGAACTCCTCGGAGGTTTGCCATTCCCTTCGGTCATTGCCGGTGCTTTGCACCAGCCTCTTTCGGCCGATGGCCTCAGGTCTCTAGCGATTTATCCGCCGGAGGAGGAAGCGGGTGGTAGAACATTTCTTGTTCTAATCTGATCAATACCAATCAAATTGATCCCGTATTACAACAGTTTTTTTACCGCTACCCGGAAGTCAGGAAAAGTGTTTTGTATTTGACCGGAACCTCGCTAACGGGGGTCCGTTTTCGTTACAAAATTCCGGAAGAGGAGGTCGCTGACCGGATCCACCCCGCATTCGGAAGCAATGGGAATCTGGCACAGGAGCATTTTTGAGCCGCCGACAGACACCTCGCACAGGTCGGTGAAATGCGTCCAGGCGGGGCCGCAGCCATTGCCCAGGACTCCCGCGCTGATCTCGCCGTCGGTCAGATTCATTGAGCGATTGGGAATGAGATCCCGGAACCGGTCATCCATGAGCGTGTTGTTTGGCACGCCTTCGGTGTATTTTGTCTTGTTGATATAGTGCAAGCTTGGGGCGAACGTGCCTTCGCTTGCTAACAACGACGGGCTGACCGGAAATTCCGGCGCGGCATAGATGTTGGTTTCCGGCTTGCCGGGCTCCTGTCTCAGGACAATCACCTTCCTGCCTTCTGCAAGAGACTTTTTGACTTTTGCGGTGACATCGGCCTGATCCGCGTTGCGGGGGCCGACCACCACAATGTCGGCTTTGCTGATCTCGTCGGTGACATTCACCAGGCGGTCATAGCCCTCAAAACCGCCGCCAATAAAATGAACGGTTTTCCCGGCAACCCGCTCACTATTTCTTTTGTAGAGCGCCGCCGTGGTTGTCTTTTCGGCGAGCAGTTTTTCGTCGGGGCCTTTGAGAACCACTTGAATGATCAGATATCCTTCGGCCCCGGGAGTGGGGAATTCCAAGGTAGCCGGTGTGCTTACCCCTTTTGGAACCCGGGACTTCCATTCCTGCTCATGGACCACCTTGCCGGACTGATCGGTCACCAAAACCGCGAGGCGGCAATCGTCCCAATCGCGTCCGCTGTCATTGACCGCGACAATTTTGGATTGGAAAATTGATCCGCCATACAGGCGGACGGGAGCATCGTCAAAAACCAGAATGATGTCTTTCAAGACCCCGGCGAAAGCGGAATACGCCTTTTTGGGCTGACGCCACACATCCAAAATCCCTGCGTACATCTCCCCGCTGGCGTCATTGAGTTGCGTGGCACTCCATCCCGAAATCACGGGGTTGATCCGCATTGCTTCGACCTGACGGACAAACCCCTGCGCCTGGATCTCTTGGGAAAGCTCAAGAAAGGATTCATAGCCTCCACCCTGCACATACGCAGGAACCTTTTCAGCGAACTTCACAAAACTTTCATAAGCCTGGGTTACGACGTCCAGATCTATGGGATTCAGCGAAGCATGTTTTTGATACTCCGCAATGACGCTGCGAAAGTCCGGCAACCCACCCGCACCAAATTCCGACATGAACATCTGCCCGCCGTTTTTGGCGACGCGTTCTGTGCGGTCATAGAATGTTTGGGCAATCTCCTGATTGTTCAGAAACGTCCCTTTTTGGCGAAGCGCCGAGGCATTTCCGATGTTCTTGATAAACTCGAAGATCCAGGTCGGCAGCGGAATTTCCCAATAGGCGTGAATATCTTCCGCAGGTGTCAACTGCCCGGAAGCGGTCGCGCCGCCATACCACGCCTGCCCGTATTCGCAATACACAGTCGCGCAAAACCCGGAGATGCCGCTCACGTCAATGATCACGCGGCTTGAGTCGATGGATTGCAAATACTCTACCAGCTTCTTTCTGCCGTCATGCTCCTTGTGCCAGTTCTCGTTGGTGATGCCGAGAATCACCACCGACGGGTGGTTGTAGGCCTTGTTCGCCATGTCGCGGATTTCACTTTGGTAAAGGCCGAACGATTTTCCGTCATATTTCATCCACGCGATGGGAGATTCCTGATAGACGAGCAGGCCCAACTCATCGCACAGGCGCAGGTAGCGTTCCGAGCCGGGCCGGACGTGCAGGCGGATCATATTGAACCCGGCCTTTTTCACCAGGTTCAGCTCATCCACTTCCATCTGCGGGTCCACCGGATCGACCAGCCCGATCGGGTAACTTGGCTGCAGGAGGATGCCCTTGAGGATGGTTTTCTCGCCATTTAGAATAAAGCTCCCCTTATCAAACAAAATCGTCCGCACACCGATTTTGGTCGCGTAGGTATCCACGACCGAGCCCTGCGATTCGACGGTCATGTGGAAATCGTAAAGGTAGGGATCCTTGGGCGACCACAAGCGGGGGTTTGCGATGGCGAGTTCCATGCGCGCATCCACGAGTTGGTCCGCGACCTCCACGGTTTTGGCTGCCACCACGCGGCCTTCGTGGTCCCGGATTTCATAGCGGGCGGTGAACCCCTCATTCCCGACTTTCTGAATATCGGGATCAATGGTGATTCGTCCGTCCAAGGCGGTGTTGATCTTGACATCCGCAATGCGGGCGTGGCGGTAGTAGAAAAGATCCACGTCGCGGTAAATGCCGCCGAAATTGTAATACCAGGTCTCCTTGCCGGTCGCCGCCGAACTGATCTTGCGGCCCTGGAATTCTTTTCCGCTCCGGTCAAAATCAATCACCCGCACGGTCAGCGTGTTGGGTGCCCCCGTCTGAAGTTGCCCGGTGACATCGAGCTCAAACGGCAGGTAGCCGCCCTCGTGCGTTCCCAGTTTCTTGCCGTTGAGCCAGACCTCCGCGATATAGTTGACCGCCTGAAAGCGCAGAATGGCGGCGTCAAAACCCGCGGGTTGAGCAAGGAATTGGCGTTCGTAAATGACCGCGCCGGTGTAGTCGCGCTCCTTAGGTTTCTGAGTGTTCCAAATCGAGGGAACCGCGATGTCTTCCGCCTGCGGGTTGGCGGCAACCCCGCCGGAGGCAAGATAGTGCGGAACCCCCAGATTCGTGCGGTCAAAAATAATTCTCCAATTCCCGTTCAGGGACTGGCAATTGTTCTCAGCGCCGCGTGCCGTAGCATATAGGTGGGATGAAAAACCGCACATAACCAAGAACGTGGTTAGGCACAGAAGTCGTTTTTTCATATGTTTTTCTTCCAATTGTATTGGGACACCTCGACTAGTTCTTGGTGAACCTGCCCTTACGCCTGATGTCACTTGATGACGCACCGATCATCACTTCGAAATCTCCGGGCTCGACCACATACTTCTTCTTCATCACGTCCCAAAACTCAAGATTCTTAATGGGAAGTTGCATTGTGACTGTCTTCGTTTCGCCGGGTTTCAAAGCAATGCGGCTGAAGCCTTCCAATTGTTTGATTGGCTGATAGTAGCGGGAGCCGGTGTCGTGCACATACATCTGCACCACCTCGTCGCCGGCTATGGATCCGGTATTCTTGACGTCCACGCTGACAGTCAAAGTGTCGTTGTCTGTCAGTTTATCCGCGCTGAGCTTCAGGTTGAAGTATTCGAAGGTGGTGTAGCTCAGGCCATGACCGAAGGGATACAGGGGTTTGTCTTTCTGGTAGAGATAGGTCCGCCCGCCACGTGTGATGTCGACATACAGCTCGTAGGAATACATCGGGAAGAGCTGGTCATCGGACGCATAGAACGTGAGGGGCAGGCGTCCGGCCGGGTTGTAGTCCCCGAACAGCACATCGGCCAGGGCGCGGCCGCCCTCCTGACCGGGATACCAGTAGTTCAGAATCGCCGGAATGTTCTCGTCCACCCAGGTCATCGCCAGAGAACTCCCCACCTGCACCACACAGACGATGTTTGGGTTCACGGCTCGCAGGCGTTTGAGCCATTCGGTCTGGGAGGCGGGAATTTCGATCGAGGTGCGGTCCATTCCTTCGTGCTCTTCCACCCCGCCCCATAGCCCGATGGTGGCGATGACTAGATCGCTGCTGCGCGCCGCCTCCAGCTCTCCCGCCAACTGCGGATTGTCACAGGTGGCCATGGTCCACTCGAGGCGGATCGTTCCACCGCCGGCCAGATTCTGATACTCGATGCGTAGATCGTATTCCTGACCGGCCTGCAGGACCACGTTGACGTCACTGGAGGTTTCGGTGTGCGCACCCCAGACATCTATGAGCCGCTTGCCATCGAGGTAGAGCCTGGCCCCGTCATCGTAGGTCAGTCGGAGCATGCAAGGACCGGTTTTTTCCGGAATGAGCTTGCCGGTCCAACGTGCGGAAAACGCTTCAGTTTGCACGGGCTTTTCACCCCACACGAAGTTGATTTGTTCGTCCTGGCGAACAACGTCGGGTTTGATTCCTGGCTCCGGCCTGGAAAAATATTCAGCCTTCATGCCCGGCACTCTTTTCCCTTGGGCATCATCGGAGACCAGGAAGGCTGGGCCGACCGGTGCACAGGAACTGACAATCTGCAGGCTTGCCGGGGCGGTCAACACCCGGGCCTTATTGCCGACCCGCTCGCGGATCCCCATGAGCGGAGTGACCATGCCGCCAATCGGCTTGGCGTTATAGGGTCCGACATCGGTGCGATCCGCATACGGCCCCAAAACGGCAATCTTCTTCACCTTTTCAAGATTGATCGGCAGGAGGCTGGCCCCTTTGGCCGCCGTCTGGTTTTTCAGCAACACGATAGATTCACGCGCGGTCTGACGGGCCAGTTCGATATGTTCAGCCGAGCCGATGACCGAGCGGGCAATGTTGCGGTAGGGATCGCTCGCCGCCGGATCCAGGAGGCCCAGCCGGACCCGGATGTCGAACATGCCCTTGACCGCACGATCCAGATCCGTTTCGCTGCACAAGCCCTGTTTAACGGCTTCAATAACCGCCGCGGTCACCTCCGAGTTGCCTTTGCTGAAATCGGCGATGATGTCGGTTCCTGCCGCCAATTGGTCGGCGCATGCCTCCGGCAAGCCCCTGCTCCAATGGTGCAGGTTTTTATTCATGAGGTTGGACGGGGTTCCCACATCTGTCACCGTCGCGCGGGTAAAACCCCATTCCTCTCGCAAGACTTTCTTCAGCAGCCAGGGGTCGCACGCGGCGGGGACATCGTTGTTGCCATCATATCCGGTCAGGATGAGGGCGGCATTGGCTTCACGAATGCCTGCTTCAAACGGTGCGAAGTAGTAGTCGCGGAGCGCCCGCTCACTCACGGCATGCCGGGCGTAGGGACGAGAAATCTCCTCGTTATTGGCCGGGAAATGTTTCAGCAAGGCACCGGCCTTATAGCGGCCTGGAATATCGCCCTGCACCCCGGCGACAAAGGCAACGGTCATGCGGCTGGAGAGTAAGGGATCCTCTCCATAGGTTTCCGCAGTCCGGCCCCAGCGCGGGTCGCGTGCCATATTGACCGTCGGGGCCCAAACAGTCAGTCCACGGTGCTCGGGAATGTTTCCCTCGTAAACGGCCGTGGCGCGGGTTTCATCACCGATCGCAGCGGCCATCTTCCGGATCAAGGCGGGGTTAAAGGTTGCAGCTAAGGCAATTGGCGTGGGGAAGAGCGTGGTGGGCTCGTCGCGCATAATGCCATGCAGCGCCTCGTTCCACCAGTGGTAGCCGGGAATGCCGAGCCGCGGGATCGGTGCCGAAGCCCAAAAGACCTGAGACGCCTTCTCTTCCATCGTCAACCGCGAGACGAGGTCGTCCACCCGTTGCCCGACCGGCAGAGCAGGATCGCGCCATGGTTCAGCGGCTGGCGTGTCAGCAGCAGGGAGTGGAGAGGTGAATCCACACAAAACAAGAGATGTTATCAGGCTGAGAATTAACTTTTTCATGGTTTCCTTTTTATTACGGTTGTGTTTTTAAGACTGATCCGGTCTATGGCATCGGACGGGCCGTTTCGGTCCGCAGGAGCGGGGCCAGCGTGGGATAGCTGCACTGGAGTCGGCCTTTGAATTGCCAGCTTCCCCGGTCGTTTACCACCCTCACAAGGAAGTGGTTCCAGCCCTTCTCCAGCGAAAGCCCCTTGAGATTGTATTGCTCCGCTTGCAACGGGTTTTTCCCGCGGTTCTCGAGGACCGGCTTGCCGTTGAGCCAGATTTTCGCGCCGTCGTCGCTTCCCGCGAGGAAATCGACCTTGGCACCCTGCGAATGATCGAGGAGGACTCCGCCCTCGAGAAGATTGTCCGAGCGCGGGCTGAAGAGCCAGAAGCTGAGATAGACGGCTTTGTTCCGCGCCTCGGCATCGTTTTCCAGGCTGTTTAATTCAAAAACCCCGGCGGTGGACGCCCGTATCTCGCGCCACGAGCTGCCACCTGCGGCAGCCCCGGGTTGCGGATCAAGCGTCTTTTCGTCGCCGAGGAATTTCTTGTCGAGAGCCTCCTCGTAGCTTGATCCCGTAAACGGGCCGGCCATCAGCGCACGCGTAACGCAACCGTTGGCATCCAGAATCCCGCCGGACACCGCCTCGGCTTCCAGCAGCCGGACCCCCATCCCGATAAACATGGCCCGGAAAAATTCCACATGGCTTGGAGTCGGCGTGGCGGCTTCGAGACTGCTCACCAGGAAGCGGCCCTTGCCGGCAGGAACCTCCACCAGCGCGGCGGCGGGCGGTTTAGACTCACGCTCGGAGCGGATCGCGGCGGCGACTTTGAGCGGTTCCTGACGGTCGCGCCAGAGTTGCCAGTTGATATCCGCCGCGCGCAAAACGGTGCGGCCTTTCTCCGCAAGCGGCCCGCCGATTCCCTGCTTCATGACGATTCGGCCATCGGTAGCCTCGCTGAAATAGCACCGGCTTGGACGCAGCGCGACGGCGAGCGCATCGTCACCCTCTGGCAAAAGCGAACTGGCGGAGCGGGGCGAGAGGCACACCGCTTCGGGCAACAGCGCGTTGGCCGCAGCAAGGGTCTCCGGGCTCAGTCCCCACACCAGAACGGTGCCGCCACCGGCGAGCACTTTGTCAATTTTTTCGCGCGCGGCGGGCGCCGGCTTGGCCAAACTGCCGACGTCCACCACCAGCACAGATGCGGGTCCGGAGGTGGTTAACGGCACTCCCGCTTTCTCGAGCGATTTAAAAAGCACGCCGGAGACATCGCCCAGAAAGGCCACCTGCATGATCTTGCCGTCATTCACCAGCGGACGCGGCGGTCCAGGCTGGACCGTAGCATTCGGGTTTTCGAACAAGCGGCGTGGAAAAGCCTGCGGGCGTTCCGGCGCATAGGCAGCGCGCGCGGCATCAAAGACCGGCGACGGCTGATAGACCGGCAGACGCGGATCGTAGCCCGGATTCAACATCGTGGAATACGGCCCGAGGCGTTCCGGCTGGATGCCCGGCTTGCCTTCCACATAAGGGGCGGTAAAATGGATACCATCCTCGAGGGTCGGTGGTTTCGTAAAATCTGCCAGGCCGAAGGGCTGCGGCCAGAGGCCGTAGTAGGTGACATCGTAAACCGAGACGACGCTAATATTAGGAAACGGTTTGATTTGTTTTTCGACCAGTTCATCCCACACCTCGAACGCCATCCCCTCAACCCGTCCGCGCCAGCTTTCGTAGGCGCGTTCGCCATTGTAGCGGCTCACCTCGGGTGGCATCCGCCCCCACAAGTAAGTGGCCTCGGTCACGCCCCATGGCTTTCGCGTGCGCTCGTAGTTGCGATAATAATCCGCTCCAGGGCCGTAGTGCGCAAGCACCACCGGATAGATGTCGGCCCACTCATATCCGCCATCCGAGGAGATCCATGGCCGGGTGGGATCGAGACGGCGGACGCTTGCCACCAGTGGCGCGAACCGGTCGCGCACGGCATCGTGTTCCTTCTTGTCCTGGGTTTTTATTTTGAGGGCGTTGAGGGTTTCGTTTTCCACACTCCAGCCGAACACGGAGGCATGGTTGCGGTCGCGCCGCACTAGGCGTTCGAGGTGCCCGGCAAACCGCTCCCACGTGACCGGCGCATCCAGGTTGAAATTGGCATGGCTGCCGTAGATGGCGGTCTCGCCGTGAACGAGCATCCCCATCTCATCCGCGATATCGAGATAGAACTGCGGATACGGCATGGCGTGCATGCGGACGGCATTGATGTTGCAGTCTTTGAGCATGCGATACCATGCCATGGCATGGCGCGGGCTGAGATGCGCCACGCCGAAAAAGTGGCACAGCTCGATGTTGAGACGCATCGGCCGGCCATTGAGCGTGAACCGCTGGTCTTTATTGAATCCGAACTGCCGCCAGCCGAACCGCGTCACCCGCCGGTCAATAACCTTGCCGCCGGATTTTACCTCAATGACGAGGCCGTAGAGATTCGGCGAAACCGGACTCCAAAGCGCGAGCTCACCGTTGATCGCATGATCCAGCCGCACGGAAGCCGTGGTGCCGGGTTCGACGCGGACGGAAGCAGGTTGCGAAAACTCGAGAACCACCTTGTCGCCAAATTCCCCGCGCCGCTCGGGGGCCGCCAGCAGGTCGGTCTCGCCGGAAGGAATCCATGGCACGACCTTGGCCTCCACGGTCAGGTCGCAGGCATCCGCCGTCTCGTTGCGCAGCTCGATCTCCGCACGAAGCAGGTTCTCGGTGAGCAGCGGCTGGACGAAAACGTTCTGCGCCCTCGCGGGCGGCAACCCCAGCAGGAAGACGTCCTGCCAGATACCGAAGATGCCCGCCGCGCCGTTTTCGCCCGACCACCAGGCTCCCGTCGGGTGGGTAAACTGACCGAAGCGCCCGGGCAGATTGAAGAACCGCATCGCCCGCACTCCGACGAGCAATTCGTTCGGCCCGTCGAGCCGCACGGCATCGGTCACGTCTACATCGAACGGCAAAAACTTGTCGGAATTGCGGGCCAGCACCTTGCCATTAACGCGCACTTCACAGTCCCCTGAGACCGCCTCAAAATGGAGCACGATCCTCCGCGCTCCCCAGTCTTTCGGCACCTTGAACTCGCGACGAAGCCAGGCCATCTCGACCTTTTCCCATGATGCAGGGTAGCTTGGGAAAGTCCGGTAATCCGCTCCGTCATTGGCTCCAAACGAATCGAGCGCATTCATGTTCCATGGGGACGGAATCTTGATCGGCGTGGCGTCCCAGCCATCCTCCCTCGGCTCGGGAAGCGCGGGCGGCGCTCGCTTACCCGCCGTCCAAACCGCCGGTGTGGGCACCGGCTGGAACTGCCAGCGCCCGTTCAGGCACAGCTCCTCGCGCAGGGACTTTTCTGCTACCGTAAACAGGCCCGGCAGAGGTGAAAACTCACCCGGAAAATTCACCGCCGCCAGAAGAGGCTTTTCTGCCGCCGCAAGCAGACCCGGAAGAGGTGCACACTCATCCGGAAGATTCGCCGCCGCCGGGAGGGGTTCTGCGCCGCACGCTACTAGAGGCGGAGGTGCCGCCAACGCCGCCCCGTAGACTGCGGCTCCGCGAACTCCGTCGGGAGTCAGAATACCATAGTTTTG
>CAYNOR010000024.1:21728-30874 GCA_964398915.1 uncultured Verrucomicrobiota bacterium
CCGCAGCGAACGTACAAGCACCGGCAAGCACAGCTAAAACGAGACTTTCTTTACATCTTCTTTTCATTCTTGATCTCCTGTTAATTGACCGCCCTATAGTCGGCACAACCTAGTACAGACAAGCGGGTGTTATAATGCGTGGTGCGCATATTACGACATAAGTGTACGTCTATTCATAATACCTTTTGCGTTTTTGTTTTTCCTTTTTGCGACACTTTCTTTATTGTCGGGTTATCGATGAAAGGAAAGCTTCATGTACCGCGGATTCTTCTGCTGATAGAGACCTCCAGGGTTTACGGTCGGCAACTGATTGAGGGCATCGGCCGTTACGCCCGCGAAAATGGACCGTGGCTTTTTTCTTTTGAGGAGCAGGGGCTTGACGAACTGTCCTTGCGAACGCTGAACCTGCAGCATATTGACGGCGTCATCTCCAGGATTCGCGACCCCGCTATGGCGCGGCGGCTTCAGGCCACAGGGCTGCCCTTCGTCGAGATGTATGGCAACCCCATCACCTGTAAAACGCATGTCACGGTCGACGAGGAAGCCTTGGTTCGCATGGCCGCCGACCATCTGCTGGGTCTCGGACTCAAACACCTGGGCTTTTTCGCCCGCCAGGACCAATGGTGGATCGTGCTTCGCCGGAGGGCGTTCATAACCTGTCTTGCAAGCCTGGGCCACACCTGTCATGTCTATTCCGATCCGGACACAACGCTCCATACACCTCTTAACCAATTGCGCCTTCAGGCGGAGATCGTCAAATGGCTGAAGGCTCTGCCCAAACCGGCAGGTATCCTGTGCGCAAATGATCTTGAAGCGCTGACTCTGCTGGAGACCTGTCGTCAGATGGGTCTTGTGGTTCCCGACCAGATTGCCGTCCTTGGCATCGACAACGACTCGGTTATCTGCTCCGTCGCCTGGCCCTGTCTGTCGAGCATCGACCTCGATGCCCAGCGCATTGGTTACGAGTCCGCCGCATTTCTCGCGCGAATGATGGCGAATGGCCGAAAGAGGAATGTGACGATCCGGGTAGCACCGAAAGAAGTTTTGGTGCGGGAATCCACGGATGTGCTGGCAATCGCCGATTCCCAGATTGCGAAGGCGGTCCGCCTGATCCGGCAGTTCGCCTGCAAAGGCCTTGCTGTAGAGCACGTGTCGGATCATGTCGGCATGTGCCGCAGAACACTGGAGCGGCGTTTCAAGGCCTGCATGGGGTGCACGCTTAACGAAGAGCTCCTGCGCGTGAAGATGGAACAGGCCCAGCGGCTCCTGTCGCAAAGCAACTACCCCATGAAGAGAATAAGCAACCTGAGCGGGTTTGGATCGCTACCTTGCTTCACCCGGGCCTTCCGCCGCGAAACCGGCGAGACGCCCGGCCATTACCGCCGGCGAACACGTTGAGCCCTCCGGCGCAGAGTTCTTCCGGCACCGGCTCAGGGCGTGCGGAACACATCGCGTAAGGCCAAGGCGGCGGGTTTCATGCGTCCATGGAAATCGAGCACGGCCGTGTTAGAAGGACATGGGAAGCTGTCATGTCCCATCCAGACGATGAATCCGCCGCAGGCGGGGAAGCGCTGCTTGGTGCGTTTTGCGGCAAAGCCGATGTAGTCGGCCTGGAGATGCTGACTCCACGCAACGAAGGCCTCCAAGTCGTCCGGTGCACCACCCGCCGCGAGGTAATCTTTCCATTGGATCCACCAATGCGCGACATGGCACCACAAGGGATTGCCCGCATCCCCCGGTAGCGGGTTCAGCGGCCCGGCATAGTATTTCAGCACATCCACGGGCGACGCTCCGGTCATGCCGGCCTCGGAGCGGAACAGGGCATCGTCCTTCGGCCAGTAGTCCATCCACCATCCCGGCGAGGGTTCGTTCCAGGGGCCATGGACATCGTGGTGCAGGCCCCTGCCGATCTCTGCAGGATCCGCCCCGAAGCGCGGACCGCTCGAAGAGGCTTCAAGGAAGCGTCGGCCGGAATCCATGGCTTCGACAACCGTCCGCAGTGCGACCGACATGGGATGATCGGGAGGAATCGGAATGCCCACGCCCGATTTGCTTCCGTCCATGCCGCCCTGAAGTTCGTTGCCGCCGCACCAGAGCAGCAGGCAGGCATGGTGCTGACGCCGCGCGATATAGGTTTCCGCAATGCGGAAGGCTTCGGCGATGATGTCCGGATCTTCCGGCGCCCAGTTTTCGAGTCCGGAGGAACTGAACGGAAATTCCTGCCAGACGAGAAACCCCATCTCGTCGCACAGGCGATAGAAAACCTCACGCTCCATGCAGGCCCCTCCCCACACACGCAGGACATTCACACCCATCTCGCGATAGGCATCCAGGCGCACCCGGTAGTCGGCCTCGGTCACATCGGCAAAATTCGGACGGATCGGCGTCCAGTTCACTCCCTGCAAAAACGTGTCGGTGCCATTGACGCAGCAAATCCATGGATAGGCCCCCGCCGGCGCTCCGGAGCAGGGCTTCCACTCGATCTGCTTGAAGCCGGTTCGTTCTTCACGGGCATCCGCGACCCGTCCGTTTTCATCGAGCACCTCGACGCGCACGGTGTAGAGTTTCTGTGCGCCGGAGAGATTCGGCTGCCACGGCGAGACGGGTACTCTGGCAAGCTGTTCCCCCGTTCCGCTGGCAATCATCTCATCACCATCCCGAACGGACACGCGTATGGACTTGCCGTTGTGTCTGGCGAACACGCGTACGCTGCCGGTTTTTGAAACGCAATCATAGCTGGATGTGAACCGTAGCGATTGCAGACAGACGGCCTCCTCAACTTCCAGTCGCACGGCATCCCAGATGCCGATCTGCACGAGGCGCGGCGTCCAGTCCCAGACATAGTTGAAGCGCGGCTTCCAATCGCGGATCTGCGAGGTGTAATGCACCTGACCGAGGTAGCGCGGCTGTTCGGTGAAGACGATGGCGAGTTGATTTTCGCCTTCGACGAGCAGGCGGGTCACATCGAACCGGTGAGGGCGGAATGCATTGGAAAACGAACCGATTTCCTGACGGTTGAGCAGGACGACGCCGGTGCCATCCAATCCGTCAAAGCATAATCCCTTGGTTCCTGGTTCCGCAGACCATTCAGCCGGAAGGACCGTTTCGAACGACCAGTGACGGTTCTCCACCCATTCGCAAGCGCGGGAATTGAGTGCCACATTCCAATCAGGAAGGATGCCGGCATCGCGCAACACCCGCTGTACCGAGCACGGCACATGACAGGGCAGCCGTTTCGTTTCCGGAGGCAGAGGCATCCCGGTTTCCATGGCGACCTGCGCCTTCCAGAAATTCGGATGCCAGCCCCTCATCGTCCACTCCAATAAACTGAGATCACGGACTCTTTTAGGCTTTATGATAGGATTCTCATCAAGCTGTTCTATTCGTTCCATTGGCCCATTCCTCTTCAGTCGATAAGTATATTTATGTCTTACGGAGCGGCTTGAATTTTGCACAACCTACCGATTTTGATTACGTTCTGAAAGCAGTCTTCGCGTCTCGGCTGCCCGTTCACGGGTTATGGGAAATCTCATCATGAACAAAGCGCCCGCCAGTAACCCGCCGGATTGCAAGACCACAAAGAGCACCCTCAGCCAAGTGACCGTTTGCTCGGTGGGCTCCTGTCCTTCCACAAACCCGCACACTTTCAACAGCACGCCGGTGAGCAGGGTCATCAGGGACATGGCCACCTTGTCGCTGAACAGGAAGGCTGACCAATACATGCCTTCGCGGCGGTGACCGGTGGCCACTTCATCCTCCTCGCAGATGTCGCCCACCATTGAGCCGATGAGCACCCAGCACATGTTGAGGGTGATCCCCGCCACAAAATACGAGATCAGCTGCAAATACGGCGCAGAGGGAGTGATCGTCCACCACATCGAGGCATGTGCCAGCGCGGCCACGGCCAGCGCCAGCGCAGTCGTGTTCTTTTTTCCCAGCCGCCCCGAAACCCAGGTGGCAATCGGCATCGCGGGAATCCCTAGAATCGTCAGCATGGTTCCCACCAACCCCGCAATCACCCCGGTCATGACCTTATCTCCCCGGCAGACATAAAACAGCGTGATGTAGAACGAATACGAACCCGCCATGTAAAGCCCGATCTTGAGGAGCAGGTTGGAAACAACCAGTGTGCGGAACGGGCTGTTGCTCCATGTCGATTTGAAGGAGGCCCAAAATTTCAAGCCCTCCTTCCGAGGGCCAACCTGACGCTCGCGGGTGAAGAGCGCGGGGCTGAGTCCGGCAATCAGGATCACGACCGCCACGGCCGCCGCCACCCACCTCACGCCCACCACCTCATTGCCGCCGAAAACCGGACGCAGGGCCAGCCAGTAAAGCCAGGGCGCGCTCAGACCCACAGATTGTGCCGCATAGAACCGCCAGGTGAGAACCTTGGTGCGCTCGTGGGAGTCGGGCGTCATTTCCAGCCCCAGCGTGTTGTAGGGAATCGAAAAAATCGGGTAGGCCACCGCCAGATTCATGATCGCAAAAAACAGCAGCCAGACGAACAGCATTGACTGCCCCCACTCCGGGGACGGCAGCCACGTCAGAACCGTTGTGCTGGCAGCCAGCAGGGTGCCGACAAAAATCCACGGACGCCTGCGTCCCCAGCGCGACCGAGTGTTGTCCGAAAGGTGGCCGACAAGCGGATCGCCAAAGGCATCGAGAAGCCGCGGGATCGACAGCGCCAGACCCACGAGCACGGCATTGAGTCCGAGTGCTACGTTAAAAATAGGCATGGCCAGTGCACTAAGCACATTGGGAATCATATAGTCCGCCGCGCCGCCGATTCCCCATGCAATTTTCTGGGATACCGGAACGCGATCCTCCGGACGAATTTCTGGTTTTTGGTTCATACTTAACAACTCACTTTCTGTCCATTGTGCCAGAGGAGCACGGATGCTGACGGAACTTCTACTTTGCCGCACTCTACCCATTTCTCTGTGGCCGGATCGCGGAAACGAAGGTTTGCTGAGAGCGGCTGGGTAAATCCATTATAGACAAACAGCATCGATTTTTTACCATCGGTGCGGAGGGTTGTCCACAGGCTGCGGTTGTCGCATTCGACCAGCGGTTCATCGAGGCCGAGCAATGTCATGGCCCCGCACAGCATGGCGGTGTGTTCGCGCATACCCATGCGCCAAGCCCCGCCAAACCACGCCGCCGCACCGCCGCCCGGAAGACGCTTAAGCCAGCCGAGTGTTGTGCCACTGAACACCTCGTGCGCTACCGTCTGCGCCCCAACCGGAGTTGAGGATGTGAACAGCCCGGCATTCATCCAGACGTGCTCAACTCCGAAGGCATGTATTCGTTGGGCAGGCGGACGGAAGGGTTGCGCCGCACCGGCACCGAGATAATCCGCCAGCACCGTGCAGGGATTGAAGTCGTCATCCATCACGGGAACCATGGGGCCGAAGAGCAGCCTGCCCCCGGCTTCGAGGAAACGTACGAGGCGTTTCTGGATGTCCCAGGCCAGACACGGCGAGGTGCCGAGCATCAGAGGTTTCGTGACATCTTCCAGTAAGGCATCTGAACTGACATCCGCCATAACCGGCGACAGGCTGGCGCATTGGGCGGTATGGATGAGTGCATCCCGCATGTAGTGGAACGCATCATAATTTGTGAAAGTCAATCCGGGCGAGCGGTCGCGGGAATGAAATTCCGAGCGGCCATATTCGCGGACGATGCCAATCGCACAATCGCCTGCCATACGGGATTCGAGCAGCCAGGCATGGCGATCCAGGAGCGCATTGAACTTTTGCACCATGGCGAAGGTCGGGGTTCGCTGACCATCCGCATTGAGCGCAGAGGTTTCCCATTCGTAGCGGTCGCTGATGAGCCCGCAGACCTGGTCAGGATTATATCCGGCTGCGAAAATATAAATGTTAAAGCCCTTCATCCCGTAGGCCAGATTGAGGCGGTAACAGCAGTCCATGTCGTTGGTTAAAACCGGCGGAAAATCAGTGATGCTGCTGCCGGGTAATTCGAAAACCGAGGCCGGCCAGCCGTAATGCTCCAGCATGGCCATGGTGAATTTCATCTTGGCGGCGTATTTCGGCGTTGGATGGTTCTGATCCCAATCCATGCCGAGATTGAAATAATTATCGCTGCCGCAAATAAATCCTTCGCCCATACGTGTAATCATTTTTTCAAAACCGGCGACGAAGACCGGCCCGGGCATGTTATGCACCAGTGGAACATCCACGCCGCGATCACGCATCCACCCGCCGAGCATGGCAACGTATTCACCCATCGCGGTGAAATAACATTCCTGATAGTCGCGCACCAGACGCCGGTCGCCGAAAGCCCCCGAGGCGGGTTTGTATCCGGGTTTCACTTCCGCCCATGTCCCGAATTGTTTGCCTGCCGCCGCATTCAACGCGGCCAGCGAGCCGTATTTTTCCTTTAGAAAATCAGGCCAGCGGCCGGACTCGCGTCCATAGCCCATCATCTCGATGTTGTAGTCATAGCCGCCCTGGGTGCAGAGGGGCACCAGCATGATCTCATTGCAAATCTGTACCTGCGCAACGGCTCCACCGCGGGTGGTTTGCCTCTGCGCGACGAGCGGAATGATTTGATCGAACCACTGGCGGGTACGTTCCAGAAATGCCGGATGCAGATACGAGGCGTTGGCATTGTTGATCGTGCCGTCCGGCTGGGTTAGCCCCGCCTCGGGATATAGCTGGAAAAACCAGGGAGGAATGCCGCCGTAATTCAGCTCGGAATACTGGTAAGGCCCGGGCCGCGCAATCACCCAGAGCCCCAGTTCATTGGCGAGATCGAGGTATTCACCGAGCGCATGCTGTCCGGTTTCAAAATCAAACACGCCCGGCTCCGGTTCGTGGAAGAACCAAGGCATGTAGGTGGCCACGGTGTTCATGCCGGAGGCTTTGAGTTCCTCCAGCCGATGCCGCCATTCGGCGCGGGGTGTGCGGAAATAATGGATTTCGCCGGCACGCAACCAGACACGGCGGTCAGCCGCGAAATAACTCAATTTATCATAGGTTAGATTGATCATTATTTTGACGATCGTTTTGTATCTTTGGTTTCCGCATAGGCTATGGCGGTAGGACCGGTTAAGCGGAACGACCCAATAAGACCGCCTGCGACATTGTAATGACCCACCGCGTCGTTGCCAGTCTGGGCAAGCCAAAGGGTAGCGCCATCGCTCGCAATTCCCCTTGGATCCTTGAGGCCTGTAATAATATTGGCGCCTAATGTCTGATTCTCGACATGTCCGCCGGACGAACTCACATAGAACAGATTAGAAGCCGTGCCGGTGACGCCACCGGTTG
This sequence comes from uncultured Verrucomicrobiota bacterium, assembly GCA_964398915.1. GTDB lineage: Bacteria > Verrucomicrobiota > Kiritimatiellia > Kiritimatiellales > Tichowtungiaceae > Tichowtungia. Next base: position 29,021 of record CAYNOR010000024.1, read on the forward strand.
TTCCTAAGCGATCACGCGCATTCCCGATATGTGCCAATGTAGAACTGTTAAACGCTTGTATCAACCCCCCTGCCGCTGTTGTCCCGGCATAGATAGCCTGACCCGCCACATCACGAATGGCGTCGGTGTAGTAAAGCCCCGTGTATCCGTTTCCAAGGCCATTAAGCGCAGTAACACTAGAGCCCGTGCTGCCGGTCGACCAAATTCCCAATTGCGAGTTGTCACCATAAGAAGCCAAGACAATCAACTGGATTGGGTTTGCCGGATTGAAGGTGAGCCCGGAAACGGTCGTGTAGCCGCCAGGGAGAATATCACGGACAAAATTGCCGGTCGCGATGTTATACATGCGAACCTGCCCGCCGGTGCCCACATAGACATTTCCCGAGGAGTCGGTTGTGACTGCAGACGATCCAACCAGGTTGGTTGCTATGTTTTGAATCAGAGTTCCGGCGTCTGTGAAGTGGCCGAGCGTGGTGCCGCCATTGTAGATCACGAGCACATTGGCCGGGGCGAAGCCAACGGCAAGAACCGAGGCCGCGAAGACGGTGAGGAGGATGGATTTGATTTTCATAGAAGAAACGTTCCCTTCTGGTTTTCTGTTGGTTTTTTCACTTGTGGATGCACGAGGGGTTGTACCCCACAAATTCCCTGCACCGCAAGAAAAAGCCGGGTGCCAATCTGGATTTTAGGGGCTCAAAGTCTCATGCGTTTGGGCCTCTCACAGCTCGCGCTCGTTGACCTCGAAGCGGGTCATGAGGAGGTCCACGGTGTCGCCCGGCGGCAGGATGTGTTGGTTGGCGCGCAGAAGGCCGCTGGGAGTCGTCGCATGCGGCTCCGCCTCGCGGATCTGCGAAGCGGTGAGGTTGAGGTGCTTTTTCATGGCGCGGGTCAGGCCTTTGGCACCGTCGAAGCCGAGGCGGTAGGAGATGGCCTTGATCGAGTCGTTGGTTTCGCGGAGCCGCCGGATCGCCTCACCCAGGCGCGCATGCATACGGCAGAGAGCCGGATTTTTTCCGAAGCGCTGTTTGAAAACGCGAAGAAAATGCGCGCGCGAAACACCGATCTCGCTGGCCAACTCGTCGGAAGAGAGTTCTCCGCCATCAGTCGAGGAGACGCGAAGCCGGATGTGCTCCCAGGCGTCCAGGGGCGCAGGGATCGCGGCGGAGGTCGCAACGGTCGAAGCCAACAGGGCGAGCAGGCGGTAGATGTCGGCCTGTATACGAAAGTGGTGGCGGGAGCCGGCTTGGGGAAGTTCGACACAGATCGACTCGAAAAGCTGCAAGAACTCCCCGAACGCACCGTCCGTCGGGGTGAGAACCGGCAAAGGACCGAGCTCGGGCAACTCGGGCGTGAGCAGGTGGAGGGGCTCCGGAGAAAACTGCACAGCCACTTGGTAGAAACTGGTTCCGGGTGCTACACGGTAACCCGTTTTTATAGGAGCGGGGCGGAAGCAGATCAAATCGTGGGCGTGGGCACAGACCGGGCCGTCGGGAGTGATCGCATCCAGCTGGCCGGACTCCATCAAAACCAGATGGTGAAGCTTAAGCCGGTATCGGATTTCGGTCGCACGCGAAAACTGAAAATATCCCGCGCACTGAACCTGAGGGCCAAACTGGGTGAGGCCAATCGTATTGAGAGAATATTTCTTCAAGGCTTAAAACTTCCCTTTTTCCGTACTCCTGTGCGGTCATTCGGGTTTGGCGGTGAGTTTCATCCGGCTCAGCACCGGGCTGGGCTTGGCGGCCCCGGGTGTGGTGAGGGCGAACACCACACGGGCATGGCTGGCGGGTGGCAGTTCTTTGATCGCAGTGGTCTGTTCGCCGGATTTAAGCGGGATCTCGCGCGTCTCGGCGA
>CAYNOR010000025.1:0-29129 GCA_964398915.1 uncultured Verrucomicrobiota bacterium
GTACCGCAGAGGCCTTTGACACATACTCAACACGAATGTGGGGTGCGGGGTCAGGGTGTGGGGTCAGTCCTTGAATTTTGACATTTTCGCCCAGCACGCGATACGCGGATTTATACGAAATTAACTTGATTAATATTGAATATCGCGGACGCATGCTCTATACTTCGGAGCATGAAAAGATGTATTCCTTTGGAAGCACACCTCACCTCTGCACAGATCAAAGCGCGCTTTTTGAAATGCGATGATCTCGTCGAACGCAGTCACTGGCAAACCCTCTGGCTGCTTTCGCGCTCAGACAAAAACTATACCTGCACCGAAGTCGCCGACCTGATGGGGTTTACCGCCGACTGGATCCGCAAACTGGTGCGTCGTTACAACGCTGATCCGGTTAATGGACTACTGGATGAGCGTAGAAAAAACGGAAAGCTTCCGGTTCTCACTGATCAACAGCAGGAATCTCTTCAGCGCGCTTTGGAGGCCGATCCTCCGGATCACGGTCTGTGGAGCGGGCCGAAAGTGGCACACTGGATAGCTCAGGAGCTCAACCATCCGGTCAGTGCAGTTACCGGCTGGCATTACCTGACCCGGCTGGGCTGGTCGTTGCAAGTTCCCCGCCGCCGACACGACCGGTCGGCTTCTCCCGAAGAACAGGAAGCCTTTAAAAAAAACTTCAGGAACGGATCGAGCAGCTCCGCAAAGAGCATCCCGGCAAGCAGATCGAAATCTGGGCCGAAGACGAAGCTCGCCTCGGTCTGCAACCGGTAATCCGCCGCCAGTGGTGCAAGATCGGCTCAAAACCACGGGCCGTGCACCGGATTCAGTATCAATGGATCTATGAAATCATCCGCGCACTGACCGGGTTCGGCTGGATTCTGAGTGCCTTAAACGCTACTAGTTAAGTTAATTTCGTATTACTACCCCCCCGGACGTGCATCGGATAGCACCCACGACAAACGAGGGCTCGCCACATCCACGCCAAGAGGATTCACTAGGTGTTCACAGCGCAGATTTGTTAATTGGAAGTTTGCGACCCGATCCGCAGCCAGAGCACTTGATGAAATGCCTGCCCTCAACGAGAAGGATATCGGCGCGGGTGGGAAGCGTCCAGAGCAAGCCCAGCCCCAACGTTGGCAGAGAGATTTGTATCATTCGGAAAATTTTCATTTATCTGGATATGTCATTTACGGGGTTGTGATGGTGGTCTTACCATTATTGATCGTCACCTTGCAGGGTTTCCCCTTGTAGATCACCACGGCTGACGCATCCTGCCAGCCATCCGGCAGGCAGGGTTTGACTTCGAGGCGATCCCACGTCGGATGGATACCGAGCAATCCTTCAGTCACAGCGGATGTCACGTGAATCATGTCAGCGAGATAAGGCTCCGTGATGTCATGGATTCCGGCAAAGCCCGGATTGCCCTGCCAGTCCACCCAGTTGCTGCCGGCGGCGCCGTTCTTGCGGATCAGCGCGGCGAACTTGCCCAGGCGGTTGTAAAGCCCCTGCCTATCGCCCGCCACAGCGCGGGCCATCAGCTCGTAATAAGTGGAGTTTAGCAAGTGCCCGCCGTTGAAGTAAAAGCCAAAGGGATTGGAGGTGTTCTTTTGCCAATCATAGGCGCACAACTCGTCCGGGATCGGCCAGAGCGCCGTCGGTGTGCCATATCCCTGATAGCCGAGCCCGGCCAACTCCGCGAGGCGCTTGTCCGCCGTGGCCAGCAGCTTCTTCGCCTGTTCCGGGCTGGCGATGCCGTATGCCACCGGCGGATACTGGCAGAGATCGCAGAAGTAGGTGATCTCCTTGCCCTCCGCCGTAATCCAGTCCACATAGCGCGGGCCGCCTGGCAGGTTCTCGCGCCACAGAACTTTGTTGAAGCCATCCTTCAGCCGGGCGGCGATGGCGCGATATTCCCCGGCCTGGGCTTCGCGGCCGAGGGCGTGTTCAATTTCCGCCAACGATCCCAGCGTGCGGTAAAGTTGCGAATTGATGAACGCCGAAATTCCGTTGTGGTGGAGCACGTCATAATACCAATTCGGCTGCCCCTCAACCTTGGCCTGAAAATAAAGTCCATCGGCGTTTAGTTTCGAGGTGAAATACTCCATCTGCCGCTCCATCCGGCCGATGTTGGTCTGGACAAACGGGAGGTCGCCCGTGTGAAGCAGGTAGTCCTTGGCGGCGTCAATCGCTTCCAGATTCATCATTAGGAAATTCCCTGCCCGGTTGTAGGCGTAACTTTCCAGCCCCTTGGCGTTGACCGTCGAATAGATCGCATCGAGATCCTGGCGCAGAGCATCAAGCACCGTGAACGGACGCTTGGAAAGCTGGCCCTTGGCGGGCACTCCCGCCGCCACCGCCGAGGCGATCATGGGGGCGATGATCGAGCCGGTCATGTAGCCGTCGCTCTCGTTGCCGAATGCGTAGGTCTCGTGCTCGGCCACCGCGCCGCCGTTGAGCAGGGAAGAATAAAACCCGGTGAAGGTTTGCTCCAGTTCCTTGTCAGGCAGCGTCACTTGCATTTGGTAACCGGTCTGGGTCTTGTCGATCGAGCCGATGCGCAGTTCGCACGTTTCGACCTGCCCGACCTGCCGCCGCTGCCAGTTGGCATCGCCGATGCAGGCGCCGAGCTCGTTCAGCCAGCAGAATCCGCCGCCCCGATACAGATAGCCTCCCTTGGCCGCCAGGCGCAGGTCGGCCTTGTTTTGCCAGTTCGACCATAGCTTGAACACAGCCCACGGATCCTCGTCGCGGATGAAGGTCTTGTTGCTTCGGGGATGAAACGAGCCGTTCTGTTGTGGCAAATCGTAAATCGGATCGAACCTGCCCGCAATGTAGTCCGGGTCATACCAATAGGTGGACACCGTGCTGTTCTTAACAAAGGGCGCGTGGAAGCCCATGAAGAGCGCCGGCATTCCGCTGCGATGGATTCGTGTGGTCGTAAGCCAGGTACGCGTCACTTTCCACACCAGATCGTCGCCCTCGACGCGCAGATCCCAGTCCTCGCTGGCCAGCGGCGCAAAGCCGTCCGGAACGTTCAGTTTGATGCCGCGGAACGTGACATGATCCGGTTTTACCTCCACCGATTCGGGTTTCGAATTCCGGCTTTCCATCCGGCGGCCCTCCTCGACATCAACATAGGTGTAGGCGCCCACCGCCCAAGCCGCCTTCCGACTGGCGGTGGCGAGGAGGGATTGGGAGTCCAATCGGCCATCTGCCGTGCGGAGGGTCAGCGCGGTGAGACCCGGGTATTCGGTGTTGATCTCGGCCCGTCCGAAACGGCCTTCCAGCACAGCCGAGGAAGGCTTCATGTCCTGCGGAACCGGGTGGGTCGTGAAGGCGAGCGCGATGGGTGCCGTCATCTCCGGCCCTTCGATCCGTCGCAGAAGTTTGCCGTCGGCTGAATTCCAGACGGTCACCGCGTTACCCAGAAGGCTCGCGCAGTAGATGTTGCCGTCCGGGCCGCATTCCAGCCAGATGGGAGAGTGCGGATCGCCTGGGAAGCCCGCCCAGGCGGCGTCCGACGTTCCGTCGAATCTCCGGATGTCTCCGGTGTTGCCGCTCCAGTAGAGCCGGCCTTTCTGGTCAAAGGCCACACCCCACGGCCTGAACTCGTTGAGCTGCACGGCAAAGCCTTCATCCGCGCCCGTCTGCGCATCGAACTTCCGCACGCCAAAGGCTGTGTAGTCGGCCACGAACAGCTTGTCACCATGAAACGCGATCTGTGTCAGCGCGCCCGGCGAACCTTTGGCGAACACGCCCTTGAATGAACCGGTCGTCCCGTCATACCTCAAGACTTTGCCATTGCCGCAACTGACCACAAACAAGTCGCCATTGTGCCAGGCCAGGCCAGTAGCTCGCAGCAGGGCACCGGGCTGGTCGGCCGGTCGTGCCGGCACAAAATCATCGAGAAACTTCCCCGTCCGACCGTCATAGCGGCGCACCGCTCCCATGCCGCCGACCGCACCGGTGGAAACGTAGAGGTTGCCATCAGGACCTAAAGCCATGCCGCCGGGTGCATATCCAGATGAGGAGAGGTCGCTGACCGTGCCGAGGTGCTTGCCCTCTGCGTCGTATCGCTCAATCTTGCCACTGCCGCTCATCAGCACCAGCAACTCGGCACTGGAGGCATTCGCAGGAGTTTCCGCCGCCAGAGCACTTGATGAAATGCCTGCGCCCATGGCGATGGAAAGAAGGAGCTTGTGCATGCGATAAACAGTTGTTGATTTCATACTGAGATTTCTTTCGAAGCGGTTATTCCTTCTTCTTATCCAGAATTTGTTTCTGAGCCTCCAGCCAGCGGTTGTACGATTCTTCACAGGGGCCCATACCAATATCCTCGGGGAGCAGATTCACCGGCTTGGGGGAGTTTGGCGCGAAGGTTTGGCGGATGGCTTCGAGGTAGCCGAAGCCATGTTCGCGGGATGGTGCGACGTAGTGGCCCTCGCCCCATTCGTTCCAATTGTCCAACTGCACGATGTGCCGCGCGATGCTGTCCTCCGGCCAGGACTCCATGATTTTGCGGGTTTCTTCGGCCACTTCACGGAATTCCGCCGGCGTGCGCTGCCAATACGAGGTCCACCAGTAGCCGATATATTCCTGCCACGGGCGCGGGTCCCAACCCATCGTGATGGTCGCAATATCCGGCAGCAAATTCCATGCATGGCGAAGGCGAAGGCCGGCGGGCTTCTCCATGCCGTAGGACCATGAGGCATCCAACCCCATCCCCATTTGCTGAAACCGCTCGAAAACCGCCCGATCATCACTCCGGCATTCGCCGGCCACGATCAGCCCCTTGAGCCCGGCATTGCGGCATTGCTCGCGCATGGCCTCCAAGGCCGTGCGGACATTTCCGATGCCTCCAAGCTGGGCCATAAACACATCCATCGAATAGATGAAAAGGACGGGTTTCCCGTCAAAGGTCAGATAACTCGGGTGGCTGAAGTAATGCTCGATCCAGAAAGGGAGGAGGTTTCCCAGCAGGTCTTCTTTCGAGGAGATGCCGCCGCGGTTGTGGTTTTCCCATGTGATGGCGAACTCGAACTGGTCGATGAAGGCTGATTTGAGAAGGCCGTTATCCAGCGTTTCGTTCAGCCAGGTCACCACCGGCTTGCCCTCGTTTCCAGCATCCCGATACCAGCAGAAATTGAAGAAGCTGACACCGTGTTCGAGTGCCCATTTGATTTGCCAATCCATAACCTTCACATCGGTATCGTCGTAATAACCGAGGGCAGGTTTGCGGTTTGGATAGGGATCCAGCAGGCTCCAGCCCCACCCCGTGCCGGGCATCCAGCCGGGATAGAACATCGCGCCCACCTTGATGTCGCCCGTGTCGGCCTTTACGGGTGGAGGGACTGCACCGGCCTTCGCAACATTTTCCAGCGCGGGTTCAAACGTGCCATCCAGCTTGACCGTCACGGGCGCGATCCGCTTGCCTTCCACTTTGAATTGAAAAACGTAATCGCCGGGTTTTTCTGCCTGAACCTGCCATGTGAGGGTCGCCGAGGGATTTTTCTCCGGCACCTTGCGTGGCACCCCGTAGGCTGCGATGAACGGGGCGTAGATATCCCGCCTCGTCCAGGCGGAGACCTTGTGTTTGATCGGATCGAGAACCTTGACTCCTGCCGGGGCGATCAGTTTCACCTTTACTGAGAGCGGGGCATTGCACGGGTTCGAGAGTTGGATGCCGATGGTTTCCGGGCGTCCGGCGCGCAGAATGGCTCGATCCCGGAATGCAGTGGTCTCCACCGGATAATCCAAAAGCTTCACCCATCCTTCCACAGGTTCGAGCGAGATGTGGTCAAGCCAGAGTTCCGAGTAGCGGGAAAGGCCGATGATATCGCCGAAGACTTCAATCTTTAACTCGAAATCGCCCTCGCCGGGACGGAGGGTCTGTTCCAGAGAATAAATCTCAAGGTTTTGGCCCGGCTGGCTGGCGGCGGAAGCGGGGAGGGTTTCGCATGTGATGGGCAGAGGGATTCCGCCGATTGACAGTGCGGGCTTGGGTGACCAGTCCCCTCCCCTCCGCCATGCACGGAAGGTGAGGCGGTACGCTTGGTCTTTTTTGAGACCCTTGATCGTCTGCTTCAAACCGCCGGCATCCTGGATGTAGAGTGCGGTCGCCGGAGCGTTGATAAAGCCAGCTGCAACGGGTGAACCTGGAATGGGCGTGCGGATTTTTTCCCACCCCGGAACAGCGCCCTGGGCATTGCCTTGAAAGGTACTGTTCTCAATGAGATTGGTAGCGGGAAGTGATTCCGCAGGCCGTAAGAGAGTCAGGATGGTGAGGAGCAGGATGGGTTTTGATTTCATAAGTTTTTTACGGAAGGTTTTTTTTACGTTCATCGAGAAGGCGGCGCACTTCGTGAGCGTTCCGCTCGGAGATCGGGAGAAGCGAGGTCAGCACAATGGAGATCGCAAGACAGACGACGGGAATGCCGGCATAAAATATCCGCATGGCGAAAATCGTTGATTCCGTCTGGGCGGGTAAATTTTCGCGAAAGCCGGACCAGAACAACATGTAGCCGACCAACACCGGAGCAAATGCCATGCTGAACTTGAAAATCAGGGCCATCGCCGCGCCGAACATCCCTTCGCGCCGCTTCCCGCTGTGCAATTCATCAATGTCGCAAATGTCGGCCATCACCGACTGGCTCAGCAACCAGACGGAATTGAGGCCGGGAAAGATCAGGATCGCGGGCAGTAGTTGCAGGTAGGGTATCGCGGGCGTGATGCAAACCCAACTGAGCGCGTAGCCGACCATCGCCGTTGCCTGGCCGATGAGCATGGCGTTTTTTTTGCCGAGCCGTGTGGCCATGGCCACGAGAAGCGGGGTCGAGGCAAACCCGAGGATTTGGCCGAGTGTTCCACCCCACCCGCCGAGCGTGCCGGCAAGGTCCTTATTTCCGCCCGTGACATAATAAATATTCAGGTAGAGAAGAAATGGCCCGGAGAGGATAAGCCCGCTGATCACGACAACCACCACTCCGCTCAGAAGCAGGAATGGACCGTTGCGGAATGTGAGTGTCAGCGCCTCCCGCATACCGGTGTGCGGTTGCTTGACCAATTGCACCGGCTCACGGCAGAACCATGCGGGAATCCATGCCGCCGCGAGGCAGACCGCCCCGACCATGACCGCAACCCATCGGACGCCATACACTTCGGTGGGGAAGCCCCCGGTGTCCTGCGGACTGAAGATGGGCATCAAGGCCAGCTTGTAAAGCCACGGCAGAGCCAAGCCGCCCGCGTAGGCGAAATAAAGCCGCCATGCCATCACCCGGGTGCGCTCGTGAAAGTCAGTTGTCAGTTCGTAGCCCAGTGCGCTCCACGGGATCGAAAAAAGGGCGTAACCCGCACAGAGGGCGGTGCTGAAAAAGGCGGCGTAAGCCAGCAGACCGTTTTTGTCCCAATGAAGAGGCGGCATCCAGAGCAGGATGCATGCGATTGCGGCAACGAGGCCGCCTGCGGCGATAAACGGGCGGCGGCGGCCCCAGCGGGTGCTTGCATTGTCGGACCAATTACCGATCATCGGATCAGCAATCACATCAATGATTCGTGGCAAAAGCATGGCATACCCCAGCCAGATCGGGTTAACGCCGAGGGCGATATTGTAGATCGGAAGAAGCAGCATGGCCGCTCCGTTCATCATAAGGTTGTCTACTATGCCTCCGACGCCCCATGCCGCCTTGGTCAGGGTGGGGAGTCGTGCGCCGGACGGTGGTGAGGGTTGATGGTTCATAGTTAGAAACACCTTACTTCCGGAACCGCGAGGATTCCGGCGGGGATGAGTTGATAGTGATCGCTCCAGGTTTCGCCCGTGGTGCGGAACGAATCGGGCCCGATCCCTGCCTGTTTCATGGGCACGAGGTGCAGCGGACCAAATGTATTGCGGCGGGACAGACACAGCTCGGCGATGATCCCCTCGTTAGAAACCAACTCCAGCGGGCAGTCAAATGGAGCCCATGGCACTTCGTGTCTGGCCGATCCATCGGGAGAAACAAAGTTCACGCACGCGGCCGCCACCTGAGGCAGAACCAGCCGGCCACTGCGGACGTCCGTCATTTTGTAGCGGACTTTGCCGGAATAAAACGGCAGCCCCTGAGTGCAGATGTCACCGACATGGAGTTGTTCGGGCAGCGGGATGAGGCGGGTCTTGCGCCCAGCGAGTTCCACTCCGAACGTGCCGGCCAGATAGACGGCCTCAAGGTCATGCCCCTGCCGGTAGTCGCACTCGAGCAGGATGTCGTTCCCCCCTGTACGCAATGCGCCGGGCGGTAGCGGAACCAGCAGGAAACAAGGATCGATGAACCATTCGGGCAGCGGCGGGACTTCGACGTTCATGCCGTTGACCGTGATACGGTAATTCAACGGCTGCTCCAGCAGGAGGTGGACTCTTCGGTCGGGCAAGGTTACGACTTCCATTTGGAAACGCAGACCCAAACGCCGCGAAGGGGCATCCTTCGCCGCCTTGGCGGCCCAGGGCTGCACCATCTGACCCGAACGTGCGGGCACGCCATAATTGGCGGCGATCGCTTCCTCGATTTTCAGGATTTCAATTTCCGGCTGCCATGCGCCGCCATCAATTTGCCATGCTGCGAAATCCAGTACGCAGAGATTGGGTTCATCCAGTTCGTAATCGAACGGGCCGGGAACTGGTGTCATCGCCGAAAACGCCGTCATCGGACGCAGGGGCGCGTCACTCCCTGCAGCACCAATCAGAAACACGCGTTCCTGAAGCGGACCGAAGGAACTTTCCCATGCAATCCACCCCTTACGGGCTTCGCCCGGCACCGAAAACCTCTCGCCGCGCAGGCAGTCAAGTTCCGTCACCGGGCCGGTGGTCCTTGCGCGGAAGCGAACGTTTTCAAAGGCGTGGTGCTCGTCGGGGTTGATCACAACCGCGATGCGTGCGTCGTCGACCTGCCGGATCTGGCAAAGCAGGCCCGACGCATCGCACTCCCACTCTTCGGCTGCGCCACCGCAACCACGCACGGCGGCGACGGTCGCGACAGCATTCGCTTCAATCGTTCCCCGGCCTGCCGAGGCGAAGGCAATGGCATCGCCGGACGGGCGGGCATCCACATAGGCGGGCGGCTCGCCGATGAAGAGGATATTTCCACCCGCCTCACGAAAGTTGCGGAGCAGCTCCAGCGTAGAAGCGCGCAGGGTTTGCAGGCCGCTGACAATCACCGTGCGGTACGGCATTTCGCCGAGGTGCAAGAAGGGACCCTCCACGCGGCCCCGGCGCGCGAGATGGTCTTCATCGCCGTAATCAAAATCGATTTGCGCGGCCGCGAGCCATGTGAAGAGATCGCGGTAGGAGGTTTCCAACCCGCTCATTCCGGGATCGGCAGACTGAAGCCATGTCGCCCAACCGGCGGAGATACCGGCCCAGACGCTTTCCACCGGGTTGATGACCAGCACGTCACAGCACGGGCGGCCGGCTTGCAGGAGCACATGAAGGCGGCTGAAATAGTTCTCCACCTGGGCATACTCGCGATACCACGAGGATTGGAAGAAGATGCTCGCCGGGTAGTCGCGCTTGGATTCGCCAGCCATTGAATACCAGCTCAGGTGGTGGCAGCGGATGTTGATTCCGAAAAGGGCCTGCCAGTCACCAATGCGTTTGTGTCCGTCGAGCCCCATCTGCCATCCGCTGCAACCGTAGAGTTCGGAAAGCATCCAGGGTTTACCCATCTGACGTCCGACCGAGGCGAGTTGCTTGACGATCCAGAAATTCCGGTTGTCGAGGCCCAGCACATCGACGCCGGGGTAGTCGAGAAATTCGTAATACCGCATTATCGATCCGCAGGGAACCGCCTGTGCGCCGAGCGAATCCTCGTGCAGGACGTGGCCGGTAAGTGTCATGCCCAGCTGGTGGCAGCGTTCCCGCATTGGCCGCGCCCAGTTTTCGAGAAACAGGCACTGGATTAATTCCATATACTCCCACTTTACGCGCGAAATCCGGACGCCGTTTTTGCGAAGATACAGCTCCGGAAGCACAGCAATGAGATCGTGGCCAAACGCCTTCTGGAATTCCGCCGGGAGGCGGGGCGTCCACGGCGTGAGCCATGCGGTGTCGGACGGTCCGGGCTGGCCGTGATGGTCGCACATGACAAAGCCGTGATGCGGCTCATCGGTGAAAATTCCGCGAATTGATGATCCGATTCGCTCGCCGCATTTTTTCGCATAGCGGTCGTGGGTGATGGCGAGAAAATGTTCCGTGGCCTCGGGGTTCATCGTATCGAGATAGGAACCGCCATTATAGAACGAGTGGGAAGCCATGAGTTCCCATGTAAAAAGCAATAGAGCCCCTTTCACAGGAGTTTCCCCATGGGCCAGCGCGGAATAATCCCCCAGATCCAGCCCGTCCACCTCCGCCGAAAATGCCGCAACAAAATGGCCGGCATCCGGCCATTCGAACGCTGTCCAATCGGTGTTTTCCGGGTGGATCTTCAGGCGCAGGTATCTCATACGGTAGCGGTCATCGCGGGTGGCGAGCCCGCCAGCTGAGCCGCTGGGCCAGCGGTCCTCATCATAAAGCCAGGCATCCATCCCGAGTTTTTGTGCTTCGTCGGCGCAGGCGTTTACCAATTCGAACCATTCGTCCCCGAGGTATTCAGTGGCCAGTCCCGTGCGCGAGTGCATGAAGACACCGCCCATGCCCATCTCTTTGAACACGGGCAACTGCCGCAGGAGTTCGCCCTTATTCAGCTTTCCGTTCCAGCACCAGAACGGCTTGCCCCGGAAGGACGCATCCGGGGTTTTCCATGCATCGAGCAGAGCACGCGTTGATTTTAACACAAGGGATGTTTTTATTGTCTTCATTTTATGTCCGGTGATTTTTTTGATCATGTTCCGAAAACTTCGCGGATCACTTCAAGATAACCTAGGCCATAGCGATTGTCAGGCTCAAGGTAGCTACCTTCCGTCCATTCGTTCCAAGCGTTGATCGTGACCATCGGAATTTGTTTTCCCGAACGTTTCTCCATGCGCTCCTGGGTCATGAGCAGCGATTTTTTGAAAGCCGCGGGTGTGCCATCGATGACGACCGGTCCAAAAGGATAGATGGTATCGCAATTATTGTCCGATTGCGTCGTACGCGGACTCGGATCCCAGCCCATCGTCACATTGGGAATGTAGGGCAAATCAAAGTTTCCCAGATCATTTTCCCAGTATTTGAAATAGCCGTCGCGCAGCTCGTCATAGCCGGTCGCAGGAAACTTTGCCGGGTAGCCGTGATGCACATAGACATAGGAGGAAAAGCTGTCGAACCCGAGCTGGCTGATCAGTTCCGCCGGGTTGGCCGGCTTGGTTTCGCCGGGAAGGATCGGGTTGCCCCAGACGATGGCGTTGAGATGCAGATCCCGGAACCCCGCCTTGCGGGTGGCGGCGCGGAATCGCTGGAGAGCATCAATCGTCTCCGGAACACCGCCAAATCCGGCGACCAACTTGCTGAGTTCGTAGATAGAAAAATACGGACAGCCATCGACCATCAGGTGGGAGGGATGCTTGAAATACTTTTCGACAATGCGCTCGATGATGAAATCAAACGCATCGGCTGTCACCGCTCCCGGATAGAGCAGTCTGGCTGTTGCATAGGGATTCTCGCTGAACTTCGCGGGAAACAGATCGACCCAGTCATGGTTCGCCCACATGCAGCAAAACTTGACCCGGTCGTTGTTGTTGGCTCCCAGATAGCCCTGCTCAAGACATCGCTCCAGAAACGGTCCATCATTGTAGTGATACCAGTCGAAGATGAAACAATTGACTCCATGGTCCGCTGCGGCGGCGATTTTTTTTTCCATCACCCGGGGATCGGCCTCATCCTCGTAACCCCAAAGCGGCACGCGCGGCTGGTCGTGCCCGGGAAATCGCGGATGGGCCACTTTCAGAATTTGCCACTCTGTCCAATCTGGGCCGTGTTCGCGCTCGTTACGCGGATCGACGTGATAGTTGGGGAAATAATAGGCAGCGACGGTTGTTTTGTGTTTTTTCATAGAATGAGTGTTTCTCAGGACATGGATGGGGGGACAAGCGGCAGGTCGAGCCATGCCAGTCCGATGCTTCGGCGCATGTGACTGACGCTGGCTCCTCCGGGCGCATCGTAAAGGACGGCAAGACGGTTTCCCACTTTCACGACACCGGGCAGCCCGATGCACTGCTTTGACCACGTGCAGTTCCGTCCGTCGAGCACCACGGCCTTATGCTCGGGGTTCCAATGGTTCGGATCTTTTGTCCAATAGACCAACACGGCATCCGTATATTCCGTGCCAGCCTCCGCCACCTCAGGCACCGCCGCCTCTTCGGGCAGAATGCCAATGTGATTTGTGAAAAGGAACCATGTGCCATTCGCCTCTTCGTAGTACAGATCCGAGTTTTCGATTTGGTCATCAAGCGGAGCAAGCGGCTCCGGATCCAGCGTCCAAGATCGATCAAGATCTTTTGTGCGGGCGATGCCCAGTGTGCGCTTGCATTCGATGAAACCGCGTCCGAAGTCTCGGTTCACGGACGCGCTGAAGAATTGCAGAAACTCCCCTCCATGTTCGAGGATACGCCCCGGGCTGGCCGTAGCCGCGTAATACGTTCCGGGCACGGGTTTCCATGGGGTGATATCGTAGCGTTTGCGCCATGGTCCGCGCGGAGAATCCGCCTCGGCCTTTAGCGTCAGATACGGAAACATCGGGATGTAATCCGGAGCCGGGCTGGCATTCGGGCCGCCGAGGTAAAACATGTGCCACTTGCCGCCATGCTGGAAGGTCGTGCCATACGTTGCGGTTGCGGAATCCGGGCTTCCCGGCTGTCCAAAATCAAGAATTGTTCCATGCCGTTCCCACGTGATGAGGTCGCGGCTTGTCGCCAGGCAGGCGAGCCACCCGTTCGGCCCGGCCCCGTCATAGGTCATATAATAGAGCCCTTCGTGTTCAAAAACCCATGCTTCCCGCGCTCCAAGTGTATCGCAATGTTCGGGACCATGTCCGTATTCAAAAACAAGCCCCTGATCCTGTGCCTCCAGGCGCAACAGTGTGGTATTTCGTCCGTCTCGATAAGAGAAATTATTCATATTCAACTCATTGTAGCCGAATACGCGCGCGCCGCCTCGCCACGACTGCCATTCTTTAGCACAATCCCGCCAAACTTGATTCAAAATCTCGGTCTGTCTAATGGGGTATTGCGCATGTGGTTCATTGCACGCGGAGCTCTTCCGCGTATTCGGGAACCAGCACAGCCGATTTGATCGCGGCGGGTTCCTTTGCATTGGCCACGGGTTTGAACGTGATGCCGTCGAAGAGCACTTTGCTTGCATCCTGATGCCACGGGGCGACGCGGAGGAACAAGCCGTCGGTCGCCAGCCTTTCGCGCCAGCGTCCCAACCCCAATTCCCATGGCATGCCGTTGTTGAAGTTGTCGGTCACCAGGTGGCTGTCGATGAAGGCCCATCCACGGTCGCCGTTGTATTCGACGCGCAGAAAGACATCATTGACTTTGTCAAACTCCGCCGTCGACACTTTGACCAGCAATTTGCCGTCATCCGGTTTGCTGATCTCCGCCTTGATCTCCTGCTTCGGCAATGTGATGGCATAACGGGTGAAAACCCCGTCTGCCGTGCCGGCGAAGGCACCCGATGATCCGGTGACTTTTCCATCCGGAGCAGGATAGAGGGCAAAGCTGAGATTTCCATCGCCCACCTGCGACACGCGGAGCATTTGGGTGTCGGCGATCACATCGTTCTCGGACAAAACCACACGCGGGGCACCCCATAGATCATCGGCTTTAAATGAGTGTTCAGCTTGCTGGCGCGTTAAGGTCAGGATGCGGAATGGAGTTCCTTGGACGGGAGTGACTTCGAACACCGCCCCCGTGCCAGGTTCGGCCACCGCAACAATTGTGGTGCCGCCAGCCGCCATCGGCGTTGCCCCGGTAATGTTCTTCACCGTGGCCGAATCAAACACATACTGCGCGGCCATTCCCTTGGGTGCGAAAAACACCCAAGTGCGGATATTCTGTACGCCCCGGCTCGTGCCGTCACTGACTTCGGCCATCAACTGGGCTGTGGCGTATTTCAACATTGATCCATCTATCGCCAGATTAAAGGGCAGCACAGCCATGGCATTTGAGGCGAGGTCCACGCCCCGTGCATCCCCCGGGATGGTGATGGTTTCATTCCTCAGCTTCAGTTCGATGCGCACGCCCTTGCGGTCGGGGAGCTTGAGTTTGTCCTGATAGTTGTTGAGGAAAAGAAACCCGGCACCGGTCGCGGGATTAACCCTCGCGATGTAGCGCAGACTGTGGGTATCGCCGGGGACGACGGGTGGACCAGGCCAGACTGTGACAGTGGGGGTCAATAGCCCGGAAAAATCACTGAGGAAGTGCTGTAGCGGACGCAGGGAACGGTAAGAATCCTTGAGCTGTCCGAACTCACCGATCGGCGCCGACCAGTCGTAGGTCATGGCCGGCACCATTCGCTCCATATTGAGCGGGCCGCGTGTGCCGAAGGGATTGGTTCCGCCGTGGTAGATATACATGCAAAACGCACTAGCACCGCAGGCCGCACGGGTCAGCAGGGTGACCTCTGCGCTTTCCGGCGGAACGATCGGACGCCAGGCGGCTTGCACCGGAGAGCCCGCGCCCAACTCAACGTAGGCCCACGGGTATTGATACCATTCGGGCGGTCGTTCATAGAGATCGCTGAAGGTGGAGGCCACGGTGGGAGGACTTTCGCCGAGGTAGGCATAGACGCCCGTGGTGATGAGGAACTCGCCCACCGGCACGGGCGATCCACCCCACCCGGTAGCGGTGTAGAGCGGCGCGACCAGCCCGGCCTCCTGCGCGATTTTCTTGAGCTTCATCATGTGGTCCTCCCCATCCGTGCCGCTGTTGCCGAGCCCGGCACCGGGGAACGGGTAGTCCCAAATTACAGGCGCAGCCCCGTATTCGTTCTCCAACTGGATGGCAACGATCGGACCGCCGTCCTTGAACATCATCCCCGTCAATTGTTCGCCCACCTTGTCGTAGTAGCGCTTCACATAATCGAGGTAGGCCGGATCGTTGCTGCGCTCCTTAACCGGAACACCGAAAAGCCACTGGGGTAAACCGCCAGCCAGAACCTCCGAATTCACGAAGGGTCCTGGTCGCAGCCAGACATACATGTCGTGCTTCTTGCACAGCCCGACAAATCTGCGGATGTCGCGGTTGCCGGTGAAATCGAACTCGCCCGGCTCCTTCTCCATGTGACTCCAGATGACATAAAACGAAACCGTGTTGAGGCCACCGGCCTTCATTTTCAGAATCGACTTCTCCCAAGCCGCCTCATCCGTGCGCGTGGGATGCATCTCGCCCGCCATGATCACCACGGGTTTGCCATCGATCTCAATGCTCTGGCTGGTCACAGTGAATTTCTCACCGTTCGCCCCGACACCGCCCCATGAGTTGCGGCCCACCGGAAGAATCGGCCGGGGATTGCTTGCATCGAGCCTGTGCGGAACGGCTTCCGGCTTTTCCCCGTTTCCATCAATCACAGCATCTGCCCAGACCGCGTGATCCAGATTGTTTCCATCTCCGGCATCACCGACGACAAGCTCCAGCCGCTGCACGCCGGTGAGATCGGCACCTGCTTCCCGTGGTTTTTCCCCGCTGCGGATCGGGCCCGATTCCCACAAGACGTTTCCATCCCCGACGAGTTTGAAGTTCACCGACCCCCCTTGAGCGGCATCGTTGACCCCGACCCACGCATGAAAGCGCTGGGCCGTGCCATGCAAGTTGATCGCATAGGAACCCGGTGCGTGCGTGCCGAGACCGCGGGTAAACTTCTGCCCGGCAAGCGAAAGGGGCTCCCCCGTCACCGATTTGCCCGCCTGCGGGGCACCCCAGTAGCCCTGGGTCAGGGCGTTGAGGTTGAGGTCGTCGACGGCGACCTTGTAGGGCTCGGCCAACCCAGCCAGTGAGACCAGGAGCAGACAGAGAAAGATGGCTGCGCACCGTTTTTTCATAGGAAATCCCGTTCGACTCTCCGGGGCGGTAGCACGGAGTTTTACACTGGAAGCTTTTATTGCCGGACGCCGACAGCCGAAATCGAGACGTTGTCCAAGGCCGGGGAGCCGGCTCCATCATACCAGAAACTGATCCTGATCGAAGTGGCAGCGGCCACATTCGACGCCACGAGTTTATGGGTTCCCAGCGTGGAGAAAGAATTCAGTGTAATGAGCTTTCCAGTGCCTGCATTATAGATTGCTGCATAGACCACGCTACCGGACCCGAAGCTGCCCGGAAGATCGAATGTCAGGGTTACATCGCCAGCTAAATCGATAACTCCAACATCCTGAGATAACGTTGTGAACGTGGAATGTACATACAGTGTTGAGATATTGGCGACGTAGTTCGAATTGGTTTTATAGACCGAATAAGTGCTCGCGTTATTGCCGGTCCACCCGGCGGGAACCCCGGCATACCAGCCGTCAGCTTGGGCGGCGAGGCCAGTCAAGTTACTGAAATCGCCGTTGGTCACAACAAGCACCGCCGCTTCTGATTGGAAGGCAAAAGCGATAAATGAGAAGGCACTGAACAGGAGGGCTTTTGTATTCATATGATCTTCCTTTGGTTGGTTTTTTTCGACGGTAATCGCCGCTTGGTCAGAATTAAAATGCAATGCTTAAGATTGCACCATGACACCGCTGTCAAAACATAGCACAATCCTGCCAGGTATTTGGTCTTGATTTTTCGACCCAAAAACACCAGGTTTCCTCGATGCCCCAAAAAAAACAAAAGGCCGCTCGCGTGCTTTCCCCGAGCCCGGTCGGACAGCCTCTGTGCCTGTTCCGAATGGACCGAACGATGGAGACGCACTCCTTTCGCGGGCCGATGGCATCGATCATTCTGGTCTTCTCGGGAAGCGGGCGCTTGATGCACAAGAAAAACCGCGAAAGTCTCTTGACTGGCAGCATCCTTTCCATCCCTCCTGCGATTCCCTGTCAGGTGGAGGCCGGTCCGGACCTACACTGGGCACTGCTTCAGTTTGATCCGAAAGCCATCGGGATCGGGAAGTGGACCATTGCCAGAACCCGGGAGTTTGCCGCGATGTTTCCGGCTCTGGCCCACGGGAAGACCTCCGGAAGAAACTCCGTGCGAAGCCTGCGGTTGATTCCGAAGCATTTTGCGGGTGCGGCAGCTTTGGTCGGAGAAATAGAGCGGGAGTTGGCGGAAAAGCGCCCCGGCTGGAGGGATCTTGCGGCAGGACACTTCCAGCATCTTGTCATTCTCCTTAGCCGCCACGCGGGCAGTGAAATGACGATCTCCGCCGATGCGTGCTCCCGTGTCGCCAAAAGCATCCGCCTCATTGAATCCAATTACAGCGAGAGGATATGCCTTCGCGAATTGGCCAACACCTGCGGCCTCTCGGAACGGACGTTTTACCGGGTGTTCCATCAGGCAACCGGACAGACCCCGCTTTCCTACCTCAAGAATTTTCGCATCGAGCGTGCGTCCGAACACCTTCGCACTTCGGAAAACTCCGTCACCGAAATTGCCTTTGAGTGCGGATTTGATGATTCAAACTTTTTTGCGCGCGAGTTCCGCAAGGCCAGTGGCTATACCCCCACGGACTACCGCCGCCATTGGAAGATCTGAGTGGAACCCCTTATTGGTTTGTTTATTTTTTATTCGTATCCGATCGCCTTGAGCTGTTGCTGAAAATCCGCTGGCAACTCCGCCGGCGGCTTGTCGAGATCGCGGGCGGCGTAGTTGAGCATGTTGCGCAGGAGGAGTTCCGCGACCGGATCGGTCCCGAGGGTTTCGCGGATGCGCAGCGTGTTGAAGAAGAACCGGCCCGCGCCAAAGTTGTAGGCGGCCGCATGGATGACCGAGGCATAGCCCATCTGGGCGCGGATGCCGGCGGCGATCAGGTCGTCTGGAGCGGGGGCCCCCGCGATACCCAAGCCGCCTTGGGGGATGATGTTTCGGAATAGCGTGTAATCCAAAACGCCTCCATCCGGCAGGCCGTCAAAGACCGGATGGTTTGGCGCAAACGTGTCGCCCCGGTAGTAGCCACCGACGACATCATTGATATTGGCCAGCCAGCCTTTGGTGACGAGGGGCAGGAAACCAAGGGGCTGGTCGCCCCGCGCAAAGACCGCCGGGGACAGAAACACGACCGCAGACCCGCGCGCCATGCATTTGGCCAACTCGCGGAAGGCCGACAAATCCCCCCCACCGTTTCCAACGAGGATCAACTCACGCTGGCTTGAAGGCAGTCCGCCAAAGGGCCG
Source organism: uncultured Verrucomicrobiota bacterium (assembly GCA_964398915.1). Classification (GTDB taxonomy): domain Bacteria; phylum Verrucomicrobiota; class Kiritimatiellia; order Kiritimatiellales; family Tichowtungiaceae; genus Tichowtungia. The sequence continues at coordinate 18,252 of CAYNOR010000025.1, forward strand.
GAAGCGGATGTTCCGGGTCGTCAACCATTGAGCAAGGCCGGGGTCATCACCCCACAGCACGACATCCCGCTCCACCGGCGGCATGGCAGCGGAATCAAAAACGTTAAACGCGATCTCACCGCCCGTGGCCGCCGCGCCTCGCTCAAAAGAGACAAGAAACTTGTACTCGCCCGTCGGACCGCTCACCGGCACATCGCGTGAGAACACCTCCCGCACCAGCGGCGGCTCGCCCGCCACTTTCAGATCGGGGATGTCGAGAGTGATTTTCTCGTCAATCACACGTCGTCCATCCGGCGCGACGACTTGGACGTGAACCGGATATTGCCCCGCACGCAGCGCATCGAAGTTTGAGAGGACAGCCTCGAGATTCACCGTCCCGCCGCTGAAGATGCTCGCAGGTTCCGAAAACAGGCACCAGCGCACGGGCACGGTGAGGTCGGTTTGGAGTTCCACGACTCCGGGCTTGAACTCGCGGAAGTTGTTGAGCAGGCCGACGCCATTAAAATCGGAATCCACGAGGGCGCAAAAGTAATGGCCCGCGAGAAACGGATTCGAGCGCAGGGCATTGCCGGCGACGCGGCGCAGCTTGACCATGTTGCGCTCGCTGTTGGTGAAATAATCCTCGGGCGTCGTCCAGATCCTGCCAAGGTCCCATTTTTTCCAGTCGGCCATGAACTGGTCGAGCTTGCCGCGATAGTAGCGGGCGTCTTCCGCGTATTCCGCGCCCATCTGCTCGTAATGCCGGGCAAAACGCGGCAGATTGACGGCGCAGGCCGAGCCGATTTCGGAGATCACGACCTTGCGTCCTTCGGCGCGCTCTCCGAGTCTGCGCATTTGCCGGACTTCGGTCGCCGTGTAGGGAACAAGCGGATAGACATGCATGTCTGCCTTGATTGCAAACTGGTTTCCGGACATCGCGCCCAAGTCTCGCCACCAATTGCCATAACCCGGTTTTCCCGGCGCTTCGGCACCCATCAGAAACTGCCAGTCTGTCGCTCCAGGATTGCTTATTGAGGCCTGACCGAACTGCATGTCGAATCCACCGCTGTTGAGCGAAACGAAACGGGTGTTATCCAGAAACTTCACAAAGGGCAGTGACTGCACGGCATGTTGGAACACCGGCACTTCGTCCGGATCTCCTGCCATTCCGGATTCGTTGAGCAGGGTCCAGATGACGATGCTGGGATGGTTGCGGTCGCGACGGATTACCCCGCCGATCGATTCATCGAAGCGGCGGCCCATCTCCGGTCCCGGAGCAATCCGGTGCGCGCCGTAGTGTTCCTGCTGAACCAGAATGCCCAATTCATCAAACAGATCCATGTCGCGGGCGCGCAGGCCACCCCAGATCACGCGGATGGTATTCAGCCCCATCGCCTTCGCTGCCACGAGGTCGCGCCGAAGATAATCGGTATCCGGCGGCACACGGAACCCGACCGGGAAATGCGGCAGAATGAGCGCTCCCTGCAAATATATCCGTTTGCCGTTCAGGCGAAAGGCGTCGTTCTCGAAACGGAAATCCCGGAAGCCACAACGCGCGGACTTTTCATCAAATGACGCCGAGCCATCGACTGCGGCGGCGGCGGTGACGCAGTAAAGGAACGGATCTTCCAGGTTCCACAAACGATGCTGTGGCACCTGCAATCTGGCCCGCACCAGCGTGTCGCCGGGCGGCAATTCCGTGGTCAGGAGTACAGTGTCCAGCGTCTCTCCGTTCTGGGCGGGCGCCACGCTGACCCGGACGGTGCCCTTGACTGGTTTGGATGCGGCGTTGCGCAGGTTGAGGTCAAGGGTCACTTCGCCGGTTTTCCAATCCGGTTTCACATAAAGATTTTCCACGCGCACGACGGGGGTGGCCAGCAACTCGACCGAATCCACGATGCCGCCCACGTTGTAAACAGAGCCCGGCCCCACCGGATATCCCTTAATCCCCCGAGCTGTGAATCCCAGACCGATGCCATCGATCGGCTCAATCGTGGGATTCAGCACGCGCACGGCAAGCAGATTTTTTGCACCGGGCTTGAGCGCGGCTGTGACATCAAATTCAAACGGATCCTCAGAACCTTCATGCCGGCCGACGCGGACACCGTTGACCCACACCTCGGCCAGATAATCGACCGCAAGGAAGCGCAGGATAAACCGCCCGTTGTCATGCGGGTTCGCCGCAACATCAAACTCGCGCCAATACCATGCCACACCATGATAACCGGGAAAAATGTCCTGGATGATCCACGGCACCTTGGTCGGCTTGGCGTCCACTGTCGGGGCGTTGAACCACTTCTCTTCGCGCCCGATATTCTTTGGATCGGTGGTGATCTTCCACTGATCTCCGTCGAGCGAGATCGTCCGGGTCGGCTGCGAGCCCCATGAAACGGTCTTGGCAGCGGGAGCGGATTTTCCTGCGGCATCACCGAGAACGGCAAAAGTGAGTGTGGCCGGTGCCATGAGGTTCCCGCCGGCTGACCCTGCGGCAGACAGTTGACAGGTCAGGCGATAGTAGCCCTCCGGCAATGGCAGACGCAGCGTCTGCTTGAAGCCCCCTTTGGGCGACAATTCCCCCGGCGGAATAACAACGGGTTTTCCGGCCTGATCCACACATTCAAATGTTGTCTTGATCACACCCTCCGCCGACGAACCATCGCCAAAGCTCACCTCAATAACCGGCGGGTTTTCGGAGGTGAAAATCCGCCCCGGCGTCGCGGTGCTCAGGCGCACCTTCGAGTTGTTGGCCAGCGCCTCAAACTTCTGTTCCGGCGTAACCTTTGGTTTGATTTCGTTCAAAGCCCTGCTCCAAATCCGAAACCCGGAGATGCTTCCGTTGAAACAGCGTACCTGATCCTCAAAGCCAAGACCGATGCGCAAGGCAAGCGGACTGACGCTCACCGGAGCGCTCGCCGCAATGCTGTCCACTAACACACCATTGAGATAAAACTTGAGCTCCTTCGGCGATTTGGTGATGGCGACATGCTGCCAGCGATCTGCGGCCAGCCGGACCGGCCTGGTTGAGATAAACCCGCCCGCGCCGCTGCCATAAGTAAAGGCATACTCGTTTGTCTTGGCCGCGTCCTGCTGAAGCACGAAACCCAGGCCGGCGGAGATTTGGTTGCCGAAGATATCCGCATAAGCTGACTGCTTGGCGGCAGGCCGCACCCAGCATTCGATCGTGAACTCATTGCCAGTCGCGGGCAGGTTGGCGGGTGCCTCCACCCAGTCGCCGATGCCGTCCAAGACCAAGCCCGCCCTGCCCTCCACTTCTGCGAAACGGGGATTGCCATGCACTGATCCATGGAGGTTCCGTCCGGAACTGTCATTTGAATCGGAAACCAGAGGATACTCCAGCAACACGCGCGGCTTGAGCAACTCCGGGTCGGTGGGAGCAATCCGCACAGACAGACCGATGGCATCATGGCCGGGGCCGTCCTCCCATGCGGAAACCGAGAAATCCAGCGTGTCTTGCGCAGCCAGCACCAGCATGCCTTCAGAGAAAATCAATGAATCCGCCGCGGGGATGCCTTTTCCTCCGAGAAGGATTTCCTGATCCGGTTTGCCCAGTTGTTTGATGACAAAGGGTCCGACACGGGCACCGGAATCCAAACGCCGGAAAGAGGCCTCGACGTGATAGGTGCCCGCAGATGGCGCAACCCAGCGAACCGTCACCACATCCGCAGGAGCATGCCCCGGGTGCAGAACAACTTCGTCAGGCGCAACTTTAAAACCCGATCCGGCAATCACCGCGTCCGTCGCATTCTTCGCGACAAATGGCATACCCGCGGATGACCAGCCAGTGAGCCCGGGCACCGCGAGGATATCCTTCGCTGCAGGCAACAGCTTGAGGGTCGTTTCACCGTAAGTGCTGAATCCGTAGAACCACGGACCATTCGGATTTTTGTCCGGGCTGAAATCTTTTGCGAGATCCCAAGTCTCGGCTGATAGAAGAGCGGGGACCATCAAGGCGGCAAGCAGGATTGTTTTTATGGATGTATTTTTGGTGGTTTTCACGGTGGTGGTTCTCCTATTCGTATCCGATGGCTTTGAGTTGTTGCTGGAAATCCGCTGGCAACTCCGCCAGCGGCTTGTCGAGATCGCGCGCGGCATAGTTGAGCAGATTGCGCAGGAGGCGCTCGGCTGCGGGATCGGTGCCGAGGTTTTCCAGAATCTGCAAATTATTGATGACGAAACGTCCGCCGCCCAATTTGTAAACGCCGACATAAAGACCTGATGCATAGTCGAGGCATGCGTTGATGGCTCCCGCGACGGCCTCATTCGGCTTCTGCAGCTGCATCATGACTTGATCCGTTGGGACGATGTTCCGGTAAAAATACAGATCCATGATTCCCCCGCTGGGCAACCCGTCGAATATGGGATGCTTCTTGGCCCAATCGTCCTTGCGGTAATACCCCGCACAACAATTGACCGTGGTAGGAATAAATCCCTTTCTGGCAAGCGGGGCGTAGTCCATGTCATACAGGATTCCGACGTAGGGCGCAACGGGCTCCCGTGCGGGCGTCTCCTTGGCCACGACAGTCGTTCCGACGTATTGACTTCCAAGTCCAATATTATCTGTTCCAAGGTTCCTGCTGACCGACGGAATGACACCGTCGCCGCCGGATCCCACAAGGGTGAATGACGACGCGAAGGTGTAATTGCCCGCCGCCGGGGCGGTCCATGTGACCACCGGATGGCGGCCCGTGGCGCCGGGATGCAAACCCAGCACGCCGGGGGCCCAGCCGGCATGCGCCGCGCCACTGTTGTTCTTCAGCACACAGGGCGTGCCATCCGCGCCGCCGTTACCCCAGGCTGAGAGACCGGCACCGAACCAGTTGGCGCTTTGATCGGACATATTGCCAACAGTGCCCGGCGGATCAAACCAGCGATAGGTCCACGCCCCGTTCGGATTGGCGGTCAGGCTGAAGTCCTTGGCAGCGTCCCATGTGGCACCGTTCTCCACGCTGGTGATAACCGCGCTGAGCACCGTGCTGTCGGCGCCGTAGTGTCCATTCATATTGAGCGCCCAACTGATGGTCTCGCCGGCGGCCAAGGTCATGGCCGCGCCGCCGTTGTCCCATGACCAGGCGGGAAGCGCCGCCGGGCCATTGTTTTTGCGAAAAACTTCCGGCGAAAGGAAAACGGCGGAGGAGCCCGTGGCGATACGCCCGGCCAGCTCGGTGAATTCAGCCAGCGAGCCATTGCCATAAGCTTTTTTGGAGACAAGGATCAGCTCGCGTTGCCTCGGCGCCCCAGGCTTGAACGGGCGGACGCCGATGCCGTTGCTTTTAAGCCAAGCGGCCAGCGGCTCATCGTCACTCCACAGGACAACCGTGTTCGTGACCGGCGGCATCTCCTTCCTGTCGGACACATAAAACAGTTGCTTATCCGCGGCAGGCACACCGCCTTTATCCAGGGTGGCGATGAATTGATACGTGCCGGCAGGTCCGTCAATGACCACGTCATCCTGAAAAACCGGGGTCACAAAGGATGAGGCCGATTTGAGGTCTTTCAGGGCAAGCTCGAGTTGCTTTTCAAAAACAACCTTGTTGTTCGGATCAAAGACCTGGAGGCGGACCGGGTAATTCCCGGCCTTCAGAATGTCATCATTGGAAAGCAGCGCCTCCAGCCTGACTTTCGTGCCGCGATAGCTGTGTGCGGGTTCGGCAAACAAAGACCAGCGCAGCGGTGCGGTGACGTCAACCATCGCGTCAGCCTGCCCGCTTTTGAAGTCCCTGAAGTGGGTGGTCATGCCACAACCATCAACTCCTATGTCAAAAAGCCCACATTTGAAATAGGCGATCAGATTCGGATTGGCTCTGAAAATGTTGCCGTTTTCCTTGCGCAAGGCGGCGAGGTTGCTGCAGGATTCCTCGAAGAACTCTTCAGGGCGGGTCCAGTTATCCGTCAAACGCCACTGCTCCCAATCAGCCATAAACTGCTTCAGCTTCTTTCCCGTATAGATTGCCTGCTCCGCACCGGACAAACCCATTTGCTCGAACTCTTTTAGCGTATTGATCAGGTTGTTTGCCGAGCCGACGCCGCTCTCCGTGATCATAAGCGGCCCATTGGGGCTGATCGTTCGGATTTCCTTGATGCCCGCGCTGGTATGGGGAATGTTTTTATAGGCATGAATATCGCTCACCTCGGTATTCCACTCTGCTGAGCCGGGATTGCTCAGGTTGCCGAGGCCAGCGACGGCGGAGGAAGACACATCGGCCACCTTGCCGTCGGTCGTGAGGATCGCGGCATGAACCCCGCTGTTGAGAACGACCACCCGCGTGGTGTCAACTTTCCGGATGTGGGGCAATGAAGCGCGCGCAAGATCGAGCATCGGCCCGGCAGGGGTTTCATTGACCACGCCCCACATGACCACGCTCGGATGATTGCGGTCGCGCGTGATGGCTTCCGTCCAGGTGTTGAGCCAGCGCTGCCGCTTGAGAGCGTCCATGGGCGCATTCCAGTGGCTGTTCTCGGCAAAGCCGCCCGGGATGCCGGGAATGTAAGCGCATGAACTCACCGGTTCGCGGTAAACCAATACCCCCAGCTCATCACACAGATCCAGCAGTTCCTCCGGCACCATGGATATGGTATTCCTCAACGCATTAAAACCCATCGCTTTGAGATTGATCACATCGCGTCGCAGCAGCTTTTTATCCACCACCTGAAAGTCAGCGGGGAAACACGTCGCGATCGCCGCGCCGCGAAGCTGTATCTTTTTACCGTTCAGCCGGAAAAACCCGTTCTCAAAGCGGAACTCCCGCAGGCCGAACCGCACGGCCGCCTCATGGCGCGCGCTGCCGCCCACCGGCTGGGCGGTGACCGCAAGGTTATACAAAAACGGGTTCTCGACATCCCAAGGCACAGGATTCTCCAGCGCGAGCGTCATGACAACCACATGAGACCCGGGCTGAAGCTCTGTTTTTTCTGAGCGTTGTGAAACCGAGTTGCCGCCCAGCACCGGCGTTGCCTTGCAGGCGACTTGGACGGGCAGGCTCTTTTTTCCGGCGTTCATGAGGGTGGCCTTGACCTCCACCTCCCCGGTTTTTATGTTCGGCTGCGCGAAGACATTCTGAACATACACCGGCGGCGTCATTTCCAGACAGACAGGCGCGATGATCCCGCCGGCGTTATAGAGATATCCGGGGGTCCAGGAATTGAGCACATAGCCCAAGGGCGTGTTGGCCATGGACAAGCCGTCAATGGGGGTGCCTGTGACATTCAGAATGCGAACCGCCAGCCGGTTGGTGGCTCCTGGTTTTATCGCCTCGGTCGCATCGGCCTCGAAGGGACTCTCAATGCCCTCGTGAGTCATCAGATGCACGCCGTTCACCCAGACATCCGCCTTGTAGTTGACGGATTTGAATTTCAGCAGGTAGCGCCCGTTGGGCTCGGGATTGACAGGGGCTTCGAAATCCAGCCAGCACCAGGCCAGCCCATGATAATCCGGGAAGACCGACTGGATGATTCCGGGTATTCTGATCGGCTTGGCCCCCTTTGTAGGACTATCAAACCATTGGCTGGCAATGCCCGCGTTGTTTGGATCGATGTCAATAAGCCACTTGTCTCCGTCCAACGAAATCACCTGACAGCCGTCGCGTGCGACGGGTTCGTTCGCCGGTTTCTCCGCCTGCGCCATCGCGGTGAGGCAGATGACCGCGGCGATGCCGCAACAGATAGATCTAAATGTTTGGGTCTTCATTGTGGTGGTTCTCCTATTCGTATCCTATGGCTTTGAGTTGTTGCTGAAAATCCGCTGGCAATTCGGCCTGCGGCTTGTCGAGATCGCGGGCGGCGTAATTGAGCAGGTTGCGGAGGAGGAGTTCAGCAACCGGATCGGTGCCGAGGTTTTCGCGGATCTTCAGCGTGTTGAAGACGAACTTGCCCGCGCCGAATTTGTAGGAAGCCGTGTGGATGACCGAGGCGTAGCCACATTGCGCGCGGATGGCAGCGGCGATCAGGTCGTCCGGCACCGGAGCGTCGGCGAGGCCATAGCCACCCTGTGGAATGATGTTTCGATAGAGCGTATAATCGAGGATGCCGTGGGCGGGGAGTCCGGTAAAGACCGGATGCGGCAGCGCAAACGTATCGCCACGATAGTAGCCCGCGCAGGCATCGATGGATGTCAGAGCCCCTTTGGTGGCGAGCGGCAGGAATGCCATGGGCTGGTCGGTGCGCGCAAAGACCGCCGGGGACAGGAATACGACCGCAGACCCACGCGCCATGCGCTGCGCCAGTTCACGGAAGTCGGTCAAATTCCCGCCGCCAGTGCCGACAAGAATCAATTCGCGCTGACTTGGAGGTTGTCCATCAAATGGCCGGAAGCGGATATTCTGAGTGCTCAGCCATTGGCCGAGGCCGGGGTCATTTCCCCAAAGCACGACTTCCCGCTCCACCGGCGGCATTGCGGCCGGGTCAAAGACGTTGAAGGTGGTCTCCCCGCCGGTGGCCACCGCGCCGTGCTCGAAGCTGACCAGAAACTTGTAGGTGCCCGCCGGGCCGCTCACCGGCACTTCGCGGGAAAACACCTCCCGCACCAGCGGAGGCTCGCCGGATACCTTGGGATCGGGGATGTCGAGGGTGATTTTCTCTTCGAACACCCGCCGGCCATCGGGGGCGACCACCTCGATGCGGACCGGATAGCTTCCGGCGCGCAAGGCATCAAGGTTCGAGAGGGCCGCCTCCAATCTGATTTTTCCGCCCTTGGAAATATTCACCGGCTCGGCGAACAAGCACCAGCGCAGCGGGGCCGTCAGGTTGTTTTGGAGTTCCACCACTCCGGGTTTGAACTCGCGGAAGTTGTTGAGCAACCCGACGCCATTGAAGTCGGAATCTGTCAGCGCACAAAAATAATAGCCGGCCAAATACGAATTGGCCCGCAGGGCATTGCCGGTCTCGAGGCGCAGTTTGACCATGTTGCGCTCGCTGTTGGTGAAATAATCCTCGGGCGTTGTCCAGATCCGTCCGAGATCCCATTTTTTCCAATCCGCGAGGAACTGGTCGAACTTGCCGCGATAGTAGCGGGCGTCTTCCGCGTATTCCGCGCCCATCTGCTCATAGTGCCGGGCAAAGCGCGGCAGGTTGACCGCGCTGCCGGTGCCGATCTCGGTGATCATGATTTTTCGTCCGGGCAATGCGTGCTTGCCCAAGGTGCGCATGAGCTCGATTTGAACAGCGGTCAATGGCACCGGTTGGTAGGGGTGGACATCCGCTTTGATCGGACCCAGGTTGTTCCACATCCGGTCGGCCACAGCAGGAGATGTGTGGCTTGGATCCTCGCTTCCCATCAGGCATTGCCACCCCATGACCCCCGGGTTGCTGAGCGATCCCTGGCTGATCTGCAGGTCATTCCCGCCGTTGTTGAGCCAGACCAGGCGAGTATCATCAAGAGACTTGATGAGCGGCAGGGTATCAACGACGTGCTGGTATTGTGCGCCGGCGATGATCTCATTGCTGAGGCACCAGATCACAATACTCGGGTGGTTGCGGTCCCGGCGAACAACGCCAGCAATGGATTGATCAAAGCGGTCGAGCACCTCTGGCGTGTCAGGCAGTCCGATCGCGCCATAATGCTCCTGCTGAACCAGAATGCCCAATTCATCAAACAGATCCATGTCGCGGGCGCGCAGGCCACCCCAGATCACGCGGATGGTATTCAGCCCCATCGCCTTCGCTGCCACGAGGTCGCGCCGAAGATAATCGGTATCCGGCGGCACACGGAACCCGACCGGGAAATGCGGCAGAATGAGCGCTCCCTGCAAATATATCCGTTTGCCGTTCAGGCGAAAGGCGTCGTTCTCGAAACGGAAATCCCGGAAGCCACAACGCGCGGACTTTTCATCAAATGACGCCGAGCCATCGACTGCGGCGGCGGCGGTGACGCAGTAAAGGAACGGATCTTCCAGGTTCCACAAACGATGCTGTGGCACCTGCAATCTGGCCCGCACCAGCGTGTCGCCGGGCGGCAATTCCGTGGTCAGGAGTACAGTGTCCAGCGTCTCTCCGTTCTGGGCGGGCGCCACGCTGACCCGGACGGTGCCCTTGACTGGTTTGGATGCGGCGTTGCGCAGGTTGAGGTCAAGGGTCACTTCGCCGGTTTTCCAATCCGGTTTCACATAAAGATTTTCCACGCGCACGACGGGGGTGGCCAGCAACTCGACCGAATCCACGATGCCGCCCACGTTGTAAACAGAGCCCGGCCCCACCGGATATCCCTTAATCCCCCGAGCTGTGAATCCCAGACCGATGCCATCGATCGGCTCAATCGTGGGATTCAGCACGCGCACGGCAAGCAGATTTTTTGCACCGGGCTTGAGCGCGGCTGTGACATCAAATTCAAACGGATCCTCAGAACCTTCATGCCGGCCGACGCGGACACCGTTGACCCACACCTCGGCCAGATAATCGACCGCAAGGAAGCGCAGGATAAACCGCCCGTTGTCATGCGGGTTCGCCGCAACATCAAACTCGCGCCAATACCATGCCACACCATGATAACCGGGAAAAATGTCCTGGATGATCCACGGCACCTTGGTCGGCTTGGCCCCCTTTGTAGGACTATCAAACCATTGGCTGGCAATGCCCGCGTTGTTTGGATCGATGTCAATAAGCCACTTGTCTCCGTCCAACGAAATCACCTGACGGCCATCGCGTGCGGCGGGTTCGTCCGCCGGTTTCTCCGCCTGCGCCATCGCGGTGAGGCCGAGCGCGACCGAACAGCAAAGCAGTTTTTTCAAGCTGGCGAAGTAAAACCACTTGATTCGTTGAGTATACATACTAGATGACCCTTACTGCTCTGCGTTTTGGACGCTATTGTTTGCTGATAGCGTTCAAATCCGTGCTGGCGTCTCAATTCTTGGACGGCAGGCTCGTCACCTCCGCGCTGAGCACCGTGCT
>CAYNOR010000026.1:0-23617 GCA_964398915.1 uncultured Verrucomicrobiota bacterium
ATAAAGGAGTGGGAAATATCAGAAACCCAAATTGCAGAACTTGACGCACACAACTTTCTGCGGTTTATTTTTATCCTTCGCGGATAACAGCCGCAACCGCGGCGCAGACCTTTTTGCCGACCGCTTCATGGAATCCGTTGACTTTTTCGTCGGTCAGCGTGCCCGACGGTGAACGATATACAAAACTGTAAGCGACACTCTTTTTGCCTTTCTCCAGCGTCTTGCCGCGGAAGACATCGAAGAGCGTTACTTTTTCCAGTTCGGACGGCGCGGCGCTCTGGACGGCCTTTAGAATATCTTCGTGACGGACAGTTTCGTCCACGACGAACGCAAAGTCGCGCTCGACGGCCGGATAAAGCGGAATATCTTTCACCTCGCTCCGTTTCCATACATTGGAAATAAGCGGTTCAAGATTCAGTTCGGCGCAGGCGACCGGATCGTTCAGGCGCCACTCTTTGCGCGCGGCGGAATTAATCAGGCCGAGAACGCCGATTTTTTCTTTGCAGGAAAGCACAGCGACAGCGCGCCCGGCTTCGAATGCCGGATTTTCAATGGTCTGGAAGGTTACATCCGTAACTTTTTGCACGGTGAGCAGTTTTTCAACCAGTCCTTTGAGCCAGAGAAATACTTCTTCCTCGCCGACGGCACGTTGCTTGTCGAGCGAGCCTCGTCCGGCGGTGCCCATCAGGCCAAGGCAGATTTTTTCGGTCTGCACCGGTCCGTTTGCGGTTTTGACGAAGGTGCGGCCGACTTCAAAGAAGACGGCTTCGTCGACCTGTCGCGACTTGTTGCGGCCAAGACTTTCGATCATTTGTGGAATCAGTGAAGTGCGCAGAACCGATTGCTCGGCGCTGATCGGATGCGGCAGCTCTTCGCGGGCGGTGCGGTCGTCTTTGCCGAAGAGATCGAGCAGCGGATGGCTGACCAGTGTGTAGTTCATGATTTCGCGGGCACCGAGACCAGCGAGATTTTTGCGGCAGGCCGTGACGGCGCGAATGCGTCCGTCATTTACACCGGCAACTGTTTGGGCAACAGGCAGTTTCTCGGGGATTTTATCGACGCCATTCATACGGGCGACTTCTTCAATAATATCCACTTCGCGTTCGAGGTCGTCGCGGAACGTCGGAATCTCAAGAACGGCTTTGGTTTCATCGCTGGAGAGGATGGAGAGTTCCAATGTCTGGAAAATTTTCTTCATTGTATCAACCGGCACCTCCATGCCGATCAGTTCGCAGGCCGACTGCCAGCGGAACGTGATCTGCCGTTTAGTCTTCGGAGCAGGATAAACATCCATAACGCCTTTGCAAACTTCCGCTCCGGCCAGTTCCTGTATCAGTGCGGCGGCACGGCGTCCGGCCCATTCGACGCTGCCGGCATTGACGCCGCGCTGGAATCGGTAAGAGCTGTCGGTGTAAAGGCCGAGTCCCTTGGCGGTGGCGCGGATGCCGGACTGTTGAAACGTCGCGGCTTCGATCAGAACGGTGGAGGTGTTGTCTTTAATGCCGGTATTGGCTCCGCCCATCACTCCGGCCAGCGCGACGGCTTTTCCGGCATCGGCGATAACCAGCATTTCTTCGGTGAGCTGGCGTTCCACGCCGTCGAGTGTGGTGAATTTTTCACCCTTTGCGGCGTGGCGGACGATAATTTTTCCGTCTGTGAGCAAGGTGTAGTCAAAAGCATGGAGCGGATGGCCGGTTTCGAGCAGGACATAGTTGGTGATATCCACAACGTTATTGATCGAACGGATACCGCAGGCTTCGAGGCGGCGCTTCATCCAGTCGGGTGACGGGCCGATTTTTACATCTTTCAGAACGCGGGCGGTGTAACGCGGGCATTTTACAGAGTCTTTGACTTCCACGCTGACTTCTTTTTCAACCGGCGCGGAACTTTCCTTCAGTTCGATGGACGGCATTTTGAGCTGTTTGCCGTAGATGGCGGCAACTTCGCGGGCGATACCGATGATGCTGAGGCAGTCAGGGCGGTTCGGCGTGATTTCCAGTTCGAAGACGGTTTCCGCAGGGCCCATCACAGCGGCAAGCGGAGTTCCTGATTTGAGTGAAGCATCCAGAACCAGCAGGCCGGAGTGATCTTCGCCGAGGCCGAGTTCATCTTTGGCGCAAAGCATACCGAGCGATTCGACGCCGCGGATTTTGGCTTTTTTCAGCGTGATTCCGCATGGCAGGGTGGTGCCGACGGTGGCGAACGGGTATTTGCCGCCGACCGCGACGTTCGGTGCGCCGCAAACCACTTGCAGTTTTTCGGCAGCGCCGTATTCAACGGTGCAGAGGCGTAGCTTGTCGGCATTTGGATGCGGTTCAATCGCCAGTACTTCGCCGACGACCACGCCTTCAAACGTGCCGCCGAGCGTTTCGATGTGTTCGACCTCAAGCCCCGCAAACGTCAGTTTGTCGGAAAGCCCCGCAATCGTATCGTCAAAATCCACATATTCTTTCAGCCAGCTCAGCGCAAATTTCATAGTTCACTTCCTTAAAAACAGTGCGGGAGTTAAACATGAACGGCTATTTTGGGCAAGCGCACTGTCGGGGCTTAAATCACAGGAGGGAAGTGTCAAAACTTCGGGAAGCTGTTGGCTTCGGCTCATGGGGTTACTGTCAGCGGGAAAAAGAGCTGCAGGTTACCCAATAATAAAATGGCTCAGGAATTATCGGACGGACCCGTTCTGACCTCTGCCGGGGTTATTCCAAAACTGCGGCGAAGAACGCGTCTGCGCAGGCGCATAAAAGGCGTTTCAATCAAAGTGAAAAACAGCCACCCGACTCCGATTGACCATGCAAAATAAATAAGGATTTGAAGCGCCATCAGAACCGGTCGGGACAGAGGCATTGCAGCCACCGCATTAAACGGGAGGCGATACACAGGCCCAGCCAGTTCCGGCAGGAAGAAATGCCATAGATAAATACTGTAAGACCACTGTCCGATGGATTGAAGCGCTCCGGTAAAAAACAGGCGAGGAATGCGACTGAAATCCAGCGAAATGGCCAGAGAAATGATGATACTGTAAGCGACAATCAAGCCGGTAAACCCGATTGCAAACATTACAGGATGATTGCGCCCCAAAAAGACAACCGGCAACAGCAGTAAAACAGCCAGCCCGGACAGCCAGTGCCAGCTCTTGCGAACAAATACAGCGAACCGTTCCGGATAGTTGCGATACAGATACTGAAGAAGCACGCCGGCAAACAGACCGTCAAAACGAAAATGAGAAATCATAAAATCATTGCGGTACGGGCCGCCTTTAAATACGTCAAACAGACGGAGTGCAGTACAGCCGACAAAGAATAAAAAAGCAAACAACGGGGTCATGTGCAGCCCCTTTTTTCGTAAGCCCGGCAGATGAAGGCTCAGAAAAAACAGTACCGGCAGAATCATGTAAAAGTGTTCTTCGATAGCAAGCGACCAGGTGGGGCCGTTGACTCCGCGATCCAGATAATTCTGCAAAAAGAAACCGTGTACCGCTATCTGCCGGAGCTGCGCCGCAACCGAACCCGGTTCTATCCAGCGCACTGCAGGCGCAAAAGCCAACACTAGCAACAGCACATAATATGAAGGCCAGATTTTGAATCCACGGGAAAGCAGGAACCGGGGAACATGAATGGTTCCTGTTTTTTCCACCTCTGAAAAAAGAAGTCCGCTGATGAGGAATCCGCTCAAAACAAAAAACAGGTCAACGCCGCCCCATCCCAGCTTTTTGATTGCCCAAAAAATCGCGCCGGCCGACCCAGATGGGTCGTAATACGCAGGAACAGTCCCGCAGTTCACATGATTGAGGAGAACCATCAGAATTGCAAATGCACGCAGAATATCTAAAGCGGCGATTCGTAAGGGTGTTATGCTCATGATTGGTTCTTTGAATATTTGTTTGATTAACTACATAATGAACGCCATCCGGCTGCCGGTTTTAAAGCGAGATCCAGAACGGGATCCGATTATTTGATAATACATCACTGATTTTTCACTCCGCTCTCATTCAGTTTATGCGCGGAAGCATACTGATTGTTCCGTAATTGTCCAACTGCTTAGCCATTTCTTAGCGGGCGAGTCCAGTGGCGATTTTCCGGGCAAGCGCACTGGCGGGGTTTAATCAGCACCGCAGGAATTTTTCAGCCGTTGAGTTTGGCTCGACGGGCCAGCAGGGCTGCGCAAAGCGTCAGAATGGCTCCGGCAACGCAGACCGCGCCGGCGACCATGAAGGCTTTGGCGTAGGAATCTGTCGCCAGAACGATCTGACTGGCCACGCGTGGTCCGGCAATCGCCGCGATGCTGAACGCTGAAAAGATCACGGCATAGTTAAGCGCGAGATTTTTTGTACCGAAATAATCCGCCGTGACCGACGGAAAAATGCCGAGGTAGCCGCCGTAGCAGGCTCCCACGAAGAGCGCGCCGATCAGCAGGGTGTTTTTCTGCATGGCCAGTTGCGGCAGGAAAAACATGGTAACGCCGGTGATAATAAACATCACAAAGAGCGCGTTGAGACGTCCGGCTTTGTCGGAGATGAATCCCCAGAAAACCCGGCCGACGGCGTTTGCCAGTCCCATCAGCGAAACAATGCCGACGGCTTCGACCGGTGACAGCTTGGTCATTTTCTGTGCGATCGGTGAAGCCTGGCTGATAATCATGAGTCCGGAGAATGTTCCGCAGGCGTACATGGCGTAAAGCACCCAGAATTCCAGGCGTCCGAAAAGCTGCCGCCAGGCATAGTCTTTTGCAGCGGCGGAGCCGGGAGCGCCCTGCTTGGGAATCCAGCCGGCTGGTTTATAGCCGGAAGGTGGCGTGACCATAAAGAAGGAGGCGAGCGCGATCACGACGATGAAAGCCGCGCCGAGGATTTTGAAGGCCCAGAGGACGGGCGTCTGTCCATCCGGTGCGCCGGCCATCAGCTGTTGCGCGATGGGGGCGATAATCAGCGTTCCGCAGCCGAGAGCGCCGACGGAAAGTCCGCTGGCTAGGCCGCGCATATCGGGGAACCAGCGAACCGATGTGGAAACAACCGCACCGTAAGCCGCACCGCTGCCGATTCCCATCACCACGCCGAAGAAAAAGAGTACCCAGGCAAAGGAGCCGGCATAACCGGTCAGCAGCATGCCCAGTCCGAAGAGAATTCCGCCGCCGACTACGACTGCACGAGGGCTTTTAATATCGGCGATCCGGCCCGACAGGAGCATTCCGAGCGGGAGGCAGGCGAGATTAACCGAAAAGGCGAGCGCCCATTTCACCATGTCGGGCACGGGGCCGGACGGGCCTGTTTTCATGAGGCCGAGTGTAACGAGCAGTGGTTTTGCAAAAACGCTCGAAGCGTAAGCCGCTCCCATGCACATGTTTGCCAAAATTCCCATGGAGAGAATAAGCCAGCGTTTGGATTCCAGTTTCATGCGACCTCCTTTACAGTTTGTTGTTTTATTAACGCAGTTGAAAGCCCCGGATGTCAACCGCCTTTCCTGTTTACTGATGTCGAACCCAGCGGGGCTTAATTAGACGGGAAAGGGTTTTTCCAATCTTTGGAAAAGGAGTACCTTGAAATGGAGAACAGGAGCCGCCGCGATGAAAAAAATCATCTTTTTTGACGCCAAGCCGTACGATCAGGAGTTTTTTGACCGCGCCAATGCAAAGCACGGCTATGAGATCAAATACATCGGCGGACGGCTGTCGGCGGATACCGCGCCGCTGGCAGCGGGCTATGACGCCGTCTGCGCGTTTGTGAACGACGATCTGTCCGGTCCGGTTGAGGATATTCTGTTTAATAAAGGGATTCGCGTGATCGGGTTGCGTTGCGCGGGCTACAACAACGTCGATCTCAAGTCGGCTTTTGGACGGATTCATATTGCCCGCGTTCCGGCCTATTCACCGTATGCGGTCGCTGAACATGCTGTGGCGCTGATTCTGACGCTCAACCGCAAGACGCACAAAGCGTACAACCGTACTCGCGATAGCAATTTCGCGCTGGGCGGGCTTCTCGGCTTCGACCTGCACGGAAAAACAGCCGGGATTATCGGCACCGGACGCATCGGACAGATTCTGGCCGGAATCCTTAAGGGTTTCGGGATGCGTGTGCTGGCTTTTGACCGGTTTCCCAAACAAATATTGCCGAAACGACGCTTTCGAATCTGGACGCTTTTTTTCGCGGAGAAACCATGGTGAATGAAATTTGCTACCGGTGCAGTAAGGATTCATGTCCCCGGAAAGAAAACGGCAGGTGTTTCTGAGATAAGGATTGAAAAAGTCGCCGCGTCGCGCATTATTTGTTACATTATGATTGAGGTAAAAGCGGTTATAAAAAATGAGGCGGGCATCCACTGCCGGCCGACTGCCTTGCTGACTCAGGCCGCTGCCGGATATAAAGGAACCATCACGGTTATTGCGCCTGCCGGAACCTGTCACCTCGGGTCGGCATTGGAGCTGATGATTCTGGGGCTTGAGCAGGGTACACAGATTACCATTCAGGCCGAAGGTCCCGGCGAAGCCGCCGCCGCCACGAAATTTAAAGAGCTCTTCGAGACGGAGTTCGACTTTCCCAATGCCGGGCAGTGAGGTGTTTTCAGGAGCTGCTCCGGTGACTTTTTTATATTGAACAATGTTTTCAACACTTAAAACATCTGATAAGAACATGTATTATGATTTATCAGATTCCTCCAGAAATTGAACGGCTGTTTGCTGGCGCGGCAATTTATCGTCACTTGATATCTGCCGGCGAAGTTCGCGAATCTTCCGGACGCTATTTTCCGTACACCGAACGGCATCTCCATGCTCTCTGGTTTGATGATCGCCTGCGTCCGAAGGAATTGAAAACTTTTCGCGGTGAGCCGGTGACGGTTGAAAGTCCCGGACGCTGGAATCTGGAAGCGGGCCCGGATTTTTCCGGGGCTGTTCTGCTGATCGGGCGGGAAAAACGGCGTGTTGCAGGGGATGCCGAGATTCATATTTTTCCCAATGATTGGAAGAACCACGGCCACCAGACCGATCCGCGCTATGCCGGGGTTCGCTTCCATATCACCTGGTTCTCCGGAGCGGTCGATGAATCAGTTTTTCCGCCTGGGACGATACATCTTTCGTATGGCGATCTATGCTCAGCGGATCTGGAAAGCATTGATCTTTCCGCTTATCCGTATCATGAGCCGCGTGCGACAGCGGAGTTTCCGATGTTTGGAAAAGATCCTGACAAAATTTTACAAACTCTGGAAAGCGCAGGCGAGGAACGGGTTCGGCAGAAGACGTTGCGAATGGCGTGGCTGATGCAGCAGCGCGGGGAAGAACAGGCTGTTTATGAAGAAACAGCGGCGGCACTTGGTTATAAGCATAACAAAGCGCCGTTCCGCAAACTGGCTCAGCAGCTTCCGCTCGATGCACTCGCGCAGTACGGAACGGACCGTGAAACCGTTTATGCCGTACTGCTCGGCATTTCCGGATTGCTGCCGAAGCATCCCGCCGCCTGCTGGCCGGATGCGGCGAAAAAGGAACTGCGCTCGCTCTGGGATATCTGGTGGCGCGAACAGCATAAGTGGGAAGACGTCGCGCCGCTTGATAAAAGCGACTGGCGGCTGGCCGGGGTCCGCCCGCTGAATCATCCGGTCCGCCGTCTCGCCGCTCTTGCACAATGGATTGCCTCGCAATGTTTTGAAAACGTGGACGCGATCTCCGTTTCGCGTTTCCAGTGTTTTGAAAAAAGCTTCTGGACGGAACATACCGGCTGGGGCGGAAAGGAAAAGCCGGCGGAACTGGTTGGTAAAGACCGGGCTCATGCTATTGAGATTAATGTGATCGCACCGTGCCGGCTGGTGAAGGGGCAGGGCGATTTTCTGAAACGTTTGCCGGTCGAACCGCTGAACAGCGTTATTCGCGAAACAGTCTACCGGCTTTTCGGCCCTGATCATTCACCGAAATTATACCGTACCGCGCTTGCCCGGCAGGGGCTTATCCAGATTTTCAATGATTTTATCCTAACCGGTCGGCTGAATGAATTTTCGTAATGATAAACGGATTGCGGAGTGATCTTTTTCTCTTTGCGCCTGTTGAGGTTATGCCTATACTCCGCCACCATGAAAGCAATGGATGTGAATCTGAGAAGTGAAGTGATCCGCTGGCATGAAAAATTGTTTAAACGTTCTGTCCGGCGGCAGATGCGTTTACGGAAAATCAGAGAGCTGGTCGGAATCACGACGAATCAGAACTGTCTGGAGATCACTGCCGGGGACGGCATGATCAGCGCCCGGTTGCGTGAAGGTGGTGGACGCTGGAAGACGATGGTTCTATCACACACAGCAAAATCTTCGCTGGATTGGTTTGTGGATGATCAGGTCGAAGTTCTTGATGGTCTTTCCATTAAAGACGCTGACGGAACGTATGATGCCGTGGTGATCGTTGATGCACTGGAGCGCGTGCGCGATGATTATGCCTTTATTAAAGAGTGCCACCGCGTGCTGAAGTCCGACGGACGGCTGGTGGTTACCGCTGCGCGTAAAATGAATTTTTGCATCGGCAGCTGCCCGATTCGTTCCATGCTGGGTCTTTCCTGGCGGGGTAAAGGCCTTGAGCGCCCCGGCTATACCAATGGCGAATTGTTTGAGGTGCTCAAAGACGGATTTGACGTACCGGAAACCAATTCATATGCCACGTGCTGCATTGAACTCCCCGGTCTGTTTTGTGAGGCCGCCGCCAATAAACTGGCCTGCGGGCTCTATAACATGCCCGGCGAAAAAACCGGCGCGGAGGAATTTTACCACTACACCAAGCTGAACGTTTTCGGCACGCTGATTTTTCCGCTGATGTGGCTGCTGGCTGAACTGGAAGAAAAACTGTTTTTCTTCGCGCCGGGACATAACATCGCGGCAAAAACCAAACGGCGCGTCTGGCGCGCGCGTAAACAGCCGGTACTTATCGACGGACGCTCTATCGCCGAGGCCGCCATTAACACGAAAATCGGTACCGCCGCACCGTTTTAAGAACGGAATGATGGATGGGTGGAGAAGGGATGACTGCCCATTCAGAGTCCCATTAATCCGCTATTCCAATTAATCCAATAATCCTCCTCTATTGAGGGTTGACAGAGGCTGGCGAACTTGGCAGGGTTTGCGCTCTTTTTGAATTTCAGTGGAGATTGAATAATGAAACGTACATGGCACCCTTCGAAAATTAAACGCGCTCGCAAGCATGGATTTCGTGCTCGTATGGAAACAGCGGATGGACGCAAAATTCTTGCTAACCGCCGCCGCATGGGACGTAAACGTCTGACCGTTTGTGATGCATAAGACGTTTACACCGGAGGACTTACCGGTGAATTTAAAAACGTTCTCTAAAAAACAGCGCTTAATTCAAGCCTCCCTTTTCGGGGAGGCTTTTGCACAAAAAAGAAACTTTGTCGGGCGCTACATGGTGTTCTGGCTTCGCGAAGGCGAGGGGGCCTCTCTGCGAATGGGCGTAGTGACAAGCAAGAAGGTCAGTAATCGTGCGGTCGACCGCAATCTGGCCCGCCGCCGTCTGCGCGAAATCTTCCGTCATCATCGTGCCGAGCTTTCAGGGGCGGTTGATCTGGTGATTATTGGCCGCCATAGTCTGCTGGCCGCTTCACACGCTGAGGTGGAATGCGAATTTTTGCGTCTGGCGGAAAAGGCCGGACTGCTGAAAAAATGAAACGTTTACTTATAGGTTTGGTTCGGCTTTATCAGAAAACTATTTCGCGAGTGACCCCCGCGACCTGCCGCTTTTACCCTTGTTGTTCCGATTATACGATTGAAGCCCTCAAGAAGCATGGCATACTCCACGGCCTTTGGTTGAGTTTCCGGAGAATCTGCCGGTGCCATCCGTGGAATCCGGGTGGGGTTGATCCTGTGCCGGAGGTCAGGAGGCGGGGGTGGGGACGGGGACGGGGACGGAAGAGTGTATGAGTGTGTGGGTGCGGGAGACGGAGGACAGAGATCAGGGGTCAGAGATCAGAAGTCAGACTTTCGACTTTCAGACCCTCGACATGTGGCAGCCAAAGACAGAGATCAGAAATCGACTTGAACGATTTTAACGAGCCCCGAAGGGCGTTTTTACGACTTGAACGAAAGAAATGTATTATGAAAAAAACCGATTTTATTATTGTGGCTGTTCTGATCGCGATGATGTTTGCCTGGATGAATTTTTATCCGGTAATCGAGAAAAAGTATTTTCCGAAGCCTGCACAGCCTGAAAAACAGGAGGATCCTGTCACCACTGAAAAACCGGCAAATCTGGCGCCAGTTGAAAAAGCGGCCGCGATTGTTGAAACGGTGGCGGTAAAAGTTCCTGAAACAGTGCTTCCTTCAGTACCTGAGCAGCGGCTGACGCTGGCTAACGATAGTATTGAACTGACGGTTTCATCCTACGGTGGAGCTGTTGTTTCTGCTGTTTTTAAGAAATATCCGGAAGAAAACCGTAAAGAGAGCGGCCCGATGGTTCTCGATTTTGAATCCGCGCCTGCACTGCGCTATGCCGGGTTGCCGGTACCAGCAGGGACGATCGAGAAAACAACTGATGGACTGATGTACGTTGCACCGCTTGGTGAAGGACGGTTGTTTAAGCGCTTATTCAAGCTCGAAGGCGACTATTTGCTGAACGTTGAGGACTCCTTCGTTAACGCGACTGCCGCGCCGTGGGCTTTGCCCGCACTGCGCCTGCCGATAGGCCCGATGAAGGAAGCCAAGGGGTCGACGGCTATGAAGGGCGTGATTACGCTTGGAATTGATTCCTTTGCGCCCGCCGATGGCGTTCGCCACTGGGGAAAAGACCTTTATAAACTCTTTCAGCAGGTTCCGGCTGAAGCACAGCAATTCACCTCAACGCCTGCAATGATTCCGCCGACCTCTGTGAATTGGATAGCGGCTAAAAACAAATTTTTTGTTCAGATTTTGACACCCGAAAACCCGGCGGATGCATTTGACCTTTCTGTCCGTCGCGAAGGCGCTGGCAAAAAAACCGTACCGGTCGAAGTGTCCGCGGCATTGCAGTTCGATTCCGAAGTGGTCGCCAGCGGCGAGGCACTGACCCGCAAGGCCCGCGTTTATATCGGACCCAAAGACTACTCTCTTCTGAAAGCACAGAGCATGGATCAGGTGGAAGTCATGGAGTTCAGAAGCATGGGCTTCTGGAAGTTCATGAACCCGGTTATGTATCCGATCAAAATCAGCCTTTTGTGGGGATTAAATGCGCTCGAAAAAGTAGTCCGCAACTACGGCGTTGCCATCATGCTTTTAACCATCATTGTGCGCATTATTTTCTGGCCGCTTACCCATAAAGGGACCGAAAGCATGCGGAAAATGCAGGCTCTTCAGCCTCAGCTCAAAGAAATCCGCGAAAAGTTCAAAGATAACCCGCAGCGCATGCAGCAGGAAACCATGGCGTTCTATAAAACCAACAAAGTCAACCCGATGGGTGGATGTCTGCCGATGCTTCTCCAGATCCCGGTTTTCATTGCGTTGTTTGTTGTACTGCGAAGTGCCGTCGAATTGCGCTTTTCCAAGTTTCTTTGGATTCGCGACCTTTCTGAGCCGGAAAATCTTTTTGCCGGTATGATCCCGGTTATCGGTTCATTGAACATCCTGCCGATTCTAATGGCTGTTACGATGATGTGGCAGCAGAAGCTCACCCCGAGTGCGGGCGATCCTCAACAGCAGAAAATGATGGCCATTATGATGCCGATTATGATGCTCTTTTTCTTCTACACGATGCCGTCAGGACTTGTACTTTACTGGACCATCAGCCAAGTGATTGCCATTGTTCAGATGCTTATTAAAAAGCCGAAACCGGCTTAAACTTCTGCTCCGGGTTTAAAACGAACCGGAGGAACAGTGTTCTGGCCAATGTGATGAAAGTATTGGAAGAAGAGCTCGCTCGAATTTCCTGTAGTGAGATTAGGGCACTTAACGATTGAGATGTCATTTCGCAATAAGTCGAGAAACCCACCCCGCCGTTCCGGCACCCCTCCCGTGGAGGGGATTTTAAAAGCTCCCCTCCTTCGGAGGGGTGGCCGCAGGCCGGGGTGGGTTGAGGCGTTTAAATCGTTAAATGCTCTAATGCGGCGCTGAAGGAGTCCACTCCAGCAATTTATCCGCAGTGATTTTTCAGAGAGTTAGCTTGCAAAACACCAATCTGTTCATTATTTTTTGAACAACCTGAACCACTGAAGGGAACGACTATGGGAGCGGCTCTTTCGGATCTAGAAAAAGAGATTGTCGAAATTTTTGTCCGTATCGCCGGAGTGTTAAGCCTGCCGCGTTCGGTCGGTGAGCTTTATGGTGTTCTTTTTATTTCTCCCATACCCCTGTGCATTGACGATCTGATGCGTAAATTGAACATCAGCAAGGGGTCAACCAGTCAGGGGCTTAAAATTCTCCGCTCTTTCGGTGCAGTCAACCCGGTTTATGTTGCAGGTGACCGGCGGGATTTCTTTTCAGCCGAGGCTGAGTTGCGTAAAATTGTCACTGGGTTCGTGAATGAGCAGATACGTCCGCATGTTGATAGCGGCAAAGAACGGATGACGCGTATTGAGGAACTGCTGGCCATGGAACTCCCTGAAAGAAAAGAGTTTATCGCTGAACGCATTGGCCGCCTAAAAGGATGGCAGAAGCGCGCCGGAACGCTGTTACCCTTTGCCATGAACTTTGTTAAACCGGAATGAGGGTGCGAAGGGATTTTACAAAATCATGGACGGTAAAATCGTTTAAAAAAAATACGACAATGATCCAAGACCCCTATACGCCCATACTTCTTGATGCCCACGCGGGTTGGTACTGCGTAAGGGCGC
The DNA here is from genome assembly GCA_964398915.1 of uncultured Verrucomicrobiota bacterium. Classification (GTDB taxonomy): domain Bacteria; phylum Verrucomicrobiota; class Kiritimatiellia; order Kiritimatiellales; family Tichowtungiaceae; genus Tichowtungia. The sequence continues at coordinate 12,776 of CAYNOR010000026.1, forward strand.
AGCCTAAACGTGAGCACATAGCCGCCGGACAGCTCAGCCGGTTGGACGGAGTTGAGGTGTTTTGTCCGCGTATCCGATTCCAGCGCAACACGAAACGGGGGAAGGTTTGGTTCGAAGAGGCGTTGTTTCCCGGGTACCTCTTTGCCCGTTTCGATCTGCACCCGCTGTTCAGGGCGGTTTCCTCATCGGTCGGAGTTAGCGGATTGGTCCGTTTCGGCGGCGTGTTTGCGCGGGTGCCGGATATTCTGATCGACCGACTCAAGGAGGAATCGGACGGTGTTATCGTTGTTCCCCCGTCCGCCCTGAAGGAAGGCGACCAGGCAGTGCTGTCGGAAGGTGCGATGCGCGGACTGCCCGCCTTGATCACCCGGGTGCTCCCCGGCGGAGAGCGGGTCAAGATTTTGATGGAATTGATGGGGACTGTCGTGGAGGCCGAGGTGTCCATAGAGGCGCTGGAACCTGCCGCGTGAGATAGAAATTTCGCAATTGACCGCGAAATCCATAGAAAACGTTAAAAAGGAAGGTTTCCGCCGGAGGCGGATCGACCGCGGGCGGCAGCCTGTTCAGGCAGGACTCAGAGGTCGGAGGACGGAAGACTGAGGACAGAGATCAGAAGTCGGAGATCAGACCTTTCTGCCTGCGGTAGATCCGCCGGAGGCGGAAGACTTTTGACCTTCAGCCCTTCGACTTCCCGGAGAGAGTGTGTGAGTGCGGGCGTGTGTGGGTTTGGGAGTATGTGCGTGGTGGAGTAAGGGAGTTCTCTACCGGGAGAAGATAACCGCTTCAACGATTTAAACGAGGCCGCAAGGCCGTTTGAACGAGCGATAGCGGTTTAACGAGTAACCATGAAAATATTCGTAACAGGAACGGCCGGGTTTATAGGTATGCACGTAGCCGAGTCGTTGCTGGCTGACGGCCATGAGGTTGTCGGGCTGGATAATTTCAACGACTATTACGACGTGTCGCTTAAAAAGGCTCGTCATACTCGGCTGGAAGGGCTTAAAGGCTACACTGGCATCAAAGGCGACATTACGAACTATGAACTGTTAATGGAGAACTTTGAACTGCACGAGCCTCAGCTCGTGTGTCATCTGGCCGCGCAAGCCGGAGTGCGCTACTCCCTGCAGAATCCTGCGGCCTATCAGAAGTCCAATCTGGAAGGGCACTTGAATATTCTTGAAGCCTGTCGGCATGCAAAAATCCGGCGGCTGGTTTACGCATCCAGCTCCAGTGTGTACGGCGGCAATAAAAAAGTCCCATTCAGTGAATCCGATCCGGTGGACAATCCGGTCAGTCTGTATGCGGCGACTAAAAAGGCTGACGAGCTGATGAGTCACACGTACACCCACTTGTACGGGTTGCAGACGGTTGGTCTGCGCTTCTTCACCGTGTATGGCCCCTGGGGCCGTCCGGATATGGCCTATTGGACATTTACCAAAGCGATGCTGAAAAGCGCTGTGATTCCGGTTTTTAATTACGGGAAGATGGAACGCGATTTCACCTACATTACCGACATCGTTGCCGGCGTGAAAGCCGCGCTGTTCGCCGACGGACTGGATCCGTATGAAATCTTCAACCTCGGCAATAGCAAACCCGAAAATCTGATGGATTTTATTAAAACGCTGGCTTCCGAGCTGGGCGTCGAACCGAAGATGGAAATGCTGCCGATGCAGCCCGGCGATGTACCGAGCACGTTTGCGGATATTTCCAAAGCCCGGAAAAAGCTGGGCTACGAACCCTCCACTTCCATCCGTGAAGGATTGTGCTGTTTCGCGGCCTGGTATCGGGAATATTTTGCGGCATGACAGATTTTATTGGAAAATCGGCGTGATCTTATAGGTCTGACCAGACTTGACCAAAACGTTATTTTTTCTTTAATGAAGATATGAAAAACGAAGCCAACATTTACGAGGCGAAGTCGCAGCTTTCTAAGCTGATCGCCAAAGTGGAGGAGCCCGGAGAACCGTACGTGATCTGCCGGAACGGCAAGCCAATCGTTGATCTGGTTCTTCACCGGCAGTCTCAGGATCCGCTGAGCGCCGATCCAGACCTTGGCGGCGCGCGGTTTATAGGTGAACCGACCGCCGGGCTGAGTGACGCAGACTGGCCGGAGGCAGACAACGAACAACAGGGAGCGGAATTATGAAGCGCGCTTTAATCACTGGAATCACCGGACAGGATGGATCGTATCTGGCAGAACTCCTGCTCGATAAAGGCTACGAAGTACACGGCATCATCCGTCGCTCCAGCTCGTTCAACACCGACCGGATTGATCATTTATACAAAGACCGTCACGAAACCGGCGTGAAGATGTTTCTGCATTACGGCGACCTGACCGACTCCAGCAACCTCAACCGGCTGATTGAAAAAATCCATCCCTCGGAAATTTACAACCTCGGCGCACAGTCGCATGTGCAGGTGTCCTTTGAAGTTCCTGAATATACCGCTGAGGTTGATGGTATTGGAACGCTACGTTTACTCGACGGAATCCGCGAAACCGGCGTAAGTTGCCGGTTTTATCAGGCGTCAACTTCCGAACTCTACGGGATGGTACAGGAAGTTCCGCAGACCGAAACCACGCCGTTTTATCCCCGTTCGCCCTATGCCGTCGCCAAGCAGTACGGCTTCTGGATCGTTAAAAACTACCGTGAAGCCTACGGCCTGCACGCCAGCAATGGAATCCTCTTTAACCACGAATCCCCCCGGCGCGGTGAAACCTTCGTAACGCGTAAAATCACCATGGCGGTCGCCCGCATTTCGCGCGGCACTCAGAAGTGCCTCTACATGGGCAACATTAACGCCCTGCGCGACTGGGGCTATGCTCCCGATTATGTACAGATGATGTGGATGATGCTTCAGCAGGACAAGCCGGACGACTACGTCGTCGCCACCAACGAAATGCACACCGTCCGTGAATTCATCGAAAAATCATTCTGCCATGTCGGCATTCAGATCATATGGGAAGGCGAGGGCGTCAAAGAAGTCGGTAAAAATAAAGCCACCGGCGACATCGTAGTTCGCATGGACGAACGCTACTACCGTCCGGCGGAAGTCGAACAACTGCTCGGCAATCCCGCCAAAGCCAAGCGTCAGCTCGGCTGGGAGCCGAAGGTAAAATTTGAAGAACTCGTCAAGATTATGACCGAAGGCGATCTCAAAATCCTCGACGGCGCGCCGTACTCGAAAGGATTTTAGAGGCGGGTTTGAGGTTGGCGGTTTGATGTTGTTGGTGAGACGGGATGAGCGATTACAAAGATTTAGAGGTGTGGCAGAAAGCGATAGCGGTAGTTGCCGATATCTATCGCTTGACCGCATCGTTCCCTGAGTCTGAAAAATTCGGCATCACAAACCAGATGCGACGGGCCGCAGTCAGCGTCCCTTCAAATATTGCTGAGGGTAGTGCTCGGCATCATGCCAACGACTTCATTCATTTTCTACGGATTGCCGATGGTTCTGCCGCTGAACTGGAAACATAATTGATTATCAGTACAAAGCTCGACTTTGTGACTGACACAGAGAGTTTGGCTCAGGAAATTGTAGTAATTCGCCGTATGTTGGCGGCTTTAATAAAATCTTTAAGGAAGTGACACGTGACACCCCAACCTCAAACCTCAAACCCCAAACTATTATGACCCCGAACTCCAAACCACAAACTTCAACCCCCATTCCGCGCTCCGCGCGAATCTACATCGCCGGTCATTTAGGGTTGGTAGGAGGCGGAATCTGGCGGGCATTTCAGCGCCACGGCTACACCAATCTGCTCGGACGATCAATCGACGAACTTGATCTAATGAATCAGGCGGCGGTTGAAGAATTCTTCGCTAAGGAAAAACCGGAATACGTAGTACTGGTGGCGGCCAAAGTTGGAGGAATCCATGCGAACAGCACCTATCGCGGACAGTTCATCTACGAAAACCTCATGATCGAACTGAACGTCATCCATGCAGCGCACAAACACGGCGTCAAAAAACTTCTCTTCCTCGGATCAAGCTGCATCTATCCCAAACTGGCGCCGCAACCGATCAAAGAAGAAGCCCTGCTGACCGGCCCGCTTGAAACAACCAACGAGCCCTATGCCATCGCCAAAATCGCCGGCATCCGGCTGTGCGACGCCTATAACCGGCAGTACGGCACCAACTTTATTTCGGCCATGCCCACCAACATGTACGGTCCCGGCGACAACTATCACCCGGAAAATTCGCATGTTCTGCCTGCCATGATCCGAAAGATGCACCTCGCAAAATCGCTGGAAACCAGCAATTTTGACGAGTTGATGCGTGTGTACACGCATGAGGTGTCAGGTGTCGGGTGTCAGGTGTCAGAAGAACAACTTCTTAAGTGGCTTGGAACGAGCGGCATCACCCAATCGGCAATCGGTAATCGGCAATCGGCAATCACCCTCGCCCTGTGGGGCAGCGGGACTCCACTAAGAGAGTTTCTCTACTCTGACGATCTCGCAGAGGCCTGCGTTTTTCTTGTCGAGAATGCAAATTACAAAGATATGGCGTTCACCGATGACTCCGGCACCGTGCAGTCGCATATCAATGTCGGGTCGGGCAAAGAAGCAACCATTCGGGAAATTGCAGAAACCGTCAAAGAGGTTGTCGGCTTTAAAGGTGAAATCGCGTGGGATGCTTCCAAGCCCGACGGCACACCGCGCAAGTTAATGGATTCAACGCGAGTTCGTGCATTGGGATGGGTTCCCCGCATAGGCTTGTCCGAGGGGATTGCGCTCGCGTATCAGGATTTTCTGACTCGCCTTAAATAACCCCTGACAACTGTCAACTTTTGTCTGGCTGGACGCCGAAAGTAGATTTAAAAGCCGGCATCGCGAAAGCGTATGCCGACTATCTTACTCGAATGAAATAGAATCGGTTGCCGGTTGTTCCCAGCGGAGTATTCCTCCACGGGACAAGTAGTTGCTGATGACCCTGACCTCTGAACCTCAAACGCCCAACTGTTCGCATGAAATACTTAGTTACTGGCGGAGCCGGATTCATCGGTTCCCATATTGTGGACGCCTTGGTTGCAAAGGGCCACGACGTGGTCGTTCTCGACAACCTGTCGTCCGGTCATCGTGAAAACCTTGCGGATGTGATCGCTCGAATTGAATTTATTCAGGGCGATATTCGCGATCCGGAAACCTGCCTCAAGGCGGCGGAAGGGTGCGAAGGGATCTTCCATGAAGCGGCGCTGGTTTCGGTGCCTGATTCGATCAATCGTCCGCGCGACAATCACGACATCAACATCACTGGAACACTGAACGTACTGGAGTCTGCGAGAAAGCAGGGCGTCAAGCGGGTAGTATTTGCCAGCTCGGCGGCTATCTATGGTGACAACCCCGAACTGCCTAAACGGGAAGATATGCTTCCTGAACCGAAAAGTCCGTATGCCCTGGCCAAGCTCACCGGCGAGTATTATTTGAAGGTCTATGCTGAATGCTTCGGCATCGAAACCGTCGCACTGCGTTACTTCAACATATTTGGTGTGCGGCAGGACCCTTCGTCCATGTATTCCGGGGTCATTTCAATTTTTTCAGAACGGATTGCAAAAGGATTGCCGATTACAATTTATGGTGACGGACAACAGACTCGAGACTTCGTCAACGTGAGAGACGTTGTCCAAGCCAATCTTCTTGCGATGGGTGTTTCCGCCTCTGGCGGATCTGCCGCAGGCAGACAAGCCGTCAAAGATCAGAAGTCACCCGCCACTTGCCACCTGACACCTGACACCTTCTCGGTATTTAATGTAGCAACGGGTCGCCAGACTTCGCTTCTCGAACTCGTTACGGTTCTGGGGAAAATTTGCGGAACAAAATCCGATGTGAACTTCTCCCCGGTGCGCTCTGGTGACATCCGGCACTCACTGGCTGATATTTCCAAGACTCGGAAAGCACTCGGCTATGCCCCTGTTATTGATTTGAAAGAAGGATTAGAGCAGTTATGACATTCAGATGATCTGCGAACGGAAAGCCCCTGACTCACACACACTCTTCCCTCTGGGGAGTCAAAGGTCTACAAGTCGAAGGTCAAAAGTCGAACACCCCCACACTCACACACTTCCATACCCGCATACACTCCCGCCCTCCGCCCCATTTTTCTGCAGAAAGGAATCAAATGAAAAAAGTACTAGTAACCGGCGGTGCCGGATTCATCGGCTCGGCAGTCTGCCGCTATCTGGTAAAAGAAAAAAGCGTCAGCGTGCTGAACGTAGACAAGCTCACCTACGCAGGCAACACGGCATCGCTGAAAGAAATTGATAAAAATCCACTTTACCGGTTTGCTCAAGCGGACATTTGCGACAGGGAAAAAATCGCCGCGCTGTTTTCTGAATTCCAACCAGACGCCGTGATGCATCTGGCTGCGGAATCGCACGTGGATCGTTCCATTGACGGCCCGGCGGCGTTTATCGAAACCAATATTATCGGCACCTATAACCTGTTGGCTTGCGCTCTCGACTACTGGCGCTCCCTTCCTGAGACTTCTTCAAACTTCAAACCTAAAACTTCAAACCGCGCTGAATTCCGTTTCCACCACATCTCCACCGACGAAGTCTACGGATCGCTGGGCGCCGAAGGATTATTTGAAGAAACGACGCCGTACGATCCCCGCTCGCCTTATTCGGCCAGCAAAGCTTCCAGCGATCATTTGGTCATGGCTTGGCATCACACCTACGGACTGCCAACGGTTATTACAAACTGCTCGAACAACTACGGCCCGTATCATTTCCCTGAAAAGCTGATTCCGCTGGTGATCCTGAATGCCTTGGATCAAAAACCGCTTCCAATCTATGGGAAGGGCGACAACATCCGCGACTGGCTCTATGTCGAAGATCACGCCCGGGCGCTGGTGCTGGCGGCCGAAAAAGGCGTTCCCGGCGAAACCTACAATGTCGGCGGACGCAACGAGCGAACGAACCTCGAGGTAGTCGAAACGATTTGTGACATCCTTGATGAGCTTTTGCCTCTGACCTCTGACCTTTGTCATCCGACCTCTGGACAAAAGTTGTCAAGTCGTCGCGACTTAATAACTTTTGTCGCTGACCGCCCCGGCCACGACCAACGGTATGCGATCGATGCCACAAAACTCGAAACGGAACTCGGCTGGCGTGCGCTGGAAGATTTCGACAGCGGTATCCGCCGCACCGTCCAATGGTATCTGGATAATGAGTGGTGGTGGGGCCCGCTGCGCGCCCAGCGCTACGCGGGAGAGCGATTAGGCAAGGCCTAATCGCGGTTGATAAGTTATTGAGTTGATCGTTGATAAGGGGCTGGCGCCGAAATGATGGGTTGTTAAGTTGATTGTTGATGAGGGGGGGGCTGGCGCCGAAGCCTAACAACTATCATTTATCAACTGAACAAAATCGGAGATTTTGTATGGGTGAGTTGAAGACATTTGAAACGCTGGAGTGCTATAAGTTGGCTCGTGAATTGCGCAAAGCGGTTTCAAAATTCTGCAAGACCCTGCCCAGAGAAGAAGAATATCGGCTGAAAGATCAGATCATTCGTGCATCACGATCTGTGACGGCAAATATTTCCGAGGGCTATGGACGACATCACCATCAGGAAAACCTGCAATTTTGCAGAACCGCCCGCGGATCATTAACAGAAACTTTGGATCATTTAAATACGGCACAAGATGAGGAGTATTTGATCGGTGAACAATATGCGACGCTCCGGCAGCTCCTTGAAGAAACATGGAAAGTTTTGAACGGCTACATTGCTTACTTGCAGAAATGTGCACTGTCTGGAGTCCCGAGTGCAGTTGATAAGTTGCCGAGGGATTGTGCCGAGGGATTGTTGACAAGGAAGGCCGCTGGCAGAATGATAGTTGATGAGTTCATAGTTGATAAGGATGCTCCTAAGAACCTAACAACGATCATTCATCAACTTATGATTCCGACCTTTGGTCGGCCTCTAACAACTTAACAACGATCATTCATCAACTAATTCGGTGAAGCCACCCCCAACAACTAACATTGATCAACTTATCAACTGAATAAAATCGGAGATTTTATGAAACGAAAAGGTATCATCCTGGCTGGCGGATCCGGAACCCGACTTCATCCATTAACCCGGGTGGTCAGCAAGCAATTGCTGCCGGTCTATGACAAACCGATGATCTATTATCCGCTGTCGGTGCTCATGCTGGCGGGCATCCGCGAAATTCTCATCATCAGCACGCCGCACGACCTGCCGATGTTCCGGGAACTCCTCGGAAGCGGCGAGCAGTGGGGACTTTCTTTCACCTATGCTGAACAGCCGAAGCCCGAGGGATTGGCTCAAGCCTTTTTAATTGGCGAAAAATTCATCGGCAAAGATCCGGTCTGTATGGTGCTGGGCGACAATATTTTCTACGGACACGGATTCAGCGGAATGCTTAAAAACGCGGATGCACGGACAGACGGCGGAACCGTCTTCGCCTATCCGGTGCTCGATCCGGAGCGTTACGGCGTCGTTGAGTTCGACAAAGACGGCAAAGCCCTGTCAATTGAAGAAAAACCCGCCAAGCCGAAATCACACTATGCGGTGCCGGGGCTTTACTTCTACGACAACCGGGTAATTGAAATGGTCAAACACCAGAAACCCTCTGCACGCGGTGAACTGGAGATCACCACCATTAACCAGCGCTATCTGGAAATGGGGGAGTTAAATGTTGAGGTGCTCGGGCGGGGATTTGCCTGGCTGGATACCGGCACACACGAGTCGCTTCAGCAGGCCGGCAGTTATGTGGAGACGATCGAAGCGCGGCAGGGACTGAAAATCGCCTGTGTTGAAGAAATCGCCTGGCGCAAAGGCTTCATCGACTCTGCTCAGTTGGAGAAACTGGGGCATGAACTCTCCAAAAACCAGTATGGGCAATATCTGCTCCGGCTCCTCAAAGAGGAGAAGAGTTGATGGTTGATATGCTGTTTGGTTGCTGAGGCAATGAAGTTTTTCTTACAACCGCTCGTTCCTCGCTAGAGGGGCTCCGAGGAATAGAGAGAGCTCCTAACCGCAGATTGCGGATGTATATTGATTGGAATAAACGTAGCGGTCGCCGACCGCAGTCCTGCGTGCAGGGTTCGATTTAAAGTAGAAAGCTCAACTGAAAATTAATTTTCGTGTGAGTTTGCTGCTTCAAATCGATTCGTTTATTCCCTGAAGTTCTCTGTCTTGCTCTGACTTCCTCTAACGAATGAAGTGAGTGATTGTAAAACGACTCTTTTTGTGAATTCTTGTGCTTTTTGTGGCTGGTAAATTGTTCTGTGTGTTCGGTTTATTCTGTGGTGAAAAAAATGGATGTTATTTCTCTCGAAATCCCCGACGTAAAACTCGTAAAACCTCTGGTTTTCCCGGACGACCGCGGCTTCTTCATGCAAACCTATCATGAAAAACAATACCGTGAAGCGGGCATTGATGTACGGTTTGTGCAAGACAACTGGTCGCGCTCAACCAAAGGCGTTCTGCGCGGACTGCACTACCAGCTCAAAAATCCGCAGGACAAACTGGTCTCCGTCATTCGCGGCGAAGTATTTGATGTGGCGGTCGACATCCGCCAAGGTTCTCCAACCTTTGGAAAATGGATCGGCGCGATTCTATCGGAAACAAACCACCACCAGCTTTTTGTCCCCAAAGGCTTTGCCCACGGATTTTGTGTGCTCAGTGATGAAGTGGACTTCGTCTACAAATGTAGCGACTTCTACACCCCCGGCGATGAATACGCCATCCGATGGGATGACCCAGAGATCGGCATCCGCTGGCCGTTGCAGAGCGTTATTTTGGCCGACAAAGACCGAAAGGCTCCGCTTCTGAAAGATGTTCCTGCAGGGAATTTGTCGCCGCACCGCTCGAAGGGACAATAAAATACAATGAAAACAGCAATAATTGGAGCCAAAGGCCAGCTAGGTACCGATTGCCGCGAAATATTCGCAACCAACCAGCTGATCTGTGCCGACCTGCCGGAACTCGACGCCACCAACCGGCAAACATTATTCTCGTTTCTGGATTCTGCAAAACCGGAACTGATATTAAACTGTGCAGCCTATACAGCCGTTGACCGATGCGAAACCGACAAAGAAACCGGCTGGAAAATAAATCGGGACATACCGCTCTATCTCTCGCAATGGTGTCAGAAAAACAACGCATTCCTAATACACATCTCGACCGACTACGTACTCTCCGGAAACAAACCGTTACATCAAGCCAGTACCGAAACCGAACCCACCGGACCGGTCTCCGAATACGGACGATCCAAACTGGCAGGCGACCAGGCAATTCAAACCTCCGGAATGCAACACTATGCCATTTTGCGCACCGCATGGCTCTATAGCGCACACGGAAACAACTTTTTGAAAACCATGCTCAAGTTTGCCCGGCAGGGACGGGCCCTCAACGTGGTAAACGACCAATTCGGCTCCCCCACCTGGTCGCACACCCTCGCGCGACAGATGAAAGCCATCGCGGAAAGCCGCATCACCGGAATTTTCAATGCCACCTCAGAAGGCTATTGCACCTGGTACCAACTGGCCTGCACCTTTTTAAAACAACTCGACCAGCCCTATACCATCACCCCGTGCACCACTGCGGAATACCCGACACCGGCCCGGCGACCGGCCAACTCCATTCTTGAAAATGCCCGGCTCAAAGCCGAAGGACTCAACCTCTTCGAAAACTGGGAAACAGAATTAGAACGATTTATACAAAACCACGGGACAACACTGATCCGGGAAATCGACGCAGCGCTCACAGCTCACAGTCTTGCGTAGAGTCAAAAGTCTGAAGGTCAAAAGTCAAAGGTCTGACCTCCGACCTCTGACCCCGTTCCTTTTTTTTCACGTTTCAGGTTTCATATTTCAAGTTTC
>CAYNOR010000027.1:0-22457 GCA_964398915.1 uncultured Verrucomicrobiota bacterium
TACTCAGCGGAATGGAAGGGTATTTTGTATTTGACCGGAACCTCTAATGGGTGACCCCGTTTTCTTTTTCAGCAGTTGGAATGCCAACAGGATGGACGCCGATTATTATGAAAGGGATCTCATGAGTACATTCATACATCTAAGCTCCGATGTGCAGTCAAAGCAGATCGGAACTGGAACAAAGATTTGGCAATTCTGTGTGGTACTGCTGGGTGCCAAGATCGGTTCAGACTGCAATATCTGTTCACATTGCTTTATCGAAAACGATGTGGTTGTCGGCGACCGGGTTACGGTTAAATGCGGTGTTCAACTGTGGGACGGCTTGCGAATCGAGGACGATGTGTTTATCGGCCCCAATGTTACTTTTACGAACGATAAAACGCCGCGGCCCAAAAGGGATCGTGGTGAATTTATTCCGCAACGAACGATTGTGAAAAAAGGGGCGGTAATCGGTGCCAATGCGACTCTTTTGCCGGGGCTTGTTATTGGTGCGGGTGCGCAAGTGGCTGCTGGTTCTGTTGTCACAAAGGATGTCCCTGATGGCAAGCTAGTCATGGGTTTTCCCGCACAGGTTCTAAGGGATGTGAAGGAGGGCGTATGAGTAATCTGGATAAGGTAAAAATAATTGATCTACCGAAAATTACGGATCAGCGTGGGAATTTGACGTTTGTCGAGGGAGGGAAGCATATCCCGTTCGACATCAAACGGGTCTATTACCTTTACGATGTTCCGGGCGGGTCGGAACGTGGCGGTCATGCCCACAAGGAGCTTCAGCAACTGATCATCGCCATGTCGGGCAGTTTTGATGTGGTGCTGGATGATGGAACGGAAAAGAAGAGGTTTCATCTGAACCGTTCTTATTACGGGCTTTATGTGCCGACGATGTTATGGCGGGAGTTAGATAATTTTTCGTCGGGAGCAGTCTGCATGGTGCTAGCCTCCAATCATTACGACGAAAAAGATTATTACCGCGAATACAGCGACTATCTGAAAGCAGTAGCCAGGGATTAGTGGGTAGCAGTCAGTGAATAGTGGACAACGTCCTTCCTTAATCCATAAAACCTAATACTTAAAGCTGATCTCATATGAATGTTCCATTTCTTGATTTAAAAGCGACATACGAGGAACTGAAGCCGGAATTTGACGCGGCTTATCAGCGGGTCATGAGTTCGGGCTGGTATCTGCTCGGGAAAGAGCTGGAGGCCTTCGAGGCGGAATACGCATCCTATTGCGAAACGAAGTATTGCATCGGAGTGGCCAATGGGCTAGACGCACTTCACTTGATCTTGCGGGCGTACGATATTGGGCAGGGCGATGAAGTGATCGTCCCAGCTCATACCTTTATCGCCACCTGGCTGGCTGTCAGCTATGTCGGTGCAACGCCGGTACCGGTAGAGGTTGATCAGAAAACATACAATATTGATCCTTCTCGTGTTGAGGCCGCCATCACGCCGCGGACTAAGGCAATTATGCCCGTTCATTTGTACGGACAACCCGCTGATATGGATCCGATTCTGGACATTGCGAACAAACATGGACTTAAGGTCATTGAAGACAGCGCACAGGCCCAAGGCGCACGCTACAAGGGGCGTCGGACGGGCGGTTTGGGTGATGCCGCTGGACACAGCTTTTATCCGGGGAAAAACCTCGGAGCCTTTGCCGATGCTGGGGCAGTGACCACGAACGATCCGGATCTTTATACAAAGGTGCGCAAGTTGCGGAACTACGGCTCGGTGGTGAAATATCAGCATGAATTGCAGGGGGTGAATTCCCGGATCGACGAACTGACCGCGGCCTTCCTGTGCATCAAACTCCGCAAACTCGACGAGTGGAATGAGCGCCGAAAAAAAATCGCCGCCTTTTATCTGACGCACCTGCCACCTGCCACCTGCCACCTGCCACTCGTTAGCGAGTGGATTGAACCCTCTTGGCATTTATTTGTCATCCGCCATCCGCAGCGTGATTTGCTGCAAAAGAAACTGTCCGAAGCCGGAGTCAGCACGTTGATTCATTATCCGGTTCCGCCGCATTTAACCGGTGCCTATCAAAACCTTGGGTTTAAAGCCGGAGATTTCCCTGTTACCGAGCAACTCTGTGGTGAAATCCTCAGCCTTCCGATCGGGCCTCATCTCAGGGATGAACAGGTTGAGTTTCTCGCTGAGCAAATTATTCAGGAAAATTGACATGGCTTGGTCGAGTGTTCGTTGCAATTATTTATTTGTTTTCTGAAGTCTGGAACTAAGAATGAAAAAGGCAGTTAAAAAAGCTATTTTGCGAATCAAAAGTAGCATTGGAACTAAGTTGCGTGTTGCTGGCAAAGTGGCGCTCCGTCCAGTTTTGAAGAAGTTCGATCAGCAGGAGGCCCTGATCCGCCTCGTGGCGAAAGACAATATAAAAACGCGCTTTATGGCGAAAAAAGCGCAAGGTCTGCCGATCAACGTGCTGTTTGTTTGTCATGAGCCAGCTTTGTGGAGCATGTTTGAATCAGTCTATCAGGCCATGGCGGAAGACACCGGTTTTTCGCCTAAGATCATTGCCTTGCCATATGCGCATGGCACATTACCGGCAGGCGAGTATAAAGATGGCGGCATGGTTGAGTTTCTGGAAGAGCGGGGCATTCCGGTGGTGCGGGGCTATGAGAAAGAGACTGCTAAATGGATGCGCCCGGACGAATTCAGCCCCGACTATATGTTCTTTCAAACGCCGTATAGTTTCTTTCCTCCGGAGTGGTGTATTGAACAAGTGTCGCTGATTGCTAGAGTTTGCTATATCCCTTATGCTACTTCGTTGATTAGTAGTTTAGAGTTGGGTGTTCAGCCGGGAGGCTTTTTACGACACGCTTCTCTTCTCTTCAAAGAAAGCGATCTGGCTGTAGCTCAATTAAAGAGATTGTACCAAAATGAGCCTTGGTTCGAATTGAAAAAAGTCGCAGTCAGTGGAAATCCGAAACTTGATGAACTCAAAATTGCTGCTGAAAATTTTAAAAAGCAACGTTCTGAAAGAAAAGAACAAACAAAAACTACAAGATTAGTATGGACTCCCCGATGGAATACCGGGGAAGGTGTGTGCCATTTCTTCGACTACAAAGATTTTTTTTCCAAATATTGTAATGCGCATCCAGAGGTATATTTCACATTCAGGCCGCATCCCTTATGCTTTCAAAATTTCATTAAAAGCGGCGAAATGAATCTGCAACAAATAACGCGCATGCAGGAAGACTATAACCAGTCGCCAAATATGACTATCGATAAAGTCGCGGACTTTAAGGATTCTGTTTTAAGTTCAGACATCTTAATTTCAGATTTGTCATCAATGATTTATGATTGTTTTATAATTGGAAATCCCATTATTTATACCCACCGCACTGCACAGTTTACGGAGGTGGGGGCTGAGTTGTTTAAGGGAGTATATTGGGTCAGAAATGAGAGTGAGCTCGCGTCTACAATAGACATGCTTATAAGGGGGGAAGACCCCTTGCGACCGAAAAGGGAATCAATTATAAAAACCATTTTATATGTACCTGTGGGCGGGAGTGGGGTGTATATCAAACAAAAGTTGTGGCAAGATTTTCAATTCTAGGAGTATTAGGAAATGCAAGCAATCATCTTAGCAGCGGGTATGGGGAAGCGGTTGGGGAATTTAACCGCGAGTGATACAAAATGCATGTTGAGTGTTAATGGGAAAACATTGATTGAACGGTCGCTGGATGTGTTGTCGGCGGCGGGGCTAAGCCGAGTTATCATCGTCGTAGGGTTTGCCGGACAAAGATTAAAAGCGTACTTAGGCGATTCATATAAAGGACTTCCTATTGAATATGTTGAAAATCCTATTTACGATAAAACCAATAATATCTATTCCCTTTACTTAGCAAAGGATCTCTTTCAACAAGAAGACACCCTGTTACTAGAAAGCGATTTAATTTATGAGTCGCAGATTATTGAGCGCCTTTTAGCCCAACCTTTTCCGAATCTTGCAGTTGTTGATAAATATCAATCTTGGATGGATGGCACGGTCGTTACATTGAACGAATCAGATGATATACTATCTTTTATTCCGAAGAAAAACTTTGATTACGCAAACATTCCTAGCTACTACAAGACGGTAAATATCTACAAGTTTTCTAAGGATTTTATTAAGAAAAGCTATCTCCCATTTCTTGAGGCTTATAGCTCTGCATTGGGTAGAAACGAGTATTATGAACAAGTCTTGCGTGTATTATTAACCCTTGAGCAGCAAAACCTCAAAGCACTTAGACTTCATGGCGAGAAATGGTACGAGATTGATGATGTTCAGGATTTGAACAATGCAGAAACTATATTTTCGTCAGAGGAACAGAGGCTAGGTGCTTTTCAAAAGCGGTACGGAGGGTATTGGCGGTACCCGGCTATTCGTGATTTCTGCTATCTAGTCAATCCCTACTTCCCGACAACACGGATGGTGCACGAAATGGAGTACTACTTTAAGGAGTTGTTAAGTCAATATCCTTCTGGTCAAAGTATTCAAAAATTATTGGCTGCAAAAATGTTTAAATGTCGTCCAGATCAGATATTAGTCGGTAACGGGGCGGCTGAACTGATCATGGGGTTAATGGCTGAACTGGAAGGTCGCGTAGGTATAATATGCCCTACTTTTAACGAATATCATGAACGGCTTAAAAAGGCGGAGCCTGTCATTTTCAAGCCGGATAACGCAGACTTTTCATATACCGAGGAAGACCTGAAGGAGTTTTCTTCAACGGTTGACGTTTTGATCATTATAAACCCAGACAATCCTAGTGGAAATTTTATACCAAAACAAAACCTGATAGATTTAATTGGCTATCTGGACGCTGCAAAAAAAACATTGATCCTGGATGAATCGTTCGTTGATTTTTCAACCGATGGCTCTGCGAACAGTATGATAGATTCGGAAATCCTAGATCAGTACAAGAACCTTGTAATAATTAAAAGCATCAGCAAGAGCTACGGAGTCCCCGGAGCGAGATTGGGTGTAGCGGTAACCTCAAATGGAACGTATTTGAATATGATGAAAACCTACTTGTCAGTCTGGAATATTAATTCCTTCGGGGAGTTTTTCTTGCAGATCATCGGGAAGTACGAAGTGGCTTATAAACAGGCGTGCGGCCAGATTGCCGAAGAGCGTGACCGTTTTCTTACACAGCTTATGAAGGTTCCTTTTCTTCGCCCGATTCCATCACAGGCAAACTATTTTCTATGCGAGGTTCTGCCTCCATGGACAGCCTCTTCATTGACTAGGGAGCTTTTAGGGGAATACGATATTTTTTTAAAAGAGTGCACTGGCAAAATGGGATTCGAAGGTAAAGAGTTTGTCCGGATCGCGGTGAGAGATTTTCATGATAACGAAACATTAAGTAATGCGCTATGTGAGATGGGAGTGTGAGATGAAAGTTTTAACGCACAATGATATCGTAAAACTCAATGTGTCACCCATTACATGCGTCGAATGGGTAGAGGAATCATTTAGTTTAAAGGATGAGTGCATCTTGCCTCACAAAATAAGCATTCCGCTAAGTGGCAATATTTTTTTCAATACAATGCCGTGTGTCATGCCAATGATTAATGCGATAGGCGCAAAAATAGTCTCACGATTCCCATGCCGAAAACCTTCAATTGACGGGCAGATCGTATTGTATTCATTAGAAACTGGCAAACTTGAGTTTCTAATGGATGCTAATTGGATAACGGCGGCAAGGACGGGCGCTGTCGCCGCATCATCTGTTCGGAAATTTGCCAAGACCTCATTTGAAAATATCTCATTTATTGGACTAGGTAATACGGCCCGATCGACCACGGCGTGCCTGCTTGCATTATTTCCGGACAGGCCAATAAAAATCAGGCTAATGGCGTATAAAAACCAGACAGAATTATTTATGCAACGATTTTCAGAAGCAAAAAATCTAACTTTTGAGGTCGTCTCCAACGTAGAAGCCCTTGTTGAAGGTGCTGATGTACTTGTTTCTTGCGTAACAGCAGCTGTTTCATTGTTTGCGCAAGACAAGGCTTTCAAAGAGGGTGTTTTGGTTGTTCCTGTACATACTCGTGGATTCCAAAACTGCGATTTGTTTTTCGATAAAGTATTTGCCGATGACACAGCGCATGTGAGTGGATTTTTAAATTTTAATAAATTCAAGACATTTGCCGAATATTCATCTGTATTAAAAGGAGTTGCTCCTGGCAGAGAATCGGAAAAAGAGCGGATTTTATGTTATAATATTGGAGTAGCGATTCATGACATATTTTTCGCAAAAAAAATTGCTTCTATCTCCGCTAATCAGGGAATGGAATTTTCTTTGCAGAGCCCAAACGAAAAGTTTTGGTTTTGACACGGTAATTTAGATATGACTTTGCATCACACACTGACCGAATTTTAAAAGTGTATGCCCTCAATTAAAAAATCATTTTTCTGGTCAGCAGTGGAGCAACTTGGGCCGAAGGCCGTACAGATTATTGTTACGATTTTTATGGCTCGATTGCTTGATCCAAAAATGTTCGGCTTGATGGGAATGCTTGCTTTGTTTATGGGATTGGCGCAGGTGTTTTCCGACTGCGGGCTTTCCGCTTCGCTAATTCAGAAACAGGATCTAACGAAGGATGACGAGACCAGTGTGTTTATGATGAACATCGGGCTGGGAATAGTGCTGACGATTCTTTTGTGTGTTATTTCTCCGCTAGTGGCACGATTTTATAATCAGCCTATTCTTGTCCCTTTGTTGTGTGTTCAGGCTCTCGCGACTTTTGTCTCATCATTTTCTATTGTGCAGAGATCTTTGCTGTCCCGCACGATGCTGTTTCATAAAACCGCAATGGTTGGTACGGTTAGCACGGTTGTGTCCGGTATTACCGGAATGTGTATGGCGTATTTCGGGTTCGGGGTCTGGAGTCTAGTGGGGGCGACTTTAGCTTTGAATATTGTTCAGGCCGGATTGCTATGGAAGGTCAGCGATTGGCGCCCCCGAGGCCGTATTCGGCTTACTGCGGTTCGGTCAATTTGGAATTTCAGTTCGTATCTGCTTTATTGTCAGTTGATTGGAATCATTTATCAGAATATGTATTCCGTTGTTATCGGCAAGGTCTACTCTGCGGAAAGCTTAGGGTATTATAATCGGGCAAATACATTGAGAATGTTGCCTGCCAGCACGATGACCGGGGTGGTCAACCGGGTGGCATTTCCCCTTTTCTCCCGTTGCCAGCACGACAAAGTGCTAATGCTAAAACGAATGAGGGAGCTGGTACGGAGTTCGCTTTTGCTGTCTTGCGCAGGAATGGTCTTGTTGGCCGTTACGGCAGATCCGTTGATTCCACTTTTGATGACCGATAAATGGATGCCAGCGGTACCGTTGATGCGCATTTTATGCTATGGAGCCATTACCTATCCGGTTCATGCCCTTTTTCTGATGGCCTTGCAGGCGCAAGGATATTCCAATCTCAACTTCCGGCTGGAATCCATTAAAATGGTTAGCGGTTTGATTGTGATTGCGACGATGTATCGGTTCGGGGTGGCGGCTTTGGCATGGGGGGCGGTATTGTTGGCTGTTCAGGCTTATTTCATTAATGCTTGGTACAACGTTAAATTATTAAAATACCGCTGGCGCGATCAGGCATTCGATATTTTCCCCATTCTGATTCTTTGCGCTCTGTCTGGGTTTGCGGCCTGGTTGGTTGGCGGGATGGGTGCCCGCCATGCGATTGTAACTTTGATGATTCAGTCAGGAACATTTGCCGTGATCCTTGGCGCAGGAGTCTGGCTGTTCCGGAATCTATTTTTTATGGATGTCTGGCGGCATGCAACGGGTGTGGTGAAGTGGGCTCGTCAGCAGTCCGAGCGATGATTTCGTGCGGAGAGGAACAACGGTATGTTAAAACAAGACAACGATAACACCTCGGGAAAACCCGAGCCAGCGGGGCATCCACTGATAACCTTTGCACTGTTTGCGTATAAGCAGGAACAATTTATCCGCGAAGCGATTAAGGGGGCCTTTTCGCAGACCTACGAACCGCTCGAGATTGTTCTCTCTGATGACTGTTCTCCGGATAATACTTTCGTAATTATGCAGGAAATGGCCGCCGCCTACAAAGGCCCGCATAAGATCATACTGAATCGTAACGAGAAAAATCTTGGGCTTGCCGAACACATTAATAGGGTTGTTGAAATTTCCAAAGGTGAATGGATTGTCACGGCTGCTGGGGACGATATTTCCTTATCCAATCGCGTGGCTGACTCCTGTCAGGTGGTTGAAAAATACGGCGAAGTCGGCGGTGTATTTGGTCGATTTCATAGTTTTCGCGGTGAATTTTGTGATAATGGGCAGTGGGGCCCTTCGCATGCGATGGATGGGCTGGTTGTTTGCGGAAGTAATACGGCATGGATTGATCGGTTTGAACGAGGAGAAAGTTTTGGAACTCCAGGCTGTGTTGCGATGTGGAACCGAAAACTATTCGATCAGTTTGGCCCGATACCGGCGGGTGTGATCGCGGAAGATGTGGTTTTGGGAAACCGCGCCTTTTTTTCAGGAATGGGCGTTGGATTCACAGCGGCGCACATGGTTCTGTATCGGTGTCATGATGCAAATGCATGCGCTGGAAAAAATAAATCAGTTTTTTTTCGAAAAGCGCTTTTTTCGAGTGCTGTATCGCATCAGGAGTTGGTCGATTTTGTTCGGAAGCACCCGGATCTATACACAGAAAAAGACTGGAATCGAATATTTACGCTTTTTGAGACGTCATTATTTAAAACAATTGTAGCGGCTCGAATAAATGAGTTGGGGTGGTTTTTTAGCGCCCTGATTTTAATTGTCGGAGTACGACACGAGAAATTGAAATCAAAACTTAGATTTATCAAGGCTTTGTTGAAATGAATTATAAAAAATGGATCACCTGTGCACCCAAGCCGTTTCCTGGCGATGAAAAAACCTTTTTCAGCCGCGATTCAGGGCTTTGCTGCCGCGCCTTGCAGGCGTTAGGGGCGCAGGCAAAGGTCGTCATGCCGGCACCAGCGAGGAATGACGAGCCGGATGTGTTGCGCGTACCGTATGCTCGTTTGAGCGATCCGCAATTCTGGCGGGCGCAGGGCGCTGATGCCGTCATTTTCTATTCATGGTCCGATCCCCGCTACACGGCAATCGCGCAGGCAATTAAGGACGGCGGGTTAAAGCTGTACGTAAACATTGATTCGGAAGGGTTGTTCAGTCCCTTTGTTGAACCCTGGGCATATATTCGCATTATTTTCAAGGTAGAGTGCCAAACGAGGGGCTTGGTTTTAGGCTCGCTTATGGCATCATGCCGTTTGGGGTGGCAAAGCGTTGCATTGCATAAACATTTTTCGCGGCTGCGGCATATGAACTGCGCGGATGCCATTGGGGTGGTTTCGCCGATCGCTACAGCGCGGGTCAAAAAATACGCACGGTTTTTTGGGCGGAAGGACGTTGCTCAAAAGATACACTTTGTTTCCCACCCGATTGATTCAACCATGCGCTATTCGGGGGAGTCCAAGCAGGAGATGGTTATTGCAGTAGGACGCTGGGATGATTCCGTGAAGAGGCCGGAGGTTCTGGTTGCGGTCGCGGCAAAGGTGTTAGCGCAAAATCCGACTGTCCGGTTTGTGATTGCCGGGAAAGATTCCGTCCGGTGTGCAGCGGAGATCGCGGCCAATGTGCCGGAAGCTAAAGATCGGGTGGTCGGCTACGAACGGCTGGAGCACGATCAGTTGTGTGCGCAGATGAGTCGGGCGCAGATATCGATTTGCACATCCCGTTCCGAGAGTTTCAGCATTGCTTCTGGTGAAGCCTTGTTGTGCGGCTGTTCCATCGTTTCGCCCAAGTCACCCTATTTGCCATCGTTACCGTACTTTATAGACGGAGGCCGTTCGGGTCGGCTCTCAGAAAACAATTCGGAGGCACTGGCTGAGGCTGTTTTAGCCGAACTGGAGGCATGGAAGACTGGCGAACGCGATGCGAAAACAATTGCTCAAGCCTGGCGCGGACGCATTGCGGCGGATGTTGTGGTTCAACAAATCGACGAGCTTCTAACTCGGCCGATTAGCAAGGATGCCTGACGGTAACTGCTTATTGGGAGACGTGCGTATGGATAATGTATGCCCTATTACAGGAATGCCCATGGAGCCGGTTTTTTCGAACCGGATCCTAAATAGACACACTATCACCTACTATTACAGCAAGGTTAGCGGCTTGCTGAAAACTGAAAAGCCCTATTGGCTTGATGAAGCTTATTCGTCAGCCATCGCCTCCACGGACAGCGGGTTGGTTTCCCGGAATCTTCGAAATGTAAGGATGTTGCAGTTTGTTCTGGGGTTGCTTCGGTTGGGCAGAGGAACCTTTGTGGATATTGCAGGGGGATATGGCCTGCTGGCTCGGCTGTTGCGGGATCGGGGATACGATTGCTACACGTTCGATAAATACTGTACGAACCTATTTGCGCAGGGATTCGAGCCGGCCGAGGGACTGCGGGCCGATTGCCTGTTTGCATTCGAAGTGCTCGAGCATGTGGAAGATCCTCTTGCGTTCCTCTCTTCGGAAATGGATCGATACCAATGTAAAAATATTGTTTTCTCAACGCTGACGTTTTCGGGCACAGTGCCAGCACCCGATTGGTGGTACTATGCCTTTGATACCGGCCAGCACATTACCTTCTACCAATCCCGCACACTCGAATTGATCGCTAAAAAGCTAGGTGTTCACTATTACATGATCAACCCCGGCATGCACCTTTTTACGCAACAAGGTCTTCCGGTATTCAAGCGAGTTCTTTTGACCAATAAATACGCTCGAAAACTGCTATGCATTGCCGGGGGCATGATTGCCTCGGCGGGTGAAAGCCGGGGTTGCTGAACGTATCCTGGCTAATTGAAAAGGACGGTTCCCAAATGAAAGTCGTTTATAACTACGAAGCATTTCTGCCATTCAGAGGGGGGGTCGCTCGTATTTTTATCGAATTGGCAAAATACGGGTTCACACGGGAAAATGTTAGTTTGCATGTGTTTTCCGGACTCAACCGAAGCCTATATCTGAAGGAAGAACCGGCGCTCAGGAAAAAATGCTGCGGCTTTTTCATTCCACCGCCATTCAATAAAATCCGGCTGTTGTTGCCCCTGAACCGATTATTTTTTGCAATATACAGTCGGCTTGTTTCTGCGGATATCTGTCATTATACAAATTTGGACACACCCTATGTTCCTCGGAGTACAAAAACAGTCATCACGGTTCACGATTTAATTGATGAGATATACAATCCTCTGGGTTTAGATTGTCCAAGGGCTAAAGAGCGCCGGAGAGCCATTGATCGGACGGACGGCATCATCTGCGTTTCTGAGACGACGCGGCGTGATCTGTTGAATTTCTATCCGGATGTTTCGAATAAAAAAATTGCTGTTATATACAACGGAAATGACCTCCAGACGGTGGCTCCTCTCCCAGTAAAGTGTGACGTCCCGTATATTCTTTATATTGGCGAACGCCGGTCTGACTATAAGAACTTCTTCGTACTATTAAAGTTTTTTTCAAACAGCGAATTATTTGCCGATCACCATTTAATTTGTTTTGGGGGTGGTGCTTTTTCTACTGAAGAGCAGGCTGTCTTACGCAAGCATGGGTTATTCGACAGGGTTATTCACGACAGTGGATCCGATTCAAAGCTGGTCGGGTACTATCAAAATGCTTTCGCCCTTGTTTATCCTTCCAAATACGAAGGGTTCGGAATTCCAACGGTAGAAGCAATGAGTTTGGGCTGTCCAGTGGTGTGCAGTAATGCCCCGCCCATGCCGGAAGTCAACGGAGATGGAGTTCTGTATTTTTCGCCGGACAGTGCGGTTGAATTGGCGAGATGTCTTGAAACGCTTAAAGATCCCCAGATGCGGATGCAATGCGTTGAGCTTGGGAAAAAACGGGCGGCACAGTTCTCTTGGGAAAAAACATGTAGAGAAACTTATGATTTTTACCGGCAAGTGCTTGAGATGTAGCGGAGATCAGAATCGCTTAGAACCTGTCGCGGCAGTGCTTAGCGGAGAATTTTGGAAGAAATGGCGATAGGGCGGGAGCAAGAAAGCCGATTGATGTTTCGGCGGAATAACATTACTTTTCAGTTGTTATGAGTGGTTTGGAAAAAATCAGAATACATAGAAAGAGGATTCTCGAAATTGCGCAGCATCACGGAGCTGTTCAGCTTCGGGTGTTCGGTTCTATTGCACGGAATGAGGATCAGCCGCATAGCGATGTGGACTTTTTAGTGACGATGCTTCCGGGCTATGATCTGCTGGATATGGTGGCGTTAGAGCAGGAGCTTGGAAAGGTTCTTCACCGAAAAGCGGATGTGGTTTCTGACGACGAAGTCAGCCCGTATTTGAGAGATAGAATTTTTCAGGAAGCGGTGGCTGTTTGAAAAAAGACTCGCAAGTTTATCTGGCGCATATCCGTGACGCAATTCAGGCGATTCTTGAGTATACGGAAGACGGTCAGGAAGCCTTCGAACGGGATCGAAAAACTCAGGATGCTGTGATCCGGAATCTTGAAATTATTGGAGAGGCTGTCAAAAATCTCCCCGTTGAATTGACTGAAAAGTACACGGAGATTCCGTGGAAAAATATTGCAGGGATGCGTGACAGACTCATTCATCATTATTTTGGGGTGAATATGAAGCTGGTTTGGGCTGTGGTCGAAAACCGGCTGGCTGACCTCGAACGGGTCGTTCAGAAAGAATTCGATCTGTTGCTTTGACTCCCGCGTCTGGCTTCCTTGAGGTATAATTCATAGTTCACCATTCATAATCCATTCAACTCTCTGCTCTAAATCGTTCCCCGTTTATTTTCGTTTCGTGGATTTTCGTGTTTCTTGTGGCAATGTGAAGTTCTCTGTATTATACGGAATCAATTTGATTGGTATTGATCAGATTAGAACAAGAAATTTTCTACCACCCGCTACGCTAGAGGGACTTCCGAGGGGGGCAGAGGAAAAATCAGGAGTCAGATGAAATAAACGGTACCCCATAGTTTCGGGGCAGCTCTCTGGCTTCCTCCGATGTTTGCTCTAGCGAAGCGGGTGGTAAAGAATACTCATTAAGTTAACTTCGTATAATATTCTAACCGCAGAATACAGGCATGTGGTTCAACCAATACCAATCAAGTTAATTTTGTATTACTCGGCTGTTTGCTCTAGTGAACAACGTGAACGGGTGGTAAAAACAATCTTATTTCTGAGGTAGTTTCATATGTTAGAAAGAATTAAAACCAGCTGGGCGAAATTCGATTGGCCGAACCAGCTTTGGATGATCCGCGACCTGTTGGCTGACCGGCTTTCGGCGGTGATCGGATCCGGTCTGGCCCGCATGCAACTCAAAGCGCACGGCGTGCAGAAGGTTGGAAAAGGGTTAAGGGTTAAAGGGCGTGTTCATATTTTTACCCGTCGCAAGAACTCCATCGAAATTGGCGATAACGTAACGATCGTTTCCCGTTTCCGTTCCAACCCGGTTGGCATCATGAATCCTTGTGTGCTGGATACGCTGATGGGCGGAAAAATTAAGATCGGCAATCACGTCGGGTTATCCGGCGTAATTTTGGCTTCTCGCAGTTCAATCACGATCGGCGACTACACCCAGCTGGGCGGCAATGTGCGTATTTTTGACCACAACTACCATTCACTGAACCCGGAGAACCGGCGCAATGGACGGCTTGACAGTCAGGACGTCCGCACGGCTCCGGTGGTCATCGGCAACGATGTTTTTATCGGAACCAATGCCATGATCCTGAAAGGCGTAACCATCGGCGACCGGGCCATTATTGCGGCCGGCTCCGTTGTAACGGCAGATGTCCCCGCTGATGAGATCTGGGGCGGGAATCCCGCTTGTCGCCTGAGGGCGGCGAAGGAGAAGAAGTGTTAGGTTTTAGGTGTTTCTGCCTCCGGCAGATCCGCCGTAGGCGGAAACGAACGAAGTGTTTTAACGAGTTTAACGATGCTCAACGTCGGTGACATTATAAAACGGGGTGAGTCCGAAACGGTCGAATTCAAGACGACTTTCGGTAAGGACGTGATTGAAACCGCCGTTGCGTTCGCAAATACGCGGGTTATGAGCTGTAAACTGAGGGATGTGGAGTGTTGACAGTATAACCTTAAAGTTATATATGGAGGGTGTGTTTTGAGTTGGAATGTTGAGTTCACTGACGAATTTGAAGATTGGTGGGTCGGTTTGTCTGAGGGCGAACAGGATGACATTGATGCGGCGGTGGGGTTGCTGGAGGAAAAAGGGCCTTCGCTTCCATTCCCCTTCAGCAGCGGGATCTCGGCTTCAAGACACGGACATATGCGTGAGTTGAGAGTGCAGCATGGCGGAGAACCATATCGGGTTTTGTATGCTTTTGATCCGCGCCGGTGTGCCATTCTTTTGATCGGCGGGAATAAAACCGGTCGGAGCCGGTGGTATGAGTCGATGATTCCGCTGGCGGATCGGGTTTACGATGAGCATTTGGATCAGTTAAAGAAGGAGGGTTTGATATGAGCAAGCCAATCAGTGAATTAAGGAAAACCATGTCGCCGGAGCGGCGGCAGCGTATTATCGTTAAAACCGCGCAATTGAAGCAGGAGATGGCACTGCAGGAGTTGCGACAGGCTCTGGATTTAACTCAGAAAGAACTGGCCGAAAAACTGCACGTCAATCAGGCCGCTGTATCCAAGTTTGAGAACCAGTCCGATATTTATATCGGGACACTTAGAAAAATTCTGGCTGCCATGGGAGGAGAGCTTCGCATCACGGCCCATTTCGACGAAGGAGATATCCAGATCAGTCAGTTTAATGAAGTGCGCCGTCCTGTGCTGGCATGAATAAACTCATCGCGGAAGCCTTTTACCTGACTCATGACATTGAAAAGTATGGTAGCGGTTATCTCAGGGTACGCAGGGAGATTGCGGATTACCCGACAATGACATTCAGTTATCGGGAGAGTGGTGACGGATATCTTGTTCGACTTGAATACAGTGAACAACGAACCGAAACTACCCCAAAAACTACCCCAAAAACCAGAGACAGATTATTGTATTTAATCAAATCCAACCCCCGAATAACAAGGGAAGAAATGGCCGCTGGCACAGGAATCAGTGTGAATGGGGTTAAGAAACACATCGACGTATTAAAGAAAAAAGGAGTGTTAAACAGGGTCGGAGATAACCGGACAGGACACTGGGAGGTTTTGAACGATGTTTAGCTCCCAGTTACCCAGCACCTAGCGCCCGCCGCCGAATGCCCACCGCCGAATGCCCACCGCCGAATGCCTAACGCCTAATGCCCACCGCCGAATGCCTAACGCCTAATTCAAAGATACTTATGAATAATCCACCCAACAACCAAACCCTAACCATCTGGGGCTTCGTTTTAGCCCTTTTCGGGGCGATCCTTTATTTCGTCAGCAAAGGACAGTTTATCTATGCCGGGTTAATTGTGGCGGCCATTCCGGGCATAACGCTAGCCCGATCGCCCGAAAAATGGTGGCTGGCGGCGATACTTTTTACTAACAGCGGGCTGATGATCCCAGGCGCGGGGGGGAATATTACGGCATCGCTTGCTGCCAGTGCTGGCTTTATCGGGCTGGCATTGCTGGATCGTGTATTTCACCGGGCGGATTCCTCGACGACCGGAGCCCCGCAACGGTTTGCGGGAATGCTGGTCATCTTGCTGATTTGTGTGGCATCGCATCGCGGATGGGGACTGAAATTTTTAGGCAGTTCCAGTTGGGGTGGAATGCAGTATATTCAATTGATCATCGGGCTGTTGTTTTTCTTTTATTCCCGGCAGATGAAGGTGGATGAAAAATGGATGAAACGGGCGATTATTCTTTATTTTTGGATGGTCCTTTTGCCGGTAGCGGTCACGATGCTTACACGATATATTCCGGGACTTGGTGCATTGGGCTCGATTATTAAAATTGAAGACATAGGCGATGCGACCAACGCCGTAACGGAAGGGGGACGGGTGCATCGCATGCAGTCTTTGCATTTACCGGCGACTATTCTGGGATGTGCCGCGCTTCTATTGTTCGACAGAACATATAAAATATCTTGGAAAATTGTAGGCTTGGCTTTGTTTTCATTTATATTGGCAGGGTTGTCCGGCCACCGCGTGGTGATTGTCAAATTGGCCGCTCTCTTGGCTGTCTATACGTTGGTTCGCTGGAAGAAAATTCCGCAGGCGCTACGGATGAAGGGGGTTATGGCCGCAGGGTGCATGCTTGTTATGATCTATATTTCGGCATCATTTCTTCCGCTCGGTTTTCAGCGCATGGTGACTGTTCTTCCCGGCATAAAAGTGGATGTAGTGGCAACCAGCGATGCTGCGGGGACGTCGGACTGGCGCATTGAAATGTGGCGTAAAATGCTACCGATGATTCCGAAATATTTAATCATCGGACGCGGGGTTGGATTTGACCTGAAGGAAGCCTACGGCGCGTATATTCTAGCCGGAGATAATGCAACGCGGCATGAATTCTTTATTGCAACGCACAGCTATCATAACGGTCCGCTGTGGGCGTTGATCGACTTAGGAGGCACGGGGGCTTTGCTGTTGATTGGCTTTATGGTTACAGCCATCGTTCGTTACGGGCGAAGACTCAGGTGGAATTATTCGCCGTTTATGGGTTCGGCTTATGTTGTTTTCTATTCCATGTTGATTTCCTATTTTATCTTTTTCCTGTCCGTTTTCGGTTATCACGGTGATGTGGTTCAAATGGCGCTAATTGCGTCCATTCTCGAGGTGATCAGCAACCAGAAGAATGGGCATTTATTAGCCGAAAAATCCGCGCAGGCTGGAAATGGGGTTGCGCGAAGAACGCCATATAAATTTGCAGAAGAGAAGGCGTTAAAAATGTTGGTGGAGAATAAGGAATGAATTTTTCTGTAATTACACCATCGTTTAACGGCATGCCGATCCTCCGTCGCTGTGTTGGGTCTGTGCGAGGGCAAGTTCTGCCGCAGGCAGAACCGTCGGTTGATAGTTGTCCGTTACCAGTTGTTAAGGAGGCCTCATCAACTCAACAACTCAACAACGTAACAACTCCGCACGCGATCCGCGTGCAACACATTGTGCAAGACGGCGGCTCAACCGATGGAACCATCGAATGGCTGGAGCGCTACGCGAACGAAGTTCGCGAGCAAGGCTTTCGGCATGAGGCATTAGGCATTAGGGAGAGTAATCCTGATGCCCAGTGCCTAGCGCCCAGCGCCCAGTTGTCCGGCTATTCTTTCAGCTACGCTTCTGAGCCGGACAACGGCATGTACGACGCGATTAACAAAGGCTGGGAGCGCGGCCTTGGGATTGTTGACAGTGCAAGGTCGGATGTAGGAAGTGATGGAGTACATTCTACTTCCAACAACTCACAGTCCACGATCTTAAGCTGGTTGAACGCAGACGAGCAGTACCTGCCGGGAACGTTGCAAAAGGTGGCTACGTATTTTGAAGCGCACCTCGACGTGGATGTGGTGTTCGGTAATATGATTATCGTTGATCAGAGCGGACGGCCGTTGGCGGCTCGACGGGAAATTCCCTTCCGTCCGTTCTACGTAAAACGGGATTTTCTTTATACGGCTTCCTGTACATTGTTTTTCCGGCGCACTCTGTTTGATCGGGGCTTGTTGAATTTTGACACCAGCTATCGGCTGGCAGGTGATATGGATTTGATTTTAAAACTCGCCGCGAACGGCGTGAAGTTTGGTCATATCAATGACTATCTGTCGCTGTTCGGAACGGATAACAATAATCTGTCGGTGAAGCATAAGGCGCAGATGGAAGAAGAGGTTCAGCATATTCGACGGATCTATGGAGGCTCAAACAACCCGTGGGTCTGCAAAGCGGCGAAGATGGTGCGTTTTGCCGAACGGGCTCTCTGCGGGTGTTATCGGCGGGATAAGGTTTCTTTTCTGTATGCGAATAACGAGCAGCCAGACTACAGACAGATCACCGAAGACGCGCTGGGGTTTCGTTTCACCTATGAGCTGGCTCAACAAAAGGCGGACGCCAATGATAAGTAATTTTTTTGCCAAGAAAAAAGGGGTGGCGGCTTCGACATTGAAGGAGTGGCAGCTGCGGGAATGGCTTGGCTTTATTTATTTGTTGGGGCTGCGTCTGTTGCGCGGGCTCCTTGTGAAGTCCCGGGTCGGACGTGCAGACAGGCTGGTGCTTTGTGAGAAAAATGTCCGGTTGTACTATCCTCGTTGCATCCGCGCCGGGCGCTCATTGAGTCTGGAGGAAGGCTGCGAAATCGTCGGGCTTTCCAAGCGCGGCGTGATTTTCGGAAACCGCTGCACTGTCGGGCGTTTTGCCACCATCCGCCCGACCAATGTGCTGGTAAATGAGGCCGGTGAAGGCCTGAGGGTCGGCGATCATTCCAATATAGGCTCTTATTCGTGGATCGGGTGTTCCGGATTTATTGAAATCGGCAAAAACGTGATGATGGGTCCCCGGGTCAATCTGCTGGCCGAAAATCATAACTTTGATCGGACGGACATTCCAATGAAAGAGCAGGGCGTGACGCGCGGAACAATCGTGATTGAAGACGACTGCTGGCTAGGTGCTAATTGCAGCGTGCTTTCCAATGTTCGAATCGGACGAGGATCTGTTGTCGCGACCGGCGCGGTCGTGACCAAAGACGTGCCGCCGTATTCCATCGTGGGCGGGGTTCCGGCGAGGATTCTGCGAAGCAGAATACAGAGGTCGGAGGACAGAGATCAGAGGGCAGAGGTCGGAGAAAGGGGAGACCGTGAGGATTAATTCAGCAAAGGATCTCGATGTTTACAAGAAAGCGTATGCGCTTTCAATGGAGATTTTTCATCTGAGCAAGCAATGGCCTCCAGAAGAGAAGTATTCTCTGACCGATCAAATACGGCGGAGTTCTCGTTCGGTGTGTGCAAACCTTAGAGAAGCATGGTCCAAGCGGCGTTATGAGGCACATTTTATTTCTAAACTTTCTGATTGTGACGGTGAAAATAGCGAAACAGATACCTGGCTCGATTACGCTTTTGATTGTGGATACATCTCTGTGGATCAACACACCAAACTGACGGGGGATAGCGTCGAAGTCGGCAAAATGCTCGGCAGCATGTTGAATCATCCTGAACCATTTTTATTAAAGAAACCCTAATTAGATTCTTCGATAGAAGAATCTAACAATTTTGCGCAGCTAAAAAAGGATGCTCAGAACCCGTTAGATGAGAATGTCTTGAGTAACAGAAAAACTCGATGAAACAGGTAAAACCGGATAACAAACAATTGATAACTTATATCCAAGGCGGCTCGGCAGGGGCCATGTCGACGAGGCTCAGCGGGTCACCCCGCAGCACTCAGACTTTGGTTGCGGCTCCGCCGCCTTGGTGGATTGGGTCTCGGCGTTCTGATCTCCGACCTCCGATCTCCGACCTCTGATCTCTGACCTCTGGCAAAAAATGAAACTTCTTCTCGTCTATAACGCGCACCGCCACGGAGGCGGGTCGGATGCCGTGGCCAAACGGACGGCAGAGCTGTTGATGCAGGCCGGTCATACGGTTTCTGTTTTTACGCGCTCCAGCAAAGAGCTGTCCGGTTTGGGCGGAAGTCTCTGGGCGTTTCTTTGCGGGATCTATTCTCCCGGAGCAATCCGGGATTTTAAACAGGGTCTGAAGCAGTTTCGCCCGGATGTAGTGCACGCCCATGAAGTGTATCCTCTGATTACGCCGTGGATTTTCCGGGCCTGTCAAAAAAACGGTGTGCCGGTGGTGATGACCTGCCACGATTACCGCATTTCCTGTCCGGTCGCGACCCACTTTCAAAACGGACAGTTGTGCTTTGAGTGCGCCGGAGGCCATGAGTTTTGTTGCATCCGGCATAACTGCTGTAATTCACGATTCAAAAGTCTGGCCTACGCCTTACGCAATTTCACGGCTCGTCTTTGCCATCTGTTCTCCGATGTGGATCTTTTTTTGACCCCGTCTGAAAAATCCAAAGAAATTCTGTGCCGGTATTCGGGTCTTTTGTCCGGTCAGGTCGTCGCCGTCGGGAATCCGGTGGCAGCCGCAGAGCGGCTGCAGGCTCTAGGCGTTAGGCGAGAGGCGTTGGGAGAGGAATCGGAAGGCGGAGGACATAGGACAGAGGGCAGAGATCCGCCGTCTTCGCCGAAGGCTACGCCGAGCCTCGGGAGGTCAGGAAGCGAAAAGCTACACCTAAAGCCTAATGCCCAAAGTCTAGCGCCTAGCGACGGCCTTCGGCCGTACGCCGCCTACGCCGGGCGGTTTGAGCCGGAAAAGGGGTTTGATCTTCTGGTTGAAGCTCTTGCGGGTACAGGCATCCAGCTAAAAGTAGCAGGGGATGCGTCGGCCTATCTGGCATCAGGGAAGAGCGTTCCGGATTTTATTGAGTTCTCCGGACATCTGGATCGCGAGGGTATGGGGAGTTTTTTGTCAGATGCACGGCTTGTTGTTCAGCCCAGCCTTTGTCATGAAACCTTCGGGCTGGTGGTGGCCGAGGCGCTTTCCTGCGGAACGCCGGTGGTGGTGACAGATCTCGGCGCTTTGGCCGAGGTCGCCGGGCCCGGCGGACTGGTTGTCCCCGCTGGGGATGTCATTGCTCTCCGCGAAGCAGTTTCCAGACTTTGGAACGATGAGGTGCTTTGCCGTCAGATGGCTCAGGCCGGACGTGAGCATGTGCAGAGGTATTCGGATGAGGCGTATGTCTCTCATCTGCTGAAGGCATATGAGAGGGGTTTAAAGGTTGTCTGCCTGCGGCAGATCCGCCGAAGGCGGAAAGGGTTAAAAGGTTGAAGGGTGACAGGGGGGAAGGGTTGAAGGGTGGGAAAGGTTGAACCTTTTAACCATGTAACCATTTTACCCTTTAACCATTTCCAAAGGAAATTTATGAGCAAAATCCATCGTTTTGAAGATATTGAAGCATGGCAAATGGCCCGCACGCTGACCGGTGATGTTTATAAATGCACCCTGAAAGACGGTTTCGATAAGGATTACGGGATGAAAGACCAGATTCGCCGCGCCGCCGTTTCGATCATGAACAATATTGCCGAGGGGTTTGAAAGAGGCAGCAACAAGGATTTTGCTAAGTTCCTTTTCATCTCGCGCGGTTCTGCCGGGGAGGTCCGAAGCCTGCTTTATGTGGCTAAAGACCTTGGTTACATTTCTGCGGAAGAGTTCGAGGAAAACAAAGCACTCTGCTGCCGAATCGGAGGGGCTTTGTGGGGTTTGATTCAGCACTTGAAGAAAACCAGTAATCTGACGACAAAGGTCAGTATCCTTCTCTTCGGCTTCTTATTCGGCGTCCCCCGTTTCTTTACCCATTCATCTCTTTAACCTTTTCACCCTTCCACCTTTTCACCCTTTAACCCTTTAACCCTTTAACCTTTTCCGCCGTAGGCGGATCTGCCGCAGGCAGAAACCCTTTCCAGAGGAAAGCTATGAAAATCGCATTAATCGGTTCCAGAGGAATTTCCGCCCGCTACAAGTGGCTTCGAGCAGTTCTATGAACAATTCGCTGTCCGGCTCGCGGCGAGGTAGCGGAAGAAATTATAAATTATCAACTTTTTCTAATGGAGAAAATTTTTTCAAAAGGAATGAAATGAAACTAAAAGAACGATTATTCAGCTATCACAACCCGAACTCTCTGGTTAACAAGGCGCGACGGAAGCGGTTTGAGCACTTTCAAAAATGTCTGTCGAATCTTCCTATTCAGCGGCCGATATCGATTTTGGATATTGGAGGAACATACTCCTATTGGAAGTCTGTTGGTCTGTTGGATCCCGGCCGTTATCAGATTACACTTCTCAATCTGAATCAGTCGCGGCTTCCAGATCAGACTAGTGGATTTATTTCGGACGAGGGAGACGCCAGATCAGAGAAAATCAATCTGGCTCAATATGATGTGATTTTTTCAAACTCCGTTATTGAACATATGGGGTCATTCGAAGCAATGAAGCAATTGGCTGATCGGATTCGTTCTAGCGGTAAACCATATTATCTACAGACCCCTAGCCGGTGGTTTCCGTTGGAACCGCATTGCCACATCCCGTTTTTCCAATTTCTACCTCGTTGGTTGCGTGCAGGGCTGATTTGGCATTTTAGAATTAATTACTTTCCACGCGGGCACAACTATCAAGATTGCTTGCATGTTTCTGACTCTACAATTCTTCTGTATAAAAAACAGATTCAACGGTTGTTCCCAGAAGCTGACATTATGGTCGAACAATTGGCAGGACTGCCTAAGTCGTATACGGCATTTGCCGGGTTCATTAATCCCTGAGGTGAAATGAAAATCGCATTAATCGGTTCCAGAGGTATTCCCGCACGTTATAGCGGATTCGAGCAGTTCTATGAACAGTTCGCCGTCCGCCTGGCGGCGCGCGGTCACGAGGTGACGATTTTACAATCGGATGACTTTTCATGATGCCAGGCAAACGAATTTTATGCAAAAAGG
>CAYNOR010000028.1:0-21636 GCA_964398915.1 uncultured Verrucomicrobiota bacterium
TACGGAGACATTAAACCATCTTTACGGTTTTTCAATCGTTAAATGCTCTAATAAAAGCGTGCGGGGCCACGGTCAAGTTCCTGCCGCCGTACAGCCCGGACTTCAATCCGATCGAAAAGCTGTGGAGCAAGATCAAAAACCTGCTCAGGGGACTGGCAGCGCGGACGCAGGACGAACTGTCTGAGGCGATCACAAAGGCGTTTTCTTCTGTAACAGAGCAGGATGCACGCGGCTGGTTTTCGTCATGCTATATTACGGTTTCTCAATCGCGAAACGCTCTAGACGCTGCCGATTGCTATTCGTTCAACTTGCTGATAGCGTTCACGGCATGCGCAACACCTTACACGTAATCATCTTAACCCTTTGCACGGTCACGGCTTCCTTGATCGCCGATGTCTCTGAATTCCGCATAGACCAGAATCGTCTCTGGCTCACCGTCCGGGATCTGCCGCTTGCACAACTCCTAGACTATTTCGCCGCCGCCAGCATCGATGTGCAAATTGATCCTGCCGCTAAAAAGATCGTCACGGGTTCTTTCAGTAACACGGATATTGAGCAGGCTCTCGACAAACTGCTTTCTCCCTACAGCTATCTGCTGGACTGGCAACGCGAATCTGGTCCGCTCGGTGACCGCATCCGCCTCACGGGTATTCGCGTGTTCCGTGACGGCTGCGCCTCCGCCGTACAACCGCTTCGCAACACACGCCGGATCGAAACCTCTTTCGACGGGCGGTCCCGCTTTATGGCCCGCGAAATTCTGATCGGCTTTAAGGCCGCCGCCTCTGCCGAAACGCTGCGCGACTTCCTGGCCCGCACCGGCGGCACCATCATCGGAGCCAACACTGAACTGGGCGTTTACCGTATTCTTCTGCCCGAAGGCGCAAATATTCCAGACCTTGTCGCACAGCTGGGCAACGAACCGCTCATTGCCTCTGCTGAACCGAATTATATTTACGATATCCCCGGAATGAAAACCCCGGTTCGGCGGATTGCTTCCGGCACCGCAACATGGACCCCGGCGGCCGGCGATAAACCCGTCGCCGTTGCTGTCCTGGATACCGGCCTGATTTCCGATGCCAATCTCAGCAAAGCGGTTATCGGCTCCTTTGATGCAACCAATCCCGACGTGCCGCTCCTCGCCGACGCCGTTGGTCACGGCACACTCATGGCACAACTCGCCGCCGGACTGCTTGATCCCTACAACTCCCCCGCCGGTGAAGGGGCTCCTGTTATTGCTGTAAAAGCCTTTTCTGATGACGGTTCTGCCGATGCGTTCACCCTTATGAACGCCATGACGTACGCCGTAAAACAAGGCCCGGGCCCGATCAGCCTCAGCTGGGGGTCTGAAACGCCCAGCCGATTTATCGAAACCACCGTGCAATACGCCATGGACCAAGGGCGCTCCGTCTATGCAGCTGCCGGGAATGAAAATACCGGACGGCCCATGTATCCAGCGGCCTATCCCGGAGTGGTGGGTGTCGCGGCTTCCGACGGCAATAAACTTGCCGACTATTCCAACCGCGGCGATTTCGTCGACATCATCGCGCCCGGCTCTGCCGGCGGGGCAAAAGGAACCTCCGTGGCAACCGCCTATGTGGCACATATCGACGCGCTCTACAGGCAAATCCATCCGGAGGCCACTGCGGGGGAAACCAGTGCCGCCATCATCAAAGCCGCAGGACCGGACCGCATACTCACTGAAGATGCGGTGAAACGTCTGCTCATCCGATAAAAAGCGGCGTCGCGTTGCACTTGCCGCCGCACTCCAGAAAATTTCCTCAAGGCGCAAAAGATGGAACGCAACCGCCGGGCACGCTCCACCAAAGAAATCTGCGGCAATGCCGCCTCGACTTTCAAACTTTAGGCTTTTAGACTTCCGACCCGAAAAGAAAAGGAACCAAAAAACTAATATCAAATAATCAAAACTAAAAATTTAATGCGTTAACGCGCAGTGTTGCTTCTTCTGAAAACCGGCAAAATTTGAAGTTTGGAAGCGAGACACGCGGAGACGCGCTCCATGTGGGCGCGGCTCCCTGTCTTGTGTTTCCAAACAGGGACTTGCCGGTTCCTCAGAAGAGGCACGAGCTTGGAGTTCGCGCCTCTTTTTGTTTTCGGTCGGCGGAAACAGCTTTGGCAAAAACCACGGTGAGAGCGGACTCCTTCGAAAAAACAAAAAGGAGGATAAGATGGGATTCATTGGAAATCTATTGTGGTTCATCTTCGGGGGCGGATTATTAACCAGCTTGATGTGGTACATCGGTGGCGCTTTGCTTGCGATTACCATTATCGGCATTCCATTTGCAAAAGCGGCTTTCCGTATTGCCCGCTTTGCGGCGCTTCCGTTTGGAAAAGAGCTGATTGACGGACGCTTGGTTGGTGAACAGCGGATTAAAGGAACCGGCATTGTTAACTTCATCTGGATTATTTTTGCCGGACTTGGGCTGGCGATCTCTCACGCCTTTATAGGCATTTTTTATTGCTGCACCGTCATCGGAATCCCTTTTGGGATGGCTCATCTCAAACTGGCCAAGGTCTCATTTGCCCCATTAGGGAAGACCGTTGTGAGTAGCGCTGTGGCAAAAGAGGCAATCCAGCGAGCTGCGAAGAGCGAACTGGATGCAAAACTCGAAAAAAAATAAGGGGAAATCACCAATGAGTAAAAAAATAAGCATCAAATGGATTCTAACAATATGTGCAATAAATCTCCTATCGGGATGTGCGGCGATGACGGACCTGGCAAAGGAGTTGGGACTTGCCCCCGTTAACCGTAGCAAAATTGAGGTTGTCGGCACTCCAGACGATAAATGGGCCCAAGAAAATAAATTGTCGGCACAAGAGTTGATAACATATCAGGAATTAAAAACAGCATGGATACCTCTTCTGATTAAACATTATAAACCCTATATTTCAGGAACTTCTTACGATGTGTCTTCATATCAGGAATTCTGCCTGACCACAAACCGTTTAGCGGTACCAGAGGCAAATTCTTCATTAACTGCATATTATATTGAATTTCCGGCGGAGGCTTTAACAAATGTTATTGCACGATCAACACCGTTTGACTCCAATCACGCCATCTGTTTTCTCACTCGTGATGGATTCTATTTCTCAAAAAGAAAGCAGGAGTTAGAGAAAGACAACCAAGTTCCGATTTATTTTGTTCATTATACCGCGCTCGGCTCTAAATCTGTCGGGATTTTGGAAGAGATAGGCAAGGCGGCGAGCTTTGACCCATCATGGGGATTAGACTCAAGTGATCGTGAGACTCAAGAAAGAGGCCAGATTCCCTGGGATATACGCAAAGTCAAAAAGGTCGCGCATGAACGCGCTCTGCAACAGCGGATCGCTGAACTTCAGTCTTTAAGAAAAAGCTCGGATTTTACGTTTGCTCATTTTAGAGAACTCTATGAACTAAGTCGCCAGACCGGTTTTTCAGACACACTGCTCGGCCAAACCTTAGCGTACATGGGCGAACTGAAAAAACTGAGTAGCGCTTCGGCCCAGACTGATTTTGCCGCTGATGATCTGATGTTTTTAATAGAGAAGCTTAAAGGCTATGAACATCAACTCCTTCAGGACGAATCAGCTAAGAATTTATTATCAAAGGTATACTTGATGGCTGCGGAGAAGGGTGCCGCAGAAGCCCAATATTTATATGGGAAAGCACTTCTTCAAGGGATGGGTGTCAAAAAAGATAAAGAGGCGGCCTTGATATGGTTTAAAAAAGCGGCTGATCAGGGACATGAAATAGCGGCAAGAGAACTCCCCGCGGTAACTGAGGCTGAAGCGAGCACCCTAATGAAAAAAGCCGATACGATGAAAGAGGAAACTCTTTCCTTTAAAGGGTTTTATCTTGGAATGTCAGAAAAAGACGCCTGGAGCGTTTTTCATTATCACATAGGAAAGCCTGATGATTCTGGGCTCAGTATTCAGCTCGATGCTGATGGAAAAGTGAAACGCTTTTCATTCACGAGAACAGCTTTGGATTTGATCTTCAAAACAAAAAATGTTCCTTTTGAGGGGTTGGTGGATCAATTCGCAGCGGCCTATAAACTCCGTCTTGATCCTGGGCAAGCAGAGGTGAAAGTTGCCCTTGAGTTTGTTGGCATTCAGCAATACTGGCAGTGCGTTGCGAAAAAAGGGTTTATAATCACCTTTTACGCAAAAACAAATGCATTCGATGCAGAACGCTTAGTTGCGGCTGGGATTGCAAATCCAGATTTGATTACTGGGCAAAACCCATGGGAATCTATGGTGCTAGAAAAAACTCAAGTTGCCTCATTTTAAACCCAGTCAGCCCCAAGAGATTATCTCTTGGGGCTTTTAGTCGACCCAAAGGGGTTCATGATATGAAGATTAAAAATCAAACTTTTTGCTACCACCCACCATCCATGCCCGATGACCACACATTAAGTGAAGGCTGGTTTGCCGTATCGCACCATTTTCTGGATGAGGACATTCGTACCTCTCGGCGATATTACAGCCAGTGGCATCGAATTTCTTGTGGCAAAATGTTCGTATACAGATGCCTTCGTTTGTCCCCAAATTTGCGCAAGAATGATGCGGATTCAGAGATTGCACTCGATTGGGCGGCCTGGTGCATGCTGGCTGGTGAAAATACAAGGTCATCCGCTCAACTCACAATTCGCAAGGCGTACATTATAGAGCCTATGATTTTTGGTGGCCATCCCGATCCAGCAACCCGAACTGCATATCAAATTGCTTTTGTCAGCTTATTGCTCGCTATTATTAGCATGCTGGTAACTCTAGCACCTCTTCTGTAGGCGCGGCCGGGCCGCTTCCACATTATAAGTCTAGAGATGCGGCGGGCGACGCACTCTACAGACAATTTCATCCGAAGGCCACAGCGGGGGAAACCAGTGCCGCCATCATTAAAGCCGCAGGGCGGACCGCATACTCACTGAAGATGCGGTGAAGCGTCTACTCGCCCGATAAAAAACGGCGTCGCGTTGCATTTACCGCCGCACTCCAGAAAATTTCCTCGCAGAGATTGTGAGGACTCAGAGGGTTTTAACAAACCGGGCGATGCGGGTCATGGCTTCTTTGATGTCGTCCAGAGCCGTGGCGTAGCAGCAGCGAACGAAGCCCTGTCCGCAAGCGCCGAAAGCGGTTCCTGGAACCACCGCGACGTTTTCTGCTTCGAGCAGTTTCATGGCGAAGTCGTAGGAGGGGATCCCGAATTTTGCAATGTTTGGAAACATGTAAAAAGCTCCGCCGGGCAGATGGCAGTCAACACCCATTTCCTTGAAGGCGCTGTGCATATAATTACGGCGGACGCAGTACGAATCGCGCATTTCCGTGATATCGCGCTCTGGGTCGCGCAGCGCTTCAATGGCCGCCTTTTGACTAAGGACCGGCGCACAGAGCATGGTGTACTGATGAATTTTCATCATCGCTTCGGTGAGTTCCGCCGGTGCGCAGGAAAAGCCCATCCGGAAGCCCGTCATTGCCCATGCCTTGGAAAATCCGTGCAGATAAACCGTCCGCTCTTTCATGCCGGGAACGGACAGCAGGCTGACGTGCTGCTGATCGTAGGTGAGTTCGCCGTAGATTTCATCCGTGAGGACAATCAGGTCGTGCTCGATGGCGAAGGCAGCAATTTCTTCAACTTCCTGGCGCGAAAGAACCGCGCCGGTCGGGTTGGTCGGAAAGTTGAGCATGAGCAGTTTGGTTTTTTTTGTGACCTTGGCTTCCAGCTGCTTGCGGGTGAGTTTGAATCCATTCTCCGCGGAGGTTTCTACCTTAACCGGAACGCCGTGGGCAAAAATGATGACCGGGCTGTACGAAACGTAACAGGGTTCGTGATAAAGCACTTCGTCGCCGGGCTCAATCAGGGCCCGAACCGCCAGGTCCATCGCTTCGCTGACGCCGACTGTAATAAGAATTTCGTTGTCGGGATTGTAGGTCGTCCCGGTGATTTTCCGGACGTAACCGGAAATTTCTTTGCGCAGAGCCAGCAGTCCAAGGTTGGATGTGTAGCTGGTAACACCTTGTTCCAGAGCGGTGATAGCGGCTTCGCGAATGTGCCAGGGCGTAACAAAATCCGGCTCTCCGACGCCGAGACTGATCACGTCGGCACGAGAGCTGACGATGTCGAAAAAGTCGCGGATTCCGGAGCGCGGGATGTCGCGCACATGGCCGGCGATGCGATTACGCAGAGATTTGGGGTCGTTCATTTTCATCGGATCCACGCATGAGGACATCGTTTTTCTTGTAGGCTTTGAGCATAAAGTGAGTCGCTGTGCCGACGACACCGCCGAGCGTCGCGAGCTTTTCGCTGACAAAACTGGCGACTTCGTTCAGGGTTTTCCCACTGACAAAAAGGAGCAGGTCGTAGCCGCCGGACATAAGGAAGGCGGAACGGACTTCAGGAAACCGGCTGATCCGTTCGGCCGTACGATTGAATCCGCCTTCGCGTTCAGCCGTGAGGCGGACTTCAATCACTGCGGTAACAGGCGCATGATCAAGCTTGTCTTCATTGATAACCGCCTGATAGCCCTGAATGATGCCGGCTTTTTCGTAGGCCTCGATTCTGGCCTTCACGTCCGCTGCGGTGGTGCCAAGCAGTTTAGCCAGATTCTCCGGGCTTTCTTTGGCGTTGTTTTTTAGCTGTTTGAGCAATTCGTCCATTTTCTTCTCCTGTTGGAAAGCCTGTTTTATAAACGGTTTCCTAATGCTTGGAAACAAATAAAAAAAACCTGCCAAGGCGGGGGCGGCTCAGACGGTTGATAAAGGCGAAACGCTCTGGGGGATTTCCAGAGCGGTTTTTCGGTTGCGCCGGGAGCGCGAAGGTCAGCGACCGATAAAATGGCTTTGGCTGAAGATGTCGATTCCCAGATAGCTTTTTACGAAGTAGATGATAAGCATGATACAGATGCCGACGCTCAGGGCGAGAACGCCCAGTGCGAGCATCAGAGCCAGAATATTGCCGAAAAGCGGCGCGCCGTAGCGGAAGGATTGCTGGGCGATGACGCGCAGGCGGTAAAGCCAATAGGGTGCGCTGTAGACCTGCTTATCAATGTCTTTTTGGTCGCGCAACAACTGCTGCTGAAGAGTTTCGATGTCATACTGGCGAACGGCTTCACGAACGGCCTGCTGGATGTCAGTTGGCGAGGCGGGTTTTTTTATGAAGCGGAAAATCTGACCATGATTAATGGCTTTGATGAATAGATCGGTTTCAAGCGCCGCGCTGAAAAGAACGCTTTTGATCTGAGCGTTACGCTGCTTGAGTGTGATCAGAAAATCGAGCCCGCTCTGCCCGGGGAGGATGTGGTCGCATAGAATGGCTTTTACCTGGCGCCCCCGCAAGACCTCAACGGCCTCTTCGGATGATCCGGCCTGATAAATAACATATTCTTTCTGCAACACTCGGCAGAGTACTTTAAGCATAAAGGCATCGTCATCGACGATCAGGACGGCATCTTTTTCTTTCGCGGCAAACTCTTGAGGTTTTTCAATCATTGAAGCCGAGCTCCTTGCGCATTAGATGATAGATTTGGTGTATCTTTGTCAAGTCTGCGGGCAGTTCTCTATTGGAGCAGATGGCCGCAGCGGAGTCTGCATCCTGAGGATGGTAGCCGTGCATGCCCTTGATTTGCTTAACACCCATGAAACTGGGAACCATTTGAACCCCCGAGGTCATAAGGAAAATCAGCTCACCGTACATTCCGTCTGCGAACCAGATGCCTTCGCGTTTCAGCTCGTCATGGGTCAGAATCCGTCCTTTTGAGTGGCGGCCCAGCAACGCCGTTATTTTTTGACGGGCCTCATCGTTTAAGAACCAGAACCGCGCCATGGTGGAATCGTAAAATGCGACATAATCTTTATTCCACCGCAGCCCGGTGTTCTCAATATCGGCAATCAGATTGTAGCCTTCGGTGATGTTGTGCATGCCGTGGTCGGTGAAGACATACCACGACACTTCGTCATACTGTTCTTCTGCTGTCGCAATCAGCTTGCGAACCTGCT
Source organism: uncultured Verrucomicrobiota bacterium (assembly GCA_964398915.1). GTDB lineage: Bacteria > Verrucomicrobiota > Kiritimatiellia > Kiritimatiellales > Tichowtungiaceae > Tichowtungia. The sequence goes on from CAYNOR010000028.1 coordinate 7,990, forward strand.
GATCGTACCAGTGAAGCAGTTCTGTCACTTTCGGGTCGTGCGTGCCGACCGAGTGCATCAATGCATCAAGCTTCCCAAGGGAACAATAGGCAAAGTCGATCCGCTGCGATTTGATGTCGGCAGTAAGGCGCGCCAGCTTGGTTTCGTCGCTTACTGCGCTGTCGTGAACGTAATGGGGGATGCCGCGTCGCGCCAGTTCGTCAAAAATGGTTTCGCCGCGTAATAACCCGCCAGGCACCCAGATACGTTTCTTTTCAGCGTAATTAAAAAGCGGCAGAAATTTGAAGGGAATTCCGTAGAGCTGAAAGTAGCCGGTGAAGCCCAGCACCCTTTTGATCAGCCGGCTCAAATAGTGCCGCACCCGCCCGCGCCGGAAAATCGAATCGGGAAGAATCGCCAGCGCTTTTGTCCATTTGAATGGCGAGCCTTCCGGGTCGTAGTAGAAGGAAGACCACATCCGATGCTCGCAGGGTAATTTCCCGGAAATGATCGAGGGGTCACAAGCTGAGGAATAACCCGGAATCGTATCGAGCTTTTTACGGTCGCGAATTAATTCTTGCAGGAAAAACGGATGCCGCTGAGCAATTTCCCAACCGAAAGCATCGATGAAAATAAAAAGGCTCAGCTTATTTTTTTTCATGAGAACCTTTGCTGAAGGGTATAAAAAACACGGCACAGTTCCTCAAAGCTGCTCCGATCCGAATTCAGTAACCAGAGGATTTCTTCACGGTCGGCTTGTTTCGTCAGCAAGAGCGGGAGGGCTGCATAAAGTCGCAGGCGCGGATGGACGAAGCTGTACCGGATCGCGGACGGCCCGAAGGCGCGCAGGTTGTGCAGCGCATTTTTCAGCGGGGAGCCTTCGTTTCCGAGATGTGGAAACGTGTGTGCATATTTTCCCAGCGTTTGGAACTTCCGGTTGAGTCTCCGCCGTTCATACCAAAGAAAAAACTGTTCATAGCGCTCAACGGTTTCGGCAAAACGTAAATGGATGTTATCGTTTTCGGCGACCTGGAAATCGACCCGTTCCTTAAAGTCAATCGCACGGCTGTAGGCGCTCACGAGGGCTCGCGGGTCGTTTAATCCTGACAGATCGATTTCCGGCAACCGGTGCCGCTTGATGACATACGAAAGATCGTAGGCTCCGCGCAACAGCAGGGCGCAGTCGCCGAAAGCAAGATCCGCCTTGAACAGAAATTTTATAAATCGCTGGCGTTCTTCACGGGTCAGTGTTTCCGGACGGGCGAGACGGCATTTGATATCAAGGAGCAGCTTACCACGGTTCATCAGCAGCCGGGTTCCTTCGGAGAGCGGAATAGCATCGTGCGGATAAGCCGGCATGGCCGCGAGAATTTTTTGATTTCCGCGGATTACGCGATGGCCGTATTTCATTTCATAGTTGAGTAATGAAAACTCGCATTTCGGCAGTGCGGAGGCGAGGTAGGGGTAGAGATCAACCGGCAGACCGATTTTTCCAGAAAGGTCCTTTTCCAGAGTTTTGAGCGCACGCTTCAGCAGGGGATCGAGCGAGTCGGTTACGACGATCAGATCATAATCATTGAACGGAAGTTCGACCTCTGATTCCTGACCCCTGATCCCCGACTGCTGGATACACGGTGACCCTTCGCCTCGCCCGTAACCTCCGAGTAGCACGAGCGCTTTCCAATGTTTGGAAAAGGGAGACGCATATACCGCATCGGCGATATGTTGCATATCCGCATCAATGTGTGCGTCAAATGCCGGGGAGCCTTTGACGGAATATTTACCCACGTGTGCCTGCTTTCAGTCCGCGATAAAGGCCGGTGTGAATGACGGCGCGATAGGCGATATTGTAAGGAATGGTGTCGAGACGGCCTTTCCGTACGGCGTAGAACAAATCGCGCGCCCACTCCTTGCAGAGGGAGAATAGTTGAGCGCACAGCCTGGCCTGACGACCGTAGGTCTTTGAAAACGTCACGCCGTGGCGGAACTTTTTGCGATACAGCTCGTTGAGCGTATAGTTGTGCGAGTGCTCGACTACGGAGGCTGTCACCAGCTTAAATCGTGCTTCTTGCGTACGGCACTCGCGTGCCCATGCGACATCTTCAGCGTAGCCTTTCTCCGGGAATTTAATTTTATCCCAGAGATCTCTCCGGAAGGCGCAGGTGACAGCGGAGAAGAAATCGGCGTTGTCCCCTTTAATATTCTTCGGATCATAAGCGCGCAGATAATCATATGTGACGATGAATTTGGCGTCAGGTCGTGTTATTTGCGCGCTCATTACGGCATCCGCCTCTCCGGATAAGAGCGGCCGCAGCAGTTTTTCAAGCGCATCATCCGATTGGAAAATGGCATCCGCGTTTTGGAAAACAACAAACTCCTGAGTTGTTAGCGCGGTCATTTCATTGAGTACTTTACCCGGCACATACTCTTTGGAGGCAATTTGAATCAGGTGTTCGGCATCGAGTGACTGCTGCAGAACGGCAACCGACCCGTCGGTTGAGCCGGAATCAATTGCGAATAATTCAATATCCTTGAACGTTTGCCGGCGCAAGCTGGCGATAGCCTCCGGCAGGTAGGGCATTTCATTTTTCGAGCGCATGATAACGGCAACGCCTTTTTCGACGCGGCGGACGGGGGCTTGCGGCTCTTCGGCGGATACGGTTTCCATGCGAAAGAGAATACTCATTGAAGCGTTTATTCGTCTATTCAAATGAGGGGAATTAACGCACCCCGGACGGACTTCCCCGTATGGCCTTTTTCAGCGGCCCTGCGGGAGAAAGGGTCACCCCTTTTTTGTAAACGACGAGCGGGCGGATTAATCCGCCCGCTTTGTGTATTTTGAGTACCTAAAAAATTAGATCATGAAGTGAAGATGCGCCGCATTACAAAAATACCGCAGCCAAACGACCCAAACAGACCCATTGTGGCTGGTTCAGGGATCGCTGCCACTACGCTAGAGACAGAGCCTGACGTCATATTGAGAACACCTTGATCCGTGGCAATGTCCGTAAATTGTTCCCATGTTGATGAGACTATTCCGCCACTTGCAGAATAGGCACTTGTGCCATTCCAGACTGGCTTTGCCCAATCGTTCACATCAAAAATATCTCCAGCAGGACTACCACCGGACATTTTCATTGGAATAAAATATAGTGAAGGAAAACTAAAATCCACATACAGGCCATGATCTTGCGTCACGTTGATGGGCAATTCAACGTCCTGCAAGGAAATGAATGAAGACATGAGATTGGTAAAAATGGGTTGCATCGTACCCCCATTTAAGACCGACTCCGTATCATATTGCATTTGCCAATCAAACGTTTTGTCCGTGAACCCGACTCCGTCCAGACTCCCGCTGCCGGTTCCCGTTATGTTAAGCGTAATGATCGCGGCATGGGCGCCGACGGATAATCCAGTGACTATTAGTGCTATCAGTGTTCTTCTTTTCATCATTTTCTCCTTTATGTTTTTCACAGAAAAAAGGGCTTATCAAGCCAATCTGGGTGGTAGCGATAAATTGTATCTTCAGCCACATCACACCTCCATTAGAAGGGTGTCCCGACCCTCTACAGGACTCATAATCCGGCGGTCCTTTCGTAGATGTCCAGAGTCTGCCTTGCCGCGCGGCTCCAGTCAAACTCCGCTGCGTATGCAAGGCCGTGCAGTCGTTTGTCCTCGCTCCAGCCTTCCAGCAGTGTTTTTTTCAGACATTGCGTAATCTCTTCGGTGCTGTGCGGATTGAATTTCGGCACCACGTTGCCTGCGATTTCGCGCATGGAAGAAGTGTTTGAGCACATGACGGGGGCTCCGCAGGCGAGTGCTTCAATGATCGGGAACCCGAACCCCTCGAAGAGTGAAGGAAACGCCATGAGATCGCAGGCACTGTAGAACAGCGGCAAATCCTCTAGAGGAAGGAATCCGGGAAAAAGAATATCGTCATGTACCGGACTGGCGGCAGCGCGTGCACGGATCGCGTCTGCGCCGTTCCAGTCGGCACCCGGCAGGATCAGTTTGTGCGGGCTGTCTGTCTCGGACTTGAACTGTTCGAAGGCCTCGATCAGGCGGACATGATTTTTTGCCGGATGCTCCAGTCGCGAAACATAAATAATGAACGGCCGGTCGAGCTTATACTTTTCCGCGAGCTGTGCGCGGGCGGCTGTTTTATCGGCCGGTTTAAAAATCTGATGGTTGATGCCGGAGTAGAGAACGGTGATTTTTTCCGGTGCTACACCGACGCGCTCGACGATATCTTTTTTCGAATAATGGCTGACCGTAATGATATGGTCGGCGTTATGGATCTGCGAAGGAACGATGCGCCGGTTGTAGAACATGCGTGCGGCGTCATATTTTGCATCCATTGAAAGCGTGGCGACATCGTGTACCGTTGCGACAATCGGACATTTTTTGACCAGTGGAATTCGCCGGTAGCTTGGGATGTGCAGCAAATCAAATTTTCTAAGCTTTCCAATGATTGGAAGCATGGTGTTGTGCCAGGCGATATTAACTACCGGGTTTGCAACCCAATCGGAGTAGAGTGATTTTTGAAAGTTCGGCGCGGTCAGCTTGATCAGATCGGTTTCGCGCAGCGGCATCATGATGTCGTAATGACTGACCGGATCTTCCTGCTGGAGGTGCCGGATGAGTTCCCGGATATAGGAGGCCACGCCGGACCGCCCGCCTTGCATCACAAACGCTGAAAATCCAATATTCATTGCCAGCGGATTCTAAACATCCCCGCGCATTTTTAAAATAAACTTCCCCATGAAAGTTTCAGGGCGGACGCTGACGGTCTTTATAAACGATCCAGTGTGCGGTACTGGATGGCCTCGGCAATGTGCTCCGTACCGATCATTTCCGTCCCGGCCAGGTCAGCAATGGTGCGGGCGACTTTGAGAATCCGGTCATAGGCCCGGGCGCTGAAATTCATCTCCGCAACCGCATTTTTCAGCAGTTGAGCGGCATCGTCGGACGGGCGACAGTATTTGCGCGAATGCTTGGGCTGCATGCCAGCATTGCAGTGGACGTGCCGGTCTTTGGCATAGCGATCCTGCTGGATTTTGCGTGCGGCGACAATTCGTTCGCGAATTGAAGCCGAGGATTCGCCTTTTTCGAGTCCGGACAGTTTTTGGTAGTCCACCGACGGAACCTCGATATGAATATCGATACGATCCATCAGCGGGCCGGAGATTTTGCCCTGATAGCGTTGGACTTGAAGCGGTGTGGAGGTGGATCGCGGGTCGTCGGGAAAATACCCGTCCGGCGTCGGATTCATTGCCGCCACCAGCATGAAGCGACAGGGGAACGTCACGCTGGCCGCCGCACGGGCGATGGTGACAATGCCGTCTTCGAGCGGCTGGCGCAGCACTTCCAGCGCGTTGCGGTGAAATTCCGGCAATTCGTCGAGAAACAGTACGCCATTATGCGCCAGACTGACGGCACCGGGCACCGGATGAGTTCCGCCCCCGAGCAGTCCGGCATCTGAAACCGTGTGGTGCGGCGAATGAAAGGGCCGCGTGGCAATCAAGGATTCATTGGGATCCAGTTTACCGGCGATACTATGAATTTTCGTCGTTTCCAATGCCTCTTCGAGCGTCATCGGGGGCAGGATGGACGGAATCCGCTTGGCGAGCATCGTTTTGCCGGTTCCCGGCGGGCCGATCATTAGTAAATTATGGCCGCCAGCTACCGCAACTTCAATGGCGCGTTTGGCGTATTCCTGTCCCTTCACATCCTCAAAATCGGCGAGGTATTGGTTATGGGTGCTGAATGTTTCGTCCAGATTGACGACTTGGGGTTTCAGCGTGAGTTCCATGTTTAGAAAATCCGCGGCCTCGCGTAAATTTTTCACGGCAAACACCTTGATTCCATCGACCACGGCAGCCTCGGCGGCGTTTTCCACCGGAACAAGGATGGCTTTGCGCCCGGCGGCCCGCGCCGCCAGCGTAATGGGCAGAACGCCGCGCACACGGCGTACCGCGCCGGACAGAGCCAGTTCGCCAATCATGCAGGCACGTTCAAGCAGGTCGGGTTTAATGTCGTTTTCTGCCGCCAGCATGCCGATGGCAATCGGCAGATCGAAGCTCGGGCCCTCTTTTTTGATATTGGCTGGAGCCAGATTGATTGTTACGCGTCCTTGCGGCGGCGTGAAGCCGGAGTTAATCAGGGCGGTAGTAACGCGGTGTTCACTCTCTTTTACCGCCGTATCGGGCAGGCCGACAATCAGCGTTTTCGGTTCGCCGTGTCCGCTATTGACCTCAATTTCCACCGTGTAGGCATCAACGCCGTAAACAGCACCTGAAAAAACTTTGGCCAGCATAAGCAGAATCTCCGCAGAAAATAGGCAACACTCCATTTTGCGCGGCATCCTGTAGTTTGTTTTAAGTATCAGCAAGACTGTTTCATTATTTTCTACTCGTTGATGCCGGCCAGGCAGGCTTTCCTAAGGCAGGGGAAGGTTCTTTTGATAAAATCGCCGGCTTAAGACGGCAAAAAACGGTTTATTTCGGGGCGGTGGTTGTGTATAAGGTGCGTTTCCGGTATCCGGGAAGCGGACGGGAGTTTATGGTTTAGCGGGAGAGTTTTATGTCAGGGCATAGTAAATGGGCCAATATTAAGATTAGAAAGGGCAAAGCGGATGCCGTGCGCGGCAAGGCGTTCAGCAAGATTGCCAAGGAAATGACTGTATCGGCGCGGATGGGGGGCGGCGATCCAGCGGCGAATATAACGCTACGTTCGCTGATCGTGAAGGCCAAGTCGGTGAATATGCCCAACGACAACATTGACCGTGCCATCAAAAAAGGCACCGGTGAACTTGAGGGCGGCGCGTTGGAAGAGCTGATGTACGAAGCCTATGCGCCGGGTGGAGTCGGGCTGATTGTACAGTCGCTGACCGATAATAAAAACCGCGCCGCTTCCGAGATTCGCAATGCTTGCACAAAAAATGGAGCGAGCATGGCCCAGCAAGGGGCGGTCAGCCGCAGTTTTCAGCGCAAGGGGCAGATTTATATCGCTGCTGCCGGAGTTGACGAAGAGGCTTTGATGAATATTGTTCTCGAAGCCGGCGCGGAGGATATGACTCGTGATGGGGATCAGTTTGAAGTCCTGACGGCATTTACCGACTATGCCGCAGTGTCTGAAGCGATTTCCAAGGCGGGTATTGCCACTGCTTCCTCCGAGCTTACCATGCTCCCCGATATGCCGGTGGATATTAAGGATAAAGAAAAGGCGCAGGCGCTGATGAAGCTGATTGAAGCGCTGGAAGAACTCGACGACGTCCAGAATGTCTACGGCGCGTTTGAGATCGACGACGCCATTCTGGCGGAGATGGAATGAGTAAAATCCGCATTCTCGGGGTGGATACCTCGTTGCGGTCGTCCGGCGTGGCTGTAATTGAGGTGTCCGGACAGCAGATGCGGGCGTTGGTTTTCGGGCGGATTCATAACAAGCCGGCCTGTTCGCACACCGCCTGTCTGGCCGAAATTCACCGCCAGGTTGACGCATTGATTACCGAATTTTCACCTGACGAAGTGGCTATTGAAGGTGCTTTTTTTGCCAAAAACGCCAAAACGGCCATGATTCTGGGTCAGGCACGGGGCGTAGTGCTGGCCGCTTGCGCGTTGCGCGATTTGCCGGTTTATGAGTACTCTCCGCGCTCGATTAAGCAGGCGACGGTTGGGGCCGGAGCTGCCAGCAAGGATCAGGTCGGCAAGATGGTTGTGCGCCTGCTGGGGTTGGCGGAAGTTCCGCAAGATGATGCTGCCGATGCACTTGCAGCTGCAATCTGTCATGCGCACCAGCGAGGGTTGCCGGAAGCCTTGCGTTCAAAACCGGTTTAATGGTAGTTTCCCAGACCTGTTTAAGAAAACAAAAGGAGATACATCGAATGGAACTCAAGGAAATCAAAAAAATCGTTGAAATGATGACCGAGAACGATCTCGCAGAATTTTTGCTGGAGGAAGAGGCTTTTACATTGCAACTCAAGCGCGGAACAGCCGGTATAACTCAGGTTGTCTCGTCTCCACACCAGATGGTGTCGGCACCTTCCGCCGCTCTGGTCGCCGCCGCTCCTGCCGCCGCTCTGGTCGCCGCACCGGTAGTTAATGAAAACGCCGGGCTGATTGAAATTAAATCTCCAATGGTCGGAACATTCTACCGGTCGCCGGCTCCGGATGCCGACTCTTTTGTCCAAATTGGCCAGGATGTATCGTCGGAAACGGTCGTTTGCATCATCGAAGCGATGAAGGTGATGAACGAGATTCAGGCTGAAGTGAGGGGCAAGATCAAGAAGATCCTTGTGGATAATGCTACGCCCGTTCAGTTCGGTCAGGCGCTGTTTCTTGTTGAGCCGGCATAAGTGAAGTTTGAAATTAGAAACTGGAAACTTGAGCCTCTGGACGAGTCTGGACGTCTGATTTTTTCCGGATTTCAGGTTTCAGATTTTAAGTTTCAATTTTAACCCGAAGGTTTTTATGTTTGAAAAAATACTGATAGCCAATCGAGGCGAGATCGCGTTGCGGATTATTCGGGCCTGTAAAGAGCTGGGAATTAAATCGGTCGCGGTTTATTCGGAGGCCGATGCGGAATCCTTACATGTTCAAATGGCTGATGAGGCCATTTGTATCGGTTCCGCCTCCGCAACATCCAGCTATCTGAAGATGGCGAATATCATCAGTGCCGCTGAAGTGGCGGATGTTGACGCCATTCATCCCGGGTATGGTTTTTTAGCGGAAAACGCTCATTTTGCTGAAATCTGCCGGAGCTGTAATATCACGTTTATCGGGCCGACGCCTGAAGTGATTCGCCAAATGGGCGATAAGGCTATTGCGCGCGATACAATGAAGGCGGCGGGTGTTCCGATTACGCCCGGCAGTGATGGTATTTTGTCTTCCAAGGAAGAGGCGTTGGATCTGGCCCACAAAATGGGGTATCCTGTTCTGATCAAGGCAGTTGCGGGCGGCGGCGGCAAGGGGATGCGCGTGGCGCATAACGACATCAGTCTTGCTCAAGGCTTCATGATGGCCAGCGCCGAGGCCGGAAGCGCTTTTGGTAATCCGGATGTGTTTATGGAAAAATACATCGAATCAGCGCGTCATGTTGAAGTACAGGTTATTGGCGACAATTATGGCAACGTAGTTCATCTTGGCGAGCGTGATTGCAGTATTCAGCGGCGGCACCAGAAGCTGGTGGAAGAGTCGCCTTGTCCGGTGCTGACCCCGGAAGAACGCAAAGCGCTCGGTGAAGCCGGCGTGAAAGCGGCTAAGTCTGTGGGCTACAACAGTGCAGGGACGCTGGAATTTCTTTACGACGAAAAAGCTAAAAAATTCTACTTCATGGAAATGAACACCCGTATTCAGGTGGAACACACAGTCAGTGAAGAAGTAACGGGGATCGATTTGGTTAAGGAGCAGATCCTTGTGGCGGCCGGAAGGAAACTTTCGTTTACCCAGGAGGATGTAAAAGTCCGGTATCACGCCATCGAATTTCGCGTAAACGCCGAAGATCCTTATAAAAACTTCACCCCGTCGCCCGGCAAAGTGGAAGCGGTGCATTTTCCGGGCGGCCCCGGCATCCGGATCGATTCGCACGTCTACAGCGGCTACACCATCTCCCCTTACTACGACAGCATGATCGCTAAAATCATTGCTCGCGGTACCACGCGCGAAGAGGCGCTCAACCGCCTGCACCGCGCGCTTGAGGAGTTCACCATCAATGGCCCGCACACCACAGTGCCGGTCGGTATCGCCTTGTTGATGGATACCCGCTTTCGTCGTGGTGAGTACAACACGGCATTCCTTGAAAAATTCATGAACGAAAATTTTATGGTCGACCGGTAGCAAGGAGAATCAGCTATGAGCGATAGAAATGTTCCGCCTTCCAGAAACTGGCCCGTTCCCGAAGAAAAATCTGAAGATGCCGGGCTGGGCGCGGTAGAGATTCACAATAATGTCATCGCCGTGATCGCTCATGAGGCCGCCAGTCGCGTTCCGGGTGTTGTGGAACTTTCCGGAACGCTGGTTGACGAGCTGGCCGATATCATCGGTAAACGCACCCGCGACCGCGGTGTACGTGTGGCCGTTGACTCCGAAAATACGATTATTGTTAAACTGACCGCCGTGCTTGAATATGGCGTTTATATTCCTGAAGTTTGCGGGAAGCTTCAGCTTGAAGTCCGTAAGTCGATTGAAGAATTGACCGGCAAGCGGGTGCAGGCAGTTAATATTTCGGTGCAGAGTATTCGGCGAATTGCTAAGGATGTTGCGGGAGGGATGTAAAATGACACGGTTTCTTCATAGGCTTTCCGGGGTGGTTATCTGGTTCATTTTTGCGGCTATCGGCGGAGCCTTAATCTACGCCAACGGCCTTGGTGTCAAGGACGGCGTGCTCGGGTTGTTTTATATCAGCGAAAAATGGTACGAAGCAATGGGCGCCGGCGGTATTATCGTGCTGCTTTCCCTGCTTCATCTGGTTACCTTTGGGCCGCGCCGGCAAAAGGTAAAATATATTTCATTTGATTCCGGCAGCGGTGCCGTTTCCATCAGTGTGAATGCAGTACGCGATTATATCCGCAAACTGGGTGATGAATTTGGCGCCGTGGTCGGCATTGATCCTAAAATCCGTTCTGAAAAAAATGCCATCAGCATCGATTTGGACGTAAAACTTCAGACAGGTACTCGTATTCCGGAGTTTTCTCAGACTCTTCAGGAACGTATTCGTGAAGGCATGCACAACGGACTGGGTATTGCTGAAGTCAAAGAGATCAAAGTGCGCATTCAGGAAATTGTCGGTATGCCGCGGCCATCACGCCGCAATTAAGCTTATGAAAAAAAACAGCACCCCAAAACTGGTTATCGTTGGCTCGATCGGCATTGACACCATCGAAACCCCTCGCGAAAAGCATGTTGAAATTCTCGGCGGGTCTGTCAGTTACGCCTGTGCCGCCGCCTCATTTTTCGTTAAAACCGGCATGGTTGGCGTTGTGGGGACTGACTTTCCTTCGGAACATCGCGCCCTTTGGGAAAAAATGGGTATTGACCTCGCCGGACTGCAGACGCAGGAAGGCAAAACCTTCCGTTGGTCCGGTGTTTATGAAGCCAACATGGATAATCGCCGTACGTTGCTGACCGAGCTCAATGTGTTTGAACGCTTTACGCCCGAACTGCCGGAAAGCTATTGCGATGCGCCTTTTCTTTTTCTCGGGAATATCGCGCCGGAACTTCAGTTGCATGTGCTCGAACAGGTTCACTCTCCGAAGTTTGTTCTGATCGATACCATGGACCTTTGGATCAATATTGCGCGCGACAGCCTGGTCAAAGTGGTCGGTAAGTGCGACATGCTCACCCTTAATGAATCCGAAGCACGGCTTTTCACCGGCGAGCATTCCCTTATGGCCGCAGCGAAAGCACTGCTCGCCATGGGGCCGCGCTTTGTGCTCATCAAAAAAGGGCAGAGCGGCAGTATGCTTTTTTCAAAAGACGGGCTTTTCCTGCTGCACGCCTTCCCGCTGCCGGACTTTAAAGACCCGACCGGCGCCGGTGACACGTTTGCTGGCGGACTGATGGGCGCATTGGCCGAATTTGGTGAAACTGATGAAAAAGCCATTCGTCGGGCTATGGGTTACGGCAGTGTTACCGCAGCATTCGGCGTCGAAGAATTCAGTTTAGCGCGGCTTGCCACCCTTGACCGCAAACAAATAGACCAACGCGCCGATATCCTTAAGTCCATGTGCCGCATTGATTAATTGAGCCCCCGTGCGGTTCAGACTGTTTTTCGTCATTCTTACAGCCCCGGTAGCTCAATTGGATAGAGCATCGGATTTCGAATCCGACGGTTACAGGTTCGACCCCTGTCCGGGGCACCAATTAACTATCTGTTACACGGCACTTTGCAAAAGGTGCTGTTTTTTGCGGCGTAAAGAACCGGATTAAGCGGCCAAAAAAAACTTCGGGCAATACTTCGGGTTTTGGTCATAAAAAATTACCGTTTTCCAAATGTTTTTACAAACACTTGCGCGGTCATAAATTTCTGCTAAGATTCACAGTGCGAGGCGGATAGATGAAACATCCTGCATCGTGTTGAAAGTCAGTTTTTTGTCGCGGAGCTATTCGCCAGTTGGAGGCTGTGGAAACAAAATGATCCGCTCCAGAAATCCGGCTTGATTGGCCCCGTCACACTCCTCGCGACCGCACAAGTGGAAATGAAACCAGAAAAATGAAGGAACTCACAACATGACAGTTTCCACTGGCGACGAAAAGCGTTTCTGCCCTGTAGGGGCAGCATCCCAAATCGGCCTGAACCTGGCATCATTCATGGCAGTTCCCAAACTCACCCCCTGGCTGGCGGCTGCTATCGTGGCTGCCTCACTTTTTTCCGCGCCAGCGGCGGGTGCCGGGGACGCCGTCCCGGAAAAAACCGGCAGGCACGAATTGCAACTGGCCGGTTCGGGCTGGAAGGTTTGGCTGGATGATCAGGCACAATGGCAGAATGACAAATTGTATGCGCCCGATGAAGTGGATCTCAAGGCATTGCCGGTGAATCCGCCGACCGGAGGCTGGCAGGCGCTGGATTCCCATGGTGCGCCCTGCACGATCCCCGCATCGGTCGAGGAAATTTTCAGCGGCGGGGTGAACTCGTATTGCTATCTGGGGGTCAGTTGGTTTTGGAAGGAGGTTTTGATCCCGGCAGACTGGCAGGGCAAGCGGGTGAACCTGCACATCGATAAAGCGAGGATGCGCACCGAGGTCTATGTGAATGGCAAACTTGCGGGCTATGATGTCGTTTCCGAAATCCCTCTGGATTTCGATCTGACAAACCATCTGGTTTTTGGAAAGCCGAACCAGATCGCCATCCGGCTCACCAATCCCGGCGGCAATCGCGGTTGGGAAGACGCCCCTCAGGGGAATCCTCCCCAGACGCTCAGATGGGGAAACTATGACCTGCCCATGAGTCATAATTTTTCCGGCATCGGCGGGGATGTCACACTCACCGCCCGCGACCCGGTTTTCATCGAGGATCTCTTTGTGAAAAACACCCTGCCTGCCGGCGCGAGAAATGCGGAGATATATGTCACGGTTCGCAACACCACGGGCATCGACCAAAAGGTCTCGCTGACAGCTTCCATCGAGGAGAAGGGGCTCGAGCCTCTGCTCAAAACGAGCTGGGAGGTGCTTGCCAAAGCAAATTCCGACACCGTAAGCGTTTGGGCCGTCAGCGTTCCCAAGGCAAAACTGTGGAGCGTGGAGACCCCGAATCTCTACAAATGTCAGGTAATGATAGAAGCCCCGGGCATTCGTGACGAGGCCATCGCGACTATCGGATTCCGAGTTTTTGAGGTCGCGGGTGATAACTTTTATTTAAACGGGAAACGCGTCCGGATCCGCTCCTCCATCGACTGGGGCTATTATGCGCTGACCGGTTTCTACGCGACGCCCGAGATGGCGCGGCGGAGCGTCGAGAATGCGAAGGCAATCGGCCACAATGGGATTAACTTTCACCGGCAGATTGGCGAACCGCTGGTGATGGAAGCCGCCGATGAGCTGGGCCTGTATCTCTACGAGGAGCCGGGAGGATTTCATGATTACCCTCACTTAAATTATCGGGTCATCGACCAGGGGTGTTCCGGCGTGCCCGTGGCGCGGATGGCCGAAGGCGACGATCCCGCGCCCGGTGTGG
>CAYNOR010000029.1:0-18045 GCA_964398915.1 uncultured Verrucomicrobiota bacterium
CGGCTGGTTTTCGTCATGCTATATTACGGTTTCTCAATCGTGAAACGCTCTAGAAGCGGAGGCTTCGGCGGGTAGCGCAGGTCACCGCCTGTGCTGAACCGGTCGTTTTTGTCGGCGGATCTCGCATCCGTCAGGATCGTCCGGCGGGCAAGAATCCGACCAAGTTCTGGAAAATATGACCGGGGATTGGCCCGATTTATGTCATTTTCGCGATAAAGAGCTATTTTTTTGCGGAGCCCATAATGTTTATGCTAAATTAAACGGTCAATATGTTATTTATATTTGGAAGAATTTATTGTTTAATAAAGCCCAATAAGAAAGGAGGAAGCGGTATGTCTACAAACCCCATCGGAAAAGGAACCAAGACCATCGGCATTAATATGGCGAAGGGAATGGCGGATGATCTGGAAAAACGTGCAGATTCAATGCACATTTCCAAAAGCAAATACTGCAAGATCGTCTTGCAGCAGTGGCTGCAGTCAGGCAAAAAACTGACGCTGGCTGAAAAGAAATAAGGAAGTATCGTATACTTCAAAGGAGGGTTTTATCAGAACCCCCTGGAAGAGCGCCTCATAATCATGAGGCGCTCTTTATTTCAGCAAACATCGCAACGGTAACGGCCGAAGGATCTTTGGCCTGAAGAATCGGACGGCCAACTACGAGGTGGGTCGCGCCCTGTTGTACGGCAAACGCCGGCGTCGCAACACGTTTCTGGTCGCCTACTTCACCGTCCGGCATACGGATGCCGGGAGTCACGAGTAAGGCGTTTGGGAAACGCTTTCGCAACAAACCCGCTTCATGAGCACTCGTTACCAGTCCGTCAATTCCCGAGCTGACAGCCAGCTCCCCCAGAGCCAGCGCCTGTTCTGATACGCTGCGGTTGATTCCCAAGTCAGCGAAGTCTTCCTGTGAAAGGCTGGTTAACGTTGTGACAGCTACCAGTTTGGGCGGATTGGAGCACTCGCGCGCAGCCTCGGCTGCGGCTTCCAGCATGGCCTGTCCTCCGATCGCATGCACGGTCATTAGGTTAACGCCATGGCCGGCGGCCGTTTTTACCGCGTTGGCAACGGTGCGCGGAATATCATGCAACTTGAGATCCAGAAAGATTTTTTTGTTCCGGCGCTTTAGCGGCTCGAGAACATCCGGCCCTTCGGCACAGAAAAGCTCAAGGCCGACTTTATACCACTCGATAGTGTCCGGCAGCCGGCTGAGGGCTTCTTCCATTTCTTTAGCGTTCGGGACGTCCAGTGCAACAATTAAAGCAGGGGTCATTTTCATCCTTCCTTTACGGGTGAGCAACGCGTAAAAATCTATGAATGGTAGCCTAAAAGCAAGGATTTGTTCATGAAGCAGGAGATCGAACGCAAATTTATAGTGATTGGCGATGAATGGCGCACCGTGGCTGGAGAAGGGAAGATGTGTTGTCAGGGGTATATAACAGCCGGGCCGGCTGGCGCCACGGTTCGCGCTCGTCTCTTAGCAGATCGCGGGTTTTTGACCATCAAAGGGCCGACCCGCGGCCTGGCCCGCCCAGAGTGCGAATATGAAATTCCTGCCGCCGACGCGGAATATATGATTGAAAATCTTTGCGGCGACCGACTGGTCTCCAAAAAGCGTTACACGATTCAACAAGGCGGCATGGTTTGGGAGATTGATGAATTTCTGGGATTGAATGAGGGCCTGCTGGTTGCCGAGCTCGAGCTCGAGAGTGAAATCCAGCATTTCGAAAAACCTGCATGGGCCGGCGAGGAAGTCACCTTTGATCCGCGCTATACGAATGCCTCGCTGGCTCGCCGCCCCTTTACGCGCTGGTAAAATACTTATTTTTTTCTATAAAAAGGCTTAACTTTTAAAGATTAAAGTATAGCATGTTCCTTTATTACTTATTCAGTAACGAAAGGAAAAATGAAAAAAAGAATTATCATCACAGCGGTCACACTCATGTTGTTCAGAGGTCTGCATGCGGAGTTGTTTACGTTTGATTTAATCAATAAGGAAGGTGCCGCTTGGGATAACGCATCATCCGGCGGCTATACAAATACAGGCATCGGGCTGACGTTAAAGGCCTCCATGTTTGCCTATTTGAATGGCAGTAGCAGCGCAGGGAGTCTGCTGAATTCAACGGCATCTGAATTTGGTATCAATGCGGCAGGCAGTGGAGATGCCGCTTCATTGTTCGATACCAATAATGGTCAGGAAGCCCTGTGGGTTTCATTTGACCGGGCAGTTACAATAAAGGCAATCACCGTGTCCAGCTTCACGTCCGGTAATGTTGAAACAGGGGCCTGTCAAGTGGCGAACGGCCCGCTTGTTAATTTTACCGCAGGCGGTACGTATACGATTGATACGGCGATGAGTCAGGGGGCGTTTTTCAAAGTCATCGCTTTGAATGAGGGAGGCGGAAACGGGTGGGTGCTCAATTCGTTCACCGTGGAAACTGTGCCAGAGCCCGCAACGTTTGTTTTATTGGGTTTTGGCGGTCTGGCGGCCTGTATGATTCGCTGCGCCTCACGCCGGTAAATCGGTCTCTAACCGGTGGAAAGCTTTTTTAGTCACGGCACTTCTTTATGCACAGGCATATTTTCTGCCTCAACAGCCGTCTTTTTATGCCGGCAGGGTGGGGATTTTTTTATCGGGGGTGGAAAATTAATTGCGGCTGAATGTAAAGCCGTGTACCTTGGCATCCTCATGCGCTGCGCGTTGTGTGCGGGGCAGATTTTTAAGAAAATTAAATCCAAGGAGAGTTGCGATGAAGGATATTCCGATCTCAGGCGTCCGCAATTTTGCATTAATGGGGCATACCGGTAGCGGGAAGACCTCCTTGCTGGATGTAATGCTTAATATCCTTGGTACCAATGATCGTGCGGGCTCGGTAGATGATAAAACCAGTATGGCCGATTGGACGCAGGAGGAGCAGGAACACGAAATCTCAATCTGGGCCAAACCCTTCGATGGTGTTTATACTGCAGCCAGTGGGAAAAAGCGCCGCTTCGTAGTCATAGATACCCCCGGCTACGCTGATTTTATCGGACAGCTTACCGCCGCCGCCGAAATAACCGATGCCGCGCTGATTGTCGTTGATGCGGTTTCCGGTATTCAAGTTGGCACCAACCGGGCGTGGAAAGTTTGCGAAAAGCGGAATCTGCCGCGCGGGATCGTCATCACCGGGCTCGATAAACCGGAAGCCAGTTTCGAAAAGGCGTTGGCAGCTGTTAAAGCGATGTGGGGTGAAACCCGTTGTGTGCCGGTGGTGTTGCCGACAACCGACGGAAAATCCGAAGTCGACATTCTAGACATGCCTACCGATGCCGTGCCTGCCGATATGGCAGAAACGGTGAAAGCGATTCGTGACCACCTGATTGAACTGGCTGCCGAAACCGACGATAAGCTGATGGGAAAATACTTTAACGGCGAAGAATTAACGGCCGATGAATTTTCGCACGGCCTGCGCGAATCTGTGCATGGAGCGCACCTGATTCCGGTTTTTGCCTGCTCGGCCAAAACGAAAATCGGCGTGAAGGAAACGATGGATTCAATCAGCCGCCTTTTCCCGTCGCCGGAGGATTATCCTGTCAGATGCGCCGACGGCCACGAAGTCGCTACCGGCGAAGATCAGCCGTTTGCCGGTCTGGTCTGGCGTTCAGTCAATGATGCCTTCACCGGTCAGCTCACCTTTGTGCGTGTTTATCGCGGCAGATTGACCCCGAACTCCGAAGTGCTCAATGCCACCAAGGGCGAGAAGGAGCGCATCAGCAATATTCTGTACATCAACGGGAAAAAGCAGACGGAATGCCTGGAGGCCAAGGCGGGCGACATTATCGCCTTGCCCAAGCTCAAAAACACTTTTCTCAACGACACGCTCTGTGCGCCAGCGGAAAAAATCACATTCAAGGCGATAGAGTTTCCGCATCCGGTCGCCGCCTATGCCGTTGAGCCCAAGACCAAAGGCGACGAAGATAAGATCGGCACGGCACTGCATCGTGCGGCGGATGAAGACCCATCCATCCGCGTTGAGCGTAATAACGAAACGCACGAAACCCTGCTGTGGGGCATGGGCGATATGCACCTCGATGTCACGCTGGAGCACATCAAGCATCGCAGCAAAGTGGATATAACCCATCACACACCCAAAGTCGCTTACCACGAAACCATCACCGGCACTGGCGAGGGTCACTATAAACATAAAAAACAATCCGGCGGGCGCGGCCAATACGGCGAGTGTTATGTACGGGTGCATCCGCGTGATCCCGGCGATAACGAGTGGTTTGCCAATAAAGTGGTCGGAGGAACCATTCCTCACAACTTCATTCCCGCCTGTCAGAAGGGATTTGTGGAAGGGATGGCCAAAGGCCCGCTGATCGGCGCCGAAGTGAGTAACGTTAAAGTGGAGCTTTACGATGGATCCTATCACGACGTGGATTCGTCCGAAGTCGCTTTCAAAATCGCCGGATCCCGTGCTCTGCACGAAGCGATCGAAAAAGCGCGCCCCGTTTTGCTGGAACCGATCATGACCATCGCGATCACCGTACCGGACGAATATATGGGCGATATTACCGGCATCCTTAATACCAAGCGCGGCCGGATTCTCGGTATGGGCGTGGACGAAGGGATGCAGGTTATCACGGCCGAAGTGCCGCAGGTCGAAACCTTTAAATTCTGTTCCGAACTGCGCTCTGTCACCGGCGGGCGCGGCTCGTTCGAGCTGACCTTTGCCCGGTACGAACAGGTGGCTGCCAATATCGCCCAGAAAATCATCGCTGCCGCTCAGAAAGATAAAGTCGCCGTCGAGGATTAATGCGGTTTCCCAAATCCAGGAACCGGCCTTGCCGGGATTCCGGGGTCTGGAAAACGATATGAAACCGTGTTCCCAATCGGCCGGATCGGCCCGCGAATTTCGGAGCTTGGCTGTCTCATTTGTATTTTTTTTAATTTCCTCTTTCTTTGTTCGAATAAAATTAGTAGAAAGGGGTAATACTTTTTAAGAAAGGATTTTAATTATGGCAACTCGCTCTATAGGGAAAGATACAAAAACTATTGGTATTAATCTGCCTGACGAAATGGTTGCAGAATTAGCACGGCGCGCGCATTCCATGTCTATCCCGACGAGCGTCTATTGTAAGATGGTCTTCCAGGAATGGATAGATTCGGGCGAACGGATAAACCTCGGCGAGGGGTAAAGCCCGGATTTTTGTAGCTATAAATTTCTTCTGTTTTAGAATACCCGCATGAAAAGGCGGAGCATCTTCTGGATAGCAGGCATTTTTACATTGCTGGTGTTTACGCGCTGTCATTTTGTTGCGCCGCCATTGCGCCGCGCCGATGCAGTTATTACAGCCAAAACCACCGGATATTGTGCCTGTCCGAAATGCAGCGGCTGGAAATTCAGCTGGCTCGGATTGCCTGTTTCGCATACAGGCACATCGAAGGACATTGGCCGGACTTCCGGCGGAAGTACGGCTCGACCGGGTATTGTCGCGGTCGATCCGAGGATTTTTCCGCCCGGAACAAAATTTTATATCTCCGGCTACGGCTGGGGACGTGCTGATGATGTCGGCGGTATCAAAGGCCCGCAACTCGACCTTTATTTCTGGCAGCACCGCTCCGCCGAAAACTGGGGCGAAAAAACCAAACAGGTCAAAATCTGGTACCCGAAAAATTAACCGCAAAAGATCGCAGGGAACTCAAAAAAGAATTTTGACGGGATGTACAGGATCGGCAGAATAGTCAGGTAGGGCAAGCCTCTCCGAGGCCGCCGCTTCCGGATCGTGGTGTCGGCAACAGAAGTCTTGCAAACAGGGTGGGGGGGGGTAGTTTACTCCCTCACTGAGAAAGGGTTTATGAAACACAAACTGATTTTTCTAACTGTTCTTTTGACTGCGCTGTCCGCCTTTCCCGCCGAATACTTCGTGGATGCTTCCCGTCCCAACGACACTGGCGGGGCCACCAACTGGGCCACCGCTAAAAAAACTATCCAGGCCGCCGTTGATCTGACCGTCGACGGCGACACCGTTTGGGTTACGAATGGGGTTTATGATACCGGTGGGGCGGTAGCACCGAACGAATCGATTTCAAGTCGAGTTTTGGTGGTTCGTAATGTTTTGGTAAAAAGTACCGGCGGTGCAGAGGTAACGACTATTATCGGGTTGGGGCCGCTTGGCAGTAATGCAGTCCGGTGCGTTTTTCTCTCAGAGAATGCTGTGCTAGACGGATTTACGCTTACAGGCGGATATACATCAGATCAGCCGGCTGCTTTGTTGGATGATGGTGTGCCTATTGATCGGATAGGGTTAAGTGATACAAGCGCTATCGGGGGTGGGGTTGTTCTTTGTATGGACGCAAAACTGGCAAACTGCATTATCGTAAGTAACACTTCGTGCAGAGCCGGAGGAGGGATCTACTTTAACGGCGGCGGGGAATCGGACGGATGCCTCGTGGCGGAAAATCAAACTGGGCAGGCGAAGCTGGTTAATTTTCAAATTGTCGGATCTGATGTTACAAATTGGATAACGCAAGTGTTTTTGGGCGATGGCGGCGGTGCTTATATGAATGGCGGCGGGATGGTAAAAAACTGTACTTTTTCCAGCAACGCCACTCGGTTGGATGTTTGGGGTCTCTTTAACAATACATTCATTTCGGGTGGTGGTGGTTCCGGAAAAGGAGGCGGTTTGTTTTGTGAAGGCGGTGTGGTTGAAAACTGCATTGTGGCTGATAACACCGCAATTGTAGGCCGCGATGTAAATGTCGGTGAATATGCTGAGTCAACCTTTCGGAATAATCTGACAGGAGCTGTTCTAGTAGGGCAGGGCAACATCACCAATGCACCGCTGTTTGTAGATGCGGCGAACGGGAATTTCCGGTTGCAGTCGAATTCCCCGTGCATCAACTGGGGGAATAATTCGGTGGTGTCGAATACAACCGATCTTGCGGGTAATCCACGTATTGTCGAAGGCGTGGTTGATATGGGTGCGTATGAATATCAGGAAGTCATCGGGTTGGCGGACAGTGACAACGACGGGATTAATGATGATTGGGAACGTTCGCACGGCGGCAATCAGAATCCGGAACGCACTTGCTCCAACGGTGTGAACACGATCCTTCAGGCCTACATCGCCGGACTGGATCCGCATGACCCTGCCGACAAGTTTTCATTTCTGGTCGACAGATCCACTCCGTTCGGAAATGTGTTGCGCTGGCAAAATGTAGCTGGACGGGAATATGCAGTTTATTATTCAACCAATTTGCTGAACGGATTCATTCCCCTAATTGAGCATCTAGTTACCGGCAGCGGCACGTACATTGATGAAGTGTATGAGTATGACGGGCCTCGGTATTACAAAATCGATGTTCAGATTGACGACAATCCGGACGACAACGTGACCCCTCCCAGCCCTTTTATTTAAAAAGACGGCCTAGCCGTTCGAGCGTAAGGCCTTCGAGGGAAGCGACGACGACGTCGGCTTGGGTGAGCAATTCCGGCGAATAACTGTTGGTAACGGCGAGAACTTTTAAACCCGCGCCTTTGGCAGAGGCAATTCCGGCCGGTGTATCTTCAATCGCCAGCATGAACTCAGCCCCTGTAGACGCGGCGGGTCGCCGCGTAATTCCGCGCCCGCCGGGCGCAGCTACAGAAAGACGTTCCACAGCAAGCCGGTAAGGAGCGGGATCGGGTTTGCTGATGTGAGTGTCATCGGCGGTAACAATGGTGTCGAAGATTTTTTCGATGCCGAGTTTTCCGAGGATCGGAAGAATGTCTGCACGGAGTGCGCCGGAACAGATGGCGATCGGAATTTTTTCGGACAGGTGTTTAATCATGGCTACCGATCCGGGCAGGGCGGCGGCCCCGTCGGACTCAAGCAGTTCCTGAAATGCCGCGGCTTTTTTTGTGATCAGGGTTTGAAGTTCACCGGTTCCAAGGTTTGGAACAGCGTGGCGAAAAGCATCGCGGTCATCGAATCCGATGAATGTTTTCACATAGTCGGACCACGAAATGGTTTTACCGAACGGTGCAAGCACCTTGCAGAAGGCGGCCCAGTGGAGGCGCTCAGAATCCACGATAATGCCGTCGAAATCAAAAATTACTGCCTTAATCATGGAGCGGAATGTACGATAAATTATAAGTGATAAGCGATGAACTATTTTCGAGTTTTGACGGTTTTGACCGATGCCGTAAGCATAGCATTCAGTTCCCGGGCTTCATTCATTAAGCCGGATAGCTTTTCAGGGTTGATAACACCGCTTTCGCCGAGAAGCTCCAGCCAGTAACCGGTTTCTTCAAGCTCCTGCAGGCCGCCTTCCAGTTTGCTGATGAACTCGGCGTCGGAACGGGCGCGGGTGGCTTCGCGATAATGTGCGCCGACCGAAGTTCCGCTGCGCAGAATCTGTTTGCCGAGCACCTGAGCCTCCGTTGATTTCGGCAGCGCGCAATACATCCGGACAATGCGCAGGGCAAAATCCTTCGTCCTCAGTTTCAAATCTCCCGGCTTATCGTTCATCACTTATCCTTTATCACTATCTCCGCCGCCAGTGGCGGCGAATTCTTCAGGTAGAAATAGCGTCCGGTCAGCCCGACCCAGCAGATGATGAGGATCGTCAGTATCCAGGTTTTTTCTTCGTCGGTCAGTGTGAATCGTCCGTTCAGCCAAATCAGCAACTCATCCAGAATGCGCGGTCTTTTTTTCATCAGGCCGCCGAGCCTAGTGATTTGAAGAAGAAAATGAAATACTTAATCATCCTTTGACGTAATGGCGGAGAAAACTGTTGCGGCCATCAGCCGCGCGCCTTCGGCGTTCGGATGTACTGTATCTGGGAAAAGATCCGGCCTGCCGCTCAGCGGACGGTACAGATCAATAATTTTTGCGCCGGTCTGCCTCGCGAGTTCGTCGATCATCGGAATGATTTCGTTCACGACGACCGGCTCGGTGAAATCGTACGGGCCGGGATAGGTTGGTGCCGGGTAGCATATCCAAACCATTTTACATCCGTTCGACTGAAAGATCCGGATCAGCTCCACATAATCTGTCACAAATTCATATTTATAAATCCAGTTGTAAACGGCGGCATCGTTGGCCCCGAGATTGATCACTGCGATGTCCGGCTTAAAGTCCTGCGCCGCCTTGAAGGCGCGCGTCTTCCAAAAGGGAATATCACCGTGCTTCAACAGCGTCGCACCGTTTACGCCGAAATTTTTTACCGAGTAACCGGTTCCGAGCATCGCGCCGAGCTGCGCCGGATAACACTTCACCTCGCGATTAAAAATCCGCGCGCCGTAGGTGATGCTGTCGCCGACGCACGCCACGCGGGTCGCCTGCGAAGACGCCGCTGGTTCGCGAGCGTAAAGCATCCGGACAGCAACCGGCAGGATCGTCGCGGCCATCAGAATGAACAAAAGCAGTTTCATGATGGGAACTTCATAGTTTGAATGCCGAATCATTGTCAACACCGTCCGTCATGGCTTTATAGGCGTGACGACAGAGAAAATAACGGTGCAGGGCCGGCATCTGAAGAAGCTATGAACTGGCGGGCGTATGGTGGATACAAAAAATCCTGCGTCCTTGTATGATTCCGCAGAGCCGGCCTTGCCCCGAACAGCGTTTTATCCTACGCTTCGACCCCTGTTTCATAATGATCTGTAAAGGAGCGCTCACATGGGTAAAAATTATTGCGATTATCTGCAGAATACGCCGGATGCCAACGGGAACTTCGGACCTTACGGCGGAGCCTACATCCCGCCGCAATTGATCGGACCGATGAAAGAAATCCACGAAGCCTACCTCAAGATAAGCCGCTCGCACCGCTTCATCGAAGAATTACGCTCTATCCGCAAGCATTATCAAGGTCGCCCGACGCCGGTTTATCATGCCGCCAGGCTCTCCGAAAAATGCGGCGGGGCTCAGATTTACCTTAAACGTGAAGACCTGAACCACACCGGCGCACATAAGATCAACCACTGCATGGGTGAAGGGCTGCTTGCCAAAACTATGGGCAAAAAAAAGCTGATCGCCGAAACCGGCGCGGGCCAGCACGGTGTTGCGCTCGCCACCGCCGCCGCTTACTTCGGCCTTGAATGCGAAATCCACATGGGCGAGGTGGACATTGCCAAAGAACATCCCAATGTCGTACGGATGAAACTGCTCGGAGCCAAGGTGGTTCCTGTTTCCCATGGACTCAAAACACTGAAAGAAGCGGTTGATTCCGCGTTTCAGGCCTATCTGATTGATCCGGCCACTTCAATTTACTGCATCGGATCGGTCGTCGGCCCGCACCCGTTCCCCATGATGGTGCGCGACTTTCAGCGCGTCGTCGGGATCGAGGCGCGTGAGCAGTTTTTCGAAATGACCGGCGGTATGCCGAACGTCATTATCGCCTGCGTCGGCGGCGGCAGTAATGCCATGGGAATTTTTTCAGCATTCCTCAACGACCCGTGCGAGATCTGGGGCGTCGAACCGCTGGGGCGCGGACCGAAAACCGGTGATCACGCCGCTACGGCAACCTACGGCAAGCCCGGCATCATCCACGGATTTAAGTGCTACCTGCTGCAGGACGACAAAGGCGATCCCTCGCCGGTTTACTCCATCGCCAGCGGACTCGATTACCCCGGCGTCGGCCCCGAACACAGCCACCTCAAAGACGAAGGCCGCATCCAATACACCGCCATCGACGACAAAGACTGCCTCAATGGATTTTTCACGCTCTGCCGTTCGGAAGGTATTATTCCGGCGCTCGAAAGTGCGCACGCGGTCGCTTTTGCTATGAAAAAAGCCAAAGAGATGAAATCCGGCACCATTTTGGTCAACCTCTCCGGACGTGGAGACAAAGACCTCGACTTCGTGGTGGATAACTACGGATACGGAGACTGAAGAAAGAAGGCTGAATGATGGAAGATGAACTATGAAAAGGGTTTGTCTTTCCCGGGTCGCCGTTTCCGGCAAGAGACTTTGAGCCAGGCGGCGTATTCCTCTGCACCGGTTTCTCCCGCCGCCAGCGCCAGAGTCTGCATCACAGCCTCCGATTCCGGCGCGTCCAGCTCATATCCGTTTATACCGAGAAACGTGTAGGCGGCCATAAAACCCGCCCGTTTATTTCCGTCAAGAAACGGATGGTTTTTCACAATACCCAGGGCGTATTCAGCGGCCAAACCGAACAGGGTTGGAGAGCCATAGTGAAACACCTGCTTCGGACGATTCAGAGCGGAGTCCAGCAGCCCCGCGTCACGCAAACTGGATAATCCGCCGAATCGGGCCAAAAGTTCTTCTTGAATTGCGAGAACGGCTTCGGTTGAAATCCAGACAGGCTTTTTCATTTCGCCAGTTCCCGCAAAGCATTGCGGTATTTCTGCATGCCGCGTTCGGCGATTTTCATCATCTCACCGAAGTGTTCATTATCAGGTGTCACCTGTACAGCTCCGTTCGGCGCCTCGGTGATATAAAGCGTTGCGCCTTCTTCCACTTTCATTGCCTGCAACGCCTCCTTGGGGAGAACGATGCCGAGTGAATTACCGATTTTCCGGACTTTGGTTTTGTAAGCCATGTGGTAACAATAGTTATAACAGGCGAACTCGACAAGCCCCTTTGTTAAATACCGACTGCGCATTCTCAGCTCTGTTACTCCATTTTCGTACCCCCGCCGTTTCCTGTACGCGGCTTTGGGCGGGCGATGTGTTTCCGGACATTGGAAGAATCTCTGGCCGTCCGTTCAGCCCTCGCAGCCTGTAACCGCCTGATGTTTGACTTGTTAAAACGGCTGTTTTGATTTATCACTCAACGCATGTTTTTCTTTAAGAAAAAGTTCCAGCTGGTGATCGTCTGCACGGCCAATCGCACACGCAGTGCCTATTTTGCGGGCTATCTTCAGCACTATCTTTCGCAATACCGGCCCGGTGCGCTTAAACAAATTAAAATCACATCGGCGGGCACCAAAGCGTCCGGCGGCGGACGGGTGAATGATGTTGTTGCGCTGATTGCCCGTAATAACGGGTTCAGCCTGCGCCAGCATACGGCGGAGCCGCTTTCGGACCGGATGATCCATCGCGCGGATTTGATTCTGGTGATGGAGCAGGAGCATAAGGATTTCATTCTCGATAAATATCCGGCGGCCAAGGGAAAGGTTTTCCGGCTGATGGAATATGGCTGGCAGGGTGAAGACGTGATGGAAACTCTCAACGTGCCGGACCCGACCGGCAAGAATGCCGAGGATTTCAAGGCCTTCATTGAAACAGCCCATATCGAAGCGGACCGGCTGGTTCATGAATTGGTCCATCGGGAGATTCTATGAAGATGCGCCCGCATATTCCCGGCCATCGCGTACTGATTCTTTCGGTCAGCGCGGGTACCGGACATATCCGCGCTGCTGATGCTCTGGCCAAGGCGGCCATGGCCCATCCTGCCACGGGTGAAGTCCTGCATATTGATGCATTGCGCTACACCAACAAAATGTTCCGCCGGTTCTACGGACAGTTTTACATTGATCTGGTCAAAAGCGCGCCGACGTTACTGGGCTGGTTTTATGACAGCAGTGATGAGCCGTGGAAAACCGAAAAAATGCGGCTGATGCTGGACCGGATGAATACCGGGCCGCTGGTACGGCAGATTAAAAAGTTTAATCCGGACATCACCATCTGCACCCATTTCCTTCCGGCGGAAATTCTTTCGCATCTGATTAAACACGATCAGGTGGATACGCAGCTTTCAAGCACCATTACGGACTACTATGCCCACGCCATGTGGCTGTCGCGACTGATTCATCACTACTTTGTTGCTAACGAAGAGTCGCGGGTGCAGCTCGAAAATATCGGGTTTCCGCCGGAATGCATCACGGTTTCCGGCATACCGATCGACCCTGTATTCGGCCAGCTCAAAGATCGTGACGCCTTGCGCGCCAAGCAGGGGCTTCGCAAGGACCTTCCTTTGCTGCTGGTTTCGGCCGGTGCGCTCGGCGTCAGTTCCGCCGAACGGATTGTAGAGGTGCTTAGCGACCTGGAAGCGCCGGTACAAATTGCGGTGATCTGCGGGAAAAATGAAAAATTGCGGCAAACGGTGCTCGACCAGCTCAGCCGGCGTCCGGCAAAAGCTGCGCATCTCGACTTCAAGGTGCTGGGCTACACCACCGAAATGGATGAATGGATGAAGTCGGCCGATCTCTACATCGGCAAACCCGGCGGGTTGACCACGGCGGAGGCGATGAGTTGCGGCTTACCGATGGTTATCTATCAGCCGATTCCCGGGCAGGAAGAACGCAACAGCGACTTTTTGCTGGAAAACGGAGCGGCAGTGAAATGCAACCAGTTGGCCACCATGGCGTACAAGGTGAATTTACTGCTGAAAGATCCGGAGCGGATGGCAAAAATGCGCCGCCGCGCTCTGGGATTGAGCCACCCGGATGCCGCCGTACAAATCATACAGAAACTCGTTGATAAGGTTGATGCCGAAGCCGTAATGATTCCGCGCGAAGGCACAGGCGAAAAAGCGAAGGCCAAACTCCGCTGGCTGGGAAAAAAGTTATCACTGAGCAGTGAAGATTCTATCGCGAGAATTTGATTCTTCTCTGGCGAACCTTGCCGAGGCCACGCGGGATGCGGCTTTTCGCGTTAATTCGCGTGCATTTGCGGTTAAAAAATCTCTGTTCGCTTGCGGAAGGCGGGCGGAATGTTTAACACTCCTCCCATTCATTTTGAGAAAGGGCGCGTATGCAAACATTTGAAAAACTGATTTCTATTCTGTCGGGCTGGGTCTGGGGTCCGCCGATGCTGATTCTGCTGGTCGGA
Organism: uncultured Verrucomicrobiota bacterium; assembly: GCA_964398915.1. GTDB lineage: Bacteria > Verrucomicrobiota > Kiritimatiellia > Kiritimatiellales > Tichowtungiaceae > Tichowtungia. The sequence continues at coordinate 13,760 of CAYNOR010000029.1, forward strand.
ACCGGCCTTTACCTAACGATCCGGCTGAAAGGACTTCAGTTTCGCGCGCTGCCGATGGCGTTCCGGATGATCTGGGAAAAAGATCACGGTCATGCGGGCGATATCAGCCACTTTCAGGCTTTGATGACGGCACTGGCGGCGACGGTCGGCATCGGCAATATCGTCGGCGTGGCGACGGCGATTACGCTGGGCGGTCCCGGCGCAGTGTTCTGGATGTGGATGACGGGTCTGGTCGGTATGGTGACAAAATATTCCGAGGCGGTGCTGGCGGTGAAGTACCGCGAACACGGCCCGCACGGAATGCGCGGCGGTCCGATGTATTATCTTTCTAAAGGCGTCGGTCTTCCATGGCTTGGAACGCTGTTTGCCATTTTCACCGCATTGGCGACGTTCGGTATCGGAAATATGACTCAGGCGAACGCCACTGCCGGAATTTTCCATACCGTTTTTCACGTCGAGCCGTGGATTACCGGGCTGGTTTTGATGGTGCTGACCGCGCTGGTGATTATCGGCGGAATCAAATCCATCGGCAAATTCACTTCATTCTTCGTGCCGATCATGATTCTCGGTTATGTGGTTTCGGCGCTGATTGTTCTGGTATTGAATGCGGGCGAAATACCGCACGCTTTTGTGCTGATTTTCCGTCATGCGTTTTCGCCGATTGCCGCAGGCGGAGGAATTGCGGGTGCAACCGTTGCGGCCGCGATGCGTTTCGGGATTGCGCGCGGCGTATTTTCCAACGAGTCCGGGTTGGGTTCGGCGCCGATTGCCGCCGCCGCCGCGCGTACGCATGATCCGGTGAAGCAGGCGCTGGTGAGCATGACGCAGACGTTTATTGATACGCTGGTGGTCTGCACCATGACGGCGCTGGTGATTCTGACGGCGACGTCCTGGACGCAAGGGGTCGCCCCCGGCGAACTGACCAGCGCCAGCTTTGCCGAAACGCTGGGAGTTCCCGGACGTATGATTGTGGCGGTTGCCACGGCACTGTTTGCCTACTCGACGCTGATCGGCTGGAACTATTACGGCGAGAAAGCCATCGAGTATCTGCTGGGCCCGAAATCCATTCGCATCTACCGCATTCTCTTTATCGCCGCCGTACTGGTCGGCTGTATGATCAAGCTGGAGCTGGTCTGGAATATTTCCGACCTGATGAACGGCCTGATGGCCATTCCGAATTTGATCGGTCTGCTGGTGCTCTCCAAAGTGATCAAAGACGAAACCGACCGCTACTTTAAAAAACAGGATTGATGTAGAGTCGGCTCTCAGAGCCGAAAAAGATTGGCTCACAGAGCCAACGCTACATTGAAGAAGGAGAAGTAATCATGCCGCTTACATTTGATATGCCGTTTGAGAAGCTGAAGACCTATAAAGGGATCAACCCGAAGCCCGCAAACTTTGAAACCTACTGGAAAAAGGCGCTGGCCGAAATGCGCGCAGTCGACCCGCAGATCGAAACTATTCCTGATGCGGATTTCCAAGCTCCGTTCGCGAGCTGTTCGCACCTTTGGTTTACCGGTGTCGGCGGTGCGCGGATTCATGCCAAACTGCTTCAGCCGAAAAAGCCGGCCAAAAAACATCCGGCTGTTTTGCAGTTCCATGGCTACAGCGGCGGCAGCGGCGCGTGGGTGGATTATCTCGGCTATGCCGCCGCCGGATTCACCGTTGCGGCGCTCGACTGCCGCGGGCAGGGCGGACTTTCTCAGGATACCGGCGGCGTGAAGGGCAATACCCATCGCGGACAGATTATCCGCGGACTCGATGATGCGCCCGAAAAACTGCTCTTTCGGCAGATATTTCTCGATACCGCACAGCTGGCGAAAATCGTCATGGAAATGCCGGACGTGGACGAAAAACGCGTCGGCGCAATGGGCGGAAGTCAGGGCGGCGGACTCACGCTGGCTTGTATTGCCCTCGAACCGCGCATCAAACGCGCCGCGCCGATGTATCCGTTTCTCTCCGACTACCGCCGCGTCTGGAACATGGATCAGGCCAAGGATGCTTATGCCGAGCTGAAAGATTTCTTCCGCTTTTTTGATCCGCAGCACAAACGTGAAGAAGAGATCTTCACGCGGCTGGGCTATATCGACGTTCAGCATTTGGCGCCGCGCATCAAAGCGGAGGTGATGATGGGCGTCGGCCTGATGGACACCATCTGCCCGCCATCCACGCAGTTCGCGGCTTATAACAAAATCAAATCAAAGAAATCGCTGGAGATTTATCCGGACTTCGGACACGAAGGCCTGCCCGGATTCTGGGATAAAACATTCCAGTTCATGCTGGGGATGTGAGAGTGGAAGGATGTAAGACCGGAAGGATGGAGTAGCGGATTGATGGATTGCTGGGCTGTGCCAGAACGATTCGCGTCACTCTGAGCGGGTGGAGCCTGTGATGAGTGAAGGCGGCGGTTCGAATTATTTTGCAAATTTACTAATGAAAAAACATGCTATGCCAAGCAGGAAGGAAATATTCCTAAGAGCGCATAGTAATTCTATTTTCTTCCCTATTTTATCCATTTCACGTTTCGCAAAATCGATAACCTCTTTCAGTTGAGAGAGTTTATTTTGAAAATGTTTTTCTGAAACTGGCTCTAATGTCTCTGGGTCACATGCGGGGTCATCAGCAGGCTTTGTTTTTAGATGAGCGTGCATGTTTTGCCTGGGAACTAATTCCGCTGTCATTCTCAAAATGATGATGTTTCTTGAAAGGCCGGATATGCTGAAAACTAATGAAATGCAAAAGAAAAACAGGCTATACGTTTCGAAATTAAATGGACTGTTACATGGAGAGGAGGGTGTCTGAGTGAGAAGGTATGTGGTTACGGCACCGATTAGTCCGGTGAAATAATACTCAAACTTTTGGTCAGCTTCATGCCATCTGTTAAAACATTCTCTGTAATCATCACTCATATCTAGTCTTATTCGAACGTTTCTCGTTACTCTGAGCGGGCGGAGCCAGCGATGAGGGAGAGCGGTGGTTCGAGCCCTTTTATTGTTCAACCTTTGTCGATGCCCCCAAATTTACTTTTTATCCATTCCAGAAAATTTTCCCACAACGGAACGACAAGACCCTCTTCCATAATAGAAAGGAAAAAACCTCCTACTAGACCTGATAGAGCAAACGTATAAATTTTACCAAAAAGAGAAAGCTCTTCTTTGTTAAAAAGGGCTGTGAAAACAATAACTATTATGACTGCCAACCATCGAAGAGGATCAGTTGGATCAATGTTTCTGCTGTTCAGGACATTGGAAATTATGATCCAGATTATTGGGAGTATTACCAAAGTTAAAATTAGAGCTAAAATCAGGAAGCGCATAATTAATCCAATTGTTTTTTTCGAACGTTGTTTGGGCGTCATAAAGGGGTTTCCGACACCAGCATTGCGGAAAGCGTATTCTGCTATGCAGGATTCGTCAAAGGTGTTTGGTTTTTATTTTCTTACATTAAATGGCGGCGGCTTTTCTTCCGATGATTGGAAGAATCCTTCTGATTCTGCCGAAAATTTTTTCCAACCATTGGAAACTATTGCCACTTCGTTGCCCCGCATTCGCGGAGCCCAGCTCGCCAAAGGCTCGGTTCGCGTAAATTAGCGTTCATTCGCGGTTAAAATATCTGTCGGCTTGCGGGAGAGGGGTCTGTCGGGCATGATCCAGTTTCAATTTTGAGGAGCGGTTTTATGGATACGATCAAAGCCATCATGACCCGCCGGAGCATCCGTGCTTTTGAAAATATGCCGGTGACGGAGGCGCAGATTAAAACGTTGCTCCAAGCGGCGATGAATGCACCGAGCGCGGGCGATGGACGTCCGTGGCATTTTGTGGTGACAACCGACCACGCGAAGCTCGACGCGCTGGCCGATGCGTTAGACGAGGGCAAGCCGATGTTTAAACAGGCGCAGGCGGCCATTCTGGTCTGTCTGGACGAGTCGCTCGAAAAGTTCAAAGGGTTCGGTCCGCAGGATTGTTCCTGTGCGGCGCAGAATCTGCAGCTTGCCGCGCACGACATGGGGCTGGGGACGGTTTGGATCGCCGTGATCGGCGTGCCGCCGCGCGTTGCCGGCTGCCGCAAAGTCCTTGGCGTTCCGGAACCGATCACCCCGTTCGCCATTTTCCCGATCGGCTGGCCGGGCGAAAAGCTGCCCGCCGAAATTCGTTACGATGAATCGCGGATTCATCGGGAGGGCTGGGCTCACATTAAAACTGTATGTTGATCTGTCTTCCCCTGTCTTCTGACTGTCACGTCCTGATTTAAAGTTGTCACTTTTTAGTTCTGTTTCTGATCTGGTT
>CAYNOR010000030.1:0-16183 GCA_964398915.1 uncultured Verrucomicrobiota bacterium
GGGTGGTGGGCGTTACAAGATTCGAACTTGTGACTTCTACCGTGTGAAGGTAGCGCTCTAACCAACTGAGCTAAACGCCCCCAAAAAGAGGATTATCTTTTACTTGCCGTGGAACTGTTCGTAAAGGATTTCTTTTATCTGTTCGAGGCCTTCGCCGAGTCCGGCGGAGATTCCGAGCGGTTTCAGACGGGTTTTTCTGCGGAAAATCTTCAGGTTTGCGGCGGCAGCCGGCATGTCCATTTTGTTGGCCAGTACGAGCGACGGGCGTTTGATCAGGTCCGGGTTGTAGGCTTTCAGTTCGCGGCGCAGACTGCGGTAGTCTTCAACGGGGTCGCGTCCGTCTTCGGCGGCCATGTCGATGAGGTAGATTAAAAACCGTGAACGTTCAATGTGCCGTAAAAAATAGTGACCGAGGCCGATTCCTTCGCTGGCGCCATCAATAAGACCCGGGATGTCGGCAATCCGGATCTGGTTGAAGTTTTCGTAAATAAGGGTGCCGAGGATGGGGTTGAGTGTGGTGAAGGGGTATGAGGCGACTTTGGGGTGGGCGTCGGTGAGTTCGGTAAGGAGGGTTGATTTTCCGGCATTGGGGTAGCCGACCAGTCCGACGTCAGCCACGAGTTTGAGTTCAAGGCGGTAGGCGCGTTCCTCGCCCGGCGTTCCCGGGGTGCATTTGGTGGGCGCCTGATTGACCGAGGATTTAAAGTGCGGGTTTCCAAGCCCGCCGCGTCCGCCCCGCGCAATGATCAGTTCCTGTCCGTGTTCGAGGATTTCGCCGACGAATTCTTCGGTGTCGGGGTCGAGGACGACGGTTCCGCAGGGTACGATGAGAACGTTGTCATTGCCGCAGCGTCCGGTGCAGTCGCACCCTTTGCCGTGGCCGCCGTTTTCCGCATTTTGATGAGGGTGGTAGTAGAGTGCGTTCAGTGAATCCAGATTGAAGTCGCCGCGCAGGATGACGTTGCCGCCGTGTCCACCGTCGCCGCCGTTGGGACCGCCAAACTGCGCAAATTTTTCGCGACGGAATGAGGAAATCCCATTTCCGCCGTCGCCGGCTTTGACGAAAATCTTGACGCGGTCTCTGAATACGATGGTTTTCATGAAGCGCTTAGTGTCGGGCGGCAGGTGATGTGTGTCAAGTGGAGACAGGGGCGAGAAAAAAGGCGAGCTGCAAGAGCTCGCCTTTGGTTTTTACAATAGTTGGAAACGGTTTTATGCCGTCTGCATTTCGCGGATGTTAACGCGACGACCGGCTTTGTCGAACTCGACCACGCCGTGTTTGAGTGCGAAGAGTGTGAAGTCCCGTCCCTGACCGACGTTAGAACCCGGAACGAATTTATTGCCGACCTGGCGAACCAGGATGCTGCCAGCCGTCACTTGCTGACCTGCATAGCGTTTGACGCCACGACGTTTTGGTTGACTGTCGCGACCGTTAGTAGAAGCCCCTTGTCCCTTTTTATGTGCCATTGTTCTGCTCCTTCAAAATTAAGCGAGGATGGATTCGATTTTGATTTTGGTTAACCCCTGCCGGTGGCCGATTTTTCTGCGGTAACCTTGGCGGCGTTTCTTTTTAAACGACACCACTTTGTCGCCGCGGTAGTTTTCAACTACGGTGGCGGTTACTTTGGCACCATTCACGACGGGGGCGCCGATGGTGAGTTCGCTGCCGTTGGATACGGCCAGCACCTGATCAAATTCTACGGTTTTACCGGCTTCAGCTTCGTCGAGCAGCTCGACGCTTAAAACGGTATCCTTTTCCACGCGGTACTGTTTCCCGCCGGTTTCAATTACTGCGTACGCTTCCATAAACAAATTCCTTTTTTGGTCAAAGACGGGAGAAAGTAGGCCAGAAGGCGGGGGCTGTCAACACCTTATAGCTTATCTTTTGCGGGGCGGGGTGTTTTGGTTTTATTGACCTCATTTGTACGAGACGATTCCGCTCCGGCGGGGGGAGCGCTGATCTTGCGTTCGCCGCGTATAACATCGGGCACCGGGTTTCGGGGGAAGTAGAGATAGACTCCCACGTTATCAATGGTTGGCAGTCCGAACATCGGAATTTCGAGTCCGGGGGCTAATTGGACGGGCAGGGTTTCGTATAGTTCAGGAATCAGCGGGCGGGGGATGAGTATGCCGATCGGGGAATAGGGTTGCGGCAGGGTGGCCTGAGGGTACATCGCAACCGAATAAAGCCGAGGTTGCGCCGCGCGAAGGGATATGCTGCCCGTGCGAATCGACGACCGCTGGGCTGTGCGGGCGGCGACGCCCCCGCCGCCCGGGCTCTGCGAAAGAGAGGATTTGGGTTTTGACGGCTCCTCTGGACGGCTTGATGCCAGTTCGCGCGGTTTTGCGGCAGAAAGTGCTGATGCCGGAGACGCTTCCTGTTCCGGCTCCGGTGCAGAGAAGTCTATGCCTTTTTTTTGTTCTTTGCTCTTTTGCTCTGACATTTGCCGGAAGGCTTTGTCTTCTTCCCTCTCCTCTGTCGGTTGTGCGGTAAATCCGCGTTTAGCAATGTAGCTTAGATTGAGCTCGGAAGGGTCGAGCAGATTAAACACGAAGACCACGACGGCCAGATAAATCAGCATGTTGGCGAGCATAACGAACGCGCAACCGCTCTGGAGCGGCGAAAAAGGCCCGTGTTGCTCCTGATTCTGTTGTACCTTTTGCGCCATAGTAATCAAGGGTCTTGTGGTTCGACCTGAAAGCACGCCCCAATCCTAGTCGTTATCACCTCGAAAGGCAACCGTTAGCGTTCAATCCGATTTACACGCAAGGGGTAGCGTATTTTCAGGTCGCCGTCGAGCAGGAGTTCCACCCAGTATGTTCCGGCCTCGGGAAACGTGACATTAATAAACACTTCGATGCTGGTGGCGGCGGCCTCCGGCGATGGGAGTTTCACCTGTACATCCTGACCTTCGGTCAGCACGGTTTTCTGGTTGGGATGTACAATGCGTGACCGCTGCGTAAAATTCCCTTCGCCGCTGCACCACCGGGTGACGAGACATATTTTAGCAAAGGTGACCGGCAATCGCTCAGCATGGATGGCATCGAAAAGGCCGATGAGCATGAATTTTCCATTATGCTCCTGCCGGACGTCGTCACAGATCAGGCTGGATTGCAGGTCTGGAATCATCATTTTTCCACCTTTTCAAGCTCGGCGGAACGATCTTTTGCGAGATCCAGTCCGGCAAACTGTTCTTGATCAGGCAGTACCATATAAAAACGGTTGCAGGTGTCGAGCTGCAGGTTGCCGCCGATCGTTATGAAGTCGAGAATGTGTCCGCCTTTGGTTTTGTCGTCAGAAATAAAATGGAGATGGTATCCAGGGACGTTTATTCCTTTAACAAATGACGGACAGCGGAATCCCAGAATTGTTCCAGAAACGCCGGTATATTCGAATACCGTCTGATGTTGTGCGACTTCTGCCAGCGGCGGGTACGGTTTTTCCTGTTTTGGAACCGAGCGAACCTTCATGGAGGTAAAATATCCATCGAATCTCACGGCGAGGAAAAGGTTTTGATTGGGAGCCAGTTCGTCAACAGCGGTTTGGAATGTTTTTTCGGTGAGGACATTCTTCAGGCAGGGTGTCAGATCCGGCAAAAAGTTGACCACGCTGGCAAAGGGGGTTGTGGCGTTTGTGGGCATTAAATTGACTGTTCCATCAGAGCAGGCCTGATAGACCTGATGATCCAGCATGATGAGTTCACCGTCGAGCGCATCGAAGGTGCCGATTCCGAAATCGCCGTGTTTACACAATTGGCCGAGTGTCATTTGCCCGTCATAAGCACTCGCCAGTAAGGCGTCGATCGTTGAAACCTGAGTGATCGTATTTCGTTGCGGGGTGGCACACCCGGTCAGCAGGAGCAGAAGCAGGATGATCCATTTTTTCATTTGAACACCTCCGTTAGAGTTTCGCTTTCCGGCGTCATATCATTTTTTAAAAGCGTAAGCAATTTTTCAGCTACGGGTCCGGGGGCTCCGTCGCCGACGGGGCGCCCTTCCCATTCGATGACGGATGTAACGTCGGTGGTGGTGCCGAAAATTAAAATTTCTTCAGCCTGTGCGGCCTGCGTTGAGGTGATATTGCGATATTCAGCCGCTTTGAGCGAGCCGTCAGCCACCAGAGCCCGGGCCAGATCAAGTATGCGCCGTGCTGTGGTGCCGGAGAGCACAAAATCGGGTGTTGGCATAAGCAACTCATTTTCCGGCGTCAGGATACCGATATTTTCTGTGGCTCCTTCACCGAGGTTCCCGTTTTGATCTACAGAAATGACAAAATCAAGACCGCGCTGATTTGCCTCGAGCTTCATCAGTACATTGGGCAGATAGTTGCAGGTCTTGATGGTTGCGAACTCCGGCGGCTTGATTGGCACCCGGCTCAGGGCGGCTCGTGCCGGTTTTAGTTTGCCGTTTTCTATCCGGGCCGTGTAGCGATAGACGACAATATAAAGCGCGGGGCCTTTGCAAAGTGACGGGTCGATGCCCATATTTTCTGTGCCGCGGGAAACGAGTACACGGATGAGGCAGTCCCGCTTTCCTCCGGCGCGGATGGTTGCACAAATGAGTTCAATCAGCTCGGCCTGCGGGCAGGGCAGGTTCATACCGATACCCTTACAGGACAATTCCAGCCGGTCGAGGTGGGCCGCGGCGTTATAAAGTTTTCCATTCAGACATTTAAGTGATTCAAAAACGCCGTCGCCGCGTTGCGGCAGGTGGTCGTCGGCCGGGATGCTCATCATCGCCGGATCAACGGTGAGCCCGCCGGTCAGGCTGGAATACATGGCGTAGAGGGTGTTTGAAAGGCTGCTGCGCGCCTCGCTGAGTCTCGCGAGCCATTCGTCATTTTTTAAACTGAGAATTTTTTTCATCGGATTTTCCAAAATATCGGAAAAACCATACGCTAAAGTTTCCAACCTTTGCCACTCCTTTTGACAGTCGTTTCTTTTTGAATACCAAAAAACACTTTCGCTTCGCCCAGGTGGAAGCTTATGTTACATTCATAGCACATAAGCATCGGGAGATTGTCTCATGACGATGGAAACGGCCTTTGCTCCGGCGGAGCGCGCTTCGCAGGAAGAAATTCAGCGGCAGTATCAAAAACTGGCGTCGCTGCCGTTTGTCTGCGATTTTCTGGATGCTGTTCCCAATATGTCGGTGGTTCTCAATGAACACCGGCAGATCGTCTTTGCCAACCGTGCTTTTGCCGAATTTCTGGGTATAAAAAATCCCGATGAGCTGTTGGGAAAAAGTCATTGCGAGGCGTTTAAATGTCTTTATGCCGGTATTCTGGGTAAACGTCCCGGCGAAGCGGTCGGCTGCATTCGTTCGCATCTGACGGATGGCGGCTGCGGCACAACAAGGTTTTGCCGGACGTGCGGCGCGGTGATTTCGATCATGAACAGCCAGAAGCTGTGCGCACTGGATATTCAAGAGTGCCGAATGATTTGCGGCGACGAGGGTGTAAACGAAAGGGCGATGGATCTGAGGATATGGTCGCGGCCGATTGCCGTGGGCGGCTCGGTTTTTACCGTTTTTTCGGTGATGGATATCAGCAATGAGAAGCGGCGCAAAGTGCTGGAACGGATCTTCTTTCACGACGTACTCAATACGGCGAGCGGTGTGAAGGGGCTGGCCGACCTGTTGATTGAGACCGGCCTTTCGGAAATGGAGATCAAAGATATTTCGAGCATGATATCGGAATCTTCTGAGCAGTTGATTGAGGAGATTAATGCGCAACGGATGCTGTCAGCGGCGGAGAGCGGCGAATTGAAGGTGGAAGTGCAGGAAGTCCACTCTCTGGAACTGCTCTACCGGATCATCCGCCAGTTTCATTCACACAGTGTCGCAAAGGGCAAGGAACTGATCGTCGATTTATCTGCGGAGCATTTTACTTTTCTTTCGGATCCCGTTTTATTGCGGCGGGTACTGATTAATCTGGTGAAAAACGCACTGGAAGCGGTTGAGGACGGAGCCACGGTCAACCTGGGCGCCTATTCAGACCGTGATTCGGTTTATCTTACGGTGCATGATGCCGCGGTGATTCCGCCGGATGTACAGTTGAATGTTTTTTCCCGGTCATTTTCAACCAAGGGAAGCGGCCGCGGGCTGGGAACCTACAGCATCAAGCTGATCAGCGAAAAATATCTGCATGGACAGGTTTCATTCGTTTCGAATGCGGAAGCCGGCACCCGCTTTACGGTCCGGTATCCGAGGAGCATTCAATCGTCTAAAGAAGGGCTTTAAAATGCCGGTTGAAATAATCTGTTCATCCTGCGGCGCGGAAGCCTTTTTGAAACGCGAGCCGGTTTTTGCGGGGCTGAAGAAGGCCGGTGAAGAATTGAGTTGTTCCGCCTGCGGGTTTGTTTTCGCCTCGGAAGCGGATGTCGTATTCAAAGCGCGCGCCGCCGCGCCGAAGATATTCACCGACGCAGACCGCTCAAAAAAGGTGGAGGTTTTTGCTGAGGGCGAAAATCGCACGTTTTGCCGCTATTGTGCGAATTATGTAGTGAATCCGTTTATGCAGTTCTGTTCCCGCCATAAAAAAGAGGTGCAGGCGACGGACAGCTGTCCGCAGTTTTCATCTGCGGCCGAGAAGCCACCCAAACCGCTACTTTAGGAATTCCGGCGGATAATGAACGCAGCCAGCTGTTCGAGGCGGGTTGAATCCTTCAACCCCTGTAATGAAGCAACAGCCTTTTCTTCCAGCCGTTTTGCGTCGGCGGCCGTTTTTTCTATTCCGTGAACAGCTGGCCATGTCATTTTGCCTTTGGCCTTATCCGAGCCGATGTCCTTGCCCAGCTCCTCAACCGTCGCGCTTTCATCGAGCAGATCATCGGCCAGCTGAAATGCCAGCCCGGCATTTTCGCCGTACTGAGCCAGTTTTTCCAAAGTCTGGACGTTTGCTCCGGCACAGAGTCCGCCCATAACGCAGGCGGCACGAATCAGTGCGGCGGTTTTGTTGCGGTGGATATATTCAACCCGCTTCGAATCAGGTGTTTTACCTTCGGCATCCATATCTTCCATTTGCCCGCCGATTACGCCGCGGCTTCCGGCTGCACGGGCTAATTCCAGTGCCAGCGCGCCGCCTTGCGGACGGGTTGCCAGCACTTCAAAGGCAAAGGTCAGCAGGGCGTCACCGGCCAGAATGGCCGTGGCTTCATCGAATTGAATATGGCAGGTAGGACGTCCGCGCCGCAGTGTATCATCGTCCATCGCCGGCAGATCATCATGAATCAGTGTGTAGGTATGGAGCAGTTCCAGCGCGCAGGCCGCCGGCAGAGCCTGTTCAGCGGTACCGCCGCAGGCTTCGCAAGCCGCGATGCAGAGGGCGGGGCGCAACCGCTTACCGCCTGCGAAAACACTGTACCGCATGGCTTCGTGCAGCCTGGCTGGCTGTTCGTTTGCGGGCGGAAGCAGGGCGTCAAGCGCCCGATTGACGGTTTCCACCAGCGTTTTCAGATCGTTTTGCAGATTGTTCATCCGGCGGATAATAACCCAACGCCTTTATTAGTAAAGTAATAGCAGGGTAGAATGGTTTGACAGCGACGGGGGGGCAATTCTACTATCTCCGCTCATTTTGCAGACGGGAACTGTTAACCACTAAGACGGGGAAGCTTCGCTATGAAAGACAGAAAAGAGTTTTACAACCTGCTCACCGAAATTGACGGAAAACCCTTTGCGGAATACGAACGGGTACTCGGCGACTTCGACTTTGCCCGCTACGTCATCAAATGCACCAAAATCAATACGGATCGTGATGCTGAAAATCCGGTCTTTAATATCCGTATTCCTCAGTCCATCGCCGAATTGCCCGGCCACCTCTACGACTCACCGGTTCGTCGCACCGCACTTGAAGATTTCCTGACCCGTAATGTGGCCGATGTGGCCGGTCGCATTGCGCATTTTAATGAAAGCGGCTGGGCCCGCCGCAACCTGATCGTCGCAGAGCCCGGCCAAAAGATTCTGCCCCGCACCTCCGTGCTGGTCACCAAAGAATACATCGACGTGCGCATCCGCATCGCGCTGCCCTACAAGGTCTACGCGACCGGCGAACGCCTTGTAGACGCCGAAATGGCCCGCAAAGTGTTTTTCGACGATCTGCCGGAAGTCGTTAGCTCCAGTATTTTCTGTTGCAACCTCGATCTCGACGCCGCCGAAGAATTTGTTAACAGCATGGAAGATGCGGACCGTGTGCGCCAGACGCTCGCCACGCTCGGTTTTGTCAGCTTTGTGGGCGAAGGCTCACTGCTCGCCCGCGAGCAGAACAGCGATCTGCCCGATTACGAAAACCTGGCCCCCTTCGAAGTCTCTGAATCCGCCCAAACTGAAATCGAAGTGCCGAATGCGGGCAAAGTTTTCGGTCTCGGGATTCCGTCCGGTCTGACCGTCGTTCTCGGTAACGCCGCGAATGGACGTAAGGACTTTATGTCGGCCATTGCTGCCGGTGTGTTCAATCACATTCCCGGTGACGGGCGCGAAACCGTTATAACGGTTTCCGATGCGGTTCAGGTTGCCACCGATCGCGGCCGCAGTGTGCAGGAAGTCAATATCACGCCTTTCCTTGCTGAATCTGAACTATCCAACCCGGCATCCTACAGCACCCGTTCCGCCGACTCCTTCATCTCGCAGGCCGCCGCCACAATCGAAGCGCTTGAAGTGGGGGCCCGCGTACTGATTCTCGACGAAAACACCTCGTCGCCAGCCTTTCTAACCACCGATGCCCGCATCGCCGTTCTGCTTGGCGATACGCCGCGCACCTCGCTGGCACAGCGCGCCCGCCAAATGGTGGACGAGCTGGGTATCTCGCTGATCATCGGCGGTGAAAACCTCGTCGCCGAATATATCCCGCTGGCTGACACCGTACTGAAAGTTGAAGACTTCCAGGTCACGAACATCACGGAACAGGCCAAAGCGCTCAATCTGGCTGTTCTGCCGGAAGCTCCCGTCGTCAACCTCGGCTCGATGCTGGGCCGCTCACGCTGGATTATGCCGAGCAGTATTGATGCCGCCGTCGGACGTATCGACCAGGTCATTGAAGCGATTGATATGAATGCAATTCAGTTCGGACGCTCTGTTATTGAGCTCGACAGCGTTCCGCAGATTGCCGACGAAAGCCAGACCCTCACCATCGGTCTGCTGCTTTACTACGCCAAACTCCGTTACATGCAGGAAGGCTACCCGCTGCGCGAAATGCTCGATATGATCGACCGCGACCTCAGCAGCGAAGGCCTCGGCACCATCGCCCGCGATCTGCGCGGAGATCTGGCCCGTCCTCGTCGCTACGAACTGGCCGCCGCGCTCAATCGCCTGCCGACGTTCCGCGTTTCGCATGCCACGGAATAACCGCCGGATCGGCGGCTGTCAAAAGTCGAAGGTCTGAATGTCAAAAGTCAGCACGAACAGGACTTAGGCTGTAAGACTCTCGACCTTTGACTTTTAGACTTTAGACCTTCAGACTGTCCCCATGAGGATTCTCGTCCAGCGCGTGAAGGCCGCGTCCGTAAAAGTTGACGGCAAAACCGTCGGCGATATTGGAAACGGTCTGCTCGTTTTAGTCGGCGTGTCACACGGCGACACCGCCGCCGATGCCGCCTTCCTTGCAAAGAAAACCGTCAACCTGCGCATCTTCGACGACGAAAACGGTGTCATGAACCGTTCCGTTCTCGACACCGGCGGCGCGATTCTGGCGGTCAGCCAGTTCACGCTTTATGGCGACTGCAAAAAGGGCAACCGCCCCAGCTACATCGACGCCGCTCTGCCGGACAAAGGCTTGAAGCTCTACGAAGAATATGTCAAACAGCTCCGCGAATCCGGCCCGCGCATTGAAACCGGCATCTTCCAGGCCGAAATGGAAGTCAGCCTCATCAATCACGGCCCGGTTACGCTGATTTTGGAAAGCACGGGAAGATTGGAATAGTGGAGTGTTGGAGTTACAAACAACTTAATGAAAACCGTTTCCAAATGGAAAAATGAAAAGCCGCAAATACCGACGGCATCAGTATGGCTCCTCAATGATTTGGCCGAATATCGCGGTAAGCAGGATTTGTTTACTAAGCAGACACCTCAAAAACTCAAAGCTCTCCGCGAACACGCGTTGATAGAAAGCGCGGTTTCCTCGAATCGGATCGAAGGCGTGGAGGTTGATCAGAAACGGATCGGAACCGTGCTGTTCGGTAAAGGACACTTGCAGGATCGCGATGAGGAGGAAGTCCGCGGCTATCAAAAAGCGTTGAGTTGGATTCACGAGAAAGGGGCGAAAATTCCGCTTTCCGTCGAGACCGTTTTGAAACTGCACAAAATGACCCGCCCGAATCTCTGGGACAGCGGAACCTTTAAAAAAGATGATGGCGAAATTATCGAAAAGCATCCTGACGGACGCGTAACGCTACGGTTTAAACCGCTTCCCGCGGAAGAAACCCCGCAAGCAATGGAAAAGCTTTGCACGGATACGGTTCAGCTTTTACAGGGCAGAGAGGTTCCTCCGCTGATTCTACTGGCCGCTTTCAACCTGGACTTCCTTTGTATCCATCCGTTTCGCGACGGCAATGGGCGCGTTTCCCGTCTGCTGATTCTTCTGCTGATGTACCACCTTGGATTCGAAGCGGGCCGTTACATCAGTCTGGAGCGCATTATCGAGCAGAGCAAAGAACGCTACTATGACACCTTGAGGGAGAGTTCTCAGGCTTGGCATGAGGTGAAGCATAATCCGTGGCCGTACATCAACTACCTGCTCTACACCCTTAAAGAACTTTATCAGGAATTCGAGGAACGGGTCGGTCAGATTGAAGCGCCGCGTGGTGAGAAAACTGCATTAATAGAAACCGCCATTCGGCACCTTGAAACGTTTTCGGTTTCAGATATCCAGCGAGCCTGTCCGGGAGTTAGTATCGACCTGATTCGGCGTACATTGAAGGTCATGCAGGATAAAAATGAGGTAAAATGCACCCGTAAAGGACGCAGTGCCAAGTGGATGCGTGTTAATTAGGTAATATCATTTTAATTGGGTAATAAATTAGGTAATAACGTTTTTCCAGTGGTTGGAATTTTAGAGCGGGCGTGGATTATGAAATTACTAGATTACGGGACCGGACCCTCTAATGGGTGACCCCTCTGCTGGGCGGTGATTTGGAGTGATGCTTTGGGTTTCAAACATTGGAAAAACTCGGCAGAAACGTTCCAATGCTTGGGAGGTGGGTTTTGGGAAGGATCGGCGGAAATGATTTTAGAAAATATGGTTCTTATAATTATCGTGCTGTAGAGGCTGCCAAAGAGGGTGTGTTATGGGGGTTAAAGATAAAAACTATGAATCAGGCGGACTGATAACCATATAGAGGTTCTTTGAAATAAGCTTCGGTCGGATGCAGAATACTCTTTCGAGTAACAACAAACGAAAGGAGTACCCATGCAAACGACCAAAGCAAATGTATTGTATGCAGGAGCAGACCTTCATGGAAATAATGTTTTTCTCTCGGTGTGCGATGCCGGGGGAACCGAAGTCTTCCGGCGAAGGGTCAAAACAGACCTCGATGCGGTCAATACGGCTCTGAACCCCTACTGGCCGAACATTCAGCAGATGGGTGTCGAGTCGACATTCAACTGGTACTGGTTCGTGGACGGGCTGCGCGCTCAGGGCCGCAACGTGACGCTGGGCAACCCGGCGCAGATGAAGCAGTACAGCGGACTTAAAAGCACGGATGACCGCTCCGATGCCCGCTGGCTGGCCGAACTGGTCCGGCTGGGCATTTTTCCGCAGAGCTACATTTATCCGGAAGACATCCGGGCGGTCCGTGACGCGCTCCGGCGCAGACAGCTCTTTGTCCGCCGCCGGACGCAGGTGCTGCTGAGTTTCACAAGCCTTCTGACCCGCTACGGGCTGGAAGCTCCCGGAATGTCGGGGTCAGTCCTTGAATTCTGACATTTAGGGTTAACGAGTCCGGGTTGCCAAGACCGCTTCGAGTCTGGTTTTACGGAGGGTTGTCCAGAGTACAAAATGGAGCCAGAGGCTCTTAGAATCGGACTGAGCAGGTGAGACAAGCGCGGTGATGGGGCCTTTGGCAGCGGTAAGCCGGGCGATGAGTTTTTATGATGGAGTAGAGGGGCCCCGGCAAAGGAAAAACAACTGATCCTAAATGTACAATTTTCCGGACTGATATTTTTTCATTGGGCTGTCCTTGAGGCACCAGCCGCCATCCCTGTCCCAAACGCATGCGAAAGTGAGCCCCCAAAATCACCGATTGGTACCCCGTCTTTTTCTTGTGCTGCAGGGGTGGGGGGGGGTATAAGTTCCCCTCAGTGGCTGTACGCATCTACAAGTGAAGAACCCAACAGAAAACCGGAAGGGAACGTTTCTCCTATGAAAGTTAAGTATATCCTCCTCACCGCCTGCGCGGCCTCGGCTCTTGCCGTTAGTTCCGCCTACGCCGCACCCGTCACCGTCCAGAATTTTTCTTTTGAAACGAGTTGGGCCGCTAACACAGATCCCTCGAAAAATTGGGTGAACTCTGCGGCTCCATGGTGCCAACACGATTTCGCAGGCATCATCACACCGGGTGCCGCGAACGGCACGATGGCCGCCTACTGCAACAGCCCCGGGGCGCTTTATCAAATTCTCGGCAGCCACACTCTTGCGGAGGGTACTTACACCATCCAGATGGATATTGGCCGTCGAAGCGACCTCGCGTTTGGAGGATTCTCGCTCACCCTCTACTCCGTCAACGGGCCCAACGGCGTTGTCCTCCTCGGACGGTATACCCTGTCTGCCGACCCGTCGGCGGGCGGGTGGAAAACCCTCACGGCTGTTGTCCCGATCGAAAATACGTCAAAGGCGATTGGCGGCAACCTCCAGCTCAACCTGGATGGGGCTGGCGTTCAAACTGTCGTTGACAACGTGCGGGTCGATTTCGGGTCAATCTCCGACCCGGCGCTCGCGCCGATCCGTCTCGAAGGGAAATTCGGACGGGTTGAGATCAATCCCGCCCGTCCTGAGTTGGAGTCACTGATTTTGCGGCGGCCTGACGGCTCGCTGGAGCCGCACTCGCTTATAACTGATTTTCCGAGGCATGGCGACTGGGCGCAGGGCGGCTATACGTACGTTGTGGAGGGTGATGGTCAAACGTACCAAAGCCGTATTTTCAAGCCCGACAACGTCGAAGTTGAGCGGCAGGGCGATACCGTCGGGTGTGTCCGCTTTTCAGGGGTCAAGCTCGTGTCGGCGACAGACTCCGAACCGGTCGCGACCGAGGACTGGACGCTCAGCGCCGAGGGCGATGAACTCGTCTGGACGATTGTGCGCCGCTGGCAGCGCGACTCGACCTATACGCTCTCCGGGACTCCGGCATTGTTCTCCACCTTTCACTCCCGCTCGCAGAAGGATTGCGCAACCAGCGTTTTTTGGTATGACCCCAACGACATTGACGGCTGGAGGGATCCTCGTTATCAGCAGGGTATCGAGCTGGGTTTTGTGACCAGCGACCATCCGGCAACGGTCATCACCAAGCCGGATACCTGGGCGATTTTCAAGTTGTGGACGAGCTGGAATGCGCAAAGTGACATCAAACTCGCAGTTAAAGGCGGCTATCTGTTTCGTCGCGGCTCATACGGATTGTTGAGCGAGATGGGCGCGGTAGCCTCGCCCGGCGCCTCGGCCATGCGCAGCAAAGGGCAGGTGGAAACCGTTACCCTTCGGATCAGCGCAAGCGATAAGGCCAAGACCGGCTACCAGCTCGCGGTGTCGATTCCGGACAAAGAAACCGAGTCGTCGCTCAAGGACTTTACCGGATCGCTGCTGAACGGCGGAACCGTCAATGACCAAAAGAAGTATAACTTCGGCAATGAGACGGATGGCTGGTATATAGGGTTTAATGCGCTCTTTCAGTCGGTGGCCATTGGCACCTGTCGTCCGGCAGAGGGGCAGATCTCCGAGCGTCCGCTGAGCGTTTCCGACGCATTCCGCGAGCATCTCCGGGATATTTTTGACACCGTGGACGAGCAGGGGCTTGACCACTTTGGTTACAACACGGGCGGTCTTTGTGTGGATGAGAATCTGGAGATCGTCATCGCGTTTTGGAACTATGTGCTTCATACGGGCGATCAGGCGTTCCTGCGGGAGCAACTGCCGGTGGCGGAGCGAATACTCGGCTACTTTGTCAACCGCCGCAACGGGGATGGCTTGTTTGACCTCAAGCGCGTGGCGACTCCGCACTGGTACTACGATACCATCGCGGTGAGCGGTGTGACGACGTATCACAACGCGCTTTTTTATAAGGCGGCCTGCGACCTGGCGGCAATGGAACAGGCGGCGGGCAATGCTGCAAAAGCCTCGGAGTACACCGCGATCGCCACACAGATTAAAGACGCGGTCAACCGGGTTCTCTGGAAAGAAGATGCTCAGGGAGGGCCGCGGTACCTCGACTGGATCGACGCCCAGGGGCGCGAGGTGAGTTACTTCTGCGATATGTGCCAGTGGCCTGCGCTGGCGTACGGCATCGCCTCGCCGGAACAGGCCCGCAAAGTCGTTGCCACGGCGGATGCCCGCATCAAGCAACTCGAAAAAGAGATAGACTATAAAGGGTATGCCAGCATGTCAGCGCTCTGGCCGGTGCCGGATTTTGTCAACCCCGAGCAGTTCCGCTCGATGCAGGTTTTTCCTGTTGCCATGAACGGCGGCGCCTATCTGGCCATGACGTATTGGGAGATTGTCGGCCGCGCCATGGCCGGCGACCGCGAAGGGGCCTGGAAGCGATTAAGGTTGTTTGCGCAGCGTGCGGCCCGCGATGGTTGCGTCGGCGGCAACTGTTTAGGCCCGAACGGCGAACTCGAGGCGCGCATGCGCCACGAGAATGACGGCGAACCGTATCTGTCCGACATGATCGCCGTGCCTGCGGCGCTCGTTCATGGGGTTATGGGCATCCAGCCTGCGTGGGATTCCCTGATTGTCAAACCCAACCTGCCTGAAGGCTGGGATAAGGCTTCGGCCGAAATCATATACAAGGGGCGGCATACCCGCGTTTCCATCCAGAACAGCAAGGTGGAAATCACTCCCCTTGCGAAAACGCTTCCGGCTCCGCCCGCGGCGAGGAAGCGAGACCCGCTCGCCAATCTTAATCCCGAGGCGTTGGGCTTTGAGAGAGGCCTTTCCGGCATGTCCTTTGTTGAAGCCGGAATGATCGGCTACGACGACAAACGGTTTCCAAAGGACAAATGGATGGGCACCCGGTATGGCTGGGTGAATGCCGGACACGTTGAGCTGAAGACCGCGCTGACGGTCAAGGCCGGAGAAAAGGTCGTGTGCACCGTGCAGGTCGGGTACAGTTATAATATTGCTGAAAAATTTGACTTTCCGGCAGGTTCGGTGGTCTTGCTGGCCTACTCTCCGGAAGGGGCGAAAGAGTTGGCGAGCGTGCCGCTGCCGGCGTTCACGAAGCAGGAGGCTGGGACATTCAAGCCGTTGCGTTTGGAGTGGTCTCCGAAAGCGAACGATCCGGTCATTGGAAAAAGAATAGGGTTGCGACTTCGCTCCAATGGCCCGCAGGCTTCTTTTGACAATCTTTCCCTTTCCGTGGAGCGGTAGTCCGCGCAGTTAATAAGGTTTTTCTCCTGTGGCCTTTTGTGTAACAGATTGGGTTTTCTGTCCATACGAAAGAAAGGTCGCTTAACATGGTTGCTCAACAAGTCAAACGCTCCTGCCTCGCAGGGACATCGAAGCTGTAGATGTCGGGGTCAATGTCGGGGTCAGTCCTTGAATGTCGGGGTCAGTCCTTGAATTCTGACATTTAGGGTTAACGAGTCCGGGTTGCCAAGACCGCTTCGAGTCTGGTTTTACGGAGGGTTGTCCAGAGTACAAAATGGAGCCAGAGGCTCTTAGAATCGGACTGAGCAGGTGAGACAAGCGCGGTGATGGGGCCTTTGGCAGCGGTAAGCCGGGCGATGAGTTTTTATGATGGAGTAGAGGGGCCCCGGCAAAGGAAAAACAACTGATCCTAAATGTACAATTTTCCGGACTGATATTTTTTCATTGGGCTGTCCTTGAGGCACCAGCCGCCATCCCTGTCCCAAACGCATGCGAAAGTGAGCCCCCAAAATCACCGATTGGTACCCCGTCTTTTTCTTGTGCTGCAGGGGTGGGGGCATAGGTGTTAGAGCATTTAACGATTGAAAAACCGTAAAGATGGTTTAATGTCTCCGTATG
>CAYNOR010000031.1:0-14669 GCA_964398915.1 uncultured Verrucomicrobiota bacterium
ACTCAGCGGAATGGAGGGGTATTTTGTATTTGACCGGAACCTCTAATGGGTGACCATTTTTTTTGACCCTTTTTTTCAAAAGAAATCCACTTAAGAGTTTCTCCACGCTTCAGCAGTCAGCATTTTGATGCGGGAGAAATATTCTTCGTTTACGTCTCCATTCCCGCCATCGGTCATGATGCCGTGCAGATGTTCCGCCAGAATGGAACCAATGGCATGAATCGCATCGTGGCGATCAAGCCCTTCTTCCTGCAGGCGATCCAGAGTTTGCTGGACAGGGGTTTCATCGCCCAGTGCGGCTTGATTTTCAACGACCAGATGAATGGCGGCATGCAGGCGGAGTTGCGGCATATTCTTCTTGTGGGAGGACTCAATGTCAGACAGACGCTCCGCCTCATTCAGCGCGTTCCATTTTTCCGGATCGGGGGCTTTTGCTGGATCGTATTTCATGTCATTTCCTTCACGAAGAAAGCGGTGATACGGAAACCCTTCCATATCCCTGACACCTGATCCCTGACTCCTGATCTACAGATCGTCAGAACTGATACCGAGGATTTCGAGGACGCGGGTGAGGTCTTCGTTGTTGTAGTAGTCGATCTGGATCGCGCCTTTAACCTTTTTGCCGTTGGAGAGCGTTTTGGTCGAGGTGATGTGTACCGCCGTGCCGAAGTGCTGGTGCAGTTTTTCGGAGAGGTGGCGGACGTAATCAATCGGCAGGTCGCTCTTTTCGGCGCGCGGTTTTTTGGCCGGTTTGTGCAGCTTTTCGATAATTTTTTCCAATGCCCGGACGGAAAGTCCTTCACGCAGAATCCGTTGAGCAAGCAGTTCTTTCTCCGCATCAATCTCTACACCGAGGAGCACTTTGCCGTGTCCGGCAGAAATCTGTCCGCCTTCGAGCATTTTCTTGATGCTGGCGGGCAGATCGAGCAGGCGCATCATATTGGCGACGCTGGCGCGGGCTTTGCCGACGCGCTTGGCGATCTCGTCCTGCTTGAGTCCGAACTTAGCGGCCAGTTCGCGGTAGCCTTCGGCTTCTTCCATCAAATTGAGGTCGTCGCGCTGTAAGTTTTCGATCAACGCGATTTCAAGCGCTTCCTGATCGCCGATATCGAGCAGGATGACCGGAACTTCCGGCAGGTTGGCGGCTTTGGCGGCGCGCAGGCGGCGCTCACCGGCGATCAGTTCAAAATGCTTTTCTTTCTGCCGGACGAGCAGGGGCTGAAGGATGCCGTGCTCTTTGATCGAGGCGATCAGTTCGTTGAGCTGTTCGTCGCGGAAAATGCGGCGCGGCTGCATCGGGTTGACCTTAATCCGGCCGACGGCGATCTTCGTGATGCCGGTACTGTCCGGAGCCGGAGCATCCAGCACAGGAGCCGTCACCTTTTTTTCCTGAATAAGCGCATCGAGTCCGCGACCTAAACCCATTTTTTTTGCCATAATTTACCTCGTTGTGAGTGCCCACGAATAACACGAATGAACACGGATAGGAAAGTTTTTGTTTAGAACAGCTCTCCTTGGCCGGGTTTTTCTTTTTGTAGACGCGACGCCTCCGTCGCGTTCTGAGGCGACGAGGGCGTCGCCTCTACGTTGCCGAGCAGCTTCAGGAAGGCGGCTTCGTCGAGAATCTTCACGCCGAGTTCTTCGGCTTTTGCCAGCTTGGAGCCGGCGTTGTCTCCGGCGACGACATAGGAGGTATTTTTGGAAACGCTGGAACTGACGCTTCCGCCACGGGCGCGGATCTGTTCGCCCGCCTCGTCGCGGCTCATGCTTTCCATTGTCCCGGTCAGAACAAAGGTGAGTCCTGAAAACTCGCTACTTTCAGCTTTGGCGGTTTGTGTAAAGTTGACGCCGGCGGCCTGCAGCCGTTCGATCAGTTTCCGGTTTTCCAGGCATTGGAAAAAGTCGCAGATACTTTTGCCGACGACCGGACCGATGTCGCGGATTTTTTCCAATATCTGGACGTCTACGGCCATCAGGAATTCAATGTTCGGAAAGCTTTGTGCCAGCACACGGGCTGAGCCGCTGCCGACGTGGCGGATGCCGAGGGCGAATAGAATCCGGTCGAACGAACGCGATTTACTGGCCGCGATACCGTCGATCAGGTTTTGCGCCTTTTTCTCTTTGAATCCTTCGAGTCCGAGAAGCTGTGATTTCTTCAGGTCGTAGAGATCGGCGGGGCCTTTAACCAGTCCGGCGTCGACCAGCAGTTCCACGATCGATTCTCCGAGTCCGTCGATATCCATGCCGGTGCGAGAGGCAAAATGGGTCAGCCAGCGTTTGAGCATGGCGGGGTGGTGCAGGTCGTCGATGCGCCAGGCGACTTCGCCTTCGATTTTGACCGGATTGATGCCGAGCGCTTTGCAGGCGGCCTGCATGTCGAATGGTATTTCTTTGCCGGTGCGCTTCGCTGTAACGACGCGCACGACCGCCGGAATAATTTCGCCGGCCTTTTCGACGATCACGTGGTCGCCGACGCGGATGTCTTTGCGTTTAATTTCGTCTTCGTTGTGGAGCGTAGCGCGTTTAACAACCGTTCCGGCGAGCTGTACCGGCTCGAGTTCGGCGACAGGCGTCAGTACGCCAGTGCGGCCGATCTGGATGGTGATTTCCTTGAGCAGCGTTTCGGCCTGCTCCGGTTCGTATTTGTAGGCGACGGCCCAGCGCGGGCTTTTCGCGGTCGAGCCGAGCGTTTCGTAGAGGTCGCGCTGGTTGATCTTGATGACGCCGCCGTCCATTTCGAAGGGGAAGCTACGTTTCATGCCTGCGAGAACATCCAACTTTTCGAGCACGCCGCCGATTTGATCGCAAATCCAGAACTTCGGCGTAATCCGTAATCCGTAATTCGTAAAGGACGAGAGCATTTCCTCATGGGTTCCAAAAATTACGGAGCATTCGCCGAGGCCGTAGAAAAGAGCGTCGAGCGGACGCGAAGCGACGATGCGCGGATCGAGCTGTTTGAGCGAACCGGCGCAGGCGTTACGCGGGTTGGCGAACGGTTCGAGTCCGGCTTCCTGCCGCTCTTCGTTGAGCGCGGCGAAGCCTTTGCGCGTCATGTACACCTCACCGCGCACTTCAAAAATTACAGGTGGAGCGCCTGGGAGTCTCAGGGGAATGGAACGGATGGTGCGGATATTGGCGGTGACATCGTCGCCGGTTGTGCCGTCGCCACGCGTGACGGCTCGAACGAGGAGCCCGTTCTCGTAGCGCAGCGAAATGGCGACGCCGTCGATTTTCGGTTCGAGGACGTAGGAATAGGGCGTTGCGCCGAGCAGTTTGCGGACGCGGCCGTCGAATTCGATCAGTTCCTCTTTGTTGTAGGTGTTGGCGAGGCTGATCATCGGTACGGTATGGCGGACGTTTTCGAAGCCTTTGATCGGTTCGCCGCCGACGCGCCGGGTCGGGCTGTCGGGCGTTGCCAGCTCAGGGAATTGCTTTTCGATGGCCTCGAGCCGTTTGAGCAGTGCATCGTAATCGCGGTCAGAGATTTCAGGAGCGGCTTCAATGTAGTAAAGACGGTTATGTCTTTCGATTTCGGCACGTAGTTTTTCTGTTTCTTTCCGTGCTTCGGTGCTGTTTAATGTGTCGCTCATCAGGCACAAGCTATCACGGGAAAACGGAAGAATGGAAGAGTGGAAGATGATCAGAATAATTGCGGCCAGAATAATTTTTTAAATCCGGTCTGGCGGGTAATTATTTTGTCCTTAATTATTTTGATCGAATTTTCGGTGATCTGGAAAGATTTCGGCTTATGAAACTCAAGTTTTGGAAGATGCACGGAGCGCAGAATGATTTCGTGCTTTTCGACGATCGGCGCGGGCGGTTTCCGTCCGCCGACCGGGCGTTCATTGCGCATATCGCGACCCGTCATTCCGGTATCGGTTCGGAAGGTGTTATCCTGATTCAGAAGTCGGGCGTTGCGGACTTCCTGATGCGGTTTTTTAATCCGGACGGCGGCGAGGTTGAAATGTGTGGTAACGGCGCGCGCTGTGTTGCGCGACTGGCCTTTGATCTGGGTATTGTTGCAAAGAAAATGACGATTGAGACTCTGGCCGGACCACTTAAAGCGCAGGTGATGCAAAAAGGGGTACGCCTCTGGATGACGGATCCGCTGGGCTGGAGGATGGACAGTTCGCTGGAGCTGTCCGGTCGGAATCTGATTTATAGTTTCGTGAACACCGGCGTGCCTCATGTGGTTATGCGAACAGGCGAACTGTGCGAGGTGGATGTGTGCGCAATCGGTCCGGCGGTTCGGCAGCATAGAGATTTCGCTCCGGCGGGTACGAATGTGAATTTTATGGAAGTTTCGCCGAATGGAGCGCTAACTGTGCGGACGTATGAGCGCGGAGTCGAAGCGGAGACCCTGGCCTGCGGAACCGGCGTGACGGCTTGCGGGCTGATTGCTGCAAAGCACGGCTGGGTGAAACTGCCGGTAAGCATACAGGTGGCGAGCGGTGATACGCTCGTTGTCGACGGGCGGTTGACCGCCGCCGGCGCGAGCGATGTAACGCTGACCGGCCCGACGGAGTATATTTTTGAAGGAACAATTGAATACCGAGGAACCGCAAAATATTGAACAAGAAATAACGAATGTTGAAGGCGTGCGGGGGATACTTCGGAGTTCGAAATTCCCTGTTCGTTATTCGACATTCCTTTGAAGGAGCAATTATGGCGATTAAAGTTGGTAAACCGGCCCCGGCGTTTACGCTGAAGGGCAGTGACGGCAAGGAACATTCATTGGCCGATTATCTCGGTAAAACGGTGGTGCTCTACTTTTATCCGAAAGATGACACCCCCGGATGCACCAGGGAGGCGTGCGGGTTCGCCGAGTTGAAGACTAAATTCAAGAAACTCAACGCGGTGGTGCTTGGTGTCAGCAAGGACAGCCTGACGTCGCACGCCGGTTTCGTTAAAAAATTCAAACTGCCCTTTGTGCTGCTTTCCAATCCCGATACCCGTGTGATGAAACAGTACGATGCCTTTGGCGCCAAGATACAGTATGGGAAAGAGACGACCGGAACGATCCGCTCGACGGTGATTATCAGTCCCGACGGTACGGTTGCCAAGCATTGGAAAAAAGTTAAGAAAGCGGAGGAACATCCCGAACAGGTGCTGGAGTTTCTGGAGGCGCAGGTAAAATGATCGAGACCGGGTTTTGTCTGGGATCAAATATGGGCGGTCGCCTGCGACTGTTGAGTCAGGCGAAGACGCTCATTTTGATGGACGCACGGGTGAAGTTTGTTGATCAGTCTCCGGTGTATGAAACCGAGCCGGTGGGTGTAAAACCGGAATACAAGGCCATGAAGTTCCTGAACGCCGCATTGATTGTTGAAAGTCCGTACACGGCGGAGGAATGGCTGGTGAAGATTAAACGGATTGAGAGCGTGCTGCGCCGGGTGCGGACGGAAGACCGTAACGCGCCGCGCCCGATCGATATTGATATTATTTTCTGCGGTGACGAAGTGGTAGACAGCGATTTGCTGCAAGTGCCGCACGCCCGCTGGGCCGAGCGCCGTTTTGTGGTACAGCCGCTGGCGGATGTCCGTCCGGAACTGGTGCTGCCCGGTACGAACGGGCCGGTACGGAAAATCCTTGCGGCGATGCCCGCTGACGATGTCCGGCTCTTTGCTGAGAAGTGGTAGGCCGGCGGATCGTGATGCCGCATACAAAAATAAAATGATTGATGCCTGATCCTGAAAAGATGATGATTACAAACTGTTGCTGTGCTATTATCCTGTCGGCTCACAAGGGGTGAGTGTTCAGTTGGTTATGGGGTATTTTTTTAAGGAGGAACGAGGATGAAGGAGAGAGGGATTGTTTCGTCGTGGACGCTGGCGTCCGTGGGTCTTTTTACGAGTTTGGCGAGCGGGCAAACGCCGGAAGAGACGCGCGTGAAGCCGGCACAACAGCCGAACTTTCTGCTCGTCACGTTGGAGGACACCTCGCCCCATTTCGGCTGTTATGGCGATCCGCTGGCGCGGACGCCGGTCGTCGACCGGCTTGCGGCTGAAGGATTCAGGTATGAGAACGCCTTTGCCGTGGCCAGTGTGTGCGCGCCATGCCGCTCGGCTATCATCTCGGCCCGCTGGACGGTCTCGCTCGGCAGCCAGCACATGCGCAGCCTCGTCACGCTGCCTGCAGGTTTACGCTGTTTTCCGGCGCACCTGCGCGATGCGGGCTACTTCTGTTACAACGCCGGCAAGACCGACTATAATTTCAGAGAGCCTGCGGATACCTGGAACGCCTCGGGCGCGAAAGCGAAAGCGGGCTGGACTCTGCGGCAGAAAGATCAGCCGTTTTGCGGCGTCTATAACTTTACGGAGACGCACCAAGGGGCCGCGATGGTCGCGGCCCTCGCCGCCAGGCAGCGTGCTCGGCTTCCGCCCGCGTCCGTGGTGGATCCGTCGCAAGTAACCGTGCCGCCGTACTATCCGGACACACCGGCGGTCCGGCAGGAACTGGCTAATGTGTACAACAACGTCGCGCTGGCGGATATCCGGGTGGAAGAGCTGCTGGCGAATCTCGAGAAGGACGGGCTCGCGGACAACACCATCGTTATTTTTTTCTCCGACGGCGGGGACGGCATTCCGCGCGTGAAAAGCCATGCCTACCATGAAAGTCTCCACGTACCGCTCGTGATCCGGATCCCGCCGAAACTCCGCACCCCGGCGACTCCCGCCAGCGGTGACGTGCTGGACGAGCTGGTGTCGCTCATGGATCTGGGGCCCACCGTGCTGAGTCTCGCCGGGATCAAGCCGCCGGAAGACTGGGACGGCCGCGCATTTCTGGGCGAGCACAAAGCACCTGCCCCTGCATTGCTTTTTGCACACCGCGACCGCATCAACTCCGCATATAACTTCGAACGAGTGGTGATGGACAGTCGCTGGCACTATATCCGCAACTTCCGACCCGATCTGGAGCCGCATGCCCCGTCGCGCGGCCATGAGGATGATCCGGTTCTGGGCGATGCGCGCCGCCTGCATCGCGAAGGCCAACTGACCGGCCCGGCAGCTGCGTGGCTGGAACGGAGCGGCACGGCCGAACAACTCTACGACGTTCAAAGCGATCCGTGGTGCGTGACGAATCTCGTCGCCGACCCGGCGCAGCGCGAGCGGTTGGAGCAGCGACGCTCCGCTCTGCACGAATGGCAGGTGCGCGTGAAAGATCTGGGGGTTCTTCCGGAGTCTCTCCAACTTCGCCTCGCGGAAGCGGCCGGCTCTCCGTCAGCGATTGCGGCGGAGCAGCTCAGCCCGGTGTTCGCGTTTCTGGCCAAACCGCACGTGTCGGACGCCGACTGTTTGAAGGCGATTAAGTCACCGAACGCGGTCGAGCGTTTCTGGGCCGTGCAGGGACTCGGTCAAGCCGGAGCCCCGGCAGCGCATATCTCAGCGCTCAAGAAGCTCCTGCAAGACGAGGATCCCACCGTGCGTGTTGCTGCGGCGAGCAGCCTCTGCCGCCTCGGGAAAACCGGGGAGGACACCCTCGCGGTCCTGCGCGCGACACTCATGAACGGCAATTACGCGGACCGTCTCGAAGTCATCAATGCCGTCCGTTGCCTTGGGCCGGCGGCATCAAGCCTGCGTCCCGAATTGCAGCGGCTGGTCGATGTAAAACTCCCGGGCTGCGGCGAGGGATATCTGCCCACGGCGGCGCAGTATGCGCTCCAGGCGATTGATGGCCGGGGCCAGTAAAAATGACAGGCGCAGAGCCTTCTGAACAGGCGCATGTGACCCCGCGTGTTTTTTCTCGGGTCGTGGCGGTGCGGGATAGCCCTGAATGGTAACGAATGCGATTGATTTGGCCGGGCATGTTGTTACCTTCTCCGCCTCTTATGGCCTTACTTAGTTTACAGAATCTTCATATTGCATTCGGCGGTCCGGCACTGCTCGATGGCGTTACGCTGCAAATCGAGCCGGGCGAGCGGATCTGTCTGGTTGGACGTAACGGTCAGGGGAAATCCACGCTGCTGAAAATTGTCAGCGGTGAGCTGGAGCCGGACGAGGGCGAGATTGTCCGTTCGCGCGAGGTGCGGATTGCACGGCTGCAGCAGACGGTTCCGCAGGATATTCAGGGAACGGTGTATGATCTGGTGTCCAAAGATTGGAACCATGAACACGCAATGGATCATCCGGTGGAGAAGGCGATCTCGCTGCTGGGGCTGGATCCGGAGCAGGATTTCGCGGCACTTTCGGGCGGAATGCGCCGCCGTGCGTTGCTGGCCAAGGCGCTGGTGAATGAACCGGATCTGCTCATCCTCGACGAGCCGACCAATCACCTCGACATCGAATCGATCCAATGGCTGGAAAATTTTCTGCTGCGCTGGCGCGGCACCGTGCTGTTTGTCACCCACGACCGTGTTTTTCTGAAAAAACTGGCGACCCGTATTGTGGAGCTTGATCGCGGAAATCTGACCAGCTGGGCCTGTGACTATGAAACCTATTTGAGCCGCCGTCAGGCGCTGCTTGATGCCGAGGAAGGGCAGTGGGCCGAATTCGACCGTAAACTTGCGCAGGAGGAAGTCTGGATTCGCAAAGGGATCAAGGCCCGCCGCACACGTAACGAAGGCCGCGTGCGTGAACTCGAAAAATTACGGAGTGAGCGGTCACATCGGCGCGAACGTACCGGTACGGTAAAACTGCAGCTGAATGAAGCGGAGATGTCCGGGCGCAAGGTGATCACGGCGAAAAACATTTCATGCGGTTACGGCGGCGCGGATGTTATTAAAGATTTTTCCGTGGAAATTCTGCGTGGTGACCGCATCGGGATCATCGGCCCGAACGGATGCGGGAAGTCCACGCTGCTGAATGCACTGCTGGGACGGCTCGCGCCGCGGCAGGGCGAAATACGGCACGGCACCAAACTCGAAGTGGCCTATTTTGATCAGCACCGCATTGCGCTCGATGAGACGAAGAGCGTTAAATTCAATCTTTGCGGCGATAATGAATATGTGAACACCGGCACGGGCCGTCAGCATGTGATCGGCTATCTGCGTAATTTTCTTTTTTCGCCTGCTGATGCGACTCAGCCCGTCGGCTCACTGTCCGGCGGTGAGCGCAACCGGCTGATGCTGGCCAAGCTTTTCGCGCAGTCTTCGAATGTGCTGGTGCTCGACGAACCGACGAACGATCTCGACGTCGAAACACTCGATCTGCTCGAAGAATTGCTGGTGGAATATCAGGGCACTGTACTGCTCGTCAGTCATGACCGCGCATTCATCAACAATGTTGTGACCGAAACCCTTGTGTTCGAAGGAAACGGGCAGATTGGCGAATATGCGGGCGGCTACGACGACTGGTTGCAACAGCGTGCTGCCAGAGATCAGAAGTCAGCCGACGTTAGACCTTCAGACCCGCGACCTTCGACTGGAAAAAAACGCAAGCTGTCGAATAAAGAGCGTGAAGATCTGAAAAATCTGCCCAAAAAGATTGAACAGCTTGAGGCGGAACTGGCGGAGCTGAATCAGAAGCTGAATGCGCCCGATTTTTACCGCAGTCCGGCGGATGAAATTAAAGCGGTCACGGAACGTGCCGGAATTGTTTCGGCGGAGATGGATGCGGCGTTTACCCGCTGGGCCGGGCTTGAAGAAAGCCAGGCGGGACAGTAATTATCATGACTCGAGCGACCGCAGAAGGTCTTTCAATGCGAGTTCCGATTCAAGAGCCGGTTTAGCTTTTTCCTCTTCAATTTTGCATAGTTTTTGAAGCCCTGCCGCCAGCGTTTGTTTGGTAGAGGCGGTAATGTGTTCCGGGTGGTCATAGAGGTCTTCAAAAAGTTTGCTGAGCACGCGGCCCAACTGGCCCTGCACGGTGCCGTCCGTGGCATCCATCGCCTTGCTGATACAGGGGCGGGAGGCTTTATAGATTTTCAGCAGCATGTCGTGCAGTGTGGCTGGGTCTTCCATGGCGGCGAATTGCTCAAGCAGGGCGGGGATGTCGTTGATGGTCAGCTCGTCGAGTATGGCGGCGGCATCGGCGGGCAGATGGGATTCTGTTGAGGCCAGCTTGTTCAGAATCTCCTTGATTTCAGCAATCAGCATTTTGGGAGGGCACTGCGCTTTAGCAAAAAATTTATGAATGCCCAGCTGGGTGGCTTCATCGACGAGCGACCGGATGTATCCGCTGGAAAAAACGATAACAGGGATATGTTTCCAGAGCGGGACAGCCCGGATCGATTTGAGCAGGTCGGCTCCGGTGACTCCGGGCATATTCAGGTCGAGAACGATGATATCCGGACGGCTTTGTTCCAGTTTGGCAAGCGCCTCGCCGCCGCTGTGTGCTGCATCGACGGTAAGACCCTCGCTTTGCAACTTGGCTTTATAGAGCGTGGTTACAAACTGGTCGTCATCAATAAGCAGAACCGATTTCATGGTGTGAGCGGGCAGTTGAAATATTTCTCGAGGTCGAGGCGGATGGATGTCATTTCCTGAGTGATGGCCTGAATCCGTTCGTTGATATCGTCCGGAAGGGTTTCGTTGCAAAGATGCTCCGTTTCGCGGAAGAGGGCCGCCAGCTTGTTCATACCGCAGGATGCACAGGAACCGGCGACCTTATGAGCAACAGCAGAAGCGGTCGGCGCGTTCCCCTGTACGACGGCGTCGTTCAGACGCGCCTGTTCCTGACTCGTCAGCTCGAAAAAGAGCTTCAGCAGCGTGGCTGCGATTTCCTGATCGTTGCAGGCGGCATCCATCAGAACAGCCATATCCATACCGTCGGGTATATCCATAAAGGCGCACTATAAGGTCTTAATACCGGAGTGCAACGGGAAAGAAATAAAAAATAATGAAAGGAGTGTTCAGACGGCAGGATGGCTCTTATTTTTCAGGCCGTTCTTGATCTTTTTCTACAATTCGCCTATTCCGTCTACCCTCTGTTTCAATATTACATTTTCTAGCGGTTTTTATGTGGATAACTCTCGGATTGATTTCTGCCGTACTGCTCGGGCTTTACGATATTTGCAAAAAACACGCACTGAACCATAACGCCGTGCTGCCGGTGCTGTTTTTGTCTACGGTCGCCGGATTTGTGCCCATGCTGGTGTTTCTGGCTGGCTCGCGTCTTGCACCGGATTTCATGCTGCACATGAATTGCTATGTTCCGGCCGCCACACTGCCGGAGCATCTGCACATTCTGATCAAGGCCGGGATCGTATCCGTTTCCTGGGTGCTGGCCTATTTCGCCATGAAACACCTGCCGATCTCGCTCTTTTCGCCGATCCGGGCTTCAGGGCCGGCCTGGACGCTACTTGGCGCGGTACTTTTCTTTCATGAGCGCCCGCTGCCGATGCAGTGGGCTGGTATGGCCGTGATTTTCTGCTCCTACTATGCTTTTTCAGTCATTGGACAGAAAGAAGGTGTCGTCTTTCATCGCAGTCGCTGGATTCTCTATATTTTTCTAGCCACGTTGATCGGCAGTATCAGTACGCTGTATGATAAACATCTCATTCAGCAGCTTGGCTACACTCCGATGCTGGTTCAGTTCTGGTTTTCCTTTTACAACGTGATGCTGCTCGGGGCTTTCACCGCCTGCGCCTGGTGGCCGAAGCGCAAGGAATACACGCCGCTCGAATGGCGCTGGAGCATTGCGTTCATCGGATTGCTGCTGATCGCCGCCGACTTTGTCTACTTCAACGCGGTTAAAAATCCTGATGCGCTGATTGTTATCCTCTCTCTGCTGCGGCGCAGCAGTGTCGTGGTCTCCTTCGCTGTCGGGGTCTTCCTGTTCGGCGACGTCAACCGTCGCGGTAAAGCCTGGGCGCTGGCAGGAGTCCTCGCCGGGGTCATCTTGATCGTGCTGGCCTGAGATTTTCTTTCTGCCGGTTGCTTTTTAAACGAAAAGCGGTAATGTAATGCCCGAAAGGAAGTTCGCGCCCGGCAAAGGACAGATCGTGGCGTGCGGAAAAATTATGCAAAAAAAAGATTGGATCGCTGTAGGAATTAAACTGCTCGGAGTCTATTACGCCGCGATGGCGGTTATTGGTCTCGGAGGCGTTTTGCTTGGTTTGGTAATGAATATTCTTTATCGCCCGGATATTCCGGCCGGAATGACGAAGCCGCAGTTTTTAACCACCTTTTTTCTTGGTCTCATCCGGTGGCTGCTGAACAACCTGATCGCTCCGGCCGTACAGAGCTTTGCAGCCTGGCTGCTGTTGAAAAAAACCGACTGGTGTCTGAAGAAAGCCGGATTGGGCGAAGAGCCGTTGCAGATGTAGTTGGAAACCATAAAACCGGAGGTGTGTCATGGGAAGTCGTGGAATTGCACTCGTAGGGATGGATGTTAAGAAGTTGCTGACGCTTCTCAACAAAGCGCTCGCCGACGAATGGCTGGCACACTACCAGTACTGGGTAGGCTCTAAGGTTGTTGCCGGTCCGATGAAAGACGCCGTCAGCGGTGAGCTGGTTTTGCACGCCGCCGAAGAAATGGCGCACGCCGAACTGCTCGCCACCCGGATTATCCAGCTCGGCGGCGTTCCGAATCTGACGCCTGCCGACTGGTTCAAGCTCACCAATTGCAAATATGAGGCTCCTTCAGATCCGTTCGTTCAGACGATTCTGGAGCAGAACATTGCCGGTGAGCAGTGCGCCATCGGCGTCTACGAAAAGCTGATGAAGATCACCAAGGATGCCGACCCGGTCACCTACAATATCGCATTGCAAATTATCGAACAGGAAGTGGAGCACGAAGAAGATCTCCAAAGCCTGCTCGAAGACCTGAAGATGATGTTTAAGCACTACGGGAAGAAATGATTCACCCGGCGCGCATTCATCCGCTTAACGACAAACCCGCCCGCAACGGCGGGTTTGTTTTATACTGGATGCAGCAGAGCCAGCGCGCCGAATGGAACCACGCGCTCGAATACGCCGTTGAGCGCGCCAACGGACTCAGCCTGCCGGTCGCCGTCGTCTTCGGCCTGATGGACAATTATCCCGAAGCCAACGAACGCCACTACGCTTTCATGCTCGAAGGTCTGGCGGAAACATTCCAGACATTGGAAAAACGAGGCATCGGTGCGTTTATCGGACGCGGACATCCGGCCGATGTCGCGCTTCAAGCGGGTAAAGACGCCGCGCTGATTGTCTGCGATATGGGGTATCTGCGCCATCAGGCCGAATGGCGCGCAAAAGTCGCCGAAGAAGCCGGTTGCGAAGTTGTTGAGGTTGAAAGCGACGTCGTTGTGCCGGTCGAAACCGCATCGGATCACGCCGAATACATGGCCCGCACCATCCGCCCGAAACTCTTGAAACGGCTGGAGGAATTTCTTCAGCCGGTGAAGGAAGTGAGATTGCTCAAACGATGGGAGCGCGACGAGGGCGTCGCGTCTACGTTAATCAAGACGGTTCCCAAGGTAGACGCGACGCCCTCGTCGCGTTTTAAGGGCGGAACGGCGGAAGCGAAGAAGCGGCTGAAACGGTTTATCGCGGAAAGTCTGTCGGTTTATGAAGCGCACAGCAACCAGCCGCAGACCGACGACATTTCCATGCTGAGTCCGTATCTGCACTTCGGACAAATCTCGCCGCTCTACATTGCGTTGGAAATTCAGAAGACTGATCCGAAAAGCCGCTTCCTCGAACAGCTGATTGTCCGCCGCGAGCTGGCGATGAACTTTGTCTGGTTCACGCCGGACTACGACCGCTTTTCCTGTCTGCCGGACTGGGCAAAGCTGACGCTGAAAAACCACGCCAAGGACAAGCGGGAAGTTTTGTACACCCGCGAACAGCTGGAACAGTCGCAGACGCACGATCCGTACTGGAACGCGGCCATGACCGAAATGCGCGTCACCGGCTTCATGCACAACTACATGCGGATGTACTGGGGCAAAAAGGTTTTGGAGTGGAGTCCGTCACCGGAAGAAGCTTTTGAAACGTTGCTGGCTCTCAACAACAACTATTTTCTCGATGGCCGCGACCCGAACTCCTATGCCGGAGTCGCATGGGTCTTTGGCAAACACGACACCGCCTGGGCCGAACGTCCAATCTTTGGAAAGACCCGCTACATGAACGCCGCCGGACTTAAACGAAAGTGCGATATCGAGGGGTATGTGGAGAAGGTGAGGCGGGTAGTTTAACGCCCGCCGTCACTCGCTTCCTGCCCGCGCGCGCGGGTGGACAGTCGCATGCAGGGCGGTGTTCGGCTCAGTCTTCACTTCTGATCTTGGTAACCCTGCATCAGTTCCAAACGATTTCCGTCTGGATCATTGAAGAAGCAGACACTCATGCCACTGACGATTGATGAACAATCAATGATGTCATCCGTTTTGATGCCGTCTGCGTTCAACCCTTTGACAACTTTGTCAACGCTTGGCACTTCAAACGCCAGATGCTTCATCCCAATTGGCTGTTCACCACCTCGTTGTGATCCCTCAGAACCTCGCGCCTGAAAGAGTTCCAGGCACATTGAGCCAAGGCGGAGCATGATGAACTCATCCGCTTTCCCGGCATTGAACACTCGCGCCCTCCGGAATCCAAAGTGTTTCGCATAGAAACGCTCCTGCCCCTGAATATCCCGGCAATTCAGCGCGATGTGTTGCACCTGTGTAATTCGCTCTCCCCTTCCGGCCAAACAGTGTTATTGAACGAACTTCAAGTTCGTTGTTTCAACGTCTCTTCCATCCGGATTGGAGGCTAGAGCATTTTAAATAAAAGTGTAGCCGTATCTTCGGTCTTCCTGTAGGCTTTC
>CAYNOR010000032.1:0-14021 GCA_964398915.1 uncultured Verrucomicrobiota bacterium
GCTCATACGGAGACATTAAACCATCTTTACGGTTTTTCAATCGTTAAATGCTCTATCGTTAAAAATCTTTATCCCAGAACCAAACCAGCTTTGTTTCGCTGTTGGCTTTCCCGGAGGCATTGCCGCCGCCCTTCAATCCCGGCTCTTTAATCGTCGTCCTGCTGACGCAAGAACTGCAGAGAAGAAGTACTGCGGTCAAATACAGAAGTTTTTTCAACATAAGACACCCTTTTTTCAGCTAGAAGGAGATCGCACAAACGTTGATCGCTGCAATTTTTTCAGCAACTTTGGCCAGTACCTTCTCAGGAACCAGCTGACTTACCTTGAGAACTGCGATGGACTTCTGCCCGTCACGGCTATGCGGATTACGCACATCGTCGATATTGATATTTTCTTTAGCCATGGCTCCGGCGATTTCGCTGAGAACTCCCGGACGGTCCATGTAGGTAAAGAGCGCAATATGCCCCTTCGGTTCAAAGTAAAGCCGGTCAAAATCACCAATACGCGAAACCATCATGCGACCTTCCGCCAATGTGCCGCGCACGCTGATGCGGCGTAATTCGCCCGCACCGACGCTTGCCATGAGGTCAATGGTAATAGAATTACCGTAGCCTTTGGTTTGATCCGCTTCACGGGTGGAATATTCCACACCCATATCTTTAAGGAATGAAACCGCGGCTTTCGGGTCCATCGAGCGGTCGAATTCTGCACTTAGCGCACAGACCACCGGCACGGAAAGCCATTTGGCAAAGCGCTGGAGATCGCCGTAAAAGCTGGTTTCGATTTTGCTGAGCTTGGTATCGCCGCCAAGAACATTCCGGCAAAGAACGGTAAGCGTGTAGGTGAGTTCGGCGTAGGCTTCATCGAGTCCTTCAGGGATGTCACGATTGACGATGTACGATGTGACGCCCTTGCTGTCGAAGTCGATAAGCTGCTCAGCCGAACGCTGGGCCGCATTAAAATTAGCCTCTTTGGTCGAAGCGCCAAGATGCGGAACCATGATGTCGGCAATGTCTATAACACTCTTGGGGCCTTCGGCATCCTTTGGATAAACATCATTGAGAAACCGAAGCGCCTTTTCGGCCTTAAGGGCGCGCAGATCGTTTTCATTAACAACGCCTGAACGTGCGCAATTAATGAGGGTGGCTCCCTTTTTCATGCTCCCCAGCAGATCCTTATTGACCAGACCTTTGGTGTGTTCGTTTTCAGGAATATGGAGCGTAATGTAATCGCTCTGTGCAAAAAGGTCTTTCAGGCTGACCAGCCTGACGCCGATACGCGCGGCTGCTTCTTCAGAAAGAACCGGATCGAAGGCAAGAATTTTACATTCAAAACCGCCGAGACGTTTGGCAACCAGTTTACCGATAGCACCAAGTCCGACGATACCAACGGTTTTCCCGGTGACTTCACGGCCCATAAACTTGGTCTTCTCCCATTCGCCTCGGCGGGTGGAAGCATCGGCGGCGATCAGGTGACGGGCATCCGCGAGCATGAGCGCAACGACTTCTTCGGCAACAGCATTGGCATTAGCGCCGGGAGTATTCATCACATCGATTTTGCGTTGCCGCGCATATTTCGTGTCGATTGTGTTGTACCCTGCACCGGCGCGGATAACCACCTTGAGAGCAGGCAGCGCATTAATCAGTTCGGGGGTCACCTTCTCGCTGCGAACAATAAGCGCGTAGGCGTCGGGGTGCTGTGCTGCAAGAGCCATAAGCTCGGTTTGAGCGTCCTGCACAACGGTGTAGCCCCCATTCTCCTCAAGAAGTTCCTTAGCAATTGCGTCGAGTTTCGTTGGAATCAGTACTTTTTTCATAGTTTTCTCCATGTAAAGGGTGAGTGGCTCCCAAGGTAATCGGCGGACGGGAATGAATCAAGTTCAGACGGTTTTGTTTTTCGCTTCTTGACCGTTAACAGGGCGCTCTTCTATGGTGTCGGCATGAAATCTGCAAAATTCATTTTGTTTCCCGTTCTGGCGCTGATCCTCTCCGGCTGTGCGGGTTACCGCGTCGGCAGTACACTGGATCGATCCATTCAGAGCGTGAGCTTGACGATTGTTAATAAAACAAGAGAACCCTCGATTGAGGTCGCCGTGCAAAAGGCTCTGCGTGCTGAGCTGCAGATGGATGGACGGCTGGAAGTCCGTTCAAAGGATGATGCAGATGTTGCCTTGACTGTAACTCTTACTGATTTCGACTTAGCCCCGCTGGCTTATGTCCGGGATAAGGGGTCGCTGGCCGACGAGTATCGCATGACGATTACGGCCAGTGCTGTGCTTCGAGATGCCGAAACGAGCGAAGTGATTTCAGAAACTCCCGTGGTACTGGGCGAGTCGGAATTCCGGTATATCGCTGACCTGACGTCCACGAAACGCGCCGGCTTACCTGAAACAGCGAACGATCTGGCACGTAAAGTGGTCAGCGCAACCGTTACCGCCTGGTAAACGAACGTAAGATCACATCCGCCGCCGAAAGCGGCGGCGCGTTACACGTGCCGCCGCACTCCAAAAGCAAAAAGCCGTCCGGTTAAGGACGGCTTTCTATTTTCCAATATCTGGAAAACTTATTTCGCCAGCTTACGCAGAGCGGCAAGCGCCCTCTTTTTGCGGCGAATGGCGGTGTTTTTCTTAATAACGCCGCGCTTAACGGCTTTATCAAGCACCGAACTGTACTCGCGTACAGCTTTATCAGACGTTTCAGCAACGCCTGATGCCAATACTTCACGCGTTTTACGGCGGACCGATTTGACTTTCGTCTTTACGGTCATATTGCCGACGCGCTGTTTATCAGACGAGCGCATCCTTTTTTTTGCACTTTTAATATTCGGCATTTTTGAACCTCGGTTTTATTGGGTCATCGCTACTGGGCGGGCGGCTGTCGCGCATGGCACGCGAGCGGGCACGAGCCTGTTTTTTGCGGCGTTTGTCGCCTGGCTTTTCAAAGCGACGGCGTTCGCGCATATCCTTTAGAATTCCTTCGCGGTCGAGCAGTTTTTTCAAACGGCGGAGCCCTTTTTCGACAGGTTCACCACGACGGAGTTTTACTTCACAAGTTGTACTGGCCATAATTTTTAACACCCCCTTAAGCGGGTAGATTTTTCACAAAGGCGGAGAAGTTAGGTGATGAAGGTTGCTTTGTCAATCGATTATCCGGTGAAAGGGCCCGTCACTCTCTGTGGCGGAAGGAGATGCGCCCTTTAGTCAGATCATAGGGTGAAATTTCGACGGTCACCCGGTCGCCGATTGCAATACGGATGAAATTTTTGCGCATTTTCCCCGAAATATGGGCAAGGATGCGGTGTCCGTTTACCAGCTTCACGTTGTACATCGTGGCGGGCAGAACCTTTTCCACAACACCTTCAAGTTCAATTACTTCATCTTTGGCCATGCATTCCCCCGTCCGGTTTTATTTTTTGTCGCGCCGATGCTACACGCGCACCCCGCCATTGCAAGAAGGCATTTGAAAAGAGTTTGTGCGAAAACTTGAGTACAAGCTCTTCACAGGGCATATTTCCGCGCTTCAATCCCTATAATTTCTGAGAGAGGAAGTATCTATGGACGCATTAAAAAAATCGCAGATTTTCAAAGGGCCACAGGGCCCGGTGGTATTGGTCATCATGGACGGCGTCGGTATTGGCAAATACGAAGAAGGCGACTTGGTCCGCTCCTCCAATACACCCCATCTAGACTGGCTGATAAAAAATGCCGTTGCAACGCAGCTTCAGGCGCATGGCACGGCCGTCGGCCTGCCAAGCGACGAAGATATGGGTAACAGCGAAGTCGGCCACAACGCCATCGGTTGCGGACGCGTATTCCATCAGGGCGCAGCGCTTGTAAGCGA
The DNA here is from genome assembly GCA_964398915.1 of uncultured Verrucomicrobiota bacterium. Classification (GTDB taxonomy): domain Bacteria; phylum Verrucomicrobiota; class Kiritimatiellia; order Kiritimatiellales; family Tichowtungiaceae; genus Tichowtungia. Next base: position 3,840 of record CAYNOR010000032.1, read on the forward strand.
AGCCATTGCCTCTGGTGCCATGTTTACCGAACCAACATGGAAAGAGCTGGTCTCCAACGTCAGAGCAAACAACTCGACGCTTCATTTTATCGGGCTGCTTTCCGACGGCAACGTTCATAGTCACATTGACCACCTCAAGGCGATGCTCAAACAGGCCAAAACCGATGGCGTAAAAACAGCGCGCATTCATCCACTCATTGACGGCCGCGATGTACCACCGACCTCCGCACTCGAATATGTAAAACCGTTCGAAGCCTTTTTAACAGAACTCAACGCCGACGGAACCGTGGACTACGCCATCGCCTCCGGCGGCGGGCGCATGAATATCACCATGGATCGCTACAATGCCAACTGGGACATGGTCAAGCGCGGCTGGGACACGCATGTAAAAGGTGAGGGCCGCCTGTTTAACTCCATGACGCAGGCGATTGAAACCTTCCGTGCCGAAAAGCCCGGCATTCTCGATCAGGATCTGCCGCCCTTCGTCATTAAACGCCAAGGCAAAGCCATCGGTAAAATCGTGGATGGCGACAGTGTGGTTTTCTTCAATTTCCGCGGCGACCGTGCGCTTGAAATGACCAAAGCGTTCGAAGCGGATGATCTCAAGGAATTCGCCCGCGGACCAAAACCAAAGGTGAAATATGCCGGTATGATGCAATACGATGGAGATCTCCGCATCCCGCGCAGCTATCTGGTCACGCCGCCAGCCATCAACCGCACCATGGGTGAATATCTTGCCGCATCCGGAGTTCATCAACTCGCCATCAGCGAGACTCAAAAGTACGGCCATGTCACGTATTTCTTCAACGGCAATCGCGCTGATAAATTCAATGAAGCGCTTGAAGACTACATTGAGATCAAATCCGATGTCTGCCCGTTTGAAGATGCCCCGCGCATGAAGGCCGTCGAAATCACCGATGCGGTAATCAAGGCCATTGAAAGCGGAAAATATCAATTCATCCGCCTTAACTTCCCCAACGGCGACATGGTCGGTCACACGGGCGTCTTTTCCGCCGTGAAAGTTGCTGTCGAAGCCGTAGATGAGTGTCTCGGGAGACTTAAAACAGCTGTCGAAAAGGCTGAAGGAATTCTGGTTGTCAGCGCCGACCACGGCAATGCGGATGATATGTATGAACATGATAAAACCGGCGCCGTAAAGCGAAACAAAGACGGACAGCCGCAGGCCAAAACGGCCCACTCTCTCAATCCGGTTCCGGCCGTCGTTTACGATCCGGCCGGCACGTCGAAAGCCCGGCTTTCGGCAGCAAAAGGCCTGGGTATCAGCAGCCTCGCCGGAACGTGCCTGAAATTACTTGGTTACGAGCCTCCAGCCGACTACACCCCTTCCATCGTTGAGGTCGGCTGAGGCGCGTTAACACGATCGCGAAGTTCCAAACATGAATAAACATTACCCCGCTGCATCGGGAAGCAGCCGGCCATCCGGCAACACACCCCAAATGCACCGTTCATGTAGATGACTTCATCACCCTTCTGATTATTTTTCCAAACATTGCTTCAGATCGGCTTCAACCGTGGTGGTTGGAGCAATATTGAACTTTTCAACCAGTACGTTCAGCACGGCAGGCGTAACGAAGGCGGGCAGGCTCGGCCCAAGTTTGATGTTCTTAATGCCGAGGTGCAACAGCGTGAGCAGGATACAAACGGCTTTCTGCTCGTACCACGACAGGACCATCGAGAGCGGCAGATCGTTAACACCGCACCCAAAGGCTCCGGCCAGTGCAACGGCAATCTGAATCGCCGAATAAGCGTCGTTGCACTGTCCGATGTCGAGCAGGCGCGGAATACCGCCAAGATCACCGAATTCCAGTTTATTGAAACGATATTTTCCGCAGGCGAGCGTGAGGATCACGCAGTCTTGCGGCACCGCTTCGGCAAACTCGGTGTAGTAGTTGCGTCCGCTCTTGGCCCCGTCGCATCCGCCGATCAGAAAGAAGTGCTTCAAAGCACCGCTCTTGACGGCTTCGATGACGGTCGGGGCGACGCTCATGACGGCGTTATGGCCGAATCCGACCAGAATGGTTTTTGCTGGCTCGGTTTCAGCAAAACCGGGAGTTTCGAGCGCGGCTTTGATGACGGGTGCAAAATTTCCATCGCTGATGTGCTGTACGCCGGGCCACTGGACGAGGCCGCAGGTGAAAATGCGGGCTTTGTAGTTTTCCTTCGGCTTCTGGATGCAGTTGGTGGTCATGAGGATCGCGCCGGGGAAGGCTTCGAACTCTTCGCGCTGATCCTGCCAGGCGCCGCCGTAGTTGCCGACGAGGTGTTTGTATTTTTTAAGTTCCGGATAGCCGTGACACGGAAGCATTTCGCCGTGGGTGTAAATATTGATACCCTTCCCTTCAGTCTGCTTGAGAAGCAGTTCAAGGTCTTTGAGGTCATGGCCGGAAACGAGAATCGCTTTCCCTTTGACGGCCTTGATGTTCACCGGCGTCGGTACGGGATGTCCGTAGGTTCCGGTGTTAGCGGCGTCGAGCAACCCCATAACGGTCAGGTTGACTTCGCCTGTTTTAAGAGCCAGCGAAAGCAACACGTCGACCGTGGCCGGGCCGTTCTTGAGAACCGCCAGCGCTTCGTGGAAGAAAGCGAAGACGCTGTCGTCCTCTTTGCCGAGAATGTACGCGTGGTCAGCATAGGCGGCAGTTCCTTTAAGACCGTAGAGGATCAGTTCCTGCAAGCCGGTGATGTCGTCGCCCAGTTTTGTTTTGCGGCTTTCGATACCGACGGCTTCGCCCTGTTTAATCAGTCCGTCAAGGCTGGCGTCCAGGGTGAAGTCGCACAGCTGAGCGCCGCGGCGGATGACGCGGGCGATGTCTTCGGCATCAAAGTTGACGTTCGTGACGGTCGTGAAGAGTCCTTCCATCACGAACAGATCGGCCTCGCGGGTACGGCCTGCGGTTTTTGTTTTGACCGCAATCTGTTTGCAGACTTCAATCAGCAAATCCTGAAGGGCGGCGGTTTCGGGATCTTTTCCGCACACGCCGAAACTGGTGCATCCGGTGCATTTAGCGGTCTGTTCACACTGATAACAAAACATACTCATGAGAGTTCCTTTCGGTTTTGGTTTCCTACATTCGATACCAGAGATTATGATTACTTTCGGAAACGGCACCTTGATCTGCGTCAAGTTTTGAAAAAAAGGATTCTCTATGGAAGCGGTCGTCAGCATATGCATCAGATCATGGGATGTCATGGCAATTATGGCCCCTTATCTTCTGCTCGGCTTTTTCGTAGCGGGCGTCCTGAGTGCATTCGTTCCCGTTTCTTTTATCGAAAGACACCTCGGCAGGCGCGGCCTGTGGCAGATTGTAAAGGCCTCCCTGCTGGGCGTACCCATCCCGCTTTGCTCATGCAGCGTCATTCCCGTTGCCGCCTCACTGCGCCGGCACGGTGCAACCCAAGGAGCCACGATTTCATTTCTCACTTCCACACCGCAAACCGGCGTAGACAGCATCGCCGCAACGTGGGGACTGCTCGGCCCGCTTTTCGCCGTTTTCCGTACGGCTGTAGCCTTTGTTACCGGCGTCATCTGCGGTGTGGTGACCGAAGCCTTTACGCCGCCGTCCGCAGAATCCGCAGATGAGTGTCGTGATGAATCCTGCCCAACCTGCAACCCGACAATCGGTGTGTGTAAATGGAAACAGGTTTTCAACTACGGATTCGGCACCCTGCCGCGTGATATCGGCAAAGCTCTGCTGATCGGAATTATTATTTCCGGACTGCTCGGCGCACTGGTTCCGGCAGACTTTTTCACCCGCTATCTGAACTCCGAATGGCTCTCCATGCTGGCGGTAATGGCTCTCGGCATCCCGCTTTATGTTTGCTCCACCGGATCAATTCCTATTGCACTGGCCATGATCGGCATGGGACTTTCGCCAGGTGCGGCGCTGGTTTTCCTGATCACCGGCCCGGCCACCAATACGGCAACTATCGCCACCGTTCTAAAAACCATGGGCCTCCGCGTAGTCGTCATCTACTTGATCACGTTGGCCGGATGCTCACTGGCGGCAGGCTGGCTGCTCAACCGCATCATCACCCCGCAGGGAATAACTGAACAGGTGCACCATCACACATCGGCCGCTGGATACCTCGAACAAATCTGTGCACTTTTCCTCGTTGGACTGCTGATCTCGGCTGTTCTGCCACGAAAGAAAAAGCCCTGTTGTCACGCCCGCTGACTTGAATTTGGCGCGGCAAATCCCTGTAAGGATACCCCTTACATAAAAATCATCCACCTTTCGCAAGAGTGAAAATTGCCCTTTCGTTCCTTTTATGGCTCAGTGTCCGTGTTTCTTTCAAAAGAGATACGCCAAGATGGTTCGAGATAAAAAATGAAGCAAATCACACTTATTACTGCAGTTCTGATGAGTCTGACCGGACTGCTGAAAGCCGACGTAATCACCAATACAGCCTCTACGGATATAGTCAGCGATATCGAAACAACAGTTGCTCTGGCAAAATTTGACTCCAGCCTTGGTACATTGACTCGTGTCTATATCGAATTTACTACGGCGCTTTATGACGCCTACTACGCTTTTGATAACGATTCTTCAACGACCAAGCGATATCCTGCGGTAGTATTGTCTTTTGATGTTTTTTCGTTTTCCACTACAGCACGGATTGACGGAAGCGGAATCAGTAGCGACGGAAGCGATCTTGGCATCTACGAAACGTTTAGCTTGTCGCTTCAGAAAAATGACACGGACACTGTCGGTCAATTTGACCTGGGCGGATTAGACTATGGAGTCATGACACCCGATTCTTCGGCTACCGCCGCAGGCTATGTGAACAGCAGTGTTTTTTCCGACTACACAGGAACAGGAACCTTTAACATTTCTATTATGGCAAACTTTGTCGATATCCTTACTCAGCCCAGCGATGTGTTTGCTGGCCCCAATAACACCGAATCATCCGGTCGGTTTTTAGCAAAAGTCACCTACGACTATGAGGCGATTCCCGAACCTGCCGCCCTCGGATTGATTAGCTTGGGCGGCCTTGTCACACTGCTGACCGATCGCCTCCGCCGCAAAAAATAATTTTTGTAGATTTTAGAAAAACTGCACAGGAAATACGAAAAATAGAAATCAGGAGACAAAGAAATGAAAAAAACCTCACTAAAAATCGCGGCGTTGCTTCTGGTGGCTGGATCAACTCAGGCGGCAACTATCGAGTTCACCAATTCAACGGCCATGATTAGCTCTCAGAATGCCACCTTCTCGCTGTCAAAATTTGATGTCGCCTGGGGAACGCTGACTGGAGTGTATGTTGAATATTGGACTACGCTAGCTAGTAGCCAATTCCAAATGGACAATGACTCCGTCAGCGCCCAAAACGCAACGGCCAAGCTTCGTCACATCGGTCTTACGTTCACGCAAACACCTAGTTTATACAAAACCGCAAGAGATATTGGAATTTCTGCCGCGGATTTAAGCATCTCGACAAACAAAACCTTCTCTCTTGCCGCCACCACGAGTGACGATCCTCTTGTGTTCAACAACACAGGCGCTGCCGACTATGCAGCTTGGACTCCAGGAACGATTACAAAAATTGGCAGTGCAAATATCTATAGTGGTGATATCTTCGATTATCAAGGCATTGGATCTTATGCTGTTACGGTAAATGCAGAAATTAACACTTTTGTTGAGTATGCTGGTACGGACGGAAGGATTTCGATTGATACCCCCACAGGCGCTTTTTCCGGCAAAGTAATCTACACTTATTCCCCGATCCCCGAACCGGCTTCCGCCTCAATGGCCATTCTGGTTCTTATTGCCGGATTCTGGGTTCGCCGCCGGTTTATCGACTAACCGCCGATTCCGACCATCAAAAAGGATGCCTCTTCGGCATCCTTTTTTTGTGCCCACCCATTTAAAAAATACCTTTTTCATCTTTCATCCCTCATCCTTCATCCCTCACTCTTCCTGCATGACTGATCCACACGAGCTGATTCGCACCGCCAAGTTTTTCAGCGGGCTTTCCGAAGCCGCCTGTAAACGGCTGGCTGAATTGAGCAGTCGCCGTACGGTCGCTAAACGCGACCTGCTTTTCATGGAAGGGTCCGAAGGAAAAGCGGTGTATCTGCTTACTTCCGGCAGCATCCAGCTGGTTAAGACCAATATGGACGGCAAAGAAACCGTCATAAAAACCGTCAAGCCGGGTGAATTGTTTGCCGAAGTGATTCTTTTTGAAAAAAGCTGCTATCCGGTTACAGCTATTGCCTGCACCGAAGCGGAAATCATCGAACTGCCGCGTGCAGGATTTCTAAAACTGCTTGACGCACCTGATTTCCGTAATGATTTCATGGCCATGTTGATGCACAAGCAGCGCTATCTTGCCGAGCGCATCCAGCAACTCACTTCAATGGATGCTGAAGCTCGTTTTGTCGAATTTCTGCGCGAACACTACGGTGAAAAAGAAAAAATCACCCCCGACATCCCCAAAAAGGATATCGCCTCCGCAATCGACGCTACACCGGAAACCTTCAGCCGCCTGCTTCAGAAGCTCGAAAAACGCGGAGGATTCACCTGGAAAGGTAAAACCATTACGGTAAAACCCTCCTTCTGGGAACAATTCTAAAACCAGAAGTCAGAGATCAAGGAGTCACTCAATATTCCCTGATTCCAACATTCCAATAATCCACGCTCTGCTGTAGATTCTCCGCCATGAAAATACTTGGAATTGTTTTAGCTGTGCTGTTAGGACTCGTCGCTCTGCTGGGCGTCGGCTTGCAAATGTTTCTCACCAAAGGCCTGACCAAGGCATTGAATCAGAATGTCTTTCCGGCCGTTAAAAGCATGTACGGCCTCGACATGAGCATCACCAACGCCTCGGTCAACCTGCTCAAGGGAACGGCTGAACTCGACGGGTTCGCTGTCCGCAACCTCAATGGTTATGAAGAGCCTTATCTGCTGACTTTCGACAAATGCCTGCTCGAAGTCGAAATGCTGTCGCTGATCAAACGTGATCCGGTCGTTATCAAACTGGCTAAAGCAGACGGTGCAACAATAGTTATCGAACGGAATAAAGCGAAAATGTTTAACGTCAAGGAATTGGCTGATGCTCTGAAACCGGTTGAAAGTAAAGAACCGGCGGCCCCGAAATCTCCCTCACAGACACCGGATTCACAAACAAATAAAGCTCCTCAATCTGAACCGTCCCTAAAACCCGCCGCCAAGCCCATCCCGGTACACATCCGCCGCATTGCCATCAATACGCTGGTAAAATATTCCGACAGCGGACAGAAGGAAAACTACGACCTGAACCTCCGGCTGACCGGCAGCGACCTCTTCACCATACCGGTTGCCGATCAACCAAGCAGTCTGCTCGTTCTGCGCGGATCACTGGCTCATGAGGAGACTTCGTTTGTAATCGATCTGAACGCCATTCTGGAGCCGTTGACCGACCCCGAAAACCCGACCTTTAACGCCACCGGAAGTATTCTGGATATAAACCCCGCAATTCTGGGCAACCTGCTAAAGAAAAATGATATGGAAAGCAGCTCCTTCTCAATCAAACCCTCCGTCACCTGTACCAAAGGGCAGCTTAAGGGGTCGCATATCGATGTGGTGCTGAACGACTTTAAGATCTACGGAACAAAAATCGGCGACACCACCTTGAAACTTCCGCTCAATGGATCGCTCAACCGCCCGTCCCTTGATATCACCGGCGCACTTCAGTCACTCTTCTCCGAGCAGGGACTTAAAATCGGCAAAGCGGTTGGTTTAAAGGAACTCAAAAAACAGCTGGGCGTTGATACCAATGCCACAACACGTGAAATGATAATCGGCGGATTAACGAATAATGTAAAAGAAGTCGCGGAAAGTCCGGCACTTCAACAATTGATTGAACAAGTGACACCCGGAGCACAAACAAACGCCGCCGCGACCAACCAGCCGCTTGGCGAATCCATCGGCGAAGCCCTCTCTGAACAGCTCGGTAAAAACATCAAAGAACTCAAAGACAACGACGCCGTCAAAGATTCGCTTAAGAGTTTGGGTAATTCACTTTTTGGAAAATAAACTATGCCAGCTTTAATCATTATTCTGCTGACTGCGGTTGCGTACGTAATCGGTTCGATTCCGTTTGGCCTGTTGATTTCCAAAGCCAAAGGAAAAGACATCCGCACAATGGGCAGTTGCAATATCGGCGCAACCAACGTTCTGCGCTGTTTAGGAAAACCGCTCGGCATCACCTGCTTCGTGCTCGACGTGCTCAAGGGCTACCTTCCGGCGGCACTTTTTCCAATCATTGGAAAAATTGATCCAGCCTTTGGACTTCTCTTCGGAACCGCAGCAATTCTCGGACACAACTTTCCGATCTTCCTGAAATTCAAAGGCGGTAAAGGCGTAGCCACCAGCGCAGGCGTACTGCTCGGCATTGCACCGCTGGCGGTCGCCATCGGCCTGTTCACCTGGATACTTGTCTTCAAAGTATCCTGCTATGTTTCGCTCGGCTCGATCATCGCCGCGCTGGCCGTCATCATCACCGGCTGGATACGAATCGAGCGTTACGGCATAGTCACCGCCATCGCCCTCACCCTGCTCGGCGCGCTCACAGTTTACCGTCATCGCGAAAACATCAAACGGCTGGCGAACGGGACGGAGAATAAGTTCTGTCGAAAGTCTGAACGTCAAAAGTCGAAGGTCTGAGACATGGACAAAGTCGAGTCATTTGAAGACCTGCGAATCTGGCAGGAGGCGCGAATTCTAGTTAGAGAGGTCTATACCGATTTTGCCGACTGCCGGGACTTCGGGTTCCGCGGCCAGATTCAAAGTGCCGCAGTCTCCATCATGAACAACACGGCGGAAGGATTTGAACGCGCCACAGATGCAGACTTCGCCCGCTTTCTGGATATTGCCAAAGGATCCTCTGGCGAAGTCAGAAGTATGTACTACACAGCCATGGATTTAGAATATGTCTCAGAAGAAATAGCTAAACAGCGACAGACTAAAGCAAAAATTATCGCTTCAGGAATCGGCGCACTGATCAAACATCTGCGCAAAAAGAATCCCTGACCTTCGACTTTTGACTTTGAGACTTTAGACCAAAAAAGCGGAGATTTTATGAAATGTTTTGTCATAGGAAACGGCGGATGGGGAACGGCTCTTGGAATGATTCTGGCCGGTAACGGTAATCAGGTGACCGTCTGGGGCCCGTTCGAAGAAGAAATCAAAGCCATCCGCAGCGCCGGTGAAAACACAGTCTACCTGCCGGGCGTAAAAATTCCATCCGCGATCAACTGGACCTCCAATCCCGCCGACGCCAAAGACGCCGAGCTGATCGTGCTGGTCGTTCCGTCGCGCTTCTTCAGGTCAACTCTCGAAACCTTTAAGCCGCACCTCGCCGTCAATGCGCTGATCGTGAGTGCAACAAAAGGGATCGACGAGCAATCGCACCACAGGATGAGCCAGACTGCATTCGATGTGCTGAGCCGTGACATCGCCGCCCTCTCCGGTCCGAGCCACGCCGAAGAAGTGGCGCGCGGCGTTCCGACCGCCGTTACCGTGGCCGGCAAACAGGCCGACGCGATTCAAAAAGCGTTCATGGGGAAAACATTCCGCGTCTATACCTCCGACGACGTCATCGGCGTCGAACTGGGCGGCGCGCTGAAAAATATTATCGCCGTCGCCGCCGGGATTCTCGACGGCATCGGACTGGGCGATAATTCCAAAGCGGCGCTGATGACGCGCGGCCTCGCCGAAATCACGCGCCTCGGCACCGCACTCGGCGCGAAACCGGAAACCTTTTCCGGCCTAAGCGGCGTTGGCGATTTGATCGTTACCTGCGGAAGCCGCCACAGCCGCAACCGCTCCGTCGGTGAACGGCTCGGCAAAGGCGAAAGCCTCAAAGACATCATGGGCGGCATGAAGCAGGTTGCCGAAGGTATCTGGAACGCCAAAGCCGCCCGCGACCTCGCCCGCGAGCACGGCATCTCCATGCCGATCACCGAGGAGGTCTGCCAGATTGTCGAAAACGGCAAAGATCCGCGCCAGGCACTCAAAGACCTCATGAGCCGCGATCCCAAGGCGGAATAGAGGAGAATGGATTACTGGATCGTTGAATTGGTGGAGTATTGGAAATATCACGCCTACTGGGTTATGCATCATGACGCTAGAGCGTTTCACGATTGAGAAACCGTAATATAGCATGACGAAAACCAGCCGC
>CAYNOR010000033.1:0-13363 GCA_964398915.1 uncultured Verrucomicrobiota bacterium
GCGGCTGGTTTTCGTCATGCTATATTACGGTTTCTCAATCGTGAAACGCTCTAGATAATCTTTATCTGGATTCACGGCTGTCCAATATAATTTTTGTCCATCCGTAAATATTGAATATCGAACAGAGAATGATGAATTTCGAAGGTTAACAAGGCCTTCCGCATTCGATATTACCTGTTCGGTGTTGCCTCTCCCTTTGGTCGTTGCCGCCGCTCCGCGTCAGCCTCTCTCGACCTCGTCTCGGGTCTGCGGTTCTTCTGTCCAAAACAGACACTCTCTTCACAAAAATCATTGCTTCATCTTTTATTTGCAGCCTGAGCGCATCATTTCAAAATTCTGTTTTGGACAGATGTAATCTGGATTGCTTTGCCGCGCGCAGTGCCGTATCGGCCGCGGCGAAGAGATCGGACGGAAGCGAAGACGTTCCGGTCGCGGCGCGTATCGTTCCGCTTTCTTCCAGTATTTTAACAAACCGGTTTATAATTTTCTGAATACCGGAGGGTCCGGTTTCGGGCAGAATAACCGCAAACTCGTCGCCGCCGATGCGGCAGACGATATCTGCTTTGCGTGCAGTTTTTTGCAACAGCATTGCAAACGTTTTTAATACCGCATCACCGGCCTGATGTCCGCAGGTGTCGTTGACCGCCTTGAAACGGTCTAAATCAAAGAGAATAAGACTGAGCTCGCGTCCGTAGCGGCGTGCGGTTTCAATATGCTGAGTCAGTGCTGTGTCAAAGAAGCGGCGGTTGTACAGACCGGTTAGCGGGTCGCGGAGAGCCATTTCAGCCAATTCTGCGGCAAGTTTGTGCACATCGGCAGGGGCTCCGATTTCGACGAGGCGGCGCTGGAGACGATCAGTCATGCGTGATTAGAAAAACCTGTGTATAGAACCAGGAGATAAGCTCTGTGAGGACGTGTTTAAAGCCGGCGCTGTGGCGGTACCAGCGCTTAAGGTTGTAGCCGGGCGGTTCAACGGCGATGACTCCGAGCGGATAGTCTTCGCCGAAGACGTGATGAAAAAGAAGGTATGAACGGCGCGCATGTGCACCGATGGTGAAGAGGTTCGCGGATTTACCGAAAAGCCCCAGCTCTTCAAGTTTCCGGCGTGCAGCCTGAGCAGAGACATAGGTGCGGTCGCGCAAGGTTTCGGGCGCAGGAATGGTGACAATCGTTTCTGCCGGAATTCCTATGGCAATGAGGCGTGCGGTGGCCATTTCAGCATAATTTTCATAGTTAAGAATTTTCTGCCCGAAGAGCAGGGGGCCGCCTGTCGTAACGACAATTTGTCCGGGGCGGATGGTTTTAGCCGCCTCTTTCAGTTCGGCGTCGGCCATCCAGCCTTCAATGATAATCATTTCGGCTGATTGTTGCGGATGATTTTGCGCCAGAAAGGGATAGAGCTGGGTAAACAATCCGTAACCCAGGGCGCCAATGAGCAGAAAAATCAGAATTAGGCCGTTCCAGGTGGGGATCCAGACCTCTTTTTTACGGACAAGCTTCATGCGGGAGGATATAACCTTTCAGATAGTTCAGAACAATTCCTATCTTTTTATATAAAACTTTTGGTACGGGGGTTGACATGGGGTACCCCCTCGTATATTTTCCCCGCCTTGCATTTGAACCAGAAAGATTTGTAATGAAGACATTTGTAGCAAACGAAAATGATATCGAACGGGACTGGTACGTGGTGGATGCCGCGAATAAATCAACCGGACGTCTGGCTGTATTTATCGCTGACCTTCTGCGCGGTCGTAACAAACCGACCTACACCCCGCATGTAGACACAGGGGCCTTTGTAGTGGTCATCAACGCCGAAAAGATCAAACTGACCGGCAATAAAGAAGAAGACAAAATTTATCAGGACTACAGCGGATTCCCGAGCGGCCAGCAGAATCGCAGCGCTGCAGTGATTCGCGAGAAAAATCCGACGCGTATTATTTCACAGGCTGTCGAAGGGATGCTCCCCGGCAATCGGTTGATGCGCAAAACGATTACCCGCCTGAAGGTTTATGCGGGTTCGAATCATCCGCACACGGCACAAAAGGTTAAAACAATCGAATTTAAAGGCTAAGTTAAGGAGTACAACGTGGTAGCAGCGAAGAAAGTCGATAAAATTGCCGCAACAGGTCGGCGCAAAACCGCGGTAGCCCGCGTCAGTCTCGTCAAAGGTTCTGGTGTGATTACCGTAAACGGCAAGCCTGCTAAAGAGTATTTTGATACCAAGGACATGCTGGACACCATCGTGCGCCCGCTGGTGCTCACGGATCGTGCTGACCAGTACGACATGACCGCTACAGTTAATGGCGGCGGTAAAGTCGGCCAATGCGGGGCAATCTCCCATGGCGCTTCCCGTGCGTTGATTAAAGCGGAAGAGGAGTTGAAGGCTGTTCTTAAAAAAGGCGGCTTCCTGACCCGCGATGCGCGTATGAAAGAACGTAAGAAACCGGGACAACCGGGCGCACGCAAACGCTTCCAGTTCTCAAAACGCTAAGTCGTTTATGGTTTGCGGTAAAGTCCCGGCGCTCATGCGAGTCCGGGGCTTTTTTTATTTTTAAACCCTGCGGTGAGGTGTACTCTCCCGCGTCTGGAGGTTGGAACGATGAAAAATTTACTACCCTTGCCAAAAGGATTTTCTGCTGCCGGTGTAAGTGCCGGTCTCAAAAAAAAGAAACACGCCAAAGATATGGCCTTGATCGTTTCAGATGTAATCGCTGAAACCGCCGCTGTTTTTACGACCAATCAGGTTAAGGCCGCGCCGGTGAAATGGGATATCCGCGTGGTTGAGCACGATGGCGCACGGGCGATTGTGATGAATAGCGGCAATGCGAACGCCTGTACCGGTGCACAAGGATTGGCCGATGCCGAAGCTATGGCCGCTCTCGCCGCCGGACAGCTGGGTGTTTTGCCGATCGATGTGTTTGTCTGCTCCACCGGCACCATCGGCAAGCCGCTTCCAATGGAAAAAATAGCCGGCGGAATCAAGCTGCTGTTCGACGAAGCCTCTCCGGAAGGCGGAATGGATGCCGCTGAGGCGATGATGACCACCGATCTCGTCAGCAAAACCGTTACCGTGGAAATGGATTTTGACGGAATCCCGGCGCGGATTACCGGGCTCGCCAAAGGGTCCGGCATGATCGAGCCGAATATGGCCACGATGCTCGCGTTTATTATTACCGATGCATCCGTTGAAAAACATACGTTGCAGTGCGCGCTGCGGGCGGCATCTGATGTGAGCTTCAACCGGATTACGGTGGATGGAGACCGGAGCACAAACGACACAGTGATCTGCCTGGCTAACGGATTAGCCGGCAACGAAAGAATCACCCGGAATTCCAAACATTGGAACCAGTTCTATCAGACTCTGGAAAAGGTACTTTTCGACCTTTCTATGATGATCGTCAAAGATGGTGAAGGCGCGACGCGCGTTGTAACGGTACGGGTCAGCGGTGCGGCTTCCGACGGCGAGGCCAACGAAGCGGCCCGGGCCGTGGCGAACTCCATGCTTAACAAAACCGCCTGGGCAGGCACCCGTCCAAATTGGGGCCGGATTATGGATGCGATCGGCTATTCCTATGCCCAGGTGCAGGAAAACAAGGTCAACATCAATTACGATGATGTGCCTGCTGTGCGGAACGGTATAGCCGCCGGAACACCGGAAGAAGCTTTGGTCGCAGCCGTTTCGAAAGAGGCATTCACTATTCATATTGATCTGAATCTCGGTAAAGGGCAGGCCGTGGTTTACACCTGCAACTGCACTGAAGATTATGTGCGAATCAACGTGGAATAGAAAACCGCGAATGAGCGCTAATTGACGCGAATAAAACTGTTTACATAGAAACGAGTGTGAAAGGAAATTAAGTTGCGAAACCTGCCCATGCCGGTCATCTGTACTCCGCAGGAATTACTGGAGATATAATCATGAATGGCGACCCCATTATAGAAGAGCTTCATGCCGTTCGGAAAAAGATTTACGAAAAGTGCGGGGGAACCATGGACGGTCTCTTTACGCATTTGAAACAGATGGAATCTGAAAATATTGTGGATGGTGTTTTTAGACCCAAGGGATCTCTGTTGGTTGCCGAAGAACAAACTGAATATAAGGTCTCAAAAAACGGGAAGTAAACCCGGCGACAATAAATTGAAACGACATTCTTTATTAGCGTTTATTCGCGACCATTCGCGGTTCAAATTCTCACTGTTACGTATTACGAATTAAAGAGGTTCCTATGCAGCAAATGATTGAAAAGGCCGGGGTGTTGATCGAAGCCCTGCCGTATATCCAGAAATTCCGGGGCGATACCGTCGTTGTGAAATTCGGCGGCAGTATCATGGAGAGTGAAATCGGCTACCGGAACATTCTTAAAGATGTCGCTTTCATGGAATGCGTCGGCCTTCAGCCGGTCATTGTGCACGGCGGCGGAAAATCCGTTTCCAAGAAAATGCGGGAAGCGCACATCCAGCCCAACTTTGTGCAGGGGCTGCGGGTCACCGACGAAGCAACCATCAAAGTGGTCGAAAGCGTTCTCAACAACGAGGTGAACCCGCATCTGGTGGAGATCATCAAAAACTACGGCGGCAAGGCCCACGGCATCCACGGCGAAGACATCATCAAAGTGAAAAAACATGCCGGTGTTGATCCTCAGACCGGGGAAACTCTCGACTGGGGCTACGTTGGAAAAGTCATTCATGTGGACGTAGAACCGATCAAGGCGTTCCTGAAAGCCGACATCATTCCGGTCATCACGCCGCTCGGACGCGGCGAAGACGGACATCTTTACAACGTCAACGCCGACGATGTTGCCAACGCCGTCGCCTGCGCCCTGCAGGCACGGAAGCTGGTGTTCCTCAGCGATGTCCCCGGACTTCTGCGGGACGTGAATGATCCGGCTTCACTGATTTCAACCTTGAGTCTGGCCGAAGTCGAAGACCTGATTGCGCGGGGCATTATCTCCGGCGGCATGCTGCCGAAAATCGGCGGCGCGGTGGACGCACTCAAAGCGGGCGTCAGCAAAACGCACATTATCGACTCCGCACTGCCTCACTCGCTCCTGCTGGAACTCTTCACCGACAAAGGCGTCGGAACTGAGATTGTGAAATAAAAACCGAAGGAAACGCGAAAAATGCCGAGAAAGCCGTCCAATCAAGACCTACGCGCCGCTGCGGCGGCGAAGAAGGATGAGTTCTACACCCAGCTTTCCGACATCGAGAAGGAGTTGCGGCATTAACGCATCGAGACGCGCAGCTGCCGCAGACGGAGCGCCTTGCCCGACCTCCATCAGCACAAGCTCAGAAATATAAACATCGTACTGCGAAAGTTTGTCCCAGAAATCGCGGGTCGCGACCTGATGGCCGGCCAAAACCAAGTCTTTCGCCGGATGCGCCGTCAAATAACTCACAATCGATGATTCAATATACACTTTCGGTTTCATTCTAAACTTTCAATATTCCTGCATCCCCGCAGTCGAAAATAACCCTCCGGCTTAATTTTGGACAGATGTTTTTAAATGGTTTTGCCGCTTATAATACATGCCTGTCCAGAGCTTGCAACAAAAGGACTTTTCCGGTTAAAATGCGGACAGCATGTCGAAGATTTTCACCATTATAAAGCGTGCTTACCGCGTTCTGCCGCGCCCACTTCGCCAGGCCAGTCCGCTTCACCATCTGGCTTTTCGTGTCATGGAAAAAATCGGTGACCACGATGACATTTATTCGCCTTGTTATTACCAGACTACGGTTGAGCCGTATGCGCAACGTAGCGCTCCGCAAATGGCGAAGTCCATTATAGAGACCTTTCATCCGAAATCGGTTGTTGATGTGGGCTGTGGATCGGGTGCATTGCTCGTCGCGTTGCGCAAACTCGGCGTACGCCAGCTGCTTGGACTGGATTCATCCGAGTCCGGACTCAATATTGCCAACGCCCGCGGACTCAACACCCGCCGTTTTGACATCACTACCGGACGCCGGGCCTGCACGGGGTGTTTTGATGTTGCAGTGAGCATGGAAACAGCCGAGCACCTCCCTGATGATGCGTCCGACCGTTATATTGCGCTGCTCTGTTCGCTCGCGCCGGTTGTCATTTTCACTGCGGCACAGCCCGGCCAAGGCGGCATTGGCCACATCAATGAACAACCCCGCCAATACTGGGCGGATCACTTCCTGGCCTGCGGCATGCATCCGGCAGATGACCTTGTCGCCGCATGGCAACCCGTCTGGACCGCCGCGGGTGTTGCCTCTTTCTACACCCGCAATCTCATGATTTTTCAATCGCCGGCCCCGGCTAATCCAGTGTGATGGATTGTTGATACTCCGGCACGGTGCAGAGAATCTCGGTTTTCACAGAGAAAGGTAATCGCTAGGCGAGTAGCCAAGAATGGATTTGAATCGACGACTGAAGTGGTACGGGTCGGAGTAGCCGAGAATCTCAGACACCATACGAACGCTGAATCCATTTTTTAGAAACTCTTGAGCTTTTTCGGCGCGCATTCGATCCTGATAAGCTTTCGGAGAAAGTCCGGTGTGAACTTTAAACAGGCGGCGCAAGTGCGCTTCGCTGAGGTTGCAAAACGAAGCCATTTGCGCGCCGTCCCACCATTTTTCGGGTTTGCGCTTCAGCTCGGCGCATAGGCGGTCGATCTGTAATTCGTCTAAAAGCGGCCCGCCGGACGGCGACCCGCCGGTCAGATCCGCCAGCATATCTATGATTCCGGATACCGCCCGTAAACGGTGTTCCGGCGTGCTCATGGAGGTGTGTTCAATAACCGGTAACAGTCTGCGGATCGATGCGCATCCGTGGAGGCCGGCATCCGGCGTGCCGGCGTTGAAAAGAGAATCGGCCAGCGCACCGCAAAAGAAAATCCGATCGATAGTCATCCCGCTTTTACCGGCGGCACAGTCATGTACCTGACCCGGACGCATAAAAAAGATCTGCGGCGCAGAAAACGGCAATCGTCCGCCCGCTTCGGTCCAGAACCAGCCGTTCCCGGAAACAACCTGCCCCAGACAGAAAAATTCGATCCGACAGGGCTGTACATTGGCCCGCGGCTGGATGGAGACTCCTGCCTGCGGCGAGAAAACCGTCAGCCCGCAACCAGCGCTTTGATCCAGAATGGTCTGAACCGGACGATAAACGCAAGTCCCAGCTACCGCTTCGGGACTTACGTCATTAGATTCATAGAGGCTGATCACGCCGGTCATGATATCTTGATCCCGGCAGTTCGGCTATAACGTCTTACCGCTTTTTCAAAAACATAAACGGTTCAGCTCTTCCACACAGGCTTCCACGCCGTCGCCGAGAATCAGATGGCAAACCCCGTCAGCCTGACGCACCACGCCGCGCACGCCCAATGCAGAACAGCCTTTTTCATCCAGCTTGCGCGAATCGTTCAAGGTGACGCGCAGCCGGGTGTGGGCACAGGCTGTCACATCCTTGACGTTCGTTTTCCCGCCCAGCGCAACCAGCAAAGGCCCTGCGATGCTTTCTCCGGCATTCACCACGTCCGCCGCCGGTTCAGCTTCGGCGTCCGGCGCGGCAGAGGAGGGGATAGCCAGCGACCCGGGCTGATCGGCTTCAGCTCCGGCGGTCTTCAGATAAATCTGCATATCGGTTTTCAGATTTTCCGAGCGGGTTCCAAAAATCGCCTGAACGTTATTGCCGGCCACCATAACGCCCGCCGCACCCATTTGCCTGAGCGTATCTTTGTTCACTTTCGCGATGTCGTTCACGCTGATCCGCAGGCGGGTAATGCAGGCATCCAGGGTTTTTAGATTCTTGCGTCCGCCGAAGGCCAGAATCAGTTGCAGCGCCAGCCCGCCCTTTCCTGACGAATCAACAGTACTGTGTTCAACCATCTCGTCTTCTCGTCCGGGTGTTTTCAAGCGGAACATCCGGATTGCGGCACTGAACAGGAAATAATACATCGCCGCCCAGATTGGACCGAGAACCAGCAGCCAGAGTCCGTTCGTGGATTTACCAAACAGCACGACAAAATCAATGAACCCGTGCGAAAACGTCATGCCGTGTTTAACACCAATCAGAATACAGGTCATGTACGCCAGCCCGGCCATCACGGCGTGCATCAGATACAGCAGCGGCGCAACAAACATAAATGCGAATTCAAGCGGTTCTGTGATACCGGTCAAAAAGGAAGTCAGCGCCGCCGAAATCATGATACTGCCGATCAGCGCACGCTTTTCAGGTTTGGCGGCGTGCCAGATGGCAAACCCGGCGGCTGGCAGTCCCCACATTTTAAACAGATAGCCGCCCGCCAGATTGCCGGACGTCGGGTCACCCGCAAGATAGCGCTGGATTTCACCGTGTATCACCTCACCGTTTGCTTTGGTGAACTCTCCTACTTCAAAGAAAAAGGGCACATTCCAGATGTGGTGCAACCCGAACGGAATCAGTAGCCGCTCCACAACACCGTAAATTCCGAAGGCCAGCTCCGGACTTTCCGCCGAGGCCCAGATCGAAAAAACTTTGATCAGTTTGCCGACCGGTGGCCAGGCCAGACTCAGCGCCAACCCGAGAAAAATCGCGCAGAGCGCCGTGACAATCGGCACGAACCGCTTGCCGGCGAAAAAGCCGAGATAGCTTGGCAGTTTGATCCGGTAATATTTATTGAACAGCGCGGCGGCCATCCCGCCGGAAAGAATCCCGCCAAGTACGCCGCAGTCGACCGACGGAATGCCCATGATCGCTTTGGTTTCGAAGCCCAGCGTGGCGGCCATAACGCCCATCGTCGAAATCATCACAAAGTAACCGACCATCGCGGCGAGCGCCGCCACGCCGTCGTTTTCAGTGAATCCAAGCGCTACGCCGATTGCAAAAAGCAGCGGAAGAATTCCAAAGATCGCGCCGCCGGCGGTTTGCATATAAGTCGATACGCCGTGCGGAATAAACGGCAGATCGGCCGCACCGATGCCCAGCAGGATCCCTGCGGCCGGCAGTACCGAAACCGGCAGCATCAGCGCCTTGCCCAGTTTCTGCAGATTCCCGAAAAGGCCTTTAGGGACTGTACTCAGTTTGTCTATAAAACCAGTTTTCTTCATCTCAATCTCCCGGATTAATTGTTGAAAGACGCCGTCAGAGCACGAACCTCGGATGCGCCGGCGAGGCTTAGCGCCTCTTCAGCCAGCTTCCGGCAATTCGCAAAATTCAATTCACGAATCTGCGCTTTGACCGCAGGCACGCAGGGAAGCGGCACGCTGAGCTTTTCAATACCCAGCCCGACCAGGAGCGGAATGGCTTGCGGGTCTGCCGCGAGTCCGCCGCATACACTGACCGGCCTGCTGTGTTTTTTTGCCGCCGCAACGGTCTGTGCAATCAAGGCCAGAACAGCCGGACTCAACCCGTCGGATAGCGCCGCCAGTTTGGCATGCCCTCGATCAACCGCCAGGGTGTACTGTGCCAGATCGTTTGTTCCTATCGAAAAGAAATCCGCCTCTCGGGCAAAAGCGTCTGCCATCACGGCCACGGCGGGAACTTCCACCATTATACCGACCTTTACCGACGGCACACCCAGCTTGATCCGCTCTTCTTCAAGCAGCTCTTTCGCCTGTCGAAATTCTGCCAGCGTCGTAATCATTGGAAACATCACTTCAACCGGACCGTCTTGGGATGCGGCCAGCACCGCACGCAGTTGCTGACGGAACAGCTCGGGATGATTCAGGCAGATGCGGATTCCTCGCTCGCCAAGAAATGGATTCTGCTCTTTCGGAATCGGTAGATACGACAGGGGCTTATCACCGCCGACATCCAATGTCCGGACGGTCAGCATCTTTCCATCGAGCACTTTGACCATGCTGCGGAACACCGACTCCTGCTCCCCGGAATCCGGAGGATTAGACCGGCCATGAAACAGAAATTCACTGCGCAACAGACCGATCCCGTCGGCACCGAATCTCTGCGCCGTCGCCACATCATCCGCACTGCCGGCATTTCCGGCGACAACCACAGCGACTTCGTCCTGCGTCACCGCCGGCTTTTGACAATTCACCGCATCCGTCCGGTTTTTTTCAGCGAAACGGTTCATCGCCCGTTCGACTTCCGCCAGCCGAGACGCCGAAGGATCAATTTCAAGAATACCTTTCGAAGCATCCAGCACCACGTGTGTGCCGTCAGCAATTTGCAACGCCCGCTCCGGTAAACCGGCCAGCGCAGGGATGCCCATCGAGCGGGCGAGAATGGCCGTATGTGAAAGCGCTCCTCCGTTGACGGTGCATAGACCTCTCACCTTTGTACGATCCAGCGATGCCGTCTGGGACGGGGTAAGCTCTTCGGCAAACACAATTGATTTCTCTGGGAAAACAACCGCTTCGTGCGCCTGCCCGAGAATAATCCGCAGGGTGCGCCGTCCGACATCGCGCAAATCGACGGCGCGCGCCGCCAGCATTTCGTTCTGCAACCGGGCCAGACTTTCGGCCTGCACGGTAAAAGCCTTCTGCCAGCCGAACGCCGCGCTTTTCCCCCGTGCAATCTCTGCATACGCCGTCTCCAGAAGCTCCGGATCGTCCAGCAGTTCGAGATGCGCGTTGAAGATATCGCCCTCACCGCGGTCCGGGGCCGCCATCAAGGTCTGGATTTCTCGGCGGGCATCCGCCAGTCCGGACTCCAAAACGTTCTTCTGATCGCCGGAGGAAAATTCATCAACCTCATACACCGGCGTTCTGAGTTTAAAAACGATGCCGGCGGCCAGGCCGCTGGATGCACAGATTCCGGTTATCTTTGGCGGGAGCACGCCCTCTGCTTCCGGCACGGCCGGATCTGCGGCTACAGACTCACCGAGGCCGGTGCGAATCAGCGCCTCCAATGCCGCAACCGCCGCCGCCGCGTCGTTGCCGCGTGCCTGAATCAAAACATAATCGCCTTTGGCGATGTCCATTTTCATCAGTGCCGTTGAACTCTTGGCATTGCCCTTCCGGTCGCCGCAAAGAATCTCTACCGCCGCCCTGAAGGCCTTCGCTCCGTGGGCAAGTACCGCGCACGGCCGGGCGTGCAGGCCAGCCGGATTAAGAATGCGAACCGGCTCTGAACGCACCTCTTCCCCGGACCGGGATTCGTCTTTTTTCTCTTCGCCCGCACGGTTCAGCACAACTTCGAACGCGCAGTCTTTACCGGCCTCAACGAAACCGGAGCAATACCGGTAACTGACCTGCTCGCCGTTTGTCACCACCATCTGCGTCAGCAGGCTTTTCGCGTTCAGCCCCACGTAATCCATATCGAAATCGATCAGCACATCTCCAATGGAAACCTGCGAGCCTTCTTTGATATGGGCGGTGAATCCCTTGCCCTTCAGGTTCACCGTATCGATGCCGATATGAAGCATCAGCTCAAGGCCGGACTCCGTCATAATCGTCACCGCGTGCTGCGACGGATGAAGCTGGGTAATTTTACCAGCGCACGGGGCCAACAGCCGGTTCGTCACGGGATCAATGGAAATCCCGTCGCCGACCAGTTTCTGGGCAAACACCGGGTCAGGGACATCCTGCAAAGCCACCAGCGGGCCTGAAAGAGGAGCCATGAAAGTAAGCGTGCAGATATCTGACATAACGTTCCCTGTTTTTAGCAAACGCTATCATGCAGCGGTCTCAAGCGGACATAGCTGAAACGATCATCCCCCATGCCGTTTCCGATCATGGGGCGCTGTTCAGTTGAGAACCACTTCCTGCCGGTACTCCGGCACGGTGCAGGGCCACCCGGTTTTTTCGCTGAGAAATTTTTTGAAAGCGTTGGCAGCATCGGGTTCGCCGTGGATAATGAAAACACGCCGCGGCGTTTTTTTCAGTGCCGTGATCCAGTGCAAAAGTTCATCCCGGTCGGCATGAGCCGAGAATCCGGATATTTTTTCGATCCGGGCGAGCAACGGTTGTATTTCGCCGAAAATGCGAACTTCGGCAGGTTGATCCTGAATGGTACGGCCTAATGTTCCGACCGCCTGATAGCCGACAAACAGAATCGTACTCTCCGGGCGGCTGAGATTGTTTTTGAGGTGGTGTTTAATGCGACCTCCGGTACACATCCCCGAACCGGCAATGATGATGGCCGTCCCTTTGATATGATTAATCGCCTTAGACTGCTCAACCGTGTTGGACAGGGTCAGCCCCGGCAAATCGCAAGGATGAAGTCCGCGCTGAAGCAGTTTGCGCGTTTCTTCATCGAACAGTTCAGGATGCTTCTTAAAAATTTCAGTCACCTTGATGGCCATCGGGCTGTCGACGAAGGTAAACAGGTGAGGGATGCGGTTTTCGCGTTGCAACGCGTTGAGGTGATAGAGCAGTTCCTGCGTACGCTCGACGGCAAAACTCGGAATAACAATATTACCGCCTGCTTTTTTTGTTTCGTTAATGATGCGTGCTAATTCGCCGGGGATATCTTTCACTTCGCCATGCGTGCGGTCGCCGTACGTGGATTCAATCAAAACATAATCTGCATCATCGAACTGTTCCGGATCGTTGATGATCGGCATATTCCAGCGACCGACATCGCCGGAAAAAAGAATGGAGCGCGACGTCCCGCCCTGTTCAACCACCAGCTTGATACTGGTTGAACCAAAAATATGACCCGATTCGCGAAAAGCGGCTGACATACCGGGGCCGACCTGAACCGGGGTGTTGTAACGGACTGGCGTCAGCAGAGGAACGGTTTTTTCGACATCGGCCTGCGTGTAAAGCGGTTCATACGGAAAGGGACTGGTTTTAGCCTGTTTCTCGTGGCGCGCTTTTTTGTGTTTTATATCCTCTTCCTGCAGGAAGGCAGAATCTTTCATGATGATCTGTGCAATTTCCGCCGTGGCGGGGGTGCAGAAAATCTGCCCGCGAAAGCCATCCTTCACCAGTTTTGGCAGACGTCCGCAGTGATCAAGATGAGCGTGCGTTAACAGAACCGCATGGATCGTTGACGGCGGAACCGGGAAAGCATCCCAATTACGGGCCTTCAGATCACGTTCCTGATAAAGCCCGCAATCCACCAGAATTCGCGTGCCGCCAGCTTCTACCAGATAACAGGAGCCGGTAACATTTTGCGCCGCGCCGAAAAAGTTGATCTTAACATTCATACCAAGCCCTCGTTTCTGGGAACAGCCTAACAACTTCCTCTCAAATGGGCAATTAAACCCTTGTATGCGAACGCATTTTTGTATTCTCTTATGCGGCTTTTGACGGGCATGTGGTGAAATTGGTATACACGCAAGATTTAGGATCTTGTGCCTCACGGCATGCGGGTTCGAGTCCCGCCTTGCCCATTCATTAAATCCATCAATGTTCTTTAACCGGTAATTTGTGATACGGGATCAATTTGATTGGTATTGATCAGATTAGAGCATTTAACGATTGAAAAACCGTAAAGATGGTTTAATGTCTCCGTATG
>CAYNOR010000034.1:0-13127 GCA_964398915.1 uncultured Verrucomicrobiota bacterium
TTAAACAGGAAATACCATGACCCTTTCTTTTTGCAGAACTTTTAGGACACTACCCAAAATTTATATTGGACAGCCCTTTTCTTCAGCTCTTCGAGTCGCGGTGCCGCCGGCGCGGAAGGCGTAAGGTCATTTGAAAGAGCCGGATTCGACTCGTCCCGCGCATCCAGCGCCGAACACCACTGCGCGCGCTGAATCTCATTGCGTTCGCCCGGGATAAGGCGTTGCCGTTTCGACGATACTTCCGTGCGCCTTCCGGGTCGAAATGTAGCGATAAAAAATCCGCAAGCACACGGATGTGATTGCGGATTTCCGGTCAAGCAGGCGTTGAGCTTTATCCGTTTTTCGCTTCGAACTCTTTCATGAAGGCGACGAGTGCATCAACACCGGCCTCCGGGAAGGCGTTATAGATTGAAGCGCGGATGCCGCCAACGGAGCGATGCCCTTTCAGGCTGGTCATTCCCAGTTTAGAAGCCGCTTTGATGAAGGTTTCTTCCAGCTCTTCAGTCGGCAGACGGAACGTGACGTTCATCGGCGAACGGTCTTCCGGCACCGCAGTTCCTTTGTAGAAGCTGGATGCGTCAATCGCGGCATACAGCTTGGCCGCTTTGGCATCATTGATCTTCTGCATCCCTTCGAGTCCGCCTTTGGCCATCAGCCAGCGGGTGACCAGCGCGAGGATATAGATCGAAAAGGTCGGCGGCGTGTTCTTGAGCGAGTTTTCTTCGATGAAAGCACGGTACTGGAACAGCTCCGGCAGCGTTTCCGGTGCGCGTTCGGCCAGATCGTTGCGAAGGATGACCAGCGTCACGCCCGCCGGAGCGAGGTTTTTCTGTGCACCGGCATAGATAAGACCGAACTGCGAGACATCCAGCGGACGCGAGAGAATGTCCGAGGACATATCGGCCACCAGCGGCGCTTTGGTTTTCGGAAATTCCTTAACCTGCGTTCCGGCGATCGTTTCATTGGAGGTGATGTGGACATACGCGGCATCGTCGCTGAATTTCAGCCCGCTGTTTTTCGGCATGCAGGTCGGAATGGCTTTGGACGTATCGGCGATTACATTGATTTTGCCGAGTTTCTTGGCTGCTTTAACTGCGGCGCTTCCCCACGAACCGGCGTTGATGTAGTCCGCGGTCTGACCGGCACCGAGCAGGTTCATCGGGATCAGCGAAAACTGAGTGGTCGCGCCGCCGGTCATGAACAGGACGCTGTAATTTTCCGGAATCTTCAGCAGCGTTTTCAGATTGGCGACGGCTTCGTCGTGCACGGCGGAATATTCTTTCCCGCGATGACTCATCTCCATAATGGACATACCGGTTCCTTTGTAATCAAGCAACTCGGCCTGAGCTTCTTTGAGGACTTCTTCCGGTAGAATCGACGGACCTGCACTGAAGTTATATGAACGCGCCATGATGAGATTCCTTTCGTTGAACAACTTGAAAACCTGATCCGGAATCTACCTGTTACATGTCTTGCGGGCAACAAAAGTAATGAGAAAAGTATGATTAAAAACGGCTTTTTTGTGACAACAAGCGGCATTTTCCGTAACAATAAAACTTTCGCCCGGTCGTTTGCCGCAATTCAGATCGCCTTATCCAATAGCCTCTGAACCGGTTTCGTCGGTGCGAATGCGGGCGGCGGAGTCTCGTAAGGTTGTCGTTGAAAAATCGGGTCGAAACGGCTGGCGTGCCGAAATTCTCTCTGGAGTGCGGACGCAAGCGAGGCGCGAGGACGCTTTTTCACAACCAGCCGGCAAAAAAGCTCCGTCGCACTTCGTTTGCCGGAGCACTCCAAATTATTTTACCCGATAGCTTCTGAGCCGGTTTCGTCGGTGCGAATGCGGATACACTGTTCGAGCGGCATGACGAAAATTTTGCCGTCACCGATTTTTCCGCTCTTGGCCGCTTTGATAATCGCTTTGATGGTGATGTCGACAAATTCGTCGTTCACGGCGATTTCGAGCCGCACTTTTTCGATCAGGTTGACGGCGCGAACCTGCCCCCGGTAATGCTCGGTAAAGCCGCGCTGCTGGCCGCAACCGCGCACGCGGCTGACGGTCATTTTATGCACCTCGGCGTTGAACAGCGCCGCTTTAACGTCTTCGAGTTTTTCCGGCTGAATAATCGCAATAATCATTTTCATGGCGAAAGGACCTTCCGTGATTTCAGTTATCCGTTATCTGTTATCGGACAACTGTTTTCTGTTAACTTTTAACTGATGACTTTTCCTACAGCGCATCTTCCGGGTGCGCTTCAATCCGGTGTACCGCCAGATCAGAACCGATCAGTTCTTCGTGCGGATTCAGCCGGATGCCGACGGTGACTTTCATCAAACCGTACACCACCGTGCTGGCGACCAGACAGAAGAGTACCACCGCGACCGTCACGATCAGTTGTGAAAAGAACGAGACGCCGCCAACGCCGCCGAGCGCCTGCTGACCGAAAATACCGGCGGCAATCCCGCCCCACGCGCCGCAGACGCCGTGCAGCGGCCAGACGCCGAGGACATCGTCAACCTGCCACTTAACGGTTTCCGTTTCGAACAGGAAAACAAAGATGCCGCCCGCAATCGCGCCGACCACCGCCGCGCTGACCGGATGATAAAGGTCGGAACCGGCGCAGACCGCGACCAGCCCGGCCAGCGCGCCGTTATGCACGAACCCGGCGTCGTTTTTGGAAATCAGCATCGCCGCGATCGTGCCACCGACCATCGCCATCAGCGAGTTGATCGCCACCAGCCCGGAAATCGATTCGATCGAGCCCGCGCTCATTACGTTAAAGCCGAACCAGCCGACAATCAGAATCCAGCTGCCCAGCGCGAGAAACGGAATACTGCTGACCTTGATGGCGTTGCTTTCGTAGCGCTTCAGGCGCGCGCCCAGCAGCATAATGGCCGGGAGAGCCAGCCAGCCGCCGACCGCGTGCACCACCACCGAACCGGCGAAATCATGGAACGGCGCGCCAAAATTCGTCGCCAGCCAGCCGGTCGCGCCAGCCAGTGTATTCGAGAACCGGCCCCACAGCGAACCTTCGACCAGCGGATAAATCAGACCAACAAAAATGCCGCCCGCCAGCGAATTGGTCCAGAACTTCGCGCGCTCCGCCACGCCGCCGGAAATAATCGCCGGAACACAGGCCGCAAAGCCGAGCAGCAGGAAGAATTTCACATACTCAAATCCGTGGTTCGCCGTCATGTCTGAAACCGGCACCAGAAAGGAAATGCCGCGCGCAATCGGGTAGCCGATCAGAAAGTAAACAATCGTTGAAAAGCTCCACTCGCAGATGATCTTATTCAGCGCGTTCACCTGGTTTTTACGGCGGACTGAACCCACTTCCAGAAAAGCAAACCCGCCGTGCATCGCCAGAATCATAATTGCGCCGATTAAAATAAACAGCGTATTAGACGACTGTGCCAGCTCATCGGGCGCGCCTTCCGCCGCCTGCGCGGTACCAGCCAGCAGAAATGCTGACAAAACCGTAACAACGAATAAGCGCCACCTTTTTTTAAACCACATAATTGTTTCCCTCCGTTTGTCAGCGTCTTGTTTCGGGCGCAAAGTAAAGATAAGGGAAAAGCACGTTCTATGCCTTATGTTAAACCCCAAACGGGAAAAACATGTTTAAATAATTGGTAATGAATGGATTAAAACTATTTACCTGCGGATAACCCCCCGGCTGCCAGACAGCTGTAAATTACATACTTGTATTATTCAGCAGATCCATATGACAAAACTGACCCGGTCAGACCGATTTTGTATCACCGCGGTATTTGTATTAATTCCAGTGCAATAAAAACCGATGCTTTACGTTTTTTTATAAGCGCCTTTTTGCCTGATCTAAAACATACTGGGAAGGTTTTCGCAGGCTGGACTCTTTTCAGGGATGAATCCAAAATGATGAAATGTAGTGTGTTTATCTTTACAATCCTTTGCACCGGCCTAAGCACGGTTAAGGCAAAAGATCCATCGGAGATCCTGGAACATCCGTCCCGGCCGGAACCCGCGGGCCGGATTGATCAGCTGGTTTTCACTCAGTTGGAAAAGATAAACATTCAGCCTGTGCTCTGTTCTGACGAAGTGTTTATCCGCCGGGTTTATCTGGACGTGATCGGTAAACTGCCCTCTGCCAAAGAAGCGGCGGAGTTTCTCGACAAGCCCGATTCTTCAACCAAACGGAGCGAACTGATTGACGAACTGCTGGCGAGGGATGAGTTTGCCGACTATTGGGCGATGAAATGGGGCGACGTGCTACGCATCAAGGCGGAGTTCCCGGTCAATCTGTGGCCGAATGCGGCACAGGCTTATCACCATTGGGTTCGCACCTCGATTGCTAATAACAAACCATACGACCGGTTTGTTCGCGAAATGCTCACAGCCAGCGGCAGCAATTTCCGGGTCGGTCCGGTGAATTTTTATCGTGCGATGCAAAACAAAACCCCTAAAGGAATTGCCACGACAGCGGCCTTGACCTTTATGGGCGTCCGCGCCGAGTCGTGGCCGGAAAAACAACTGGAGGATATGACCCTCTTTTTTTCCCAGATAGGCTATAAACCGACCAGCGAGTGGAAAGAGGAGTCTGTTTTCTGGGATCCGTTCGGCACCGCTGCGGACAAGGCCAACAGCGCTCCCGGCAAGGATAGGATCACTACGTCCATGACCGGAGCCGTCGCACAGGTTTCTGCGACACCGCGCAGTCCGGTTCAAACTGCATTTCCCGACGGCAAAAAGGTCACTCTATCTCCGGACCGCGATCCGCGCGAAGTATTTGCCGACTGGCTGATTACCCCGGAAAACCCTTGGTTCTCCCGCTGTATCGTAAACCGGGTCTGGGCCTGGCTGTTAGGCCGCGGCATCGTTCATGAACCGGACGACTTTCGTAAAGACAATCCCCCCTCCAACCCCGAACTGCTGGCCTGGCTGGAAAAGGACTTCGCGGTTCATCAATATGATCTGCGCTATCTCTACCGTCTGATCCTGAACTCAAAGACCTACCAGCTTTCCTCTATCGCCAGCAGCAGCGATCCGTCCGCCGCCGCACAATTTGCCTTTTACCCGCTCCGGCGTCTGGAAGCCGAGGTGCTGATCGACGCAATCAACAGCATCACAGGCAGCTCCGATCTATACACCAGCGCCATTCCCGAACCCTTTACCTACATTCCAAAAGATCAGTCCGCTGTTTCCATCGCCGATGGCAGTATAACCAGTTCATTTCTCGCACTCTTCGGGCGCTCCGCGCGCGCCACCGGTATGTCGGACGAACGGGACAACACCACGACGTCATCCCAGCGCCTTCATCTGTTGAATTCAGGCCATATTCAGGAAAAAATCGAAAAAGGTCCGAAAATCAAAGCGCTGACTTCGGCAAAAATTCCCCCGGATAAGATCATTGAGAATCTATACCTGACGATCCTGTCGCGCCGTCCGACTAAAAAAGAAAACCAAATCGTCATGTCGTACGGGAACCTCGCCGCCCTGAAAAAACCGCTTCCGGCCGGAACGTCCGGGACCCCCGGAAAAGAAAAACCGAAAAAACAAGGCAAAATCGCTAATCCGGAACAGCAAAACGACTGGAACGACATTGTCTGGGCTTTACTCAACAGTCCGGAATTTTTGTATCGTCACTAGGAGAGGACAACATGAATACAACGCTGAACATAACCCGCCGCAACGCACTGAAATACGGGCTCTGCGCAACAGGCAGCGTTCTGCTTTCCAACAAACTGCAGGCCGCGGCCCCTTCCTTATCGCTGCCGGTAAAAGCCAAATCGGTGATTCAGATTTTTCTGTGGGGCGGCATGTCTCACAACGACACCTGGGATCCGAAACCGGACAGCGGCCGTGACTACATGGGCGAATTCCCGAAAGCCATTCCAACCAATGTGTCCGGTATTCAGATCGGACAGCTTTTCCCGGAACTGGCAAAACAGGCTGATAAATATTCACTGATCCGCAGCATGACTCACGGCATCAATGGTCACGAAACCGCCGCTTACTACATGCAAACCGGCCACTCGAGCGATGAAAAAATCACCTTCCCCAGTATCGGAGCCGTTTTTTCCTACTTTAAAAATCCCGGTTACAAAGGACTGATTCCTCCCTACGCGGTACTGACCCAGCCGCAAGGCCGCTTTTCCGAAGAGGGATTTTTGGGGCCGATGTATAAACCCTTCGCCACCGGCGGCGATCCCAATGCAGCACGTTTTGAAGTCGAAGGCGTGATCGCTAAGGGGATCAGCGATGAACGGCAGGCCGCCCGGCGCGAGTTGCTCAGAAAAACCGATCTGCTTGGACAGGCCATGACCTCGGCCGTACTGAAAGATGCCCGCATCGCCGAGGATCAGGCTTATGAGTTAATCCTCGGTTCAGGAAAGGAAGTATTCAACCTTTCCAATGAAGATGACAAACTGCGCGACCGCTACGGACGCAACACCTTCGGGCAGGAATGTCTGGTCGCCCGCCGGCTGGTCGAAACCGGCGTGCCGTACGTCGTGATCAATTATCCCGGCGGCTGGGACACTCACAAAGGTCACTTTGCACGGATGCGTCAGCAGTGCCCGAATCTTGATAAAGGACTGGCGGCCCTGCTGGAAGACCTGGCGGCCCGCGGACTGCTTTCAAGTACACTGGTCTGGTGCTGCGGTGAATTCGGCCGCGGCCCGAAAATAGACTGGCAGCCGCCGTGGAACGGCGGACGCAATCACTACGGCGCGGTCTTCTCGGCGCTCGTGGCTGGAGGCGGTTTCCGCGGCGGTGCGGTCGTGGGCTCTTCCGATGCAAAGGGCGAAAAAGTCAGCGAACGTCCGGTCTATCCGGTGGATCTGCTCGGCAGCATCTACCGGCTGGGAGGCATCGACCCGGCCTCCCTGCTGCCGCATCCGCTCGGGCTGGAGGCCCGCGTTCTGCCTGAAGTTTCCGACACGATCAAATCCGGCGGTCTGTTGACGGAAATCATGTAGAGAAACAAAATGATAAAATACCGGATGAACGAAATCATAAAAAAACTCCTGACGGCGGCGATCTCCGGACTGCTTGCGCTTCAGGCGAACGAGGCGTCGGCACAGGCAGAAAAGCGCGCCTACATCGGGTACGTCTATCCGGCCGGCGGACAGCAGGGAACCACCTTCGCGGTCCGGCTCGGTGGACAGCGGCTCGACGGAGCCTGCGACGCCGTTGTCTCCGGCCAGGGTGTTCATTCAAAATTGATCGACAGCTTCCGCAGGCTCAGTCCACAGGATTACCGTCTGGTCAACGAACAGTTGCAACTCTTTAAAAAAAACAAATCCGAGCAGGACGAAACAACCAAAAAAATTAAAGAACAGATTGAACTGCGATTGGCCGAATATGTCCGCCAGCCCGCCAGCGAATCGCTCGCCACAGTTGTCCTGCTTGAAATTACCGTCGACGAAGACGCCGCGCCGGGCCCGCGTGAAATTCGCATCATGACCCAGACCGGCATCTCCAATCCGCTTCTTTTCTATGTCGGCCGCCTGCCGGAATTCTCCCTGCCGCCCATGAAAATATCCCGCTTTCAAACGCTGGGCAAAGAACAGCTGGCCCTGCGTAAACGAGCTGTAAAAGATGAGGAAACTTCAGTCACCGCCCCCTGCACCGTCAATGGACAAATCGCATCCGGAGAAATCAACCGCTACCGCTTTTCTGCCAACAAGGGGGACCGCCTGGTCATCTCCACTCTGGCCCGTCAGCTTATTCCCTATATTGCCGATGCCGTTCCCGGATGGTTTCAACCGGTGCTCTCCCTGCACAATGCCGCCGGCGATCAAATTGCCTATAACGACGACTATCGGTTCAAGCCCGATCCGGTCATTCTGTGCGAAATCCCGAAAACAGGAGAATACGGCCTTTCGATCACCGACGCGATCTACCGCGGCCGTGAGGATTTTGTTTACCGCATCACCATCGGGCAGACCCCGTTCATCACGAGCCTCTTCCCTCCCGGCGCCCGCGCCGGAGAAAATATCTCTGCCGAGATGAACGGATGGAATCTGGACAATGCAAAGCTGGTGCCGCCCGGACCTAAAGCCGAAGCGGGCCTTCACCCTGTCCGTGCCGAACTGGAAGACGTTCGCTCCAATCTCATCCCCTTCGCCCTCGACACCCTGCCCGAGTGCCTGGAGAATCAATCAAACAACAACCGGCAGACTGCACAGGAGGTAACGCTGCCTGTCATCATCAACGGGCGGATTGAAACCCCCGGCGATCAGGATGTATTCCGGTTCACCGCTCAAAAAGGCGACATTCTGGTCGCCGAAGTCAATGCCAGACGGCTCGACTCGCCGCTCGATTCACTGCTTACGCTGACCGACAGTGAGGGCCGGATGATCGCCATCAACGACGACCACAGCGATCCGGGCTCCGGACTGAACACCCACCATGCCGACTCATACATCAGAACCGAACTTCCCGCCGACGGGATCTACTACGTCGGCCTGACCGACACCGCACATCACGGCGGCCCCGCCAGTACGTACCGCCTGCGCCTCAGTCCGCCGCAACCCGACTTCGCCCTGCGCACCGAACCGTCCCACTTCGATCTCCGCGGCAACAACGCATCCGTAAACATTTACGCCATCCGCAAGGACGGCTTCAACGGGCCGATCACCCTGCGCCTCACGGAACCGGTCGCCGGCTTTGAGGCCAAGCCGGTCACGCTCCCGGCCGAAGCCGAAAAAATCCCGTTCGCCATCCGCTACACCGGCAAGAAGCTGAAAGGAATTGTTCCGGCTGTAATCACCGGAACTGCACAACTCGATGGTAAACAAAAAACCCGGCAGGCGATCCCGGCTGAAGACTGGATGCAGGCCTTTTTATGGAGGCATCTCGTCCCCGCGCAGGAACTCGTCATCTACCGGTACGAGCACTCCATGTCACCGCCTGTACGGGCCCGGCCGGCGGAACCGGACATCTCTCTGTATCAGGGAAATCTCAAGAACTTAACTCCTGAACAGAAGCAGGTTGCAACTCAGATCAAACAGGCCGTCCGACTCTACGAGGATTGGCTTCTCACCGACGACCTCTACAAAGAAACCATAAAAGGCTATCTCGATTTTACAACCGGAAAGAAACCGGAAGAAGACGCTGCGCCGCAGAAAAAATCTAAAGACACGGACTCAAATTAAACTCACCGCAGGAACTTGAGCATCAAGACGCCGAGCGGCGGGAGGTCGAGCTGGACGGAGAATCCTTTACCGTGCCACGGCAGGTGGTGCGCGTCGTAGTCAGCGCCTTCTTTCGGGCCGGAATTGCTGCCGCCGTAAACCGAAGCGTCGGTGTTAAGGATAACTTTCCAGCCGCCGGCTTCCGGCAGTCCAATGCGGTAGCCGGGACGCGGTGTCGGTGTGAGGTTGAGGATGCAAACAATAATTTCCTGCGGGTCTCGCCCCTTACGCAAAAAGGAAATCACAGAACTTTCCGCATCGTGGAAGTCAATCCAGTCGAATCCCTGCCAGGAGGATTCAATGTCGTAGAGCGCGGCTTCGCCGGTATAGAGGCCGTTCAGTTTCGCTACCAGCGTTTTGAGTTTCCGGTGCGGATCGTAGGCCAGCAGGTTCCAGTCGAGACTGGTCGCGGCATCCCATTCGCGCCACTGGCCGATTTCGCAGCCCATGAAGAGCAGTTTTTTACCGGGATGTGCAAACATGTAGGCGAAGAGCAGTCGCATGTTGGCAAATTTCTGCCAGAAGTCACCGGGCATCTTGTCGAGCAGCGAGGCTTTGCCGTGGACGACTTCGTCGTGTGAGAACGGCAGGATAAAGTTTTCGGTGAAGGCGTAGATCATAGAGAACGTCAGGTCGCCCTGATGGTATTTGCGGTGTACCGGATCTTTGCTGAAATATTTCAGCGTATCGTTCATCCATCCCATGTTCCACTTGAAGTCGAAGCCCAGACCGCCGAGATCAACGGGATGCGAAACCTGCGGGAAGGCGGTGGATTCTTCGGCAAAGGTCAGGAAGCCGGGGCATTCCGCATGCACCATGCTGTTGAAGTGTTTGAGAAATTCAATCGCTTCGAGATTTTCACGCCCGCCGTATTTATTAGGAATCCACTGCCCGGCTTCGCGGGAATAGTCGAGATAAAGCATACTGGCAACCGCGTCCACGCGCAGTCCGTCGAGGTGATATTCGCGCGCCCAGAAGATGGCATTAGAAAGCAGAAAGCCGCTGACTTCGTTGCGTCCGTAGTTGAAAATCAGCGTGCCCCAGTCCATGTGCTCGCCCAGCCGCGGATCGGCATGTTCATAAAGATGTGTTCCGTCAAAATAACCGAGTCCGTGCGCATCTTTCGGAAAGTGCGCGGGAACCCAGTCAAGGATGATGCCGATTCCTTCCTGATGACAGCGGTCGACGAAATGGCGGAAATCATCGGGCGAACCGAACCGCGAAGTCGGCGCAAAGTAGCCGCCGGTCTGATAACCCCACGAGCCGTCAAACGGATGCTCGGCAATCGGCATCAGTTCGATATGCGTATAGCCCGTTTCTTTGACATACGGAATCAGCTGTTCGGCCAGCTCGCGATACGTCAGCCATCGATTACCTTCTTCCACTTTGCGCTTCCACGACCCGAGATGAACTTCATAGACACTGATCGGTTTTTCGTGCCACTTCGTTTGCCCGCGCTGATCAATCCATGCCGCATCGTTCCACTGATAGCGGCCGAGATCGCACACCACGGAAGCTGTGCGTGGACGCACTTCGGCGGCAAACGCATACGGATCGGCCTTCTGCGCCCAAAAACCCTGCGGCCCTTTGATTTCAAATTTATACTGATCGCCCTCTTTGACGCCCGGAATGAACAGCTCCCAAATACCCGAACTGCCGATGGCACGCATCGGATGAATCCAGGCTTCCCAGTTATTGAACGAACCGATCACGCTGACGTGCTGCGCATTCGGAGCCCAGACCGCGAAATAGACACCCTTCTTTCCGTCCTCTTCCAGCAGGTGTGCTCCGAGCTTTTCATACGTACGGTAATGCGTTCCTTTGCCGCACAGGAACAGGTCAAAGTCTGTCAGCTTCGGTCTCGTTTCCATTTTTAATAGGCCCTCGCGTCGCTGTTTTCCATAAAGTTAACGAAGGAGCGGTTGACGACGCGGTTGCCGCCGGGCGTCGGATAGTCGCCGGTAAAATACCAGTCGCCTTTATGGTTCGGGCAGGCGGCATGCAGACCTTCAACACTCTGATAAATCACCTGAAACTGTGCCTTAAGATCCGCAGGCCGCAAGATCTGCGCGATTTTGGCTTCCACTTCATGCGGTTTGAACGGGTTGTAGAGCGCTTTGACTTCGTTCTTCACCTGATCACGCGGCAGATTGAGACTCGCTTTGCAGGCATCGTAAATCTGCTTCAACACATCCTCGCGTCCGCGCTCCTTTGTCAGCGCCACCGCCGCCTGAAAGGCTACAAAATCTTTGAGTTTGGACATATCGATGCCGTAGCAATCGGGATAACGGATTTCGGGCGCCGAGGAAACGATGACTATTTTTTTCGGACTCAGCCGGTCGAGAATCCGCAGAATACTTTCGCGGAGCGTTGTGCCGCGGACGATGGAGTCGTCCAGAATCACCAGCGTGTCGGTCGGCTTCACCACGCCGTAGGTCGTGTCGTAAACCAGCGAAACCAGTTCGCGGCGGTCGGAATCGGCCGTGATAAAAGTCCGCAGTTTAGCGTCCTTCGTCATAATCTTTTCCATGCGCGGCTGATAGTTAACCAACTCGGTGATCCGCTCGGCCGTCAGGTTGCGTTCATGCAGAATATGATACCGCGCCCGCTCAGCCACATAGGCCTTGGCACCTTCCATTAATCCGTAGAACGCAGCATCCGCGGTATTCGGAATGTAAGAAAACACCGTGTTATCGAGATCGTAGTCCACCGCCTTAAGCACCGGCTCGGTAAGCTGGCGGCCCAGCTGCTTGCGCTCGCCGTAAATATCGCGGTCGGTACCGCGCGAAAAATAGATGCGCTCAAAAGAGCACGGCCGGATTTCCTGCACATCCGAAATCTGTTCGTGAAGAATCTCGCCGTTCCGGCGGACAATCAGTGCGTGACCCGGCTTGATTTCCTGAACCGCATCAATCGACACATTAAATGCCGTCTGAATCGCGGGCCGCTCAGAAGCCACCACCACGAATTCATCGTCCTGATAGAAGAACCCCGGACGGATGCCGCAGGCATCGCGCATAACAAACAGATCGCCGTTACCAATAATGCCCGCCATCGTGTAACCGCCGTCGAAATTTCTCACCGCACGCTTCAGCACGGTCACCAAATCAAGATGATCGGCAATTTTTTCTGAAATCACCGCACGATCAAACCCCTCCTTGCGGAATTCGCGGAAAAGCCGGTCGTTTTCTTCGTCGAGGAAGTGCCCGATCTTCTCCAGCACCATCACCGTGTCGGTTTCATCGATTGGATGCTGTCCCAGTTCCACCAGCGCTTCAAAAAGCTCGTCGTTATTGGTCAGATTAAAATTACCGGCCAGCACCAGATTACGACTGCGCCAGTTACTCGGACGCAGGAACGGGTGGCAGAAATCAAGGCCGCCGCGACCGCGTGTGCCGTAGCGCAGATGGCCCAGCAATAATTCGCCGGCAAATTTTGCATTACGCTTCAGCCAGACCGGATCATCCGCATACGCCGGATTCTCAGCCTGTGACTGCGCCAGATCGCTGAGCATCTCCTGATGCACCTTCGCAATCGGATCCTTTTCCGCCGAACGGGAGCGAAAAATAAACGGCTTACCCGGTTCAACATCGATTTTAATCACCGCCGCACCGGCACCGTCCTGGCCGCGGTTATGCTGCTTTTCCATCAGCAGATAGAGACGATTGATCGCAAAAGCAGGTGAACCGTACTTTTCGACGTAATATTCGAACGGCTTTAAAAGCCGGATCGCGGCGATGCCGCATTCATGGCCAATCCAGTCACTCATATCCCATACACTCCTTGGTTCCGGATAAGATTGAGCGCGTATCCTTGCATCCGGCCTTGCTCCGGTCAAATGGAAACTGTCCGCCGGGGCAGAGAACAGAGGTCAGGAGTCAGGGGTCAGGGGGCGGAGTGTCCGGTCCTGATATAGGTTGTCACTTTGGAAAGGAGAGATTCCGAAGTGAGTA
>CAYNOR010000035.1:0-12532 GCA_964398915.1 uncultured Verrucomicrobiota bacterium
ATTGGTTATGTTGAGCGGTGATGCGGCGACCATTGAAGAGATGATTGGAAAGGCACAGAAATCTCCGATGCCGGCGTTTGCTACCGCAACGGAGGCTCTGGAAAAGCCTTCAGAAAAGGCTGTTAAGAAAAAAGGGGCTGGGGGCGGCGCGGCTGCGACGCTCAGTTTTGAAGAGCTTTGTTCGGCGGCACAAAACGGGGATGCCGCTGCGCAGAAGGCTGTCGCAGAATTTCTTCGCAACCGTGCCCGGGATGTATATGCCGCAATGCAGAGCTACGGCAATTTGTTTTTTTCGGTTCGTAAGCCGGTTAAGGGGCAGGATACGGCGAAAACGAATTATGCGGTGAGTCTGACTGAATTTTTCAAGGCAACGTGCGATACAGTGAAGGTGCCAAAGAGAAATTTTAAGGTAAAGACCCTTGACGGATCCTCGTATCAGGTGACTTCTCTTCAGTATTTGGCGTCCCAGCAAACGCTTGGGGTTAAGGATGGAGAACTTTCGAAAAGCATACCTCTGGCGAAGCTGACTGAGTTGGATCGTGTTTTTGTGCAGAGTGCGCTGACGGATCACCTGTTTGAATCGACCCAATTTAAAATTGAGGTCAAGGATGGCCGTTCGGTCGAGAAGTTTGTTGAGGGAGCAGTCGTCAATGTAACATCTGACGACGATTCGAGGAGAAAAGGGAAAATCAGCGGTGTGATCTCTGAGTCGACTTCTCGCACCATCACGCTGACCAATAAGGGCAGTTTTCCTCTGGAAAATCTGATCGTTGAGTATCAGTCGTTTGCGGAGCAGGTTATCTTGATGTTTCCCAAGGATTTCCCGGATGATTACCGGATCGTCGGAATGGTGGAGATCCCGGTGCTGATGCCGGGCGAATCCAAAGAGATTCCTGTCGAGTTGCCTGAAATTATCACGTCGAAGGCGCAGTCGGTGACGATCGGGCTGGAGGATTATGATGTGAATTTTCCGTCGGATGTTAATCCAATCAGCCAGGGGCGGAATAACGGGATTTTTGTTAAGGTGCACCGCTTCACGCCGTATGGCGAGCGGATCGAGCGGGACTATAAAAGTTCCGGGGTTCCTCCTTCCACTAAATGGGAATATATGGCTCCGGTTAATGTGGATATTCGATGAAACTCCGGCTGGCAGTTCTTGTTTTTTTTGCGGCCGGACAACAGGCCTTTGGCGGCTCATTGGACGACTGCCTGTTTACGGTTCGAAGCGACCACCGTGAGTGCGGCTCTGCGTTTCTGATGAAGCAGAATGACGCGAGCTGGATGGTCAGCAACTGCCATGTGGTCAGAGGATTCGGAACCATCGAATATGTCGGGATGACAGATTCGTCCCGCGTCTTTGCTCTGCCGGAGACCCTTGAAGTGGCGACGAACCGCGATGCCGTCCGGTTTCTGGCTGGTGGCGGCGGAGGGTTTGCGCTGACGGATCAATATGAATTTGATGATCCCGTTTTTGCGTTTGGCAACAGCGCCGGAGCTGGCGTGGTAACCAAAAGTAAGGGAAAGATAGTCGGCAAGGGGCGCGGGGAGATTGAAGTGACCTGCGAGATTATTCCCGGAAACAGCGGCGGTCCGGTGGTCAACGCCAAGAACGAGGTAATCGGGATTTCGACCTACATCATTATGGCGCCGGATAAACAGTATTCTTCCTCTTCCGCCAACCTGCTGCGCATTTTACAGACCCGCAAAGGCACCCGCTATGAGGACGACACCCGCCGTTTTGCCGTGTCGCTGCATGATGCCGAATGGCAGTCGGTCTCGCGGGATGTTTTTAAAGCGGAGGCAGCGCTGGCTCAGGTTTTCGCCGACCAGTTCGGGCAGTATGGAGTGATTCTGGCATCGGTCTTTTACAACCGTCCGGTGAACGAAGAAAAAGCGGATGTTTTTCCGGGGAGCTGGTTGCGCAGTTATAACAACAAACTGGCAGACATGGGTTATTACTATTCCGATGGCGACAGCTATGTGCTTCGGGCCGGTCGACAGGATTCATTCAGGCGAACTCTGAAAAAATGGATCGCGGATCTGGATAAAAAGGCAAAAGAACTGGCCGGTGATTATGAAAAACAGGCCCAGATGTTTGTCGTCGTCTATTTTAGGAATCAGTTGCTGGAGCAAGCCGAAGAACTGCATTCAATTCGCAAGGAGCTGGCAAAGGCCTCCCTCGATATCGACAACTGACAGGTTAAGTCGTTAGAGCACTTAACGATTGATCCCGTATCACAGATCTTCCGTGAATGTTTTCCAGCTAAGGCGTGACGGGGAATCAGAAAGCCGTTATCGTCTTCTCCCAGCAAGTTGAGGGAGAGAACTATGCCGATAAGAAGTATGACAGGGTTCGGAGCGGCGGCTGCGCACGCCGACGGGTTACGGGTGAGAGTTGAGCTGAGTTCCGTAAACCGTAAACAGCTCGATGTCGTCTTCCGTTTGCCGCCGGCGCTGGCCGCATTTGAATCGCGCGTGCAGAAAATCATTCAGGAGAAGGTTTCGCGCGGACGAATCAGCGGCACCGTGCAGCTTGAAGCCGCGGATGGCGCCGCAACGGCTCATATCGACGAGAAGCGGGCCGCTGCAACGGTTGAAAAATTGCGCCGTGCGGCAAAAAAGCTGGATCTGCCGGACGATCTGAGCGCGACGATGCTTTTACAGATTCCCGGCCTGCTGAAAATGCAGTCGGTTGAGCAGTCATCTGAAGAAATTTTCCAATGGTTGGAAAAAGCGCTGAGCGCCGCGCTGAAAAAACTGAACGCGATGCGTGTTTGCGAGGGCAAAGCGCTCGAAACCGATTTTCTAACGCGGCTGAAACTCCTCGAGCAGATGCTGGAGAAGATCAACGCCCGCGCGCCGCAGATTTCTTCCAATGTTCGGAAAAAAATGTTTCAGGGGCTGGAAGCCGCCGGACTAAAAAACGTTGCGCAGGACGAACGCGTTATTCGGGAGATTGCGCTGTTCGGTGAGAAGAGCGATATTGCCGAAGAGATCACGCGGATTGAGAGCCACATTGCGCAGTTTAAAAGAATGTTGCGCGATAAGGAGCCGTCCGGACGCGCGCTTGATTTTCTGGCGCAGGAATTTTTTCGCGAGATCAACACGATCGGTTCGAAAGCGAATGATTTGAACATCACGGAGCAGGTGGTTGCATTTAAAACGGAACTCGAACGGATCCGGGAGCAGATTCAGAATGTCGAATAAAAACAAAGCGTTGCTGCTGGTGATTTCTGCTCCGTCGGGTGCGGGCAAATCGTCGCTGTGTAACCGGCTGGTTGAAACCTTTCCGGCGATGATTTATTCGATCTCCTGTACGACGCGCCCGCCGCGCGGCGAAGAAAAAAATCATGTACATTATCACTTTCTTTCGGAAGAAGAATTCTGCGTACGCATTGAGCGCGGCGAGTTTCTCGAACACGCCGTCGTGCACGGCAACCGCTACGGAACATTGAAGCAAACGGTGGTTGATGCCTTGGCGCAGGGGCTTGATATCATTATGGATATTGATGTTCAGGGTGCGAAGCAGATCCGTCTCGCCTGTGCCGCGATGAGCGATGACAACGTGATTAAACAAAGCTTCGTTGATATTTTTATCGCACCGCCGTCGATGGAAGAATTGCAGCGCAGATTATGCGGACGCGCGACCGACAGCGCGGACGTAATTGAAAAACGGATGTGCAACGCCAGCGAAGAAATGAAGCATCAGGCATACTATCAGTATACGGTTGCGAATGATGATTTCGAGAAAGCGGTCGATGAGCTTCAAAAAATAATCGAGCGAGAGCACCACAACCGGTAGTAATTTTTTTTTGTTTTTATACAATCTCTAGTTGCAAGAAAATTTTTTAATCGTTATACCTTCGATTGTACAGGGACAGGTTGACGTGAAGAAGAGACGAGATGGAGATGAATACGAGGAAAACGTCAGCCGGTGAGAAGGTTAACCCAAGTCACAAGGAGACAGGAAATGGCAGCTAAGAAAGTAGCGAAAAAGGCAGCGAAGAAAGTCGCTAAAAAAGCCCCGGCGAAAAAAGTAGCGAAGAAAGTCGCTAAAAAAGCTCCGGCTAAAAAAGCAGCGAAAAAAGTCGCTAAAAAGAAATAACAGCTTCGGCTGATTAATTCTGAACAGCCCCGGTTTTCCGGGGCTGTTTTTTTATCCGCAGTTTTTCGTTTGCTTTGAGAAAAGCAGGGGCTATTCTCTCGAAAATTTAACAGAAACAGGTCGCGCCGTATGAAATGTCCGAAGTGCGAACACCGCGAAAATAAGGTCATCGACAGCCGCGAAGTGCGAGAAGGCACCGCGATCCGCCGCCGCCGCCTCTGTCTCAACTGCGGACACCGGTTTACGACCTATGAAGAAGTCCTGCGCGCTGCGCTGCAAGTCATCAAGCGCGATGGCCGTCGGGAAGATCTCTCTCGTGAAAAGCTGATGCAAAGCATCGTTGTTGCCTGTCAAAAACGTCCGATCAGTATCCAGCAGATTGAAC
Source organism: uncultured Verrucomicrobiota bacterium (assembly GCA_964398915.1). Lineage (GTDB taxonomy): Bacteria > Verrucomicrobiota > Kiritimatiellia > Kiritimatiellales > Tichowtungiaceae > Tichowtungia. Next base: position 4,491 of record CAYNOR010000035.1, read on the forward strand.
AGATGACCGCCAGTGTGATTGCACAGGGTGAAGCGGAATATGAACGCGAAATTCCGTCCACCGCGCTGGGCACCAAGGTTATGGCGCTGCTCGAAAAACTTGATGAAGTTGCTTATGTGCGGTTCGCCTCGGTCTATCGGCGCTTCAAAGACGTTAATCAGTTTATGAATGAAGCCGAAAGGCTGATCGGGCGCGAATGATTGATGTGCACCAGAGCTGCCGACTTTCCGAACGACGGGTTTGGTCCGGTCATGTGAAGAAGCTTTTTCAAAAACTGGGGCTTGATGGGCGCGCTTCTGCGGCGGACATTACAGAAAGCCTGGCTGTTTTTTGTCAGCATCACGCGCATATGCCGCAGCATACCCTTTCGTTACTGATGGCGCGTTCATTTTGCATTTCCGGCGATGTCGAAGCCGCTGAACGGATTTTGCATCATGACCGCGAACATCGTGCACACACGGATTCGTGGCTCGACGTGCTGGCTGCCGGGTGTCCGTTTCCTGAACTCTATCCTCTGTTTTCGGCGCGTGCATTACGACCGCAGACGATGTCGTCCGCCGGAATTATCTGGGTACTCGACGTTGATCGCATTCAGCTGACTGAGGCGGACCGGCACGAACTGATTTTGTTTCAGACTGTACGTGTGTTGGCAGAAAAAGTTTCCAGTGTCTGGAAGAAATCTGACGGGCAGGGCACTCTGGGCATCAAAGGACTTGCCCGTCTGGCGCGCTTTGTTCGCGGACGACAGCCTGTACATCAGTTGCACGTCCACCTCTGCGATGTGCTGGCGCGCCGCGCTCAAAAGAACGGCTGGAGTCATACGCCGTCTGTACTGCTTCTGGATTTGTGAACAGCGAGGCTTCTTCGGTGAAAAAATTATTTCCCATCACAGGTTCCGTTTGCGCTGGAGTTCTTCTGTTTCTGAGCTTTCCGCCGTTTGAAATTCTGTTTTGCGGCTGGGTTGCTCTGATCCCGCTGATTTTGGCCTGCGCCGGCGCAACGCCGCGCCGCGCGGCATTTCTCGGCTGGCTGGCCGGTACCGTGTTTTTTCTAAGTTCGCTTTACTGGCTGCGGCACGTCTCCTGGCTGGGGATGATCGGTCTGGGTTTTTATTGTGCGCTCTACTTTATACCGTTCGCGGTGTTTGTTGCGCTTCGGCGCGATGCGTGGCGCTGTAGCCGCGGGGTAAAAAATATCGGATGGATGTCCGGTGCGGCGGCGGTCTGGGCTGCCAGCGAATATCTGCGGGCGAATATGATCACCGGATTTCCGTGGAATCTGCTTGGCGTCAGCCAGTACAAGCAGCTGCCGTGCATTCAAATTGCGGAGTGGGGCGGGGTCTATGCTGTTTCAGCGCTGATGGTTTTTTTCAATACGGCCGTTGCGATTACCATTCTTCAGTATACTGCCGGGATGCGGCGTAAATACCGGATGCATCTGGAGCTGATGTTTTCGCTGCTGGTTATTGCCTTGGTCTGGTCGCTTGGCATTCAGAAATTGCTGCACCAGCCGGGACCGAAAGGAAGACCCGTGCGTGCGGCCCTCATCCAGCCGAATATTCCTGAGGTTGGAAACTGGGAGCCGGCCGATCCTGAGTTGGCCTACGAACGGCTTGACCGGCTGACGGGGTTTGCCCGGCACACCACAGATCTCGACCTCATTATCTGGCCTGAAACTGCGTTGCCCGATTTTGTTCGCTATAGTGAGCGCAGCGCAGAACTGGTTAAAAAGCTGGTTACAAACGGCGTGCCGTTGCTGGCCGGCAGCATGGATATGACATGGCGCGCGGATGGCCGGCCTGAGTACTACAACTCCAGCATATTATTCAATACGCGCGGCGAGCTGCTGGGCTCTTATTTTAAACAGCATCTGGTGCTGTTTGGTGAATACATTCCGTTTGAGGGTAAAATTCCGTTCATCAATGCGCTGACGCCGATTGGATCCAGCTTCACGCCGGGGCGTTCCGCCGTATTGTTAAAACGCCCCGGGGACGAGCGCGGTTTCTGCGTGCTGATTTGTTTTGAGGACTCTTTGCCGTATCTGGCCCGCAAGGCCGCACGTGCCGGCGCCACCTGGCTGATCAATCAGACCAATGATTCGTGGTTTGATCCCGATTGCGGGTCGGCGCAGCATCTGGCCAACGCGATATTCCGCTGTGTGGAAACCCGTTTACCTATGTTGCGTTGCGCCAATACCGGGATAACCTGTTCGATTGATCAGTTCGGCCGAGTCGAACAAACCATCGACCCGCGCACGGAGGGTTTTCAGATCGTGGAAACAACGCCAGCTGATCCCGGCCGTTCACCGACCATCTACGTCCGTTTCGGCGATCTTTTCGCGCAGACTTGCCTGACGGGAAGTGTTGCGCTATTTATCATCCTTTTTATCCAACGACGGAAGACCGAAGCATGCTCGAAGAACTGAAAGAAAAGATGGAAACAGTCCGCGCGCGGATGGAAGAAATGCGCGGCTATTTGGGAATCAATGAAAAGATTTCCGAGTTGAGCCGTCTTGAAGCGGAGACCTCCTCGCCCGGATTTTGGAACGACCAGAACCGGACGGCCGCCAATATTGCTGCCACGAAGTCGGTTAAAGCAGTGCTGGGCCCTTTTCAGGCCATCGAGGCATCGCTTGGTGATGCCGGAGTTTTACTGGAGCTCGCTGAAATTGAAGACGAGGCGGGACAGCAGGCGGCGGCGAATGAAATCGAACAGATGCTTTCTGACTGCGAAAGCAGTTTCCGGTCTTTGGAAATGCAGTCGCTGCTCGGCGGGCCGATGGATTCTAAAAATGCATACTTGAGTCTGCATGCCGGTGCGGGCGGTACGGAATCGTGCGATTGGGCTGACATGCTTTACCGCATGTATCGCCGTTATGCTGAACGCAATGGATTTACGATCGATGTGCTCGATATGCAGGCGGGGGAAGAGGCAGGCCTTAAGAGCGTGGCTTTTCAAGTCTCCGGCGATTATGCCTACGGCAACCTCAAAGGCGAACGCGGCGTACACCGGTTGGTGCGCATCAGTCCTTTTGACTCTGCTGCCCGCCGCCATACCTCCTTCGTTGCGCTGGATGTCACCGCCGAAATTGACGATGACGTGAATGTCGAGATTGAGGAAAAGGATTTGAGAATCGACACCTATCGCTCCAGCGGATCGGGTGGACAGCACGTCAATACGACCGACTCCGCTGTTCGCATTGTGCACATTCCGAGCGGGATCATTGTGCAATGTCAGGCGGAGCGCTCACAGCATAAGAATCGCGATAAAGCCATGAAGATGCTGCGCGCCAAAGTCTACGAGTACGAACTCGACAAAAAGAAACAGGCCGCTGAACAGTTTTATGGCACCAAAGGTGAGATCGCCTGGGGCCATCAAATCCGCTCCTATGTCTTGCAACCCTACACCATGGTCAAAGATCACCGCACCGATGCACAGACCGGCAATGTACAGAGTGTACTCGACGGCAATCTGGGAATCTTCCTTGAGGCGTACCTCAAGATGAAACAGCGGGGAGAGGATTAGTGGATTATTGGATTGGGGGATGTTTGGATTCATGGATGAATGGATTTGTGGATTAAAGGATCAATAGATGAATGAGGACGAAGAGAAAAATGAACGCAGAGGAATGATGCGGGGATATAAAAAGCTGCGCGTCTGGCAGGATGCGAAGGCGCTTTATGTTCTGACCTGGAGGGTCTTCAAAAAATTTCCTATGGAATTAGCCCGCATCCGAAGTCAACAGTTGGCGTCCGTGGATTCTGTGCATCGGAATATCTCTGAGGGGTACTGCCGCCGGTCGCTGAAAGAATATATCCAGCATTTGAACATCGCGCTGGGCTCATTAGGCGAGTCTTCTTCATCGCTCGATGTGTATGAGGCCGCTCAGCATATTTCTCAGGCGGAATTTGATGAAATGGATTCCCTGGCATGGAAACTTGAGAATGGCCTGAAAAAGCTTGTCGAAAGTCTTCAGGGAAAAAATCCAACGGAGTGGAGCGACACGTTTTTAATTAAAGAGAGCAACGAGATTTATAAAACCGCAGCGGACGCTCCCGACTACTCGTGCCAATCATCCAACAATCCATCCATCCATTAATCCAACAATCCACCCATCCAGGCTTCCCATGAATATCTTAGATGAAATCATTGCGAATAAGCGCCGCGAGATCGAAACGCCCGGCTATTTCCGGGTTTTGGAAAACGTGGTCGAAAATCTTCCACACGTTGGGAAAAGCTGCACAGAGTGTGACGGACAGCCCGCCCGGCAGCCCGTGCCGGATTTTATCGCCGCGCTGAAAGCCGCGCCGATTGGTCTAATCGCCGAAGTAAAACGGAAATCACCTTCGGTTGGATGCATTCGCGAGCCGTTTGATCCGGCCGCAATTGCCTGTATGTATGAAAAAGCCGGGGCTCAGGCTGTTTCGTGTCTGATGGATGCAACGTATTTCGGCGGCGGCGAGAAACAGTGGAATGAGGTGCGCGCAGCAACTTCTTTGCCGATGCTGTATAAGGAATTCGTCATTGATCCGCGCCAGATCTTTCATGCCGAAGCGCTCGGTGCGTCGGCTGTTTTGCTGATCGTTGCCGCGCTCAGTGATATCGAACTGAAAAAACATATCCGGCTGACGGAGGCCTCCGGCATGACGCCGCTGGTGGAAGTGCATACAGCGGATGAAATGAAACGGGCCGCGGCTGCCGGCGCATCGTGTATCGGCATCAACAACCGTAATTTAAAAACCTTCGAAACAAAATTGGAGACCACATTAGAGCTTCTTAACCTCGCCCCCGAAGAGTGCATGCTGATTAGTGAAAGCGGAATTCGCACGGCAGCCGATATTAAAAGGCTTCAGGAAGCGGGGGTTTCAGCTGTTTTGGTGGGCGAAAGTCTGTTGCGGCAGGCCGATCTGGCGGCCGCGGTCCGACTTCTGATGAAGTTGTCGTAGTTTGCGCTTGAAATACCAAGTCCGCTGACTATTCTCCTTGTCTCTTTCTTGCGGGGGCGTAGCTCAATGGTTAGAGTGCCAGCCTGTCACGCTGGATGTTGCGGGTTCGAGTCCCGTCGCTCCCGCCACTCTTTCGGGGGGTTAGAACTAACATTTTAACCCCGTTTTTATTGCTCGGAACGCATGCAGCACCTAAAGCCCCCTGTTTTGATAGCGCGTGATGATTTGTGATTAAAACGGATGAGAAGTGGAAACAAAGTGGAAACATTTTCCGAGTATGGCTGTTTAGAGATAAATCATCCGGGTTGATTCGGTTGCGCGGGCGGCGGGGTGGCGGTGGGCGCGGCGTTGCACATAAATAAAATATTACATCAGGTGTAAGGGGGAGGAGGGAACAAGACCCCTCTCATAGTATATATATATAGTCCTGAGTGATTTTTCTGAAAAATCAAAACATATATGCATCCAGACCGGGCAGTGTCCGCGATACAGAAATCGTGACACGAACAGTTCCGGCGGAATTTCCTCGCCCCTGATCTTCGCCTTTTCTTTCAACTCTGCGGTGCTTTGGGAGAGAGATCGACGGTTAACGGAGCGGCAGCGTGATATCCTGAAGCTTTTGGCGAAGGGGGATAAGGTAACCAGTGCAAGTTGCATGAAGCACTGGGCTATAACCCGGCAGGCCATGAATGCCGATTTCAATAAATTGCTAAATCTCGATCTTATTGAGCGGGTTGGCGCAGGTCGCGGCACCTTTTACGAACTGAAAACCGCACGGTAAAATCGTCAAGAAATCGTCAAGTGAAAACTCCGAATCGTCAAGTGATGGATATGTGATCGCCGCCTGCCGTGCCGGCATCAACATGCCCAAGAAAATGGCGGAGGAACTCGAAAAGCGCTCAGCCTCGATGCACATCAGCAAAAGCAAGTACTGTAAGATCGTTCTGGGGCAGATCTATTCGTAATCGAACTTGTCGTGTGAATAATAGAGCTCACATTTATATTAAATTTAACACAGTATGTCTTGATTTAATCGACATACCATGGTTAAAAGATGCTTATGAAGGGGCTGAGGAATAAGATCGGAAGGGAAGAGTTTGATTATCAATCTCTTTTGGATGCGTTGTCCGGCTACGCGAGTCCGCGTGATTGTGTTACGCGGCTTTTGCGGGAGGGGACGATTATCCGGATTAAGAAGGGGCTGTACATCTTTGGCGAGCAGGAACGGCGCGAGCCGTACTCCCGCGAACTGTTGGCAAATCTGATTTATGGGCCGTCATTTATTTCGCTTGAATCCGCTTTGTCATTCCACGGCCTGATCCCTGAACGGGTGGAGCCCATACGGTCGGTAACCACCGGACGAAGTCGGGAATTCGATACGCCTGTCGGCCGGTTTGTGTACTGCGCGACACGGATGGACTCTTTTTCGCTCGGTGTTGTCAGGATTACCGAAGAACGTACTCCGTTTCTGATGGCTTCGCCGGAGCGGGCACTGGCAGATAAAATCCGTAACGATCGTCGCGGATCACTTTCCGGTATGGCCGTGATGAGGGAATATCTGTTCGAAGATCTGCGTTTGGATGAGTCCGGATTTCTTCAGATGGATCCTGGTTTGATGGAGAGGCTTGCGGTGGCAATGGGGTCAAAGAAGGTCGGGTTTTGCGCGAAACTTCTTTCACAGATGAAGGGGCGTTTATGAATGCAATGATTGAGCAAATGCTTGAGAAATATCCGCTTGGAAGTCGAGGAGATTATGAGAACGCATTACGCGAGATTTTTCAGGAGCTTGCACTACTGGGTCTTTGGCGCGGGAAGTTTTTTGAACATGCTGCTTTTTACGGGGGAACGGCGTTACGGATCGTTTATGGAATGAACCGGTATTCCGAGGATTTGGATTTTTCGTTGTTGAAACCAGTTCCCGGTTTTGATTTTTCCCCGTTCTGCCGGTGCATCGAAAAGGAGCTGGAATCCTGGGGATTCCCCGTTTCGGTGGAGTTGAAAGAAAAGAGGGTCGATACCGCGATCGAGTCGGCATTTCTGAAGGCCGGGACACTCCAGCAGATGATCACGGTAAATGCACCCGTGGGAATTACCGGTTCGGCGCACCGCAATCAGATGCTCCGGATCAAGCTGGAAATCGACACGGAGCCGCCGGGCGGGTTTGAGACAGAGACCCGCTTCCTGACGGCACCGATTCCTTTTGCTGTGAGGATTTATAAAGAAGAATTTCTGTTCGCTGGTAAAATGCATGCGCTGCTTTTCCGGAACTGGAAAAACCGCGTCAAGGGGCGGGACTGGTATGACTGGGTCTGGTATGCCGCCCGGGGAACAAAACTGAATCTTCCGCATCTTGAAGCCCGGATGCGCCAAAGCGGAAACTGGAGCGGCGACACGGCGTTGCCCCGTGAAGTTTTTTTAGAGCTGCTGAGAGATAAAATTGAATCTCTCGATGTGGAGCTTGCGGCCAAGGATGTCGTTTCGTTTTTGCGCGACAAAGATTCCGTTGCGGTCTGGAGCAAATCCTTTTTTCATCAACTGGCCGACCCGCTTCAAACGGATTTAAGGTGAAAGTACGCAAGCGGCTCGAAAAGCGTGCGAACTCGATGCACATCAGCAAAAGCAAATACGGCAAGATCGTGCTCCAGCAGTGGATTGATTCCGACAAGAAGCTGTCCCTCGGCGAAAAGTAATCCGCCGACTGGACGCAATCTCAATCAACCAGTAATCATCATTTTATAGGACGGACACCTTTTCTTTAAAAACTTTCATTTTTTTCGAAAATAATCTTTAAAGAAGCTATGGTTGCTTTTACCCAGTCAGGGACAACATTGCCATCCTGTTCAGTAGGGTAAAAACCTCTTGCCTCTTGCAGCCCGTTAAAAACATCAAAGATTACCATATTCATATTTGCATATTTTCCTGCCAGATTTGCTTCATTTGCCATGAATTCAGCAGTTAATCCAAGGGTCCCTGTCTGGTATGGAGGAACCTCTTTATGCATACCGGGGAAAACAGATGGAATAACCGGAAGCCCTGAGGATTTTAGAGCGTTTCACGATTGAGAAACCGTAATATAGCATGACGAAAACCAGCCGCG
>CAYNOR010000036.1:0-12421 GCA_964398915.1 uncultured Verrucomicrobiota bacterium
ACGCGGCTGGTTTTCGTCATGCTATATTACGGTTTCTCAATCGTGAAGCGCTCTAATTTACCTAATAAGCGGCGGTCAATCAGTCCGGAATTACGCAGTACTCGTTACGCATTACGCCCTGATCTGTCCGTCGCCGGAGATGACGTACTTATAAGTCGTGAGTTCTTCGAGTCCCATGGGGCCACGGGCGTGGAGCTTGTCGGTCGAAATGCCAATCTCTGCGCCCATGCCGAATTCGCCGCCGTCGGTGAAGCGCGTCGAGGCGTTGACGTAAACGGTGGCGGAATCAACCTGCGACAGAAACTTTTTCGCCGCTTTGGCGTCGGTGGTGACAATGGCGTCGGAGTGCTGTGAGCCGTAAGTGTTGATGTGCTCAATGGCGGCCTGCACGTTTTTGACGATGCGGATGGATAAAATCATCTCCAGATATTCGGCGTACCAGTCTTCCTCGGTAGCGGGCTTGATCGATGCGTCAAATTTCTGCACCGCTTTGTCGCCGCGCAGTTCAACGCCGAGTTGTTTGAAGCGGGTAATCATGCGGGGCAGGAACGCGTCGGCGATGTCTTGATGGACAAGTAGTGTTTCCATGGCGTTGCAGACACCGGGGCGTTGACACTTGGCGTTTTCGCAGATGGCGAGTGCCATGTCGATGTCGGCGGCGGCGTCGACAAAAGTATGGCAGACGCCTTTGTAATGCTTGATGACGGGAACCCACGCCATTTCGGTGACGGCCTTGATAAGGCTTTCGCCGCCGCGGGGCATAATCAAATCAATCTTGCCGACCAGCTGGGCCAGTTCGCGTACGGCGTCGCGGTCGGTGGTTTTGACCAGCTGAATGGCGTCGGCGGGCATTTTCTGTTTCAACCCGCCGTCGCGCAGCGCTTTTGCGATGGCCGCGTTGGAATACAGCGCTTCTTTGCCGCCGCGCAGGATAACGGCGTTGGCGGTTTTAAAGCAGAGCGACGCCGCTTCGGCGGTAACGTTGGGGCGCGATTCAAAAATGATAGCGATGACGCCGATCGGCACGCGGACTTTTTTAATTTGAAGTCCGTTGGGGCGCTGGATGGTGGCGAGCTTTTTGCCGACGGGATCTTTCAAGGCGGCAACTTCGCGCAGTCCTTTGACCATGCCGTCGATGCGCGCGTCGGTCAGCGTCAGCCGGTCGAGCAGGGCGGCGGAAAGACCGGCTTCGCGTCCGGCGGCCAGGTCTTTGGCGTTGGCTTCCTGAATCAAGCCCTTCTGTAAGCCGATTTCGTCAGCCATCGCTTCGAGAATGGCGTTTTTCTTTTTGGACGAAAGCTTCGCCAGCTCGCGCGACGCGTGAACGGCTTTTACGCCCATCTCGATCATTTCATCATGTAAGGTCATCTTTATTTCCTCTCAACGTGGGACGGCCATCTTGGCTGTCCAGACAAGACAGGCTGGAAGCCTGTCCCACTTTTTACCGCGACACAATTAAAGTTCCGGTATCACCGCTGCTCAAGATGGTTTGAATAATGCCGTCGATCCGGCCGTCGGCGATGACAACAGGAATATTCGCGGCGGCGGCTTTTCCGGCGGACATGAGCTTTGATTTCATCCCGCCGGTGGAGAGTTCGCCGTTTTTGCCTTTATCGAGCGCCAGAATATCATCCGAAACCTGTTCGACGAAGGGCACGCGCTGTCCGGCGTCGTCTTTGAGTCCGTCGGTGGTGGAGAGCAGGATCAGCGCGTCGGCCTTAATAAGGATAGCGACGAGCGCGGCGAGCAGGTCGTTGTCACCGAATTTGATTTCTTCGGTGGCGACGGTGTCGTTTTCGTTAATAACGGGAACGATCCGGTGTTTAATCAGATTGAGCAGCGTGTTCTGCGCATTGGCGCGGCGTTCCTCGTTCTGGAAAATATCGTTCGTCAGTAGGATCTGACCGACCTTGATGTGCTTTTGTCCGAAGAGGTGGCTGTAGAGACTCATCAGGCGGGTTTGTCCGACAGCGGCGGCCATTTGAAGGTCGGGCAGGGCGGTCGGGCGTCTGGTCATGCCGAGCGCTTCGATGCCGGCGGCGATAGCACCGGAGGAAACGAGGATCATTTCCAGATTGCTGTCGTGCGACCGGGCGATATCGGAAACTAGCGCATGAATCCGTTCATGGTCGGGTTTGCCGGTGGAGTCCACCAGCACGCGGCTGCCGACTTTAACGACGATCCGTTTGGCCTTTTTGAGTTGGTTGCGTGTTTCTTTCATAAGAGAGGTGCATTATTGCCACGCTGGGCCGGAAAAGACAAATAGGTTATTAGTTATTGGTTGTTTGTTATTTGTCGGGAAAGAGCTTCGATGTACATTGCGCGCCATGCGAATCAATAGCGGAATTTTAGGCAGGCGGAATTTCGAGGTTCCCAAGGACGGGTTGCGTCCGACGATGGAGCAGGCGCGCGAGGCGGTTTTTTCGTCACTGGCGGCGCGTGTGCCGGGTGCGCGGGTGCTGGATCTGTTTGCCGGGTCAGGCAGCTTTGGTCTGGAGGCATGGAGCCGCGGGGCTGCAAGCGTTACGGCGGTCGAGAAAGTTTCCAAGCACTGGAAAATCCTGCAGGGAAATTTCCAATCCTTGCAGGGCGATCCGGATCTCGGACGCTGGGATGCTGTGCAGGCCGATGTCTATGACTATCTCAAGCGGCCGGTCGGGCCGTTTGATCTGGTTTTTGCCGATCCGCCGTATGAAGAAGCCGATCTGCCGAGGCTGCTGGAGGCGCTGCGCGGCGCGCTGGCACCGGACGGGCTATTGGTGTTTGAAATGCGGGCGCATGGAGCCTATAGTCTGCCGCCTGAATGGATCCTTATTAAGGAGAAATGCTACGGGGGGACACGGATGCTTTTTCTGGAGTTGGTAAAATGAATAAAAAAGCAATTTATGCAGGTACGTTTGATCCGATGACGCTGGGGCACCTCGATGTGGTGGAGCGCGCGGCGCGGATTTTCCCGGAACTGATCGTGGCGGTAACGGCTGTAACCGGTAAAAGCACCCTTTTTTCTCAGGTCGAGCGGGTTGAGCTGGTCAAAAAGTCGGTCTCCAGTCTGCCGAATGTAAAGGTGACGCTGTTTAACGGCCTGCTGGTGGAATATGCCCGGTCGCAGGGTGTCGGCGTACTGATCCGCGGATTGCGGGCTTTTTCGGATTTTGAATATGAGTTTCAGATGGCCTTAACCAACCGCCGGCTGGCGCCCGACATTGAAACCCTGTTCCTGATGCCGAAGCAGGACTACAGCTTTCTCAGCTCAACGAATGTCAAACAGGTCGCCTCGCTGGGCGGCGATGTTTCCGAGTTTGTTCCGAAGGCGGTGGCCGAGGCGCTCGCAGCGAAGTTAAAATGACCGGACGGATCGGGCTGATAGGTCGGATTTGCCGGACGGATGCGAAACCATGATTATCAATGTAACCAACATCCCCGAACAGGGGCTTAAGATTAAGGCTGGGGAGCCGGGGGAAATTATCGGGCTGAGTGAAGCCGCCGGGTTTGTCGCGGCGGGAGCTGTCGACTGCGATCTCTATATACAAGTGGTCGACGGCGTACTCATCGTCCGCGGAACGGTCGCGGTGCCGGTCAAGGCGCGCTGTGCGAGATGTACGCAATTTTTCTCGACAACCGTCACCGATTCCGGTTTCCTGCGCGACTTCCCTGACGTCCAGGGGGTTGAGGAAGTGGACATCACAGAGGATCTTCGTGAGGCAGTGATGCTGAGTCTGCCGCATTCTCCCCTTTGCGACGAAAACTGCAAAGGGCTTTGTGTCCAATGCGGCAAGGACCTGAATGAAGGGGCTTGCGGTTGCCGGCGCAGGGAGGAAAGCGGCTCGTGGGGCGCGCTCAATAGTTTGAAATTGTAATGGAAAAATGGAACAAGGCTGGGGTAGCATGTCCCGCCTTTATAAAAAAGCAGTTTAGCGGGAGATTATAGAAATGGCTCTACCAAAAAGAAAATCATCGAAAAGCAGAACCAGACGCACGAAAGCGGAAAATATGAAGCGTTCGCTTAATAAAGCCGGCTTTGATGCTGAAAGCGGCGCCCCTGCACTGCCACACCGTGTATGCCCGACCACCGGCAAATACAAAGGCCGTCAGGTTATTACCGTTTCTGACGAGTAAGTCATGCGTATCGCAATTGATGCCATGGGCGGCGATTTTGCCCCTCGTGAAATCGTGAAGGGGGCCGTTGAGTCCGCTCGCGGTCTTCCCGGAGTCGAAAAGCTTTTTCTCGTAGGCAACGAAGCGGCCATCAAGGCTGAGCTGGCCATCTATGGTTCGATTCCGGCTTGTATCGAAATCCGCCACGCCTCCGAGGTTGTCGACATGGGCGAGTCGCCTGCGTTGGCACTTCGCCGTAAAAAAGACTCTTCGATTATGCGGGCCGTTGAGATGGTCAAAAGCGGCGAAGCCGATGCAATTTATTCGGCTGGCAGCACCGGAGCCGCCGTTGCGGCCAGTATGCTCCGGTTGCGGACGATGGAGAAAGTCGACCGCCCGGCCATCGCCACCGTCATGCCTTCCATTAAAGGCCCTTTTGTTCTGCTGGATGCCGGTGCGACGCCTGACTGCACCGCCAAAATGCTGGCCGAATTCGCCATCATGGGCAGTATTTATGCCGAACACATTCTGAGTATAACCCGTCCTCGCGTCGGTCTGATGAGTATTGGCGAAGAGGATGCCAAGGGCAGCAAGTCCACGAAGGAAGCGTTTCAGCTTCTGGAAAAAATGAATCTCAACTTTATCGGCAACGTGGAAAGCCACGACATGTTCGAAGGGAAAGTTGATGTGGTGGTTTGCGATGGCTTTGTCGGCAATGTGGTATTGAAAACCAGTGAAGGAGCCGCGCATGCGATCATTCAGTGGATTAAAGAATCTTTTTCCGCTTCACTGATCCGTAAAATCGGCGCGGGTATTCTGAAGGCCTCCGGCGCATTTGCTGAGCTGAAAAAGAAAACGGACGCAGAAGCCTACGGCGGCGCTCCGCTGCTGGGTGTTAAAGGGATTTGTATTATCGGTCATGGATCATCTTCTTCTTTCGCGGTTTATAACGCCATTCGTGTCGCAGGAACGGCGATTGAACAGAAGGTTAATCTCCTGATCGAAGAGAAAATCAACGAGGTTTTCAAGGACTGTGAGTAAACCATCCAACAGCCTGCGTACGGTTTCGATCATTGGAACCGGTATCTATCTTCCGGAGAAAATGGTGACGAACCGTGATCTGGAAGAAATCGTGGACACGACCGACGAATGGATTTACTCGCGCACCGGCATGCGCGAACGCCGTATCGCCCGCGATGATCAGGCCACCTCCGATCTGGCTGCCGAAGCCGCCAAAGCGGCACTGGCGGATGCCGGTATCGGCGCAGAAGAGGTTGATCTGCTGATTGTCGCCACTCTTTCGCCGGATATGTTTTTCCCCAGCACCGCCTGTTTTGTACAAAACAAGATCGGTGCGAAAAATGCCTATTGTTACGATCTCGGCGCGGCCTGTTCCGGGTCGATTTATGCACTCGAAACCGCCAAAAACCAGATTGCCTGCGGTTCCGTCAATACCGCACTGGTGATCGGCGCCGAGAAAATGAGCACGTTCATTGACTGGAAAGACCGCAATACCTGCGTGCTGTTCGGCGACGGTGCCGGCGCAATGGTTTTGCGCGCAACGGATGCCAACCGCGGCATCATGAAGGGCGTTTTCGGCTCCGACGGTTCGCTGGCTTCGCTACTCTGGACGCCTGGCGGCGGCTCACGCACCCCGATGACGCATGACATGCTCGACCGGAATGAGCAGTATCTCAAGATGAACGGACGCGATGTATACAAGCACGCTGTCACCCAGATGACTCAGTCGGTGCAGGATGCTCTTACTAAAAACGGGCTTAGCGCAGGCGATATAAAACTTTTTGTTCCGCATCAGGCCAACGCCCGCATCATCAATGCCATCAGCTCACGCCTTGGCGTTGAAGACCGGACCTTTCTGAATGTTGAAAAATACGCGAACACCTCGGCGGCCGCATTACCGATTGCCATTCATGAGGCGGTCAAATCCGGACAGGTTCATAAAGGCGATCTTATGCTGCTGGTCGCTTTCGGCGGCGGTTTCACCTGGGGTGCCAGCATTGTGGAGTGGATCAAAGGAAGCGAATGACGAATATCGAACACAAGCGTATTCGCGCAGAGGCTTCCGCAGGAAGCAGTGAGCAAAGCGAGCGGCAACGAATTTCGAAGTTTGAAGTTTCCAATGTTTGGAAAATTTCTGTCTGCTCTTTCCAGTGTTTGGGAAAGCTGATTCCCTCGACGTTCAATATTCCTTGCTCGATATTCTTCGGTTCGAGTGAAATGGAAGGAATCTGAAATGAAACGAGCTGTTCTTTTTCCCGGGCAAGGTTCGCAGTCGGTCGGCATGGGCCGTGATTTTTACGATACGATTCCTGAGTGCAAGGCGTTGTTTGACAAAGCCAACGAAGTGCTCGGCTATGACATTGCTGACATCTGCTTCAACGGGCCCGAAGACGAACTGAAAAAATCTCATAATACCCAGCCGGCGATTTTTACTGTCAGCGCCGCCGCCTTTGAGGCAATGAAGCTGAAGAAATCGATGAATTTTGACTATGCCGCCGGACACAGTCTCGGCGAGTGGGGCGCGCTTTATGTAGCCGGTGCAATTTCCTTTGAAGATACCTTGCGGGTTCTCAAAGCCCGCGGCGAATTTATTCAGGCCGCCTGCGTTGCCAATCCCGGCGCCATGCTGGCGGTGATCAATCTCGACCGTGCCGTGCTCGAAAAAATTGCGGCTGAAGCGGGCGTTACTCTGGCTAATATCAATTCGCCGGACCAGATTGTTCTTTCCGGCACGGCGGAAGGGATCGCAAAAGCAGAAGTTCTTTGCAAAGCCGCTGGCGCCAAACGGGCGCTGCCTCTGCCGGTTGCCGGGGCGTTTCACTCTCCATTGATGGCTCCCGCCGCTGAGCGGCTTGCCGCTTTTCTGGGGGGGATTCATCTGAACGAACCCGTTATACCCGTGCTTTCGAATGTCACCGGAGCCCCGCACGCGAATGTTGAGGCGATCCGTGTTGGCATGATCGCTCAGATTACCGGCTCGGTGCGCTGGGTTGAATCGATGCAGTGGCTTGTTGCGCAGGGAGTTACAGAAGTGGTCGAATGCGGTCCAGGCAAGGTGCTGACTGGACTGATGAAGCGTATTGACAAGAACGTTTCGGTCTCTAACATAGGTGCCGTTTCCGATTTTTGATTTATTTCGGATTTCGGGCTTCGTGCTTAGAATTTAAAATAGATAGGGGATTTCATGGGACAATTTGATGGAAAAGTTGCATTGGTAACCGGCGCAGCCCGCGGCATTGGTCAAGCGATCGCGTTGAAACTTGCCGCGCAAGGTGCTGATCTTGCGCTGTGCGATCTCAAAGCCGAATGGCTCGAAGAAACCGTCGGAAAGGTTAAAACCTCCGGACGCCGCATCGAGTGCTACAGCGTCGATGTCAGCAACGCCAAAGGGGTCGAAGAAACCGTCAAGAAAATCGAAGCGGATTTTGGCAAGGCGGTCGATGTGTTGGTGAACAATGCAGGCATTACCAAAGACGGCCTGCTGATGCGCATGAGCGAAGAAGACTGGGATGCCGTGCTGAATGTTAACCTCAAGGGGGTGTTCCTGTTCACCAAAGCCGCAATGCGCGGCATGATGAAACAGCGTTCCGGCAGCATCGTTAATATCGCCTCCATCATCGGCCTCATCGGCAACCCCGGACAGGCCAACTATGCGGCCTCCAAGGGCGCAGTCATTGCTTTTACCAAAACGGTGGCTAAAGAACTTTCCAGCCGTAATATCCGTTGTAATGCGGTGGCCCCCGGGTTTATCCGCACCCCGATGACGGACAAGCTTTCAGAAGAGGTGCAGCAGAAAATGCTCACCAATATCCCGCTGGGCCGCTTCGGCGACCCTGAAGACGTGGCCAATGTGGTCGCTTTCCTGGCGGGGGATGCCTCAGGTTATGTCACCGGACAGGTGATTTCGACTTGCGGCGGGATGGTTATGTAGGATAAAGAGACGGGCAATCAGTAGCCGAAACAAGGAGAAATACTATGGCACTTGCAGATAAAGTAAAAGACATCATCGTTGAACAGCTTGGCGTAAACGCCGATCAGGTCAATCCCGGCGCTTCGTTTATCGAAGACCTCGGTGCCGACTCGCTCGACACCGTCGAACTGGTTATGGCTTTTGAAGAAGAATTCGGTGCGGAAATTCCGGATGAAGATGCTGAAAAGCTCACCTCCGTCGGTGCCGTTATCGACTATCTGAAGTCAAAAGGTCTTGGAGAATAAAGACCGCTTGTGATAGAAAAACCGGGAACCTTTAAACAGGTTCCCGGCTTTTTTATATCGATATTCGAAGGAGAATTATGAGTCGTCGTAAAGTAGTTATTACAGGTATGGGTGCGGTTACCCCGATCGGCAACAATCTGGCTGAGTTCTGGGACGGTCTGAAATCCGGGAAATCCGGCGGCGGACGCATCACCAAGATGGCAACCCTTGAAGGATTTACGTCGACGATTGCCGCCGAAGTCAAAAACTTTAATCCCGAGCTCTTTATTTCCAAAAAAGAAGTCCGCAAGATGGATCCGTTTACTCAGTATGGACTGGCAGCCTCTATGATGGCCATGCAGGACTCCGGACTGGATCTCACCAAAGAAGACCTTGAACGTATCGGCGTCATTGTGAGTACCGGCATCGGCGGACTGCAGATTATGGAAGCCTCGCAGGACATTTACCGCGAACGCGGTGCCGGACGGCTTTCCCCTTTTGTTATCCCGGTTATGATCACCAATATTGTTGCCGGACATGTTGCTATTCAGTACGGGCTTAAAGGCCCTAATTTTTGTGTTACCAGCGCCTGCGCCTCGGCGACGCATTCTATCGGCGAAGCCTTGCGTATTATTCAGCACGGCGAGGCGGATGTGATGCTAGCTGGCGGAACCGAAGGCGCGATCACCCCTCTTGGTGTCGGCGGTTTTTGCGCTTTGCGCGCGCTTACCACCCGCAATGATGATCCCGAACACGCTTCGCGCCCGTTCGATCTCAACCGGGATGGATTCCTCATCGGTGAAGGGGCCGGCGTTATTGTTATAGAGAGCGAAGAACACGCCAAGGCACGCGGTGCCAGAATTTATTGCGAACTCGCAGGGTACGGGCGCACCTGTGATGCCCACCACATTACGGCACCCGATCCGGATGCCGGTCAGGCGGCCCGTGGTATGCGGCTTGCTTTCGAAGATGCCGGGCTCACAGCAGAGGATATTGATTACGTCAATGCGCACGGAACCAGCACGTCCCTGAACGACAAGGGCGAAACAGCGGCCATCAAGAAAGCGCTCGGCGGTCATGCCTATAAAGTGGCCGTCAGCTCCACCAAAGGAATGACGGGTCATCTGCTGGGTGCCGCCGGCGGTATTGAAGCCATCGTCTGTGCCATGGCTATTAAGGAAGGCATTGTTCCTCCGACCATTAATTACGAAACGCCCGATCCGGATTGCGATTTAGACTACGTTCCCAATGTTGCCCGCAAGATGGACGTACGCGCCGCACTTAGCAACTCACTCGGGTTTGGCGGCCACAACGCCACTCTTTGCTTTAAAAAAATATAAAAGTGAGCGTGCTGTAGTCGCGACCCGCCGGGAAGGGTTTTTTGAGCGGCTATGCTTGTCACCGGCTGAAGCGCCGCGCAATAGAAGGTGGAGCACTCTGTCCGCGTGAGAAAATGACATGCAACTGTGGTTGGCGATGGGCTTTGTTTATGCCGGGAAAAAGCGGATCAAGGCCAGTGCGGAGACAATGCCGGTCAGCATACCGAAAAATACCTCCAGACGCGTATGCCCCAGCAGTTCCTTCAGCTTAACCTCGGACAGGTGATGTTCTTTAAACATCTCGTCTACAATCTGGTTCAGCAGTTTAGCCTGTTTACCGGCTGCGGCGCGCACGGTCTGCGCATCAAACATGATTACTGCGGCGAAACAAAACCCCAAGGTAAACAGCGGAGAAGTAAATCCTTCGGTTAAACCAATCGTAGTCGCTACGGCACAAGCCATTGCCGAATGAGCGCTCGGCATACCTCCGGTACTCACCAGGTAGCCGAAATTCAGCCGGCGGCTTTGCACAAGACAGATAATCATTTTTGTCGTTTGAGCAACCGTCCAGCCAAACACCGCGGCCCATAAAGAGATATGAAAAATGTACATCGGGATTTCCTGTTACAGTTTATCTTGGAAGCTGGATTGATAATAAAGAGCATATCGCCGTCCGGCGCAATCATTAAAACAGAGCAACAAACCCCTGTTCGGTACATAAGTATCATCTAAAAGCTCCGACAGGCTGAGTCGACAAAAAGTTATGGTTTCGATATAGTGCATGTCACAACTTGGTGATCCGGAAGCTGCTATGCACTACCTTAATGAGTCCATGATTTTTATTTTTCTCCTGCAAGTCAGCCTGTTGCTCGGCCTGTCGAGGGTTGCTGGGCTGTTTTTAAAACGGATAGGCCAACCCTCCATCTCGGGTGAAATCCTGGTCGGCATTCTGCTGGGGCCGACTATATTCGGCAGAATCCTGCCTAGGCTGCACGCAGCGGTTTTCCCCTCAGATGTGATACAACAAAACATGCTTGAGACCGTGGCTTGGCTTGGCATCCTGTTCTTTCTACTGGATGCGGGACTAGACACCAATCTGACCGCCGCATTGCGACAACGGCGTGATGCGCTAACCATCTCCCTATCCGATCTGGTTATACCCATGATCATCGCCTTTATTCCAGTATGGTTTCTTCCGGATAGCTATATCGGCCCCGACAGTCAACGGATGATGTTCTCCCTGTTTATTGCCACCATCATGACGATCAGCGCATTGCCGGTCACTGCCCGCATTCTCCAGGATCTCGGCATTTACCGTAGCGACGCCAGTTTGTTGACCATGTGTGCATTGACCATCAATGACATCGCTGGCTGGCTGGTATTCGCCGTCATTCTCGGCTTCGCGACGGGCGGGCCGTCCGCTCTGGCAAAAATTCCTTGGATTGTGGCGGCCACGGTTGCATTCACGCTGTTCTGTTTAACTATTGGAAAAGCACTAACGGATCGTGCGCTAAGTGGCATCAACCGTCTCAAACTGCCCCAGCCAGGAACCTCTCTTACACTTATTTTTATCATCGGAATGCTCGCCGGTGCCGCCACGCTGGCCATCGGGATTCATGCCCTTTTTGGATTTTTTATCGCCGGAATTATGATCGGTGAATCGAAAACCCTCTCAGAAAACACACGACAAACTATTTCTCAGCTTGTGAAGTCCCTGCTTGTTCCACTGTTTTTCGCCTCCATCGGATTGAAAATTGATTTTGCCAAAGAACTGGACCTGCCGCTGACGGCTCTTCTACTTTTCATCGGTGTAGCCGGACGGTTTGTAGGAGCCTGGATCGGTGTCAGCCTGACCCATCACCCAAAAACCAACCGGCATCTGATTTCTGCCGCACATACGCCCGGCGGAGAAATGCAAATTGTCATCGGAATTCTGGCCATGGAATACGGTGTTATTACCGCACCAGTCTTTGTAGCAATTGTTGTCAGCGCGGTGCTCTCATCCGTTCTGGTCGGGCCATGGATGAAATTCGCTTTAGAACGCGGACGGGGCGTACGTCTGGAAACTTCGCTACTCTCTTCCGGCATCCTCCCATCCTTAGACACGTCCGATCGTAAAGAAACCATTCATGCGCTTTGCAGGTACGGCGGAAAGGGTCTTGATCCGCAACAGATAACAAAAGCTGTACTGCAACGGGAAGATCTTATGGGCACAGCGCTGGGATACGGCGTAGCCGTCCCGCATGCACGTATTGAAGATATTGCTACCCCTCGCATAGCTTTTGCCCGCACATGCAACGGAATCGAATGGGATGCCCCCGATGGTCAGCCGGTAAGATTTATCTTCCTCCTGCTGACCCCGACAGGGGAAAATGACACGCAACTGGAGTTATTGAGATCCATTGCAAAAACGATGAGCCGCGCAGAAACTCGGGAACAGCTACTGGTAGCTTCCGATAACACGCTTGGCCCGCAATTGATCGAATTGTTTAAAGCCTCCAGATAACAACCACTTATACGTAATCAATTTGATTTGTATTGATCGAAAAGGAAAAGATTTTTTACCACCCGCTCCGCTAGAGTAAGTCAGAGGGGTTCAGAGGGGGAAGTTCAGCAATCAGGGGTTGATTTGGAATAGAGATCGTAAGTGAAAACGAGCTTTCACTTACGATCTCTACTCCAAATCTGTTCCGTTTATTGAGAGAAGTTGCCATTCCTTTCGTCATTGCCGTCCTTCCTGTCACGTCCTGATTTAAAGTTGTCACTTTTTAGTTCTGTTTCTGATCTGGTTT
>CAYNOR010000037.1:0-11657 GCA_964398915.1 uncultured Verrucomicrobiota bacterium
AGACCTTTGACTTCCGAAGTGAGTGTGGGAGTGTAGCCGCGTCCGGTGGGCGCGGAGAAGTCAGAGATCAGAGGTCAGAAGACAGAGGACGGCTGTCAGAGATCAGAGGACGGAAGACGGAGACCCTAACAACCATCAACAAACAACCAGCAACTGAATCCGGACGGAGGGCTGGCAGATCCGCCGGAGGCGGACGACCTTCAGACATTCGACTCCCCGGGGAGAAGCGTGTGGGGGTGACGTTGAAACTTGCAAAATAAACTTCGGTAAGCATAATAACGGCCATGAAAACAGAAAATGATGTGATTGAGGTTCAGCCCGATGTTCTAGGGGGGACTCCTGTATTTCGCGGAACTCGTGTCCCGGTAAAGACTCTGATTGATTCGCTGGAAGCAGGGGATTCAATTGATCTGTTTTTATATGATTTTCCTTCTGTTGCCCGCAAACAGGTTGTTGCTTTCCTTGAGATGACAAAAGAGCGTTTTTTGGCTACGGCATAAGATGAAAATACTTCTTGATGAGTGCATCCCTCGCCGTTTATTGCGCGATTTAAGCGGGTATTCAGTGACAACAGTTCCCCGGCAGGGATGGGCCGGGAAGAAAGATGCGGAATTACTTCAGTTGGCTGACGGCGAATTTGACGTTTTTATTACGCTCGACAGCAATATGGTTTTTCAGCAAAACCTGCAGACATCGCACTTACGAATGGTCGTGCTGCGGGCGGTGAACAGCCGTTACGAAACTCTTCAGCCGCTGATTCCGGAGCTACTGCAGACTCTTAACCGCTCAATGGCCTATGGAACAATTTTTACAGTTGGCTGAGATCAGTTGCCAGATGTCAGAGGGCAGTCTGAATCACTATTTTTTACAACCGCTGTCGCTAGAGTGAGTCAGAGGGGCTCCGAGTGGCTGTAATAAACGGTGCGGGCGTGGTCCGCAGCCCTGCACGCAGGGCGGGATTTGGGGCAGAGAGTCCATCTGAAAGCACGCTTTCGAGTGGTCTCTCCGCCCAAAATATGTACCGTTTATTTCTCTTAAATTTCCGCCTGAGTATATGTTTAAGATCACAGGTCAGGAGTTTGAAGTTTTGCGGTCGAAAATTTCGACCGCAAAATTTTCCAAAACGCGAACTCGTCCGACGGCCTTTACGGAAAAAGGCCTTTACATGCTTTCAACCATCTTAAAAAGCAAGCAAGCCGTAGAGGCCACCTTTGGAATTATTGAGACGTTTGCCAAAATCAGGGCGCTTACCCGTACAATCAAAAGCCTTTCTATTGCAAAAAACGAAAATGAAAGGCGCGGCCTGATGCAACGTAGCGGGGAGCTGATTGCCGAAGTGCTGGAATAAACGATGGCCAGAGGTTCTCTGCCTTACTCCGAAGTCTGCTCTAGCGATTTATCCGCCGGAGGAGGAAGCGGGTGGTAAAAAAAATACTCATCAAGTTAACTTCGTATGACAACTCAACAACCTTGCTGTGTCATATTTTAAAAACCAGGTGCCGATAAAGTGTGCGTGCGGGGCGGCTCTCAATTTATTCCCGGGCTGTAAAAGCAGTAATTTTTATTTTCAAAGTGAGATGACAACGTACAATTAAAATTTCGTAAGGAGATAGAAAATGTCTAGTACTAACACTTCAGCTCAATCCGAAATGCCGCCCGTAATGATTTTATGCGGAGGGCAGGGCACCCGGTTGCGGGATGTGACGGAACTTCTGCCGAAGCCGATGGTTCCGGTCGGCCCCCAGCCGATTGTCTGGCACATCATGAAAGGGTATGCCGCAGTCGGCGTGAAGCGCTTCATCCTCTGCCTCGGCTATAAACGCGAGGTGTTTATTGATTATTTCCTGAACTACCATGCGCGGGCCGCAGATATAACGGTCCGGCTCGGTAAACAGCATGATATCACCTATCACGGTGGACATGGCGAAGAAAACTGGGAAGTGACGCTGGCCGATACTGGTGACCGGACGATGACCGGCGGACGCATTGCCCGCGCCTCAAAGTATTTGAGGCCGGAAGATAAGGATTTTTTTCTGACCTATGGCGATGCCGTTTCCAACATTGATTTTCACAGCCTGCTTAATTTTCACCGGAAGTCCGGCAAGATACTGACGGTCAGTGCGGTACACCCTGCCGGGCGTTTTGGAGAGCTTGGCATTGATGCCGACGGGAACGTCGCCGGATTTCACGAAAAGCCGCAGACCGAGCATGGCTTTATTAATGGCGGATTCATGGTGGCCGATCGTTCTCTGCCGGAGCGTTATTTGAGTGCTGACAGCACGCTTATTTTTGAACAGGAGCCGATGCGAAATATTCAGGCAGCCGGGAAAATGGGAGCCTATCAGCACCAAGGTTTTTGGCAGTGTAT
This sequence comes from uncultured Verrucomicrobiota bacterium, assembly GCA_964398915.1. Taxonomy (GTDB): domain Bacteria; phylum Verrucomicrobiota; class Kiritimatiellia; order Kiritimatiellales; family Tichowtungiaceae; genus Tichowtungia. Next base: position 2,369 of record CAYNOR010000037.1, read on the forward strand.
GGATACGGCAAGGGAACATCAGTTATTAAATCAACTGTGGGATTCCGGCGAGGCACCTTGGACGAAGGGTTGGCAGTATGTTTAGTGGGATATATCACGGCAAAAAGGTACTGCTGACCGGCCACACCGGCTTCAAAGGAAGCTGGCTGGCTTTTTGGCTTCAGCAACTGGGGGCCGAAGTCTGCGGCTATGCGTTGCCGACTCCTACGGAACCGTCACATTGGCGGTTACTGAAACTGGGCATCCGCTCAGAAACGGCTGATGTTCGTGATTTTCCGATGCTGGAGAAAATCTTTCAGGATTTCCGGCCGGAAATCGTATTTCACTTGGCGGCGCAGCCGTTGGTGCGCGCTTCCTACCGCGATCCGGTCGAAACGTATTCGACCAATGTCATGGGGACGCTGAATGTTTTTGAGGCCTGCCGGAAAACTGAATCGGTGCGGGCGGTTATCAATGTGACCAGTGATAAATGCTATGAAAACCGGGAGTGGACCCGGGGATATCGCGAAGACGATGCCATGGGCGGACACGATCCCTATAGCGCGTCGAAAGGCTGTTCTGAGTTGCTGACCGCTTCGTATCGCAACTCCTATTTCAACAACGCTGAATTCGGAAAGAAACATCAGATTTTACTGGCCAGTTGCCGGGCAGGCAATGTGATTGGCGGCGGCGATTGGGCCGAAGACCGGCTTATTCCGGATATTATGCGGGCGGTTGCGGCCGGTAATCCGGTCGAAATTCGCAATCCGGGCGCGACACGTCCGTGGCAGCATGTGCTTGAGCCGCTCGGTGGATATCTTTTGGTCGGTCAGAGATTGCTGGAGGGAAAGCCCCAATACGCAACCGGCTGGAATTTCGGTCCGGCGGAAGACGCCGATCTTTCTGTGCGTGAAGTCGTGGAGAGAATTAAACGCTACTGGAGCCGGATCGATTACCGTTTGGCGCAAACAGTTGATGCCCTGCACGAGGCCCATCTATTGAAACTCGACTGCACCAAGGCGCGTGAACAGCTGAATTGGCACCCCGTATGGAATAGTGAAGCCACTTTTGAAAAAACGGTCGGCTGGTACCGCGAGTTTTATGAACGCGGAGTGCTGACGACAGAAACCGACCTTGCCAGTTACACCGATCAAATGAATTTTGGAGAAGAGACCAATGGATAAAGCTTCCGTTTTGCGAAAAGAGATTCTGGAGAAGGTCAAAGAATTCTACAGCATTGCTCATGATAAGACCGGTGATGAATTCGTTCCAGGGGAAACCCGTGTAAATTATGCCGGACGGGTTTTTAATGACGAGGAATTGGTGGCCTTAGTTGATTCCTCCCTCGATTTCTGGCTGACAGCCGGCCGCTATGCCGAGGAATTCAGCGGAAAACTGGAAGATTTCTATGACGTTTCCGATGTGATCCTGACCAACTCAGGGTCATCCTCCAACCTGCTGGCGGTTTCCGCGCTGACTTCCGAGACGCTGGGCGACAAACGGCTGTTGCCGGGAGACGAAGTGATTACTGTGGCGGCTGGCTTCCCGTCCACGGTTTCCCCCATTGTCCAGAACCGGCTGATTCCGGTTTTTGTCGATGTGGAACTCGGCACTTATAATATTGACGTCTCGAAACTGGAAGAGGCCCGGTCGCCTAAAACCAAAGCGGTTTTTATCGCTCACACGTTAGGCAATCCGTTCAATCTGGATGCCATTTGCTCTTTTTGTAAAAAATACGATTTGTGGCTGATCGAAGACAACTGCGATGCGCTGGGCAGCCGTTACCGGAACAAGTTGACCGGTACGTTCGGCCATATCGCTACCGGCTCGTTTTATCCCGCCCATCACATAACCACCGGCGAAGGAGGGTGTGTAGTAACGGATGACCCGCAACTGGCGCGCATTATCAAGTCGTTCCGCGATTGGGGTCGCGACTGCTACTGCGAAGGGGGTGAAAACAACACCTGCGGATGCCGGTTTACCAAACAGTACGGAACGCTTCCGAAAGGGTATGACCATAAATATGTTTACTCACACATCGGCTATAATCTGAAGATGACGGATATGCAGGCAGCAATTGGTGCGGCACAGATGGACAAGCTGGATTTATTCACGGCTCGCCGCAAAGAAAACTTCCGGCTGATTACCGCCGGACTCCACGGCCTGGAAGATTTCTTTATTCTGCCGAGGGCGACTGAACATAGCGATCCTTCCTGGTTCTCCTATATTCTGACGCTTCGTGAAAATGCCCCTTTCAGTCGTGTGGAACTGGCGCAGTATCTTGACCGGAACCTGATTGAAACCCGCGGACTGTTTGCGGGCAATCTGCTTCGTCAGCCTGGCTACATGAACATTGAGCATCGTGTTGTCGGCGGTCTTGAGAATACGGAAACCATCATGAACAACACTCTGTTCATGGGGGTTTTCCCGGGGCTGACCGAAGCGAAAATCAACTATGTCACCGATAAAATTCGTGAATACACGAAACAGTTTTGAGAAGAGAATTTTTTACCACCCGCTCCGCTAGAGGGCCATCCGAGGGGTTCAGAGTGGAAATTTAGGAGTCAGAAGTTCTCTGTCTTGCTCCGAAGTTTGCTCTAGCGATTTATCCGCCGGAGGAGGAAGCGGGTGGTGAAAACAGGTTCGAATTATGGCCAGTCCTGTAAAAATTAAAGCAGTTGTCTCCCAAGCGGTACATCACACCGGTTCGGTCGCAAGTTATTGCTTTAAGCCGCAGGGGCGGGTGCCGAAGTTTCATGCCGGACAGTTTTTGCACATCGCGCTGGATGAATATCATCCAGAGACTCAGTGGCCGGAGTCGCGCGTTTTTTCCATTGCCTCTTCACCCTCGGAACGGGCTAACGAATTAGCCGTGACCATTTCGGTGAAGGGCCGGTTCACCGAACGGATTTTCCAAACTTTGGGAAAAGGATCCGAGTGCTGGTTGAAGCTGCCATATGGCGAGTTTCTATTTCCACCTGACAAGCATTTAACCCTAATCGCGGGCGGCGTAGGGATCACCCCGTATCTGTCGCTGCTCAAGCAAATGCTGGAGGAAAAATCAGAGCAGGCTGTCACGCTCTATTATGGCGTCCGTTCGGCGGAACATTATCTATTCGAGGATTTGATTAAGCGCTGTGGCGAGGAACTTCCGAACTTCATAAAAGTTGTTTATTGCGAAGACGGATCGGTGCCCGGCGAACAAGGTGTCCTTGATATTTGGACCATTCACGCCGCCGCGCCAGGCGGTTCGCTCTTTTATCTTTCCGGCCCGCCGGTTATGATCAGCGTGTTCAAGAGTCGCTTGCGCGACCTCGGCGTGGAGACCGAGCGTATCCGTGTGGACGATTGGGAGTAATTGATTAATATGAAAGCGTCCGACTATATCGCCGATGTGTTGCACCAACAGGGTGTCACGGTCATTTTTGAAATGATTGGCGGGATGATTACGCACCTCATCGACTCGGTTTATCAGAAGGGGCGGATTCAGATTGTTAGCATGCACCACGAACAGGCGGCCGGGTTTGCAGCGGAGGCGTTCGGACGCATGAGCGGTGTGCCGGGTGTGGCGTTGGCTACAAGCGGACCGGGAGCTACCAATCTCGTGACCGCGATTGGCAGCTGTTACTTTGATTCCGTTCCGGCGGTTTTCATTACCGGACAAGTTAACACGACAGAACGTTCAGATGGACGGACGATTCGTCAGCAGGGCTTTCAGGAAACAGATATCGTGTCGATTGTTAGGCCGATTACCAAGGCGGCGTGGCTGGTTAAAACGGCGGAGGAACTTCCGTTTGTTCTCGAAAGGGCTCTCCGGCTTGCCCGCGAAGGACGGCCCGGGCCTGTGCTGGTTGATATTCCGATGGATATCCAGCGGGCTGAGATTACACCACCCGAGGAGTTTTGTTCTGAAGCCCGGGTTATGATGAGCGATGACGTTACAGTATTTTCCCAGCAAGTCATGTCGGCAATTAAAAGTTCTAAACGACCATTAATTCTTGCCGGAGGCGGTCTTCGTGCTGCTGGAGTGACTCCTTTGTTTGCCGAGGTTGCAAAAGCCATCGGTGTACCGGTTGTTCATTCGCTTATGGGTGTTGATTTGCTTCCTTTTGATCATCCTCAGCGAGTGGGAATGATCGGCACCTATGGTAATCGATGGGCCAATCAGGTTTTGATGGAAAGTGATCTGTTGCTGGTTTTGGGCAGTCGGCTGGACGTGCGGCAAACCGGTGCGGATACGGCAGGGTTCAAAGGCGACCGCGAAATCTATCATGTCGATTGCGAACCTGGGCAGTTGAACAACCGCGTCGCCGGTTGCAAAACCTGCATATCCGGATTGGCGGACTTCCTTCCCGCCATGCTTCGTGCTGCCGGAACGGTCAACGGCATGACTTGGCCGGACTGGGAGCAATCGATTGCCACACACCGGAGACTTTCCCCCGACAACCGTGAGCTGGCTGGCTGCAAAGGAATCAATCCAAATGAATTTATTCACATCCTTAGCCGCGGCTCGCGCAATGCCGGTATTTTTCTAGCCGATGTGGGCAAGAACCAGATGTGGGCGGCGCAATCGGTCGAGCTGGAAAAGGATCAGCGCTTTTTGGTTTCAGGAGGCCTGGGGTCGATGGGCTTTGCACTGCCTGCGGCCATCGGCAGTGTTTTTGCTTCCGGACGCCCCGCTGTTTGTGTGATGGGCGATGGCGGTATCCAGTGCAATATTCAGGAGCTCGAAACTATTTTCCTGCATAAACTTCCTGTAAAGATGGTGGTCTTTAACAACAATAGTCTGGGTATGGTTGGCCAGTTTCAGGAAGAATATTTCGAGTCACGGATGCGTTCAACCGTTTGGGGATACAGCGCGCCAGACTTTGAGGCGGTTGCTTCCGCCTACAAGATTCCCGCAAAGACGATCCGGTCTCCGGAGGAAATGGATGCGGCGGTAAATTGGCTTTGGACCGATCCGTCCGGCCCGGCGCTCCTGAATGTTTTGATTGATCCGGACACCAAGGTGTTCCCGAAAGCCGCTTATGGCCGGCCGATCAATGATATGGATCCTCATGTTGCCGGATAGATATGATGCCCGAAGATTTTACATCCCGGTTAAACGGAAAACGGATTTTTCTCACCGGCGGAACCGGCTTGTTCGGCAAATGGTTGCTCGACCAGTTCCAAGGTTTGGAAGCGGAGGTCGTGGTGCTGAGCCGGAACCCGGAGCAATTCCTCCGGCAGTTTCCGGGGGTTGGAAGCTGTCGGAATATAGCCTTTGTTCAGGGTGATGTGCGCGATTTTAGTTTTCCGTCCGGTCCGTTCGATTATGTAATTCATGCGGCGACGGAGGCCAGTGTGAAGCTGGATCAGGAGAATCCGGATGAAATGGTTTCCGTGATTGTTGATGGAACCCGGCGGGTACTCGAATTCTCCAAACAGGCGGGCGTTAAGCGGGTTCTATATGTCAGTTCAGGCGCGGTTTACGGTGTTCAACCTCCGGAACTATCGCATATTCCGGAAACATTTGCCTGCAATCCAGTCACGGCCTACGGTAAAGGTAAGCTGATGGCAGAGCAGATGTGTTGCAAAAGCGGTGTAGAAGCTGTCGTCGCTCGTTGTTTTGCGTTTGTCGGCCCGTGGCTTCCGCTGGATACGCACTTTGCAGTCGGCAACTTTATCGGCAATTGCTTGAGGAACGAAACGATTGCAATCAAAGGTGACGGCACGCCGCTGCGGTCCTATATGTATGGTTCCGATCTGGCCGAATGGCTCTTGACCATTATGTTGAAGGGAGCCCCGGCGAGGGTTTACAACGCGGGATCGGATGAGGCGATTTCGATTTTCGATTTAGCCCGGCTTGTTCGGGAATGCGCCGGAACACAGAATGAAATTATTGTTCACGGAAAGAAAGTTGATGACAATTTGCCGGCACGCTATGTGCCGTCGGTTGATCTTGCCAGGAAGGAGTTGTCCTTGCGCATGCGCTCCGCCTTGCCGGAGGCCATCAAACAGACACTCGACTGGTATCAGAAAAAAGGCCAATAACTTAAACCCTACGGGCGAAAGAGGCTTTGCGAAGGCAACGCAGGATGCCTGCAATTTCAGGATTCAAATTGTGGGTGAGTTACGATGAGCACGTTGTTGAGACATGTCATGCAAGTGTGTCGGGAATTCTGGGCGAGGCTCGCTGACGGCGCTTTCGGTCGTGAAGGGTCGAATCGGCGGTACTGATTTCCGCAGAGCAGCATTTTAAAGACTATCCCGGGGGAAACGTAGTCTGGTGAGCGGCGTAAAGCGATCTCCGTCCTCCGTTCTCTGTCTTCCTCGGCTGTTACTCTATAGCATTTAACGATTCAAACACCGTAACCCACCCCGGTCTGCGACCACCCCTCCAAAGGAGGGGAACTCATAAAATCCCCTCCATTGGAGGGGTGCCCGGAGGGCGGGGTGGGTTTCTTGAAGTATTTCGAAACGTCACCTCAATAATTCAGGCTAGAGAGGGGCTCCGAGGGGTTCAGAGGTTGAACGTGGATTGAAATAAACGGTTGTAAAAGAATATTATGAAAACAAAACTGTTCAACAGCCTGCTCAGCGCTTTTCCGCTGCTCCTGTTCACCGCCTTGCTGGCCGGACTGTTGCTGATCCGGCTGATGTTTAATATGGTTTTTCCCTGGTGGGGCGCGTGGGGCCTTGGTCTCAGCTGGTGCATTATGGTGTTCGACTACCTGTTGCGCGCCGAACTATTCAAGCAAATCGGCGGGTTCGCGGTTGCGTTGCTCGCGGTGCTGATTTTGAGCGGAGCTTTGGTTCCGAAAGAAACTGTTGCCCGTTATCCGCGTCTGGCCTCGGGTGAGCTTGTTCAGCATGTGGAATCAGCTTGGAATGCCGTCTATACGGGAAATATTTTCAAAAACTACAGCCTTAAGCAGCAGCTTCTTGATTACGGAACATCGCTCGCTAATCTGGATCCCTTCCGGCATGGCAAAATGTTCCTTTTCTGTCTGCTTGGGTTCGCACTGTCCATGGTGTATCTCTTTCCGCTGGAGCCGTTCCGGCTCCCGCGGAGAGTTGATGGCTGCCAAATGGAAGTTGATCGGGAAACCTTAGCAACTAACAACCAACAACAAGCAACTCAGCGAAAAACAAGCTACATTCGGCGATTTCTTCTGCTGTTTTTTGCCGGGGCCCTCTTTGCTCTTCAAGTTGAACTCCTTCAGGTGCTTTCCCCAACCCGTGTGGTGACCGTCCGTAGCATCTTTGACAGCTCCTTCGGGTTCTTAATCGGCCTGCTGGCTTTTGTTCCCGTTCATCTCTTTTATGCCTATTGGGCTGAACACCGTGTCAAAGGTTCGCAACGGTTTAATGTTATCGGTGTCGGGGTTGATGCGGTGAATATGAGCGACTGCCTTAAATTGTTTGAGGAAATAATTTCAGACAGGTTTGAGGTTGGGAGTTTGCAGTTTGGAGTTTCGGATGCTCTTTCAACCATCAACCATCAACCATCAACCCCAAACCGCTGTCATCGCCCCGTGATGACGAGCGCAGGCGTAGTTTCCCCTAATAACCAATATCCAATAACCAATAACGCACACCCAAAGCCGTTTATGACAACGGCTCTTGGTGTGGCCGGTATCGTCGAAGCCCGCCGCAATCAGAAGTTGCAGCGTATTCTTAACGAGTCGGTGTTGAATACCCCGGACGGCATGCCGCTGGTCTGGCTCGGCAAGCTGTTCGGATATCAGCATATTGAGCGGGTGTATGGACCCGATCTGCTGCGGGATGTCTGCGCCTATTCCGCGTCCAGAGGTTGGAAGCATTTTTTTTACGGTGCGGCCCCGGGCATCGTTGAAAAATTGAAAGACAGGCTGGAAATGAAAAATCCCGGCATTCAGATCTCCGGGATAGACTGCCCGCCGTTCCGCAATCTGACTCCGGAAGAAGAGGCGGATCTGGTTGCCAGGGTAAATAACTCCGGCGCGGATATTTTCTGGATCGGTATTTCCACGCCGAAGCAACTCTATTTTATGGATCACATCCGGCCGAAACTGAACTGCAAGATTATCTGTCCGGTCGGATATGCCTTTGATGTGAATGCCGGGGTTCAGGAAGACGCTCCGGACTGGGCTAAATATTCCGGCTTCCAATGGCTGCATCGCGCCATTAAACAGCCACGGCTTTGGAAGCGTTATCTGCCTGATAATCCCCGCTTTATCTTCGAAGTTGCATTGCAAATTTTCCATCTGAAAAAATATCCACTGTTTGTTCACGAACGTCCGGACAGGCCGTTCACAGATGCGGAGGGTTTCTCCCGTTTCCCTGCCGGGGTGGTTTCTCTTTCTGCTATGACGCTTAAAAGCGCGACCGACCGGGTCCTGAACTGGGTTGCGACCGGTCAGCGGCACTATGTGAATATCTGCACAGCCGACACCATGGTACAATGCTTCGACCAGCCGCAACTGGCAAAGATCGTTAATCGTGCGGGTATGGCGACCACGGACGGGATGCCGCTGGTCTGGCTGGCGCATCATTATGGATTCAAAGCAGCGACTCGCGTCTACGGGCCGGATTTAATGCTGGAGCTCTGCGCGGCAACATCAGGGAGTGTGGACCGTGAACCGTGGAACGTGGGACGAGGGGAACATTCAACGTCCAACAGTCTACAGTCCACAATCGAAAAGAAATGCGTATCGCATTTCTTTTACGGTGCCACCGACGAAGTTCTCGCGCAGTTGAAGTCCAATCTGTTGAAAAAATTTCCAGGCTTGCAGATCGCGGGTATGTATTCACCGCCGTTCCGGCCCCTGACTGAAACAGAAAGGGATGAAGTTGCGGAAAGAATCAATGCCTCCGGCGCCGATATCGTCTGGTGCGGACTGGGGACGCCAAAACAGGATTACTGGGTGGCGGAGTTTCGTCCGCGCTTAAATTGCGCGGCCATTCTCGCGGTTGGTGCGGCCTTCAACTTTCATGCCGGGCATGTGCGGCAGGCTCCGCGCTGGATGATGCACAGCGGGTTGGAATGGCTTTTCTGTTTAGGCGTTGAACCCAACCGTCTGTGGCGGCGCTATCTCATCGGCAATCCGCGCTTTGTCTGCCTGATAGCAGGGCGCTTGATCCGAGACCGGAGGAGCAGGAGGTAGATGTCGGGTCTCAGACTTTTGACATTCGACCTTCAGACCTTTGACTTCCGAAGTGAGTGTGGGGGTGGGAGACGGAGGTCAGAGGTCGGAAGTCGGAGGTCACTGACCGCGGGGGGGGAGACCGTGTTGTCCGGTCCTGATATAGGTTGTCACTTTGGAAAGGAGAGATTCCGAAGTGAGTA
>CAYNOR010000038.1:0-11125 GCA_964398915.1 uncultured Verrucomicrobiota bacterium
TGCCCTTAATTATTCTGCCTACATTCTCTGTTTGGTTGCGGTTCTCTGCCTCCTGCTCCCTGACCCGCGCCGGAGTATGGGAGTAGGCAAAATCATTGGGGGGCAAAATCATTGGGGATGGACGGCGGAGTGTTGGAGTATGGGAGTGTGGGAGTGTGTGGGTGTGGGAGTGAGAGGGTGAACCCTAAAAATTATTCTGCCTACATTCTCTGTTTGGTTGCGGTTCCCTGCCTCCTGACCCGCGCCGGAGTATGGGAGTAGGCAAAATCATTGGGGATGGACGGCGGAGTGTTGGAGTAACCGCGAAAGAACTCAAGGAACACAAAGAATCCGCTCCCATTGTTTTCTGCGTTCTCCGTTCTTTTGTGGTTAAATAAAATGTCTGTAATATGAAATTAATCTGATAAATATTCTTTCACCACTCGCTACGCTGGAGGGACAGCCGAGGAAAACCGAGAAGAGAGTCAATTCAACATGCCCTGTATTTCTCTGACCCTCTCGGATGTCTTCTCTAATGAACGGAGTGAATGGGTGGTAAAAATTCTAATCACCTTAACCCGGTATAAGTGAGTGTGGGAGTCTCGAACAGCTCACACACGCACATAACCTTCGAAATTCATCATTCTCTGTTCGATATTCGATATTTAGCGAAGTGTGTGGGTGTGGGGGTATGTGAGTGCAGGAGTATTGAACAGCTCACGCACACACTCACAAACTCTCTCCCTCCGACCTCCTCTATTCGAGGATTCCGACAATGTCGGTGTCGTAGTCGTGGTAGGTGTCGTAGCGGCCGCGCATCCAGAGAATGCAATGGGTAAAATAGTTTTGGCGCGGGAGATACGGCCGGATGTTGTCTGCGCCGGCATCGAAGGTGAGTTGCTGCCAGGTCCACGTGGCACCCTGGTCGGTTGTCATCCCGCGGAAGATTTGCTTTCTTCCGGTTTCTCCCGGCTTGCCGGTCGCGGGATCCACTTCGGTTGAAATGTAAACCTGATTGACGTTGTTGGGATCAATGGCGATGCCCCCGGCATAATGGTTTTCCGGAACGTAGAGATGGCGTCCGGCGTAGGCGATCTGCTGCTGAACCCACTTCTGCGAGGCGGCATCCCAGCGGGCGTAGCGGTAGCGCAGGTCGCTGCCTTCATCGCCGTCGGTGGGATTGATGAAGACCGCAACCGGATTTCCGTCCGCTCCATAGGCCAGGTCCCAGACCCAGCCGCGTCCGGCGGATTTGCCGGCATAGACAAGGGTGGCTTCGCCGGGAAGCACCGGTTTTGCTGCGATGACATCCGCCATCGAGCGGATGAGAGTTCCGTCTGTGCGGTAGAGATTACCGCTCTGATAATACATGTGGTAAACATTGTTCTCGGCCTGATTCCGGGGATGGCCGTCGGTGAAGAGAAAGTCGATCCGGTCTTTTCCGTTATCCGCATATTTGACGTAGGGCCGGTGTCCGTCCACCTGGATGAGGCGGGTGGGTGCGCTCCAGGAAGCGGCTCCATCCTCTGAGGTGACAAAGGTTGGATTGCTGCCGATGCCGCGGAAGAAGTTGTAGATGCGGCCGCCTTCTGCGGAGAGCTGGAAGGGGTTCGAGTAGCAGGCTGGTGATGTGGCCTGATAAGCCTGTTCGGGTCCCCATCTGAAATCCACACCTGCACCGGCCTTCGCGGGCGTGGCAATGCGCCAATACCATTTATCTTCTGCGCCGTGTTTGGCATAGATCGCGAGAATCCGTCCGCCGCTGAGTTCGAGGAAGGCGGGGTTGTTGTGATCATCGAGGCTTTTCCACGAACTCAGATCCAGTTCCACCCAACTGTAGGGCGACTGGCGGAGTTTGGGTTGAAGGATGCCCACCTTGGATTTCCCGGTGATTCCGTCAAGGCTGCCGACGATGAGGTGCTTGCGGGCGACGATGGCGCGGCGGTCGTTGTACCACGTCCATCCGCCGTTCTTCTGAATGGTCACGACTTCTTGCGGAGCCTTGAGTTTGGTAATATCGGCGGCGGTGACGTTCATGCGGTAAAGTTCGCTGCCGGCCAGAAGAAACGCCCCGTGGGTGTAGTCCTTCGTGTTGTCCGGGCGCACCGGACCGGGCATGCCGCTGACGAGTTGAGCGTAGCCCAGACGTCCGTCGGGATTGATGCATCCGAGCAGGCCTTCCCATGCATGGAGGGCGGCAGGCAGGAAGGTTTGTTTGTCGAGGTACCCCCGGTTGATGCCGGCGAGCAGCCCGTAGGCAAAGAAGCTGGTGCCGCTGCTGTCGGGCTCGGGATACCACGAGGGGTCGTTAAGCGAGGTGCGCCACAGGCCGTCCGGCTGTTGGTAGCGGAGAATGCTTTGCGTGAGCGTGCGGAAAAGATCGAGGTATTTTTCACGCATCGGGTCATCTTTTGGCAGATGGTCGAGCACGCGGACGAGTCCGCCATAGACCCAGCCGTTGCCGCGGGCCCAGAAGACTTTTTTGCCGGCGGGTGTCTTGTTCTTGAACTGGCTTTCATCGCGGAAGACGAGCTTTTCCTCGGGGTCGAACAGAAATTCCATGGAATCCCAATAGAGCTTGTGCAGGAGTTCGCGGTATTTGGGGTCGCCGGTTGCCGAGGACATCGCCGCCAGCACGGGCGGTGCCATGTAGAGAGAATCGCACCACCACCACAGGTTCCGCCCGATGAATGGGCGCTCGTTGTCTTTCCACATCACGTGCCCGAGTTCCTCGTGTTTGATGATGTCGCGGTTGAACATCGTTTCCAGCGCGGCTTTGGTATCGGCGATCATGGCCGCATCGCGCTTGATGGTGTGGATGTCGAGGTAGGTCTGCGCTGTGCAAAGTTGGTCGGCATTGAGATACGGCACGGGCACTTTCCATTTGGCGGCCTCGGCCCAGTCGGTGGCCTTGCGGAGATAGTCTCCATGCTTCGTGGCGGCGTAGGCGGCCAGAACCCCAGTGTAAAACGTACCAGTTTCCCAGTTCGTGGCCAGATCCGGTTTGGACGGATTGGCGGCATACTTGGCAATCTGGTAATCGGCCACGCGGCGCATGGTGTCAGCAACCACCTGCCGGTCGGCAAGTCCGATCTGACGCATGGTGATTTGTGCGTCGGCGCCCGACACCCAGGCGATACCGGTAAGACTGAGCAATGCGGCCCGCCGAAGCGGATGCGGCATCGTGAGACGAATTATGGGTCGTGTTTTTTGGCTCATGTTGGGTTCCCGTGTTTATTTTTTTTGGTGTTTATTTGGACTTTTTCTTCAACCGTCGGCCTCTTTCGGGAGAGGTCTTTCCCTGAATTCATCGGCGGGTTATATCTATGAATTATAGAAATTACAATACTGAACCAACAGGGGCGTGCGGTGTTTTTTTCGTATCAAAATGTGTTGATCAAAATTTTAAATCGAAAAAATATATATCCGATGTTACGATCAGTCTGATCGTTATAAATCAGGGGGTGTTATGCGTTTATTTGCAGCGGGATTGTTTTTTTTAGGATGTATGTCGGTCGGAGCTGAATCATCCTACCGGTTTGATTTCGGACCTGTTGAGGGAGCGTTCGCTTCAGGATGGGTTCGTGTCTGTCAGCAGAGTTATAATCCGCAACTGGGCTGGGGGTGGGAATCTGCCCCGGATATGGCGCGCCGCCGTAACGCAGACTCTGATTTGATGAAGGACACGCTGGTGGCTGTTTCTTCAAAAAGTCTTCCGGCACAATTCCGGGTTGATCTTCCGGCAGGGCGTTACCGGCTACGAGCCACAGTGTATGATCCCCGCTATAACTTCAGTGCTCATCTGATCGTAAATGAAGAGGCTTCCCCGTGGGTGTTTAAGACGATGCCGGCCAAAGGAGTTGATCCTGACCGCCGTCCGCTTGTTGTGGAGCGTGATGTGACTGTGGAAAACGGTTTGCGGATTAAAATACCGCCCGCCGGAAGTCTATCGGTTGCCTGCTCCATCCTTAATGGTCTGGAGATTTTTCCTCTGGAGGGCGGGCAGGAACTTCCTGCGGTTTCTCCGGCTCCGGAAATCAGCAGCCCGTCACCCGTTGATCAGACCTCCATTCTTCCTCCGGCTGCAATGAAAGAATTTCCGGAACAGACGGATCACCCGGACGCTTCGATTATAGCAAGGTTTCTCGCACAGCAGAAAGACAGCGTCATTCAGCCGACCGGGCTGAATAAGCAGGAATATTTGCGGATCATCAATGGGCAGGTATTAGGACTGATGAAGTACCAGAATGCCGCCGGCGACATTGTCGACCCGTGGTATGAAGGGGATAGCGTTTTTGGCAAAACCGGCGAGCCCGGAAACCGGCGTTACCGGCATTATGCAACGCCGCATTTCGCCCATGCGGCTTCGCTGCTGATTAAAAGCGGTTACAACACCGACCCGGCAGTGGTTGAAAGCGCCGCCAAGGCCATTGAAGCATCCATTGCGCGGATGCTGAAAGGACACGAGAGCGGAACCCCTACCGCATGGAACTGCGGCGATTTTTATCCGTATGCGCTGACTCGGGCGTGGCTCAACCTCAAGGGGTGTGTTGACCCTCAACGCTATGATCGCTGGACTGAGGATTACAAGAGAGTGAACCCTGATCGGGTGTACGGCAGTCCTGTCAGCAAAGGAAACTGGGTCGTTGTTTCCCACTGCGGGGAATATCTGCGTTCAATGCAGGGGCTTACAACACCCGACCGTGCAGAGAAAATGCTTGATTTCAAAAAGGGGGCTTTTACCGAACGAGGAACCTGGACCTTTGAAAGCTATGCCTATGACGCCTTCCCTCGTTATCATATTACCGGCATCCTCGCCGACGGCTACCGTGGCGCATCCTTCCCGTTTTATCAGGACCGTATGTGGCGGGGGTCCTGGGTTTCCTTGCTGACACAGTCGCCCTTTGGAACGCATCCAACCGGATTCCGCAGTGCGCATCATGCCTGGAACGAAGCGCAGCTTACAGCGATTTTCGAAATTTATGCAGCGGCCTATGCCTCGGCCGGAAAACCGGCTGCGGCAGGGGCATACAAGCGGGCGGCGCGGCTGTCGCTGCAGTCGGTTGGACGCTGGGTTCGGGAGGACGGCACTCTGAATATCGTTAAAAACCGTATCTCCCCTCAGGAGCGGCATGCCTATGAGATGTATTCGTTGCACACCTGTTACAATGCACTGACGGCGCACATGCTGGCACGCGCTTATGAGGCGGCGGACGATTCAATTGAAGAAAAACCGGCTCCGGCGGATGTCGGCGGATATGCCTATGTGCTTGACGAGGATTACAGTAAAGAGTTTTCCGGAGCCCATAATTATCATGCGGTTTTTGCGAACGCTTCCGGATCCATGATTCAGTATTCATTGGACACCGGTCTCGATTATGAGCCGGTCGGATTGCAGCGTGTACACATCCGTGGTGCCAGTCCGGTGATCGGGCCGTCGGACGGTCTGGGCACCAAATTTGGCGATCACCAGACGATCCTGGCTGTCGGTCCGGGATGGATCGGTGCCGACGGGAAGGAGCATCGGTTGGCTGCTCAGCCGGTAAAACCGCAGATCACCGTACTTGAAGAGTCGCCGCAACGGGTTCGCTTCCAGGCTGATTTTATGATCCCGCAGCTGATGACGGCGACGGATGAGTCCGGAAAAATGGTGTTTGATGTACAAGGGTTGACCGTCGCGGAGTCGGGTTTTGATTTCAGCGGTGCGAATGCGCACATGATAACCCGGAATGCACTTCCTCTGCTGGCCGGCGATTGGGCGGTCGGCCTGGAGTTTTATGCGAAGGCGACGACCGGGCGTCAGACACTGGTTTCCATGTTTGGCGAAGGCAAGGAGCAGCATGCGTTTCTGGTGGAGACGGATGACCGGCGCGGGATACGGGTGCTTTTCCGTAATCCGCCGGGAAAGGAGGGCGGCACAACGTTGTACAGTGATTGCCCGGTGGAGGCCGGACGGTGGCACAATCTGGCGGTCCGTTACGAATCCGGTGTTTTGACCATTGAATTAAACGGTCGCTCAGTAGCGTCGGGCCAGACCGGCGCACCGGTTTCGGATCCGATGTATGCACTCTTCGGGAGAATCTACCGCGAGAATTCTCAGCGGGCGTTCAAGGGGCTGATTCGAAATGTACGCTTGAGTCATGGCGGAGCGTCCGGTGAGACGTATGTGATTCCAATGAAACAGCTGGACGGTGCGGCAACTCTTCATCTGCGCGAAACGGTCAGTTTGGAGAAGGGCCGGGTAACAGTTGAGGATGAGATGATCGCGGGCGATATCCGGGCGATGACGGTCAATTACCCGTTCATTGCTTCGGATGGAGAAAATACGACCGAACTGGTGTTGCAGGGTAATGCGGCTGAGATGCGTCTACTGGGGAGCGGCAGCCGGGTTGTGCTGAAAGTCCCGGCTGGTGAATTCGAGCATCGGGCATTGCATCTGCTGCATGAAAACGGATGGATGGATCTGCTGCGTGCGGAGGTTCCCGGACGCAAGGCCGTCTATACCATTGAGCCTGCCGCAGCCCGGTAACAGACAGGAGGCAGGAGTCAGGGGGACCTCTGACCTCTGTTCTCCGTCCTCCGCCCGCCCGTCGTTCAAAACGGCCGCTGAACGGTCGAGCCCCGAATGACAACTTCCGTGTCAATTTCGTGAAAGACCGGTTCGTAGGGGATTTCTTTTTTAAGGATTTTCAGCAGCAGATCAATGGCTGCATAGGCCTGTTTTTGAACCGGACGGCGTACAGAAGAGAGCTGTGGAGATGTGTGCGTTGCGACGGAACTGTCGTCAAAGCCAATAATGGCAATGTCCCCCGGCACCCTTTTGCCCATGGCTTGAAGTGTTTGAATACAGAATGCCGCCAGCCCGTCTGAGGGGCAGAAGATGGCGTCAATTTCATTCAGGTAGCGCAACTCATTCATAAATTCATCAACGGCTTCGGGAAGGGCGCGGACCGTGCGAATAAATTCGGTGGGGGCGGCCAGTCCGTTTTCTTCGAGGGCATCTTTGTATCCGAGCATCCGGTCCTGAATACAGCAAAGGTGCTGAAGCTTTTCCGGAATCAGCATCAGAATGTTTTTGCGTCCGGTTTGAATCAGATGTTCAACCGCCTGCCGTCCGGCTTTACGGTTGTCGATGTCAACACAAGGAACTCTCGCTTCTGCGTCCGGTGTTCGCCCCAGCAGAATGATCGGGAATGCCGGGGAGGCAACCTCCAGAAACTCGGTATGATTTTTCGAGGGCGTCAGATAAATCATGCCGTCAAGCAGGTCGCTTTTAAAATCGGCGGCCCGCAGCGGGTTGGCCGGATCTTCAACCCGGTCGTGAATTACGAGGTCGTAGTTCTCAAATCCGGGGTGGGACAGGATGGTATTGGTGAATTGTCCCATGGCCTGATTTTCATAATCGATCTGGTCAGGGGGAAGATTTTTGAAATCAATGTGAACGAAAGAGATGCCAATGAGATTGGTTCGCTGACTGCGCACCGCGCGCGCCAGCCGGTTGGGGCGGTAGCCGAGCTGTTGAGCGGCGTTTTTGACCTTTTGGATCGTTCCTTCTGAAACAGGAAATTCATTCAGCTTGTCGTTCAGTACCCGCGAGACGGTCGCTTTGCTGATGTTACAGTAACGGGCAATGTCTCCGAGGGTTACCCGGTCACCGGGGCCTTTTCTTTTTTTACTCAGCGGGGTCATCACGTTGTTCCTTTTGATTTTACAGTAAAAGGTTCTTTGCCAACCAAACTACGTACGCAGACAGTGAATCACAATGAAAAATCACAATAAAAAGGCTGACGTTTTAAAAAGTCCATGACAGGATGCCGACGTTTACAGTTATTTTATCCGGTAAAAAAAAAAGCGGAAATTTTTATGAATTGGTCATCAAGTTGGATTCGGTTCGGGTGGGGTGATTTGTGTCCATTGCTGAGAAAACCGTTTTGTGCTTCAAAAAAGGTTAAAAAGGCCTCTCTTTCCGCAACGGCACTGGGCGTCTGTGAGCTCCGTCTGAACGGTGCGAAGGTCGGGAACACCCATCTGCTGCCCGGATGGACCGACTATCGCAAGCGCGTTTATGTGCATCAATTTGATGTGACGGAGCAGATTTTGCAGGGAGAAAACGTTCTGGGCGCCATGCTGGCCCCCGGATGGTTCGCCGGATTTTACGGGCCGTTCCAGGATAAAGGGTATTACGGTCACGACGCCTGGTTTTCCGCCGAACTGCGCATGGACTATGCAGACGGTTCAATCGAAACAATTCGCACGGACCCATCCTGGGAGGCCGCCGTCGGACCGGTGGTCACCGCAGACTTGCTGATGGGCGAGACCTATGATGCCCGCAAAGAGCTCCCCGGCTGGGATGCGCCCGGATTTGAGGGGGCCCGGTGGGCGGCGGCAACTGTTTTTCGCGAAGGGGATGAAACCCTTCCGGAAAACATAGAACCGTATCCCGGCGCGCCGGTTCAAACCATTGCCGAATTTCCGGCGCAAAACGTCACAGAGCCGCACCCCGGCGTTTTTGTTTTTGATCTCGGTCAGAACATGGTCGGCGTGGCCCGCCTGAAGGTGAACGTGCCCTCCGGAACAGAGCTTGTTTTAAAGCACGGTGAAATGCTGAACCCCGACGGAACCGTCTATACAGCCAACCTTCGCGCGGCCAAAGCCATCGACCGCTACATCGCCAGGGGCGCCGGCGAAGAAATCTGGCAGCCGCGCTTTACCTTCCACGGCTTCCGCTATGTCGAAGTTCATGGCCTGCCCTCAGCGTGCCGGTGCCTGACAGGAAATCAATCGGAAATCGGAAATCATCCATCGGCAATTTCTCTGACCGGCATCGCCTGGATGTCGGCCATCAAAGAGACGGCAACCTTCGACTGTTCGAGCGAAAAGGTGAACCAGCTGTTCCGCAATATCCAGTGGGGGTTTCGCGGAAACTATTTAGAAGTGCCAACGGACTGTCCGCAGCGCGATGAGCGGCTCGGCTGGACCGGCGACACGCAGATGTTCATCCGCTCGGCCTCCTATCTGGCCGACATCCGTCCGTTTTATAAAAAATGGCTGGTGGATTTGCACGATGCCCAGCGTGCCGACGGAGGCTACACGGATACGGCTCCCTGGATGGGGCGCATCGGATCAGGGTGCGCCGCGTGGGCCGATGCCGGGATCATCTGTCCGCATGTGCTGTGGAAGGCCTACGGCGACACCTCGTTTATTCGCGACTGGTGGCCGCAGATGAAAAAATTCATGGACCTCATCTGCACGGATGAAAACCGCCATAACGGGCCCAAAGCGATTTCCTACGGTGACTGGCTGCACTTCAATTCCGAAACCCCGGTGCCGCTCATCGGACTGTCGTATCGCGCCTGGGATGCGCGGCTCATGGCTGAAATGGCCGCCGCGATCGGCGAAGCGGAAGACGAAAAACGTTTCGCCGCAGAGGCGGAAAAAAGCCGCGCGCTTTTCCGCAACCGGTTGTTTCATTCGCCCTCGCCGGAAGGCTCCGGCGCGACAGACGGCCTGGAAATTTCTGTAAAAACACAAACCGCCTGCGCACTGGCGATTGCCATGGAACTGCTCGACGGAGAGGATCTGGAAAAAGCCAGACAGTGTCTTTTCCACTGTTTGGAAAAAACCGGCGGCTATTTAACGACCGGGTTTGTCGGCACCGGCTACATTTGCCCCGCGCTAACCAAAGCAGGACGCGGCGATCTCGCGGTTCAACTTTTACTCAACGAAGAGCACCCCTCCTGGCTGTACGAAGTGAACAACGGCGCGACGACCATCTGGGAGCGCTGGAACAGCTGGACGAAAGAAGGCGGCTTCGGCGATGTCGGCATGAATTCGTTCAACCACTACGCCTTCGGCTCCGTCTGCGAATGGATGATGGAGTCGCTGGCCGGCATCAAACCCGCCTCACCCGGTTTCCAAACCTTGAAAATCCAACCGTGCTTCACCGATCAACTCGACTTCGTCAAGGCTTCGTACGAGTCCATCCAGGGAAAAATTTCCAGCCATTGGAAAAAAACTTCCAAGGGGTGGACTCTGGAACTCGAAACGCCCGTACCCGCCACCGTGATCCTGCCCGACAGAATCCATCAGATTGACAGCGGAACACACCGCTTTGAGATCACCCGATAATGGCAGGGGGCAGGAGGCAGGGAGCAGGGAGCAGGGGGCAGGGGGCAGGAGGCAGGGAGCAGGGAGCAGGAGATCTCACTCCCACACCCACACACCCACACACCCCCACACTCCCACACTCCCACACTCCCACACCCACACACTCCCACACCCACACACTCTCTCTGAGGACTGCGCCAGTCGGTTGCTTTTTCGCAGGGCTCGGTTTATGATGTGCAGAAATGGGAGAAGATTATGAAAACTGTAAAGATCAGAGAACGTAAGGGCGAATTCCAGCTTTACGAGAAAGATACCGGTCTGATTGTTTACCGTGGCGGGTCTAGGCTGGAGTGCTTTAAATTTCTGAATAATAACATGAAATACTCATATGAGCCCACAAGGGAAAAGGGGGTTCATTATGTTTACTGATAAATGGCATTGGCCGTTAGTCGGTAAAAATCAGCGTATAAAAATAAGGGTTATTGGGAAAACTGGAAATCTGGCTAAGGATGCGATTTTTGATACAGGGTCTAGTAATTGTGTTTTTTCGGAAGATGATTTTTTCATACTATTTTCCGGCGAATCTCTGCGTGATGCGGCTCAAGTTCGCGGAGTTGGTTTTGCTCAGGAAGTATCAAGGCGCGTAACCATAGAAATTTATTCTGTCGAAGAGGAATTGATTGAGCGAATTACAAATGTTTCCGCCAGCTTCGTATTGAATTCTGTTGTTTACAATAAAAAGACCGGTAAAAACGAATCAATCCCGTTTGATGAGGCAATCATTGGAGTATCGAATGTTATAGACAGATTTCGATGGGTACTTGACTATCCTGCCGCGAAAATGACAGCGCAACGGCCTTAAATTCCGAAGCGAAAATCTTTTCTTAAATCGTAACCCGCTGAAATTCAGCGAGTTATTCTTTTTGCAGTTCTTCTGTCATCATTTTTTCCCACACTCCGTCCCCCGTCCTCTGTCCTCTGTCCTCTGTCTTGTCCTAATGATTTTGCCCCCCAATGATTTTGCCTACTCCCATACTCC
>CAYNOR010000039.1:0-10368 GCA_964398915.1 uncultured Verrucomicrobiota bacterium
TGCCCTTGGTTGGTTTGCTTCGTGCGGTTATACTTCAAATTAAACCGCTCTAGCGCAGCGGGTGGTAAAAAATCTTTTCCTTTTCGATCAATACAAATCAAATTGATTACGTATTATATTACGGCGTTAGAGCACTTAACGATTGAGATGTCATTTCGCAATAAGTCGAGAAACCCACCCCGCCGTTCCGGCACCCCTCCCGTGGAGGGGATTTTAAAAGCTCCCCTCCTTCGGAGGGGTGGCCGCAGGCCGGGGTGGGTTGCGGCGTTTAAATCGTTAAATGCTCTAATTTCGTATCACTCACCCGCACACCCACACACTCTTATTGTGCCTTGAGCGAAGCGGATGGTAAAACCAAGCTCTTCTTTGATGAGAATTATTCCTCGGGGCGCAGAGGGTGACCGCGAAAAAATAAAAAACCGAGGCTGTGGAAAAGTCAGCAGGTCCGTTTGATTGTCGAAAGCGCGGTCTTCACGTTCGCGGTAATGACATCCCAGCGCTTGTCGGCGATCTGCTTCTGCGTGGCGAGCCATGACCCGCCAACGGCGCTGACCATCGGAAGCGCAAGCCAGTCATTCATGTTTTCCAAACTCACGCCGCCGGTCGGGCAGAATTTCACGCCGAACGACGCATAGGGCGCCGCCATGTTTTTAAGCATGTTCACGCCGCCCGCCGCGCCTGCCGGAAAAAATTTCAGTATTTTGCAACCGAGAGCGAGCCCCTGCTCAATTTCCGACGGCGTCATCACGCCGGGAATAAACAGCGTTTCCGATGTTTGGAAAATTTTTACAATCTCCGGATTGAGCCCCGGTGCGAGACCGAAGCTGACGCCGGTATCGATGCACATTTGAGCCTGATGGGGTGTTACAACCGTTCCCGCGCCGACCATCATTTCCGGAAACGCTTTTTTGATCCGCTTGAGCGCTTCGGACGCAGCAGCGGTACGGCAGGTGACTTCGATCACATCCATCCCGCCGTTGAGCAGAGCCTCAGCCAGCGGCTCAGCGTCATTGGCATCGTCGATCACAATTACCGGAATCACCCGGCGTTTCAGAAGTTCATTTAACATGTTCGGTTCCTTTCTGTCGAAGGTCAAAGGTCGAACATCCCGAACCTTAGACTTTGGACGTTCAGACCTTTGACTCTTTATCTATCCACGCGGGCTCCGCCGCCGCCAACCAGTTTTTTCACTTCAGAAAGCGAGGCCATGGTGGTGTCGCCGGGCGTGGTCATCGCCAGCGCACCGTGCGCTGCACCGTATTCAACCGCCAACTGCGGGTCGCCGAGTTCCATCAGTCCGTAGATGAAGCCGGAGGCAAAGCTGTCGCCGCCGCCGACGCGATCCATGATTTCCAAAGCCGAGCGGTGCGTGGCGGTATAGAATTCCCCATCGTACCAGCACATCGCGCCCCAGTCGTTGACGGTCGCCGATTTCACGCCGCGCATCGTGGTAGCGGTCGCTTTGAAGTTCGGGAACTCTTTAACCGCTTTGGAGATCATTTTCTGGAACGACTCGACTTCGAGGTAGGTCAGGTTGTCGTCCACCCCTTCGATTTCGAACCCGAGACAGGCGGTGAAATCCTCTTCATTGCCGATCATTACATCGACATATTTGGCAATCTCTCGGTTAATTTCCTGACATTTCTTCAGCCCGCCAAATCCTTTCCAGAGCGACGGACGGTAGTTGAGATCATACGAAACCATCGTGCCGTATTTCTTGGCGGTCTTGGCCGCTTCAATCACCAGCGGTCCGGTAGTTTCCGACAGCGCGGCGAAGATGCCGCCGGTATGCAACCAGCGCACGCCGAGCCTGCCGAAGATGTCCTCCCAGTCGATATCGCCGACTTTGAGTTGCGAGGCGGCGGTGTTACCTCGGTCGGAACACCCGACCGCGCCGCGAATTCCGAAGCCGCGTTCGGTAAAGTTGATGCCGTTACGAACCGTGCGGCCGATTCCGTCATAGTCCACCCATTTAATGAGTGAGGTATCAACGCCGCCTTGCAGGATAAAGTCTTCCATCAGCAGACCGACTTCGTTTCTCGCAAAGGCGGTAACCACCGCTGCACGCTGACCAAAGCAGCGGCGCAGTCCGCGTGCCACGTTGTATTCGCCGCCGCCTTCCCATGCCTGAAAATTCCGTGCGGTGCGGATACGGCCCTCGCCGGGGTCGAGGCGAAGCATGACTTCGCCCAGCGACAAAATATCATACCGGCACTCACCCGCTGGTTTTGTGTCACATACCGAGCTCTTTGATTTATTCACATTCCCCTTTCGCGGCTCTAGACGTCGTTTTCCCCTTTAACATAACCGAAATTGGCCAGAATACCCCCATCCACATAAAGGATGTGTCCGTTGACGAAGTTGCTGGCTTGCGAAGCGAGGAACAACGCGGCGTTACCAACATCTTCCGGTTCGCCCCAGCGTCCGGCTGGCGTACGCATCATAACCAGATCGTTGAACGGATGGCCGCCTTCGCGGATCGGAGCCGTCTGTGCAGTAGCGATATAGCCCGGGCCGATTCCGTTGATCTGGATATTGTGCTTGGCCCATTCGCAGCACATGTTGGCTGTAAGCAGCTTGAGGCCGCCCTTGGCCGAGGCGTAGGCGGAGACCGAGTTGCGACCGTAGACGCTCATCATCGAACACATGTTGATGATTTTTCCTCCGCCCTTCTTGATCATTCCCGGCGCGACCCGCTTGCTGACAATAAACGGTGCGACCAGATCCACATCGATCACCTGCTTGTAGTCGGCAACCGGCATGTCGAGAATCGGGATCCGTTTGATGATGCCCGCGTTGTTGACGAGAATGTCGATGGTTCCCACGTCTTTTTCGATGCGCGCGATTCCGGCATCCACATCCGCCTCATCGGTCACATTGAAGACCGTTGTATAGGCATCGATACCGTTGGCCGCAAACGCTTCCTTGGCGGCTTGCAGCTTGGCTTTATCGAGATCATTCACGCAGATTTTCGCGCCGGCCTTGCCAAGCACGGTACCAACCGCCATGCCGATGCCGTGGGTTCCCCCCGTCACCAAAACAACCTTGCCCTTTAAATTAAACAGTTCCTGAATCATGTTATTCTCCTTATTTCAACCCTTTGATTGCAATGTGGTCCATATCGTCGAAGCGCTGGTTTTCTCCGCCCATGCCCCAGCAGAAGGTGTAGGCGCGCGTTCCGCAACCGGAGTGGATCGACCACATCGGCGAAATCACAGCCTGCCCGTTGGCCACCGCGATATGCCGCGTTTCATCGCCCGGTCCCATGAAGTGGAAAACCTTCGAGTCGGCGGCGATCCCGAAATACATATAGACCTCGGTGCGGCGTTCGTGGGTGTGGCACGGCATCGTGTTCCAGACACAGCCCGGCTCAAGTACCGTAAAGCCCATCACCAGCTGACAGCTCTTAATGCCCTTTTCGTGGATGTACTGATAGATCGTCCGCTTGTTGGCATCTTCCACCGTTCCGAGTGCGATGGCGTTCGCAGCGGCCTTCTTCGCCTGCGTGGTCGGATAGGCGGTGTGGGCGGGATAGGAAATCAGATAGAAGCGCGCCGGATTCTCATTTTGCACTGTTTTAAAAATGACGTCTTTCGATCCACGCCCGATGTACAGGCCGTCAAGGTTTTCCATTGGATAGTCCTGACCGTCAACCGTAACCAGTCCGGCGCCGCCAATATTGAGCACGCCCACCTCGCGGCGCTGGCAGAAAAAGTCGGCAGCCAATTCTTTACCGGCTTCAAGCACTAACGGTTTTCCAGGGGCTGGAACAGCCGCGCCGACAATGGCGCGTTCCACTTCACAATAAAGGAGGTTGAGTTTTCCATCCTCAAACAGGTCAACCAGAAACGCCTCGCGAAGTTCCTGTGTCGTCATTCGTTTGTATTCGTTTTTTCCAACGGTGTATCGCACATTCATCGTTCACTCCAATCTATTGGTTTATCTATTAAATTCAGTACGCCCATCGTTTCACTCAGTTGCTCAAGGGAGCTTGCGGCAACCAGTGGAATAATGGCCGGACGCCGTTGAAGCAACCACACAAGAACCATTTGGTTCATGGTCGCTCCGTATTCCCCGGCCATCCGCCGAAGGGTTTTCAGTTTTGCCGCGTTTAGCGGGCCGGCATAGGAGGCGTGGAGCATCCGGTCGGTGCGGGAATAGGCTCCGCCAAGCAACGGTGAATACGCAAGAAGACGAACCCCGTTTGCCTCGCAATAGTCCAGCATTTCGGGACTGGCCGGGATCTGGGCGGAAAACTCCTGCGGCACCCAGGGATCGGGTTGCAGATACGAATAGCGCATCTGGGCGCAAACGAACTCCGGCCACCCTCGTGCCTCACTCAATAAGCGGGCTTCGTGCAGCCGCCATGTGAAATAATTGCTGGCACCCAGAAAACGAACCTTGCCTGAACGCACCAGCCGGGCAAACGCTTCGAGCGTTTCTTCCAGAGGCGTATGACGGTCGTCGGCATGGGCATAGTACAGATCGATCACATCCGTTCCCAGCCGCTTCAGACTTTTCTCGCACTCCTCCTCAATCTGCCGGGCACGCAACCCGGCCTCAACGCCGGGCATGCTCAAGCCGACCTTGGTCGACAAAAACAGCGAAGCACGGTTGCCGCGACCTGCCATCCAGCGGCCCAGCAACTCTTCGCTTTCGCCGCCCGAAAAGCCGGGAATCCAGCAGGCATACTTGTTGGCAGTGTCGAGAAACGAACCGCCAGCCTCAACAAACACATCCAGCAAGGAAAACGAAACGTCCGCGTCAACCTTGGTACCGAAATACATCGTTCCCAAACACAGCGCGCCAACCTCCGCCCCGGATCTTCCTAACGGCCATTTTTTCATGATCTCCCGCAAGCGGTGTCGAACACCGCGAGAATTTTTTCCGGGGAAATGTCCGCTTGAATATTGTGGATGGTGCCAAAGACATAGCCGCCGCCCTTGCCGAGCAGCGCCACGCGATCGGCCACCTCCGCGCGGATCTCTTCCACGGTTCCAAACGGAAGCGTGGACTGAGTCTCAACCCCGCCGCCCCAGAAGCAGAGTCGATCCCCGTATTTTTTCTTTATCTTTTCAGGTTCCATCCCATCCGCAGAGGTCTGCAGTGGATTGAGAATATCGATGCCGATTTCGATGAAATCTTCCAGCAACGATTCGACTGCGCCGTCGCAATGAATGAACACCTTGGCATCCGTGCGGTCTTTCACAAACCGGATCCACTCCGCCTGGCGGGGCTTGAAAAACTCTTGGTACGCATCGGGCGAAACCTGCAGCGAATTCTGCGTTCCGAAGTCGTCGTTCATCTGGATGGCAGAAATGTACGGGCCGGCAATGGCGAGGTATTTATCCAGAACCTGCTTGCCGTTTTCGAGCAACCGGTCCAGCCAGCGGGCGACCATTTCCGGCTCGTCGTACAGGCTCATCATGAACTGTTCATATCCAAAGAGCGTATAGCTGATTTCGAGGAAGGAGCAGTTGAGCAACGGGAGCCCGGCAAAAAGTGCCTTGTCGGTTCCGTGGTAGAGCCGCTCAATTTCCGCGCGAAGAAAACGTTCTTCCCGCTCCGTCCAGGCATCGGGAAATTCATAGCGATCGATGTCCTCAACCGAGCGTGCGTCTTTGAGCGGGGTGGCAAGGATATCAAAATAGAGTGAAGCCGGCGGACGGCGGGCGCAGACCCGGTTCTGCCAGATAATCTCCAGATCGCCGTTGTCACGGAACTCAATCTGGTAATCATCCGGCACCAGGCAGGGGCTCTTGTCACTCAAGGTTCCCTCTTTCCAGCGGTCGATGCGGAAAAAAGGCATCCCGGTAGTCGGACCCAGGCGGTGCAACTGGACCACATCGCCGCCCATGCGGTCGATCATCGCCAGCGATGGATCCGCCAGCTGTTGCTTCAAATCGTACACACGGATCGGCTCGTCCATTCCCAGATGCCGCAACAGGTTTGCATAGGCAATGGCGGAAACCCCCGTAACCCGGCTTCCGCCGAAATCGACAGGTACGCGATCCGGTTGCTGATGGTTCAGGGCCGCGTTAACGCGGGCCCGGCTGTTCATGCTGCTCATAAATTAATCTTCCTTTGTTAAACTTTGAATCAGAGAACCTTCACGGTTTCTATTTTTGGAACCAACAGACAGATAATGATCCACGCCGTGACGTACGAACAGCCGGCCAGCACGAAAATCGGCCAGTACTGTCCTGTGGTTTCAAGCAGCCACCCGGCCAGTTCGGCAATAAACATTCCGCCAAGCGCGCCCGCCATTCCACCGATTCCCGTCACCGAAGCAACCGCCTTTTTCGGAAAAATATCCGAGACCATGGAAAACAGATTCGCCATCCAGCCGGAATGTCCGGCAGTCGCCAAACTGATCAAAGCCACGACAACCCAAAGAGAAGGAAGCTTGGCCGCGAAACCGACCGGAACGGTTGCCAGCGCACAAATCAGCATCACCGTTTTGCGCGAGGCATTGATGCTCCATCCTTTGTTGATCAGGAATGTCGCAAGCCATCCCGCGCCAATGCTCCCGACCATGCAAACCCCATAGATCACCACCAACGGGGCTCCCATTGCCTTGATATCCAAGCCATGTTTTGTGTTGAGGAATTTTGGAAGCCAGAACAGGAAAAACCACCAGATCGGATCACTGAACAGTTTTCCCACCACAAAAGCCCAGACCCCGCGATAACGCAGCAGCTCACGCCAGTGGAGTTTTTCCATCGTCGGCTCAGGCGGATCACTCTGGATCAGAGCCAGCTCCGCTGGGGAAACCCCTTTCTTTTTCTCCGGCACTTCATAGACAAACCACCACGCAATCATCCACAAAAACCCGGTCGCCCCGATAAAAATAAAGGCCGACTGCCAGCCGAAGGTTAAGGCAAGCCAAGGGACGACAAGCGGCGCGATGATCGAGGCGATCAAGCTTCCGGAATTGAAAATGCTTGTGGCGAGCGCCCGTTCTTTTTTCGGAAACCATTCCGCCATTGCTTTAATCGCCGCCGGAAAATTTCCGGCCTCGGTCAGCCCCAGCCCAAACCGTGCAATCCCAAATCCCACGACGGACCGGGCCCCCGCGTGCACCATGGCAGCCAGACTCCACAACCCGACATAGACCGCATAGCCGATCTTTGTTCCAAACTTATCAATCAACCGGCCCGCCAGCACCATGGCCAGCGCATAGGCCAACTGGAAGGCAAAGACGATATGGCCATAGTCAATTTCGGTCCATCCGAATTCGGTTTGCAGCGTCGGCGCAAGAATGCTTAAAACCTGCCGATCCAGATAGTTGATTGTTGTTGCAAAAAAAACCAAAGCGCAGATCCGCCAGCGATACGACGATATTCTGTTTTCCATATTCCGTTCCTCCCTTTATTTTCTGCTAGATGAATTTTCGATCAGAATCCGCTTAAATAGCTCTGCCATTGAGCTTCCGTCGTGATCGCTCCGGCCTTTCCCCACCCATAGCCGGCGTGATAGACCAGTTTCCCCGAAGAATCGGTCTCGGTGATAATGAGAATATGTCCGGTGTCCCGACCCGATGGATTAACAACCGTGATTTCCTTAATATCAGACGGGGCCATCATGACCCCCGTGCCGAGTCCGGCGCCTTCAATCGTTTCCCAGCAAGCGATCCATCCTTCTTTCTGATCGGAAAAGGGTTTGGCTTTCCCGTCATGGGTGGTGATCCCCACCGCGATCGGCAGCGTCTTGGCGATCCGGCCATCTTTCCAAAAGGTCGAGTCGACCCGGAACAGGCGCTTGCCCGGCTCGATCGTGATCTGCTTCCGTTCCTTGTACAGACTGCCTGCGATGGT
This sequence comes from uncultured Verrucomicrobiota bacterium, assembly GCA_964398915.1. Classification (GTDB taxonomy): domain Bacteria; phylum Verrucomicrobiota; class Kiritimatiellia; order Kiritimatiellales; family Tichowtungiaceae; genus Tichowtungia. The sequence goes on from CAYNOR010000039.1 coordinate 7,818, forward strand.
ATTTTCGTAGTTTAAGACAAACACCGATTTGTCAGCCGTCTGCTTGACGATCTCCCAACTGACGAACGTGTCGAGCGGCTCGCGTTTCCCATTGATCCATAGGGCGGTTCCTCCGCATCCGGCGGAGGCCCCGACGTGATACGGGTCGTTCCCTTCACCCCAGTCCTTATGATAGGACTTAGTTTTCATCTGGCCGTACCACTTGTCGATGATTGGATAAGACACCCGTTTGAGCCAACAATCGATCCCCGCGCTTTCCGGATTATTGCGCATCGCCGGTCCATAGGCGCGAAAAGCAATCATATCGTTTTCCCAGGCAAAATCGTCCATCCGCTCCGGCACAAACCGGGCGGACAAAACCGACGGAGCCTCCGCCCGGGCGCCCAACGTCATTACGACACATGATGCCGCCAGGATTGTTATCAGTCTATTTCTCATCGCTTTCTCCACCTTTGTTTCTGATGTATTTCGATGCACTCATCCGGACTTTATGCCCCGCCCTGCTCCGCGGTCTAATGCTCGAAAATCTGTCCGACAATCTTTGTATCGTAAACATAAAAGCTCGGGTAGCCACCCTGCATCCAGAGCACCACGCTCTTGCCGGTGGTCCATTTTGGAACGATGGGACGGAAATTATCGACCAGCGAGTTCTGTGTCACTGGTGCCCAGGTCCACGTGGCTCCGAAATCGGAAGTCCGCCCCATGAAGATTTCGTGCTGGCGCAGTCCGGAGGTGCTGCTGATCAGATAGCTCCCGGTCACAGGATCCGAGCTGGTGGAAATGTAGACCACGTCGGGGTTGGATGGATCAACCGCCGCCAGCCCGGTGTAGTCGGGCTGATCTGAACGACCGAAGTTATCGCCGCCGTATGCCAGAAAATTGACGTGCCATGTTGAGCCGTCGTACCGCGCATAGAAATAGCGGTGGTCGTCCGGGTTGTCATTGGCGCGGAACTGGAAGATGCCGACCGGCTGGCCGTCCGGGCCGGTCTTGAGATCGAACTGCCATCCGCGGCGCATAGCGTCGGCACCCATCAGCGTGCCGTCCTTCAGGAGCAGGGTCATCTTCGGCGGTTCAGCCGCCTTATCGTCGCTCAGATCCTCGTCAATCACAGTGCCATCGGCCCGGTGCAGTTTATTGTTTTCAATATAGGCATGATAAATGGAGTTAAGCAGATCCCCCCGCGCTGTCCGATCCTCGTTAAAGTTCACCCGAGGATGATCATCCGTGGAAAACAGGTGTATCTTGGATTTCCCATCGCCGGCATATTTCACATAGGCTCGGCCACCATCCGGATGATCCGGCCACGGGTCACTGGCATCCAGCGTCCGTCCTCCGTAGCGCCACGTCAGTCCCAGATCGTCGGAGAGGACAAAGTTGGAATCGAACCCGCGGGAGCGAACCCCGTTGAAGATAACGCCCTTTCCGTTGTTGGCATCAGCGAGATAGTGCGGATTGGTGTAGGTAATGCCATCGCCGGTCGGCTGGGTTTTTATCGTATTCGACCAGAGCGTCGGATCGCCGGGCTTCTCAGAAATAAGGGTGCGCAGAACTTTGTCGTTGCCGTGCATCGACCAGTTCACGAGGTAGCGTCCATCGGGGCGGATCATAAAGGATGGCGAAGCGTGGTCATCCATCTGCAACCGGTCATCCAGTTCGATCCGTCCGCGCTGGAGCGGTCCCGCCGTCACGGAATCAAGTTTCGCCCAATAGAGATCGATATCACCGCGCTGTTCGCTTCCCTTTTCGCCATAGGTGACGACCCCGGTCAGCAGAATCGGCTTCGCCGGATTGGAGTTGTCCACGATCGCCCGTTCATCCTGAAACCAGCACCAGGCACCGGGCCGGTCGGCATCGGACAACTGAAAGACCTCCGAACGGGCAGATGCAAGCTGGTCCAGCGTGGTCATACGGCCCGGATTAATGGTTAACGCCGGAGCGGGCGGCGCGGCGGGAACGGGGTTGACCGGAGCAGGAACCTGCAAACTGCCGGGGTTGCGATGTACGATGATCTGGTCGATGAAAACCGGTTGGCCGTTTGAATACCAAAAAGCCAGCGTATCGAAGGTCGCTACCGCAGTGGCGTCCGCGAACGTTCCGGAAGAACCGTTCACAGGATATTCCGTTTGATTCTCCAGCCCCCCGAGTCCGGTCTGCCAGAACCACCCATCGGCGGTGCGGGTTAGTGTCAGCTGCTGCATGGGAGTCCATACTTTGGCCCCCATCGTTTCAAACCCGTCCTTTTCGGCGGCGAGCTCAGTGAAGGCTTCAGGGGCGAACAGCCCCTTGCCGGAACCGGAGCGTTTTTGAATCGAGATGGCTCCCGTCAGACTCTTCATACTGTTGGCGCGGGTGTTTTTTGCAAAGAGCGCGTAGCCGGAATAATTTTCAAATGCCGGATCGGAACTGCCGCCGGAATTGAATAATCCGAATTTCATTTGGTTATCTTTAGCACGGAACGCCGAACACGCCTTCCATTCCACCGTAATGGATTCACCGACGGCAACCGTCTGCGGATCAAACGAACGGACAAGCACCACAGCATCTGCTC
>CAYNOR010000040.1:0-9712 GCA_964398915.1 uncultured Verrucomicrobiota bacterium
AAAGCCTACAGGAAGACCGAAGATACGGCTACACTTTTATTTAAAATGCTCTAGAAGACGCTTCGTTATTCTCTTCTCACACAGCAAGAATTACGGCAGGAGCCATTGCGTTTATATACGCTGGGGTGCTCATAGGAATTATCGTTTACTACAGCAAGGTAATACTTCACAGACTGGACAATATCGGATGGTCCAAATGGTGGTTTTTATTTCTTTTAATCCCGCTGGCCAACATACCTTTTTCCCTTTTTCTCTTCACCATTCCGGCAAACTTTTCATGGACACAATTTGCGAAAAAAACCAAATCTCACATCGCCCAACAAAAGATAAAAATAGCACTCATTCTGTGGCTTGCAGGGGTTTGTGCCATAACCTTCATCGACGCAGGCTATTACTGTGATTCAGACTTCTTTATTCCGGTTTTCTGGTGGGGGATAACGCCTGTCGGCATAATATGGAGTTTGCCAATATTTATCCGTAAATGCGCCACTACTTATAATAAACAGCACAAGCTCTGCCCCTATTGTGCCGAGAAAATCAAACTGTCGGCCATAAAGTGTAAGCATTGCCAATCAGATTTGGCGAATGACTCCGCCCAAGCATAGAGGTTGCCAGCGAATTTATAAAATCTACGAATGAACCGTCTGATCAAGCTTCCGAATTCGCAAAATTCATTCATCTATAGTTTTTTACAATTAAGATGCCTTAATCTTTTAGGTGGAACGCGACCTCCGGGCGCGTTTTGAGCGTGCTCGGAGATCACGCTCCACCTTCTTTTGTTCGAACGACATTTCAATCGTGAATTGTTCTAGCTGGTGACACTCGGCTCGTCTCTCACTTCGCCTTCTGAGCCTTTTTCATCGCTTCAAATTCGTCCAGCGCCAGCACATTGCCGCCGTCCAGCATCATTTTGGCAAGGATCAGCCGGGCCTTTTCGCCGCCGCTGCTCAAAACCCTGGCACCCGTTGTGCGGCCGCAGTTCTCCGGAATTTACGCTAAAACCGGCGGCCGCCGTGCGCGTTGCCGCGCATCCGCTGCTGTTTGGGCATGGGCGGGGCTTCAAGATAGAGGCTGTACCATTCCTCACCGAGCCCGGCATTCGAAAAGGCTGCGTCTTTATTGTTGGAAAGAAGTTCCCAGTTGGCGGCGAGCGTCTTGTCGGCGGTGATTTCTTTGGCTTTAAGCAACAGCGTGCGGGCTTTTTCAGCTTCGCCCTGCTGCATGTAAATCCAGGACATCAGCCCGTAAAGCAGGGTGCCGCGGCTTCCCCGGAACCATTTCACGCGGCTCTTGAAGGTTTTTTCGGCCGCCGCTACATCGCCGTTCTTATACTGACGCGCCATTTTCATGGCTACCGTCAGAGGCTCCATCATGATCGGCCCGGTGAACAGTCCCGCCGTCGCCAGCAGCTTGTCCACGGCGGCAAAGTCCTTCAGCTGATATTGGAACTGCAGGCGCATAGTGGCAATCTGCCGGCCCATGAGCAGGCTCCATTTTTTGAAGGGCTCAAAGCGTTTGGTAAATGCGAGCGCTTCGGTTATCAGTATTTTTTGATCGCCCTCCAGCTGACGCTGGATCTGTTTGATGTTTCCGCCCGGCTTCGTCTGGAACAGTTGAATCTTCCGGTTCATTTGCTTCTGGCCGTTCATGAGTTTCTCCTGAAGCTCGTTCTGAACCGCCGTGATTTTTTTCCGGACAATAAATCCGACTGAAAACTGCGGGATAAGGAATCCGGCAATCCCCCCGAAAATCACCCCGCCCAGCCCGACCTGGTAAACCAGCCCGGCAGTAACCGCCGCGACACAAACAATCACCGAAATAAGCAATGAAATCATAACTTCAACTCCTTCTATTTAAAAATTATCCGTTGTACGCAAAGCGCTTCACGTATACCCAGTTGATCATAAAGAGCGGCATCGTACAACAGGAGGCGGAAGATGTCACCCTCGAGACGATCTGACTTTTATCAGCGGACAGAACGTAAGGAGGCCGGCGACTTAAGAATTATGCCCTGCGCCGCATCGCCCGCCCAAAGCCGAGTACAGGAAACGGCATGCCCGCTTTCCGCCAACCACGGCGCAATACAGCCAAGCCCTTCAAACGGCCTTCCATGGAATAGCGACGGCATGTTCTGAAATCCGGTACGGTTCATTGCCTCCGTACACGATGACTCCGGGAACGGCCCGGTCATACGTCTCAAGAAAGGCTTGAATGCCTCGTGTATCGTGTTTAGAGAGGCGTGAGGAGGCTTTGAATTCAACTGGAAAAAGTTTGCCGTTGTAGTCCAGTACCGCATCCACCTCCGCGCCGTTTTGTGTTCGCCAGTGATAGAGCGCGGGCGCAAGCGGCAGGCGCTGAATCTGCCTCAGAATCCAGCCGATTCCCCACGATTCGAAAATATTGCCAAACGCCGGACTGCTCAGCAGGCTTTCCGGCGAAGAAATGGTATTAAGATAACAGGCCAGGCCGGAATCCTGCAGGTGTCCCTTCGGTTTTGAACTTAGCTTTTTAATCGCGTTGCCGCTGTAGGCCGGAATCTCGTTCCACTGGTAAGACCAGGTCAGCAGATCCAGCCAGCTTCGCGCGGTTTTCGGATTAATTCCCAGTTCCCGCCCCAGATGCGACTGAAAAATCTCCTGACCGGTCAGTGCTCCGCAAAGCCGCAGGAAGCGGCCGAACTGCGCGATGTCGGATAAGTCCGCCATCATGCGGATATCTCTCTCCACGTAGGTTTGAACATACGAACTCAGATAGGCCGGAATATCTTCATTTTCAAGAACGGCCAGCGCCGGAAGCTGTCCGCGCCACAGGTGATCCGGCAGAGATTCCGGCAAATCCAGAATTTGAATCCGGCTTACATTCTCTGCCAAATCAGCGGGAGTCTCCAGCCAGCTTTGCAGCCAGCTTTTCGCCGAGGCGGCTTTTTTTTGTTCGGCAGGAGTCAGGCCGTCCAGCCGCAAAATACCAACCCGTCCGGCCAGACTTTCGGACACATTCCGGAGGACGGACAGGTTCTGTGAGCCAGTCAGAAAATACTGACCTTTGTTGTCGGAGCGATCCACCCGCCGTTTCAGCGCCGGAAGCAGTTCGGGCGCGTACTGGACCTCATCGAGAATCAGTGGCGACCCAAAGGTTTCCAGAAACTGATCCGGATCGCTGCGCGCGCCGTAGCGATCCTGAACCGGATCAAAGACAACCTGTTTAACGTCGGGAAATACATGTTTCAGCAGAGTGCTTTTACCGACCTGCCGGGCGCCAGCTACCAGAACGATCTTAAACGCCTTGGAATGGCGGAGCAGACGATCTTCAAGATGGCGGTTCAGGTAATCCATACGGCAAAATTACCAAGATATGTGGTATTGTAAACACCTAAAATCATGAAAGTTTGCCGCGGGCTCTTTATCCGAACGGGCGGGGGGGGTGGATTAAGTAACAATATGGAGTGCGCAGGCTTGCCTGCGCTTTAGTTGCCGAAGCTTGCTTCGGTGAGCAGGCGAAGCAAGCTTCGCTCTGCGAAAGCGGCGGCAAGCCCGCCGCAGTCCATAATCATATTAAAAAGCCTTGTTTTGAGCTCACTCCCGGCGCGGCCGCCGCTGGCTATGACAGCGCCGAACTTGTCGGCGGCGGGCGAATTATACCGCTGAGTTAAATAGCTTCAATTTCCTTGAGCGTTTTCCCGTTCTTGTCTTTCCATGCGGTAAGGCCATTAGCGTGACCGCCATGAATGACAGCTGCTGCTGAACTAGGGCTTGTAAACTCAGTGTCTTTCGTAAAGACAAGGCATTCATCTTGAACCTGCAATATACCTTCTTCTTTTAGACGTTGCCGCATATTCATGGCCCACGGCCATTTGTGCGAAGAAGCTCTTTCATTTGGAACAGCTTGGGATCCTTTTAAAACCACAAGGCCATTCGGAGCCAAGTGTCCCTCCGCTTTTATGCCTTTTATCTCACAGAATAATTTTTTGTGCTCAAATTCGCCTATCGCAATTGCAGCGGACGGCACTAAAAGCTCAACACCAAGCACCGGCAAGAGCTGATTAATTTTTTCGAGGAAAATTTCCATATCTTCTCGATCTGATTCTGGGAGCCGCGCTCCGCTACTTTGTCCATTTGTAACAATAGCTCGCCCCGCCTTTCGCGCTTGTTCAATTAGTTTGCCCTCAAGGTAGCGAATGTGCGCTTTTGTGAGATTTTCATCTTTGCTGGTGAAGTACAGGATTTGATTCCAAAAATCTTTTTCTAGATGCGCTTTGATTCGATCTCGAATGTTCTCCGCCTCACCAATGTATATAGCAGGTTTTCCCGATTCATCATCGGCGCCAGTCAAAAAGTAGATTCCCGAGCTGTCTGACTCTTCGCGGGACAGCACGCCATCGAACTCGCTTCGCGGGCCGGCGACAGCCTTTCCAGTCCAATTCGAAAGTTCAGCGGTCCGGAGTCGCTTTGGGTCTCCGTGTACAAGAAATATTTTGATTGTCGCGCTTGGCATATTCTAAATCCTCTCATTCTCTTCTGTTCGCTCCATAGGGTCTAACACCCAGCGTTTGTTGAACCAGAAATACTGCTCCGGATGGGCGTGGATTTCGGCGTCGAAGATGGAGACGAGTTTTTGCATGATGCGCTGGCGGTCGGCATTGCGGTCGAGCGACGGGTCGGGCGCGATGGGTTCGAAGACCTGGCAGTCGTGCTGTGTCCAGCCGCGGCGCGTCAGCACAACCGGATAAATCGGGCAGTTGGCCATCTGTGCAAAGAGCGCCGCGCCCGCGCCGAGGTTGGCCTGTCCGCCGAGGAAATCAATCGGTAGCGCTTCGGTGCGCGAGCGGACATCCGGCAGAATTGCCAGTACGCCGCCTTTTTTGAGCTGGCGCACGACGTTCTGCAGAACACGCGAGTCGTTCAGCACCACTTCCATGCCGGTGGCGTTGCGCATTTTGTTGAGCAGTTCGTCGGTGAGCGGATTTTTCTGCCGCCGCGCGATGGAAAAAATCGGCATGCCGTCGAGCTTACTGGCGACGCCCGCGAGATCCCAGTTGCCCATGTGCGCCGTGGCGACAATCAGCGGGCCGTTCTGTTTGTAAAAGGTATGCACCTTTTCGATGGAACGGTAGAGCGGCATACGGCGCATCTGTTCCGGCGTCAGTTTTCCAAAGCGCGCAGCCTCGACGGCGTTGAAGCAGATATTGCGGAACGAAAGCCAGGCGATGCGGCGGCGCTCTTTGGCGGTGAAGCGGTCGCCAAAAACTTCCTTCAGCCGCCGCTGAGATTCAACCGTGCGGAAGCGCAGAACGTAAAAGAAAAATATCCCGAGAACCCAGCCGACGGACAGCGCGACGCGCAGCGGCAAGACATTCACGAGGCCGAGCAGTCCGCGCAGCAGAACGTATTCAATAAGATGTTTGGGGCGGTGGTTCATGAGAATTGGATTAATGGAATACCGGATTATTGGATGATTGGGTAGGAAAGAAATAAAGTAACGAGATTTCTGACCTTGCCGCTTTCATTTATCCAATAATCCCTCAATCCATTATTCCAGAGCGGCTTATACGCGTTTCCCGCTGAAGCGGCGGCGGGGCGGTTCGTACAGAAACGGTTTTGTTTTGGCGCCGACATAAACAACGTCTTCGCCCAGCAGGTGTTCCAGCTTTTTTACCAGTTCCGGCGATACGGTCACCTGCGAAGTCCGGTCGGCTTTGATAAAAACCTTTTCGCCGGAGTCGAGCAGTACACAGATATGCAGGGCCGTCGGGCCGGGATGCGCCTCCGCGATTTTCTTAATTGCCCGCAGTTTTTCCTGACTCAGCGCCGCTTCCGGCAGATGCAGGCTGACCTTTTCCGAGAAAAGCGACGGCGCGGAGGCCAGCAGAAAAGCTTCCGCCACCTGAATTTCCAGCTCGTCGCGATAATCTTTTGTAATGCGTCCGGCAACCATCAGCGGGGCTCCGCCGTCGAGCAGTTTTTCAAATTTAGAAAAATCGTCAGGCCAGACGACCGCGTTGACAGCGGCTTCGAGCCCTTCGAGCCGGAAGCGCGCGTAAGGCTTCGGGCTGTCTTCCGGTTTTTTCGGTTTGGTGAAAACCTTTTTGTATTTATCCACCAGTCCGCCGACACGGACCATGGCCTTCTGTTCATCGGCACCGGCTTCGACCACCACGTCGGCCAGTTCCCCGATTTTCTGAAGCGCGAACGTCCGTAGCGTCCATTCGTGTTCAGACAGCGGGTGACCGGAAATATAAAAACCGATCAGCTCCTTTTCCGCGGAAAGCATTTCGCTGTCGGGCCACGGCTCGACGGCGGGCAGATCGTCGTCGCTGTCCTGCGCGGGCCCGCTGCCGAGCATATCGAAGAGCGAGCATTGTCCGCTCATCTTATCTTTCTGCGCACTTTGCGCACGGCCCATGGCCATTTCGATGCCGGCAAACAGGCGGCTGCGCGGTTTATAACAGAAATCAAAGGCGCCGCATTTAATCAGACTTTCGAGGGTCTTCCGGTTTACTTCGCGGGAATCCATACGGGTGCAGAAATTCATCAGGCCGGTGTACGGGCCGTTGGCCTCGCGTTCTTTGACCAGCGATTCGACGGCTCCGGCGCCGACGTTTTTAACGCCGGCCATACCGAAGTGGATCGTACCCTTGGCGGGACGGAAGCGCGCAACGCTTTCGTTGACACTTGGCGCGCGCACATTGAGCCCCATTTCGCGCGCTTCCGCCAGCAGGAAGGCCAGCTTGTCGGGCGTGCCCATTTCGCTCGAAAGCAGCGCGGCCATAAATTCTTCGGGGTAGTTGGCCTTCAGCCAGGCGGTCTGATAGGAAATAATCCCGTACGCCGCGCTGTGCGATTTGTTGAAACCGTACTCGGCGAATTTTTCGATCATCTCCCAAAGTTTCTGAGCCAGTTTCTGGTCGATGTTGTTCGTCTTTTTACAGCCGTCGATAAAGTTGGCGCGCTGGGCATCCATGACGGCCTTATCTTTTTTACCCATCGCGCGGCGCAGAATATCGCCCTGCCCGAGTGAGAATCCGGCCAACTTGTTGGCGGCCTGCTGAATCTGTTCCTGATAAACGATAATGCCGTAGGTTTCTTTCAGCACCGGTTCAAGCAGCGGGTGGTCGTACTGGATTTTTACCTTACCGTGTTTTCGCCCGATAAATTCATCAATGAACTGCATCGGTCCCGGGCGATAGAGCGCGATCATGGCGATCAAATCCTCGACGCGGTCGAGGCCGATCTTGCGCAGCGTGTCGCGCATCCCCGCACTTTCAACCTGAAACACGCCGATCGTGTCGCCGCGGTTAAGCAGGTCGTAGGTTTTCCTATCGTCGAGCGGAAGTTTATTGATATCCACCTCAACGCCGTGGTTGCGCCGGATATATTCGACGGCTTCCTGAATCACGGTCAGCGTCTTCAGTCCGAGGAAGTCCATCTTGAGCAGGCCGATGGATTCCATCGGCTTCATTTCAAACTGGGTGATCACCTGTTTTTCTTTATCCCGCGAAAGCGGCAGGATGTCGATGAGCGGCTTTTCGCCGATCACCACACCGGCGGCGTGGGTACCGGTATGGCGCGGCAGCCCCTCAAGGATCAACGCATATTTCATGATCTCCTGCGCCACCTGATCCTGTTTGGTTGCTCGTTTGAAATCGGGGTTTTCTTCCAGCGCCTTCGCCAGCGTTGCGCCGGGCGTTTCCGGCACCATCTTGGCGAGCTTATCGCACTCGTTCAGCGGCAGCGCCAGTACGCGACCGATATCGCGGATAACGGTTTTTGCGCCGAGCGTTCCGAAGGTGATGATCTGCGCGACATTTTCGCGGCCGTATTTGTCTTTGACGTACTCAATCACTTCGCCGCGCCGGGCCTGACAGAAATCGATATCAAAGTCCGGCGGCGACACGCGGTCGGGATTGAGGAAGCGTTCAAAAATCAGGTTGTAATGCAGCGGATCGAGCGCGGTGATGCCCAGCGCGTAGGCCAGCATGCTGCCTGCGCCCGAACCGCGGCCCGGGCCGACCGGGATGTTCTGACTTTTCGCGTAGGCGATAAAGTCCTGCACGACGAGGAAATAGTTGATGAAGCCCGTCTTCTCAATAATCCCGACTTCATAATTGAAGCGTTCGGCCACCTGTTTTTCGATGTCCGTCTGCGGCTTGTCGAGGTTTTCAACCGGATAAAGTTTCTTCAGTCCGGCAATACCGATCGCCATCAGATAATCCTTCTGGCTTTTATATTCCGGAGGAATTCCAAACACCGGAAAATGCAGCGGCGGATTTTTGAGTACGAACTCCACGTTACAGCGGCGGGCGATTTCGACGGTGTTGGCCAGCGCCTCCGGATGATCAGGGAACAGCCGCTCCATTTCCGCACCGCTCTTCATATAAAACTGGTCGCCGGAATAACTCATCCGGTTCGGATCGCTCACCAGATTACCGTGCTGGAGACAGATCAGCACATCATGCGCATCGCGGTGTTCCTGCCTGATGTAATGCACATCGTTTGTCGCCACTAGCGGCAGTCCGGTGCGTTTGGCTGTTTGGATGATATATTTGTTAGCCGTCTTCTGCTCCGAGATACCGTGATCCTGAATTTCGAGGAAAAAATTGCCCGGCCCGAGAATTTCCGAATACTCCTGCGCCAGTAACACCGCTTTATCAACCGCTCCCTCGGCGCAGGCTTCCGCAATCTCACCTTTCAGACAGGCCGACAGACCGATCAGCCCCTTGCTGTACTGCCGGAGAATTTTCTTATCGATACGCGGTTTGTAGTAGGATCCCTCCAGATGACCGATGGAAACCAGATGCATCAGATTATTGTAGCCCTCGTTATCCTCCGCCAGCAGAACCAGATGCAGATTATCGGCCTGCGATGTCTTTTCGTCGATTCCGTTACGGGCGATGTACACTTCGCAACCGATGATCGGCTTAATGCCCGCTTGCTGAGCCTTCTCATAAAAATCGATCACGCCGTACAGTACGCCGTGATCGGTAATTGCCAGATGCTCCTGCCCCAGCTCCTTGGCCATCTTGACGGCATCAGCCACCTTGCACGAACTATCGAGCAGGCTGTATTCCGTGTGAAAATGAAGATGGCAGAACGGTATCGATTTCATAGGTCAGGGTGCCCATATTACCCATCCCGCCCGCCGGGAAAAGACCGAAGTTTTCCAAGGTCTGAAAATTATCCCGCCAGCTTTCCCAACCATCGGGAACTCAACCGGTTCGGGCGTGAAAAAATCCCGGATGACCGGAAGCGGTATGCGAGTCGCTTTCATGTGTTTGGAAATACGGTGCTGGAGCTTCCAACCATTGGACCCGAACCGCAGGCGAGGCGAAAAATCATGAGCTATAACGAACAGGAAACCCGTTTTTATCTCATCGATCCCGTCTTGCGCACGAAGGGCTATGACGATCATCAATGGCTGAAGCTTGAAACGCCCGCGCCGGTTGAGCCGACTGGTGCGAAAGGGCGTCGCCGTGCAGGTTCGGGCCGCACCGACTACCTGCTTTGCGTGCAGGTTGGCGACATGCCGAAACCGTTGCCAGTGGCTGTCTTAGAGGCGAAGAAAGAAGACGAAGACCCGCTGAAAGGAATGCAGCAGGCCAAGGGCTACGCAAACTGCCAGCGGTTTGAAGTCAAATATGTGTTCGCTTCCAACGGTCACCGCTATTAGAAGGAGCGCTTCCGCATCATAATGCGTTCTGAGGTTGTCCATGACCACG
>CAYNOR010000041.1:0-9573 GCA_964398915.1 uncultured Verrucomicrobiota bacterium
ACGCCTTGCAATCATTCGTGACAAAATTCTAAAAAGAATGTGTCCGCCGCAAGTCTGTCCCTTCTCAGATTTTCCACATTAACGAATTAGTATTTAGTTCATTTCTGTATTGTAGGTTGCAGGTCAATAATCTGTCCGACAATCTTTGTATCGTACACATAAAAGCTCGGGTAACTTCCCTGCATCCAGAGCACCACGCTCTTGCCGGCGGTCCATTTTGGAACGATGGGCCGGATGTTGTCGACCAGCGAGTTCTGTGTCAGCGGCGCCCAGGTCCACGTGGCTCCGAAATCGGAAGTCCGCCCCATGAAGATTTCGTGCTGGCGCAGTCCGGAGGTGCTGCTGATCAGATAGCTCCCGGTCACAGGATCCGAGCTGGTGGAAATGTAGACCACGTCGGGGTTGGATGGATCAACCGCCGCCAGCCCGGTGTAGTCGGGCTGATCTGAACGACCGAAGTTATCGCCGCCGTATGCCAGAAAATTGACGTGCCATGTTGAGCCGTCGTACCGCGCATAGAAATAGCGGTGGTCGTCCGGGTTGTCATTGGCGCGGAACTGGAAGATGCCGACCGGCTGGCCGTCCGGGCCGGTCTTGAGATCGAACTGCCATCCGCGGCGCATAGCGTCGGCACCCATCAGCGTGCCGTCCTTCAGGAGCAGGGTCATCTTCGGCGGTTCAGCCGCCTTATCGTCGCTCAGATCCTCGTCAATCACAGTGCCATCGGCCCGGTGCAGTTTATTGTTTTCAATATAGGCATGATAAATGGAGTTAAGCAGATCCCCCCGCGCTGTCCGATCCTCGTTAAAGTTCACCCGAGGATGATCATCCGTGGAAAACAGGTGTATCTTGGATTTCCCATCGCCGGCATATTTCACATAGGCTCGGCCACCATCCGGATGATCCGGCCACGGGTCACTGGCATCCAGCGTCCGTCCTCCGTAGCGCCACGTCAGTCCCAGATCGTCGGAGAGGACAAAGTTGGAATCGAACCCGCGGGAGCGAACCCCGTTGAAGATAACGCCCTTTCCGTTGTTGGCATCAGCGAGATAGTGCGGATTGGTGTAGGTAATGCCATCGCCGGTCGGCTGGGTTTTTATCGTATTCGACCAGAGCGTCGGATCGCCGGGCTTCTCAGAAATAAGGGTGCGCAGAACTTTGTCGTTGCCGTGCATCGACCAGTTCACGAGGTAGCGTCCATCGGGGCGGATCATAAAGGATGGCGAAGCGTGGTCATCCATCTGCAACCGGTCATCCAGTTCGATCCGTCCGCGCTGGAGCGGTCCCGCCGTCACGGAATCAAGTTTCGCCCAATAGAGATCGATATCACCGCGCTGTTCGCTTCCCTTTTCGCCATAGGTGACGACCCCGGTCAGCAGAATCGGCTTCGCCGGATTGGAATTGTCCACGATCGCCCGCGGATCCTGAAACCAGCACCAGGCTCCGGGCCGGTCGGTGTCGGACAACTGAAAGACCTCCGAACGGGCAGATGCAAGCTTGTCCAGCGTGGTCATACGGCCCGGATTAATGGTCAACGCCGGAGCGGGCGGCGCGGCGGGAGCGGGGTTGCCCGGAGCAGGAACCTGCAAACTGCCGGGGTTGCGATGTACGATGATCTGGTCGATGAAAACCGGTTGGCCGTTTGAATACCAAAAAGCCAGCGTATCGAAGGTCGCTACCGCAGTGGCGTCCGCGAACGTTCCGGAAGAACCGTTCACAGGATATTCCGTTTGATTCTCCAGCCCCCCGAGTCCGGTCTGCCAGAACCACCCATCGGTGGTGCGGGTTAGTGTCAGGCACTGCATGGGAGTCCATGCATTGTTCCCCATCGTCTCAAACCCGTCCTTTTCGGCGGCGAGCTGGGTAAAGGCTTCTGGGGCGAACAGCCCCTTGCCGGAACCGGAGCGTTTTTGAATCGAGATGACCCCCATTTCCTGCCGCACACTGGTGGCACGGATGTTTTTTGCAAAGAGCGCGTAGCCGGAATAATTTTCAAATGCCGGAGCGGAACTGCCGCCGGAATTGAATAATCCGACTTTCATTTGGTTGTTGTCAACACGGAACGTCGACCGCGCCTTCCATTCCACCGTGATGGATTCGCCGACGGCAACCGTCTGCGGATCAAACGAACGGACAAGCACCACAGCATCTGCTCCGGCTTTAAGGGAGGCTTTCTCTCCTTCAGCCGGCGCCGTTTCCCGACTGATCGAAAGGGTGGAGCCAACGGCAATCCATCCCGGATTCTGTCCGTCTTCAAACCCGTCGTTAGGCAGCGGTCCGCCGACGGCTGCCGTGGCCAGCAATCCGGCGCTGACAGCCGATGCGATTATATTTTTCTTAATCATGGGAGTCTCCTGGGTTGTTGATTCATTTGAGGGTCGGGGTTTTCTCTTTCAGAATGCGCCCCAGTTCTTTCATGTCATGCCGGTAATAACTTTTGAGAATTCCGTCGTGCTGTTCGCGGCCGCGCCATGCAGAACGCCTGCAGCAACCAGTCCTCGCACAGCCCGTTTCAATCGGTTGTTTTCCAGTCCCATTCCTAATCTCCCGGCCGCTTTATCGTTCCGGCAACGCATTGCAATCATTCGTGACAAAAACTCCGAAAAACATCATTCCACATGACTTAGCATTTCTCTCGCCAGCGAGTCGTCATAGGACTCCGCATGTTCCCGAAGAAATGCACGATGTTTCGTTAGGATTTTATTAAACTCAGGATTTGCGGCTTGATTCATCATCTCGCCCGGATCTTTCTCCATATCATACAGTTCCTCACGCTCCCGGCCTTCGCTGTAGAGGCAATACTTGTAGCGGTCACTGCGAACCATGCGTCCCTGCGGTTTCTGCGATACGCCGTCGACCGCTCGTCCCTGGGTCATGTAGTTTTCAGAGACAATATACTTGCGGCTCCAAACCGAAGGGGTTCCCAGCGCCGGGGCCTTCAGGCTTTTTCCCGGAAGACCGGCTGGCGCCACAACGCCGGCAAAATCGCAGAGGGTCGGGAACAGGTCGATCCCCGTATTGACCAGCAAATCGGATGTGCCTTTCGGCGTGCGTCCAGCCCAACTGATGATGAAGGGAACGCGAGCGGATTCCTCATAGAAAACGGTTTTCTGGTTCCAACCATGAGCCCCATGGCAATCCCCGTGATCGCTTAAGAATACCACCACCGTATTCTTCTCCTGCCCGGAATCGCACAGTGCTTTCATCACCGTTCCAATAAGCCCGTCGACGTGCTCAATCAGGCGATAGTAACCCCAGACCAGCCGTCCCCAGTCGCTGTCCGTGTAGCTTCCAACGGGAAACGGGGTCGGAGGGGTTTGATAGGATCGGCGTATGTAGGCCATGATGTCGGACTCGTTCTGCGGCGGAGCGATGTTATCTCTGAGCGGGGGAAGTTGCTGCACGGAGGGAACCGGGCCGAGATCCACACCGCCGGGCAATTTCTGGCGGCGCGCCCATTCGCATACTTCGTGAGGTCCGTTAAACGACACCACCGCAAAAAACGGCTGGTCGTGCTTTTTTCCGATGAATTCGACTGCCGCAACTGAGTCGTAGGCATGCTTCATGGAGGCAAGATTAATATCCAGACCCATCTGTTCGGACTCGGCGGCATACGGGATATGCCATTTCCCGAAATATGCGGTGACATATCCGGCATCCTTAAACGGCTTTGGCATAAATACAAATTTATCCGGGGGAGTCAGTTTCGTCAGGTCCGTATTGTCTTGAATGCCGGTCTGGTGGGGGTAATGACCGGTTATCATGGCCGTGCGCATCGGCATGCAGAGCGGATTCGGCGAGTAGGCGCGTGTAAACCGCATTCCGTTCTGCGCGAGGGCATCCATATGGGGCGTGCTGATATATTCGCTTCCCATCACGCAGCTCATGCAATCGGCAAACTGCTGATCGTTCATGATCACCAAAACATTCGGCTTCCCGCCGGTTTCTGCCGCCCGGGCACCCAACGGCATCGCGGCACACGATGCCGCCAGGGTTGTTATCAATCTAGTTCTCATCGCTTGCTCCCCCTTTGTTTCTGATGTATTTCGATGCACTCATCCGGACTTTATGCCCCGCCCTGCTCCGCGGTCTAATGCTCGAAAATCTGTCCGACAATCTTTGTATCGTAAACATAAAAGCTCGGGTAGCCACCCTGCATCCAGAGCACCACGCTCTTGCCGGTGGTCCATTTTGGAACGATGGGACGGAAATTATCGACCAGCGAGTTCTGTGTCACTGGTGCCCAGGTCCACGTGGCTCCGAAATCGGAAGTCCGCCCCATGAAGATTTCGTGCTGGCGCAGTCCGGAGGTGCTGCTGATCAGATAGCTCCCGGTCACAGGATCCGAGCTGGTGGAAATGTAGACCACGTCGGGGTTGGATGGATCAACCGCCGCCAGCCCGGTGTAGTCGGGCTGATCTGAACGACCGAAGTTATCGCCGCCGTATGCCAGAAAATTGACGTGCCATGTTGAGCCGTCGTACCGCGCATAGAAATAGCGGTGGTCGTCCGGGTTGTCATTGGCGCGGAACTGGAAGATGCCGACCGGCTGGCCGTCCGGGCCGGTCTTGAGATCGAACTGCCATCCGCGGCGCATAGCGTCGGCACCCATCAGCGTGCCGTCCTTCAGGAGCAGGGTCATCTTCGGCGGTTCAGCCGCCTTATCGTCGCTCAGATCCTCGTCAATCACAGTGCCATCGGCCCGGTGCAGTTTATTGTTTTCAATATAGGCATGATAAATGGAGTTAAGCAGATCCCCCCGCGCTGTCCGATCCTCGTTAAAGTTCACCCGAGGATGATCATCCGTGGAAAACAGGTGTATCTTGGATTTCCCATCGCCGGCATATTTCACATAGGCTCGGCCACCATCCGGATGATCCGGCCACGGGTCACTGGCATCCAGCGTCCGTCCTCCGTAGCGCCACGTCAGTCCCAGATCGTCGGAGAGGACAAAGTTGGAATCGAACCCGCGGGAGCGAACCCCGTTGAAGATAACGCCCTTTCCGTTGTTGGCATCAGCGAGATAGTGCGGATTGGTGTAGGTAATGCCATCGCCGGTCGGCTGGGTTTTTATCGTATTCGACCAGAGCGTCGGATCGCCGGGCTTCTCAGAAATAAGGGTGCGCAGAACTTTGTCGTTGCCGTGCATCGACCAGTTCACGAGGTAGCGTCCATCGGGGCGGATCATAAAGGATGGCGAAGCGTGGTCATCCATCTGCAACCGGTCATCCAGTTCGATCCGTCCGCGCTGGAGCGGTCCCGCCGTCACGGAATCAAGTTTCGCCCAATAGAGATCGATATCACCGCGCTGTTCGCTTCCCTTTTCGCCATAGGTGACGACCCCGGTCAGCAGAATCGGCTTCGCCGGATTGGAATTGTCCACGATCGCCCGCGGATCCTGAAACCAGCACCAGGCTCCGGGCCGGTCGGTGTCGGACAACTGAAAGACCTCCGAACGGGCAGATGCAAGCTTGTCCAGCGTGGTCATACGGCCCGGATTAATGGTCAACGCCGGAGCGGGCGGCGCGGCGGGAGCGGGGTTGCCCGGAGCAGGAACCTGCAAACTGCCGGGGTTGCGATGTACGATGATCTGGTCGATGAAAACCGGTTGGCCGTTTGAATACCAAAAAGCCAGCGTATCGAAGGTCGCTACCGCAGTGGCGTCCGCGAACGTTCCGGAAGAACCGTTCACAGGATATTCCGTTTGATTCTCCAGCCCCCCGAGTCCGGTCTGCCAGAACCACCCATCGGTGGTGCGGGTTAGTGTCAGGCACTGCATGGGAGTCCATGCATTGTTCCCCATCGTCTCAAACCCGTCCTTTTCGGCGGCGAGCTGGGTAAAGGCTTCTGGGGCGAACAGCCCCTTGCCGGAACCGGAGCGTTTTTGAATCGAGATGACCCCCATTTCCTGCCGCACACTGGTGGCACGGATGTTTTTTGCAAAGAGCGCGTAGCCGGAATAATTTTCAAATGCCGGAGCGGAACTGCCGCCGGAATTGAATAATCCGACTTTCATTTGGTTGTTGTCAACACGGAACGTCGACCGCGCCTTCCATTCCACCGTGATGGATTCGCCGACGGCAACCGTCTGCGGATCAAACGAACGGACAAGCACCACAGCATCTGCTCCGGCTTTAAGGGAGGCTTTCTCTCCTTCAGCCGGCGCCGTTTCCCGACTGATCGAAAGGGTGGAGCCAACGGCAATCCATCCCGGATTCTGTCCGTCTTCAAACCCGTCGTTAGGCAGCGGTCCGCCGACGGCTGCCGTGGCCAGCAATCCGGCGCTGACAGCCGATGCGATTATATTTTTCTTAATCATGGGAGTCTCCTGGGTTGTTGATTCATTTGAGGGTCGGGGTTTTCTCTTTCAGAATGCGCCCCAGTTCTTTCATGTCATGCCGGTAATAACTTTTGAGAATTCCGTCGTGCTGTTCGCGGCCGCGCCATGCAGAACGCCTGCAGCAACCAGTCCTCGCACAGCCCGTTTCAATCGGTTGTTTTCCAGTCCCATTCCTAATCTCCCGGCCGCTTTATCGTTCCGGCAACGCATTGCAATCATTCGTGACAAAAACTCCGAAAAACATCATTCCACATGACTTAGCATTTCTCTCGCCAGCGAGTCGTCATAGGACTCCGCATGTTCCCGAAGAAATGCACGATGTTTCGTTAGGATTTTATTAAACTCAGGATTTGCGGCTTGATTCATCATCTCGCCCGGATCTTTCTCCATATCATACAGTTCCTCACGCTCCCGGCCTTCGCTGTAGAGGCAATACTTGTAGCGGTCACTGCGAACCATGCGTCCCTGCGGTTTCTGCGATACGCCGTCGACCGCTCGTCCCTGGGTCATGTAGTTTTCAGAGACAATATACTTGCGGCTCCAAACCGAAGGGGTTCCCAGCGCCGGGGCCTTCAGGCTTTTTCCCGGAAGACCGGCTGGCGCCACAACGCCGGCAAAATCGCAGAGGGTCGGGAACAGGTCGATCCCCGTATTGACCAGCAAATCGGATGTGCCTTTCGGCGTGCGTCCAGCCCAACTGATGATGAAGGGAACGCGAGCGGATTCCTCATAGAAAACGGTTTTCTGGTTCCAACCATGAGCCCCATGGCAATCCCCGTGATCGCTTAAGAATACCACCACCGTATTCTTCTCCTGCCCGGAATCGCACAGTGCTTTCATCACCGTTCCAATAAGCCCGTCGACGTGCTCAATCAGGCGATAGTAACCCCAGACCAGCCGTCCCCAGTCGCTGTCCGTGTAGCTTCCAACGGGAAACGGGGTCGGAGGGGTTTGATAGGATCGGCGTATGTAGGCCATGATGTCGGACTCGTTCTGCGGCGGAGCGATGTTATCTCTGAGCGGGGGAAGTTGCTGCACGGAGGGAACCGGGCCGAGATCCACACCGCCGGGCAATTTCTGGCGGCGCGCCCATTCGCATACTTCGTGAGGTCCGTTAAACGACACCACCGCAAAAAACGGCTGGTCGTGCTTTTTTCCGATGAATTCGACTGCCGCAACTGAGTCGTAGGCATGCTTCATGGAGGCAAGATTAATATCCAGACCCATCTGTTCGGACTCGGCGGCATACGGGATATGCCATTTCCCGAAATATGCGGTGACATATCCGGCATCCTTAAACGGCTTTGGCATAAATACAAATTTATCCGGGGGAGTCAGTTTCGTCAGGTCCGTATTGTCTTGAATGCCGGTCTGGTGGGGGTAATGACCGGTTATCATGGCCGTGCGCATCGGCATGCAGAGCGGATTCGGCGAGTAGGCGCGTGTAAACCGCATTCCGTTCTGCGCGAGGGCATCCATATGGGGCGTGCTGATATATTCGCTTCCCATCACGCAGCTCATGCAATCGGCAAACTGCTGATCGTTCATGATCACCAAAACATTCGGCTTCCCGCCGGTTTCTGCCGCCCGGGCACCCAACGGCATCGCGGCACACGATGCCGCCAGGGTTGTTATCAATCTAGTTCTCATCGCTTGCTCCCCCTTTGTTTCTGATGTATTTCGATGCACTCATCCGGACTTTATGCCCCGCCCTGCTCCGCGGTCTAATGCTCGAAAATCTGTCCGACAATCTTTGTATCGTAAACATAAAAGCTCGGGTAGCCACCCTGCATCCAGAGCACCACGCTCTTGCCGGTGGTCCATTTTGGAACGATGGGACGGAAATTATCGACCAGCGAGTTCTGTGTCACTGGTGCCCAGGTCCACGTGGCTCCGAAATCGGAAGTCCGCCCCATGAAGATTTCGTGCTGGCGCAGTCCGGAGGTGCTGCTGATCAGATAGCTCCCGGTCACAGGATCCGAGCTGGTGGAAATGTAGACCACGTCGGGGTTGGATGGATCAACCGCCGCCAGCCCGGTGTAGTCGGGCTGATCTGAACGACCGAAGTTATCGCCGCCGTATGCCAGAAAATTGACGTGCCATGTTGAGCCGTCGTACCGCGCATAGAAATAGCGGTGGTCGTCCGGGTTGTCATTGGCGCGGAACTGGAAGATGCCGACCGGCTGGCCGTCCGGGCCGGTCTTGAGATCGAACTGCCATCCGCGGCGCATAGCGTCGGCACCCATCAGCGTGCCGTCCTTCAGGAGCAGGGTCATCTTCGGCGGTTCAGCCGCCTTATCGTCGCTCAGATCCTCGTCAATCACAGTGCCATCGGCCCGGTGCAGTTTATTGTTTTCAATATAGGCATGATAAATGGAGTTAAGCAGATCCCCCCGCGCTGTCCGATCCTCGTTAAAGTTCACCCGAGGATGATCATCCGTGGAAAACAGGTGTATCTTGGATTTCCCATCGCCGGCATATTTCACATAGGCTCGGCCACCATCCGGATGATCCGGCCACGGGTCACTGGCATCCAGCGTCCGTCCTCCGTAGCGCCACGTCAGTCCCAGATCGTCGGAGAGGACAAAGTTGGAATCGAACCCGCGGGAGCGAACCCCGTTGAAGATAACGCCCTTTCCGTTGTTGGCATCAGCGAGATAGTGCGGATTGGTGTAGGTAATGCCATCGCCGGTCGGCTGGGTTTTTATCGTATTCGACCAGAGCGTCGGATCGCCGGGCTTCTCAGAAATAAGGGTGCGCAGAACTTTGTCGTTGCCGTGCATCGACCAGTTCACGAGGTAGCGTCCATCGGGGCGGATCATAAAGGATGGCGAAGCGTGGTCATCCATCTGCAACCGGTCATCCAGTTCGATCCGTCCGCGCTGGAGCGGTCCCGCCGTCACGGAATCAAGTTTCGCCCAATAGAGATCGATATCACCGCGCTGTTCGCTTCCCTTTTCGCCATAGGTGACGACCCCGGTCAGCAGAATCGGCTTCGCCGGATTGGAATTGTCCACGATCGCCCGCGGATCCTGAAACCAGCACCAGGCTCCGGGCCGGTCGGTGTCGGACAACTGAAAGACCTCCGAACGGGCAGATGCAAGCTTGTCCAGCGTGGTCATACGGCCCGGATTAATGGTCAACGCCGGAGCGGGCGGCGCGGCGGGAGCGGGGTTGCCCGGAGCAGGAACCTGCAAACTGCCGGGGTTGCGATGTACGATGATCTGGTCGAT
>CAYNOR010000042.1:0-9434 GCA_964398915.1 uncultured Verrucomicrobiota bacterium
TGTCGTGGTCATGGACAACCTCAGAACGCATTATGATGCGGAAGCGCTCCTTCTAGAGCATTTAACGATTGAAAAACCGTAAAGATGGTTTAATGTCTCCGTATGAGCATTGCAACAGAGCAGACTCGTCGGCGAGCCATTAACGATCGTCCAGCAGTTCCTTTATGAATTGAGCCCAGTCGGTTTTACTGCGGTGGTCTGTGACTTTAACCTGCCGTCTTCCTGCCAGCGGTTCGACATCGATGAAAATACTGGCGACTCCGTTCCGTACATATTCGTCATCCATTAAAACGGGATATCCGGGAATGGCGGGAAGCGGCGTTCGAACTTCTCCTATAAGCTGGATGCTCGATTCATCCATGCAAACCACAGGAAAATCCTTATTGTACGGGCGGGAATACACATCCAGCACATCTTCCATCGCAGCAACGAAAGCCGCATTTTCCAGAGGTGGGATCTTCCAGTATTTGCTCAGGTGAGGCTTAAGTTCATTTTTTTTAGCGTGTTACAAACCGTCATGGCTGAAACGCTCTCTGCAATTTGTAGCGCGACGACCTTTTCGGCCAAAAGGCGTATGGTCCATCTGGATTTCCCTTCCGGCGGCGCAGAGCAGGCCAGAGCCAAAAGTTGAGCTTCGAATTTCCCGTCAAATCTGATTTCCCGGGGAGGCGTTTCTCGTTTTTTTCTTTCAATCGCTTCGGCCAGCCCTTCTTCAACGAATCGTTTTTTTAGTTTTTCAAGGCTGCGACTCGTTGTGCCAAGGGCTTCGGCGACCGACGCGACAGCCCATGTGTTCTGGGCGTGTTCTCCCTGATCGAGCAGAAGCAACGCTCGGGCATATAGAACCGTTCGAACCGCCAGTTTTCCTTTTGACGAAAGTTCCGTCAGGTCATCTCTTTCTTCCTGAGTCAGTGTGACTCTGTATCGTTTTGTCATTGCGTCCTCCTTGTGTTGGAAAACGATATCAAATAGATGTAAAATGCGAAGCTTTAAGTTTTACGATGTACTAGCTTGGGGTACTGATAGCGCGCCGAGCGCTACGACTGCCACAGGGGATCGCTTCGCACTTGTTGCGGGGATGGGTTACTTCGCGACTTCCACCAATTATGTTTCGGGCTCGGAACTTTATTCAACAGCTACTTGGGCGGGCTCTACATTTGAAAATCTAGGGCTTACGCAAGCAAGCTATACATATACCTGGGGAAGCGGAGATCATGCGGATTCTATAACGGTTAACGTTGTTCCCGAACCGGCCAGCGCGATGATGCTGATCTTTGGCGCGGGAGTCGGCATAGCTATTCATCGTGTACGCCGTTCGGCGATGCGCCGTTAAGATTTAGCTTTTTCACCTTAACGCTCCGCCCCGGAATTCCGGGGCAGATTTTTTGTGGCCGCGATCCATGACCGGCGGGAAAAGAGAAACCCACCCCGCCGTTCCGGCACCCCTCCGCCGGAGGGGATCTTTTCATTCCCCTCCACGGGAGGGGTGGCCGCAGGCCGGGGTGGGGTTGCGGCATCTCAACCGGTAATTCTCTAAAAGTTCTTGAGAACTTCTTTTTCCAATGTTTGGAAACTGGCGGATGTGATTTTTCCAAACATGGGGAAATCGTCTTTCATGCCGAGTTCGTTCGGGTCGGCGCCTTCGTTGAGGATGGCGTCGGCGATGGCGCGGGCGGAAATGTCGGCCGGGTCGCGGAGCAGGGTGTAGCAGCCCTGCTGTTCGGCGGCTTCGGCGACGAGTCCGGTTCTAGCCAGAATGGCGATGACATCGTTAATCAGCCGGACGGGAACGCGGTTGGCTGTGCCGTAGGCGACGGTATCAAACGGGCCGTTGCCGGATTCGAAGGCGGCGGTGATTTTTTTCATGAGGGCGAAGGCGAGGCAGAGGCGGGCGCGGGCGCTGGGATTAACCGCGAGCCGTTCACGGGCATAGGTTCCGGCGTTCTGGATGGAGAAGGCGACTTCCGCACCCAGCAGCATGATCTGCCAGCTGATTTGAACCCAGGAGAGGAAGAGCGGAATGGCGGCGAGGGTTCCGTACGTTTTGTTGGCGCTTGTGGCGAGGACTCCCAGTTTAATGATGGCCAGCTGGAAAAGTACGGTCAGTACCGCGCTGACGAACGCGCCGGTGAAGGCGGCTGAGAATTTGACTTTGGTGTTCGGCATGACGATGTAGATGAGGGTGAAGGTGAGCGCCATGATGACAACCGGGATGAGGCTCAGCGCGAAACTCAACAGCGGCCCCATCCAGGTCAGTTTTGCGGCAACCCCCATAATCACGGGCATCCCGGCGTTGGAGATGAGCAGCAGAATCGGTGCAACAACCATGATGACGATGTAATTACGAACCTTGTCGAGCAACGGGCGCGGAGTTTTGACGCCCCAGACGATATTAAAGGTGTCTTCAATGCTGCTGAGCATTTTAATGGCCGCCCAAAGGAAGAAAACGACACCGATTGAACCGAGCGCTCCGGCGCTGGCGGACCCGACGGTGGTGAGAATGGTTTTGACCGCGTCTTGAAAAGCCGGCGGCATATCGGCGGTTCTCTCCAGCAGCATTCCGCTGGCCTGTTCAAAGCCGAAGCCTTTGGCGATGGCGAAGAGGATGACGAGCAGCGGAACCATGGCCATCACGGTGGTGAAGGTTAGGGACGAGGCGTGGATCGGGCATTTGTCCTCTTTGAAGCCTTTGAGCACCAGCATAACAACGCGCAGAAATTTCAGTCCGCAGCGGCGCGCTTTGGTAAGGGCGTCCGGTTCGAGATCCCAGAGATCGTGGTCGATAAAGTGTTTTGTTTTTCCGACGAATCCGGCTGGCTTGCTGTTCATAGATCAGCTCCTTGTTTGGTGCGCCGAGCATAAGCCGTCCGGGTTTGAAATAAAACCCGAAAAGAGGATTTCCCCGTGCGGGCTTCTATGGCTTAATCCCCGCTCATTTAGAAAGGAACCCCTATGAGCACCGAACCCGAAAAACTGAGCGATGTCAAAATGGACACGGCTAATCTCTACCGCGAAGAATCCTATACCGATCTCAAAACCGGCGGCCTCCGCAAGCTGGTTCCGGTCAAACTCGACGGCTCCGAAGATACTTCCCGTAACGCGATTTTCAGCGGCCACACCCAGCTGATGAGTCCGCACGGACCGCTTCCGCTGCAAGGTGCGATTGAAGCTAAAAATCTTGAAGAGGCCGTTGCGAAATTCCCGCAGGCGATGGAAGATGCGATGAACCGGATGATCGAAGAGGCTCAGCAGTATCAGCGCGAGCAGGCCAATAAGATCATTACGCCTGCCGATCTGAAGAAACAAAGCGGGTTGATTATCTAAGCGGGCCTGCGGTTCAGTCCAAAGTCAAAGGTCTGAAAGTCCAAGGTCGAAGAATGCAGTGTCAGGATGGGTCCGATTCCCGACTTTCGACTTTTTGACCTTTAGACATTTCGACGTCTTTTTTCCCTTCTTGCAGATGCTCGGCGAGCAGATTGTCGAGTTTCAGTCCGGTGAGATGGGTGAGCGTTTTCATCAGTGCAATCAGCACCAGAATCATCACGGTCATGCTGGGAAGCATGACGACGATATAGCTCAGACCGGTCATCTTTCCGATCTCGGCGGCGAAGGCCTCGGTGCCCGGCTCACTTTTCAGGATAATTTTCGCCAGCGTGTAGTTGAGCGCCGACGAAAGAAACATCGATGAAGCAAATCCCCACGTCAGACCGACCAGCCGTTTCTCAAATTTGGCTTCATTGCCTTGTTCGCGTAGCTTTTCATGCAGCAGCGGCACGTTGAAAAGCTTTTCGTTCATCAGAATTTTTTTAATGAGCGGGTAGGGCGTCTTCAGGGAAATGATAATCGCCAGCCCGATAATGAGTGGAATCGCCGCTTCCTTGATGGCGATCCATTGCGGCGGCAGTTTCAGAATGCCGAACACGCCAGTCAGCAGAACGCTGACAATCCCGATGATCGAAACAAAGTCGGCGCGCCGCTCTTTAATCAGCGTGTGGATTCCGTAGCCGATCGGGAGAATCAGTGCGGCGACCAAACCCCAGACCGGACCGAGATATTTGTCTTTGCTCAGATACGTCAGGATGACGACAGGGATGACGACGTTCAGCATAATGCTGATCATCGGGTTTTCTTCTTTGGGTTTGGTCATGGCGTCCTTTCGATCCTTCAGGGTGTTTGGGTGGGTGGCGCGACAAATTCTATCCAATCCAGCTGAGCCTCGCTTCGGGAGTCCGTGTATTGACTGTTGCAGGAAATTCCAAGGCCGATCTGGTCGGGAATGTCGCCAAAGGTCTTTTTAAAATCCTCGGCGACATTCCGTTCCTCTATAAAGAAAGTCTCCCCGTCTGCATGGATCTCATTGCGCAGGGAGAACCATTTAACGGAAAACAGGTTGGCGTACCGCACGGTGCCTTCGGCGCCGACGGGGGTTTTTGTTTCCCAGCGGTAAGCAATGGATTGCTGCCGGATTCTGGTGCCGGAGCTGATGTAAAGACCGATGACCTGATCGTCTTTTTTAGGGTCGCGTCCATCGGCTCCCGGCGGAAGAACGGTGGCGCGCCAGCGCCAGCGGATGATCGGAGTTTTTTTTAAATCGACGGGTAGCGGATAACTCGACAGTAAAGAGGCGCTGGCATTTTCGGAGGATGCTGACAGCCAGCGTTGTCCGGGTTGTGACGGATTGTCCTGAGGCTCGAAAACGGAAGCTTTGGTAAACGGTTTGCCTTGCACACTCCAGTCGGAAGGAATGGTATGAAAGGTGATGCGCTGAGCGGAGCCGGTGCCGGTGAGCCAGAGCATGACAGCCCCGCAGATTAAAAAGGTTCCGGACGTTTTCATGTCCGGGCTATGACCGCCGCGACCGCTTTCTACCGAACGGAAAGAACAGGAACGCCAGCATGGGGCGTCCGGCCCGTTTGCGCACCAGCAGTTCGGCCAGCGGGGCGACGAGGAAATAGATATAGGCCCAGATCACCATGGCGGTTAAACGGAACATCGCAATGGAGCCGATTACAACGCAAACAAAAACAAAGCTAAGTATGCGCGGTTCGCCGGAGACACAGCGGCGCACATGCGGGTAAGGAACGTCACTCACCATCAGCAGACCGGTGAGAAAGGCGTACCCCAGCGAGAAATAGAAAAGCAGATGCGGGCCGAAATCAAGCTGCGGCAGGAGAAGTCCGGCGCTGTAAATCATACTGGCGGCCGCTGGCGAAGGAAGCCCGAGGAAGCACCCGTCATCTTTTTTGGTCGTGGTCAGCAGGGTGTTGTAGCGTGCCAGCCGCCACATCGTGCAGCTGAGATAAAACAGGGCCACGGCCCAGATCAGCAGAGTCGCCGCCGCGGAGGCATCAGGACTGTTGCGTTTGATGAAGACAAAAACAGTAACCGCCGGGGCGACGCCAAACGAAATGGCATCCGCCAGAGAGTCCAAGTTGGCACCGTGCAGACTTTTGGCATTCAGCAGCCGGGCGGCCAGTCCGTCGAGCGTATCAAACAGCATAGCCCCCAGCAGAAACCAGACGCAGGCCTCGGGGAACGGTTCGCCGCGCACATAGCTGGCGATCGCATAGACAATCGATGCGAATCCGCAGAAAGCGTTGCACAGCGTGATCAGGCTGGGAATTGGATTGAACTGTTTCTCCGCTTCGCCGGCTATGGAATTTTCATCATTCATCATAACTATGGAATCAGGTTTCGACATAACCCATGAGGGTCGTTCCGGACCGGACCTTGTCCCCGATCTGAACCCGGACGGTTATGCCGCTTTCGGGGGGGAAATACAACTCGGTACGTGAGCCAAACTTGATCATCCCGTAAATCTCGCCTTTTTGCAAAACAGCGCCCGGTTGCGGAACGCAGACGATCCGGCGGGCAATTGCTCCTGAAACCTGCCGGATGGCGACCGGAAACAGTTTTCCACCTGCCGAGCCTATGCCGGCCATTACCAGCGATTCGTTTTCCTTCGAGCAGCGTTTATCGCGGGCATCCAGAAACCGGCCTTCTTTATATTTCCGGTATTTCACTTCCATGTCGCACGGTGCGCGGTTCACATGGACATCCAGCACCGACAGAAAAATGCCGATACGCGTCAGCTTCTGCCCTGCAAAGAGTTCAATCCCATGGTCTTCAACGGTTTCGATATCGCGGACCACACCGTCGGCCGGCGAAACCAGAGCGTTCGGATCGGCAATAATTTTGCGAACCGGAACCCGGAAAAATGCGGCTACAGCCAGCCAGAGCAACCAGGTGAGGCCGATCAGCACCTTTCCGGTTACCGGGCAGACGGTTTCTGCCAGCCAGAGCCACACCAGTGACAGCAGCAGCGCAATCACCGCTCCGCCCAGCCATTCCCGTAATCCATGTTTTGTCAGTCGCATAATTTTAGTTCCTTGGTTTTCCGGCAGATCATTTTTGCTGTTTTCCGATGGAGCCGCCGCGCCCGGTAGCGCCGCACCATGGTTTCGGTGATAAAATATCCCAGTATCGCCGATACAGTCCCCAGAATTAATCCCCCCGCAAAAAAGGAAAGAATCAGTTCGCCGCCCAGTGCGCCGGCGGTTTTAAAGCAGGGATTGGTTATCGCATCTGAAACCAGGTGTTTAATCAGTGTATAGGACAACGGCTCGCCGATTACAAAACTGCCCAGATAACACTGGATGGAATAAATCACAGGCATATTGAAAGGGTTGGTGATCCAGGTAGACAGGAGTGCCGAGCCCTTTGCTCCGCGCATGGGCCATGCCAGCAGAAGCGCCAGCGGCATTTGAGCGACAGGCGTTATGAAGGCAGAAAACAACCCGGCCGCAACACCGCGGCCGACATACGCAGGGGTGCCTCGATGCCGCATTAATCTCAGATAAAATTTAAACGATTTTCCTGACCGTTTACGCATAATGTTTTTCCAGAAAAGCAACATAGCGAAGTTTCCGGATATTGGAACCCCTCACTTCATGTTTTAGCGCAGCAACTCTGCCGATTCCGGTAGCGCAGCACCATTTCTGTTGTGCAGAAATAACCGACAACCGCCATGAGGCTTCCCAGCAGCAGGCCCCCCGCGAAAAAGGAAAGAGTCAGCTCGCCACCCAATGCGCCGATCGTCTGCATCGAAGGATTATGGTGAAAATCCAGAACCAGCTCCTTAATCAGCGCATACGACAGCGGACGGCCGATTATAAAACTACCCAGATAGCACTGCACCGGATAAACCACGGGCATTGAGAGCGGATTGATAATCCAGGTCGATAAAACGGCGGACCCCTGCGCGCCGCGAACCAGCATCGCCAGCGGAAAAGCCAGCAACATATGGCCAGCGGGCACGATGAAAGCGGAGAAAAAACCTACGGCGACACCGCGTCCGACACTCTCTGGTGTGCCTGGATGCCTCATCAGTCGCAAATATAATTTTAACGATTTTCCCGGACGCTTACGCATAAGTGCTCTTTTAAAAGGGGGAGCAGTATACCGGAGTCTCCGGAGATTGGAAACCCCGCACTTTACTTTTTGCCATGGCGACTTGCCGCGATGGATGATGAATAGCGTTATACATTGTTTTTCGAGGTGCAAAGGCTAGATTGTCGCACGTCTAAAACAAGGATTTATAAACAATGGCATTCTCTGAGCTGGGGCTTACCGAATTCATGCAACGTGTGGCGGAGGCCGTTCACTATAAAACGCCGACTCCGATTCAGGAACAAACCATTCCGCTCATTCTCGAAGGGAACGACCTGATTGCTCAGGCGCAG
Organism: uncultured Verrucomicrobiota bacterium; assembly: GCA_964398915.1. GTDB lineage: Bacteria > Verrucomicrobiota > Kiritimatiellia > Kiritimatiellales > Tichowtungiaceae > Tichowtungia. The sequence goes on from CAYNOR010000042.1 coordinate 7,743, forward strand.
ACCGGTACCGGGAAAACTGCGGCATTCGCTCTGCCGATCCTCCAGCTGTTGAATGAGATGGAGCCTAAAAAGAAGCCGGGCTTCGTTCGGGCGCTGGTGCTGACGCCTACGCGCGAGCTGGCTCAGCAGGTCGCGGCGGCCTTTGAACTCTTTGAGCAATACATGCCGTCTAAAATCGGCGTGACGGCGATCATCGGCGGAGAAGATATTCAATTTCAGCTGCGGCATCTGCGGCGCGGTGTGGACGTGGTGGTCGCCACGCCCGGACGTCTGCTGGAATTGATCCGCGAAGAAGAAATTTGCTTCGATGAACTGCGCTTTCTCGTAATCGATGAAGCCGACCGGTTGCTGGATCTCGGATTTTCCGAAGAGCTCGATCTGCTTATTAAAGCGCTTCCGGCGAAACGCCAGAGCCTGCTGTTTTCTGCAACCTACCCGAAAAAGGTGATGCAGCTCACCGAACAGGTGATGAACAATCCGAGCTATATCAACGTTATCGGCGATGTTCCGACCGTGGCCAATATTACGCAGCGTGTGATTGAAGTGAATCAGGTTAATCGCGGGCCGCTACTGCGCCATCTTCTTAAAACGGAAAAGTGGGAGCACGTACTGGTTTTTGTAAGCAGCAAACGCGCCGCCCGCAATCTCGCCGCCAAACTTCAGCGCGATGGAATACAAGCGGACGCCTTTCACGGCGATTTGGATCAGGATGAGCGAACCTTCGTGTTGAACCAATTTAAAAACCGGAACATCCGGGTTCTGATTTCCACCGACATTGCCGCACGCGGTATCGACATTCAAAACCTCTCAGCCGTTGTCAACTATGACCTGCCGCGTTCGCCGGTGGGTTACATTCACCGCATTGGACGGACCGGCCGCGCGGGTTCCAACGGGGTTGCCGTCAGCTTTGTTGACCACAGCGACCAGGCCTTTTTCACCGTCATCGAAAAGCGGACGAAGCTACAGCTCGACCGCGAACAGATTCCCGGCTTTGAACTGACCGGCGTTGCGCCGGTCCGACAAAAAGGCCTGCCGCCGGTTAAAGGGAAACGCCCGAACAAAAAAGACAAAGCCCGCGCCGCCGCCGCTCAAAAATCCGGCACCAGATAAACAGAGAGGGAAAAGGGTAAAAGATGGGACTGGTGCCTTTTTGACACATTTTTCTTTCCGTTCTGTAGGCGCGGGGCGGCGACCGAGCCCATCGTGCTACAGAGTTTCCAATATTTGGAAAACGCTTTGCCGCCCGTCTACCAACCTGCTAAAACCCAGCAATGGAACTAGATATCCACTAATAAGAAAATGGAGGAGTGAATGTACGCAAAAATAGAATTTAAAGAACCAGCACTACAATACCTGCACAAGATTCTAAATATATTGGAAATGGAATTCGATATTCGTTTTATGATTGAGAACCGGCAGGAAACACAGAGCGCAGAAGAAATCGTTAAAGAAATTGCGAGTCAGTTAAGCGGGGACGATCTCAAACTGCTCAAAAGAGATCTTGGAATACTTCTTGAGGAAAAATAAATGAAACAGAAAAATTCACGCGGTACCCGACGTATGTTTTTCGCGAATACACTTTTGTCGCTCCTTGCCTACGGGCTGCTTGAAGCACTAACGATAGGTCTCGAAAATTTGCTAGAGCGGTTTAATTTGAAGTATAACCGCACGAAGCAAACCAACCAAGGGCAT
>CAYNOR010000043.1:0-8699 GCA_964398915.1 uncultured Verrucomicrobiota bacterium
TTCTGGATCGCAGCGGCCTGGTTCCCGGCGATTTCTTCGCGCTGACCTTGAACCGCCTGCCCGTGGTGAAGGGGCAAACCAACGAGGCTCCGGCCCAATTTGGAAATTTCGTGCCGCAGCCCTCGAATACCGGACGCGACTGGACGCCGAAGGGAACGACGATCTACAGCCTCCGCGCTGATGCCGCGGCCCCGGTCATCGTCGAGTTCGGCCTCGATACCGAGGGCGGCGACCGCGCGAAGACCCAGCTCCTGCGCGAGCCGATGCGGCTCGTGTTCACGCTCGCCGACGGACGTCAGGTGGATGCCTGGGATGTGCCCGCGAAACGGCAGCTCGCACCCGGCAAAGTGGACTATCAGTTCAACCTGTCCGAGGGAATCGACGCCCGCTGGTCGGTCTGGACGGACAACGAGTTGCTGCGGATGAGCCTCGTACTCGCCGGAGCGAAGGCCGGTCAGGTGACCAAATCCGAACTCCTCATTCCCTTCGACCCGCGTGCGATGGGCACCACGATTCTCGCGGAGGAATGGGGCGCCAATGGCGAGGTCAAGGCCCCGCTCATCATCAGCGCACTCGACATGGGGCAGTTGCGGCTGAGTAACACCGGCTCCGACGAGGCGCTCGCCTGCCGGTTCACCGGAAGCCGCCTGCACAAGCGCATCGATCTGCGGATCGGATTTCCCGTCGCAGGCAAGGGCGAGATCGTGTTCGCGCCCGCGCGGCTGGAGAAGCCGCGGGCCGACATCTCCGACGCGGACTGGGCGAAAATCCGACGCGGTCTGATTTCGTTGATTCACATTACACCGTTCATGCCGGCCCAAGAGAATGGCTCCGCATGGCTCGGCTCGCCGGGAGGCATCACCGGCAACAACGTGATCTCCGATCCCGTTTCCTGCATGATGGAGCGCAACTTCCAGTGGCTGACGGGCATGGGCGACAAGGCGGTCATCATGGGCATCGACCTCAACAAGATCGCCCGCAAGACCCTCGAATTCTGGTTGAACCAGCGCATGAACGCCGATGGATCGCTCGACTATGTTCTTCAAAAGGGCAACATCTCGGCGGACTCCAACACCGGGGTGCTCAACGCCGCCACCGACTACTACCTTTCCACCGGCGACAAGTCCTTTGTCTCCGCAAACAAAGACGCGCTCGTCAAAGCCGTCGGCTATCTCATCGCCCGCGATCTGGATGACGACGGGCTTATCGAAACGTTCCGCGACGGCAACGGCAAGAAGCAGTTCGGCGACACCGGCTACGACACAATCTGCTCCGGCTGGAAGAACGCGCTGGTCAACGGACAGGCCTACAAGTCGTTTCTCGGCGTGGCGAAGATGATGGAGGACGCCGGTGATACGGACCGCGCGAAGGAATACCGCCAGCGTGCGCTCCGGCTGCGGCAGGCCTACAACAAGACGTTCTTCCAGCCGGAAAAAAACCGCTATCTCTGGTGGATCGGGCAGGACGGCAAGCGGCACGACTATATCAATCCCCTAATCCAGGAAAACGCCGTGCTCTTCGGCATCGCGGATGGCATCGAGGCGGACACCGGCCTGCCACGCGGGCCGCGCGACGTGATGCAGGCGCTCTGGGACGCCTTCGAGGCGGCGGAGTATCGCGACAGCGCCAAGGGAAAAACGGTGGACTACATCGACTCCAAGACCGGCAACTACACCGGTTTCTACTGGGGCATTCCCGTCAATCTGGAAGATGTTCCGGACGACTACAACTTCCAACACTACGGGACTTATGAGTTTCCCTATTACTGCAACGGCGGCATCTTCCCGCAGGATGCGGTGGCGGCGGTCATGGCCTTCTCCAGCGCCGGGATGAACGACAAGGCCGGCATCATCCGGCGGGAACTTTTCCGGCGCCAGCACGAGGGAATCCTCCCCAACGGCAGCGGCTTCTACATGGGCGTCGTCAACGTGCCCGGCCAGTGCTACTCGATCCTGAAATGGGACGGCACCCCGACGGACTACGAAGGGATCATCTCCCGCGACTGCTCGTTCCTCCAATCCGCAATCCTCATTAAGGACCCCGCACACGCCTTGTTCGTTGAGGGCGCAAAAATGAAGCCGTGAAATGTCACGCCGCCGGAGCGGGCAAAGGACGTTGTCCCCTAGAGGTCGGGGTCAGGAGGTCGGGGTCAAGGTCGGGGTCAGTCCTTGAATTCTGACATTTAGGGTTAATGAGTCCGGGCGACCAAGACCGCTTCGAGTCCGATTCCCATTTTTTGTCTATCGCCCTTTCTATCGCCCTTTCTACCCTTGCCCTTTCTAGTCGGTTGTAAGATAATGAAAAAAGATGGATGTCCACAGACGCGGAGGTACAATGTTCAAAATGCAGCTCAAGAAAGAAAGGTTGTTTGGTATGTGTACTCAACGAATCAAATGGGGTTACTTCGCAGGCCTCATAAAACAGCTCTGCTATGTGGCGGCGTTCGCCGTGCTGGTTTTTTCAGGATCAGCCTTTGCCGCCGCCCCGATCACCATCCCCAACTTCAGCTTCGAGTCAGGCTTTGATAACACCGGCGGAGGCGTCGGCAACTGGACAGGTGCGAATCTGGCCGGAACAACCGGAACAATCCGCGAACTCGTTCCGACCACCGGAAGTCAAATGTTGTATGCGAACGGTCCCGATGCCGGTGGAGCCTCGTTCGCTTACCAAAAGCTTGATATTCTGGCGACTGGAAAATTCACGTTCCAGATCGACGTGGGCACTACTGTCAGTTTGCCGGCATCTGGGTATGACATCGCGTTTTACGCTGTTGATAAATCCACAGGAGAGGGCCACGCCATTCTTGCTCGCGAAACACTGACGGCACCTGCGCCGGGAGCATGGGCAACAAAAACCATATCATTCTCAGTGACCGGTGCAGAAAGTTGGTTTGCAACGGATGAGGTGCAGATCGTGCTGGGTTGCGGCGCAGGAACTCAAGTGATCTATGACAACGTCCGCGGCACCTTCACCGCGGTTCCTTAGCCATCGTCCGTTTCCTTAGGCTTCTCGGCTGTGCCGGTAGCGCCCGGGCTGCGGGAAAGGCCCCGGGGTCCGGCAAGGCCGGAGCGCTTGAAACTAAAGCGTTAAAGAGTCCTTGCACATATTGTTCGAGGATGCCGTAAAAATGAAACCGAGGACGTGAACCCATGAAATGGATGAAAAATAAAAAATTCAACATGACTCTGGTGCTGGGGTTGCTGCTTTTCCCGGGTCTGCCTTTGCTGGCCGGCCCGCGCTCCAGCCCGATCAAAAACGGCGGCTTTGAATCCGCACAAATGACTCCTTGGAAAACCGACTCTGCCGGAATCGCGGTGGATTCATCGGTCAAACATTCCGGCAATCGATCCATGAAGGTGACCGGCGGGCCGGAGGCCCGGTCGCTCACGGGCGGGAAGTTTCCCATCGACATCGATACCGTTTACACGGTGTCCCTCTGGATCAAGACGCAGGCCATCTCCACGCCCGACGGCGTCTCGGTCAAAATCTTTCAGCGCAACGACAGCACCGGCTGGAACTCCCGGTATCCCACCACGCACAACGACCAGCCGGTCGAGCGCAAGGTGATTAAAACCGGCGGAACGCAGGATTGGACGGAGTACAAGTTCTCGTTCACGCCGGATGCGGCAGCGGAATTCGTGGAGTTTTCTTTGGACATGGATCCGGGCATCGCCGGAACGGCATGGATCGACGATGTCACGCTGAGCCTCACCTCGACGCGCATCGCGCAGCGGGATTTCACCGGCGGGTGGCATAACGTCAAAGTCTGGGGCGACCAGGTTCGCTGGGTGGAGAAGAGCGGAGCGGAGGATCACCTCGAAATCACGCTCCCGCAGGGTGAATATATGGTCTGGCTCTCGCAGATGGGCGGGAACCGCCCGGACATCGAAGTGGTCGCGGATGGCAAAGTACTGGGAACCGGGGATGGGATGAAGCCGACCGGATGGCAGCAAATCGGCAAGGTGGCGCTTGCTGCCGGGGCACATCATTTCACGCTGACTAGCAAAGACCCGAACGGCTTCAAGAACCAGACCGCGTATGCCGGCATGATTCTCTCGACCGATCCGGATGCGAAGCTGCCGGACTGGAGCGAGCGGTTTAGCACGCCTCTCGAAACGCTACCGGTGACGCTCTCTCCCGCCCGTCCGTCCGACAAAAAGCTGGTGATGGTATTTTCGGCCTATCTGGTGGAGACAGGCTGGGTCGAGCTGGGTGCGGCCGGATTTCCTGCCTCCGGTGCTGCGCGGATCGCCGCGGTGGCCCATAAATACGGCATCCCGGTGACGTGGCTGGTGGACAACCGGTCCGCTGTCAAAATGAAAGATCTGCTCACCAAATGGCACAATGAATTCGGCGACGACGTGGCCTCGTTTGACTGGAAGGACTGGGGGCCGGTCAAAGCGGCGCTGCCGTGGGCGAGCACGACGTCCGCCGCCGTGGGCGTGGGAAAAATCCGGCCCGTGGACGAGTTGGAAACGGCGGGCATGAAATCCGCATGGGGATGGTGCTGGGACACACCTGGCGTGGACAACAGCAACGACATGGGCAGCCCTTGGGCCCCGTTTTACGCTTCGCATGGCAACAACAACCTGAACTACAAAATTCCGGCCAACTATCCCGGCAAAACCCTCGGGCTCGAATGGACGCAGCGGGATCTGAACAAAGGGTTTGCGCTCCACACCGGCGACATCACGGTCTTCAGCATGGATCCGGACGACGTGCGCCGCGGCCGCATAGTTCATGGCCGTGACGCCGGATACTGGAAACAGTTGCTCGATGACTACCTTCGCAACACCGAATGGAACGCGATGGTCCCGTTCTTGATGCAGCAGGAATCCCACGAGATGGAATGGTCGTTCCCGTGGATCTTCAACGAGGGTGACAATAAGCTGGAGGCCAACTGGAAGGTCGTGAACATGGACGCCCTGGCGATGGACGAATTCTTCAAATACGCCAAATCCAAAAACATCACCTTCATGACCCAGCCGCAGTTCGCGGCGGCGTATCAGAAGATGTATCCCGCCACCACGCCTGCGCATTACATGCTTTGCCGGGACATTCCCACCAAAGAGCCGTTTCATTATTATCTAAAGCCGTTTCGCAAGGGGCCGTTCCCGCTGACCTTCCAATATTTCGACGCTGACTGCCAATTGGCCTTCCATGATCAGGTGCGTCTGCCTGTCCGGATATTCAATTACCAGCACCAGCTTCCGGCCGAGCTCCTTACCTCCTATCCTAGCGAGAAGAATATTCCGGTGATCAAGGAATTCACCAAGGAGTCCTCGCCGGACAAGGAGGTCTGGAGGATCACTCTGGCCAATACCAACCCATACGCCGTTCCGATGGGCATTACCGAATGGGGGGACTTTTCCAAATTCGAACCGGGCACGCATTCACCCAATGTGAAAGAAGTCAAAATCATCGGGCGCGATCTCGTGTTCATCCGCCTCGACGCCGCCCCGGATTCCCGCTCCGGTTTCACGGTGGAATTCCGGCGCAAGGGGCTACTGGCAACAACCCGGATATTTAAACCTATCAAACAACTTCTGCCGGCGGCTGGATTACCGCCGCTTCTTGACCCGCCCTGCGCCGCCGCTGCGCCGGAGCCGCTTCCCGCGCCGGTTGTCTGGGGCTCGGTCGGGACCGGGGCGGTGGACAGCATGCCGATTGGCAATGGCGAGATCGCGCTCAACGTCTGGTCCGAACCCAGTGGCGATGTGGTTTTCTACATTGCGCGAACGGATGCCTGGGATGAAAACGGACGCCTGCTCAAGCTCGGGCGGATCCGCCTCTCCGCTTCGCCCGCGCTGGATGTTGGCGAAGGGAATTTCCGTCAGACCCTGAACCTGCGCGACGGGAGGATTTTGATCCATGCGGGAACCGGTCCACAGGCCGTGGACATTGACCTTGCCGTGGATGTGAATCATCCGGTCGTCCGGATCGGGATGAAGTCCGCCACGCCCCATAAGCTCAAGGCGACCCTGGAGACCTGGCGCAAGGAACGCCGATGGGTAGAAGAAGCGGGCATGACCTGCTGGTATATGGCGGGTGGTTACGAGTCAATCGGGATGAAGGTGTTTTCGGACGGCGATGTGATTTCGGGAGACTCCCCGGACCGCCTGCTCTGGTATCACCGGAACGAGGAATCCCAATGGGAATTCGGGCTCCGTCATCAGGGAATCTTCGAGGCGGCCAAGGGCCTGAAAGATCCGCTGATCCGGCGGACGTTTGGCGGCATCGTGGCGGGAAATGGATTCCTCGCAATCAGCCCGACCGAGATGGAGTCCACCGCCCAAAAATCGCATGACCTGCTGGTCTGCCTGCACACCGCGCAGACCGACACCCCGGAGGCTTGGCAGGCCCAGGCGGCTGAGGCGCTGGAGCAGGCCCGCAAGGACACCGGCTGGAGCGCTGCCCACACTCACTGGTGGCATGACTTCTGGGATCGAAGCTACGTGCGGATTTTAAAAACCACCATGCAGATGCCCTTCGCCGTGCAGAACGAGATTCCGTTGCGCTGGGGGGCTGACTCTGCTGGCGCATCGCGGTTCAATGGCTATTTCGGCGGGCTCCGGCTTTGGTCGCGCGCCCTCACCGAAGACGAGGTGAAGGCGGCTCATGGCGGCAATCTCCCGAGCGACAAAAGCGTGGCCGGCGAGTGGCTCGCAAAGGATTTTCAAGAGGGCGCGCTACCCGACAAGTCCGGTCGCGGCCAGCCCATGAAGGCGGTCGGTAAAGTCGCCCCCGACAATTTTGCAGATCGTCCGGCGCTCCTGCTCAATGGCAATGGGTTTCTGGAGGGATTTGGCGGGGTGCTTCCGGTCATCGACGGGCCCTGCTCGTGGGAATGCTGGTTTGCCCCGAGGGGATTCGTTTCCGGCGGGGCGCGGCTCATCGACAAAATCCCGGCGGCGACCGGCACAGGATTTTTGCTGGACACTTATCCCGGTGGCGACGGGCTTCGACTCCTCTCGCGTCAGGGCAGCATGGAAAAACCCGCCGTGCTCCAGCTCAACACATGGCATCATGTGGCGGCCGTTTATGATGGACAAATCCGCCGTCTTTTTCTCGACGGGAAGCTTCTGGCCGCCGATCCGGTCGCGCCTGCCGTGGAGGACTTCGCGGAGCGGTTGAATCTGACGTATAACCTTCAGCGGTGGATATCCGCCTGCGCCGGGCGCGGACAGTATCCCATCAAGTTCAACGGGTCGCTGTTCACGATCGAGCCCGCGCCGGTTAACGGGTCGGGATTGGATCCAGACTTCCGCCAGTGGGGCGGCGAGTATTGGTGGCAGAACACGCGGCTGATGTATTACCCGATGCTGGCCAGCGGCGACTTCGACCTGATGAAACCGCTTTTTGCGATGTATCGCGCCCAGCTCGATCTCATGAAGGCCCGCACCAAGACATGGTATGGCGTCGAGGGGGCGACCATGACCGAGGCGGGAACGTTCTGGGGTATGTGGAGCAACTACGACTATGGCTGGAAGCGGCCGGAGGGATTGCCGATCGGTGAAATGACCAACCGCTTTATGTGGCATTACTGGTTCTCGGGACTGGAACTCACCTGGCTGATGCTTGAATACTACGACCATACGAATGACCGGCAATTTTTGGAGGAGACCCTGCGGCCGATGGCCGAACAATTCCTGCTCTACTTCGACCAGCGGTTTCCGCGCGACGCCGACGGACGCCTGCGGATTTATCCATCCCAAGCACTCGAAACCTGGCAGGATGCCGAAAATCCCGTCACCGATATAGCGGGCCTCAAGGCGGTTCTCGACCGTCTCACGAAGCTGCCCCAGCTCCCGCCCGGCCTGCGCGAGCGCTGGCTCAAACTCCAGAGTGAGATCCCGCCGATCCCGCTCGGTGAGGAAGCTGGACGCACCGTGGTGCTGCCAGCCGGAAAGCCGCTCGAACCCGCAAAAAACATCGAGAATCCGGAGCTATATCCCGTGTTTCCTTTCCGTCAGTTTTCGCTGGGTAAGGACCAATTCCCCATCGGCTGTGAGACCTATGCCGCACGCAAAAACCGCGCCGGATCGGGATGGTCGCAGGATGGCATGCAGGCCGCCGCGCTCGGACTGCGCGATGAGACCGCCGGCATCCTCATCCGCAATCTCGACCGCGCACACCCGAAATTCCGCCTCCCGGTCTTCTGGGGCCCGAACTACGACTGGCTGCCGGACCAGTGCCATGGCGGAAATTTTCTCAACACCCTGCAGATGATGCTCCTGCAGTCGGACGGAGACCGCATCCTCGTTGCTCCGGCCTGGCCGAAGAATTGGGAGGGCGAGTTCAAACTTCACGCCGCACACAACACCGTCGTTGAAGGACGGATTGAAGCCGGGCGCATCTCCTGGCTGAAAGTTACGCCGCCGGAGCGGGCAAAGGACGTTGTTCCCTATTTGCCTCGTTAAACATTCACGGATCGGGGGTAGGAACGAACGGGTTGAGGTCTTTGAATTTTGACATTTAGAGCCGGACTGAGCCTCTTTCGCCTATCGTCGCAGGGTCTTGGCTGCCCCGGAGTCCGCTGAACTGTTACTTTACTGAACTGTTACTTTCTTGCTGATTTCCACTATAGAGAGTAGAACGCTTTTATGAAAATCAGAAAAATCGTTTGTTCTGTTTCTACTTTTTTATTGGTTATGTTGAGCGGTGATGCGGCGACCATTGAAGAGATGATTGGAAAGGCA
>CAYNOR010000044.1:0-7493 GCA_964398915.1 uncultured Verrucomicrobiota bacterium
TACTCACTTCGGAATCTCTCCTTTCCAAAGTGACAACCTATATCAGGACCGGACAGTTCACCCTCTCACTCCCACACCCACACACTCCCATACTCCCCCGTCCACCCGGCGCGGGTCAGGAGGCAGGGAACCGCAACCAAACAGAGAATGTAGGCAGAATAATTAAGGGCAGAATAATTTTTACTCACACTCCCTGCCTCCTGCCCCCTGTAGATGCGGGCGGTGACCGCGCCGGAGGAGATCAGCGATTGTAAAAACAATACGCATTCTGTTTATTTTGTATCCGAGGTATAGAGATTCGCGATATCTTGTGGTGTGTAAACCGAAGTTGATTGTTTATGAAACATTCTTTGTGGAGCTCAGTTTCCTTTGAACCGGACTCGTATTCTCTGTTTCGAGGAACCTTTTCGCTGGCGGAAAACCGCGGCATTGAATTGCGCGTGACCGGCGCTTCGTGGTACCAGGCCTGGCTGGATGGTAAGCCTTTGCTGGAGGGGCCGCATCGCTATGCGCTCGATTTTCCCGAGTACCAGCGGCAATGCGTCGAACTCCCGGCAGGGCGGCATGTGCTGGCTTTCCACGTCCACCACATCGGTATCGAAACGCGTATTCTGAAGGATACCCCCCCGTTTATACGGTGCCGGATTTCCGCTGAATCGGCGGAGATTCCCGTGGAGTGGAAGTCGTTGGCTCTCGCATCGCAAACCGCCGCGGCCCGGAGGATCAATCCGCAACTCGGCTGGATTGAATGGCGCGATACACGCAAGGAACCCGACGGATGGGAACAGCCCGGATTTGATGACGCGGCCTGGGGTGTGCCGCATTTCGAGGCTTCTCCGCTGGCCGAGCCGGTGGAGGCCAGGCTGGGTCCGGTGAGCACCTTTGAGATTCCCTTAAAGCCGGTGGCGGAAGGGCCGCTGGCCACAACCTTCGGATATCGCCTCGATGAACCTGCTTTTATATTCCACTCGCGCGATCGCGTATGCACCGAGTTGCCCCCGCGGGGGGTCTGGCGGCGCTACGATCTCGGGCGCGTGCGTCTGGGGCGGCCTTCCATCACGCTCGATGTGCCCCCCGGCACCGAGATCCAGATGGCCTGTTCCGAATCCTTAACCGACGGGCGCGTATCGCCATACATTCCGCTTTCGGGCGGGGCCTCCTGCAACCTCGATCACTTCATTGCGCGCGGCGGCATACAGGTATTCCGTCCCCTTACGCCAAAGGGCGGGCGCTTTCTGGAAGTGCATGTGCTGCATCCCGACGGGCCGATCCGCTTCGTGAACGAACTCTATCTCGAGCGCGGCTATCACGCGCCGACTCAGGCGGCTTTCGCGTGCGGCGACGAATTGCTCGAACAGATTTGGCGGGTCGGTGTGGAGACTTACCGAAGTTGCTCCGAAGATGCGCTGATCGATAACCCGACGCGCGAGCGCGGCCAATGGGTCGGCGATGTGGCCTCGGTGGGTATGGCGATTTCATCCGTCGCTTTCCACGATCTGCGGCTTTGCCGCCGCGCCCTCGTGCAGGCCGCCCAGTGTCCGCGCGAAGACGGACTCGTTGCGGGCATGTCGCCGGGCGGGTGCGTCTATTTACCGACCTATGCGTTCCAGTGGCCGGTGGCCGCAATGAGCTATTTTCAAAAAACCGGCGACCGCAGTTTGCTGGAGGAATTGTGGCCTTCCGCCGAAGCGAATATGAAAGCCATCTGTGTGTTTCTCCGCGAAGAGGGCCTCCATAACGTGGCCGGATGGAACTTTGTCGACTGGGGCTATGTCCCCGAAGAAGGGCCTGTCGATACCGCCTGCAACCTCCATTTTCTATGGGCGCTTCGATCCATGTCGGCCTGGGCAAAACAGGTCGGGCGGGGCAGCGAAGCCTACGATGCCCTGGCGTGCCGGATGTCCGGGGTTTTACGCAACCGGATTTCAACGCGCCGGGCAGATGGCGGCTGGGATGCCGTCGGCTATCATTGCGTTACACTCGCGATGACTCTTGGTCTTATTGAGAACGAGGCGGAGGGGTTGAGTTTTCTGCGGCGGCATATCGAATCGTGCTTCCCAAACCATCCGGATGCCCCGCGCAATGCCGATCCCGCGGTGGTCGAACGGCGGCTCATCACGCCGTACTTTGCACACTATGTCCTGCCGCTGTTCATCGAACGCGGGCAGATGGATTTTGCACTGGAACAATACCGTACCTGCTGGGGATGGATGCTGCAAGGCGGACGCACGACCTGGGTCGAAGTCTTCGATACGCGCTGGAGCCATTCCCATCAGTGGGCCGGGTGCCCGACCTGGCAGCTTTCTGTCTATGGGCTCGGGCTTCATCCGCGACGTGATCTCGGTGCGGACACGTTCGAACTGCGCCTTCGGCCCGGCTCGTTGCCGGCTGCACGGGGGCGCCTTCCTCATCCGTCCGGCGGCTGGGTCAGGGTGGAGTGGAAAAGAGAGGGGGCGTCCATCCGTTACGTCATCGAATGCGATACGCCCTTGCGGCTGATGCGGTCTGGCGGAGAATTTTGCGACATCAACGGATCATGGGCGATGGAACTATCCGCGACCGGAGAAGAAAAATAGCCGCCGGATGGAGAGAGAGTTTGTGTGGGAGTGGGAGAGAGTTTGTGGGTAAGTGAGTTTGTGAGTAAGTGAGTGTGGGAGTCTCGAACAGCTCACACACGCACATACGTATCGCAGGCTTCCAGCCTGCTCAAAACGGCTACACATTTTTTATTTTACTGGAGAAGTTGATAGCCGAGTTTGGCAGACAGTTCAGCGGCGGCTTTTTTGACCTGCGCCGCGACGGTTGCGATTTTGTCTTTGGTTACGGTATGCACCGACGCGGTAATTCCAAGCGCATCGACCGTTTTCCCGAACGCGTTGACGACCGGCGCAGCGATGCAGCGGGCGCCGAGCATGTATTCCTCTTCGTCGAGCGCATAGCCGTTCCGGCGGGTTTCTTCGATGCCGGCCAGCACGGCCTCGACTGTGCGATGCGTGTTTTTGGTGTGTGAGGTCAGCTCCAATTGATGGCAGAAGGTTGCGGGGTCGGCAACGCTGTAGGCGAGGAAAACTTTTCCAGTGGCGGAACAGTGCAGGTCGACGAGGGTGCCAGGGCGCGCGGCAATGCGGATCGGATGAGGGCTGTCGCATACTTCAATCAACATCGACTTGGTTCCGGTCAGCACGGCGAGATGGGAGGTTTCATCGGTATCGGCTGAAAGGGATTGGAGTATGGGGCGGGCATAGCCGCGGATATCGAAGCTGTCGAGCGCCTTGACGCCCAGCTGGACAATCGCGCTGCCCAACACAAAGGATTTATCATCCTTTTGCACCAAATAATCGGACTGCAGTAATGTTTGCGTGATGCGTAACGCGGTGGTGCGGGGGATTGCCAGTTTTCTGGAAATCTCTTTCAGCGGGCAGCCGTTGGCACTGTTGGAGACAAGGTTAATGACCTGACAGGCTTTTCCAAGATTTGGAATAAAATACGTTTTCATGGCGGCAGTATATTCACATATGGACATTACTCAAGTTGCTGGTATAACAAAAAGGGCTCTGAAAATTACATTCTCACCGAGCACCATGTGTCTTAACAGTAAGGAGTTGGAAATACGTTACTGTTTTGCCGGAGACGAAGCGTCCATATATGAATAAAAGCGAAATAATTTAAACATAAATATGGACAGCTGAACTTCTGTTTTCTCTAATAGGATATCTGGGGGATAGCGTGCATATAAAGGAGGGAAAAAGATGAAGAAAATGGTATGGATGGGATTGGTAATGGCGGCGGTGGGTGTGGCACAGGCTGGAGTGATCTTTCACGACGATTTTACTACGGATGATGGATCGTGGCTGGGTGATGGAGACTTGACGGTTTCCGGCGGCGCGGCCAGCTCCAGTGCAGATGGCGACCAGTCGTTCTTGAAATATTTCACACCTCAAACGCTGGCTGTCGGCGATTCGATAGAACTCACCTGGGAGGCGAAAGTCACTTCTTGGGGGGCAACGCAGAATTTAGGCCGTTTGGGGCTTATCAACTCGAAGGGAACAAAAATCACCGGCGACACCGCCTATGAAGATGCGGCGTTGAGCAATGATACTGGATACGGTTTCTTTGTAAATGACTTGCGGGATAACTCCAGCCCCTGGGCGTCTTATGTTTTTGCGAAGCGTACTGTTGCCAATAAAGTTCTGGTGGCCACTAGTTCCTTTGGCATGATTCTTGCAACGGTGAGTGATACCTATTCTACGATGGGAACCGGCACATGGACCCCTACACAAACAATTCGCATGACCCGCACCGCTACGGGCTGGGATCTTTACACGGTAATGGGGGGCGTCGAAGGCAAAGAAACATTTCCGGCTATGACTCAGACAGCTACGTCTATTGTCGATGCTTCGCCGGAGACCACGTTTGACGGTGTTTTCTTTTGGTTTAATTCCGGTGCGCCATCGGGGGACGTGTCTTCGATCCGCAATGTGACACTGACTGTTACTTCTAAATAGGCAAAGATCGGCCTGTATATTAAGTGAATTATTCACTCAGCAAGTCGGACGAAAATGACAGCCGTCCGAAGGTGGGCAGGCGCTTTACCCTGTGAAACAAGGAGCATGGCGAAGGGGCTGGACAAAATAGGATGATTCATTAAAAAAAATGGATCGCCTGTTTGAGCTTGTCCAAAGAATATAAGCGGGGTGAAGTGTGAAATACAGAACTGGTAAATCGCGTGCATTCGTACAGGTTGTCGGCGTGCTGATGGCGGCGTCAACGTTTGCCGGAACCGTAATTTTTAACGATACGTTTGAGGGCGCGGGTGCGTCCACCAGCGGGTGGTTTTCGGGCGGCCCGGCACCCAGTGTCAGCACAACCGTCGGTGCGGATGGATCGTCCCGGTCGCTGCAGGCCGCACTTCGGACGGCAGGGGCGGATCAGCAATTCCTGA
Source organism: uncultured Verrucomicrobiota bacterium (assembly GCA_964398915.1). Classification (GTDB taxonomy): domain Bacteria; phylum Verrucomicrobiota; class Kiritimatiellia; order Kiritimatiellales; family Tichowtungiaceae; genus Tichowtungia. The sequence goes on from CAYNOR010000044.1 coordinate 4,943, forward strand.
AATACTTCGACAGCCAGACGCTGAGCATCGGCGAGTCGATAACGCTCCAATGGCAAGTTCGTTCGCAATATCTTACCGACGATAATGTGATGCGATTTGGGTTCTATAATTCAGGAGGCAGCCAGATCACCACGGATGTGGCGTATTCGAATGCCGCGCTGGCAAACTACACCGGATACTCGGTCTTTATTAGCAATACCCGCAGTACGGCCGCCGCCAAGCTTGACCTGTATGAGCGGAACAGCAGCAACAATACGCTGATTACCGTTTCAGCTCATACCTCCATCGGGAGTTCATTCACACCGGCGCACACGACGCTCGGACAGAGTGTGTTTTCCCCGCTGCAAACGTTCACGCTGACCCGCACGAAGAACGGCTGGAGCTGGTACGCCGAACTTGGCGGGTTGGAAAATAATCCGGCTTATCCGCTCGCCGTCTCTTCCGGAAGTTTTGCCGATTCCACGGCGGTGACCCGTTTTGATGCCGCGGGTCTCTGGTACAACACCTCCGGAGATGTATATCTTGACAACATCACCGTCAGCCGATCTTCCGCCCCCCCGCTCCTGATTATCGGATGGAATTCCATTTCCAATAATTTAATGAAGATGGTGCTTAATTCGTCGGATCAGGCTGGCCAGTACTATCTGCACACCACTACAAATCTAAACAACAAATGGATCAAGGCAGCCCATTCATCGAACGGATCCAATCCGTTTACGATTACCAACCTTGGATATTCTGTGGCGGAGGGCACTAACAAAGCGATCTATGTGCAGGGCGGTGATTCTCAGGCTTTCTTTAGAATTTCAACCTATTCCGAAATTCCAGCGGTGCTGCCGTTTACACCCGGCCAGAGGGTATCGCTGGCCGAGCTCTCTTCGGGACAATCGTCCGTGTTCGAAATCTCCGACACCGACCGCCCCGGCTCCTGGTGCTGGTTTCAGGATGAACGGGTGGTTGTGGACAATTCCAATCCGGCGAAGCCGATTCTGCTGACCGGGGTCGTCACCTATGGCGAAAAGGGAAGCGAACAGCGCGGTGATATCGATCTCTATTGGGCGAAACTTGATTCCGTGACGGCGGGACCGCTCCAGCGCGGACGGATCGAACTGGATGACCGGTTGCAGATGGATGACCACGCTTCGCCATCCTTTATGATCCGCCCCGATGGACGCTACCTCGTGAACTGGTCGATGCACGGCAACGACAAAGTTCTGCGCACCCTTATTTCTGAGAAGCCCGGCGATCCGACGCTCTGGTCGAATACGATAAAAACCCAGCCGACCGGCGATGGCATTACCTACACCAATCCGCACTATCTCGCTGATGCCAACAACGGAAAGGGCGTTATCTTCAACGGGGTTCGCTCCCGCGGGTTCGATTCCAACTTTGTCCTCTCCGACGATCTGGGACTGACGTGGCGCTACGGAGGACGGACGCTGGATGCCAGTGACCCGTGGCCGGATCATCCGGATGGTGGCCGAGCCTATGTGAAATATGCCGGCGATGGGAAATCCAAGATACACCTGTTTTCCACGGATGATCATCCTCGGGTGAACTTTAACGAGGATCGGACAGCGCGGGGGGATCTGCTTAACTCCATTTATCATGCCTATATTGAAAACAATAAACTGCACCGGGCCGATGGCACTGTGATTGACGAGGATCTGAGCGACGATAAGGCGGCTGAACCGCCGAAGATGACCCTGCTCCTGAAGGACGGCACGCTGATGGGTGCCGACGCTATGCGCCGCGGATGGCAGTTCGATCTCAAGACCGGCCCGGACGGCCAGCCGGTCGGCATCTTCCAGTTCCGCGCCAATGACAACCCGGACGACCACCGCTATTTCTATGCGCGGTACGACGGCTCAACATGGCACGTCAATTTTCTGGCATACGGCGGCGATAACTTCGGTCGTTCAGATCAGCCCGACTACACCGGGCTGGCGGCGGTTGATCCATCCAACCCCGACGTGGTCTACATTTCCACCAGCTCGGATCCTGTGACCGGGAGCTATCTGATCAGCAGCACCTCCGGACTGCGCCAGCACGAAATCTTCATGGGGCGGACTTCCGATTTCGGAGCCACGTGGATCTGGGCGCCGCTGACACAGAACTCGCTGGTCGACAACATCCGTCCCATCGTTCCAAAATGGACCGCTGGCAAGAGCGTGGTGCTCTGGATGCAGGGAAGCTACCCGAGCTTTTATGTGTACGACACAAAGATTGTCGGACAGATTATTGACCTATAACTCTACAACACTGGGGGCAGGGGACAGGGAGCAGGAGGCAGGATTCAGGGGGCAGGGGCACAAAACGTAGAGCATGCGTCCCGCTTGCTTTCTGTCGGAAAACGACCGGGACACTTTTCTCTCAACTCACAAACTCACTTACCCACACCCCTCTTAATTGTTCATATTTGGATGATTGTCAAATAGGCCGGACAAAAATATGGACGGCGGAGTTTTAAATTCGTTAATGTGGAAAATCGGAGAAGAGCCGGACTTGCGGCGGACACATTCTTTTTAGAATTTTGTCACGAATGATTGCA
>CAYNOR010000045.1:0-6354 GCA_964398915.1 uncultured Verrucomicrobiota bacterium
TCGGCATAATCTTCCTGTCCGTTCAGGGTCAGGCATTGCCCGTGCTTACCCTTGACGAAACCGGGCTGCCCTCGCAGCTCGGCATGGCGGCCGTTGCCCGACGTGTCGCCGGCATCGCCATCGAACCGGTATTCCACAACCAGGTTGTCGCGTACGGCGGGGTCGTTTGCCGGGTTCTCCGCCTGCGCCATCGCGGCGAGGCCGAGCGCGACCGCACAGCAGAACAGTTTTTTGAAGCTGGCGAAGTAAAACCACTTGATCCGCTGAGTATACATACTAAACGACCTTTCCTGAGCTGCGTTTTGGACACTATTGTTTGCTGATCGCGTTCAAATCCGTGTTGGCGTCTCAATTCTTGGACGGCAGGCTCGTCACCTCCGCGCTGAGCACCGTGCTGTCAGAGCCATAATCCGCGTTGGCATTGACCGCCCAATTGATCGTTTCGCCAGCAACCAGGCTCAGGGTTTCATTCCAGGTCATGACGGGAACGGACATATTAATGACACCCGATTTTATACCGACAAGACCCTTGGAAAGGTTCTTGGTGACCGAAGGCCCAACGCCGGTGCCGCCGCCCACATAGGTGAACGACGAGGTGAACCGGTAGACTCCGTTGGACGGAGCGGTCCAGGTGACAACCGGGTGTTCGGTTGCAGTACCTGCTACTCCGGGATGCAGGCCCAGCACGCCGGGCGCCCATTTGGAATAGGTATTCGCGGAGGTGTTTAATGCCACGCAAGGAACCCCGGTAGCGGTCACTAACCAAGCCTTAAGACCGGTAGAGCCGAATGTGTTGAGGTCCACGACGGTCATCCGCGCATAGTCGCCTCCGGCGGCATTGGCATAGCCATACGACCACGCGCCGTTCGGGTTAGCGGCCAGACTGAAGTCGGCGGTGGCGTTCCAAGTGGTGGCCTGGGCTTGCACCGCGAGCAGCACAACAAATGCTGCTATGGAGAAGCGCTCGTTCATTCTCATCATATATCCCCGGTTGTGTGTCGTCATTCTCATCGTATCTCCTTGATTGTGCGTCGATTCACGCGTTTATAAAAGTGTACGATACATCCATGTGCGTTTTTGCGGAAGGTATAATCGCGCAAAATTATTGGTAGAAAAACGCAACTTCCGATTTGTACCGCAGAGGCCTTTGACACATACTCAACACGAATGTGGGGTGCGGGGTCAGGTGTGGGGTCAGGGTGTGGGGTTTAGAGAGTTGATTTAGCGAGCATAGAAGATGGATATGAAAACAGGGAAATCACTGGTTGCTTTTGAGGATCATAAAATCCGGCGGGTGTATGACGTGGCGTCGGAAACCCGGTTTTTTCCGTAGTGGATGTCGTGGCTGCTTTGACGGACAGCGCCAATCCCCGCGATTACTGGTTTAAGATGAAAACCAGAGTCAAAACCGAGGACGGATTTGAACTGTCGACAATTTGTCGATAGTAGAAGTTTATCTCTTCTGAAGGAAAGAGATACGCAACGGATTGCGCGAATGAACACGAATAAGAAGAAGGCGTTGCTGGCGGTATTGACCAACAAGACCATCTTTGGTATAAGTGGTCATATAAACAAAAGGAGAGATATATGATCGTGAATGTAGCAGAAGCAAAAACCAACCTGTCCCGCCTGATTGACCGGGCATTTATGGGCGAAGAGGTTATCATCGCCAAAAACAATCTGCCGTTGGTTGATCTGGTTCCGCATAAGCAAAAAGGGAAACGGAAGCTGGGATCACTGGTCGGGTCATTCAGCGTACCGGACGATTTTGATGCAGAAGTTCCTGAAATTAATGCCATGTTTTATGGAACTGAAGCATGAGAATGATTCTGGATACGCATATTTTTCTCTGGGCACTGGCCGAACCGCACCGGATTCCTGAAAAAAAACGGGCAGAGATCGAGTCGCCAGCCAACACAGTCTATGTCAGTTCGATCAGCATCACCGAGATCATGATCAAAGCGTCACTGGGAAAACTGAATGTTGATTTTGATCCGGTGGAAGAAGCCAAAAAATGCGGCTTTGAGTCGCTTGATTTCAGCGGGCAGGATGCTCTACATCTGGGCAAACTTCCCTTCCACCACCGCGACCCGTTCGACCGGATGCTGATTTCCCAGAGTCTGGCCACCGGGATTCCCATTATGACAGAAGACTCAAAATTCCAGCTCTACGACTGCCGAATCGTTTAGGAACTTCTCTATGGAACACACTGTTACAACGCTGAATCGTCCGGACAAGGACTTCGACATCAAACTGCGCCCGTCGCGGTTTGCCGACTTTACCGGTCAGGAAAAAATCAAAGAACGGCTGGAGCTGTTTGTGCAGGCGGCTAAGGCGCGCAACGACGTGCTCGACCACGCTCTGCTTTCCGGCCCGCCGGGTCTCGGAAAAACCACGCTGGCCTACATTATTGCCGAAGCGATGGGCGCCAATATCAAATGCACGTCCGGGCCGGTCATCGATAAGCCCGGCGACCTCGCCGGATTGCTGACCAGTCTGGAACGCGGCGACGTTCTGTTCATCGACGAAATCCACCGGATGCAGAAGTCGGTCGAGGAATACCTGTATTCAGCGATGGAAGATTTCGTCATTGATATCGTCATCGACCAGGGACCAAACGCCCGCTCCGTGCGACTGAACATTCAGCCGTTCACGCTGATCGGCGCGACGACCCGTAGCGGATTGCTTTCCGCGCCGATGCGTTCCCGCTTCGGTCTGGTCAACCGGCTCGATTATTACGATGCCGCCACACTTAAAACCATTATTGAGCGCTCGGCCCGCATTCTGAATGTAGACATTGAACCCGGCGGCGCGCTGGAAATCGCCCGCCGGTCGCGCGGAACGCCGCGTATCGCCAATAACCTGCTTCGCCGGGCTCGCGACTACGCGCAGATCAAGGCCGATAATGTCATTACTGCCGAAGTCGCCGCCAAGGCGCTGGCTCTGCTCGAAATCGACGAAAGCGGGCTTGATGAAATGGATAAACGGATTTTGCAGACCATCATCGAAAAATTCGGCGGCGGACCGGTTGGTCTTAGTTCTCTTTCGGTTTCCGTTGGCGAGGAAGCCGATACCATTGAAGAAGTTTACGAGCCGTACTTGATTCAGGAAGGCTTCATTAAGCGAACGCCGCAAGGCCGCGTCGTTCTGCCGCGCGGCTTCGACCTGTTTGGTCTGAAGTCAGGAAGCGCGCAATAAACCTGTCTTTAATCGCCACAAAAAACACAAAAACTCGCAAAAAAGGAAATGGGAATGGAGTGGGGAAACATAAACGAACTGGGATTTTTGTGGCTAATAAAATGAAATTTACGGTTAGACATTCTATACTCGGTATTCTCCTTCTGCTGGCGTTTCCAAACATTGGAAACGCAGTTGAAGGCGTCCGGCTGGTGTGCGATGCGCCGGTTCATGAATTCGGGCGCGTGGATCAATCTGTGATGATTACGAATGTGTTTATTATTCGTAATGAGGGGGATATTACGTTCGTTGCCGGAATGCCGCGCTCGACCTGTGGTTGCACTAAAGTCCGCCTGAGTAAACGGATGATCGGGCCGGGAGAAACGGCTGAATTGACCGCTGTTTTTACGGCAGCCCGCCGGAAGGGAGAACAGAAGAAGATTATTTATCTGCCTTCACTCGATTCCGAGGACCCTGTTCTCAAATTTTATATGCAGGGATTTGTTGAACCGCCCGCACAATCCAATTAGAAAGGTGCTCATTTTTAAAACAGGAGAAAATTATGGCCGGAATTTTTAAAGCATACGACATCCGCGGAATCTACGGAACGGATCTGACCGACGACATCGCCTTTAAAATCGGGCGCGCCGTCGCGACTTTTTTGAAGCCGAAAACGTTTGTCATCGGACACGACATGCGTCCGCATTCAATCCCCTTGTTTAATGCGATGGCCAAAGGGCTGACGATGCAGGGCGTTGAGGTGATTAACATTGGGCTTTCTTCCACGCCGATGTCGTACCACGCCAATGGGAAACTCGGTGCCGATGGATCAGCCATCATCACCGCCTCGCATAATCCCGGAGAATGGAACGGCATGAAAATCTGCCGCGAAAAAGCGATTCCGATCAGCGGCGCCACCGGTATCGCCGACATCGAACGCATTGTTAACGAGCAGTCCTTTGATGCTCCGGCGGCGAAGCTCGGTAACGTGACGATATACGACATCAAACCGGAATACTTTGCCCACATCCGTACATTCGCCAAAATCAGGAAGCCGCTTAACGTCGTCATCGACTACGCTAACGGCATGGGAATTTCCGAAGGCGGTGTCTTCACCAAAGAAATGTTCAACATCACTCCGATGTACGACGTGCTCGACGGCACGTTCCCGAACCACGAAGCCAATCCGCTGGATACGCATACGCTCCACGACATTTCCGCCAAACTCAAAGCGGGCAAGTATGACTTCGGTATCGCTTTCGACGGCGACGCCGACCGCGCAGGCTTCCTCGACGAAAACGGCGATAATGTCACCATGGACATGATCACCGCGCTGGTCGCCCAGTCCATGCTCGAAAAATTCCCCGGCTCGGCCATCTTTTACGACCTGCGCAGCAGCTGGGCTGTCAAAGAGGTTATCGAAGAAGCGGGTGGACGTCCGATGATGTCGCGTGTCGGCCACGCCTTCATCAAAGCGCAGATGCGCGAAGCGGACGCTGTTTTCGCTGGCGAACTTTCCGGGCACTATTACTTCCGCGACAACTACTACACCGAAAGCTCCGCGCTGGCCGCCATTTGCGTCGCCAACCTCATCAGCAAAACTGGCAAAACGCTTTCCCAGCTCATCAAGCCGATCAAACGGTATTTCGGCTCCGGCGAAATCAACTCCAAGGTCGCGGACGTGCAGTCTGTCTTTAAACGCCTCGACGCCAAATACGGCGACGCCCGCAAGTTTCAGCTCGACGGCAACTCTTACGAATATGCCGACTGGTGGTTCAACGTCCGCTCGTCCAACACCGAGCCGCTCGTTCGCCTCAACCTCGAAGCCAAAACCAAGGCGCAGATGGAGCAGAAGCGCGACGAAGTGCTGGCGCTGATTCGGGGATAACTTTTTGGAGTGCGGCGGCGAGTAAAACGCGACGCCGCTTTGAACAGAGCGGCCTCGCGCCTGCGGCTTGCGTCCGCACTCCAGGATTTTTATGAAATTAAACCCTCTTAAATTCGGAACGGTGACGATCGATTTCCCGGTGGTGCTTGCGCCGATGGCGGGTTACACCGACGCGGCGTTCCGTTCGATCTGCAAGGAAAACGGCGCGGGCGCGTGTTACACCGAAGTCACCAGCGCCGAAGGGATCCGCCGCGATTCGCAGAAGACGTTTCAGTTTCTGGAAGTTTCTAAGCTCGACCATCCGATTGCGGGTCATATCTTCGGCAAGTCGGTCGAAGCGATGGTGGATGCGGCGATCTATATTGAAAAGCTTGGCACGTTTGACTGGATTGATCTGAACTGCGGCTGCCCGGTGAAAAAGGTCGTCCGGCGCGGCGCGGGTGCCGCGCTGATGAAAGAGCCGGAGCAGATCAGCGAAATTGTTCGCGCCGTCAAAAAAGCAGTGTCACTGCCAGTGAGCGTTAAAACCCGCATCGGTTTCAGCCCGGCGTTTCCGGATCACATGACCATTGCCAAAATCGTCGAAGACGCCGGCGCGGATATGATCGCCGTTCATGGACGCTATGCCTGCAATTTCCATGGCGGCCCGGCCGACTGGGAAAAGCTGGGCGAAATCAAACAGGCGCTCAAAATTCCGGTGATTGGAAACGGCGGAGTTGTTAAGCCGGAAGATGCGGCCGAAATGGTGCGCGTGTCGGGCGTTGACGGCGTGATGATCGGCCGCGGCGCGGTCGGCAATCCGTGGCTGTTCGATCAGATTAAGGATCCGACGGTAAAGCCGCCTTCTTTGGAACAGCGGCGCAACGTGATTGAAACGCATCTACTGCGGCTGGTCGAAATGACCAGCAATACGGCGCAGGGGAGGCGTTGCAAAGCGAAATACAATCCGGAGCAGGGCGCGTGTTTGCATTTTCGTCCGCATCTGGCGCAATACATCAAAGGACTGCGCGGACGCCGCGACCTTTTACAGCACCTCAATGAAATGCATGATGTAAAAACGGTGCTGGCGGCGGTGGATAAGGTACTGAAGCAAAATGTTGAATAAAAGGATACTGCAATTCAAATGAGATTCAAATGACGTAAATCCAAAAGCGCGATCGTCAATCTGGATTTATTTCTGCGCCGGTAAAATGTGCGTTAATGGATTAAGTTCCGTTGCCTTGGTCACCGAAGTTTCTAGAGCATTTAACGATTGAAAAACCGTAAAGATGGTTTAATGTCTCCGTATG
>CAYNOR010000046.1:0-5692 GCA_964398915.1 uncultured Verrucomicrobiota bacterium
AGAGAATGTAGGCAGAATAATTAAGGGCAGAATAATTTTTAGGGTTCACCCTCTCACTCCCACACTCCCACACTCCCCCCCCCCACACTCCAACACTCCGCCGTATCAATCGTTAAGTGCTCTAGCCGCGCCTCGACTCGCGCGGGCCGCTCTGTCGCGAGCGAGGTCTCAACGAACCGGATTTTCGGGAACGATCACATTGAGTTCCTGAACGCTGACGTATGGGACAAACCCGATTCCGCGGAGTTTTGTGTAGGCATCCTCGATACACCCTCGTTTTTTTGCATAATCGACCCCAAAGACCTTTTTCCCGGCCTGTTTGATGGCGAGCGCATTTTCCCGGTTCTCCTCACACCATGCCTGTCTTGCAGGCCTGTCATGGGCGATGTAAAAGACGGATTCGATGCCGATCCCGTCGATGGCATCAAGATATTGCCTGTTCGGTTTCGGCTCCGCGAAGGTCCATGTATAAAGCTCCGGACTGTTCTGCGGCACAATCTTAAAGGCCGGGTTTTTGTCTTTCGCATAGCGTGAGATGAGGGAAATCAGATTGACCATCGCGTTTGCGCGCTGTTCCAGCGTCATGCCGGATCCGGGAATTTCCTCGTAGCTTGTGACCATATCGAGGTAAGCCCCGTCAAACCCCGCATCGAGAGCCTGATCGATGCGCCCCTTGACGACCGGCCACCATCGTTCATCCCAGAACCTGACATATTGCTCGTTGGGCCATCCATCGACTTTACCGGATTTAAGATCGCCGGGCACAGAGTTCCATTCCGGACGGCCCTCCTCAATGGCTCCGATTTCAAAATAGGCCAAAACAAGTTTGCCCGAGGCCTTGAGTGCTCCGATTTCCTCCCTGCTGAAAAAGTCGCCGGCTCCATCCCGCGAAAGATCCACGACAGCGAGATCGAAATCCGACCCGGCAATCTCGTCCAGTTTCCCGTCTTTATAATCGCATAACTGATAAGCCCAGGAGTCAACCTCGTTCCATGAAGGAGCCCCGCCCCTCGCCAGAGGCGACCCCAGGAGCAACAGCAGAGCGATCAGAGTCCGGATTGTTTTTATATGTCTTCCTTCACAAATCACGGGGCTTTGGGCGCAGACTTGAGAGGGCTCTTGGACGGAGCATTCGGATCGACTTTCCCAAGGAATTTATTCCAGAGAACGTCGACGTCGTTGGTCTGAGGGGTGCCGGGAGTCGAACGGCCTTGCTGCACGAGGAGCTCCATGATCTTGCTAAGCTCCGCGACACGTTCCGGATTCCGGGCCCAGAGGTTGTTGGTTTCTCCGGGATCGTCGGCGAGGTTGTAGAGTTGACCGGGATATGGATCGTTTTCGTTACCCTTGTTGCCCTTGCTGAAGATGATCTTCCATGAGCCGTCGCGAAGTGCGGGAACGCCGGCCACGCTGGCGCTGACGGCATGGCGGCGCACGGGCGTGGTACCGCCCTTCAGCAGCGGCAGCAGGCTGACTCCGTCCTCGCAGGCGTTGTCCGGAAGTTTCACGCCAAGCTTGTCCGCCAGGGTGGCCATCAGGTCGGTCTGCTGCACGAGTTGGTCGCAGACCGATCCGGGGACAACGATGCCGGGCCATCGGGCGATGAACGGCATCCGGTGGCCGCCCTCCCATGCGTCATATTTGTAGCCCCGCAGCGGCCCGCTGGGGTAGTGTCCCATAGCCTCCAGTTTGGCAATTTCGGCATGGGGTGAACACCCGTTGTCGCTGGTGAACACCACGAGCGTGTTTCCCGCCGCTCCGCTCTTTTGCAAAGCCTCCATCACCCGCCCGACCACGGCATCGGTCTGCATCACAAAATCGGCATACTCGTTCAATCCGCTTTTGCCTTTCCACTCCTCAACGACCGAGATGGGTGTATGGGGAGCCGTCAGGGTCATATAGAGAAAGAATGGAGAGGGCTTGACGGCCGCTGTTTTGATAAAACTCACCGCCCGGTCTGCAAGCGCGGGGAGAACCGCCTTCAGATCCCAGCCTTTTACTGCCGGGCCGCGGAGACTGGCCAGCGCGCCCCCGGCCATCTGGACTGGCAGAAACGTGTCGGGAATTACGGTGACGCGGTCGCCTTCAATGAAGGAAAAAGGAGGCCAGTTCGGGACGTCCACTCCGAAGTATTCGTCAAACCCGCAGGCCAGCGGTCCGCCCCCGATCGGGCGTCCATAGACTTCACGCCACGCCGCGAGATGAAGGTCGGTCACGTCCACCGGTTTTTTTGTTGGTGCCGAAAAGAGGGCTTTTTGAGCCGGATCGATATTCCAGTCCCAGCCGAGATGCCATTTTCCAACCATGGCGGTCCGGTAGCCATGCTCCTTGAGCAGATCCGCAAGGGTCAGACGGTCCGGAGCGATGAGCGCGCCTTCGAGATAGTTGACGATACCGCGCTGCAGCCGCGTCCTCCAGTGGTAGCGTCCGGTAAGCAGGGCGTAGCGGGTCGGCGAACAAACCGCGCTGCTGGAGTGCGCGTCCGTGAAGCGCATCCCTTCCGCCGCCAGCCGGTCAATGGCGGGAGTCGGAATTTTCCCTCGCTCCGGATTATAGCACTTCACATCGCCGTACCCCAGATCGTCGGCCAGGATGATGACCACATTCGGGGGGCGTGCCGCACCGCCAGATGCCGAGGCGGTCAACCCCGCAACGGGAAGAGCAAGGGCCAGCAACGTGGAAGGCATGACATGGGCTGCGCTGTAACGACGCGTTTCGAGTTGAAGGTCATTTTTCATATGTTTTCTTTCGTTTCGATTCATTACATCTGGAATAAGCCGCGAACTGTACCTTTACCGACCGGAGCGTGTCAATCAGGCCCCCGACATTGGACGGTCAGTGTTCGTTGTGTGTGTAGATGCTAACAATATATCATGGGTTCAATCGTTATGTATGCTAACATGCTGAAGGCAAAACATGAAAAAAAGTGAGAATAAGGATACTCTAAATGAAACAACAGCACCCACATCGCCCACACCGACGCGGCCATAAACAATGCCCTGATTGGGGCCCGTTCAATGGAACATGCTGCCAAAACCGTTTTTATATTCTGCTCGCGGTCATAACCCTGTTGATGGCCCCGTCCGCAGTGTCTGCAACCGTGTATTATGTTTCTCCGGCTGGCAGTGACTTATGGTCTGGCACACAAGCCGACCCGGGCAGCGGGGACGGTCCCTTTGCCACCATAACCAAGGCGGCATCGGTTCTGCAGGCCGGCGATACGCTTTATCTTCGAAACGGCACTTACCGTGAAACTTTGGATCTCGCGGTGTCCGGTCAGCCGGACTTGCCGATTACCATTCGGAACTACCCGGGAGAATCCCCGACGCTTACGGGTGCGGATGTTATCACCGGATGGAGTCTCGAAAGCGGAAACGTTTACAATGCACCGATGAACTGGGATCTGAGCGCAGAGAACCAAATCTTCGTGAATGGAATCATGGCGGAGGAGGCGCGCTGGCCAAATAACACCGGCTCCCAGTTTTCTCCCATCAGAGCTTTGGCGGATTCCGGCACTACCAATACACTGATTGACGCCGAGTTGCCGGGGGTGGATGACCAGTGGGCAGGAGCCAGATTATGGTGTGCGGGGAATCAAGGCTGGGTTTGCTGGGATGCTCCGGTGACCGGATACAACGCAACCGAAAAGACCCTGACGTTCAATCCTCAAACCGCTGATGCCCGCAACTACCCGCCAAAAACCGACAGTCCGTATGTTCTGATGGGAGTGCGTTCGGCTCTCGATCAAGCCGGGGAGTGGTGGTACGACAGCGAAGCCGGGCGCCTCCTGCTATGGGCTCCTGGGAGTGACAACCCGGACGGCCTGGTGGTGGAAGCCCGCAAGAGAAACCGGGTGATTGATCTTTCGGGCTGCTCCTACGTGCAACTCATCGGTTTATCCTTTTACTGCGGCGGCATTGTGATGGACAGCAACTCCAGCAATATCTCACTGCGGAATCTCAACGGCAGGTATCTGGGTCACTCCTATCAAACCGATTTGGGCGATGTGACATCGGTTCTGGTGCGGGGAACCAATGTGGAAGTGAGTGGATGCGAATTCTCTTACTCAAGCGGGAGCGTCTTGAGCGTCGACGGAACAAATCACAGAATTTACAACAACCATCTGCATCACGGCAATTACACCGGCCTGTGGGGGGGGTGCGTGCGATTGCGGGGCCGGGGTCATTGGGTTTGTTGGAATACAATGAGCGACTCCGGCCGGGATGTGGTTCGGGTGGACCGCCTTGTAGAATCAATCTTCGAGCATAATGATCTCTCCCGTGCGGGGTGGCTCACCCACGATTTGGCCATGACTTATGGCCACACTACCGATTTTGCCGGCACGGAGTTCCGCTACAATGTGGTGCATGACAACCTCGACAGCAAGCCGGCATCGGGATTAGGAATCTACTTTGACCACGCGACGATGAATGTCAGCGTACACCACAATATATTCTTCAATATAGGCGGTGATCCCGTGCGGATCAATAATCCTGCTTATTTCAACCTGGTGTTCAACAATACGGCTTACAATTGCGGCAGCACCACCACATTCGACCATAGCGACCGCAACGACATGTTTCGTGTCCGATATTATAATAACCTGTTCAACAAGGATTTCAGCAGTCTGATTTCAAACATCCCCGATTTTGAACTTTCCAACAACATGATTTCCAGCGATCCCGGATTTACCGATCCTTCGAGTTTGAATTTTACATTGCTACCAGATTCACCGGCCATCGGGTCGGCCTTGCTGATTCCGGGCATAAATGATGACTACGAGGGTGGCGGCCCGGATATCGGGGCTTATGAATACGGGCAGCCTGCATGGACTGCCGGGCACAACTTCAGTTTGCCTCCTTCGATTGGCGCAACACCTCTCCGAACGAATATAGGCTGGTTCAATGCCGTGGGGAATGGCGGCTTCGAGAGGGACACTCTGGAGAATTGGACGCAGACCGGAGCGGGGAACGCATCGCTGCGGGTAGGCGGCGGATGGGACCTTGACCTTCCGCTAAGCACCATGCAGAAGCGGCTTCGATTGGGGCCGGTTGCTTCCGGCATTGAACAGCAGGTGGTTCTGCGAGCTGGGGCGGCACATGAATTATCCGCATGGGTGCTGGTTTTAGATCCGTCCGACAGTATGACGTTGGGTATCCGGCTGGGTTCTGGTCAGGAGATCAGTGTTTCCAGCAGTGCCACTGTTTGGACACGCCTGATCATCCCCTTTCAGGCATCCTCTTCCGACACGTCTGCAACGGTGTTTCTCCGCAAGATAGGTGACACGGATAATGCCTTCTGTGAAAACGCGGGAATCCCCTTGCCACCCGAAGGGGATGTTTTCCTGAAAGACCCCGGAACATGGTTCGGCACACAGGACAATAATCTCTCCAAGCTGGAGAACTGGGGTGGAGGCTCCATTCCGGCAAGTCATGGCATTACTGCAGCCACCCGCAAGGACGCGGTATGGGATAACCGTCAACCGGGAAACCTCTCCGTGAATCTGGACGGTGGATTCGGAGGATACTACGGAGCGGGGATTGTGATGACGGGCAACCAGGCCGGTTCGCTGACAATCACCAATCCGGCTGAAACCGCACAGCCCCTGCGGATCGTTAACAGCACAAGCGGCACTGTCGGCGGCATCCAGCTCGCCAGCGGCGCGGGGGCTCTCACCATCGGCGCGGCAGGA
>CAYNOR010000047.1:0-3964 GCA_964398915.1 uncultured Verrucomicrobiota bacterium
AGCGCGTGAGTCCCGGCTCGAACTCCGTGCCAATGATCATCTGGAGATTGTCGCGGAACGCGCGGGGAAGTTCATGGGGCCGCGACGAGGCGGCATCCGGCGCGGGCGAACCCGCAAGAAATGGCAGGCCCTTCATCCACGAAGCTCCGCCGTAATACCAGCCATCCGGCTCGTTGCCGAAGTTGTAATGCGCCTGATCGTTGACGCAGCCGCCGTTCAAGAGCGATCCATACCAGGAGCACAGGGTGTCGATGGTGCCGCTTGGCTCGGCCGCCTTCACGGCGAGTTGGTGTCCGCTTGCGGCTGTGGGCACGGCACGGAGCCGCAGCGTTGTCTTTTCTTTCTCGCCCGCCTTGTAAACCCGCTTGGCATCCGGGTGCGAGACAATTCCGGCCTCGCTCAGCCAGCCAAACTGACCCCGCCGGTAGAGGTGCCCGCCCTCGGCTCCTAAGCGCGGCTCGGTCACGTTCTGCCATGCTGTGAAAAGCTTCAGCGTCGCCCAGCCTCCCGGCTCGGTGACGACAACATTGTTTTCCAAAGCGAGCTTCGCCGCCAGCGGAGATCCCAATGCAAAATCGTTGCTGTCGTAGCCCGGACGGTAAAACGGATTAAACCAGCCGCGCAGCTTGTCGGGCGCGACCCAGAACGTCGTGGCCACCGAGTTGGGCAGAACGGTGGACGGGCTATTGTTGATCGGACGGCTGCTGAAAAACAACGCCGGGGTGCCCGCACTGGTCGTCGTGAGCTCGCGCAACCAGGTGCGCTCGACCGTCCAGACGAAATCGTCGCCATCGGTTTTCAACACCCAATCCTCGCGCGCCACCGGTTCACCGGCCCCATCGCTCAGGGTCACTCCGCGCAGCGTAACGCCGGTGGCGGTTTTCTCTACTGACTCCGGCGCTCGGTTGCGGCTCTCGAACCGGCGGCCTGTCTCATCCACCGCGAAGGTGAGAGCCTGGGTGGCCCACGCAGGCATCGAGCGCATCCATGGAACGCCTTTTGGGGAAAGCAGCGAGCGGGGTTCGAGCATGCCGTCGGCGCGCCGCAAAGTCAGTGACTCCAACTCAGGACGGGCTGGATTGATCTCAACCCGTCCGAATTTCCCTTCGAGCCGGATCGGCGCAGGCGCCGGAACGGAGGTTGCCGCATAGGCTATGCCACTGGCTGCGACCAGAGAAAAACTGGTCACCAAAGTGCCGTCGGTGGTGATTTGGGCCACTCCTCCACTGTAGTCCGCCACCCAAAGATTGGTTCCGGCAGTCGCCAGACCGTAGGGCGTGGTAAAATCGAATCCCCCCATGGCTGTTCCGTTCTTGTAAACCGAGCCACTCATCGAGAAATACAAATTGCTACCGATGCCGGTGATCCCGGCAAGACCTGCACCGCCCTCCATAACGTGGTTATTGGTAATATAAGTCAGGTCGAGCGAGTTGAATGATTGAACGACGTTGCCAATAACTCCCGCGTAGATGACACCCGTCGAGCCCGAGCAGTAGATCTGGTTATAACCGGCTGCTAAAACACTGTTCGCGGCGACGTTGTCGCCGGTCTTGCCCGTATTCCAGCGGCCCAATTGGCTTTGAGTGCCGCTATACTGTCCCATCACGATGATTTCACCGGGATTCGCCGGATTGAACGCGACGCCGGTGAAATTGTAAGAACCTTGTACCACGTTGCGGATGAACGCCCCGGACGCAATGTCATACATCTTGACGTTGCCGTTAAAGGCACCGACGGTGCCATATTCCGCCACATACACATGGCCGGCATTGTCGGTGACCACACCCTGCGGATTAACCAAGGTTGTGCTGTAATCCAGAATCTTCTTTCCGGTATCGGAAAAGAGCCCGAGGCTGTTTCCGTTATAGGCTACAATGACATTGGCCGAGGCGGGGCCGACAGCAAGAGCCGAGGCCGCGAAGACGGTGAGGAGGAAGGCTTTGATTTTCATAGGTGAAACGTTCCTTTTCTGGTTTTCTGCTGTTTTTTTCACTTGTGGATGCGTACACCCATGGGAAGGAGGATTGTACCCTAGGCCCTCTGCAGCGCAAGAAAAAGACGGGGTACCAATCGGTGATTTTGGGGGCTCACTTTCGCATCGATTTTCGACGCGATCCGCAAATACCCGGAGACCCGCACAGACACAGCGACTTGCGGGGTCAGTCCTTGAATTCTGACATTTAGGTTTAATGAGTCCGGGCGACCAAGACCGCTTCGAGTCCGATTCCCATTTTTTGTCTATCACCATTTCTACCTTGCCCTTTCTAGTCGGTTGTAAGATAGTGACAAATAATGGATGTTCGCAGACACGGCGGTCCAATGTCCAAAACGCAGCTCAAGAAAGAAAGGTTGTTTGGCATGTGTACTCAACGAATCAAATGGTTTTACTTCGCAGGCCTCATAAAACAGCTCTGCTGTGTGGCGGCGTTCGCCGTGCTGCTTTTTTCAGGATCAGCCTTTGCCGCCTCCCCGATCACCATTCCCAACTTCAGCTTCGAGTCAGGCTTTGATAACACCGGCGGAGGCGTCGGCAATTGGACCATTGCGGCGGCTCCGGCCCAGTCAACTGCCGCGATCGGCGGGCTGACGCCCACCGACGGCTCGAAGTTTCTGTTTGTCAATGGACCCGGCGGGAGCGGGCCAGCCGTCGTTTATCAAAGGCTGAACATCCTTTCGCCAGGCGAATTCTCTTTCCAAATTGACGTCGGTTTCCGCAAGGACGCCGGGGCTCAGTCAAACTACGACATCGCTTTTTATGCGGTCAATGTCGCCCATGAAACGGTGGATGCCTCGCTGGCCCGACAGACTTTGCGCGCGCCTGGTCCGGGAACATGGGAAACCAAGACCTTCAACTTCACGGTCACCGGACATGAAGCCTGGTTTGGGCCGAACGAACGGCTCCAAATTGTGTTCACAGCGCCCGATGGCGTTCAAGTCAACTACGACAACGTCCGCGGCACCTTCACTGCGGTCCCTTAGCCATCGATCCGTCTCCTTAGGCGCCGGTCCCGGGCTGCGGGAAAGGCCAAGGGCTCCGGCAAGGCCGGAGCCCTTGAAACTAAAACGTTAAAGAGTCCTCGCACATATTGTTCGAGGATGCCGTAAAAATGAAACCGAGGACGTGAACCCATGAAATGGATGAAAAATAAAAAATTCAACATGACTCTGGTGCTGGGGTTGCTGCTTTTCCCGGGTCTGCCTTTGCTGGCCGGCCCGCGCTCCAGCCCGATCAAAAACGGCGGCTTTGAATCCGCACAAATGACTCCTTGGAAAACCGACTCTGCCGGAATCGCGGTGGATTCATCGGTCAAACATTCCGGCAATCGATCCATGAAGGTGACCGGCGGGCCGGAGGCCCGGTCGCTCACGGGCGGGAAGTTTCCCATCGACATCGATACCGTTTACACGGTGTCCCTCTGGATCAAGACGCAGGCCATCTCCACGCCCGACGGCGTCTCGGTCAAAATCTTTCAGCGCAACGACAGCACCGGCTGGAACTCCCGGTATCCCACCACGCACAACGACCAGCCGGTCGAGCGCAAGGTGATTAAAACCGGCGGAACGCAGGATTGGACGGAGTACAAGTTCTCGTTCACGCCGGATGCGGCAGCGGAATTCGTGGAGTTTTCTTTGGACATGGATCCGGGCATCGCCGGAACGGCATGGATCGACGATGTCACGCTGAGCCTCACCTCGACGCGCATCGCGCAGCGGGATTTCACCGGCGGGTGGCATAACGTCAAAGTCTGGGGCGACCAGGTTCGCTGGGTGGAGAAGAGCGGAGCGGAGGATCACCTCGAAATCACGCTCCCGCAGGGTGAATATATGGTCTGGCTCTCGCAGATGGGCGGGAACCGCCCGGACATCGAAGTGGTCGCGGATGGCAAAGTACTGGGAACCGGGGATGGGATGTCCGGTCCTGATATAGGTTGTCACTTTGGAAAGGAGAGATTCCGAAGTGAGT
>CAYNOR010000048.1:0-3849 GCA_964398915.1 uncultured Verrucomicrobiota bacterium
CGGAATTTGAGGTCATCCCTTCGTCCGCATGGAAAGTATTGGCCGTGACCTTCCACGAATTCGGGGATGCGAAAACCGGAATCGAAAACGTGCGCAAACCGGTACGGTCGATTGACATGAATTTGGCGAAGAACAAGCTGGCACCGCAGTTCGATGCGGTGGACTACCGCGTGGTGTTTCAGGGCAAGCTGGTCGCGCCGGTAACCGGGAAATATATCCTGCGGCTGGTGTCCGACGGGCCAGCCCTCGTGAAGGTGGGAGCCAAAGGGGGACCCGCTACGCGCAATGCGGAACTGGGCACGCCCCAGAGCAGCACGGCTCTCCTTAATTTCGAAGCCGGGAAGGAATATGAGGTCGCCGTCTGGGTTCAGCAGACAGTTTGGGGCCGGAAGAATATCCTTGAGATGAATTACTGGGCGAAGGATCTGCCATCGATCCGTCTGGAATGGGCGCTGCCAGCCAATGCCGAAGAAATCGCCAAAACTCTCGCTCCCCACCGCAAGGCATTCGAGCAGGCGGATGCGGTGATTTTTGTCGGCGGCGGAGACCACAGCGGAGACAGCGAGGGACGCGACCGGACGGACATGGGCTTTCCAGCCGGGCAGTCGGATCTCATCAAGCAGATCGCGGCGATCAATCCGAAAACTGCGGTGGTTCTCTATCACGGATCGCCCATGGAGCTGCCGTGGCTGGAGAGCGCGCCTGCCGTGCTGGATATGTTTTATCCCGGTACGCTTGGGGGCACCGCGATGGCCAACCTCCTCTTCGGCAATGGCAACCCGTCGGGCAAACTGCCCTTCAGTTGGCCGAAAAAGCTCGAAGACTCGCCAGCCTACAAGCTGGGCCGGCAGGACAAGGACAACATCCATTTCGACGAGGGGCTCATGCTGGGCTACCGGTATTTCGACACTATGAAAGCCGACCAGCACTTTGCCTTCGGCCACGGACTGAGCTATACCCAGTTTGCCTATTCGGACATGAAGGCCGCCTGCAAAGGCGGTGTCTGCCAAGTAACCTTGAAGGTAAAGAACTCGGGCGCCAGGGACGGAGCCGAGGTGGTGCAGATCTATGTCGCACAGAAAAACCCGAAGATCCCCCGCCCGGTGCATGAGTTGAGGGCGTTCGAAAAGGTTTCCCTCAAGGCCGGGGAGAGCAAGACGGTGACGTTTGATCTCGGGCCTGACGCGTTTTCCTATTGGAGCCCGGAAACAAAAGCGTGGACGAGTGACACAGACGAATTTGTGATCGAGGCGGCGTCGTCGTCACGCGATATCCGGAAGACCGCAACTGTACAATGGGCAGGATGTACTGTTGCCAAATGACCTCGAAGATAACTTCTCCCGGAAAATCGGCGGGGAGGCCCTTCTCGCCGCCGATACCGGTTCTGTTATGCGTGCTGTTCGGGTTCGCATACCAGCTTCCGGCGCGGCTTCCTGATCCGGTTATCTGGAAGTCGCCCTCCGAGGGATCAGCCGGTTCGATGCCGATCGGCAATGGCGATATCGGGCTGAATGTCTGGGCTGAGGCCAATGGAAACGTCCGATTTTATGTCGCCAAAAGCGATGCCTGGGATGGTGCTGGCCGACTGCTTCGGCTCGGAGGGGTGGACATCGCCTTCTCTCCCAATCCTTTTGAGGGGGGCGAATTTTCGCAGACCTTGGATACGGCGACGGGACAGATTATTTTTACAGGGGCGGACGGGTTCATGTGCCGGCTATGGGTGGACGCCAATGCCCCGGTGATTCGAATTCAGACCACGACTCCCTCCGGGGTCTCGGTTTCGGTGAAACCCAATATCTGGCGGCGCGAAAAAAAAGAGATTAACAGCAAAGACCTCAGAGGTTACTCGTGGTATATGGGGGGCTTGGATGCCACCCAGGGAATTTTTTCGGCTCCGGACCCCGTCTTTTCCTATCCGGATACCATTACAGATCTCGGCGGGAAAAAGATCGGATGGTATCAGCGCAACGAGACATCGCTCTGGGAATTCGGTTTTGTGCATCAGCAGATTGGTCGGCCGCCTGCCGGGGAGACGGACCCGCTACTTCATCGAACCTTCGGCATGGCGATGGGCAGTCAGCAACTTGTCAAAAAGAACCCGGAACTTTTGGAATCCGCCGCTCCGATCAAGGAGTTCCGTCTGGACATCGTGGCGCTTACCCTCTTCACCCCTACCGCCTCCGAGTGGGTTAATCAGGCGTTGGAACTACAGAAAAAAGCGGAAAAAACTGATTTAAAAAGCGCATTCGAGGAGCATTCCGCCTGGTGGAAAGCCTTCTGGGACCGCAGCTACATTCATGTGACAAAAGCCGTGGAGCCGATAGTGCCGGTCGCCCCTCCGCCTGCGGGCAAGAGAGCGCAAGCCCGGGCCGCCGCCAACCCGCCCGGCCCGCCCGACGACCGCCCCTTTGGCGAACAAATCAACGAGGCTTATCAGCTTCAGCGCTACATGTTGGCCATTGCCGGGCGCGGAGCATTTCCCATCCATTTTAACGGATCGCTCTTCTGGGGCGAAAAGCAGGATGTGCGCGGTGCGCCGCCAATCGACCCCGACTGGCGGCAGTGGGCCGCCGACTACTGGTGGCAGAACACCCGCCTGCCCTACTACCCGATGCTGGCCTCCGGGGATTTTGAAATGATGAAGCCGCTTTTCGAAATGTATTTCAACCGCCTGCCGGCGGAAACAGCGCGCACGAAAGCCTGGTTCGGATGCGAGGGGGCCTTCGTCGGCGAAACAGCCACCTTCTGGGGGATGATGTCCAACGGGGACTACGGCTACGAACGCCCGCCGGAACTCAAGGTTGGCGAGACAAAAAATTCTGTCATGCGCTACTACTGGCAGCCGGGGATTGAGCTCCTGCACATGATGCTCGACTACTACGACCACACCGGGGACAAGGCATTCTTCAAGGATCGTCTGGCTCCGATGGCCGAGGCCTACCTCACGTATTATTCCAGCCGGTTCAGCCGCGACGCGCAGGGCAAGCTCGTCATCACCCCCGCCCAGTCGCTCGAAACCTGGGCGAACGTCGTCAACCCGACCCCCGATGTCGCCGGGCTCGCGCAGAATACCATGCGCATCCTCGCCCTGCCGAACGACGTCGTGCCTAAGCCGCTCCGCAAGCTGGCCCGGGAACTTGCTGATGCGACTCCTGCGATTCCCATGCGCACAGAAAACGGACAGGAGCTCATCGGGTTTGCCGGAGAGGTCAACTGCAAGCGCAGCAACCGCGAAAATCCCGAGCTTTACACCGTGTATCCTTATCGCATCTACGGCCTCCTCAAGCCGGACCTCGAACTCGCCCGCACAACGTATTCTGCCCGGACAACGAAGGATGTGTTCGGCTGGCATCAGACCGGCATGCAGGCTGCCTGCCTCGGGCTTTCGGACGAATGTGCGATAGCGCTTGCGATGAACCTGCGTAACAATAATCCGAAATTCCGTTTTCCGGTGATGTGGGGGCCCAACTACGACTGGCTTCCGGATCAGTGCCACGGGGCGAATTTGATCAACACCCTTCAGCTCATGCTGCTGCAAGCAGACGGGGAGGAGATTTTGATCGCCCCCGCATGGCCGGAGGGCTGGGACGTTGAATTCAAACTGCATGCGCCGGGCAACACGACGGTTGAGGCCGCTATCCGCAACGGAAAAGTCGAAAATCTCAAGGTGACTCCGGCGGAACGCGTGAAGAAAGTTACTAACATGCTGAAAGGTTCCCATGATTAAAAATAAAAAGAAAAACATGCCGTCCCTTAACAGGCCTCTTCAGGAATTCCTTCGAGGGTTCTGCGGGATCAAAGCGGGAAGCCTCCGACTCTTTCGCCCGGCGGCACTGGTTTTTTTCGCGG
>CAYNOR010000049.1:0-1732 GCA_964398915.1 uncultured Verrucomicrobiota bacterium
CCGCGCCCACCGGACGCGGCTACACTCCCACACTCACTTCGGAAGTCAAAGGTCTGAAGGTCGAATGTCAAAAGTCTGAGACCCGACATCCCCGCGCCCACCGGACGCGGCTACACTCCCACACTCACTTCGGAAGTCAAAGGTCTGAAGGTCGAATGTCAAAGGTCGACAGTATGGGAGTAGGCAAAATGATTAGGGGCAAAATCATTATTATTTTTACAACCGCTGTCCTCCTCCGGCGGATAAACCGCTAGAGGGGCTCCGAGGGGGGCAGAGTTTTTAGAAACATCTTTTTTTAACCGCAGATGAGCGCGGATGAACGCAGATAACCGGGAGGATTGTTTGCCACGAAAAACACAAAAGGGCGCAAAAAACTTAAACGGCACCCGCGTTGCGGGGCTGCTCTGCGTAGCAGAGTCGGTTCCGGTGAAGTCGTTCATCTGCAACCGAGCCAAAGGCGAGCTGGGCCCCACTATTGCGGGGCAACGAAGTGGCAAATTGATTTGCGAGTGAACGCATTCGCCAGAACCTATGCCGTTTATCTCTTCTGGACACTCCCCTCGGACCTCCTCGGCTGTTTTCTCTAGAGAGCAATGCGAACGGTTGTGAAAAAATCCCAATTTTTGTGACTCTTCGCTAGGTTTTTGGTGGCTAATACTCTTCAGCTCGCTGCACCTCGCGCAAGTAAGAATCGGCAACTTTCCTTTCGCCAGCGACGCGCGGAACGAATTTGCCGTGGGGCCGAAAAAAATCTCCTCGAAGCTGTTATCATCCAGACTGCCGAGGATGCCGGAGCCGTCATCCTGACAATTACAGGAAACAGTCATATCACAATTGATCGAGAGGTTGTATTCAGAGTCCCCCTGAAGCGCATTGCAGACAAAACCCTGGCCGGAAATCCGCGACCTGAATTCCAGATAACAACGGATTATTTGACGAAAAAACATGCTCATGGGCATCCATTAAAAAATGACTCTCCACCAGAAAAATCAAATGACAGAATTTATTCCATGCATCGACTTACCCTCCACCTGATGCAGTGCTCGACTTTAAGATTGGCTCACAGAGCCAACACTACATCAACAAATGCGGTCGTTGATGAACTCATCATACTGGATCGGGGCGCGATTTTCTTTCAAGCGGAGAAACAGATCCTCGTAGAAGGAGGTGACCCACTCCCAGTTATAATAATTCTCGATACGGGACGTCACCTTCGTCCTGTATCCCTTAACTCTGTCACCGTTTTCAACCAAATCCTGCATCACCTCGGTCAAAGAGTCTTCGAGCCGCTCCTTATCGAAGAAGCAGCCGCAGTCGCCGATCACTTCCATGTTAACGGTCGAATTGCGTACCAGCACGCAGTTTCCAAAGCCCATCTGATCGAGCAGTGCCGGGCGGGTGCCGTCAATTCCGGCAGGCTGCACGTAGAAATAGGCGTTTGCGCTAAGCTGGGCATAATCATCGCCAAAGGCGTATCCGGTGAAAACGATCCGGTCATCGCCCGTTGCCAACTCGTAAAGTGATTTCTTAAACTCATCCGCATACGGCGCATCACCGACGATCACCAGCTTCAACTCCGTCTTAAGCCGTTTAAACGCCCGGATCAGCAGATCGATCGAATTTTCCGGAACAAAACGGCCGACGTAAAAAATATATTCTTCGGGACGAAGATTCCATTTTTTTAAGGCATTAGGCATTTCTGCCTGCGGCAGATCCGCCGGAGGCGGAAGGC
>CAYNOR010000049.1:1832-3662 GCA_964398915.1 uncultured Verrucomicrobiota bacterium
AGCGAAGCTTGTTTCGAATGTTCGCGCCGTACGGCACGAAGATCGTCTCATGATTATAAAGCTGGCGATAGCGGTGAAGAATCCCCTTCGCATCCGCCACAACGACATTGGCGCAGATGCAAGCCACCTTCTCGCACCACTTCTGATAGGTCTTGGCGAAGCCGGACCATTTTTCGCGGGCCCAGTCTTCGCCGTCCACGTTAATCAGCGTCTTGGCGCCGACCAGCCGGGGAAGCCAAACCAGCGGACTGTTGCCGACAATGCAGTAATAGACCACGTCGTAGCGGCAGAAAAGAGCGTGAAACGTGGAAAGTGCCGTATGAACGATGGTGTCCAGATGCTTGGTGGGAATGGAGGGAAGGGAAACAATCCGCACCCCTTTATATTCATTCTTCACGTCTTTGATGAAATGTGAACGATTATAGACCGTCACCTTATGCCCGCGCTCCGCCAGGCGGACGGCGAACTGTTCATAGAACTGCTCGAAACCGCTATAGCGGGCGGGAATACCTCTGGAACCGATTAATGCAATTTTCATGGCTTTTCTTTAAAAAAGATTCGAAGGCAGGATGTAAAAGTAAAAGGCATCACGGAGAACCGGCAAACAAAGCCGGGAGATTCTTCAAAAACTCTGTGATCGGCCAAACTTCAATCCCATCGGAATATTCGCGCCGATCTACACCGCACACCAAGAACCCTCTGGATTGAGGATAGTCTTTTTTGAAAAGCTTCAATCCCGAAAAATCAGAGCCTCTCAAACAGCGGGTTCGCTTCACTTCGATCGCGGCGAACGTCTTTTCTCCATAGAGCACAAAATCCACTTCGGAGCCGGATGACGTCCGCCAATACCGGATATCCAGATTCAAGCCGTAATAATCATTCAATGCCCGCAATTCCTGAAAGATCAGTGTTTCAAGGGCGGCCCCGGCGACCTCCTCCGGCAGATCGAGCGGCCCGACCGGACGCAACGCGCGAAACACACCGCAATCAAAAAAGAAAAACTTGTTCCCGGCCACCAACCGCCGGCGACTGCGTTTAGTGAACGGCGCCAGACGCAGCCCGATCAGCAGATCCTCTGTAATCTGAAAATAATTTTCTACGGTTTTTCGATCCACACCGGTTTCCCGGGCAATTTCTGATGCATTCACCAGGCTCGCCTGCGAAAAGCTGGCCACCTCCAGAAAACGGGTAAATGAAGAGAGAGACCGGGTCAAGCCCTCCTGAAGGACCTCTTCCCGCAAATAAGTCTGGATATAAGATGCCAGATACTCTCTTTTATCCTGAGTCTGTGAAACAAAAGGAAGGTGCCCGAATTGCAATGAATCCAACAGGTTGAAATCATCTCCCAGTTCCTGAACCGTCAAAGGATGCAGATGACGGGTCAACGCCCGCCCAGCCAGCAGATTGACTCCCTTTTTCCGCAAAGACCGTGCACTGGAGCCAGTTAGCACAAACCGGACCTTTTTGTTTTCGATCAGTCGATGAACTTCATTCAATAACTCCGGAATCCGCTGCACTTCATCAATAATCACCCAGCGATGGGCATCTGCGGGGATAAAGCGCTCGAGATTCCCGGGAGAGGCTGTGAGGCGGGTACAGAGTTCTGACTCAAGCAGATCCAGATAAACGGCGTCCGGAAAGGCCTGTTTCAGCCAGGTTGTTTTACCTGTTCCGCGCGGACCAAAGAGAAAAAAGCTCTGGTTGGAATCCAAATAACAATCTGCAGATCGCGTATACATATGGACAAATTACATTACAAAACGGTATTTACAATCCCTTTTTGCATAAAATTCGTTTGCCTGGCATCATGAAAAGTCATCCGATTGTAAA
>CAYNOR010000050.1:0-3482 GCA_964398915.1 uncultured Verrucomicrobiota bacterium
TTGCAAGCGAAGGAAGGGGGCCTTTAGGTCGAAAAAGGGGGCACAAAAGACCTCCGGCGATCCTCGGCGGGCCGCAAGACCGGTTGCACCCGCTGCACCTCAGAAGAGATGCTATCCTTTGGCGTGTGATTCCAGAGGGGCGTAGCGCCCAATCATTTCTTCGATGTCTTTTCCCGGAGGGAGGACGTGGCGGCCGGTGGCAAAGTCGTAGCGCTCCACGGTTCCGCCGCCGCTCATCGCGACGAGCAGATCGGCGGCGTTCAGGCCCGTGCCCAACATGGCGAAGAGGAGGGCGAGCAAAGGCGGGAGTCTTTTTTTCATTAATAAACCTTGATAATCAAACCTGTTGGATGATTTGAGGCGGTTCATCGCATGCTAGTTCCGGTCGCCGGGTTTTGTCCATTTTTCCATCGCCCCGCAAAGCGCGTCAATGGGTGTCACAAGGCCAAAATTATAGCGGAAAAGGATGTATGTATCATCCCCGTGTTTGGCTTTGGCAGCCATGAGTTCGGCGCTTTGATGAGTCACTTCACGCGCTCTCAGGAAGGCGTCCTTGCAGCGACTGCTGCTGCCTGCGAGTTCGGCAGTGTCGTTCCATTTTTTCACCTCAACCACCCGGTCGTAAGCGGCGATGCCATCCAGCCACGCACAGAGCGTCTTAAGGTGCAGGATATAACTTTCCGTTTTGAATATGACGTAGTCCAGTTCGCCGAGGGAACCGGGCAGTGCCTTGGAGCGTGCCTTCTCGAGGTAGCCGAGTGCCTCATTCAAACGGGGAATCATGGCGGAGAATCCCGCGCGATTCATGCCCGGGGCGCTCCAGTTGGCGGGCGGAGGTGCAGCAGGAGTTAGGGGATCGGCCTGATATTTGCTTAAATCAAAAGTCAATGGCCCACAGTAGTTGACGAAATTATAATATCCCTGCCACTCCGTGAGGCGCTCGTTCTCTTGAAGAATCTGATAGGCCTTGGAGACATCTGGAAAAGCTTTCCCGCCGAACAGGCGCAAGAGATAGGATTCGTCAAACCGCTCTGCTGTGAGCCGGCTATCCCATGAGCCGTCGGCGAGGTAGCGGGCATTCTGCTCCAATCCCCTGAGCCTGCCCACCTGAGGGATCACGCCGGCGACATCGTATTGGGCGCTGCCGGCCAGGACGCGGTCGAACTCATAAAGACCCACATTGAACTGCATCGCGAATTCATGCACATCGTCATCCATCCTCGGAATGAGGAACGTCTCGCGTGCCCCGAGGCCGCCGAAGTTTTGCATCTGCACCGGGATCCCTTTATGCCAACACGCCCCGGATTCCATACTCGCAAAGGCGACATCCTTCGCCACGTATTTGTCCAATGTCTGGAAAAGATTGCATCGCTCCAGCATTGCGAGGCCAAACTTCACATCGGGATGGCGGGCCTTGAGCCGGGTCATCATCTCTCTGCCATAGTGGATCAGCGCAAGGTCGGAATCATTATGAATCGCTTTGCCATCCACATCGTATTGGCGGAGAACTTTCTGGGTTTCCGGGGTGGCGGTGTTGCCGACCCCCACCTCGGCCAGCCAAAGCCAGTAGCCATCCGCCTCTGGATAGGTTTCGACCATTGAGTTGAACATCACTTCCCAAATCTCCGCTCCCACGGAATCCCCCGGAGGCATGGCGCCAAAACCCCAGTACGCCTCGGTCGCCAGCGGGCTGAATTTTTTGAAATTACTGACCACCTGCGGACAGTCGCCCTGTCCCAGCCAGACTTTGATCTTTCTTTTATGAGCATAAGCAATGGCTTCCCGAAGCCATTCCCGCGCGACTTTGTGGGCATCATCCTGATTTTGCACCTGTGCGAACTCCGGTGCAACGACCCGGTCTTGTTTGAAAAGCTCCCGTCCAATTTTCACGTCGTCCGCTGTATTCGGTCCGGCCGTCAGATGCCAGGTGAGGAAGCTCGAGTCTTTGGTCGACTGTTCCTCAATTTTTCGTTTCTCGCCCCGATAGGAGTATTCATCCCATGGTCCGGCGAGATACCAATAGAACTCCAGGTAGTTCATTTTGAGCTTGGCCATCTGGTCGATCATGGTGCGGAAGTCGTCCAGACCCATCCACGGCATAACAAAGTGCCGCATGTGCAGGCCGCGCTGTCTGATGTCGGGCTCCATCCGCACACTGGCGGCGGGGAGTTTCAGATCCGGGCGTTGCTGCGGCAGGATGTCGCCGGTGATTTGGAAGGCCAGGCCCAGGCCTTCCAGAAATTGGTAGGCCGCATACATCGTGGAAGCCTCGTCATTGCCGCCGATGAGCACGGCCGGACGCCCGGCTAAACTCACGGTTTGCACGATAAATCCCTCCGGCTTTAGTCCGGCAAAATCCACGAGTTTTTTCTCTCCGGCGGTGGCGCTCAATGGGTTTGCGTTCGGGCCACCCACAATGAGAAGGGGCTTGCCGGCGGGAACCACATCGTGAGTCACGATCGGGAGTTCCGCTCCGGTCAGGTCCCGCAGATAGCGCTGCAGTTCGCCTGCCACCCAGCGATAAAAGGGATCGCTTTCCTTGCCCACGACAATCACAGCCTGCGCCTTGCCGCCCTGCGCCAGAAAAGACGGCTGCGGAGTTTCCGCATCGGCGAACAGGGCGAAGGCTGGTGGTGGCGGGGTGAATCCGCTCAAAGAGAAAAGCTGGCTCACTTCGTTGGACTCCAGCGGACGATTCCAGACGCCCACTTCGTCCGCGAACCCCTTCAGCCCGTAAGCAGGCTGACCCTTGTTCGGGTAGTCCGCGCGGTTGCCGACGGCGAACCGCTCGCCATCGCCCCCGGGCCAGCCCAGTTCCTGCGCATCGATCTCCAGTTGACCGTTCAGATAGACTTTGACATTCGTGCCGTCGCGGACCAGCACGATGTGATACCAGCGATTCGGCGCAAGCGTCGTCGTGCCCGCGACGACTTTTCCAGAGGCGGGCTCGTAAAAATACAGCTTCCCAACAGGACTCAAATTCCATGTGCCGCCAACGCCGACGGTATCGCGGGCTTCGCCCGTGCTGTTGCCCCGCCCGAATAAATTCTGCACGGCGTTGGCGCTAAACGGCACGGTGGAAAGGAACCAGCCCTGCACGGTGTATGTGTCCGTGGGAATCCCGGCTCCGGTCTTCAGGGAAGGATGCTTGACGGTGCCCGTTCGCTCAAACCCGGCGGCGGTGTTCTGCGGGGACATTTGCAACAGCCCATCGGCCGGCCGCGGCCCGGCACCGCCAAAGGTTACGGCGTCAGAAGCTCCATCTTTGGAACCGCTCACGGTGTTCTTTGCAGGGCCGCTGATTTCGTTAAATTCCCAATACAGCGACGGCTTGCTCGCTTCGATCACCGCTGCCGAGCTCGAGGTGTATGCCGCTGTGCCGGCGGCCGGCGGGACGACGGCACTGATGTCCTGCGCCACGGGCGGACGGTTCAAGGTCAGCGCGAAGAAATCGCCGGGAACCAGGCCGCTGCGATCCAGAA
>CAYNOR010000051.1:0-418 GCA_964398915.1 uncultured Verrucomicrobiota bacterium
GAAACCGATGCAAAGCAAGAAATGCTGGTTTGCGACCCTCATTAGAGTTCCTGCGGAAGTCTCTGCAGGATTTCTGCGTTTTTGGACCGAATTGCGGCTCAGGACCCAGATTGTCATGCTGGTTGGTCTCGCAATTCTCATCATTCTGTTTATCGGTGTGTTTTCTTTCGGATATACGAGAAGCATCACCGAACAACGATCCAGATTGTTCATGGGTACCATTTCGAGACAGGTGGGGGATCAGGCGCAGGCCATGTCGGACGACATGGAAAATCTTGCACGGGTTGTCGGCTACAGTGACCCCGTACAGGCATTTTTGTCGGCATCCCTGCCATTGGACCGGCTCGAGAAGTTTCGACAGGTCAAAACGGCGCTGTTCACTTATCAGAGCGCCATCCGGAATGTTTATGCCATCGTG
>CAYNOR010000051.1:428-1094 GCA_964398915.1 uncultured Verrucomicrobiota bacterium
ATCCAGTCCAGCGAGTACGGGTCGCTGCCGGACGTGGTGAATCAGCTTGGGGAAAAGTACCGTGTACAGGAGCCGGCTTTCAGAAGTCCCTTGTTCACGGCTGTTTTGCAAACGAAGATCACGCAGGAGCGGATCGGCGATGTTTTTGCCTATCTGCTTCCCGTGAATTCAATTGAAATGTACGCTTCTTCCGAGCGGAGAATTGGAACCGTTCTGATACTTTGTTCCACGGCCCAGATGAAGAGAATGATAGAGAACATCAATGCTGGACCGCGTTCCTTATTTCTCCTCATGGATGCTGAAGGAACGGTCGTTGCAAACAATAATCAGACAGGTTTGAACCTGTTCCTGGAAGAACCGGAGGACCCGGAGGCGCCATCCCTGCAGAAAAAAATCGTGGCGCATTACCGGAATCGGCCCGGGTTTCTTGTTCAGGAACAGCGATTGGCGGATCTCGGGTGGTCGACTCTCAGTGTTGTTGATGTCGGGGACATGGACAGGGATTTGTCTCCTGTCATTAACATAGCCATCATCATTGCCGCATCCGCGGCCATGCTGCTGATCTTTATCGGGTATATGCTGATGCGCGGCATCTCGAGACCCATATCGCAAATCGTCCTTTTTCTGAACGCATACCCGAGTTCCAGCTACAAGGAACGAATGAAA
>CAYNOR010000051.1:1174-1695 GCA_964398915.1 uncultured Verrucomicrobiota bacterium
GCTGGAAGGGAAGAAGGCTCAACTTTCAGCGCTTCAGAGTCAAATTCATCCGCATTTTCTGTACAATACACTGGATTGTGTCAGGAGCATCGCGTTGGTCCATGATCTGCAACCGATTGTGGATATTTCCGTTTCCATGTCTGCCATCTTCAGATACAGCATCAAGGCGGATGGCGACGCGACGCTTCGGGAGGAGATGGATATTGTCGGGCATTACATCAGGATTATCCGGATTCGCCATCAGGAGCGCATGGCCGTGTCTGTGGACATGCCGGATGAACTGCTGGATTGCGTCATCCCAAGGATGATTTTGCAGCCAGTTGTTGAAAATGCGGTTTATCATGGCCTGGAGCCCAAAGAAGGCACCGGTCATATCCGCATAAGCGGGGTTGCAGCAGAGGAACACCTTTTCCTGACCATTGAGGACTTTAAGTTGAAAAAAAGTATCTGCCAGATCACTATGTGAAGAACTGAGTGATTTGGAACGTTGTTTTACGCCCATGGGTTAGATTTAAAAAAGA
>CAYNOR010000051.1:1705-3143 GCA_964398915.1 uncultured Verrucomicrobiota bacterium
TGGGATTGGTATGGACGTCGAAACTGAAGCACGTATCCAATTGCGGCTCAAAGGCGAAGGGGCGCCGGATGAGGATGAAAGCATCAGAAAAACCTCGGGTATCGGATTGCTGAATATCCAGCGACGGCTTCGTTTCCGATATGGTGTTTTTTCCGGTCTGACTTTCGAAAACAAACCGACAGGCGGTACGAGCGTCTGCATTATGCTTCCTTTGGTGCGAAAGACATAATGTGTTCGATAAAATGAACGGTCATTTGCTTCTATCCGTCGCACATAAAAGAATCCTCTCCATTTTTTTGAGAAATGGGTTCATTTCCAACGCGACACCCCTTCGATACACTGGTTTCATAGAGAGACTCGTGAAACCGAAAACGGACTCCTATTTCAGGAGGGTGAGAATGACAGCGTTGAGAAAACAAGCTGCAGGCTTGGATCATAGTGCGAAAAAAGAATTATGGCGGGACATCAAAAAAAACAGGTTCATTTATCTGCTGCTTGCGCCTGGTTTGTTATGGTATCTGATTTTCAGCTATGGACCGATGTACGGCATTCAGCTTGCGTTCAAGGAGTTCATGTACAACAAGGGGATTTGGGGAAGCCCCTTCATCGGTCTTCGGAACTTCGAGTATATTCTCCGCGACGACATGTTCTGGCGCGCGTTCAGAAACACTTTGACAATCAGCTTTGGCAGCATTCTTTTCACCTTTCTCATCCCCATTGTTCTGGCCATTCTGATTAATGAACTGTCAGACGGGAAGTTTAAGAAAATACTTCAGACTGTCTATACATTGCCCCATTTTTTTTCATGGATCATCATTTCCGGCATTGTCATGAACCTGTTGAATTACAATGGCGCCGTCAACAACCTGCTTGCTTTCGCTGGCATGGAGAAAATCGGATTCATGGGGACGCCGGAACTTTTTCGGCCGCTGCTCTATGGAACCTCGATCTGGAAAGAAGCCGGGTGGGGCTCAATCATCTATCTGGCGGCCATCAGTTCCATTGATCCCACCTTGTATGAGGCTGCAGTCGTGGACGGAGCAAATCGCCTTCACCGCATACTCCACATCACCTGGCCGGGCATCCAGTCCACCGTCATCATTCTCCTGATTCTGAATGTGGGCAGTGTCATGAATGCCGGGTTCGACCAGATATTCAATCTATACAATCCTGCCGTGTATGAAACCGGTGACATCATCGACACCTACATCTATCGTGTCACATTCCAATCCATTTCCGATTTCGGGTTCAGCACAGCGGTCGGGCTCTTCAAGTCCGTCATCAATCTGGCCCTGCTACTCAGTGCTAATCGTTTTGCGCGTCTGTTTGAAAATGGACGTGTCTTCTGAAGGAGGCTCCAGCATGGCAAGTTCCCGCACGCGAAATCCCTTTCAGAGGAAAAACAGCGTGGACCATCTTATCACCATTGCGCTGGCAC
>CAYNOR010000052.1:0-3010 GCA_964398915.1 uncultured Verrucomicrobiota bacterium
AACTGGCCGGTGCAGAAAGACCGCATTTTGCAGTTTGCCCGCAAATGGCAGGGCCACATCATTCTGGACGCCACCGGGGCAGGGGATCCGATCTACGACGACCTTGTCCGGCGATACTCCAATATCGAGCCGTTCAAATTTTCATCCACGTCGAAAGCCGAGCTGGTACAGCGGCTCATTGTCGCGGTTGAACAACAGAAAGTCACTTGGCCGGAAGAATGGCAGGTGCTCACCCACGAAATGCAGCGGTACGAATATGAGATTTCGCCGCGCGGCCACATCAGCTACAGCGCACCGGCAGGCTTTCACGACGACTGCGTTATGGCGCTGGCGCTGGCCAATCACCGACGATGGGAAACCGAATCATGCGGCCCGATGCTGCCCCTTACACCCAAAGGCCGCTTTTCGCCCTTCGCAAAACGTCCGCAGACTTTGGCCGGATGATTTCTGCCAGAAATCAACTAAAAAATATTTACATGCAATGCAACATGAAGTATCTTTCTTAAATAATAATAATTACTAATAGGAGTTTTGGGGTGATATCAAAAAAACAGGTAGATCAACGCGTTGAGGAATTTCTTGAGATTTGCCGGCAGAAGGGGATCAAGGCAACTCATCAAAGAACCGAGATTCTTCGGGAGGTGGCTGGTAGCGAGGAACACCCCGATGCTGAGACAATATACGCTCGGGTGCGAAAGAAAATTCCCGCCATCTCGTTCGACACCATTTATCGTACATTGAGATTGCTCGAAGATGGCGGCGTAATAGCCCGCGTGGGCTCCGTGCGGGATCGAACGAGGTTTGATGCCAATACGGATCGGCATCACCACTTTGTCTGCACAAATTGCGGAATGATTGGCGATTTTTACAGCGACACAATGGATCGTTTACCCGTACCGACAGAGGTGTCTGCGATGGGAAGTGTCGATGGTGTTTATGTTGAGTTGCGTGGAGTCTGTCGCACATGTAAGCAGAATGCGGCCGGGCCAAAGGCCAAGCCGAAGAAAAAACCATAAGCAGTAAACGAAAAAATTTGGAACCGGGAGGAATCAATGCACACCGATTCAGTAGCGGCTGCAATACCGTAAATGGCGGGCATCGAGGAAAACGGGGCTGAGCGTGAGTTCAGTTTGTCCAATGAGAGAAAGAGAGTCAGTCAGTTACATCAAAACATAGAAAGGGGCATGTCATGTCAAACGAGAAATATAGATCAATCGTAAAACTGGACTTCCAGTACGCACACAGGTTCATGAACTGGCCGTGTGAAGCAAAGCACCTTCATGGGCATTCGGGGCTTTTGGAATTTGAAATTGAAAACACCGTAGACCCGGTGACTGGATATGCACACGCCTGTAAAGAAGGATTCAAGAAAGCATGGGAAGTGTGTGACCATTTCCATCATGCAACACTGTTTCAGGAAGGCGATCCGCTTCTTGAAGCGGTCCTTGCCGTGTACAAAAAGGCAGGCATCCATAACGACCCGGAGCATTGTGTGCCTCTCAAAAAGATAGACCACCCGCTGGCCTGGTCATACCCGGAATACAGAATAGTTGTGACCAAGAAGGTTTCTACTTGTGAGAACCTTTGCGAGTTGTTCTATGAGCTGCTCAAAGACAAGATGCCAATCAAGAAAATCACTTTCCGCTCATCGTCTATGAATGCCGCAACGAAAGAATTCAAGTAAGCGCAGGAAAAGTGTGCCAATGAAAAGAGAGGGCTCAGGCGACGGGCTGCCTGCCCGCACCTGACCCTCTACATTTAATGTAATCCGCGTCTTTCGTGGCGTCCTTCTTCTCAAACCTTCTGTGCAGTTCCATTTGATTTTCCCCCTTAGTGCAGGGAGAAAATCATATGCGCTACCTCTGCACCCAAAAAGACCACGGCTACCGCGACTCAACCAATCCGTTGCGCGGCCTCAATATGTCGCGCCTTGTCGGCTTGCAGGAATCCGGCGAGCGCGGCGACTACGCCGACCTCCAGTGGTTTTACTACTACATGGAACGATCCGACGCCATGATCCATTCCGTGATTCAGCGGCGCCGCGCCGCGCTGCTTTCCCTCGACTGGGATGTCCGGGTGGTCTCACAGTCCAAAGACGATCCGCGCGCCCAGGAGCAGGCCGACTTTCTGCGCATGGTGTACGACAACATCGACAACTTCCGCGAAGCCGTTTCATTTCTGTTCACCGGCTTTTTCCGGGGCTACGCCCACCTTGAAAAGCATTGGACACCCGGCGGGCTGATCGAGCGTCTTGAACCCGTCGAACAGTGGTTCTGGATTCGTGACGGCCTTTTCGGTGACTGGGAATACAACGCCGGTGCGGTTTCCGGTTGCCGACGCGGCACCATCATCGACCCCGAAAACTTTGTCATCCTCGAAACCGCCGCGCTCGACCGTATCCTCAGCGTCCTGTACCTGCGCAAGAATCTTTCACAGGCGGACTGGGATTCGTTCATCTCCGTTTATGGCATCCCGTCCATCTTTCTGGTCGGCCCGCCCAACGCCGACGAAGCGAAGCAGAAAGAATATCAGGCTGTTGCCGAAGAAATTCTTTCCAACGGACGCGGCTTCCTGCCGCACGACAGCGACATCAAATTCGTCACAGGGGGCGGAGGTCGCCCGCCGTTTCAGGATCAGATCAAATATCTCGACGAGCAGATCACACTGGCCGCCACCGGCGGCATTCTCACCATGCTATCCGCGCCCGGCAGCGGCACGCTGGCCGGCAATGCCCATCAGGACACCTTTTTGCAAATCGCCAAATCCGACGCCATCACGCTGGCGGGGATTTTGCAGAACGCCATTGATGTGCCCTTGCTGGCTGAATACTTCCCCGGTCAGCCCGCGCTGGCTTACTTTGAATTTTCGCCCGGACTAACCCACGCCACCAGTCAGGTTGTGCAGGATGCACTCGACCTCAAAGCCGCCGGACTCGCCATTGATCCCGCCGAGCTTTCCGAAAAAACCGGTTACACCCTGACAAAATCGCCCGTTCCTTCGGCGGGAAAAT
>CAYNOR010000053.1:0-2901 GCA_964398915.1 uncultured Verrucomicrobiota bacterium
ACCATCAAATGGGCCGACAACTTCCAGGCCGGCAGGGCTGCTTCCAGCGAGCGCCTTGCGGGGATCCCCGTGCTTGTGCCCGACATAGCCATGCCTGCCGCCGCTCTCGCCGGCGTCCCCGTCGGAAAATCAGATTTAATGGGAAGCCCTGACTACGCCGACACCTTCACGGTCGGACCAAACGGGCGCGCGGAAGGGGCGGCGGCCACCGGTGATTCTCTGGTGGAAACGGCGAAGGGAACACCGCCGACGGTGTGGATGGCTTCGAAAAACAGTTTTTCATTCAACAGCGGCCACAATCTTGCGCTTGCTCCGCCGGCCAGCCCGAATCCCGGAGATTCCGGTGCCGGTTCCGCGACCGGCGTGATGCAGCAGGGCGGGCCATTCGGACGTGTGGGAATTTGTTACACCGACTCCGGCGCGGGCTGGGGCAAACCATTGAGAAATCATTTTGTAGTCCAGGCGGACCTTGTCCTGAACGACAATGCCGTGTGGATCGGCGTCGGGACGCGCCCCTCGCTGTCCCCCATGGTTGATCGCCACGGGCTGGCGGTTTTGTTCCGCGTTGCGAACGGCCAGTTCGCCTCCTCGGGCATCAGCCTCCTGCGGCCCGGCGTCGGCGAGGTGAAAATCGCCGATAGCGTTCCCGGCGTGACAAAGGATGCTTGGGCCAATCTGGCCGTGGAGTTTGCTCCGGACAGCCTGAAGGTTTATGTGAATGAAAAGCTGGTGGCCAAGGTGCCGGATTTGCGCAAGGTGGACGGCAAGGATTTTTCCGGCTACGGGCACTCGATGATTGGCATGGGCTGGGTGCCCGCCAGCGAGGATGCCGCCAAGCCTGAAGGCGACGTGCGGTTCTGGGCGGACAACTTCCAA
This sequence comes from uncultured Verrucomicrobiota bacterium, assembly GCA_964398915.1. Lineage (GTDB taxonomy): Bacteria > Verrucomicrobiota > Kiritimatiellia > Kiritimatiellales > Tichowtungiaceae > Tichowtungia. Next base: position 877 of record CAYNOR010000053.1, read on the forward strand.
GTGGGCCCGGCGAAGGGTGATCAAGCACTGGCATTCGCCAATGCACCATCGTTCGGCGATCCATTCCATGGGAAACTCCGCTTCAGCATCGGTGACCTGCAAATGCCGGAGTTGCGGACGGTCTCCCGGAGTCCGTTTCCGATGTATCAGTCCTCCGTGCCCTTTCAGGACGGTCGCATCGAGCTGACGGTTGCGCCGAAGCAGGACGGGCGATGGTTTGGCGGCGTCCGCTATATTGGCTCCGGCGAGGCGCGGTTTTTCCTGCGCGTCGAGACCCCCATCGTTTTTACTGATGCCAGCTACACGCTCATCCCGGCGGCCTACTACAATGGCAACGCCTTCGAAATCACGCCGCCCGGAGTCGCGGCCATGCGGGCCGAGCAGGGATGGAAATATGTGGTGCAATCGCTTGTGGCGGCGACTCCGGTGGCACTCCACTTTGATGGTGTTTCGCAGGCCCATGCCCTTGCTGGATCTCCGGTTTGCACCGCCGGTCCGTCCGGGTTCCTCGTGGATAAAAATCGCGGTGTGATGGGCATGTCCTTCCCCTGCGAGCAGCCCGGACGCGAACCCGCCAAGCTGGCCGGGGCTCAGGTGCTCTGCTTCGATTTCCGCTACAGTGAAGCGGCGGCCAAATCCGTGCCCGGGCTGTTCCGGCTCTACAACGCGCAGTTTCGCGACGTGCCGGATTACACCACGCCCACCGCCCCCAAAGTCCCTCTTGCCGAGGCCGCGCAAACCGTTGCCGACTTTGTCATGGACCGGCATTCCGTGCTGCATGATGGCAAATACCCGCTTTTTCTCAACGCCTTCGACGACGCCTCCGGGAACACCTATGGGGAGCCCGGCTTCGAGCCGACCTGGATGCAGATGAACGGCTGGGCCAGCGGCCCGATGACCAGCTATCCCCTGCTGAAACTGGGCGGTCGCTACCGCGAGGCCGCCGTGCGAAATCTGGATTTTCTGGTTTCCACTTCGCTGTCCCCAAGCGGGCTGGCACGCGCGCTCTTCGATGGGCGGAACTGGTCGGTGGACAACTCCATGGGGTGGGGGGTGACGCACAACCGCATGACTGGGGATTTCACCTACAACCTGCTCAAGTGCTATCGCCTGGAGCGCGACGCAGGCACGGAACATCCGATATGGAAGGAGACCGCGCAGCGCGGGCTGGATGCCTTTTGTTCGATCTGGGAGCGCTACGGCCAGTTCGGACAGCATGTGAACAAGGAACTGCCCGTGCCGGAGATTCTGCTCAAAGGATCTGCCGCCGGAGCCTTTGTGATGCAGGCGTTCGCGGAGGGGATGGCCGTGTTTCCTGAAAATCCGCGCTACCGGAAAGTGTTTCTGGAGGCCGCCGATTATTACCACCGCGAGTATGTGGCCAAGGGTCATTGCACGGGCGGGCCGCTCGACATTCAGCAGGCGGATGATTCCGAGTCGGCGATGGCCATGACCGACGCGCTGGTGCGGGGCCATCAGGTTCTCAAGGAACCCCGCCTGCTGGCGTATGCCGAAGACGCCGCGCAAATCTTTGCCACCTGGGTCGCAAGTTACGCCGCGCCGTTCCCGCCCGGCTCGCCGCTCTTCGGCTACAATGCCCGGGGCGGAGTGATCGCCAACACGCAGAACCGCCACATCGGCCCCGGTCCCTGCACCAGTTCGAACCGTGCGCTCTATGACTTGTCCCGGCTGACCGGTAGTCCGTTCTACGAAAAAATCTATCGCGACGTGATTGCCGCTGCCGTCAATTTCAGCTCGATGGAGAACGGGGAATGGCTCGGGCTCAGCGGCGGGAACTGGTTTCCCTTTCAGAAAGGACAGGTTAGCGAACAGGTCAACGTCACCGATATGTTCAATTCTCCGGGCAATATGTGGGCGGTCAGCGCATCATGGCCCGCAACCTCGATCCTGCTGATGTGGGCTGAATCTCCAACGGGAAAAAATTCGAAGTGAACAAAAAACAAACAGAATCAGCCGGCGCGAACGGAATCCGTCCGCGCGGTCTTTGCCGTCGGCTCCGGCACT
>CAYNOR010000054.1:0-2618 GCA_964398915.1 uncultured Verrucomicrobiota bacterium
TCGCTGACATTCACCGGTACGGATCCCGATCCGCTCCAACTTGCGGTGTCCGCGCAGCCGGAAATCAAAATCGAAGAGGCCGCCTACGGCGTACCGGGGGATGCGGCGCGGTTGAGAAACGTGACGGCTAAACTCCAGAACGTCATCAATCGGGGAGAGTCCGGCGTGCCCGTGGCGCGGATGGCCGAAGGCGACGATCCCGCGCCCGGTGTGGTCAAGACGCTGACTGTGAAATACCGTGTCGGCGACCGCTCGCTGACATTCACCGGTACGGATCCCGATCCGCTCCAACTTGCGGTGTCCGCGCGGCCGGAAATCAAATCCGCGCAACCGGAAATCAAAATCGAAGAGGCCGCCTACGGCGTGCCGGGGGATGCGGCGCGGTTGAGAAACGTGACGGCCAAACTCCAGAACGTCATTAATGGATCGTTTGCCGGCAAGCTCATGGAAGAAAAATGCCGTCAGATGTTTTTGCGGGACCGCAATCACCCGAGCCTGCTCATGTTCTGCCTGGCCAACGAGAGCAACACCTGGGGCCCCCTGCGCGAGCGCGTCATGCGCATGGCTGCGGACCTTGATGGCAGCAGGCTGGTGATCAACACGTCCGGATCGAATGCCTTCGGCGGCGGCGATATCTGGCATATCCGCCCCTACGAGACGGAGATTCGCAAGGACTATTGGGATGACCATACGGTCGAATCCAAAGGCCGGTTCCAGGAAAGCGATCTACTCGCGCACCAGGAGGTCCTGCCGGGCCGCGTTCAATATTTTGGCGAAGTCCGTTGTTACACCGGACCCGACAACTCGCCGGAGATTGTGGCCATGAAAAGCCGGCTCCCCGACGGACGCCCCGGATACGACCTGAACGTCTTTGCCCCCATGGCCGGGGAAATCGAAAGCTACTTCAACGAATTCCATGTCGCTTCCATCGGCAGCGGAAACATCAAAACTCCGTCAGATGTCAGTCGGCAGGCGGGACGCGGGCTGATGTATATTGACGGGAGATTGGGCCAGGCACTTCTGCGCAACGATGCCTCCGACGGCTATGCCATCAGCGGGTGGAGCGGCGGCGGCTATCTTCCCGGAATCTGGGCTTCCGCCATCTGCGACGAGGGACGCAATCTGAAAGGGCCGGCCGAAGATTTTGCTTATTGGACACGCGACGTGCAAATTGCCATCACGCGCAAAAACGGAAAGTATTTCCAGCCCGGCCAGTCGGCGGAGTTTGACCTTTCCCTCATCAATGAAGGCAAATTGCCCGCAGGCGATTACGTTTTAAAAATCTCGGTGCGGGATGGTGCCGGCAATCCGACCGGTTTCACTTCGGAGCGGCCTGTCAAAGTGGCGGGAGCGGACCGGTACGCCCAACCGCTGGGCGATCTGAAGGTGCCCGTCGATGCGTCCTGGCGGGGCGGCTACCTGACGATTCAAGGCGAACTCCTTAATAGTTCCGGTCGCCGCGTGGCGGATGGAGCCGAGCAGGTGTTGCTGAAAAACCGGGCCTCGTTTCGGGATGATCTGAAAGACCTCACCGGCGCGGTGGTGAACTGGCCTGCCGCACAGAAGGCACTCACCGAGGCGGGAGTGGCCCTCGAAGAAAATCTCGGGATCTCCAAAAAGCTCGATTTTATTGCCGCAGGGGATCCCCCGGAGAGCGGGTTCGACCAAATCCTGAAACGCGTCAAAAGCGGGGGCTCGCTGCTGCTCATTCGTTTTGATGCCAAGTGGGCGGACCTCCTTCTTCAGAAGGGACTCCTCAGCGAACCCGTCACGGGATGGGGTGGCGAACAAACGCATGGGTGGGATGGAAATGGTTGGGGATATCTCGACCACTTTGTCGGCGACCAATCGATTCCAAGCGGAAAAACGATCGGGACGACAAGCTGGGAGGTGCCCGGCGATCCGATGGGCTTTGCCCCATTCAAGAGCAGCTACAAATTGGGTGCGTATGGAGCGTATCTCGCCCGGCCCAATGTTTTACGCGTGCTGATTGGCACCATGGACTACGGAAAAGGAAAAATCATCCTCAGCCCGGCCTATCCGGTCGATAGCGACAACGCATTCAACGATCTGCTGTTTTTTAACATAATCCGCATGGGGAGCGCCGAAAAAAGGGTCACCCATTAGCCCGACCTCCGGCTTTTTGCCTGATTTTTGATGAATGAGACTCACGGGTTTGATATGACAGCGGCGAACCGCAACAACAAAACGCAGGTCTTGAACCGGTTCGGTACCAACACCGTTTCTTCGTTCGATTATGTTTACGATGAACTCAACCGCCGCACGCAACGAACCGACCTTCGACCTTTAGACCTTGGACTTTCGACGAATGTCTTTGCCTACAACAGCCGCTCGGAGCTAACCTCCGCCCAGATGAGCACGAACGAATACGACTACGGCTACGATTCGATTGGAAACCGGGAGTTTAGCCGCGAAAGATCTCAAGGAGCGCAAAAAGAGACCAGCTACTTGGCAAATAATTTGAATCAATATCTCTCGACGATTTTAACGAATTTGACGGCTTCAACGGTTTCAACGAACGTGCTGTCGTACGACGCCGACGGAAACCTCCTTTCCGACGGCATGAGTACGTATACATGGAACGGCGAAAACCGCCT
>CAYNOR010000055.1:0-2613 GCA_964398915.1 uncultured Verrucomicrobiota bacterium
AGATGCCCTTGGTTGGTTTGCTTCGTGCGGTTATACTTCAAATTAAACCGCTCTAAAGAATTCCAGATAGGTATTCAATCCGAAATAAGTGCTTCATGAGCGGATGGTTGCGTATTCTTCAGGACCCTTATCCTTCGAGAGTAGTAGCCCTTATGCATCGTGCGCCTGTCGGCATAAAGACTACTTCGGCGGATTTTTCCGATGGATGGGAACGTAGACGCGACGCCCTCGTCGCGTTTTCCCAACCGGACTGAACGCGACGAGGGCGCCGCGTCTACGATTATCAGTCATGCCGTGGCGCGGAAGGCTTCGTGGCAGGTGACGGTGCAACGCATGGCATCATCACCAGCTCAGGAGCGCGGCTTTTGTTGTCTTCTGGATTTGATGCCGGTGATCGCCCGGTTCATTTTCCGAAAACGCACGATGCCGATGAATCCTGTGAGGATGCCGGCCGGGATGCAGGTGATGCCAACGATCATAAACCAGTTCTGCTCCGAAAAGTGCATGATTGAGACGCCGGCAATGAGCAGGGCGACGCAGGATCGCAGGTACGCAAGCAGAGTTCTCTCATTGGCGAGCAGGGTTCGATCAACGGCAAGTTCATCGCGCAGGATCAGTTCGCTCTCTTCAAATCTCGAGTAGGGTGTGTCTTCCATTTTAATTCCTCATGAAGTTGCCAGGTTTTCAACGGGTTGCTGCGGCTTGTTGTCAAACGGGAGGCAGTCTAGCAGTTTTCCAATGGTTGGGAAGTTTTGCGGCAGGTTTTCCCTCGCAGAGAGGCGGATGGCGCAGAGGCAGACCACGTCCCAATCGGCTCTGAGAGCCGACTCTACACGGGTTGTCTATGTAGCGTTGGTTCTATGAACCAATTCTAAATCTTAATCTCTGCGGCCTTTTCCCCTTTGCGAGGGATATTTCGCCTGATTTCTTAAAAAGAGAGCTGCTTCTGCGCTTGAACAATTTTTCGAGCCGTGTAGTCTCTCCCGCATGGCTGCAAAAACCGATAAAAAAGAAGGCGCCTCCAATCTTGAGGCAGTACTCGCTGACATCAAAAAACAATACGGCGACGGAGCAATTGTCCGCCTCGGCGACGAAGCCGGACCCCGTAAAATCCCGTGTATTTCCACCGGCGCGCTGACGCTGGATATCGCGCTCGGCATCGGCGGCGTACCCAAGGGGCGTGTGATCGAAATTTTCGGCCCGGAATCGTCCGGTAAAACCACGCTGGTTTCCCACATTATCGCCAACGTCCAGAAGGAAGGCGGCACGGCGGCTTTCATTGACACCGAACATGCGCTCGATCCGGGCTACGCCCAGAAAATCGGCGTAGACCTGAACAACCTGCTGGTTTCTCAGCCCGACTCCGGTGAAGAAGCGCTCAACATCTGCGAAGCACTCGTGAAGAGCGGTTCGGTTGATGTCGTTGTGGTGGACTCCGTCGCCGCACTGGCGCCGCGCGCCGAGCTCGACGGCGAAATGGGTCAGTCGCACGTCGGTTTGCAGGCGCGGTTAATGTCACAGGCTTTGCGCAAGCTGACGTCCGCGATCAGCCGCTCGAACTGCTGCTGTATTTTCACCAACCAGATCCGCGAAAAAGTCGGCGTAATGTTCGGCAGTCCCGAAACGACTCCCGGCGGCCGCGCGCTGAAGTTTTATTCTTCCGTGCGTCTCGACATCCGCCGCATCGGTCAGCTCAAAAACACCGACGGCTCGATCTACGGCAACCGCACCAAAGTCAAAGTGGTTAAAAATAAAGTCGCCCCGCCGTTCACCATGGCTGAGTTCGACATTCTTTACGCCGAAGGTATTTCATGGACCGGATCCATCGTTGACGCCGGAACCGACTGCGGACTGATTGAAAAGAAAGGTTCATGGCTTTCATATAACGGGCAGCAGCTTGGGCAGGGCCGCGACGGCGCCCGCAAGGCTCTGATGGAAGACAAGAAGCTCGCCGACGAACTGTCCGTAAAGATTAAAGCGACCGCCAAGGCCAAGACCGACGGCAGTGAATAAGGCTTTGTTTTTGGCAATTAGGATAAACGGGATGAAAACAGGCAAAGCATTAATGGTAGCGGGGGCTCTGGTTGCCGGATTGTCCGGCTGTGCGATGTTGAACCGGGTTGACGTTGAATATCATCGCAACACGACGATCGGACAGGAACTGCTGGATCTTCAGCAGGCCAGAGAAAAATGCGTGATTTCCGACGAGGAATATTTCAACACCAAGAAAGAAATTCTGGCCGGCGGCCCGGTGATCCGCAAAGAAAAGAAAAAGTAGGCTCCAGCCTTTGGTTCAGCGGCAGGGATGCCGCTTCCACCTTTTCGGCTCGCAGAGCCGACGCTACAACCAAATGTAGTGTTGGTTCTGCGAACCAAGTTTATTTATAGCCGAGGCTCCCGGCCTCGGAAGATGGCGAGACCGCCCTTCGACTGCGCTCAGGACAGGCCGGGCTCACCCACAGAAAGATGCACCCATCGTTTTGAGAAGTTGGTGTTTCAGCTTGAGCGCTTTCAGCCAAACCTCTACTTTTCGCGGAAAGCGAGAGAGGCTTTTCTGAATTAGAGCATTTAACGATTGAAAAACCGTAAAGATGGTTTAATGTCTCCGTATGA